>CAVSKS010000004.1:0-145495 GCA_963728605.1 uncultured Chloroflexia bacterium | reverse complement strand
GGTGCTTCGGCGCCGCCTCGATCATCCCGATGCGTTGCAGGCCGATTGCGATACCGCTCGCAGGGGCCACGCTGTTTCGGCGCAGTACCACGAGCCCGGGACCATTTGGTGGCGGTGTCGGCGCGCACCGCCCTGCTAGATTTGCGCCCGTGAACAACGGGGACGGCCGCGAGGCCGACGATCTCGACCTCGTCGTGCTCGGTGGGGGCGGCCACGTCGGCCTGCCGCTGAGCCTCGCCTTTGCCCAGGCGGGCCTCCGGGTTGGCATCTACGACACCAACCGGGCCACCCTCGATGGCATCGCCGAGGGCCGGATGCCGTTCCGCGAGAACGGCGCGGACGACGTGCTGGCGGAGGTCCTGCCGACGGGGCGCCTCGTCCTCAGCACGGAGCCGCAGATCCTTTGCCGGACGGACACGATCGTCGTCGTCATCGGCACCCCCGTCGACGAGTTCCTGGGCCCATCGATGACCGTCTTCGAGCGGACCGTCGACCAGGTGGCGCCCTACCTTCGGCCGAACGCCCTGCTCGTCCTGCGGAGCACCGTCTACCCGGGCACGACCGCCTACGTGTCGCAGAACCTGCTCGCCCGGGGAGCCAGCGCGGACGTGGTGTTCTGCCCAGAGCGGATCGCCGAGGGCCACGCGCTCGAGGAGCTGCGAACCCTGCCCCAGATCATCGGCGCCGATACGGACGCCGCCGCCGTGCGGGCCGAGGCGCTCTTCGGCCGGCTGGCGACGACGATGATCCGGACGACGACCAAGGAGGCGGAGCTCGCCAAGCTGTTCACCAACACCTGGCGGTACATGAAGTTCGCGGTCGCCAACCAGTTCTTCATGATTGCCCACCAGGCCGGCGTGGACTACGCCAACATCCTCCACGCCATTCGCCACGAGTACCCGCGGGCCGCGGACCTGCCGGGTCCCGGCTTCGCCGCCGGCCCGTGCCTGTTCAAGGACACGATGCAGCTGGCCGCCTTCACGACCGACCACTTCCCGATGGGCCAGTCGGCGATGCAGGTCAACGAGGGGCTGCCGGCCTACATCGTGTCGGCCCTCGAGCGGCGCTACGGCTCGCTGCAGGGCAAGACCGTCGGCATCCTGGGGATGGCCTTCAAGGCCGAATCCGACGACGCCCGGGCGTCGCTCAGCTACAAGCTCCGCAAGCTCCTCGCCTGGGCCGGCGCGCGGGTGCTGTGCACCGATCCGTACGTCCGCGACGACCGGCTGGTCGCCATGGACGAGGTCATCGACGGATCCGACATCCTCGTCCTCGGCGTGCCGCACAAGGCCTACCGGGGCCTCGTGGTCGGCGGTCGCGACGTCGTCGACATCTGGGGCGCGCTGGGCGAGGGGATCCGGCTGTAGTGAAGGTCCTCGTCACCGGCGCCGCGGGGTTCATCAACGGCTATCTCGTCCCGGAGCTGCTCGACGCCGGCCACGACGTCGTCGGGGTCGACAACTTCAGCAAGTACGGTCGCCTGGCGAAGTCGTATGACGACCATCCCCGCTACCGGTTCGTCGAGGGGGACGCCAAGGACGCCGACCTCCTCCGCGACCTCGCCCGGGACTGCCACCAGGTCGTGGCCGCGGCGGCGATGATCGGCGGGATCAGCTACTTCCACGAGTTCGCCTACGACCTCCTCGCGGAGAACGAGCGGATCCTCGCCTCGACGTTCGATGCCGCCATCGCCGCCCACCGCGAGAACGTGCTGGAGCGGATCGTGGTCGTGTCGTCGTCGATGGTCTACGAATCGGCGACCGTCTTCCCGACGCCCGAAGGCGCCCAGCTGACCTCGCCGCCGCCGGTCTCGACCTACGGCTTCCAGAAGCTCGCCTCGGAGTACTTCGCCAAGGGCGCCTGGGAGCAGTTCCAGCTGCCGTTCACGATCCTCCGCCCGTTCAACTGCGTTGGCATCGGGGAGCGGCGGGCGGTGCGCGACACGGACGTCATGAGCGGCAACGTCAAGCTGGCCCTGTCGCACGTCGTCCCGGACCTCGTCCTCAAGGTGCTCAAGGGCCAGGATCCGCTCCACATCCTGGGCGACGGGTCGCAGGTCCGGCACTACACCTACGGCGGCGACCTGGCCCGCGGGATCCGGCTGGCGATGGAATCGCCGAAGGCCGTCAACGACGACTTCAACCTCTCGACCGCCCGCTCGACGACGGTGATGGAGCTGGCCGAGTGCATCTGGTCGAAGATCCACGGCCCGGGGGTGCCGTTCCGGACCGTGTCCGATCCGCCGTTCGAGCACGATGTCCAGCTTCGGGTGCCGGATACCCGGAAGGCGTCCGAGGTCCTCGGCTACGAGGCCATGACCTCGCTCGAGACGATGCTCGACGAGGTCATCCAGTGGATCCGCTCCGAGGTCGAGGCCGGCCGGCTGTGACCGAGGCCCTGCCGGTGCTGTCCGTTGTCGTGCCCGTCTACAACGAGGGCGAAGCTGTCGAGCCCGTGCTTCGGGCGCTGACCGCCGGCGTCATCACGCCCCACGAGATCCTCGTGGTCTACGACTTCGACGGTGACACGACGGTCCCGGTGGTCGCTCGGCTGGCCAGGAGCTGCCCCAGATCCGGGGCCACAGGAACGACATCGGCCGGGGCGTGCTCAACGCCATGAAATCGGGGATTGCGGCGTCGAAGGGGCCGTACGTCCTGATCTCGATGGCCGACGGCTCCGACGAACCCCACGTCGTCGACCCGATGGTCGCCCTGGCCCGCGACGGCGCCGACGTCGTCTCCGCCAGCCGCTACATGCGCGGCGGCCACCAGGTGGGCGGGCCGCTGCTCAAGCGGCTGATGAGCCGGGTGGCGGGCCTCAGCCTGCACTGGTTCGGCGGCGTCGCGACCCACGACCCGACCAACAACTTCAAGCTCTACTCGCGCCGCTTCCTCGACTCGGTGACGATCGAGAGCACGGCCGGCTTCGAGCTGGCCCTCGAGCTGACGGTCAAGGCCACCCTCGCCGGCCGGCGCGTCGCCCAGGTACCGACGACGTGGCGCGACCGGACGGCCGGCCAGAGCAACTTCAAGCTCCGCAAGTGGCTGCCGCACTACTTGCACTGGTACGCGGTCGCGTTCCGCGGCCGGTTCAGGCGGCGGCCCTCTCAGCCCTCGCCCGGCTGAACGACCTGGTTGGGGAGCGGGTTGATCAGCTCGTAGCGGGCCTGGTCGAGGAGGTCCTGGCGGATCGGTCGCTCGACGCCGGTCCAGGCATCCCGGAGCGGGGCGCCGTACTCGGCGATGATCTCGCGGAGGCGGGTGACCGGCCGGTCGAGCAGCTTGACCCGGTCGGGGTCGACGCCGGGTGGCATCTCGAGCTGGGCGCTGACGAGGTCCGCCCGGGTCCGGTCGGCTCGCTCCAGGAACAGGTCACGGCCCTGGACCAGCAGCAGGCCGTTCCAGATCAGTGACAGGGTCACGAGCATGGCCAGCGCCGCCACCCGAAGCCGGGCGAAGCGCGGCGCCATCGACCGCTGCGTGCCAGACCGGCCGCAGCAGGTCGGTGATCCCGAGCAAGGCGAAGATCGCGCTGAGGTAGGCGTAGCGGCTGTACTCGGCGGCGGTGTCGAAGAGCTGCGCCCGGACGACGCCCAGCAGCGCGAACTGGACGACGATCGCGCCGAAGGCCGACGCCGCGCGGACGACGTCATGGCCCCGCCGCCACTGGACGAAGAGGACGACGGCCATCACGAGCGCCGCCACCCGACCGAGGACCGGCCCCACGCCGAACGCCGACCCGAAGGCCGTCCCGACGCCGTCGATGACAAACCCAGGCGTGCGGACCAGCGCTTCGAGGGTGAACGGATCCTGGTGGGTGCCAAGCCCCGACCGCCCGAGGGTGAGGTACCAGGCCAGGTAGATCCCCGCCGGGATGAACGTGGCGAGGACCACCTTCCGACGGCATGGATCGACCAGCAGGTCCAGCCCGATGAAGGCCAGCATGAACAGTCCAAACCCTGAGGTCATGACCCCGAGCGTCAGCAGACCCGTGGCGGCGACCACGTTCCGTGTCGAGGGACTGTCGACCGTGCCGGGCCGGCGATCGAGCAGCAGCGCCGCGCCAAGGCCCATCGCCACCGCTCCCACGAACCCGATCTGCATCGCCCAGTACAGGTTCTCGAAGCCGCTGCCCAGGAACAGAACGACCGCCGTCGTCGCGACCGCGATCTTCGGGTCCGTGCGGCCCCGAACGAGGACATAGACCTCCGCGGCGACGAGGAGATGGAGCGCCCACAGCAGGAGGAGGTACGGGACGTACGTCCCTAGCCCGAAGACGCCGAGCATCGCTCGGTAGACGATCGTCGTGACGCCCAGCCAGTGCTCGTTGAACGGCCGGACGAAGCTGTCGACCGACAGCGTCCGATCGGCGATGACCGCCCACTCGTCGGCGAAGAACGTCAGCCCGCGGCTGAGGACGAACAAGGTGACGATGGCAGCGCCGCCGAGGAGCGCCACGGCCAGGTCGGCGCGGTCGGCGCGGCGAGCGATCACCCAGTCACGATACCGAGCCCTGGAGCGCGGGCACTCCCACCCGATCGTCCTGCCGCTTGAGCAGCAGCCACAGGGTCGCGCCGGTGATCAGCGTGAAGGCCACCGAGCCCAGGATGCCCAGCGGCCCGGCGATCGGGACCGCGCTCCCGGGGATGGCCGCCAGCAGGTTCAGCGTCAGCACGACGCTCAGCGCGACCCACAACCGGCGCACCGACCGCTCCGGCACCAGCACGGCGAGGAAGATGAGCGCGCCGAAGGAATAGCGCTCGTGCATCGTCGTCAGGGCGACGAAGGCGACGAGCGTCGCGGCCGCAAGGCCGAAGGCCAGGTTCCGCGTCGTTGGCGCCCGAAGGACCGCCAGGAACACGACCAGTTCCAGGATCGCGGCCGTGACCAGGCCCAGGATCCGGAAGGTGATCGGCCCGAGGATGGCGTTCGTGTCGGAAACGAAGTCGCCGCCGGCGAGCGGCGTCTGGATCAGCCACCACGGGTTCCAGGCCCGCAGCGAGAGGACCGCGAAGATGTCGTTCTGGTACGCGGCCAGGTGGCGCAGGTAGTTGGCCGGTCCTCCGGCCGCGACGAAGGGCAGCCACAGCACCACGATCGTGGCCGCGCCAACGGCCGCGTACCGGATCGATGCCAGCAACCCGAACCGCCCCAGGTACCACGCCCCGAACGGGACAATGAAGGGCAGCGCCTGCGGCTTGGTCATCAGCGCGACGGCGAGGGCCACGGCCGCCAACGCCGGCCGCCCCGACGCGGCCAGCAGGAACGCCAGCAGCCCGCCGAGGACGTAGATCGACTCGTACTGGCCCCACCAGGCGCTGACGTCGATCACCGCCGGGTGGAGCGCGATCGCCAGCGCTGCGGCGATGGACCAGTTCGGCCGGGACCGGAGGGCCCAGCCCACGCCCAGCGCCAGCCCGACGTCGGCGAGGCTGGCCGGCAACTTCATCAGCGACCGGATCCACGGGTCCGCGGCGTCGGTCACCGTCCGGAACGCGGGCTCGACCGTCGCCAGCAGGCCCCAGATGTAGGCCATGACCGGTGGGAACGACAAGTTCTGGTCGTAGGCCCGGCCGATGCCGCCGTTGGCGATGCCATTGACCCAGACCACGAACTGGTCGATGTCGCCGCGGTGGCCCTCGGTCGGCAGGAGGAAGGCCCGAATAGCCAGGCCAAGGAAGAGGCCGCCGCCCAGAAGCGCGAGGTGGGCCGGCGTCCAGCCCTGCGCCCGTTCGGTGGCGGGCGTCATCGGCTCGGTCAGGCCCGTTGCGATGCCCAGTAGCGCTCGGCGAACCCGTCCACCCGGCCCAGCTCGCCAACCTGCCGGCCGAAGGTCCGGACCGCGCTGCCCATCCGCTTGGTGTCGCCGAACAGCCGCGGGACCTGGCTCTCGTAGAGCCGGATGCCGGTGATCTTGCGCTCGAGCTGGTCGCTGATGTCGGCGTACTCCGGGTACACCGCGACGTCCGAAGGAACGGCAGCCTGGAGGTCGACCGGCAGGTCTTCGACCCGGCGGAAGGCGCTCCACCAGGCGTACGGGAAGTCCTCGTAGAAGGTCACGATGCCGGCGTAGTCGGGGCCCGGCATGACCCACCTGCGCGGCTCGTTGAGCAGGGCGAACCCGGCGTCCCGGCAGAGCTGGTGGTCGACGTGGTTGCCCACCGCGAGCGGCACGTACACCTTCTGGGGCTCGAGGCGGACGATCTCGCGGCGCAGGATCTCCGTCGGCCCCAGGTCGTCCTCGCGCAGGCTGCCCAGGAGCTGGTCGTCTCCCTCGTAGCCGCGGAACACCGCGTCGGGAAGATCCAGGAACACGAGCGCGGCCTCGGCGAAGTAGGCGTAGCGCTCGTCCTCGACTCGGCGCCGGGCCATCAGGTCACCCCCGGCGGCCGCGTCCATGACCTCGTCGGTGTAGGTCGCGCCCTGGGTTGGCAGCGTGTCGATGACCGCCTGGCCGGCGAGCGATTCGGCCCGGATGCTGGCCCGGCGATACCACGACGAGCGCTGCCAGAAGCGCTTGGCCGCGGCATCGGCGTCCTCCTGGGTCGCCTCGAGGCGATCCGAGCGGGCCGCCCACGGGGGCGCCGAGTCGTCGTCGGCGTAGACCGGCCAATCGGCGGCCACGTTGGACCGGTTGAAAGCCTCGGTGACCGGCCACATCGCCTTCGACCCGAAGCCCAGCGCCTCGCGCTGGTAGTCGGTCAGGGAATCGGAGCCCCCGGAGCCCGAGAAGACCGTCAGGATCGTCACGTGCTGGCCGAGCTCGCGGAGGCTGGCGATCAGCCCGCCGCAGGACAGCGCGACATCGTCCGGGTGGGGCGCAACGAAGACGTGGCTCACGCGGCCGAGTATATCGGCGCGAACACAGTCGACACCGCAGTCCCGTCCCCGCACCATCGGACCGATATCGCCGCGCGTGAATCACCTCGGCGGTCTCGTGCATCTATCGGGCGATGGTGACCATGACCGGAACCACGACGGAGACCTCGGCAGGGCTGATGCGCCTTGCCGCGGACGGTGACGAGGTCGCCTTCGCGGGCCTGGTGGACGCGCACCACGCGGACATGAGCAGCGTCTGCTTCGTCGTGACCGGCGGTGACGCGGAGCTCACCGAGGAAGCGGTCCAGTCGGCCTGGCCGATCGCCTGGCGGAAGCTGCACACCATCCGCGATCCCGAGCGCCTTCGGCCGTGGCTCATCTCGATCGCCGTCAACGAAGCCCGACAGCTGTCGCGGCGGCGGCGCCGGGGTCGGGTGCTCGAGATTTCCGTCGCCCAGGATCCGGCCGCGACAACCCCTGCGGATCCTGGCGCCAACGTGGGCGACATCGACCTCCGCACGGCCCTCGCCGGCATGAGTCCCGAGGACCGTGCACTGATCGCGCTGCGCTACGTCGCGGGCTTCGATTCCACGGAGCTGTCGCGCGCTCTCCACATGACTCCCTCCGGCACCCGCGCTCGACTGGCGCGATTGCTTGGCCGTCTTCGATCGGAGCTAGGCGATGAATGACACGACGCCGTTCGAGCAGCGGTTCGAGAAGCGTGTCCGTGCGTTTGCTGCAGCAGGCGTGCGGTCCGTCGACTCGGCGTCAGTTGCGCGCGCCGTTGCAGCCGGTTACCCACGGGGGGCAACCAACCGCACCCGTCAGCGGGTCGGATTCGGCCCGTGGAGGACCCGACCCATGCTCAAGGCCGCATTCGGCGCAGCGGCGGTCGTTGCCGCCGTCGTGATCAGTACCACGTTGTTCATGAACTACCGCAACCAGCCCCCGGTCGGCCACCCGGATCCGACGCCGGGCCCAAGCCCGAGCATTGGTCAACCCACGCTGACCCCGAGCCTCCAGCCCTCCCTGCCACCGGTCTCCCACAGCCTCGACCTGATCTGGAGTCAGATCGACTCCCTGAATGCCGGGCACGTGGCCTGGCTGGGCGATCGCTTCGTCCTGGTCGATCTTGACTCCGGCGCGGCCAGCACCTCGACGGATGGCGAAACCTGGCAGGGCCTCGAACCAGGGGACGACCCGGGTTACGCCGAGCTGTTGCAAGGAGACTTCGCGATCTGGCAGGACGACGCCGTGGGCTGGTGGAACCCCCAGGATGGTCGGCCGGATATCGCCGGGGCGACCCCTCCGCCGTTCCAGCCGGACTTCGTGCGCATCGTCCGGCCACCCGCCGAGCCGGCGACGACCACGCCGTTCGATGGCCCCGTGGGGGCAATCGGGATCGGCCCGATGGGTCTGGTGGCCCGTGTCCACTCAAACCTCGACTGGGACGCCTGGGTTGCCACGAAGCTGGGCGAGGACTGGGTCTCGCACTACACGGAGGTGGCCTTCGAGGATGGGATCCTCGATATCGGGATGGACAACGGCCCCGGCCTCCACGTCGTGTGGGCCGACGAGGGCTTCGAACTGGGCGATTTCCAGGACTGGGGCTTCGGGTGGTACAGCCCGGATGGCCAGCAGTGGACGGCCACCCCCGAGTTCCCGGTAGGCATCACCGACATCGTGGGCGTCTCGGACGGCTTCATCGCCCGCGGACAGGACGGGATGTGGCACTCGGCGGATGGCATGACCTGGCGCAGCCCGGGCGAGGTGGAGGATCACTGGGAAGGATTCCTGTTGCCGTGGATCGACGGCGTGCTCGTGACGGATGGAGTCCGGCGCTTCGACCACTGGATTTCGAACGGCCACAGTGCGATGCCGATGGCCGCGGAACGTGCAGCGGCGACGGAGGAGTCATTCGCCTGGTTCGGTACCGGGTCGCTCGGGCTCGTCTCAGTCATTAACACCGAGCGCGAAATCCTCTTCACCCGAGACGGCGTGGACTGGAAGGTGCAACCCATGCCCAGCCAGATGGTCACCGACACATTCACCCGCCGCGAGCCAGCCGTCGCCGTCGGCGAGCGCTCGGTGCTCGTCCTGGTGTGGAGCGGGACTCGGGAGGCACCGGTGCCGTCCCTCTGGCTCGGCACACCCAAGCCCTGAGGAGTTGAGATGAAGCGCGCCGCCGCGATCGTGATTGCCTTGCTCGTGTCCACCGGTTGTGCGGCCGGGCCAGGAACCTCGAGCGAAGCCCCTGCCGCGTCGAGTCCTGACTCGACACCGACACCCACGTCGAGGCCCACGCCGACACCCACCCCGACAGCCGCCCCTTCGGCTGCCATCGCCGAATTCCCCGGGTACAGCGACGACGTTGCTCCCGGGACCTACCTGTGGCCGGCCGGTGGTGTGTTCCCGGCCGATATCACGTTGACGATCCCGTCGGGATGGATCAGTCGGTATGGAATTCCCCATAAGGACCGCGGCGGTGCTGGTGAAATGGCCGTCGGCAACTGGGTCATCGCCAATGTCTACGGTGATCCGTGCCAGTGGCAGGGCTCCGCGCTCGATCCAGCCGTCGGGCCGACGGTCGACGATCTGGCGTCTGCGCTGGTGGCCCAGAAGGGTCGCGCCGCAACGCCACCGACCGACGTCACGCTGGGCGGCTACCCGGCAAAGCGGATCGAGCTGTCGGTCCCCGCGGACCTCGACCCCGCTACGTGTGACGAGGGCGTCATGCGGAGCTGGTTCGGACCAGGTGAACGTGTCGACACGTGGTACCCGGAAGATCCGGAGGCTCGATCCCCGTTGCGCAGCGGCCAGCTGAACGTCGTGTACATCGTTGACGTCAACGGCGAGCGGTTGGTCATTGACACGTGGCACATGCCAGGTACGTCACAGGCGGATCTGGCCGAGCTCGATAGCATTCTCGCGAGCCTCCGCATCGAGGATTGACGCGGAATGGCGCTCCCGTGACCCGCCAGCAGATGGCCGCCTTCCTGCACCGGATCCTGGCCCCGCTGACTGCCTAAGATGCGCTGCATCTGCCGGCGCGCGGCGCGCGGCCACGAGGAGGAATCCCTTGAAGCAGGCACGCAACCCCGAGACGATCCATCCGCCGGTCGGCCGTTACGTTCACCAGATCGAGGTGTCAGGCGAGAGCCGGCAGCTGTTCATCTCGGGTCAGCTCGGCAAGGACCTGGACGGCAACGTCCCCGACGATGCCGTCGCCCAGCTCGAGGTCGCGCTCCGGAATGTGCTCGACAACCTGGCGGCCGCGGGCTTCGAGACGACCGACCTGGTCAAGATCGTGACCTACGTCGTCGGTGACATGGACGGGGCCGCCCGTCGCGAGGTCCTCGACCGCCTGCTCGGCGACCACGTCACGACCTCGACGCTGCTCTACATCTCGAAGCTCGCCGCCCCGGAGTACAAGGTCGAGATCGACGCCTGGGCGGTGCGCTAGCCGCTTGGCCCGACTGTAGGCAACGGTATCGGCCGTTCAGGGGCCGGCTGACCCCGCCGATGCAACGCGGCATCCAGGTTTGCGAGGGGCCCGCTACCGTCGCCCTCCGAGGATTCTCCTAGAAGAGGTGGAGACCCCGCCCGAACACGGAGGACGCATCCATGGATCTCCTCGACCGAATCCTCGGACGACCCGAGAAGCAGACGGAATACAAGGACTTCATCGACCGCTTCGACCGCGGTTCACCGTACGACTCCATTGACGACCGGGAGGCCGTCGATCGGTACCAGGAGGTGACGACCGGCCTGCCGCGAGACCAGTACCGCGAGTCCGCAGCCGAGGCGTTCTCGCGTCTCTCGCCCCAGGAGCGATCCGAGTTCTCGCACTGGCTGCGAACCCGCGCCAACGAGCGAGGTGTGTCGGTCGCGGATTACGACCTGAATGACGACGGGATTGACGATCGGATGCAGAAGGACCCGGGTCAGCTTGCCGAGGTGACCGCTCGCGTACGGGACCAGGATCCGAGCATCTTCGATCAGCTTCTCGGCAAGGGCGGAACCGGTGGACCGCTCGACAACCCGATCGCGAAGATCGGGCTCGCAGGGATCGCTGCCATGGTGGCACAACGGATCCTGGGCGCCCGTCGGTAACCAACGACCAGCCGTTCACGGGCAGGGTCAACCCGATCGGCGCGCGGCTGACGTCGTCGACCGGCAGGGTGCCGTCAGCAGGCCGTCGCCGGCGTAAAGGGGCTATCGGCCACCATTTGGCAAATCGTGCGCGCGGTTGCGTTCATCGCATCCACCGCCTGCCCCATGGTGGCCATTGAATTCTCGAGTCCGGCGAGCCGAAGCTCGACCGACGACAGGTCGACCGACGGCGCCGGGGGAGACTCCTCGGCGATCAATCGCAGGGCCGCGATGTCTTCCCGCAGACGCTCGATCTCGACCTCGAGAGCCTCGGAACCCGAGCCGGTGGTCGAAATCGCCGGTCCGGGACGGATTGCGATGGCGATCGCGACCGCCAGCGTTGCGCAGGCGACGATCAGGGTGACGAGGGGAATCCAGCGAGGTTGCCCGTCCATGCACGCTCCTTCGACGAGAGACCCGATCCTATTTGATGACGCTGAGGATGTCGGAGAAGTCGTCGGTCCAGACGATCCGGCGGTCGATCCCCTCGAACGGAATCCAGCGTGGGTCGGCGGCGATGTCCGCGAGGGCGGTGGCGGATCGTGCCACGACGACCCACTCGGAGACCTCCTTGTCGCCCGGTGCCGCCACGGACAGATCGGGGTCGTGCCGGGCGTAGCCGACCAGGCCGACGTCCATTGCCCCCCCGGCGACGACGGACCGAACGTCGAGGTACGAGTTGCTGGCATTGATCAGCAGCCGGCCCTCGGGCTGCAGCTTCTGGAAATAGAGCTGGAGAGCCTCGCGGGTCAGCAGGTGCGCGGGGATCGCATCGGAGCTGAAGGCGTCGACGACGATCAGGTCGAACGCCCCATCCGCGGCGGTCTCCAGCCACAGCCGCCCGTCCGCCTCTTCGATGTCGACCTGGGCGGCCGATTCGCTGACGAACCGGAACAGGGTCGGGTCCCTGGCGATCCGGATCACCACCGGGTCGATCTCGATGAACGTGTAGTGCTGGCCGGGCTTGCCGTAGGCGGAGAGCCCTCCGGCCCCGAGGCCGACGATCGCCACCTCGGTCCGTTCGAACGTGCCGGACCCTCCACCGGTCTCCGCACCGGGCAGGGGACCGAAGATCTGGCCCACCGGCCCCGACGGGTGGTAGTAGCTGAGCGGCTGGCGCCCGCCGTCCGGGTCGGTCCGCTCCACGCCGTGGATCGTCGACCCGCTGAGGATGATCCGATGGCCGTTGCCGTCATCCACCACCCGGTTCAGGCCAAAGAACGACCGATCGGCGAAGACGGCGCGCTCGCCGGTGAAGTACGTGATCGACAGCAGCGCGGCGATCGCAAGGGCAAAGCGGACCGGCCGGCCGACGAAGACGAGGATCGCCACGATCGCAACGGCCATGACCAGCAGCGTGCCGACCTGCCCGAGCCTCCCGGCTAGTGCCACCAGGATCACGAGCACGGCAACGAACACCCCGAACGGGATCAGCAGGTCCAGCAGTCGCGCCTGGCGCTCGCGGCGGAAGGCGTCGGTCCGCGGTGTCGGGAGGGGGAGCCCGGTGCGGAGCAACAAGGCCAGGACGATGACCAGCGGGTACTCGAGGATCGCGTCGAAGATCCACGGCGCCACCAGGGCGTTGAAGATCCCGCCCAGCACGCCACCGACGCTCATCAGCAGGTAGAACCCGGTCAGGTGACTCGACGACGGTCGGTCGTCGGCAAGCTGGCTGTGGGCGACCATCGCGGCCACGAAGAAGCCCACGTAGTGGATCGCGAGGCGGGCCCAGATCGGCGGCGCGACCGCACCGATGATCGTCAGCAGGACGAGGGCCGTCGTGAACGGCAGCAGCCGCTCCCACGTCCGGGTCGACAAGACCTTTCGTCGCGAGAACGCCAGCACGAAGGTCAGCAGGTACAGTGACAGCGGGATCGCCCACAGCAGCGGCACCGCAGCGATATCGGTCGACGAGTAGCTGGTCACGCCCAGCATCAGGCTCGAGGGGATGAACGCCCGGACCAGCCACCGAAGTCGACGCCGGGCGTCGACGGGTCGCGCGTCGTCGGTGGCCTCCAATTCCGGCGCATGCTCGGCGACAGCCACGTTCCGACGGACGACCACGACCGCGCAGACGAGGCACAGCCCAACGAACGCGACGTAGCCGACCGACCACAGCATCCCCTGCCCGCCGAGCGGCAGCCGCGGCTCGATCAGCAGCGGGTAGCCAAGCAGCCCGATCAGGCTGCCGACGTTGCTCGCCGCGTACAAGAAATACGGATCCGACGCGGCCGAGTGCCCGGTCGAGGCGAACCACCGCTGGAGCAGCGGGCTCGTGGCCGAAACGGCGACGTACGGCGCACCGACACTGAGCAACAGGATCGCCACGACGGCCAGCGCCGGCGGCAGGCCTGACGCCGTCTCGAGCCCCCGCAGGCCGATCGGCAGGACCAGCAGCGGCAGGAGGATCACGGCCGCGTGGACCAGCGGCTGACGACGCAGGCCGATCCGCCGGATCGACAGGTCCGCGTAGGCATAGCCGGCCAGCAACGCCGCCTGGAAGAACACCATCGAGGCCGTCCACACCTGCGGCGACCCACCGAACGACGGCAGCAGCAGCTTCGCGGTCATCGGCTGGACGAGGAAGACCAGGCCGGCGGACAGGAAGATCGCCAGGCCGAAGAGCGGGATCACGGTGGCAGTGTCACGGTGACCGGACGCACCGCGCAACCCGACAGCAGTACCGGTTCAGCCTGGGTATCCGGCCTCGCCGACGAGGGGCACGAAGACCACCGGCCCGTCCGATCGCTCGAGCCATTCGTTGCCGTGACGCTCGATCAGCAGCAGTTGCTGGTGGTCGCGGCCGCCGACCGGGATGACCAGCCGGCCGCCCTCCGCGAGCTGCTCGCGAAGCTCGACCGGGACGCGCGGCGCGGCGGCGGTGACGATGATCCCGTCGTACGGTTGGCCGCTGGGGTCGCCGATACTGCCGTCACCGATCCGGATCTCCACCCGGTCGTCGAGACCCATCACGCGGAGCCGCTCGCGCGCGGCCTCCGCCAGCTCCGGGTGCCGCTCGTAGCTCAAGACTTGGGCACCGAGCTGCGCCAGGACGGCCGCCTGGTATCCGGATCCGGTGCCGATCTCGAGGATCCGGCTCCCCGGTTCCGGTCGAAGCATCTCGGTCATCCGGGCGACGACGTACGGCTGGCTGATCGTCTGGCCGGCCTCGATCGGCAGGGCGCCGTCGACGTAGGCCAGGTTGCGGCTCTTCTCGGCGAGGAACTGTTCCCGCGGCAGCTCGCCCATGACGGCGAGGACGCGTTCGTCGGCGATCCCCCGGGCTCGCAACTGCGTCGCGACCATGGCCGCCCGCGCCGCGTCAGATGGAGCGTCGCGCTCCGCGCTCATGGCGGCGAGCATACGCCCGCGGATGGCCCGAATCAGGAGGACGGCGCGGCGCTGGGACTGGCGGCCGGGCTGGCGGATGGAACGGCCGAACCGGATGGCGCCGCCGAGCCCGACGGCGCGGCTGAACCCGACGGGACCGCCGAGCCCGACGGGACCGCCGAGCCGCTGGGGGAAGCCGAGACGCTGGGCCTCGGTGTCAGCGACACGCTGGGCACCGGCGTGGGGCTGGGGACCGGTGTCAGGACGCCGCCCTGGCCCAGGATGACGGCATTCAGGAAGATCACGACGAACGCGGCCGTCGTCGCCAGGACGAAGATCCGCGACGCGCTGTCGCCGATGTGGACCGCCGTGTCCGAGGGCGTGGGGGCGGCGGTCGTGACCGGCCGGGCAGCGCGGCGGTCGGCGGGTCGCATCCCGGGTCGCGGCGGGGCGACAACCGGGACGACCTGGGTGTCCTCGAGCGACGCCGCGTCGTCGACCTGGTCAGCCTCCTCGGCCTCGACCTCGGCATCGGACTCGTCGAGCGCGGCCGCTTCGGCCTCGAGCTCGGCTTCGGTGGCCTCCGCCTCGGCTACCAACTCGGGTTCGGGCTCGGGCTCGAGAACCGGCACGGGCTCGGGCACGGGCACCGGGTCAGGTTCAGGTGCCGGCTCGGGGTCCGCCACCGGCTCCGGCTGCGGCTCGGGCTCGACGGGCGCGGCCTCGGCTTCGGAAACCTCGGGCGCCTCCGGTTCGGTGCCTTCCACAGGCGTCGGTTCTTCCGGCGTGCCGGGTCGTGGTTCGGTCATCCTGGACTCGGGTCTCCTGTCGCGGGCGCATCCCAGGCGGTGAAGTGGGGGCCTCGCGCGGCCGCCAGTGTACCGGAGGTCACGCGTCCCGCACGGCCGGCACGAGCAGGCCGGCCAGCCCCGCCGCGAGCGTCAGCAGCCCGAACAGCACGAACACCGGTCCCGCGCCGAACAGCTCGCCCATCACCCCGCCGACCGCCATCGCAAGGGCCAGTGCCCCGTACACCAGCGAGAACCGGAAACTGACGACGCGACCCATGAGCTCGGGCGGCGTGCGCTCCTGGAACAGCGTCTGGCTGGGAATCACGAAGATCATGTTCGCCAGCCCTAGGCCAGCCATCAGCCCGATGGCGAGGAGCAGCTGGTTCGTGACGCCCAGCAGCGTGATGCAGATCCCCGCCACGGCGTAGCCGACGATGACGAGGCGCCCTTTGGCGAACCTGGAGCCGATGAGCCCAATCAGGATTCCGCCGATCAGGTTGCCGACACCGATGCCGGTTTCGAGGAACCCGAACACGACCTCGGGCTCGAGGCTCGTACCAATGATCGAGTCACGAGCGTAGACAGCGGTCAAGACGATGAGGATGCCCAGCGTGAACTGGGCGACGGCGGCCTGGAGCGTGTTGCCCAGGAGAACCGTCTCCCCGCGCAGGAAGCGCCAGCCCTGCTTGAGCTCCTCGGCGAAGCCGCTCCTCGTCAACACCTGGCCGGCTCGGCGCGCGATCGGGGGTACCACGATCGTCCAGATCAGGGCTGCGGACGCGATGTACGTCGCCGAATCCAGCCAGAAGGCGAGCGGCAGCTGCTCACCGAGGAACCAGACGAACAGCGCCGCCAACGGGTAGCCGATGATGTCCGCCATCGTCTCGCAGGTCCACAACGCCGAGTTGGCCGCCAGCAGCTCGTCGTCGCGGACGATCCTCGGCAAGATCGCGACGCGTGCCGGCCGGAAAAAGATCGAAATCGTCGTGATCAGGAACGTGAGCGGGTAGACCAGGATCAGGTTGGTCAACGCGGCAATCGGTAGGAGCAGGACCAGGGCTGCGCGGAGGAGGTCGCTGACCACCATTACCTCACGGTGGTCCCAGCGATCCACGAACGTTCCCGCGATTGGGCCGACGACCAGGTTGGGCAGCGTCGCGGCGATGAAAATGCCGGCGACCGCGATGGGCGAGTTGGTCAGGTTGAGGACGAGGAAGGTCAACGCGATCTGGTGGATCCGGTCGCCGAACAGGCTGATGAGCTGGCCCGCCCAGAGGGCGGAGAACGAGCCGTTGAGGGCAAGCCGGACGTAGGGGTGCCGACGGGCGCGGGCGGCGAGGTCCGGGAGCGCCGGCGCTTCCGCAACCCGTGGGGCTAGTCGCCCCGCCAAACGCGGCGGGCCGTTGGAGCGTCGCCGCTTCGGCCATCCCTGGGGTGATGCTGGTCTCGCCTCGGATCGCGGCCGGGGTGGTAGTGGCTGGCCGTGGCGTGCCGGTGATCCCCTCGAGTCGGCGGCGGACCAGCTCCATCTCCGCCTCGTCCAGCTCCTGTGGCGAGCGGACGACCGTCGCGAAGAGGAAGAAGGCAAGCCCCGCGGACAGGAAGAGGTCGCCCAGCGAGGCGACGTTGCGGATGTAGGGCAGCGGGATCGGGATGATGTCGGCGAGAGGGCCGGCGTGGAGGAGGAAGTTGGCGTCGAGGTCGGGCGGCAGGATCGTGTGGAAGGTGGTTCGGACCTGGTCCGGGGTCAGGCCGGCCGCCGACAGGCTCGGCTGCCAGATCGGCATGTGGCCGCCGTTGACCAGGATCACGAAGTCGTTGGACAGGATGCCGACGAAGGCGAGGCTTAGGCCCGGCTGGGTGCGGTTCGCCCACAGGCCGAACAGCAGCATCCCGTAGGCGAGGGCGAACAGCGGCAGCCGAAGGTCGTCGGCCAGCCCGATCCCGGCGCCGATCGCCGCCTCGGTCCCGTACCGGACCGCCACCGCGCCGATGAGCAGCGGTACGCGGAGCAGGCGGACCGAGCCCAGGTTCCAGATGTTGCCGCCGGCGATCAGGCCCAGGATGAGGCCGACGACGATCGCGCCGATCAGCACCTGATGGACTCCTGGGAGGTCGTGCCGTGACCGGCGTCCGTCATTCGGTCTCGATGCACACCGGCATCATGCCCGGAGCGACGGCCGTCCCGCCCCCCGGTCGCGCGCGTCAGGCCCCCTCGATCCTCGCGACGGAGGATGCGTCCGCGACGGCGGTGACGTTGGTCATCCGGCTGGCCGCCTGACCCAGCAAGGGGATCGGGCGCGGCTGCGGCCGCTGGCCGGCGTCGGGCACGCCGTCGACCCACGGCGTCTTGACGAAGGCGTCGACGACGGACGGGTCGAACTGGATGCCGGCGAACTTCCGAAGCTCGGCCAGCGCCTGCTCCGGGGTCAGCGGCGTCATCCGGTAGGGTCGGGCGGCCGTCATCGCCTCGAAGGCGTCGGCGACGTGGAGGATCCGGGCCAGCTTCGGGATCTCGTCGCCGATCAGCCGATCCGGGTAGCCACTGCCGTTGTACCACTCGTGGTGGTGCCGAATGATCGGCAGCTCCGGAGCCAGCTTGGTGACCGGGGCGATGATCTGGGCACCCAGCACCGGGTGGGCATTCATGATCATCCGCTCGTCGCGGGTCAGCCGGTCCTGCTTCAGCAGCACGTTGTCCGGCACGCCGATCTTGCCGACGTCGTGGAGCAGGCCGCCCCACTCGAGGGCCTCCAGCTCACCCTCACCAACGCGCATCTCGCGCCCGATGTCGACCGCGATCTGCTTCACCCGATGACTGTGTTTGCTGGTGAACGGGTCGCGCTTGTCCACCGCCTCGGCCAACGCCCCGATGGTCTGGGTGAACATCTCGCGCATCTCGACGAACCGCCGGTACGCGACTCGGGTCGTGTAGAGCGGCAGCGCGAAGAGGAGGGCGGCCCACCAGGCAACATACGAATAGGTCGCAGCCATCAACCACGCCAAAGGCGTTAGTGCGACAAGGCTTGATGCGAAGCCTCGCGCATCGCCAACTGCAACCACACGGAAGCTCTGCCCGCTGCGCATTGCCACCAAGGATGCAGCGATCACAAGGTTGCCAGCGAACGTGATCAACGCCCCAATCAGCGTTCCTATGAGCCCGAATGCGGGGCTGGAGTCGACGGTTCGGACGGCTTCAGCCACATACGAGCCGGCCAAGACGGGCAAGACGATCGCGGCATGATTTGCGAGCGTGCCGTACCAAGGGATCCGACCCCTTACTTCGCGCAGCTCAGTGGTTCCAATCGCGGCGACCCACCCTGCGGCGGCAGGCCCACCCAGGGTCATGGCCGCGACAACCGGAGCAATGCTGACGCCGACGACTGTTCCGCGGGGCATGCGGACCGGCAAGGCGGATGCAAAGAGGGCCAAAGCCGTCCAGAACACGAGACCCGCGATTACGCCCAGCTCAGCGGTCAGCCCGAACGATGGCGACGCGAGCTCTGGACGGAAACCGAGGACGAAGTCGCTGCGCTGGGCAAGAACAAAGCTCGTGGCGACGAGTGCAAACACACTCATTGCCACGAGCCCGGCGATATAAAGCTTCAGGGACTTAGGCATTGCAGCCCCGTACGATCAGTCAACCGTCGCGAACTCTAATCCCTCCAGGTCCGGGACGGAATGGGACCTCCGTACTTTAGAAGCCTTGTAGGGATGCTCCCCCAGCAAGTGCGGTAGCCGCCACGGCGATGAGAGCCGTCGCGAGCCTCAAGACCCGATCCTTCATCGGTTGATCTCCGAGCTCTTTGCTACCAGGGCTTCGCGTATGGACTGGATTTCCACGCTCGATCCTCCTTGCGGCCCTCGTGCCCGTAGAGACACGAAAACCGACCTGACGGTTAGGTCGGTCGGTTGCACTACTCGCTCAGCTCCACCCTAAGTGCCCATTTCAGGTGGGGCGTCTGCGCGTCCGAGCGTCTTAACTTTGCTTCCTAGTACTGGGGTACTAGCAAGTGGGCCGGACTATAGGGACGCCGAACTAGGAGGGTCAATACGTCAATCTACCTATCTTCACAAGGAGTCGAGCGGTGGAGGCTCCACCCCGAGCTCCGCCCGAAGAACCGACGCATAGTGCTCGTACTGCTCCGCCGCGGCCGCGTGCGCACCGCTGATACGATAGACGCGACGCAGCAAGAGCAATTCGAGCTGCTCGGCGCCAGGGTCGACGGCAAGCCCTCGCCGAGCCAGGCGTATC
Source organism: uncultured Chloroflexia bacterium (assembly GCA_963728605.1). Taxonomy (GTDB): domain Bacteria; phylum Chloroflexota; class Limnocylindria; order Limnocylindrales; family CSP1-4; genus JACDAV01. Next base: position 126,149 of record CAVSKS010000004.1, on the reverse strand, counting down.
GCCCTGTCGAAGTGGGCGTTTCGCAAGTCCTCGCGCACCGCTTGCTCGATGGTCTCTAGGTAGGCTCGAGTGAAGCCATTCTCGATACGGGGCCGCCCAGTCCTCGTACTCGAAGTCCAGTGCGAACCTCCCTGTGTATCGTTCGCTCAGGTCATCTACCTCGTCGAACGTGGCGGTCCGTGCTCAGGTCTCTCAATTTGAGAGTTCGACATTCGATTCGCCCGACTGCGAACGAGGTCTGCGTCGAGCCAGATCAATTCACCTTCGTGGTGGAGTATCCGGGCGACGTCCCCTCGTTGTACTGGGGTTCCATGACGCTCCGAAGGAAGTAGATGGTCTGATTCAGGGAGTTCAAGGCTGCGGTTGGATCGAGAGCGGGCCACAGGGCTTCCATGACGTACTCCCGCGTTGTCGACATCGACTGTTGCGATAGAAGCAGGCAAAGAAGCCCGAAAACGCTCTCGCCTGATCGCGCCGCCGGGTATGAGTGTTCGCCGCACCGGATCTCGACCCGCCCCAAGTCCTCCACAAATACCTTCGGGGCGCGAAGTGCGCAAGCCCTCGTACCCAACCCTACCGCGCTCGACACCTTTCGGTTGGCTCGCCACGGCGCGAAGGCTGGAACGTCGACCGCGTTCGCCGACACGGTCAAGGATCCTTGCCGCGTAAGCCGCGACCGACTCACTGCGATCTTCGGCTACTCGCGCCGGAGAGCGGCCGCCACCGCTCTGGGCGTCGTTCAATCTCCGCCGGCGATTGCTTCGAGTCGATCGCTGAACGCGTGGAGGCGCGGAACGACGGCCTCGCCACCACGGATAGGTATGCTGGCTCCAATGCCAGGATCGGCCCAACGAGCCACTCATGTCGCGTTCCTGTTGCCTCAGTTGCCGCGACAAGGACCAGGCTGGATCGCGTGCCAGAAATGTCCGCTTCTTGCGATGTCGCAATTTCTGCAGCCTGTCTCGCTGACGCTCGCCGATTCCGACGAGCCGCGCCAGTACGGCGAGAAAGCGCGGCTGTCGCAGCAACGATGCAGGCGCTTGCGCGGGCGTGGTGGTCTCTCCGCGCGGGTGATCCGCCAACAAGGTTTTCGCCTCGCGAAACCGTCCGACCTGCGCTAGAACGCGGGCCCGCGCGAAGACCGTCCAACGTAGACGTGGAACGGGCGGAGTCTCGACTAGTCGCCCATCGCCGAGTCTCGCAGGCCTCATGCCGGGTCGTGGTACATCCCGGTGTATGTTGATTCGTCAGACCATGCTTCGTCACCAGACGCCCGTTTCAGACGTCGCCGCGGCACTGTCCATGTCCGCGGCCTGGCCTGGTCCCACTCTACCCTCGTGAGCGTAGGTCCAAGCGCGGGCGCCATACGCGCCGCCCAGTTCGGATGCGTCGGATGTTTCTGACAGCGCTTCGATCGCCGCGTTTGCCATGGTGCGTCCGCTACGCCAATCTCCACTGTGCCGATGGCCGTCACGCCAAGTTGAGCATGCTATCGCCGAGATAATGCTTGTGCCCGGCACGACTGTTGCGTGCGCAGCCATCGCCTCCAACTCGATCAGAATACGGCTGAATGCGGCCAACGGAAAGTCCACAATCCCGAGTGTTGCCCGCGCGATCGTCCGCGATTCGGACCCGACCCCGCCGTCCAAGATCCGACTCGCCAGCTCTCTCACGAACTACGGAGGTCCCCTTCTACGGCCCTCGAAGGTTCAGGAGGTTTGCCAGCGCCAGGGCTTCCAGTCCATCGTCGCCTGGACCCGCAAGGCCGTCAAGCCCATCCGCGACAGCCGGTGCAATTTCCCCGCGCTGCTGCGCGACTCTCGAGGTGACGATCCGCAGGCGTCTTGCCGTCCGATCCTCCTCGAGAAGGACGACGAACTCGTCGCTCAGCAAAAGTACCCACCGGCTGCCACAATCGATCGAAGCGCTCCATGAGGAGGTCGCGCATTGACGTGAAATCACCCGCGACTCGGTAGTGGTGTGCCGCCGTTTGCCACTCCGTTGGTCTTGCGCGTTTGGCGACGAGCAGATGCAGGCCCCGCACCCCGTCGTCGCCGATGTCGCGGCGGAGGCGATCCGTTAGGAATTGGCGCACGAGCGGGTGGAAACGGCGTTCGGTGCTGCCGCGGTGAGGTCGACCGACGAGGCCGACGCGTTCGGCCTGGGCCAGCAGGGACGTGGTCGCTTTCTCGTCGAGGCCGGACACATCCTGCAGTCCCGTGCCGCCCAGCGACTGCAGGATCGAAGCCTTCATGAGGAAGTTCTGGAGCTCCTCGGGCAGGTCCCCGACGACCTCTTCGGCGAGGTAGTCGTAGAGGTCGCCCTCGGCGCCGGAGAGTGACCGGATGAAGCGGCGTGTCTCGGTCGGGGTTCGATCGCGGATTGCGGCCTGGACGAGCTGGAGCGACGCGGCCCAGCCCTCGGTTCGGCGCGAGAGGTCCTCGAGGACGTCGCCGTCCAGGGGCTGCCCGTAGGTTTCGCGGAACAGCCGTTCGGTCTCGACGCCGTTGAAGCGGAGGTCGTCGGTTCCCAATTCGGCGACCTCGCCCAGCGCTCGCAGCCGAGCCACCTTGAGCGACGGCAGTCGCCGGCTCAGAACGACGAACGAGACTCGTTCCGGTGCCCTGGCGATCAGCTCGCCGCAGATCTCGCGCACTTCAGGCGCGTCGTCGATGAGGTGGAAGTCGTCGAGGACCAGCACCGCCCCGTGTTCGCCGAGGGCGCGAAGCTCGCGGAGCAGCGTCTCGACGACAGCCTGCCGTGTTGGGCCGGACGGCCCGATCTCGCGCAGCATCCCGGCGGTGATCGGCGCAAAACTCTCGTCGTGTTCGCGCCCTGCCGCGACGAGGTAGCTGACGAAGGCGATCCAGTTGCGGTCCTCCTCGTCGAGTCGGTACCACAGCGTCCGCACCCGGGTTCGTCGCGAGAAATCGGCGAGGAGGGTCGTCTTGCCGTAGCCGGCCTCGGCGATCACGAAGACGACACGGTGGTGGATCTTCGCCGCGAGCCAGTCGAGGAGTCGGTCGCGCGCAAGGGTCTCGTCGCGCAGCGGCGGACGCTGGACCTTCGCCGGCTGGACCGGATAGTCGTTCAGGACGTCGTGCCCCCCGGCCACCAGGGCCGTCGCATCGGTAAATCGACGACCAGGCCCGACAGGCACGGGCGGTCGCTCTGAACTCGGCCCCGGGACCGCCGACGGCGTGGGTGATGTCGGCGGCGCGAACGATACGGACCGCTCGCTGACGATGTCAACGGGCGGGTGATCGGGCGCGGGCATGGTCCCAATGGTGACCGGCCGGACTCATCTGCCGCTTAGCTGCCACCCCCGGACATGCCGACGCCGCGGGCCAGCCCAATAGCCCGCGGCGTCGGAGTGGAGACGAGAAGGTGGGCGCGGGAGACGCCCCTCAGTTCTCCTCGTCGGGAAGAAGCGGTCGGAGGACGAACGAATAGGCCTTGCCGTCGGGCCCTTCGAGATTGAGGCCGTGGACCCCACCCTCGATGCCTTCGAGGCCGAGGTCGGCGACTTCCTCGAGGCTGAACGCCCGGCGCGGGAAGCCACCCTCGGCAGGTGCGACGAAATCGGCCGGCTCGATCTCCGGCCACGGCCAGTCAATGCTGTTGGCGGGTGCGCCACCCGATTCCCAGAGGATCCCGCGGTAGGCCGGTGGCGCGTATTCGGTGCCGCCATACGCGCCGTCAGAGTCGAACTTCGACAGCCGGTCGAGGAGCTCGGTCAGGGCGTTGAGGACGGCCGCGTCGGCGCCGGGCTCCTGCATCCCGAGGGCGTAGACCGAGACGGTCTTCTCCTTGTCGGCCGCGCTGACGAAGAACGTCGTCGTCGGCATGTCCGTGACCTGCATGTTGTCGTACCGCTCGCGGGCGACGCCGAGGCCGCCTTCGTTGACGGCGAACGCCAGCAGCTCCTGGATCGCCCCCTCGGTGAGCTTTGCCGCTCGCAGCGGGGCGTTGCGGAAGAGGCCGTCGTCCGACTCGGGACCCACCGCGTCGGCGTTGCGGAAGATCGCGGTGCCGTCACCGTAGAGGGTGAAGATCGGGACGTTGTACGGGGTCATGTCGACCGGGATCATCCCGCCGCCCGATTCGACGCGGAGGATCACGTCCGTGGCGCCGGTCGGGTGCTTGATGCCCTCGGCAGCATCGGTCGGTGTCGGCGAGGCTGTCGGATTGGCGCTCGGGCCGGGGGAGCCCGAGGGACTCGCCGTCGGGCTGGAACAGGCCACGATCGCGAAGGTGGCGAGGGCGACCAGGGCGAGACGTCGTGTTGGCATGGCGACGGGACGCCGCCGGTCGGCCACCGGTTCCTTGGGAGCCGTCAGAGGTCCAACAGGCGCGCCGATTGGCCGTCGGTGCGGTTCGGCACCGGTCGCCGGCCGACGGCCTCCACGCACGACAAGCCGTCACCGTCGCGGATTCGCAGCCCCTAAATGCCGAATCTGCGAATCAAGGGGCTATTGACCTATTGACGCCCCGCGTATTCTCGCCGCTATGAGTCCGGGTTGGATCCGGGCCGGGACCTGCGCGAACTTCCTCCTGTGTGCGCGTTGGACGCCCGCCCCGCCCCACCCCAACCGGGGCTCGACCGTCATGCGACCGCGCTCCAGGGAGGATTGGAAGAGGGTGTATCAGGACCGCACGCTCACGTGTCGTGACTGCTCGGAGGAGTTCATCTTCTCGGTGGGCGAGCAGACATTCTTCAATAGCAAGGGGCTGACCAACGATCCGCAGCGCTGTCCGTCGTGCCGGGCAGCCGCCAAGCGGGCCCGAACGATGGGTGGCCCACGGGAGTTCCACGCCGCGATCTGTGGTGCATGCGGGGGTCAGGCGATCGTCCCCTTCGCGCCCCGCAACGACCGACCGGTGTACTGCAGCTCCTGTTTCGACAAGGTACGCGCGGGACAGATCGAGTCGACTGTCTCCGTCTGAGATCGCACAACAGCTGGCTCCTGGCAGCGGAGCCACCGAGCCGTCGAGGCCGATCCGCGAGGGTCGGCCTCGACGTTTGTGCGTCGGGGTTCAGTCGGCGGACGAGTTCTGGTCGGCCGACGATGGGAGCTCGCTCGCCGGGACCGGACGGCCGAGCAGGTAGCCCTGCCCGAACTTGACGCCGAGTTCCAGGAGGGCCTGGCGTTCTTCCTCGGCTTCGATACCTTCGGCGATGAGGTCCGACCCGGTCGCCTCGGCGAAATAGGCGAGCCCCGACACGAGGGATCGGCGGACGGGATCGCGATGGATGCCCCGAACCCACTCCATGTCGAGCTTCACGTAGCTGGGCTGGAGGCTGAGGATGTGCTTGAGGCTGGCGAAGCCCGAACCTGCGTCATCGACCGCCAATCGCGCATTTGGCCCGAGGCGCGCGAACGCCGCCCGGACGGCCTCGTAGTCATCGATCCGTTCGTGCTCCGTCAACTCGACGATGACCGGTCGCTGCGCCCGCGCCAGGATCTGCGGCATCGATGTCTCGTGCTGCAGCACGTCGGGGGAGATGTTGAGGCTGATGGCGAGGCCGGCCGGTAGGGATGCAACGGCATCGATCGCCGCCGTCACCGTCGCCCGCTCGAGCGCCCTGCCCAGGCCGAGCCGGTTCGCCTCCGCGAATCGTGCCTCCGGCCGGACGCCATCGGTGAACCGGGTGAGTGCTTCGAAGCCGACCATCTCGCCCGTTTCCAGACGGACGATGGGTTGGAGGTGGATGGTGAACCGTCGACGAGCGATCAGGTGCCGCACGTCGAGGATGGCTGCATTGGTGGTCTCGGCGTGTTCGATCGCCGGGCGGAGGGCCGTGACGACGAAGTCGGTCAGGTCGATCAGATTGGCGAGGCGCTGTGCCAGCGACACCGCCATGGCCTCGCTTCGGCCATAGACGAGACAGCCGATCGGTGGTGTTGCAGCCGCCCCAGCCGAAGACAATGCCGGCGCGAGCAACGCCGCTTACCAGCTCCTTGCCGTTGGTCGTCGTTCGGCGAGCGGCGCCATATCCCGTGAGGATGAGCGTCAGGGGTACCGGCTCGCCTTGCCGATAGATCGTCCCGCCCGGCTTCACCGAGCGGACCTCGGCTCCCTGGATCAGTCGTTGGATTGTCTCGGCCTGGCAGCCGGAAAGTTCCCGGACCAGGTACGGACGCAGGCGTGGATGCTCGGACGCAAGCGTTGGTCGAGCGCGTAGGGCCTGGATGGTCACCGCACTGATTGTCCCACCAAGGGCGTCAGCGGGCGGTCTCGCTGTAGGCGCCGGGTCAGCCACGATCGGCGAACGACGCTCGCGACTCCTGTGCCGGGAAGGGGTTGCCCCAGTAGCCGGTGGCGTGCCTGATCCTGCCGCCCTCGAGCTCCAGCACCGCGACGTACTGCACGACGTCGCTGCCGTAGCGAAGGGGGACCATGAGGACCCAGACGGTGCCCGATCCGATCAGGCGCGGCTGCCCCGCAAACTCGGGCTTCACCTCGACTGCACCCATCGCGCCAAGCACGTTCGCGCGGCCAACGAAGCGCTCCCCGGACTGCGGCCACTCCATGACCATGTGGTCGTGAACGAGCGCCGCGACGACGTCACCATCGCCACGCTCGGACGCCGCAAAGAAGCGTTCGACGACGTCGCGGTTGGCTTGATCCGAGCCGATCCAATCCGTCATCCCACTCCTCCTGCTCACCCGATGCCGGCTAGCGTAGGCCTGGCGTCCACCTGGGAGGCCGGGTGAATTGCGAGACCCACCCGCGGGGCGAGTGGGTCTCGTGCCTAGCCGCGCGTCTGGTCAGACCGTCAGCCGATGGGTTCGGGGTCTCCCAGGACCGGGCAGCGGAAGTCCGCCGCCGCGTCGCGGACCAGCGACAGCTCGCCGCTGGTGGCGAGCGACTGGAGCTCCGCCCAGCTGGTGATGAGCGTCGAGGAATCACCCGATGTCCAGGTCGCCCGGTAGACGGCCCAGCGTCCGCCGTGGTGACCGGTGGGCGAGCCGGGCGCGAACGCCGCCACGCCGCGCTGGTCGGGATTGGTCGAATTGGTGAACGTCGCGAGCGGGTCCGTACCGGTGCCGTCGGGGACGTTGGCGGCGTTGCCAAAGACGCGGTAGATCGCATCGTTCGCGTAGACCGCTCCGAAGTCACGGGCTGCCACCGTTCCGGTGATGGCCGTGGTGGCAAGCAGGCCCGCGGCCGCGGCGAGCAGGAAACGCCTCATCTGGATCCTCCCTGGAGTCTGGGTGTCGGCGATCGCCGGCAGTCCCGGCAGTGTTCGCGGCGGCGATGTCGGCCCGACGACGGATCTGTGACGGTTCGGTGACGGCGGCAAGCGAAGGCGCGCGGGGCGGCTCGCGTCGCCCCTACACTCGGCGTCCCAGTGCGAAGGAGGAGGGAGCGATGGCCGGCGTGATCATCATTCGGGAGATGGTGGGGACCAGCCCCAAGTCGTGGAGTGACGCCGCCCGGCAGGCCGTGGCCACGGCGTCACGGACGGTGCGCAACATCCAGTCGGTCGAGGTCGTGAAGTCGTCGGCGGTCGTCCAGGAGGGCGAGATCGTCGAGTACAGAGTCGAACTGAAAATCGGGTTCGAGTACGAGGGCTAGGCGGCTACGCGGTTTCGGCGAAGCGGTTGCCGGCGTAGGAGACGAACCGGGTCTGGCGCTTCTTGAACCACAGGTCGATCTCGCCGGTGGGCCCGTTGCGGTGCTTGGCCAGCTTCAGTTTGATGACCTCGCCATCAGCGTCCTGGTCCTCCTGAATGCGCTCTTTTTCCCGCCAGAGGAAGAGCACGAGGTCTGCGTCCTGTTCGATCCCGCCCGAGTCACGTAAGTCCGAAAGCCTCGGCTCCTTCGACTCCCGCATCTCCGGCTGGCGGGAAAGCTGGGACAGGGCGACGACCGGTACCGACAGCTCGCGGGCGAGCGCTTTCAGGCCTCTCGAGATCTCCGACACCTCCTGGACGCGGTTGGCGTCTCGCGTCGTCGTCTGGGCCTGCATCAGCTGGAGGTAGTCCACGACCACCATGTCGAGACCCGATTCCGCCTGAAGACGACGCGCCTTGGTGCGGAGCTCCATCGTCGAGATGTTCGGCGTGTCATCGATGTAAATCGGCGCCTCGGACAAGGAGTTCATTGCCGGGGCGATCCGGGCAAAGTCGAGTTCCTCGAGAAAGCCCGTTCGAAGCCGTTGCGAGTCGATGTTGGCAACGCTGGACAGGAGGCGTAGGACGAGCTGCTCCTTGCTCATCTCAAGGCTGAAGACCCCGACACTCTTCTTCTCTCGGACCGCCGCATGTTCGGCGATGTTGAGGGCGAGGCTGGTCTTACCGATGCTTGGCCGGGCCGCGACGATAACGAGATCGCTTCTCTGGAAGCCTGTCGTCAGGCTGTCGAGGTCGGGGAAACCCGTCCGGATGCCGCTGATCTCGCCGCGGTGGGCATGCAGATAGTCGAGCCGGTCGTAGGCCTCGTGGAGGAGGTCCTTGAGCGGGCTGAAGCCGGCCGCGATCCGGCGGTTGCTGACCTGGAAGAGTTCGCTTTCCGCGCGGTCGATCGCCTCCTGGATCTCCGCCGGGTCCTCATAGCCGATGCCGGCGATCTTGCCGGCCGCGCCGATGAGGTTCCGCAGGACCGCCTTGCGTTCGACGATCCGGGCGTACTGGACGGCGTGGACGGCGGTCGGCGTCTGGTTGGTGAGGCCCGACAGGAACGCCCGGCCGCCGATCGTCTCCAGGTCGCCAGTCCGTTCGAGGACCTCCGAGACGGTGACGATGTCGATGGGTTCGCGGCGCTCGAACAGATCGAGGATGGCGTGGTAGACGAGGCCATTGGCCTGGCGGTAGAAGTCCTCCGGCCGCAGGAACTCCGCGACCTCGACCACGACGTCGCGGTCGATCAGGATCGCGCCGAGCACGGACTGCTCGGCCTCGAGGCTTTGCGGCGGAAGGCGGTCGATCAATTCACTCCCGATCTTGGGGTTGGGCTGTGACACCTTCACTGTCACGGCTGCGACCCCTTGGAGGGAAGGGCCTTATCGACGAAGTCCGTCCACAGGATTCGCGGCCCCCGTTGGCGAGCTGTGGATAGTCGGTGGACGGCTGCCATTCGTCGGTCCGGGAACGAGATCGTTCGCCGGCGTGTAGGAGGTCCGATGAGTACGAAACTCGGGCTTGCGGCTGCCGCGTGCGCGGTGTTCTTGCTCGGGTGCGGCCCGGTCGCGGTGCCGGCCAGCACGTCGCCGTCCGGCGCTGCCGTCAATCGCCAGGCGGTCGACTGGATCATCGATGCGATGGGGGAGCATCAGGTAGTCGCCATCGGGGAGACCCACCGCTCCCGACGCGAGCACGACGTCCTCCAGTCGTTGCTCGCCGATCCGCACCTGCCGGACCTCATCGACGACATCGCCGTGGAGTTCGGGACGTCCAGCCAGCAGGCGGTCATGGATCGCTACATCAATGGCGAGGACGTGCCGGCCGCTGATCTCCGACGTGCCTGGACCGAGACCACCCAGCAGTCCGGCGTCTGGAACGCGCCCATGTACGCCGAGTTCTTCGAGGCGGTCCGGACCGCGAACACTGGTCTGGAGGGCGAGCGACGCATTCGCGTCCTGCTGGGCGATCCGGATCTCGAGGTCGCGAACGCGTGCCCCCCACCCAATGACGACTGCTTCGATCGCGATGCCCACTTCGCCGACGTGGTGCAGCACGAGTCAATCGACAGGGATCGGCGCGTCCTGATCGTGGCCGGTCTGTTCCATGTGTTGCGCGGCAGCTCGCCGCACGCCGAGTCGGTGGTCGACCTGCTGGAGCGCGATGCGGCCAGCACGTTCGTCGTCCTGCCGCTGGAAGGGGCGATCATCCGCCAGTCGGAGGTGGCCCTCTTCGTCGAGCCGCTGGACCCGCCGTACGCAGGGTCCCTTGAAGGCAGCCCGATCGGCGACCTGAGCGCCGGCGTCCTGCGCGGGGACACGACTGTCACGTGCGACAACCCGCCATGTGGAGAGCCCGAATCAACCGGCACGCTCGACACCGTCGCCGACGCGTACCTCTATCTCGGCCCGTAGCGCAGGGGTCAGTCCAGCCGGCGAATGACCCCGATGAGCTTGCCCTGGATCCGCACGTCTTCGTAGAACTGCGGCGGGTAGTTCGGGTTCGCAGGCTGCAGTCGGATCCGGTCCTTCTCCTTGAAGAAGGTCTTGAGGGTGACCGCGTTGTCCTCGACCTGGGCGACGACGATGTCGCCATTGCGGGCCGTGGTCTGCGGCCGGATGAGGACGAAGTCGCCGTCCGCAATGTGAGCCTCGATCATCGAGTCGCCGCGCACCTTGAGGACGTAGGCGTCACCGCTGGGCGCCAGGAGATCCGGCACGGCCATCGTCTCCGAAGCGTCCTGGTACGCCTCGATCGGACCGCCGGCGGCGATCTCGCCGATGACCGGCAGGAGGTGGGCCTCCGACGCAGTGGACTGCGGCACGAGCTCGCTCGACAGGCCGAGCCGGAGGGCCGCGGTCGGGGTCAATCGGATTGCCCGCGACTGGGCGGCGCCGCGCTCGAGGTAGCCCTCGCGCTCGAGGATCATGAGGTGGTGGTGGACGGCCGAGGTCGAGGCCAGGCCAACAGCGCGGGCGATCTCACGAACCGACGGCGGATAGCCGCGCGCCCGCAGCGTCGCGGCGATGAAGTCCAGGATCTTGACCTTCCGTTCGGCGTCGTGTTTGGTCACTCGCGCCTCCTTCAGGCGTCCATGATACCGAACGGACGTTCGATGTCAACTGGCGCGGCTGATGTAGAATAATGCATCATGCAGACCGGAGCGAGCATCCGAAGGGCGCGGGTGGCGGCGGGTCTCTCCCAACGGACACTCGCCGAGCGGTCGGGGATCGATCAGGCCGCCATCGCGAGGATCGAGCTGGGCCGGACCGAGCCGCGGGTCGACACGTTCACGCGACTGCTCGAGGCCTGCGGCTGGGAGCTCCGCACTCGGCCCGTTCCCTCTCCGGACGTCGACCGATTCGAGATCCGCAAGGCGCTCCGCATGACTGATGCCGAACGCGAGCACTACTTCGTCGAGTCGAATCGCAACATGCTCCGCCTGTTCGAGGAGGCGCGATGACCGGTCCGGAGTTTGATCCGATCGCGATCATTGCCGCGCTGAACGCGGCAAAGGTTCGCTTCGTGGTCATCGGAGCGGTGGCGGCCGGCGTTCAGGGGGCGATGTGGGCGACAACCGATCTGGACATTTGCTACGCCAGGACCCGATCGGACCACGAGCGCCTTGCCGAAGCCCTCACTACCCTCGAGGCACGACCTGTCGGCCTCCCGCATGGCGTGCATGAGAACCTCGACTCGAGGGCGCTCGCAGCCGGTGACATCTGGACACTCGAGACACCGTTCGGTCGACTGGATTGCCTGGGATCGCCTACGCCCGGGATGACGTTCGAGGTGCTCGAGCGCTCGGCTCGGCGGATCGAGGGTTCGCAGAGCTACCTCGCCGCCAGCGTAGAGGACTTGATCGAGATGAAGTTGGCCGCCGGCCGACCGAAGGACTTGATCGCCGTTGAGTTGCTGCGCGCCCTAAAGGAAGAGATGGCAGCGTATGGGGTCGGCTGACTGACTGCTAGACTCCCTGCTCCATGGCGAGCAACGGACGGGAGCCCCGCAAGGGGCGGAAATCGCGTCGCAGCGCCGGCGGCGCGGTCCGTCGGGCGCTCGGTCTCGTTGCCTTCCTGCCGATCGCCAGCCGGGTGCCGCTGTACGCGCGACTCGTCTGGGTCCTTGCACTCGACGAGCGGATGCCCGCCGGCCGCAAGGCCGTCCTGGCCGCCGCCGCCGGATACCTCGTCCTCGGCCGCGACATCGTCCCGGACGACATCCCGCTGCTCGGCGGCCTTGACGACCTGGTCGTCGTTGCCCTGGCGGTCGACCTGTTCCTGGATGGTGTCCCCGAGGAGCTCCTCGAGGAGAAGCTCGGCGAGCTCAACATCGATCGCTACGCGTTCGAGCGCGACGTCGCCCAGATCCGGCGTTTGACGCCGGGACCGATCCGGCGGACCATCCGCCGCATTCCCGAGGTCGTGGCGATGGCGGCCGGCGCCCTGGAGGAGTCTGGGATCGGTCCGCGCGTTCGGACCTGGATCAACAAGGAGGAAACGCTCGCGTGAAGGTCATCCTGACCCAGGACGTCGACACCCTCGGCAAGAGTGGCGAGATGAAGAGCGTGGCGGATGGCTACGCGACGAACTTCCTGATCCCCCGGAAGTTGGCCGTGCCTGCAGCGGGCGGCGCCTACCGCGCCTGGCAGCACGACATCGCGAGCCGCGAAGACAAGCGCAAGCGCGAGCGTGAGGACGCGGAAGTCGCCGCCACGCGCATTGCCAGCACGACGCTGACCATGGGCGTCAAGGTCGGCGAGGGCGGCAAGCTCTACGGCTCGATCACGACCAAGGACATCGCCGACGCGCTGGGTCGTCGCGGGATCGAAGTCGACCGGCACAAGATCGACCTCGAGGAGCCGCTCAAGTCGCTGGGCACCTACAAGGTCGCGATCAAGGTCTTCAGCGGGATGACCCCCGAGGTCACGATCGTCGTCGAGCCCAAGGGCTAGGCGTCCTAGCTGCCTCGCGGGCCGGCTTGGCCCCGGCTCATCTGGCAAATAGCAGCCCGCGTGGTAGCCGGGCGACATGTGGTCGACTGGCGGCCCAGATCCGGGCAGATTGGTCGGCAATCAGCAACCCTGGTGGTATCCGACGCGGATTCGGGTCCTGGTCCTGGCGGCTACCACACCCGTTGCTATCCGGCGATCTCCGCTCTCGACCCGGGGGCTTCCATCCGGAGCGATGATGAATCCATGCCCCGCACCGTCCTCCACGTCGACCTCGACGCGTTCTTCGCGTCGGTCGAGCAGCGCGACCGGCCGGAGCTCCGCGGCAAGCCGGTGGTCGTCGGCGGCGGCGGGCCGGACCAGCGCGGCGTTGTCAGCGCGGCGAGCTACGAAGCCAGGGCGTTCGGCATCCACTCGGCGATGCCGCTTCGCCAGGCCGGACGGCTCTGCCCGGACGCGATCTTCCTCCCGGTTGACGGCCACAAGTACGAGACGGCCAGCCGGCAGGTGATGGCGATCCTGCGGCGCTTCACACCCCAGGTCGAGCCGATCTCGATCGACGAGGCGTTCATGGACGTCACCGGCTCCGCCAAGCTGTTCGGCGACGGCGAAACGATCGCCCGCCAGGTCAAGGCCCAGGTTCGGGCGGAGGTCAACCTGCCGATCTCGGTCGGCGTGGCGACGACCAAGTTGGTGGCGAAGATCGCGTCGGATCACCGCAAGCCGGATGGGCTGGTGGTCGTGCCCCCGGGCGAGGAGGCAGTGTTTCTCGCGCCGTTACCGATCTCGCGGCTGTGGGGCGTGGGCCAATCGACGGCGACCGCGTTGCGCGACTACGGGGTTCGAACGATCGGCGAGCTGGCGAACCTCGACCGCGACATCCTCGTCCGGCGGTTCGGCAAGCACGGGGCAGCGCTGGCCCACCGGGCGCGGGGCGAGGACGACGACCCGGTATCCGACCGCGACGCGGCGAAGTCGATCGGCCACGAGCACACCTTCGACGTCGACACGTCCGACCGCGAGGTCATCGAGCGGACCCTGCTGGCGATGTCCGAAGGCGTCGCCGAGCGCCTCCGCGCCTCCGGGCTGAAGGCCGGCACGGTCGCGGTCAAGATCCGAGACACGACGTTCCGGACGATCACCCGACAACGGACGATGCCGGTGCCGACCGATATGACGGAACCGATCTGGCGGACGGCGCTCGAGCTGGCCAGGCCGGAGGTCCGCGGGATCCGGGTCCGGCTGGTCGGCGTGACGGCTTCGAACCTGGAGGCGCCCGACCAGCTGTCGCTGTTCGATTCCGACGATCCTCGCCACCGGGTCGCGGAGGCGGCCGATCGCCTGCGGCGGCGCTTCGGTCGGCGGGCGGTGACCCGTGCCCGGCTGATCAAGACAGGCCTCCCCGCGCCCTTCGAGCGTGATCCCGGCACGGCCGTCGAACACCGCGGGGTCTACGCGAGTGCCCCCGAGATTCCGGACCCGATACGGGACGGTCGTGACAGCCTAGATGACACGGACGTCGACGAGATTCCGCCCGACGACGCTTGACATCGAACACCTGTTCGATCTAGTCTGACGCCGTAACCGAACAGACGTTCTGTCGCCCGCTGTGCCCCGGCCGACAACAGATTGCCCCCGGAAAGGGACTCCTGACCATGGCGATGATCCGTGTCGCGCCGGTGCCCGTCCACGTCCGAACGGACTGGTTCGAAGGGCGCCCGCAGGAAATCGAATGGGGTGAGCAGCGACTCCCGGTGACGGCCATTGCGGCCGTCCGGGATGAGTCGTCGGCCTATCCCGTGATGCTCGGTCCACGAACCGTCTTCGAAGTCGAGACCCCGCTCGCCCGCCTGACGCTCAGCTTTCGGCATCGCAACCGGACCTGGACGATCGAGGGCCTGGACGAGGCGGCCCGCACCGCGGCCTAGCCCAAACCGCCGCGGCCATCCCGCCGCGGCGGAATCAATCGGACCACGGGGTGGGCGCGCCGGTACCGCGCCCGCCCCGTTCCGACGCCACGCGCAACGCTGGTGATCAGGCGCGACTGGGCCGCCATACAATCCGCCCGTGCAGCGGCAACCGTCCGACCGCTTCAGTGACCTCACCCTGTCCGCCTTCGTGGATCGCCTTGCGTCCTCGGAGCCGGTTCCGGGCGGTGGCAGCGCGTCCGCCGTGGCTGGTAGCCTGGCGGCGGCGCTCGTCGCGATGGTCGCCTCGCTCTCCCGGGACCGTCCCAGGTACGCGGCCCACGCGGCCCTCCACGACGAAGCCGAGGCAACCGGGTTGCGGCTCAGCCGTCGGCTGCTTGAGATCGCGGATGAAGACGCCACCGCCTACGCCGCGTTTGGGGCCGCGATGAAGCTGCCCCGCGATACCCCGGACGAGATCGCCGAGCGAACCGCCGCGGTATCCCGCGCGGCGAAGCTTGCCGCGGAGATCCCGCTCGACTGCGTGAGCGTGTGTTTCGACGTCGTGGCAACCGCGGAGGCCCTTGCCGGCCGGAGCAACAAGAACGCGTCGAGCGACCTCAACGTTGCTGCCATGCTCGGCGAAGCTGCGGCCCGCGGAGCGGCGGCGAACGTGATGGTCAACCTGCCGTCGGTCACCGACGAGGACTTCGTCAGCGATGCCATGGTCCGGGTCAACGACCTGGTCGACGAGATCGCCCGGCTGGCCGACCAGACTCGCGAAGCCGTCCTCTCCGGCGAATCCCGCGACCCGCTCCCGCCCCCGCAGAGCCAGGGCTGACGCCGTTGCCGCGGACGAGCGGCGCTCGGCTCCTCGCCGGCGCCCCGATCGCCACCGACATCCGGGCCTCGGTCAAGGACGAAGTCGCGGCATTCCGGCGGAGGAACGGCTACGCGCCCGGGCTGGCGGTCGTCATCGTCGGCCGGGACGCGCCGTCGATGGTCTACCTCGAGCAGATCCTGCGGAGCTGCCGGAACGTCGGCATCTCCGGACGGCTGGTCGACATTCCGGGCCGCTCCTCGGCGGCCGCGCTGCGCGCACGCGGATCGCGGAGCTCAATGACGATCCGCTGATCTCGGGGATCATCGTCCAGATGCCGCTACCCAAGCGGATCCCGCTGTCGGCGGTCCTCGAGACGCTCGATCCGGGCAAGGACATCGACGGCATCCATCCGACGAACGCCGGGCTCATGACCCTCGGCTACGAAGGCTTCCTGCCGACCACCGCGCATGCCGCGGTGGAGATCCTCAAACGGTCCGGGATCCAGATCGAGGGCAAGCGGGCGGTCGTGATCGGGCGGTCCAACGTCGTCGGCAAGCCGGCGGCCATCCTGCTGATGCGCGAGCACGCGACCGTGACCGTCGCCCATTCCCGGACCCGCGACCTTGCGGCGACGGTCAGGAACGCGGAGATCGTCGTGGTCGCGGCCGGCGTGCCCGGCCTCGTGACCGGGTCGATGCTCCGGCGGGGGGCGGTGGTGATCGACATCGGCATCAACGTCGTCGGCGATCGGATCGTCGGTGACGTCGACATCGAGAGCGCCCGCCTGGTCGCCTCGGCCATCACGCCGGTCCCAGGCGGTGTCGGGCCGGTGACCAACGCGCTCCTGCTCACCCACCTCCTTCGGGCAGCCGAGACACAGGCCCAGGCGGCTCGACGGCACGGCCGGCCCGCGGCCCTCAAGACGGCCGGAGGCAGCCGATGACGTCGACCAAACCGTTCCCGTCGGACCTCGACATCGCACGATCGGTCAAGCCTCGGCCGATCCTCGAAGTCGCCCACGAACTGGGCCTCCAGGATGACGAGATCGAGCTGTACGGGTCCTCGAAGGCCAAGGTGACGCTCGAGGGGATCCGCCGCCTCGAGGCGCTCAACCCGCGCGGCCGGTACGTGGTCGTCACCGCGATCACCCCGACACCGCTGGGCGAGGGCAAGACCACGACGACGATCGGCCTGACGCAGGGGCTCAACCGGATCGGCAAGCGGGCGGCGGTCGCGATCCGGCAGCCAAGCCTGGGCCCGGTATTCGGGATCAAGGGCGGCGCGGCCGGTGGCGGCTATTCGCAGGTGATCCCGATGGAGGACTTCAACCTCCACCTGACGGGCGACGTCCATGCGATCGGTGCGGCCCACAACCTGGCTGCCGCCTTCCTCGACAACTCGCTCCATCACAAGAACCCGCTCGGGATCGATCCGCTGTCCGTCCTCTGGCCGCGGGTCGTCGACATCAGCGACCGTGCGATCCGGCGAGCGGTCATCGGGCTTGGTGGCCGTGAGAACGGCGTGCCGCGCGAGACGGAGTGGCAGATCACCGTCGCATCGGAGGTGATGGCCGTCCTCGCCCTCGCCTCGGACCTGGCCGACCTGCGAGCCCGGCTCGGCCGCATGGTCCTGGCCACAACCACCGACGGCCGGCCGGTCACGGCCGAAGACCTCAAGGTCGCGGGTGCGATGACCGCGCTCCTCAAGGACGCCCTCAAGCCGAACCTCCTCCAGACCCTGGAGGGTGGCCCGGCCTTCGTCCATTGCGGGCCATTCGCCAACATCGCCCACGGCAACAACTCCGTCCTGGCCGATCGGCTGGCACTGGCGACGAACGAGATCGTGTGCACCGAAGCCGGGTTCGGAGCGGACATGGGCGCCGAGAAGTTCTTCGACATCAAGTGCCGCGCCTCCGGGTTGCACCCTGACGGCGCGGTGGTCGTGGCCACGATCCGGGCCCTCAAGATGCACGGCGGCGTCGGCAAGATCGTGGCTGGGAAGCCGCTGGACCCGGCGCTGTCGGTCGAGAACGTCGACGCCGTCCGGGTTGGCGCCGCCAACCTCGCCAAGCAGATCGAGAACGTGACCGCATTCCGGGTGCCGGTCGTCGTCGCGATCAACGCCTACCCAACCGACACCGACGCCGAGATCGCAGCGGTCCAGGAGGTCTCGCTGGCCGCCGGCGCGCGGTCGGCCGTCGTCTCGCGCCACTTCACCGACGGCGGCGCCGGCGCCGAGGACCTCGCCCGCGCCGTCTGGGACGCGACCGCCGCGGGGGCACCCGACTTCCAGTTCCTCTATCCCGACGATGCGCCGCTGCTCGAGAAGATCGAGGCGATCGCGGTCCGGATCTACGGTGCGTCAGGCGTCGATGTCCTGCCGGCCGCGGCGAAGGCACTCAAGCTGTACGAGGACCTGGGCTTCGGCCACCTGCCGGTGTGCATGGCCAAGACCCAGTACTCGCTGAGCCACGATCCGGCTCTCAAGGGCCGGCCGTCCGGGTTCCGCGTCCCCATCCGGGACGTCCGGCTGTCCGCCGGCGCAGGGTTCGTGACGCCGCTGCTCGGCGAGATGCGGACGATGCCGGGACTGCCCTCGAAGCCGGGCGGCGAGAACATCGACGTCGACGCCGACGGCAACATCGTCGGCCTGTTCTGACGCCCCGCTAGGACGTCCGTCGGCGCGCGATCAGCACGAGCCCGCCGAAGAGCGCGATGACCGCGGCGCCCATCCCACCGGCGATCAGCAGCATGGCCCCCGGTCCGGACGGACCCGGCGTGACGGCCGGTGGCGGGTCCACCGTTTCGACCGGCGTGGGAGCCTGGCCCTCGCCGAAGACGGCGATCGCCTCAGCCTCCATCTCGAAGCCGGTCGGATCGCCGCCGTGGTCGAGCCGGCCCTGCGGCGTGCACAGGTTGACCTGCGCGGCATCACCCGCCTTCGGGATGAACGCAACGTACAGCCAGCGGCTGCCCACGGGCGGTGGCATGACCTGGCAGGCCGCGCTCTGCTCTCCGAACTCGCCGGCCAGCCTGACCGTCGCTTCGCCCGTCCCCTGGAACCAGCGATCGACGGCGACCAGCGCCCCATCCCGGCCGGATGCCGTAATCGTGCCGGAGAAGATCTGCTTCAGGGGATCGCCGGCGTAGGCCTTCATGCCTTCGAACGCGACACAGGAGCAGGCGGCGGCCGGCACCGCCCACGCCGTGGCGGACCACAAACTCACCGCCAGAACGAGGGTCAACCGCCCGAGTCGTCGCCGCATACCGTCTTCTCCAACGCGTACCCGCCGGACGTGTTTCCGCGGCGCCTGGTTCCGGCGGCTCAGCCGGAGCCGGCGATCACCAGGCAGGCGGCAACGAGTAAGCCCAACAGGATGCCGCCGGCGCCGGCGCTCCAGGCCATGACGTCGATCGGGCCGAGGGCCTCGCCAGTGGCCTCGTCCATCTCGTGCTCGGCGACGTCGTCGGCCGCGCCGTGCGGCGCGGCCGCGCCGTGCGGCTCGTGATGGGTCTCGGTGGGGGTGTCCCCCGCCGCCGGGTCTTCGGGGGTCGTGGATTCGGTCATGTGAGCGGCATTCTCGCACGCGTAGATTTGGTGCGGTGAACCTGCCGGCAATCGACCGCAACGGACGGCTGATCCTGGCCGCCAAGGGTGCCCGGGCCTTCGGGTTCGGCCTCAACTCGGTGGGCCTGGGGCTGTACCTGGAGGAGCTGGGGCTGTCGCCTGAACAGGTCAGCCTGGTCCTCGCCGGGGCGCTCGCCGGGACGATGCTGCTGACGTTGCTCATCGCCGTGCGCGGCGACCGCATCGGACGGCGCCGGCTCCTCGTGGTCGGGTCGTTGTTCATGACCCTGGCCCTCGCCATCCCGGCCGTTGGCGCGGCGCCCGTGGTCCTGGCGATCCTCGGCCTGTCAGGGATGGTGGCCGTCACGAGCAACGAGTCGACCGGCCTCCACAGCGTCGATCAGGCGCTCCTGCCGCAGACCGCCTCGCCGCGCGATCGGACGAGCGTCTTCGCCCTGTACAGCGTGGTCGCCTTTGGGGCGACGGCCGTCGGCTCGGCGCTGCTGGGTCCGCTGGTGGCGCTCGGCGAGCGGCTCGGCTTCGCGGGCCCGGACCGCTACATCCCGGGGTTCGCGGCGTACGCGGTCGCCGGCGTGGTCGCAGCGATCTTCGCCGCGCGCCTCGACGCCCAGGCCGAGGTCGGTGGCCAGGTCGAACCTGGCTTTGCGATCCGCCGATCCCGGCGCGTCGTCGGGGGACTGAGCGCGCTCTTCGCCATCGATTCGTTCGCCGGCGGCCTGGCCGTCCAGAGCTTCCTCGCCTACTGGTTCGCCAGTCGCTTCGGCCTCGACCCCGCCGAGATCGGTGGGCTGTTCTTCGCCGGCAGCCTGCTGGGTGCGGCATCGTTCCCGATCGCCGCCTGGCTGGCCACGCGAATCGGGCTGATCCGGACGATGGTCTTCACCCACATCCCGTCGAGCGTCTTCCTCATCGCCATGGCCCTCCTACCGGAGACCGCCGTCGGCGCGGCGGCGGTGTTGTTCCTGGCCCGGTCGCTGCTGTCGTCGATGGACGTGCCGACGCGTCAGTCCTACGTCATGTCGGTCGTGGACCCGGAGGAGCGGACGGCCAGCGCCGCGGTCACCTCGCTGGCCCGCAGTGCGTCCCAGACGGTGGCGCCGCTGGTGGGTGGCGCCGTCCTGCTGCCGCTTGGGATCGGCGCGCCGCTCATCGCATGCGGGGCCCTGAAGATCTGCTACGACCTGCTGCTGTTCGCCTCGTTCCGGTCCAGGCCGGCGCCGTCAGAGGTTGGCCCGCCGCCGGCCTCAAGCTGAGGTCAGGCGGTCCGCCGGCGGGGTCGGATGATCCGGAACCAGACCCAGGCCAAGGCGATCGCGATCAAACCCAGCAGGATGGCGTACTCGAACCGCTTGAGGATGCCGCCGATCGTCTCCCAGTTGGACCCCAGCTGGACGCCGGCGAAGGCCAGGACGAAGGTGAACGGCAAGGATCCGAGGGCGGTGAAGACGGTGAACGGCAGCAGTGGCATCCGGGCGACGCCGGCGGCGAAGGAGACGAGCGAGCGGATGACCGGGATCAGCCGGCCGAAAAAGGCGGCCTTGGTGCCGTGCCGGTCGAAGAAGTCCTCCGCCCGGGTGAGGTCCGCGGCGCTGATCCCCAGGTAGCGGCCCCAGCGCTCGATGATCGGGCGGCCGCCGAAGTAGCCGATCGCATAGGCGATCAGCGCGCCGACCGTGGCGCCGATCGTTCCCGCGAGCGTGACCAGCCACAGGTTCCACGGCTGGCCGGTGAGCGGCTCGATCGCCGTCCCCTGGCCGATCAGGAAGCCGGCGAACGGCAGGACCAGCTCGGACGGGATGGGGATGATGACGCTCTCGACGGCCACCCAGATGGCGACGCCGACATACCCGACGGCGCCGTACAGGTCAGTAACGAGCTGCCGCACGGGCCCGTTCAGGAAGTCGAACACGAGCGGGAGTCTAGCCGACTATCCTCGGCGGGTGACCCAGCCGAAGGTCCCGTCGGGAAGTGGCGAGGCCCACTTCTCGCCGCGCCGCGGCGACGCTTCAGCAGCGGCCGACACCGTCGTCCTGACCGGCGCCGACCTGACCGTCGAGGATGTCGAAGCCGTCGCCCGCCACGGCGCGAGAGCCGCTCTTGACGTCCACGCCCGGGAACGGATGGGTGAGGCCCGGGCGGTCATCGAGGAGCTCGTCGGTGCCGGGGAGGTCGTCTATGGCGTGACCACCGGGTTCGGCGCGCTGGCTTCGACCGTCGTCGCCGCCGAGGATGCGGAGCGGCTCCAGGAGAACCTCCTGATGTCGCACGCCGCCGGCGTGGGAGCGCCGTTCCCGCGCGACGTGGTCCGGGCGATGCTCCTGCTCCGGGCGAACACGCTGGCCCTTGGTCACTCGGGTTGCCGGCCCTTGCTGGTCGACCGGATCCTGGAGCTCCTGGCGCGGGGGTTGCATCCGGTGGTGCCGGAGCAGGGGAGCGTCGGGGCGTCGGGGGACCTGGCGCCGCTCGCGCACCTCGCCCTACCGCTGATCGGCCGCGGCCAGGTCGAGCGGGAGGGCAGCGTCGTGCCCGCGTTGATCGCCCTTCGCGAAGCCGGTCTGGAGCCGCTGCGACTCGAGGCCAAGGAGGGACTGGCGCTCCTCAACGGGACCCAGATGATGAGCGCCATCGGCGCGCTGCTGCTGGCCGACGCGGAGCGGCTTGGCCGGACCGCGAGCGTGGCCGCGGCGATGAGCGTGGAAGCGCTCCAGGGAACGGACGTCGCCTTCGCCGCGGAGTACCAGCTGGCCCGCCCGCATCCGGGCCAACTGGCTGTGGCCGCGGAGCTGCGCCACCTCCTCCGAGGCTCCGGGCTCCAGCAGGCGCACCACGGCACCCACCACAAGGTCCAGGATCCGTACTCGCTGCGGTGCGTGCCGCAGGTCCATGGCGCCGTCCGCGACGCGTTGGACCACCTCCGCCGGGTGCTTGATATCGAGCTCAACTCGGCCACGGACAACCCGCTGGTCTTCCCGGGCGGTGGGGTCGCCGATGAGGCCACGACCGCCACCGGTGGCGGCCGGGTGATCAGTGGTGGCAACTTCCACGGCGAGCCGATCGCGCTAGCCCTCGACTTCGCGAAGCTCGCGGTCGCAGAGCTTGGCTCGATCAGCGAGCGCCGGACCGCCCTGCTGGTCGATCCGAATCTCAACGGCGGCCTGGCGCCGTTCCTCGCCGGCGAGAGCGGGCTCGAGTCCGGGATGATGATCTACCAGTACACGGCCGCAGCCCTCGTCTCCGAGAGCAAGGTCCTGACCCACCCAGCGACGGCGGACACGATCCCCACGAGTGGCAACCAGGAGGATCACGTCTCGATGGGCTCGGTCGCGGCCCTCCACGCGCGCCGGGTGCTGGCCAATGTCGAGCAGGTGCTGGGGATCGAGCTGGTCGTCGCGGCGCAGGCCCTCGACGAGCGGATCGCGCTGGCCGGCGCGCGGCCAGGAGCCGGCGTCACCGAAGCGTTATCGCGAGTGCGAGCACGGATCGGCCACCTCGATCGTGATCGTGAGCCGGCCCCGGACCTGGCGGCGGCGCTGGCGCTCGTCCGCGAGGGTGCGCTGGCTGACCTTACCGGTGCCGCGGCGGGCTAGCGTCGACGTCGTCGCCGCGGCCCTTCGGGCTGCTGCCGCCAGCCCATCGCCAGCAGCGTGGCGTGGATCTCCTCCCGCAGATGCGCTGCCTCGCGGCGATCCTCGAGCCACTCCAGGTACCCGGGATCGAACCGGGCGACCTCGCCGATCGACCAGCCGATGTGCCGGCCGAAGGTCAGAACGCTGCCCGAAGGCCGCCCCGGCGGCGGGCCGGCACCGCCCGTCCCATCCGGCTCGGTCGAGTCGAAGCGGGGCTTGACCGGTCGTGGCCGCGTCCGATCGTAGGCCGCTCGTCGTTTCGGGTCGCGCAGGATCTCCCAGGCCTGGTTGACGACGATCATCGTCGCCGTGCCGGCGTCACCGGCGAGGTCCGGGTGGTAACGGCGCGCCAGGGCTCGATAGGCGGCGACGATCTGCGGATCATCGGCATCCTGGGGGACCTGGAGAATCTCGTACGGGTCCAACGGCGAATCCACTGCTCTGCGGGGGCGAGTCACGCCCCCGAGGCTCGCGCACCAAAGTGCGGCACGACTGGTGACGGCATCGTGCCCAACACCGGGGGTGGGCCGAGTCTACAACCCGGCTCAGGACGGCTGCTGCGCCGCGCCCCGACAGGTGCGTAGACTCGTCGGATGTCGCCCATCATGATCAGGGACGTCGTCGACGAGACCGGGTTCGGGCTCATGCCGCCATGCGCCGATCCGGGGTTCGACCATCGATCGTGCGACTACTGGGAGGATGCGGATCGGGGCTCGAAGGCGGCTCGGGCCGCGTGGCTAGCGGCACCCGCACCGCCACCAGCCAGGCCGCGGACGGGCAACCCGTTCCTCGACGATGCCGACGACCCGGGCGTCTTCAACCCGTTCGCGGCGAAGGGCTCGGCGCCATCCGTGAACCCGTTCGCCAGCGATGCCGATCCGCTGGCCGACAACCCGTTCGCCCCACCGCGTCCGAAAGGCCCGACGATCGCCGCCGACGCGCCCCGCAAGCTTGCCCTCCTGGGGCGTGGGCTCAATGTGTTCGGGAGCTATGCCAAGGTGCTGCTGGTGGACGACGTGCCAACCGTCTACGCCCAGTTCGGGCCGCTGTCGGCCTACCCCCGGGCGATGCGGCTGCGGGAGCTCTACCCGCAGCTCCCCGAGGCGCCGCCGCCGGCGGTCATCACCTGCATCGCCACCACCGCCGAGGCCCGCCACCAGGGGCTCGCCCTGCGGCTGGTGACGGCAGTCGTCGACGACCTGGCAGGACGAGGGTTCGCGGCCGTCGAGGCCTACCCGGAGCGGAACGTCGACCCGGACGCCACCAGCGCCGCGACGCCGGAGTTCTGGATCGAGGCCGGCTTCACCATCGCGGCCGACGATCGTCGGTATCCCGTCGTCCGGCGCGACCTGTAGACGTCCGCCCGACCCGCGAACTGGCAAGCCCGGTGGTACCGTTCCGGCCATGGCCTCGATCCAGGCGCTGGGCAACGTCAGCAAGGTCCGGGGCGCGCTGATCTTCGTCGAGGACATCGAGCGGGAGCTGGCGTTCTACCGCGAGGTGATCGGCCTCCGACTCCTGTACCGGACGCCACGCTTCGTCCGCTTCGATGCCACCCAGGGCACGAGCCTGTCGCTGATCGACGGCGGCGTCGCCAGTGCCGAGCCCAAGGATTTCCGGCGGGGCGGGGTCGTCCCGGAGATCATCGTCGACAACCTCGATCTGGCCGTGAAGCGCCTCGAGGCGGCCGACGTCCGTCACGAGGCGATCGTCCAAACCGCGTGGGGCCAGTTCGTCTTCTTCTGGGACCCGGAGGGGAATCCGCTCCAGTACTACGAATTGGCCTTCGTCCGACCCGATGCCGACCCGGAGCGGGTCACCGGGTAGTGCCAGGTCGCCTGGTTGCCGCGCTGCTCCTGGTCGTCGTCGCCTGTGGCTGCAACGTCAGCACGCCACCCAGGTTCCCCACCGGGCCAAGCCCGACGCCCACGGTCGCGCCGTCGGGTCCGCCGGTCGCGCCGGCTTCGGGCAGCGCACCCCTCGACGAGTCGCTGAGCGCGCATCTCCAGGCGTTCGTCGATGGCTTGGCGTTCGAACCGTCACCCGAGTCCGATGCCGTCGCAGCCGCCGATCCGTCGGTAGTGGCCAACGGCGAGGCCGTCCTGACCCAACTGGCGATCGACCCCCAGACCGGGGAGTTCGCCCATGCGACCCTCGTCCGGCTCCGGCCGGGCGTCTTCGACGACGGGTGGTTCCGCCAGTGGCGGGACACGTTCAACGTTGGCGCCTGCGGTCAGGCGGGTGGCCTGGCCGGCAACGCCGAGGCGCAGCTCGGCGGCCGGACGGTCTACATCGGCAGTCTGCGCCGGCGGTGCGCGGACCTATCACACCTGGCTCCCGGATTTGCGGGTGATCGTCTCGGTCACCTCCGTCGGCGAGCGGCGGCTCGGTGAGCAGGTCATGGAGGGCCTCAGCGGGTGACGACGCCGTCGGCTGGGGCGCGGCCGGTTCGGGCGCCCCGCGGCACGGAGCTGTCGTGCCGCGGATGGCAGCAGGAAGCAGCCCTCCGGATGCTGATGAACAACCTCGATCCGGATGTCGCGGAGAATCCCGACGCGCTCGTCGTGTATGGCGGCACGGGTCGCGCGGCGCGGTCGTGGGACGCGTTCGACGCGATCGTCCGCGAGCTCCGCCGGCTGGCCGACGACGAGACGCTCCTCGTCCAGTCGGGCAAGCCGGTGGCGGTCTTCCGGACCCACGAGTGGGCGCCCCGGGTGCTGATTGCGAACTCCAACCTCGTCGGCCGATGGGCGACCTGGGATGTCTTCCGCGAGCTCGAGCGGGAGGGCCTGATGATGTACGGCCAGATGACCGCCGGGTCCTGGATCTACATCGGCACCCAGGGAATCCTGCAGGGCACCTACGAGACGTTCGCCGAGCTGGCACGGCAGCACTTCGGCGGGTCGCTGCGGGGTCGCCTCGTCCTGACCGCCGGGCTGGGCGGGATGGGCGGCGCCCAGCCGCTGGCGGTGACGATGAACGAGGGCGTCTGCCTCGCGATCGAGGTCGACGAAACGCGGGCCCGACGGCGGCTCGACATCGGCTATGTCGACCGGCTGTCGACTGCACCCGCCGAGGCGCTCGGCTGGGCGCGCGAGGCTGCGGCCGACGGACGCGCCGAATCGATCGCCCTGGTCGGCAATGCCGCGGAGATCGAGCCTGCCTGGGCGGCGGCCGGCGAGGCGTTCGACGTGGTCACCGATCAGACCTCGGCCCACGATGCGCTGGCCGGCTACGTGCCCGTCGAGATCGCGCTGGCCGACGCGCTCGAATTGCGCACCGCGTTGCCCGACGAGTACGTCCGCCGATCGATGCGGTCGATGGCCGAGCACGTCCGGGCGATGCTGGCGTTCCAGGCCGCCGGCGCCGTGGTGTTCGACTACGGCAACAACCTTCGGGCGATGGCCCAGGAGGCCGGGGTCGCGGACGCCTTCTCGTACCCCGGGTTCGTGCCGGCCTTCATCCGGCCCCAGTTCTGCGAGGGCCGCGGTCCGTTCCGATGGGCGGCGCTTTCGGGTGACCCTGAGGACATCCTCCGGACCGACCGGGCGATTCTCGAGCTGTTCCCGACGGACATCGGGTTGCGCCGCTGGATCGAGATGGCGGAGGAGCGGGTCCCGTTCCAGGGGTTGCCGGCGAGGATCTGCTGGCTGGGCTACGGGGAGCGGGCGCTGGCCGGCGCCGCATTCAACGAGCTGGTCCGGACCGGCGAGGTCTCGGCGCCGATCGTGATCGGGCGGGACCACCTCGATTCGGGCTCCGTGGCGTCACCCAACCGGGAGACGGAGGCCATGCAGGACGGCTCCGACGCCGTCGCCGACTGGCCGCTGCTCAACGCCCTGGTCAATACCGCCGCCGGCGCGACATGGGTGTCGATCCATCACGGCGGCGGGGTGGGGATCGGCTACTCGCAGCACGCCGGGATGGTCGTCGTCGCCGACGGCACCGAGCTGGCGGCGCGGAAGCTCGAGCGGGTGCTGACGACGGACCCGGGGATGGGCGTGGTGCGACACGTGGACGCGGGCTACGAGAGGGCAATCGAGGTGGCCCGCGAGCGCGGCGTCCGGGTCCCGATGCTGGAGCGTTGACCCGCCGCTAACGCGTTGCATCAACGCACCATCCGTGGTGCGGTTCGTTGCATTCTGATGTTCTCCGGTGCGGTCAGGCGACTACGATGCCCGGATCGCGTCGGCACTGGCGCGAAGGAGGAGGACCCGTCCCGTGGCCACGTCTGCCCGCACGCGCCACCCCATGTTCGCCCTGCTCGGCTCGATGCTGATCCTCATGGGACTGATCCCAGCCTCGCGAGTGGCCGCCATTGGGCTCCCGGTGTTCATCAACGAGATCCATTACGACAACGCTGGCGCCGATACGGGCGAGTTCGTGGAGATCGCGGGGCCGGCGGGGACGGACCTGGGCGGCTGGTCGATCGTCCTCTACAACGGCAACGGCGGAGCCCCATACCGCACCGACGGGCTGAGCGGAACAATCGCCAACGAAGGCGGCAGCGGATTCGGCGCGATGGCAATCAGCTATCCGGTGGACGGGATCCAGAATGGTTCCCCCGACGGGATCGCGCTCGTCAACGCGTCTGCCCAGGTCGTCCAGTTCCTCAGCTACGAGGGAACGATGACCGCCGTCGGTGGTCCCGCGGGCGGGACAACCAGCGTTGACATTCCCGTCATCGAGGACGGTACCGCGGCGGCCGGCCTGTCGATCGGGCTGACCGGCACGGGGTTGACGCACAGTGACTTCGCCTGGACGACCGGGCTCAACGATTCCCCCGGCTTGATCAACGCCGGCCAGACGTTCGGGACACCGGTTGACACGGCGCCGACGGTGACTGACACGACGCCGGCGAACGGTGCAACGGGAATTGAGCCCGGAAGCGACCTGACTGTGGAGTTCAGCGAGGCGGTGACAGTCTCGGCGAGTTCGTTCGACGTTACCTGCAGCAACAGCGGCAGCCACACCGTCGCGGTCTCGGGCGGACCGATGACCTACGGTCTCGACCCGACTACGAACTTCGTTGCTGGCGAGTCCTGCACGCTCACCGTAGTCGCGGCCAACGTGACCGATCAGGACACCAACGACCCGCCGGACGCGATGGGGGCGAACTTCGTCGCCACGTTCTCGATTGCGACCGGCGGAGGTCCGGGAGCGCCGGTCTTCATCAACGAGATTCACTACGACAACGCGGGGACGGACGCCGGCGAGGCGATCGAGGTGGCCGGCCCCGCAGGGACCGACCTCACGGGCTGGTCGATCGTTCTCTACAACGGCACGGGCGGCGCGTCCTACGACACCGACGCCTTGCCCACGACCATCCCGAACCAGGGCGGGACAGGCTTCGGTACGGTGTCCCTCAGCTACGCGAGCAACGGTCTTCAGAACGGGGCGCCAGACGGGATCGCGCTGGTAAACGCCTCAGCCCAGGTAGTCCAGTTCCTGAGCTACGAGGGCGAGTTCACCGCTGTGGGCGGACCTGCGAACGGGATGACCAGCACAAACATCCCCGTCATCGAGGAAGGAACCGAGGCGACGGGGCTGTCCATCGGGCTCACGGGGACCGGAACCGATTCCGCGGACTTCGTCTGGACGACCGGCCTGGTTGCCAGCTTCCCGGGGATCAACCCGGGGCAGACGTTTTCCACCGGGGACGCGGCGCCGTTCGTTCAGGCGACCGTTCCCGCGAACGGCGCGACGAACGTACCGACAAACACCACCCCCTCGATCACCTTCAGCGAGCCGGTGACGTTCGGACCGACCGGGCCGTCGCCCGATCCATTGACGCTGGTCTGCACGATCCAGGGACCCAAGGCCGGAACGCTGAACGATGCCGGTGACACGGATCCGGCGACGTACCAGTTCGTCGTAGCCCCATTCGTCAACGACGACAACTGCGTCCTGACCATCAAGGCCGCAAACGTTTCCGACACCGACGCCGCCGACCCGCCCGACAACATGACCGCCAACCACGTCGTGTCGTTCGCCACGCCGACCACGGCCGCGGCCCCGGATCTTGTGATCAACGAGATCGACTACGACCAGCCCAGCACGGACTTCACTGAGTTCATCGAGATCCGGAACAACGGCGGGAACGCGGTCAACCTCGACGCGGTGTCGGTCGAGCTCGTCAACGGCAACCTCGGCGGCGCGACCATTTACCTGACCATTGACCTGCCCAATGTCTCGCTTGCCGCTGGCGACTACTACGTGATTTGTGCCAATCCGGCGACCACGCCGAACTGCGACCTCGACGGGGGCGCCGACTCGAACCTCATCCAGAACGGCAGCCCGGACGCAGTCGCGCTCCGGACTGGCTCGACACTGATCGACACCATCAGCTACGGCGGCAACACCGCAGCGCCGTATACCGAGGGCTCGGGCAGCGTCATCGATCCCGCAATCGACTTCAGGAGCCTGAACCGGTGCCCCGACGGCGCCGACACGGACCAGAACAACCTCGATGTCGTCGTCCGGTCGCTCACCCCAGGCACGGTCAACGCCTGTCTCGACGACGGTCCGACCGTGAGCGCCACCGCCCCCACGAACGGCGACTTTGGCGTCGACCCGGGGACCGACATCGCGATCACGTTCTCCGAGGCGGTGGACGTCACCGCCAGCTGGTTCTCGATCGTTTGCACCTCGTCCGGGGCGCACAGCGCCGCGGTCGTCGGCGGTCCCATCACCTTCGGGCTCCAGACGGCTGTCGATTTCACCAACGCCGAGTCGTGCACGGTGACCATCCTCGCCGCAGGTGTCACCGATCAGGACGCGACGGATCCACCGGACAACATGCCGTTCGACCACAGCTTCACCTTCACGATCGTCGCGCCCAGCGGCTGCGACCTGGCGGCGAGCCACCAGATCTGGGAGGTCCAGGGCCCGGGCACCGCCACTCCCGTCCTCAATCAGGAGGTCCGCGTCGAAGGGGTCGTCACCGGCGACTTCCAGGGCGCCAGCGCGCTCAACGGCTTCTTCATCCAGGACGGCACGCCGGATGCGGACCCGCTGACCTCCGATGGGCTCTTCGTCTTCAGCAACATCGAGGTCGCCGAGGGCGACCTGGTCCGCGTGACCGGTCGTGCGATCGAGTTCAACGGGCTCACCGAGCTGTCGCCGGTCACCGCGGTCGACGTCTGCGGCACCGGTTCGATCACGCCCGCGTCATATGACCTGCCGCGGCCGGTTGGCACCACCTTCGAGCCGGTCGAGGGCGTCCTCGTGACGTTCCCGGAGGCACTCACCGCGACCGAGCACTTCCAGCTGGGCCGGTTCGGCGAGGTCACCGTCTCGTCCGACGGGCGACTGTTCCAGCCGACCGACCGTGTCGCGCCGGGCGCTCCCGCGCAGGCGCTCGCGGAGCTGGCGGCGCGTCGACGATTGCTGATCGATGACGGTTCGGCGGTCCAGAACCCGGCCTTCGTGCCGTACCTGACGCCGCAGGCCGTCCGGATCGGCGACACGGCCACGGGTATCACCGGTGTCATGAGCTTCGGCTTCAGCCTCTACCGGCTGCAGCCCACAGAAACGATCACCTTCGCCCGGACGAACCCGCGACCGCCGGCCCCGGCGAACGTCGGTGGCGACGTGCAGGTCGCCAGCTTCAACACGCTCAACTACTTCACGACCCTCGCAGACGACAACCCCAACGCGCGGGGTGCCAACGACGCCAACGAGTTCCAGCGCCAGCAGGCGAAGGAGGTCGCCGCGATCCTCGGGATCGACGCGGACGTCCTCGGCCTGATGGAAGTCGAGAACAACGGCGCGACGGCGATTGGCAGCCTCGTTGACGCCCTCAATGCCACCGCCGGCGCAGGTACCTACGCCTACATCACCGAACCGGCGATCAGCCCGCCGAACGAGTTCGGTGGCACCTTCGGGACCGACGCCATCAAGGTCGCGATCATCTACAAGCCGGCGGTCGTGACCCCGGTCGGCGCCGCCCAGACGTCGGCCGACCCGATCTTCGACCGGCCGCCGCTGATCCAGGGATTCCAGCGGGTCGCCGGCAGCGAGTCCTTCACCGTGGTCGTCAACCACTTCAAGTCGAAGAACTGCGCCGCCGGCAGCGCTCCGGGCGACACCGACCAGGGTGACGGCCAGAGCTGCTTCAACGCCCGGCGCGTGTTGCAGGCCGAGAAGCTCGTCTCGGTCCTCGACACCCTCGACACGCCGAACACGCTGGTGATCGGCGACCTCAATGCGTACACCGAAGAAGATCCGATCCACGTCCTCGAGGACGCCGGCTACCTCGGCCTGTCCGAGACGTTCGTCCCCGCGGCCAGTCGCTACAGCTTCGTCTTCGACGGCTTCTCGGGCGAACTCGATCACGGCCTCGCCGCCCCCGAGCTGGCCGACAACGTGACCGGGGCGACGATCTGGCACATCAATGCCGATGAGCCGCTGATCCTCGACTACAACACCGAGTTCAACCCGCCCGGCCTGTACCAGCCGAACGCCTACCGAACGTCGGATCACGACCCGCTGATCATCGGGCTGGATCTCGACCTGACGCTCACCCCGATCCACACGATCCAGGGAGCGACCCACATCTCACCCGTGGCCGGCACCTCGGTCAACACGTCTGGCATCGTCACGGGGCTGAGCACCACGACCACCCTGGGCCGCGGGTTCTACATCCAGGACCCGAACCCGGATGCGAACATCGCAACCTCCGAGGCGATCTTCGTGTTCACGAACGTTGCCCCAACGGTCAGCGTCGGCGACTCGGTGCTGGTCACCGGGCAGGTCGCCGAGTTCAGACCGGGAGGGGCCGCTACCAGCAATCTCACCAAGACCCAGCTGATCAACCCGACGATCCTGGTTCAGTCGACCGGGAATTCGCTGCCGCCCACCACGGTCATCGGTGTCGGCGGCCGGGTTCCGCCGACGACCGTCATCGACGACGACGCGACCGGTGACGTGGAAACCAGTGGCACGTTCGATGCGGCCACCGACGGCATCGACTTCTACGAGAGCCTGGAGGGCATGCGCGTCCAGGTGAACAACCCGGTCGCCGTCGGTCCCACGAGTAGCAACCGCGAGATCGTCGTCCTGGCTGACGATGGCGCCGGGGCGGCCCTCCGCACCTATCGCGGCGGGATCATCGTCCGGCCAACCGACTTCAACCCGGAGCGGATCCAGCTCGACGACACGCTCCTGGCGGCCTCCACGCCGAACGCCAGCGTTGGAGATCACTTCACCGGAGCCGGGGTCGGGATCGTCGATTACAACTTCGGCAGCTTCGAGGTCAACCTGACCTCGGCCCTCACGACGGTTTCGGCCGGTCTCTCCCGTGAGGTCGCCACGGCGCCGGGCGTCAACGAGCTCGTGATGGCGACGTACAACGTCGAAAACCTCACCGTCGGCGATCCGCAGTCGAAGTTCGACAGTCTGGCCAACCAGATCGTCAACAACCTGCTGTCGCCTGACGTCATCGCGCTCGAGGAGATCCAGGACAACAACGGCACCACCGGTGGGACCAGCAACCTAGTCGTCGATGCAGACCTGACGCTCGCCAAGCTGATCGCCGCGATCGACGCTGCGGATCCCGCACCGGGACCGGTCTATGACTACCGCCAGATCAACCCGGTCGCCCACCAGGACGGTGGTGCGCCAGGCGGCAACATCCGGGTCGGCTTCCTCTACCGGACGGATCGCGGACTCGCGTTCGTCGATCGCCCCGGTGGCGGGTCGACGGACGCCACGACCATCGTGAACAACGGCGGCACGCCCGAGCTGAGCTTCTCGCCCGGCCGAGTGGCCCCGAACGATTCGGCATGGCTTGCCAGCCGCAAGCCGCTGGCCGGCGAGTTCACCTATCGCGGCCAGACCTTCTTCCTGATCGCCAACCACTTCAACTCGAAGAGCGCCGACCAGCCCCTGTTCGGTCGATTCCAGCCGCCGAACAGGCTGACCGAAGTCCAGCGTCACCAGCAGGCGCAGCTCGTCAACGACTTCGTCGAATTCGATCCTCGCCGTCGATGCGAACGCCAACATCGTCGTCCTTGGCGACATCAACGACTTCGAGTTCTCCGAGACGATGGACATCCTGACCGCCGGCGGCACCGTGCTCCACGACCTGATGGATGGCCTGCCGCAGAACGAGCGGTACAGCTACGTTTTCGAGGGCAACTCGCAGGTCCTCGACCACATCATCGTGAGCAGCAGCCTCCTCGCGACGTCGGTCTTCGACCCGGTGCACATCAACGCCGAGTTCTTCGACCAGGTCTCGGACCACGACCCGTCGGTCGCGCTGTTCGAAGTCAACGACCCGCCGACCGTCGATGCGGGCGGCCCGTACAGCGTCGTCGAGGGAACCTCGATCACCGTTTCGGCGACCGGTGCTGACGCCAACGGCGATTTGCCGCTGACGTACGCCTGGGACCTGGACAACAACGGTTCCTTCGAGACGGCCGGACAGTCGGCAACGTTCACCGCCCCGGCAAACACCGCGCCCGCGAGCCGGACGATCCGCGTCCGGGTCACCGATTCGACGGGTCTGACGGCCATCGACACCGCCACCGTGAATATCATCTGGTCCTTCAGCGGCTTCCAGAACCCGCTGCTCAATCCGCCGACCGAGAACACCACCAAGGCGGGGTCGGGCGTGCCGATCAAGTTCTCGCTGGCCGGTAACCAGGGCCTGAGCGTGATCGCAGCCGGCTATCCGAAGTCCATCCTGTACACCTGCGGGGCAGCGACGCGGCCGCTCGACGGTGGGACGCCGACCTCGACCACGCCGACCGGCGGCTTCACCTACGACGCCGCTCGCGACACGTACACCTACAACTGGAAGACCGAGAAGTCGTGGGGCAACACCTGCCGCCGCTTCATTCTCAAGCTCACCGACGGCACGTTCCACTACGTGGACTTCCGGTTCGTGAAGTAGCGGTCACTCCCCGAAACCAACCGAGGGCCGGCCCAACGGGCCGGCCTTCATCGTTGCTGCGGATCGACCGCTCGGGCCAACGGCCCGACTGGCAAAGTAGGCCCGTGCCCGGGCTCGTCGAATCGGTTCCCAATTTCTCGGAAGGCCGCCGGCCCGAGGTCGTCGACCGGATCGCTGCGGCCGTCGACGCCGCGGCCGGCGCCCAGCTCCTCGATCGGACCAGCGACTCCAGCCATAACCGCTCGGTCCTCACGATCGCCGGCGAGGCTGACGAGGTCGCGGCCGCGGTCGAGGCCGCGGTTGCCGTTGCGATCCACGAGATCGACATGGAGGAGCACACCGGCGAGCACCCCCGGATCGGGGCGGTGGACGTCGTGCCCTTCGTGCCCCTTGCGGGCTCGTCGATGGACGACTGCGTCGAGCTGGCGCGGTCGTTCGGCCGCCGGATCGCGAAGCGCTTCGACCTGCCCGTCTACCTGTACGCCAACGCGGCCACCCGACCCGAGCGAGCCAAGCTGGCCGACGTTCGGCGCGGCCAGTACGAGGGCCTGAAGGCGGAGATCGGCCACCGGGGCCGGGAGCCTGATTTCGGGCCGGCGGCGATGCATCCGTCGGCTGGCGCGGTGGCCGTAGGCGCCCGGCCGTTCCTGATCGCCTGGAACATCAACCTGGCATCGTCCGATCGCGACCTCGCGGTCCGGATCGCACGTCGCATCCGGGAATCAGGCGGTGGCCTGCCCAGGGTCCAGGCGAACGGGTTCATGATCGAGGAGCTGGACCTCGCCCAGGTGTCGATGAATCTCCTCGACTTCTCCGTGAGCCCGTTGTGGCTCGTCTGGGACACCGTCCGCGAGGTCGCCGCGGAAGACGGTGTCGAGCTCGCCGAATCCGAGCTCATCGGCCTGGCGCCATTGGCCGCCCTGCTCGACGTCGCGGATCACGCCCGGATCCCGACGGACGCCGACGTCGAAGCCCGGCTCGAAGGCGCAGCCGCCTACATCAAGCTGCGCGACCCCTCGCCGCTCCAGGCGCTCGAGCTGCGGCTCGAGGCGGCCCGCTCGGGCCGGACCCCGTGATGGCGGCGGTCGGCAGAGCATGAGCTTCCGGGTGATCGCCGGCGGTCGCGACGCGGCCAGCGCCGGCCTGCTGATCCACGGCGCGGCCCAGGTTGCCACGATGGCCGGCGGACTGCGGCGGGGTAAGGCCCAGGATGAACCGCTCCTCGTCGAAGAGGACGTCGAGGGTGAGCTGCTGGTCGCCTGCTGGCAAGGCCGGATCGTCGCCGCCGGCTCGCGGGCCGACGTGGTCAAGATGGTCGAGGGCGAAGGGCTGGATCTGGCCCACTTCACCCGCCTCGACGCGCGCGGCGGCTGCATCACCCCCGGCCTCGTCGACCCTCACACCCACCTGCTGTTTGCCGGCTCGCGGGAGGGCGAGCTGCGCCTTCGACAGGGAGGTGCTGGCTACCTCGAGATCCTCGCGGCGGGCGGCGGCATCCTGTCGACGGTCGAAGCAACGCGCGCGGCGTCGGAAGAGGACCTCGTCGCCCACGGCCGCCGCTGGCTCGACGAGATGCTCCGGCATGGCACCACGACCGTGGAGGCGAAGTCGGGCTACGGCCTGGACCTGCCCACCGAGCTTCGGCTGCTCGAGTCGGCCCACCGGCTGGACCGGGAGGGACCGGTCGACGTGGTGCCGACCTATCTCGGTGCCCACGCCGTGCCGGACGAGTTCCGGCGGCGGCCGGATGGCACCGAGGCGTACGTCCGAAGCGTGATCGAGGACCAGCTGCCGGGCATCGCCGCCCAGGGCCGGGCACGGTTCTGCGATGTGTTCTGCGAGGAGGGCGTCTTCACGGCCGACCAGTCGCGGCGCATCCTGACCGCGGCCCGGGGACTCGGCATGGAGGCGCGGTTGCACGCCGACGAGCTGGCACCCAGCGGTGGCGCAGAGTTGGCAGCCGAGCTCGGCGCGGCGTCGGCCGACCACCTGGCGGCCCCGTCAGAGGCCGGTGTCGCCGCCCTCGCTGCGGCCGCCGAAGGCGATCGGCCGGTCGTCGCGACGCTCCTGCCGGCCACCACCTGGTTCCTGATGTCGGATCACTACGCGCCCGCCCGGCGGTTGATCGAGGCCGGCGTGCCGGTCGCCCTCGGCACCGACTTCAACCCCGGTACGTCGCCGAATGCCAGCCTGCCGCTGGTGATGACGGTCGCCTGCCTGACCCTGAAACTCAGCCCCGCCGAGGCCCTCGCGGCGGTGACGATCAACGCCGCCCATGCCGTTGGGCTGGGCGATGAGATTGGTTCGATCGAGCCCGGCAAGGCCGCGGACCTGGTGGTCTGGCGGGTCCCGACGATCGAGCAGATCCCCTACTGGCCGGCCGCCGACCTCGTTCGGACCGTGGTCAAGGACGGCCACCCGGTGCTCGACCGGGGCTGATCGCTCAGGTCTTGCCGCGCGACTCCAGGCGGACGGTCGTGGTCTCCGCGGGCAGGCTGGAGATGGTCACCGCGATCTTCGGCTGGACCGCCGGCACGCCGCCCATCTCGTGGAAGAACTTGGCAAGCGCATCCTCGCAATCGGCCTCGTCCTCGCACACCGGCATGGCCACCACGATCCGCGGGTCCAGCTGGGCCATCAGCTCAGCCGCCCGGTTGGCGGTCAACGCCCCTCCCACCGGCACGCAGGCGATGTCCACCCCGCCGATGTCGCCGACCTTTTCCTCGGTCAGCAGGTGACCGATCTCGCCCAGGTGGATCGTGTGCAGGCCGTCGAGCTCGACCACGAACGAAGTCTGCTTGCCGCGTTCGGAACCGCGAGCGTCGTCGCGATACGTCCGAACGCCATTCAACAGGACTTCCTTGACCTCGTACTCGCCGGGCGCGTCGAGGACGAAGGCGTTCTCCAGGCTCGACGGCAGGATTGTCAGGCCATCTCGCGACCGTTTGCCCTTGGCCTGTTTGCCCTTCGGCAGCGGCGCTTCATCGGGGTGGCTGTAGGTGACGATGTCCCCGCTGATTCCCCGGCCGGTCGGTCCCACGATCGCGGGATACGGGTCGGCGACGACGACCGCGTCGCGCCCACGGAGGCGGATGCACGTCCGCCCGTACCAGGTGATCTCCATCGAGCCCAATTCTTGCACGGCCGCCTCACCCGCCGCTTATCCGCCGCGCGGCGAGCGGAGTGCGTAACGCGGCAGTCGGACCCGATCACCCCCGCGACAAAGAAGAACCGGAGGCGCCTGCCCAATCGGCGCCCCCGGTCGAGGGAGGGAGGATGGAACCTTGGAGGGTT
Source organism: uncultured Chloroflexia bacterium (assembly GCA_963728605.1). Taxonomy (GTDB): domain Bacteria; phylum Chloroflexota; class Limnocylindria; order Limnocylindrales; family CSP1-4; genus JACDAV01. The sequence continues at coordinate 89,435 of CAVSKS010000004.1, read as the reverse complement.
CGGTCCGATGACTACGCTATGCCGCCCGAGTTCATCGGCGGCACGTGAACCGATTAAGAAAGCGACATTCGCCACGGGCAGGTCGCTTCACCGCCGCATGCGACAATCCCGGCCATGTCCCCAACCGGCCGGGCCGCCGACCCACGCCGCGCCCGCGCCCTGGCGGGCGCCCTGGCCGTTGCGATCCTCGCGGCCACGTGCAGCCCCACGCCGAACTCCCCGACGCCGGGCTCCGCCTCGCCATCGGCGACCGCCGCATCCTCGGGGACGAGCCCCACCCCGGCAGGCAGCCAGGATCTCGCCGCCCTCTACGGGTCGATCCAGGAGGACGTCATCGCCATCCGCGAGCTCGAGCCGACGACCGAGATCGAGCCGCAGGTCTTCGACGAAGCGGAGGTCAAGGCCCGCATCGAGGCCTCGTTCGAGGCGGACAACCCCGAGGACGTCCTCGCCGCGACCGAACGCCTCTACAAGGCACTGGGCATGATGGACGCCGAGGCCAACCTCAACGACCTGTACATCGAACTCCTCGGCAGCCAGGTGGCGGGCTTCTACGATCCGGAGGCCGACGAGCTCGTCGTCGTGTCCCGAAGTGGCGCCATTGGCCCTGCCGAGCGAGTGACCTTCGCCCACGAATTCACCCACGCCCTGCAGGACCAGCATTTCGACCTGGATGCCCTCGGCCTCGACGAGATCGGCCAGGGCGATCGGGCGCTGGCCCGGTTGTCGCTGATCGAAGGTGACGCGACCGCCGTCATGCAGACCTGGCAAACCGAGCGCCTCACCCCGGAGGAAATGCAAGAGGTTTTCGCCGCCGGCCTCGACCCGGAGGCGCTGGCGATCCTGCGACGGATGCCGACGATCCTCCGCGACTCGCTGACATTTCCATACACCCAGGGCTTCTTCCTCGTCCTGTCACTGCAGAGCGCCGGCGGCTGGGACGCTGTGAATGCCGCCTACGACGATCCACCGGCCTCGACCGAACAGCTGCTCCACCTCGAGAAGTACACCGCCCGCGAGGCCCCGATCGAGGTTGACCTGCCGGACGATCTGGCCGCACAGATGGGCTCCGGTTGGCGGGTCGGTCTCGAGGACACGCTGGGCGAGTTTCAGATCGCGGTCTGGTTGCGCGAGGCACTGCGCCGCGTTGGGCCGGCCAACGATGCCGCGGCGGGCTGGGGTGGCGACCGGGTGACAGTCCTCAACGGCCCGTCCGAGGCGTGGGCCGTGGCGATGGTCACCGAATGGGACAGCGCCGAGGATGCGGCCGAGTTTGCCGCGGCGGCCGAGACGGCCTCGCTGGCGTTTACCAGCGGGATGGTCTCGACCCAGCCCGGCTCTACCCAGGTCACGATCCTGATCGGCTCGTCGGACCCGGTGGCGATCCAGCTCAACGCGATCCTGGGCCTGACCGGCGTCTGACTCGGAGCTCGCGAGTCCCTTGGCTACATCGCGTCGGGGGCGGAGATCCCGAGCAGCCCGAGGGCATTGGCGATCGTGACCCGGGCTGCCTCCGCGAGGGCCAGCCGCGCGGCTGATCGTTCCGGCTCGTCGCCGTCGACCACCCGCGCGTCACGGTAGAAGCGGCTGAAGACGCTGGCGAGCTCCGTGACGTAGGCGGTTATGCCCACTGTGTCCTCGTCCCGGACCGCGTCCTCGACGACCTCCGGGAACCGGGCGACCGCCCTGGCGAGCGCTGCCTCCGGGCCGCCGGTCAGCCAGCCGGCGACCGATGACGCCGGCAGCAGCCCGTTGGCAGCAGCCTTGCGCTGGATCGAGGCAATCCGGGCGTGGGCATACCGCGGATAGTGGGCGGGGTTGGTCTCGGCCTGGACCTTGGCCGCCTCGATGTCGAAGTCGATCGCGCTCGACGCTGAGCGCGACGCGAACATCCAGCGGGCGACGTCGACACCGACCTCAGTGACGAGCTGATCGAGGGTCACGAACTCGCCGGCCCGCTTCGACATCGAGATCAGCACCATCTTCTGGCCGCCCGCCTGGACGACGTGCTCGCCCTCGCCATCCTCCGGCGTCCACGGGCGGACGAAGTGGACCCACGAGTAGAGGTGCATCTGGACCGCGTCACGGTCGTAGCCCATCGCCTCGGCGGCATTCCGGACCCGGGCCACCGTGCCGTGATGGTCGGCGCCCCAGATGTAGATGAGGTGGTCGAACCCGCGGCTGAATTTCTCGGTGACGTAGCCGATGTCGGCTGCGAAGTAGGTCGGCCGGCCATTCGACCGGAGGACGACCCGGTCCTTGTCGTCGCCGAACGCCGTCGACCGGAACCACAGGGCGCCGTCCTGCTCGTAGACGTGGCCCCCGCCGCGGAGCCGCTCGACGGCCCGGTCAACCCAGCCGTTCTCGTGGAGTGCGCTCTCCGTCGTCCAGACGTCGAAGTGGACGCCCAGCCGCTCGAGGCTGGCCTCGATCCCCTCGCGCACCCGCGCGCCCGCCCACCGGCCCAGCAGGTATGGACCGTCCGCGCCCTCGGCCGTCGCCTCGGCCCAGACTTCGTCCGGGATCCGGGCGGCGATCTCGTCGACATATGCCCCGTGGTAGCCGTCCTCGGGCACGGGCTCGCCGCGCCGGATCGCGAGGACGGAGGCGCCAAGGTTGTCGAGCTGGCCGCCGGCGTCATTGAAGTAGTACTCGCGGGTGACGCGCTGGCCGCCCGCCTCGAGCACCCGGCTCAGCAGATCGCCGATGAACGCCCCACGGGCATTGCCGATCGTCAGCGGCCCGGTCGGGTTGGCCGACACGAACTCGACGTTGACCGCGCGCGGCCGGATCGGTGCAACACGGCCCCAGCCGTCCGGGGCCGCGAGGACCACGTCGACGACGGCCTCCAGCGCAGGGTCGGCGAGGCGCAGGTTGATGAACCCGGGTGGCGCGACGTCGACGCCCGCGATGAGGGAGGCGGAAGCCTCGCCCGTTGCGTCGCGCCGCAGCTCGGCCGCAATGGCCTCGGCGATCACCAGGGGTGCCTGGCGGTAGGGCTTCGCCAGCCGCATCGCGAGGTTGGTCGAGAAGTCACCGTGCTCCTCGTGAGCCGGCCGGTCGATCTCGACGGATGGCGGTTGGAGATCCGCCAGGAGAGCCGGCAGCGCACCCGATTCGATCGCCCGCTGCCACGCGCGCTCGACCGCCCGCCGGACCTGGGTTCGAAGGGGCGGCGGGGCGTCGATGGCGACAGACGTCGGGACGTCGGACACGAGCTGGCACCTCGGCTGGGCTGGGGCCGACATCGTAGCGGGCGGGGACCAGTACGACCGTACCGGTACCTCGAATCGGCCGGGTACCAGGACGTCGGTGCGCGCCAGCACCAGAAACCCCTATTTCCACGTGTGTCATCTGGTGGACAAACGAGAAATTGGGGCTAGTCAGGCGTTGATTGGACCAGTACCTTTGGCGGCCTTCACAGCCGTACGATGCGGCAGCACTTGTCGATGGCCACCTTTTATCGGCCGTCCAGGGGGCGCAGGGGGCGCCGGCGACGTCGAGGTCGCCGACTCCAACAGGTTGGTGCCCGGTTTCGGGCACCTCGGTTTCTGTCGGGGCACGGATCCGCGGCCGCGGAACCCACCGACGAGAACGAGGGACGTATCCATCGCCACTCCTAATCAGGGAACGGGAGGTCCAAGGGACATGAGGTCTCGGGGTATCTGGTGGTACATGAGCGCCCGAACCCGGAAGAGCTTGACGCTCTTCTGGACGGCGCTCTTTGTGTGTTCGCTGCTCATGCAGTACGCGAACTTCACGGCCGCTCCACCGGTTGCGGCCGTCCATGACGAGGGCATTTTCGAGCTCGACGGCAACGCGGTCGACGAGGCCACTGCCGGCGACGACTGGCAGAACGGCACACCCGGCGCGCTGGACACGCTGTTCGTCCCGGGCTCCGTCGAGAAGGACGGCGCCGACACGACGTACTTCAAGGGTGGTGGCTCCAAGGACCACCACGACATCAGCGACTGGGCGTGGTCGGCGACCGACGTGGCTCCCGACAAGGATGAGCTCCTCGACGTGTTCGCCGCGGTCTACGAGGATCCGGACGGCACGATCGTCTACTTCGGCGCCGACAAGTTCGACGACTCGGGCGACGCCCAGATCGGCTTCTGGTTCTTCCAGGACCAGATCTCGCTCAACGCCGATGGCAGCTTCAACGGCCTTCACACCGTCGGCGACGTCCTCGTCCTGAGCGACTTCACCAACGGTGGCAACGTCGACCTGATCTGCGTCTACGAGTGGAACCCGCCCGGTGACGACACGACGCTCGATGACGACATGGGTTGCGACATCGGCAACAACGTGACACTGGTTGCGGCCGGCGCCGAGTGCGACGTCAGCTCCGACGATGGTGAGTTCGATGTCTGCGCCATCGTCAACGCCGGTACTGAGACCGCACCGTGGGCGTTCGTGAACAAGGACGGCGCGACGAGCTTCGGCGCCGGCCAGTTCTTCGAGGGCGGCATCAATCTCGACCTGCTCTTCGGTGGCGACGCCCCCTGCTTCTCCGGCTTCCTCGCCGAGACGCGGTCGTCGCAGGAAGTCGAGGCCCAGCTCAAGGACTTCGCCCTGGGCACCCTCAACACCTGCCGCCCGCCGGACATCGAGACCCAGGTCTCCGATTCCGTCATCACGATCGGTGAGTCCGTCACGGACAGCGCCGACCTGACCAGCAACGATCCCGATCCGACCGGCTCGATCGAGTTCTGGGTCTGTGGTCCGGACGACACCGCTCCCGACTGCTCGACCGGCGGCACGCTGGTCAGCACGGAGACGCTCGTGGCCGGCGTAGCCACGTCGGATCCGTTCACCCCGGATGCGGTTGGCTTCTACTGCTTCCGCGCCGAGTACAGCCCGGACGCCGCGGGTGAGCTCAACTACGTCGCAGGCTCGCACACCAACCTGACCTCGGAATGCTTCGAGGTCGTCAAGGCCCAGCCGTCGATCGTCACCTTCGAGGATGAGACGGTCTCGGCCGGCGAGGCGATCAGCGACAGCGCGACCCTGTCCGGCGGCACGGACGACATCAGCGGCACGATCACCTTCGAGGCGTTCGGTCCGGACGATGACGACTGCTCCGGCGATCCCGCGTTCACCGAGACCGTCGACGTCGACGGGAACGGCGACTACGGCCCCGTCTCGTTCACCCCGGACACCGCCGGCACCTATCACTGGATTGCCAGCTACAGCGGTGACGACAAGAACGAGCCGGCCGCCGGCGCGTGCGGCGACGACGGCGAGAACGACACGGTTGACCAGGTTCAGCCGGAGATCTCGACCTCGGCTGACGAGACCGTCGACGTGGGCAAAGAGATCAGCGACACGGCCCACCTGTCAGGTGGTACCAACCCGACCGGCACGATCACCTTCTGGGCCTTTGGTCCGGACGATGCCGACTGCTCGGGCGAACCGGTCTTCACCGACGAGGTCGCGGTGAACGGCAACGGCGACTACGGTCCCGTCTCGTTCACCCCGGACACCGCCGGCACGTATCGCTGGATCGCCAGCTACAGCGGCGACGCCAACAACCTTCCGGCTGAAGGCGCCTGCAACGATGAGGGCGAGACCGACGAGGTCGAGCCACTCAGCCCGACGATCACCACCCTGCTCGTCGCTGACGAGGTCGAGGGCGTCAACCTGACCCTCCCGATCGGCTCGACCGTGCATGACACGGCGACCCTCTCGGGCGCGACGGCCGATGCCAGCGGCACCGTCACCTACACCGTCTACACCGACAACGCCTGCACCAACGAGTTCGCCGATGCCGGCACGGCCGACGTCACGAATGGCGTGGTCGGCGACTCCGACTCGGTCACGTTCAACGCGGCCGGCACCTACTACTGGCAGGCCGAGTACAGCGGCGACGTCAACAACGAGTCGGCGATCAGCGACTGCACCTCGGAGATCGTGACGATCGTTCCGAACGAGGTCGTCATCAACACTGAGCTCAGCGGCCAGGGCCAGACCGGCCAGCACATCACGATCCAGATCGGCAACAGCGTCACCGACAGCGCCACGCTGACCGGTGAGACCGCGGATGCCGGCGGGACCGTCACCTACACCGTCTACAGCGACAACGCGTGCACGCTGCTCTTCGCGGACGGCGGCACGGTCGACGTGACCAACGGCGTCGTTCCCGACTCCGACCCGGTCCTGTTCGACATCGAGGGTACGTTCTACTGGCAGGCCGAGTACAGCGGCGACGCCAACAACGAGGCTGCCATCAGCGCCTGCGCCGACGAGTCCGTGACGGTCATCGTTCCCGAGATCGATCTCGACAAGTCGCACAACGACGCTGACGGGATCGTGTCCGCGGGCCAGACCGTGACGTTCACCCTCGAGGTGTCCGTCTTCAACGGCCCAGTCACCGACGCCGTCGTGACAGATGTCCTGCCCGTTGGGCAGACCTACGTCGCCGGCTCGCAGAGCTCCAACCCGGCGGAAACCTCGTTCGAGGTCTCAGCCGACGGTCGGACGCTCACCTGGACGTACGACTCGCTCGATGACTCGGGCGCTGTCATCACCTATGACATCACCATCGATGAAGACGCGCCGATCGGCGACCTCGTCAACGAGGCCCAGGTCTGCGTGTCCGAGGTCGAGGGCTGCGAGGGTGACGACGAGCTGGTTACCGTTCCTGACCTGACGATCGTGAAGAGCTTCACCGGCAACACCGGTGGCGAGCTCGGCGGGATCCCGCAGGCCGAGATCGGCGACACGCTCACCTACACCCTGACCTACGACCTCACCAACGGGCCCGTCCACAACGGTGTCATCACCGACACCCTGCCGGTCGGCCTGGCCTACATCACGGGTTCCGCGACGAACAACGCCGAATTCACCTTCGTCGACTACGACGCGGCTACCCGCACCCTGACGTGGACGGCTCCACTGGTTTCCGCCGACGGCTCAGTCACCTACCAGGTGACCGTGCTTGCGGCAGCCGCCGATGAGCCGCAGCCACTCGTCAACGTGGCGACGATCGACAGCGACGAGACGCCCAGGGACGACGACGAGCGACGAGTTCTCGTCGCCCCGCCGCCGCTCGTGCTGACGCCGCCGCCGACGCTGCCGCCGACGGATGCCATCGCCGAGCCCTCGCAGGGCGCGAGCAACCCGGGCACCAGCCTGATGCTCGTCCTGCTTGGACTCGCCGGGATCGCCCTGGCCCTTGGGTTCGTTACCCCGGTGCCGGAGCGGGTCCGCCGACGGGACGGCCGCTAGCCGTCCTTCCGAAGCCGGCCGACCGGGAAACCGGCCGGCCGGCCCGGGCGGTCGCCTCGAGGCGACCGGTCGGGCCTAACCTTGGGTCCCCGAGACCCGGGCGGGGTGCACTTGCCTGAGTGCACCCCGCTCGTCACCTTTTCAGGCCAGGACCATCGTCCTGGGACCGTTTGGTGCGACGGCGCAACGGGAAGATCGGACCGTGTGGGGTCTGGTCGCGTAAATGACAGATATAGGGCTACTTCCGTACTAGACGTTAATGTGACCCTCCGCGACGATATACGGACCGCGCAGGCTGCGGCCGGGAGCGGTTGTCGGGGACCAAGACATCAGGGGAAGGAACTATCGAATGAGTACTTCAACAGTCGGCTCGAAGCCGGCCCGCTCGTCCGCGATGCGGATGATCGGCTGGCTCGCCGTCGCCAGCATGCTGGCCGTGGCCCTCCTGGGCCCGTCGGCCGGATCGGCCCTCGGTGCGAGCGTCGCCCCGATCGCGCTGCCGAACGACGTCATCACCAAGGGCAACCCGACCTGTTCTGACGCCGCCGTTCCGTACGGCGACAGCCAGGACTGGATCGAGTTCAAGCTCCAGGACAACACCGACCAGGGCGGCTCGAACGACCTCCAGGACGGCACGTACGTCGTGGACGACATGGGTACGGCCGACACGGCCGATGACCTGTGGATCAAGATCTCGAACTTCACGAACTCGAGCTCCGGGACGCCCGGCAGCTTCGACTGGGAGTCGAACTTCGGGATCGACTCGGTCCTGGTGAAGGCCGGTAGCGACAAGCACAACCTGTACGTCTACGCGCCGACCGCGGCCTCGGCCGAGTCGACCGGCGACACGGGCCTCGGCCCGCAGGCAGGCCAGGGCAACGGCATCAGCCACATCTCGTTCTGCTACGACGCAGACAACCCGCCGGAGTCCGAGCCGCCGAGCAACCCGCCGAGCAACCCGCCCAGCGAGCCGCCGAGCAACCCGCCCAGCGAGCCGCCGAGCAACCCGCCCAGCGAGCCGCCGAGCAACCCGCCCAGCGAGCCGCCGAGCAACCCGCCCAGCGAGCCGCCGAGCAACCCGCCCAGCAACCCGCCCAGCGAGCCGCCGAGCACTGAGCCCTCCACGCCGCCTAGCGGCTCCGAGGAGCCCTCGCAGTCGGAGGCCCCGAGCCCGTCGTTCAGTGGTGGGGTCAATCCCATCACGGGCGCACCGCCCACGCTTCCGCCGACGGACGGGATCGCCGCCGCAGCCCAGCCGGGCTCGGACACCTGGCGCGTCCTGCTCATCGTGATGGCCGCGCTGCTCGCCAGCATCATGGTCCTCACGCCGAACCGGAGCTCGGTCCGCCGCTAGGCGCACCCGAACCCGCAACCAGATCGAGGCCGGCAGCCTTCGGGCCGCCGGCCTCGTTTCATGCCCGGCGTGGAGCAGTGGGTTCGTTGCGCTCATTACGCAGGCTGCTGCTAGCGCAGGTTCGCGCCAGGTTCTGAGGCTCACCGGCGCTCGACCACGCGCGGACCGTCGCGTTCGAGGCCCGCGGGGCGCCGACATCGCGCCTTACCAGCAGCCGGGCCATTGAACGCAACAAACCGCGCGCAGCTGCGGTCCCTGGTCCCAGCCGCGGGCCGGTACCTGTCGGCCATGACCTTCGGTACGGCCGGATAGGCCGGTTCGTTGCGGGCCGTCACCACGAATCGCCGACCCGGGTGCGGTCCGGTGGCGAGCGGTGCCCTGGCGCCCGTCGGATGGTCCTAGACGAGTACCGGCATCCGGCCGCAGGATGGCGACGCCCCCTAGGCAAGGGCTCCGATCGAAGGATCGGATCGGTACTCATCCATTCGTACTCGGGGACCACGATGAACCAACGCACCTTCGCCCGGCGCCGAAGCGCCCGGGCTCACCGGACCCTCCGCGCCGCAGGCTGGCTCGCGTCCAGCCTCCTGGCCATCACCGCCGCGCTGGGGCCGTCCGTCGGCTCCGTGGCTGCGGCCTCGGTGGAGCCGGTCGCGATCAATTCCGGCAACCCCACCTGTGACGACTTCGCCGGTGATGTCGCGTCCTGGTCGGAGATCAAGCTCCAGGACAGCCAGCTCGCCAACGGCACCTACACCGATGGCGTGATCACGATCACGATCACGAACTTCGTCGGCTCGAGCAGCGGCACGCCAGGCTCGTTCGACTGGTCGTCCGACCTGGGCGTCGACGCGGTCTTCGTCAAGGCCGGCAGCTCGAAGCACCAGCTCTACGTGTACGACCCGGAAGCCACATCCGATACGGGCCTCCGGCCGCAGGCCGGCAAGGGCAACGGCATCAGCCACCTGAGCATCTGCTACGACGTGGACCCGATCGGCGGGCCGATCGAGGAGCCGACCGAGAACCCGACGGAGGATCCATCCGAGCAGCCGACCGAGGACCCCTCCGAGCAGCCGTCGGAAGATCCGACCGAGCAGCCAAGCGAAGACCCCAGCGAAGACCCCTCGGAGCAGCCGTCAGAGGATCCCAGCGAGCAGCCGAGCGAAGACCCGTCGGAGCAGCCGTCCGAATCCCTTAGACGACCCCTCGGAGCAGCCGTCAGAGGACCCGCGCGAGCAGCCGTCCGACGACCCCTCGGAGCAGCCGTCAGAGGACCCGAGCGAGCAGCCAAGCGAAGACCCGTCGGAGCAGCCGTCGGAAGATCCCACCGAGCAGCCCAGCGAGGATCCCTCGGAGCAGCCGTCAGAGGATCCCAGCGAGCAGCCAAGCGAAGACCCGTCGGAGCAGCCGTCGGAAGATCCGACCGAGGAGCCCAGCGAGGACCCGTCGGAGCAGCCCAGCGAGGATCCGAGCCACAACCCCACTGACCAGTCAACCGAGACGCCCACGGACGCGCCAGGCGACGAGCCCACGGACGAGGCCGTCGAGACGCCCACGGACGAGCCCACGGATCCGCCGGCGGAGCAGGACTCCGACCAGGACGGCAACGATCCCGACGGCGGATCCAGCGGCTCCGACGGCGCCGTGCTGGGGACCATCGGTGGCCCGAGCATCACCCCGCCGCCGACCGACGCCTTGCCGGTCGCCGGTGCGGCGACCTCGCCAGATGACTGGCGACCGATCTTCCTGGGGTTCTCGCTCCTGCTTGCGGGCCTCCTCCTGGCCCCGCGACCCGCAACCAGGCGCCGCTGAGCGCCGTCGCTGTCCCCGATCGGCCTGAGGCCGGGTGCGGTGCCCGCACCCGGCCTCTTCATGCCCTGGCGGAGATCGTGGTTCGGAAGCCAGGCCTCATCAACTCGACTTCCCCGTCGAACCGCTCACGTACCGAGGCAATGGTCGCGCCCTCGTCGAATCCCATCTGCAGATGGGTGAGCAGCACCCGAGCGGGCCTCGTGGCCCGTGCCAGCTCGCCGACCGTCGGCCCGTCGAGGTGCAGCGCTCCCTCGGGAACCGGGCCCGCGCCGAAGGAGATCTCGGTGAGCAGGGTGTCACCCGGCTGGATGTGCGGCGCCAGGTCCGATGCCCGTCCACAATCGCCGGAGTAGACGAGCCCCGGACCACCGCCCGGCACGACGACCCGGAAGGCATAGCTTTCCGCGGTGTGCGTGACCAGCCGCGACGAAACCTCGAACGGACCCAGTCGAGCGGGCCCGTCCTCGAACTGCCCCACGTCGAGCGTGGCCGCGGTGAACCCCGGCTCATCTAGCAGCGCATCGATCCGATCGGCCAACCCGCTCGGCGCCAGAACCAACACCCGGCGAGGTGGCCGGAACTCGTAGCGCAGGTAGTGCCGCAGAGCGATCAAGTCGATGAAGTGATCGGCGTGAAGATGGCTCACCACGATCCCGAGAAGCGTGCTTGGCTCGAGCTCCTGGGCGAGTGCCGGGAACGAGCCCTGGCCGAGATCCAGCAGGATCGCCGCCTCGCCGTGCCGAACGAGATAGGCCGCTCCGGTCGACCCCGGCCGGTTCGTGTACGCCGGCCCGGCGCCGAGGACGATCAGTTCCAAGGAAGTTCGGGTCGCGGCGTCACCCGGGGAGCGTAGCGTCTCGCGCGCCGCTGTCGGCGGAAGGTGCTAGCCGTCGCCGCCGGTTCGGGCCTGGGATGGACGCGGTTGCTCGGCCGGTGGCGTTCGATCGGGCCGCTGAGAGGGGTCCGGGGCGCGCGGCGTGGGATCCGGCTTGGGCGTCTTGTCAGGATCCTTGCTCGGTTGTCCGGGCTCGCTCGGACCGCCAGGCTCGCTCGGACCGCCAGGCTGGCCGGGGCCACCGGGGCCGCCCGGCCCACCGATCCGGTCCATGGCGTTGCCGCTCTTCTCGATCGCCTGCTGGATCGCGTCCTTCGCCTCGGCCGGCGCGCCAGCCAAGACAGCCTGCAGCACCGTCTGGTGAAGGCCGAGTGCGGCTTCGAGGCGGGCCAGCCAGTCGGCGTTCGTGCCCGCTGCGCCAAGGGCGTGCTCGACGGCGTCGCGGTACGCGGCGAGGGCCGCCTGCAACCCGTCCTCGTTGCCGGAGCGTGCGGCCTTCAGGGCGTCGTCGAGGCGCTTCTCGAGCCGGCCGAGGTCGGCCGCGACCCGAGCCTCTCCACCGCTCGGGAGCATCAGCTCCTCGACCCACAGGGCCGCGCCATACAGCGGGCCTCCAGGACTGGCCGCAAGGGCGGCCCCACCGAGGGTGACCACGGACAGGGCAGCCGCCAGGAGGAGGCTCGTCGCTCGGCGCAGACCGGGAGCGACCGTGCGCCGGCGGATCGGCGCGGGCCGGGCGGCAGCGCTCGAAGGCGCCTCCAGCAGCACTCGCGCTTCGCGCATGACGCGCGCGCGCATCCGGGCGGAGGCAGCCTCATTCGGCGAGAGCTGCTCGTCCGCGTACGCGAGGAGCCGCCGCGCGAGCTCCGCGTCCCCGGAAGCGATTCGCTGCATTCGATCGTCCATCAGCTGGTGCGCTGCCCGCCCCCCGTACTGGCTTCGCTTCGGATCTCGCCGTCCGGCACCTCGGGCCCCAGCTGGCGCCGCAGCGCCGCTATGGCCCGGAATTGGAGGCCCCGAACGGTTCCTTCCTGCTTGCCCATCGCATCCGCGGCCTCGCGGGCTGACAGCCCGGCGAAGAACCGTAGCGCGATGGCCTCACGCTGCTCGTCGGTCAGCGATTCGAGCGCCGCCGCAACTTCGTCGATCTGCTCCCGCGTCTGCGCCAGCTGATCGGGCCCCACGTCGTCGTTGGGCCGTTCGAGAACGGTGTCCAGCGGTCCGTGGTCGTGCCGCGTCCGTACGAAGTCGATGATCGCGTTCCTGGCCAGCCGAAAGAGCCAGCCCCCGAAGGGAACGCCCCGCGCCTCATAGCGCGGGAGCGCCTCCAGGGCCTTGACGAAGACAAGCTGCGTCAGGTCCTCCGCGTCCGTCGGGCGGTGGACACGGCTGGCGATGTAGCGGTAGATCGGCTCGTGAAAGTGATCGAACAGCAGCCCGAAGGCGTAGCTGTCCCCCGCTTGGGACTCAGTCACGAGCCGCTCGACTGCGGCGTCGTCAAGGGTCATAACGAACAGCTCGCCCGTGTGTTAGGCACGGATCCCCTCGGGCAGTGCGACGGACACTCGCCCTTCACCCCTGCGGAACATCAAGCTCGGAAATCCCGCCCCGGCGACGACACGATACCCCTCCGGTAGCCCAAAACCGAAATCGGCCGCCCGGTGCGCGTCCGAACCGAGGGTCACATCGGTCCCGCCGAGCTCGCGGAACCGGGCCACCACGGCCTCGGACGGGTACGTTTCGCCGGCTGCCTGGCGCAGGCCGCTGGTGTTGACCTCGAGGCCGCTGCCGCTCTCGACCAAGGCTCGAAGGATCGGCTCGTACAGCTCCGGCGCGTCCGCCAGCTGGGACGGCATGACGTGCGGATAGAGGTACCGCTTGACGAAATCGACGTGGCCGATCGTGTCGAACAGGCCGGATCGGGCGGCCGCCGCCACCTCGTCGAAATAGGGCCCGACGATCACTTCCAGCGGACGGCCGGCGACCCAGGCGGCGACCCGATCGGGAAGGTACGGCGAGTCGAGCCCGATGTGCACCGAGCCGATCACGAAGTCGTAGGCGTGCCGCTCGAGGTGTTCCCGGATCGACGCCTCGTGGGCCCGCTCATAGGTGATCTCGACCCCGAACCGGATGGCGACGCCCCGATCCGCCCATCGCTCCGCCGCTTGCCGAACGGTCCGCTCCCGATCCGAGAACGAGGCGAAGGCGTATGCCGGGCCGCGCGGGTCGAAGTCGACGTGGTCGGTGATCGCGATCTCGGCCACGCCGCCGGCCATCGCCAGCTCGCCGAAGACGTCGATCGGGACGTCGCTGTCCGGCGAGAGGGTCGTATGGAGGTGACTGTCCAGCGGCAGACGCGAGGGTCGTGCGTGCGTCAACCGGCGATCACGCCCAGGTCGCGACCCACCCTGTCGAAGGCGGCCACCGCCCGGTCGAGGTGCTCATCGGTGTGGGCGGCGGTCACGATGGTCCGGATCCGGGCCCGATCGATGGCGACGGTGGGGTAGACGACGGAGGTCCCGAAGACACCCTCCTCGAAGAGCCGGCTGCTGAACCGGATCGTCGTCTCCGTGTCGCCGAGGATGACCGGCGTGATCGGCGTCTCCGAGACGCCGATGTCGAACCCGAGCCGCCCGAGCTCGGCCTTGAACCGGCGCGTATTGGCCCACAGTCGCTCGAACAGCTCAGGCTCCTCCTCGAAGACCCGGAGTGCCTCGAGACAGGCCGCGGCGACGGCCGGCGGATGGGAGGTCGAGAAGAGGAACGGGCGGGCCCGTTGGATGAGGATCTCGCGCAGCGCCAGGGAGCCGGCGACGTAGCCGCCCAGCACGCCGACGGCCTTCGACAGGGTGCCCACCTGGATCGCCACCCGTCCGTGGAGCCCGAAATGGTCAACGGTGCCGCGGCCGTTCCGGCCCAGCACCCCGCTGGCATGGGCGTCATCGACGAAGATCGCGGCGTCGTGCGCCTCGGCGGCCTCGACGATCCCGGGCAACGGCGCGATGTCGCCGTCCATCGAGAAGACGCCGTCGGTGACGACCAGGATCAGGCGGTGGGGGCCGGCGCCGTCCGCTCTTCCAGTCGCGCGGGCCTCCTCGAGAATTCCCTTGAGGGCGGCCACGTCCTTGTGCGGGAACACCTTCCGCGGCGCCTTGGAAAGCCGCATCCCGTCGATGATCGAGGCGTGGTTGAGCTCGTCGGACACGATCAGGTCGGCCTCGCCCGTGATCGTCGGGATCACGCCGGTGTTGGCGGTGAACCCGGACTGGAAGGTGAGGACCGCCTCGGTGCCCTTGAACTCGGCCAGCCGGGCCTCAAGCTCCTCGTGGAGCGACATCGTGCCGGCGATCGTCCGCACGGCCCCGGAGCCGGCACCGAACATGCCTACGGCGTCGAGGGCAGCCTTCTGCAACCGCGGGTGATGCGTCAGCCCCAGGTAGTCATTCGACGACAGGCTGATGACCTCGCGGCCGTCGACGACGCAGGTGGGGCCCTGGGCTGAGCTCATGACCCGGAGCGGCCGGAAGAGGTGCTTCTGTTTTAGGTCGGCGATCTCGGCGTCGAGGTAGGCCAGTGGGTTCACGCGTGTCGTGGCCATCAATCCCTCCAGTCCATGATGACCTTGCCGGACTCGGTCGAATGCGCGGCGGCAAACGCCGCCTCGTGCTCGCGGAACGAGAAGCGGTGGGTAATGACCGGCTTGATGTCCAGCCCCGACTGGAGCATGACCGTCATCTTGTACCAGGTCTCGTACATCTCCCGGCCATAGATGCCCCGCAGGGTCAGCATCTTGAAGATGATTTCGTTGGTGTCGATGGTCGTGTCCTTGGTCGGGATGCCGAGGAGGGCCATCGCGCCGCCGTGGGCCATGTTCGCCAGCGCCGTCCGGACGGCCGTCCCGTTGCCCGACATCTCCAGCCCCACGTCGAAGCCTTCGACCATGCCGAGCTCCGCCTGGACGTCCTTGAGGTCCCGCTCCCGGGGATCGACGGCCACCGTGGCGCCCATCTGCATGGCCAGGTCGCGGCGGAACGCCACCGGCTCCGACACGACGATCAGCCGGGCGCCGGCGTGCTTGACGACCGCGGTCGCCATCAGGCCGATGGGCCCGGCGCCGCTGACGAGCACGTCCTCGCCGAGGACCGGGAACGCCAGCGCCGTGTGGACGGCGTTGCCGAACGGGTCGAAGATCGCCGCCACGTCGTCGTCGATGCCCGGCCAGTGGTGCCAGATGTTGGTCATCGGCAGGCTGACGTACTCGGCAAAGGCGCCGTCCCGACCCACGCCCAGGCCGATCGAGTTGGCGCACAGGTGACGCCGGCCGGCCAGGCAGTGGCGGCAACGCCCGCAGACCACGTGGCCCTCGCCGCTGACGATCTCGCCCGGATGGAAGTCGCCGACGTTCGAGCCCACGTCGACGATCTCGCCGACGAACTCGTGGCCCACGACGAGGGGTGGCTTGATGGCCTCGACGGCCCAGCCGTCCCAGTCGGCGATGTGGAGGTCCGTGCCGCAGATTCCGGTCTTCCGGACCCGGACCAGGACGTCGTTGATCCCGATCTCCGGTCGGGCGACTTCGCGCAGCTCCAGGCCGGGACCGGCCGTCGTCTTCACCAGGGCCTGCATCGTCTCAGTCAGGGCCGATTACCTCGCTCCAGTCGACCACCGGATTCTCCACCTTCCCGATCCCTTCGATGTCGCACCGGACGCGGTCACCTGGTTCCAGGAAGACCGGCGGGTCCCGGAATACGCCGACTCCCGAGGGCGTCCCGGTCGCGATCAGGTCGCCCGGCTCGAGGGTGATGGCGGCGCTGATGAACGCGATCAGGTCCGGGATCGCGTAGATCATGTCGCGCGTGTTCCCGTCCTGCATCGAGTGCTCCGTGCCATCCGGCGTGATCCGCCAGCTCCGGAGCCGGAGGCCATCGCGCGGATCGAGCTCGTCGGCGGTGACGAAGACCGGGCCCATGGGCAGGAAGGTGTCGCTGCCCTTGGCCCGGAGCCACTGGCCGTCGCCCTTCTCGCCGTCGCGGAGAGCCGGCTTGGTGCCCTGCCAATCACGCGCGGAGATGTCGTTGACCACGACGTAGCCTGCGACGTGATCCATCGCCTCGGTCTTGGACGCCCGCCTGGCCCGGCGGCCGATGACCACGCCCAGCTCGACTTCGAGGTCCAGGGCGTGCGTGCCTTCAGGTTGGACGATGGGCTCGCCGCCGGCGATGAGGGCGTTGGGAAACTTGGCAAAGAGCAGTGGCCGAGCCGGAACCTCGCGGCCGGCGCCCTCGGCGACGTGATCGTGGTAGTTGAGCCCGACGCAGACGATCTTGGCGGGGACGACCGGGACACCTGGCCCCAAGGCTTCCAGGGAGTGCCCGGGCTCGTCACGGGCTTCCCACTGCCACGCACCCCCTGATCCGCGTCTCCATGCCCCGGGCTGGACTGACCCGTCGCGGTAGCCGTGGAGCCGCATTCGCGCGGCGGTGGCTAGCTGCCGGCCGGCGAGGGGGCGACGCTGCCGCTCGGAGCGGCCGAGCCTGGCGGGACGGCGGAGCCCGATGGGGCGGCCGAACCCGACGGCGCCGCGGAACCGGAGGGTGCGACGCTCGGCGTCGGCGTTGGCGTCGCGTTCGGATCCGGCGTCGGTGAAACGCCCGGACAGCGGTCCTCCGGATTGGTGCGCTCGGCCTCGAGTCGGTAGAACTCCGAGATCGCCGCCGTGTCCAGCGTCTGGAGCGGCAGCACCCGACCCCAGACAATGGCGGCATACGGCCACTCCATGTCGTCGAACCGGGCGAAGACGGGCGTCTCGCCACCCTTCGCCAGGTTGCAGCGGGGGCTGTTCGGGAAGGCCGAGTAGTAGTCGCGGAGGTCGCTCTGGGCCGCCTCACCGCACGGATCGGCTTCGCCGGCGGCGGGGTCGCAGCGATACAGGACGACGAGCGCCCCGTGCTCCAGGTTGTGGACCCAGCCCTGCGGCTCGGTGAAGTCGTCCGGGCCATAGACGCGCGACTGGATGGGGCCCGCGCCCTGGATGTTCTTGTGACGGCCGGTCGTGGGCGGGCACTCGAGGTACCGATTGGGCGTTTCCGGATCATGCCGGTTGCCCTGGTTGCGCTGGACGAAGCCCATCCGCGCCGTCTCCGACGGCTCCGGCGACGGCGTTGGCGAGGGGTTGAACAGGGTGACGCAGGCGTAGGTCTTGCTCGTCGCGCCGACGAACACCCAGGCCCCGATCAGGCCGAACGCGAGCACCGCCGCGAGGGCGATCAGTGGACCGCGGAACCGCTGCAGGGGTGACCGCCGCCCGGGACCAGGGCGGGATCGGGTCCGGCGGCCCGCCCGGCCGGCTGAGGTCCGGGTGACGGCCGAACCGGTGCCACGCTCGCGCTCCGATGCCGGCGACGCCGGATCGGTCGAGCGAGGGGTCCGTCGGGAAGCGTTGCTCAAGGTGGCGGCCTCGTGGTCTGCGGTTCGTTGCGGCGCTGGGCAGGCTAGAGGGTAGCGTCCCTTGCCTCGGGCCGCAGTCGCGCGTCATCCGCGCGGGGCCTCACGGCTCGCTCAACCAGGCACGCACGCCGGGGCTGCGCAGGGTCCGAACGAGCACGACCGCCAGGACCAGGAGGATCGCGGCGAACGGAACGAAGCCGCCGAAGAGCGCCAGCCCGGCCGTCGGCACCAGCAGGCTGACGAGGCCGAGGGCCAGGTTCTGGGCCGCTTCCTTGCGCTGGAGGACAAGGGTCGTGGTGAAGACGGTGTAGGCGAGGAGGATCATCACCACCAGGCCCTGGAAGGTGATCGGCATGGCGCCGGTGGCGAGGGCAATGACAGCGGGCAGGCTGACCGCGATCGCCAGCAGGATCAGGAACGCGTAGACGAGAAACAGGATGATGCCGGGGGGCACGGTCCGCAGGTTGGTGAGCACGCGCGCGATTGTACGGTCGCCCGGTGGCCGGGCCGCTGGCAGCTCGCGTTCCCCGGGCCTGGCCGTTCCCCTCTTGACACCGGGTGGGGCCCTGCTATTGTCCGCTAAACCGGTTTGCTAAACCGGTTTGCACGGATCGGCGCGACCCCCGTCCTCCTCCTCCCCGGGGGTCGCGCGAACCGGTCTGGCGGGCGGTGGAGAGGCCGCCGGAGGAGCGCGAGGAGCGAGTGGACCAAGTCACCCGGCGGGCCAGGATCGCCGACGTCGCGCGCGAAGCGGGCGTGTCGAAGACGGCGGTGTCGTTCGCCTTCAACAGCCCGGACCGGCTGAGCCCGGAGACGGCGAGCCGGATCCGCGACGTCGCGGCGGCCCTCGGCTACCGGCCGCACCCGGTCGCCCGGATGCTGACCCAGCGGCAGACGCTGACGATCGGCGTCCTCACCCCGCAGGCCCTGTCGGTCGTGTTCTCGAACCCGTTCTTCGGTGCCTTCACCGAGGGCGTGGCCCTGGCCGCCGAGGAATCGGGCTACGGCCTGTTCTTCATCTCACCGCTCCACGGCTCGCTGGCCAGGGCCATGGGTCGGGCGACGGTCGACGGCGTCGTTGCCATCGGACTGTCGGACGACCACCCCGAGGTCGAGCAGATCCGCAGCGCCGGCCTGCCGATCGTCCTCGTCGACTCCACCGCCCTGCCGGATCACCCATCGATCGAGATCGACGATGAAGGCGGCGCGACCGCGGCCGCCGAGCATTTGCTCGCGCTCGGCCATCGCGAATTCCTGGTCATCGGCGTGGAGCCGCCGGCGCCCGCGACCCGGATCGCCCCGGAGGGCGTCACCGGCCGTCGACTGGCCGGCTACCAGGGCGCGCTGTCGAAAGCCGGCATCGAGCTCCCGGAGGAGCGGATCGTCGTCGGCCCGGCCAGTGTAGAAGGCGGGGTCGCCGCCCTCAACCGCGCCTGGGAGGACGGCCTGCGACCGACGGCCGTGCTGGCCATGAGCGACGCGATGGCCATCGGCGCGATGCGCGCGATCCGGGATCTCCGCTTGCAGGTGCCGGACGACGTCAGCGTCGTCGGTTTCGACGATATCGACCTTGCCACGCACACCAACCCACCGCTGACCACCGTCCACCAGCCGATCCGGCGGAAGGGCGAGGAGGCGGTGCGGTTGCTGCTCACCGTGGTCGAGCGCCAGGAGGTCGCCCGACCAACGCAGTCCCGGCTCGAGACGCGGCTCATCGTCCGTGGCTCGACCGGTCGTCCGCCAACTCGGCGGGAGGAGGTGCGCGGGGTCCACGACTGAGGTCATCGACGGCGAGCGGTTCCGGGTCCGGTACGCCTCGCCAGCACGAACGTACCGAGCCACGTGGCCGCTTATGGCGACCGAATTCCTACGACCCACGGCTCGGCCGGATGGACCGGCCGATCAGCAACGGACGGGCGCCCGAACGCCCAACGCATAGAGGAGAGACCAGTTGATGAGCAAGACCCCGCGGCTCTTCGTCGCGCTTGCAAGCCTGATCCTCGTGATCGCGGCCTGCGGGCCGAGCGCGAGCAGCAGCCCCAGCACCCCGGCCAGCAACCCGCCGGCCAGCGAGCCGGTCGGTAGTGGCGATGCTCCCTCGTCGGAGCCGTCGACCGCGCCGCTCAGCGGCACGCTGACCATCTGGCACGCCTACGGCTCGTCCGGCGGCAATGCCGAGTTCACGGCCTTCACCGAGATCCTCGAGTCGGTCGAGGCGGCCAACCCGGATCTCGACCTGACGAGCAACCTGCTCGAGGTTCCGTTCGGCGAGATGTTCGCCAAGTTCGAGACGGAAGTGGCCGCCGGTGGCGGCCCTGACCTCCTGATCGCCCCGAACGACAGCCTCGGCACCGAGGTTCGTGGCAACTTCCTGGTCGACCTGACCGGCAAGATCGACGACGTCCTCGCCGATTCCAGCGAGATCGCGGTCGCCGGCAGCACGATCGACGGCAAGGTCTACGAGGTCCCCGAGTCGGTCAAGGCCGTCGCGATGTACTACAACGGCGCCAACGTCACGGATGTGCCGACGACGACCGACGAGCTGCTCGCCTTCCAGCAGGGTGGCGGCAAGGTCGGCATGATCGCCGACGGCTACTTCACCTGGGGCTGGTACAACGCCTTCGGTGGCGACATCTTCGATGCCGACGGCAAGTGCGCCGCGACCGCCAACAGCGGCGTCGCCGATGCGATGGCCTTCGTCAAGGCGATGAAGGATGCCGGCGCTGTCGTCGATGCCGGCTATGACCCCATCAACACCGCCTTCAAGAACGGCGATGTTGACATCATCTTCAACGGCAACTGGGTTCTCGGCGACTACAAGGCCACCTTCCCGGAGCTGGGCGTCACCCAGCTGCCGTCCGGCCCCGACGGCGACGAGGCCGGAACCATGGTCGGCGTCGACGGCTACTACGTGAATGCTGCCGGTGCCAACATCGACCTGGCGATCGCCGCTGCCAAGCAGCTCGTCAGCCCGGCCGCCCAGCAGATCTACGTGGACACCGCGGGCCACGCCCCGGCCAACACGACGGTCGAGGTCAGCGATCCGCTCGTCCAGGCATTCACCGACTCCTTCGCCATCGGTGAGCCCCGCCCGCAGATCGCGGAGCTCAACAACTACTGGGGCAACTTCGGCAACGCCTGGAACGAGGTCCTCACCAACAACGGTGACCCGACGGCGGCCGTGGCCACCGCGTGCACCACGATGGACACTGCCAACAACAAGTAACGTCTCGACAGCGGGCCGGTCCTCGGCCGGCCCGCATCCAACCCCGGTGATCGCCTACGCCTAGGAGCGGAGCTGGACATGACCGAAGCCGCGACTGCCGTCGACGTCGCAACCGCGAACGTCGGGGAAGCCAAGGGCGGTGGCGGGAGGCGGACGCGCCTGGCGTACGCCTACCTGGTTCCGGCCTTCCTGGTGATGGGGATCATCACCCTCTACCCGCTCCTGTACCAGGTCTGGATGTCGTTCACCAACTTCGGCATTGGCAACCTTCGTTCAGGCAGCCCGGCCCCGGCGATGGTCGGCTTCGAGAACTACACCGACATCCTGGGCAGCGCGCTAGCCATCCCGAACTTCCACTTCGTCCGGCTGATCCTGTACAACCTGTGGTGGGCGTTCAGCAACGTGGCCCTCCACCTCGTGATCGGCGTCGGGATCGCGATCCTGCTCAACACCAAGGGCCTCTGGTTCCGCCGCTTCTACCGCTCCTCGTTCATCCTCGCCGTCGTCATCCCGCCACTGATCGTCGCGACGGTCTGGGCCAACATGTACGACCCGAACAACGGCGCGGTGAATCTCCTTCTCGCGGGAGCCGGCAAGATCATCGGCCTGCCGGCCGAGGCATTCCGGATCGACTGGCTCGTCGAGCCGAGGGACCCGATCTCGTTCATCCCCCTGCCGCTGGCCTTCTACGCGATGTTGCTGACCAACCTGTGGCTGGGCTGGCCGCTCAACTCGGTGGTGGCGACCGGCGCGCTCCAGAGCATCCCGAACGAGCTCTACGAGGCGGCCGAGATCGACGGCGCCAACGCGTGGCAGAAGTTCCGGAACATCACCCTGACCTACCTCCGGCCGGCCATGATCCCGTACGCGATCTACGGCTTCGTGATCACTTTCAACCTGTTCCACCTCGCCTACTTCATGTCCGGAGGTGGTCCGTTCGGCAGAACGGAGTTGCTGGTGACCCAGGCCTATCGCCTGGTCAACGAGCAGCGCCTCTACGGCCTGGGCGCGGCGTTCGCGGTGATCATGTTCTTCATCCTCCTCGTGATCACCCTCATCACCAATCGCCTGGCCAGGGCGACCCGGACCTACGACCTCTAGGAGCGCGTGATGACTGCCACCACGGTTCAGACCGCGCGATCCCGCCCGCAGCTCATCGGCTCCCGTCGCGACCGGCCGTCGCTGCTTCGGCAGGCCGTCATGCAGGCACTCTGCCTGTTCATCCTGCTGACCGTGATCTTCCCGATCCTGTGGGTGTTCAGCACGTCGCTCGACCCGCTCAACCGATCCCGCCCTGAAGGCTTGAACATCATTCCCGAGGGCGCGACGTTCGAGGCCTACGCCCAGGTCCTCCGCCGGCCGACCAACAACAACATCGACTTCCTCGGGCTGACGTTCAACTCGCTCAAGATCGCGATTGGTGCGTCGGTGATCAGCGTGGCGATCGGCGTGAGTGCGGCGTATGCGTTCTCGCGGCTCCGGTTCCGCGGCCGGGCGCAATTGATGCTCGTGATCCTGGGGGTGCTGATGCTGCCCGCGGTGGCGACCCTCGCACCCTTGTTCGTAATGCTCAACCAGGTCCAGTTGGACCTGCCACTCCTGGGCAGGTTCAACCTGCGGGATTCCCTGCTGGGGGTTGGCCTGGCCATCATCAGCGGCCTGCTCCCGTTCGCGATCTGGAACCTCAAGGGCTACCTGGACACGATTCCACGCGAGCTCGAGGAGGCGGCCGCCGTGGATGGCGCCACCCAGAACCAGACGTTCCTCCGGATCGTTCTGCCACTGGCGACGCCGGCCCTGGCGGTCACCGCGTTCCTGGGGTTCATCGCCGGCTGGACGGAGTTCTACTTCTCGAACCAGTTCCTGACGCGGCCCGGGGATCAGACGCTGGCGCTCGCCCTCAACGCGATGCGCGGCAACTTCGTGGCCACGCCGTGGTCGCTGTTCTCGGCCTTCGCGATCCTGTTCGCGATACCGCCGGCAGTCGTCTACTTCGTCGCCCAGCGGTACATCACGTCCGGCCTGGCGATCGGCGGCGTCAAGGGCTGAGGCGCACGGCGCGCCGGACGGGCTCGGGCGGCCCGGGCCGGCCCGGTCGGCCCCGGCGGCTCGGCCTCGTCGGCCCGCCCCCTCGAGCGGAACGTTCGACGTGACAATCGTCGTGTGGGCGGGGAAATCCGCGGTTGTTGTCACGCCGGGCGTTCCAAGGGGAGACGGGCAACTGCGGTGACCCGGGTGCCGCCTCGCCTGTCACGCCGAACGTTCCAACGGCAATCCTGACAACGCGCCGGCACTCGATCCGGCACGCAGGGCGTTCCGTGCGTCGGCCGGCGCCGCCTGGCCGGATGGCCGTCCGCTCCTTGGAACGTCCGGCGTTACACGGTTCGGCGGCGTCAAGGGCTGAGCCGGAGGACGAGCGTCGAGCGGGCGGGCAGTTCCGGGACGGGCTGCCACGAGATGACGGTCGCGCCGTAACCGGAATCGCCCTGCGCCTGTACCTCCGGCTCCGTCGCGTAGCCGTCGGCGTAGGCGACCTGCCACGTGCCGGGGCAGGCCGCGCCCTCGGCGACCTCGAGGGCGTACCCGGTCACCGGCGTGTCGCCCAGGTTCACGACCACGGCGGCGGCGTCGTGGGTGCCGCGGGCGAGGAATGCATAGACGCCGCGGGCGTCGGCAGGCATCGGCGACCAAACGCCCGAGTGCAGGGCCGGCGTCTCCGACCGCACGTGGATCAGCGACCGGTAGTGGCTGAGCAGCGACGCCGGGTCGTCCGACTGGGCCGCCACGTTGCGAATCTCCCATCCGGCCTCGAGCGCTTCCCAGGGCGGCCCGTCGCTGAACCCGGCGCCGGCGGTCGCGTCCCAGGCGAAGGGCGTCCGGATCCGCTCGTCCGGCTTTCGGCCGGTCAGCCCGATCTCCTCGCCGTAGTAGACGAATGGCAGCCCGGGGTTGGTGAGCAGGAGCGAGGCGGCCACCCTGGCCGCGCCGGCGTCACCGCCCAGCTGCGACATGACCCGGTCCTGATCGTGATTGGTGAGGAACGCCGCGTACTGTCCCTCGGCGTAGCGCTCCAGGGCGGTCCGCTGGACGGCCCGCACCGAGCCGGCGTCCCCGGTCGTCGCGCTCCGGACGATCGTGCCGGCCATCTCGAAGTCGAAGGTGAGATCGACCGCATCGGGGACGTAGCTCGACGAGATCAGGCTGACGTCGAAGACCTCGCCGACGAGCAGGGCGTCCTCCTTGACCAACTGCACCCGGTCGTGGAAGCCGGCCAGCCAGGCATGCGAGGCGTCGGTGTCCTCCTGATCTTCGCCGTCCTCGACGAAGTGCTTGATGGCGTCGAGCCGGAATCCGTCGACGCCCAGGTCGTCCAGCCAGTAGCGGGCCACGGCGTCCATCTCCGCCTCGACGGCAGGGTTCGTCAGGTCGAGGTCCGGCATGCCTTCCCAGAACAAGCCGTAGTAGAACCGGCCGCCGGCCGGGTGCCAGACCTTCTGGCCATCGGGCCCGCCGTAGCCGGGATCATCGTCCGACCATACGTACCACTCGTCGTGCTCCGAACCCGGGGTGACCGACTCGCGGAACCACGGATGGTCGCGTGACGTGTGGTTCATGACCAGGTCGACGATGACCGCGATCCCACGCTGGTGCGCCGCCTCGACCAGGGACCGGAAGTCGTCGGTCGTGCCGTAGTCGGACTCGATCGCCCGGTAGTCAGTGACGTCGTAGCCGTGGTAGCTCGGGGATTCGGCGACGGGCATCAACCACACGCCGGTGACGCCCAGGTCGTCGGACGTATCGGGGTCGCCGTCGTTGAGGTAGTCGAGCTTCTCGTTGAGCCCGGCCAGATCGCCCATGCCATCGCCATCCGAATCCCGGAAGCTGCGGACGAAGACCTCGTAGAAGACGCGGTCGTCCCACCACCGCGTGGGCAGCGACGGCGCCGGTTGGCACGTCGCCGTCGTGACCTCCGATGCGCTGGGCAACGGCGTGCCACTGCCACTGACCGGTGGCGAGCCCGTGGCGACGGGTCCCCCGCAGGCGGCCAGGAGCAGGAGCAGTGCCGGCCAGGGTCGTCGGGTGGGCCGCATCCGCGCAGTCTAGTGTTGGTCGCCCTAGACTCGGGAACCGTGCCTCCCGTCACATCGGCCGCCCCGGACTGGGTTCGCGATGCGGTCTTCTACCAGATCTTCCCGGACCGGTTCGCGGCGAGCGATCGGGTGCGCAAGCCGGGGGCCCTCGAGGCGTGGAACGCCGCCCCGACGATTCACGGCTTCAAGGGCGGCGACCTGCTGGGCATCGTGGAGCGATTGCCCTACCTCGAGGGCCTCGGTATCAACGCGCTCTACCTCACCCCGGTCTTCGCCTCGGCCTCCAATCACCGCTACCACACGTACGACTACTTCACGGTGGATCCCCTGCTGGGCGGCAACGAAGCCCTCCGGGAGCTCCTCGACCGGGCCCATGACCGCGGGATGCGGGTCATCCTCGACGGTGTCTTCAATCACACCGGACGCGGGTTCTGGCCCTTCCACCACATCCTGGAGGCGGGTGGCGCCTCGCCGTACCGCGACTGGTTCCACCTCGACCAGGCCGTGCTCAGGGGCGGCCAGCCGCTGGATGCCTACCCGGAGAAACGACCCGGTGGTGCCACCGGCGACGGCAGCGTCTCGCAGCGTGAGCTGGGCTACCAGGCGTGGTGGGACCTGCCGGCGCTGCCCAAGCTCAATACTGATTCACCGGCCGTTCGGGCGTACATCTACGAGGTCGCGGAGCACTGGCTGCGGTTCGGCATCGACGGCTGGCGGCTGGACGTGCCGGAGGAGATCCCCGACGAGGCCTTCTGGCAGGAGTTCCGGCGCCGCGTCCGGGCGGTCAACCCGGAGGCCTACATCGTCGGCGAGATCTGGAAGCTCGCGCCCGACTGGCTCCGGGGCGACCGCTTCGACGCCGTCATGAACTACCCGCTGGCGGAGGCGATCCTGTCGTTCACCGCAGGGGAGCACCTCGACGAGGCGCTGCTGCGGAGCCACCACGAGTACGGGCCCCGGGTTCGTCCGCTCGACGGGCCGAGGTTCGCGGCGCGGCTCGAGGAGCTGCTGACGGCCTACGGCCCCGAGGTCTTCGGCGTCCAGCTCAACCTCCTCGATAGCCACGACACGCCGCGCTTCCACAGCCTCGTTGGTGGGGACCGGGACGCGTACCGGTTGGCCGTCACGCTCCAGGCCACGTTGCCCGGCGCCCCGTGCATCTACTACGGCAACGAGGTGGGGGTGGAGGGCGGCATCGACCCCGATTCACGGCGGGCGTTTCCGGTGGATGCAACCGCATGGGATCAGGAGCTGCTGGCCTATGTGACCGCGGTCCTGCAACTCCGGCGGGCCGAGCCAGTGCTGCGCCGCGGCGACCTCCGGATCCTCGCCGCCGCCGAGGGCGCCGTGGCCTTCGAGCGCGCCGACGCCAACACCCGGCTCGTGTGCGCCTTCAACGCCGGCAAGAGGGCGGTGACGCTACAGATCGAGGCCGTGGCCGACCAGGTCGCCATTGACCTGCCGGCGGTCAATGCGTCGGCATGGGTGGGGCCTGAGCTCCGACTGGCGGGCCGGAGTGCCGCCGTCTACCGCGTCTCGCGCTGACCGGTCCGCGACCCGCCTGACGGGACCCTCCCGTTCGGGCGTGCTCGCTGGAGCGGGCGGCCTATACTCTCGGGCCTCGTGGCCGACCTCCCCATCGCCCTCGATGGCGATCTCGCGACCCTGCTCACCGGCAGCCTCGACGTCGAAGGAAAGATCCTCCGGGCGCTCGATACGCTCGGGCCCATTGCCGGGCGCGACGTGGTCTTCCTCGGTGCCGCCGACGGGCTACGCGCGAGCCAGCTGGCCGCCGCGGGGTCCCGGCTCGTCTGTGTCGATGACATCGACGGGGTGGCGAGCCTCGGTGAATCCAGGGCCGACGCGTTGATCGGCTGGTGGTCGGGGTTCCGCGGGGTGACCGCGGACGATCTGCGCGTCGCGGACGCGCTCCTTCGGCCGGGCGGCAGGATCCTCGTCGTCCACGACTACGGGCGTGACGACGTGTCCCGGCTGCGGGGCGATCTGCCGGAGTACGGCGCCTGGAGCCGACGGAACGGGCCATTCCTCAGGAACGGCTTCCGGATCCGGGTGCTCCATTGCTGGTGGACGTTCGACTCGATCGAGGGCGCGCAGGGCTTCCTCGAGAAGGCATTCGGGCAGACCGGCGCCGATCTCGCCGTCGGGCTGAAGCGGCCGCGCCTGTCGTACAACGTCGCGGTCTACCACCGGACCCGGGGCGGCGAGACCGGAACGCCGAAGGCCGCGGTGCCGGTAGCGGCCCCGGCCTGATCGCGTTCTCAGGGCATTGCCCGCCGAGGCCCCTACAATCGCCCCGATGAACCGACGCGACACCCGAGCCCTCGACCGCCGTCCCCCCACGACCCGAACGCCCAACGGTGGCCGTCCGCGCGGGCCGCGGATCGGGTCCGTCGCCATCACCCCGGCCCGCGTCGTGATCGTCGTGGCGCTCATCGGGTCGCTGGCCTACGTGGCCTTTGCCCTGACCGTCCGCAACGCCGAGCAGATCCCGATGCTGAGCACCGGGGCCGCGATCCTGGGCGTCCTGTTCCTGGTCCTCGCGGGGATGGCCTTCGTCGCGATCCGGCGCGCCGGCATGGAGCATCGGGACGGACGCGCGATCGTGCTGGCGCTGCTGGGCGGCGGCTCGGCGATCGTGGGGTTCGGTGGGATCGCGGCGGCGATCGTCCTGGTCCAGGTCTGGAGCGGCTGACCGGCGCTCGCCCGGTTCACGTCCGCGGCGGTACACTCGCGGAGCCCTCTCGCCCCCATCGTCTAGAGGCCTAGGACGCCACCCTTTCAAG
Source organism: uncultured Chloroflexia bacterium (assembly GCA_963728605.1). Lineage (GTDB taxonomy): Bacteria > Chloroflexota > Limnocylindria > Limnocylindrales > CSP1-4 > JACDAV01. The sequence goes on along the minus strand of CAVSKS010000004.1, from coordinate 61,636 downwards.
GTGGAGATCAGGGGTTCGAATCCCCTTGGGGGCACTCCCGCTGTCAAAAAGGACGGCGGCGCTCGACGATCGCGTACGCGGCTGCGATCAAGCTGATGCCGATGCCGCCAAAGAGGGCCGCGTCCGTCGCGACCCACGACGGGTAGTCCGCTGAAACAACGCCTGTCGCGAGGCGCTGGGTGTTGTCGCGGACCCATGCATCTCGATCAACGCCGACGGGTGCGTACGACCCAGGATCAGCGTCCCAGCCAGATAGCACGGTTCCGTCCGGCAATCGCCATGCTCCGGGTCCTCTGAACACGCCGCCGTCGTACTCACCATTGAACCAGGAAGGAACCTCTATCGGGTGCGCGCTGACTTGGATCCACTGTTCGAAAAGCATCCGGCCACCTACAGCCAGGAAGAGTGCCAGTAGCCCGCTCAGGATCACGACCGGCAACATCCGCCCCGACCAGGCGCCGATGACCAGCGCCAGTCCGAAGGCCGCCAGGCCACGGACAACGACGCCGAGGCCATGCTGGCCTGCCACGTCAAAAGTCGGACGACCGAACTGCCACGGAACCTGGCCCGCGGCGAGCACCTCCGAGGTGATTGCTGAGAACGCCAAGAGTGCCAGCAGGATGGCCAGCATCGGGACGAGCCGGCTGGTCAGCCATCTGTGCCGGGATCCGGCAAGGGCCCAAACCGTGGACGCGGTGCCGCCCTCGATCTCGCGGCCGATGAGCCCGACGCCGAGCACCACTCCGACAATGAGCGGGACGGCGTGCATCGCATTGAACACGAGGCCGGCCTCCTCCCATTTGATCCGGAAGAAGGCCTCCTGTAGTGGCTCACAGCGCGCTTCGGCATAGCCAACGTAGTCGAAGATCCACGGCGTCAGGCACTCGACCGGCGCGCCAACCCCATCGAGGCGGGTTCGGACGATGAGCGCGGTGACTCCGACGACCAGGACCAGCAACGCCGCCGCAAGGATTTCGAAGCGCTGGATCCGATAAGCGATCCGAAAGCGGGACGCAATCATCGAGCGCCACCGCCGAGCGATCGAGCGGCGTTCGCGGCCGCGAGGTAGCCGAGTACGACATCGTCCAGGGATGCTCCGCCCGAACCGGGTCGACGGACCAACGCCATCCGGCGGCCCGTCAATCCCGTATATGTCGCCACGAGATCGTCGGGCCCGATGTCCTCTGTAACCGGCACGATCACGTGCCCCGTCCGTGCATCCTCGATGGAGCCGTGGAACATCACCGCGGCCGGGGCCAGGATGATGACCGCGTCGCTGATCGCTTCGAGGTCACCGATGATGTGCGACGCGAGCAGCACCGTCCTCCCGTCGGCGCTGACCGCATCGCGGAGGGCGGTCAGAAACTCCATTCGGGCGAGCGGATCGAGCCGCGCTACCGGCTCATCGAGCAGCAGTACTGGGGCATGGGTACCGAGCGCAAGGGACAGCGCGATCTGGGCCTGCTGCCCACCGGACAGCTCGGCCGTGGGGACGCCGAGTGGGATCTCGCGGCCGGCAAGCCGCTCCGCGGCGGCAGTCCGGTCGAACGCGGGCCGGAGTGTGGCCGCGAGCTCGAGGTGTTCGGCAGCAGTCAGCTGTCGATACAGCCCGGGCTCCTGGCCGACATAGCCGATCCGCGCGAGCGCCCTCGCCCGCTGCTGGGCGGGATCGATCCCGTCGACCGTGACAAAGCCCGCCGTCGGCCGCTCGAAACCCAGGAAGGACCGGATCAGCGTCGACTTTCCCGCGCCGTTCGGGCCGACGAGCGCCGTGATGCCGCCCGAGATTTCGAGGTCGATGCCGTCGAGGGCAAGCGGGCGGCCCCGTCGGTAGCGTTTGGTCAGGCCATGGGCTCGCAGTGCGACGTTCATTTGGCGATCGTGTCGGACTGTTCACCCGGCTGGAATTGAGCGTCTCCACATGGTTGAGACTGTGGATTCCCACACATTCCGGGGGCAGCCGGGGCTGTTACCGTCCACAACGATGAAGTTCCGGGCTCGCTGGTCGGCGTTCGTCGTCGGCGGCGCCTACGTTGGCGTGGGGGTGCTCGGCTGGTTGCGCTCGGAGGCGGGTGCCGCCGCCCAGGTGCCAACCGCACTCGTCGTGGCGGGGCTGTGGGGCGCCATCACGATCCTCGCGGTCGGCTTGTGGCGGCCCGACATCTTCCAGTTGACGACGCGGGAGACGGGACCCTGGCTCGCGGTTGCGCTCGCGACGCCGCTCACCCTTCTGCCGTACCGAGCTGTGGATTCGACCGCAACGCTCCTGCTACTCGTCACGCTCTGGCCGCTTTCGGTACTGCCTCTCGGCATCTCGCTCGGCGGGTCGCCGTCCAAGCCGAACGCGACCTGGTTGGTCGCTGCGGCGCTGGCCGCCATCGCATTCGCAGCCGGGCTCCAGATCTGGTCGGATGGGGAACCGAGCGCCGCAACCGGAACCGTCCACCTCGCGGCCATCACGGCCATCGCGCTCGTGCCCGCGCTGATGGGCGCGGCTCGCGCGCCCGGTCGTGATCCACGGCAGGCGGGCCAGATCCTCATCGGCCTCGCGCCCCTCGCCGGCGCCTTCGTCCTGGCCGTGCCGTCGGCCGGGCTGCTCGTCCTCGTCGTCGGTCTCTCGGTCTTCGTCATCGTGACCCGCGCATCCGTAAGACCACTGACGCGCGCCGCGACGCAGGCGATCACGCAGCGCGACTTGACCGTTGCCGCCGTGGAGAGCGAGCGGCGCCGGTTGGCCGCCGACATCCACGACGGACCGCTTCAGGCGATCCTGCTGCTCGGCCAGCAGCTCGAGGCGGAAGGTCATGCCGATGCGGCCGCCAGCGCGCGGGCTGTGGCAGTCGAGCTGCGCGACATTGCCGGCGAGCTGCGACTGCCGATGCTCGATGACCTAGGCGTCGGGCCGGCATTGGACTGGCTCGCCGAGCGAGCGCAACGCATGACCGGCGTGGCCGTATCGGTCGAGTACGAAGGGTTGCACCGGCCACCGCCAGACGTCGAGCTCGCCGCCTTCCGGATTGCCCAGGAGGCGATGGCCAATGCGCTCCGCCACGGCCAGCCACCGATCCGGATCACCTATCGGACCGACGGTGAGAGCCTGACGCTCAGTGTCGATGACGAGGGTCCCGGCTTCGCCCGGTCCATGCGACCCGGGTCGGGCGGTCACGGCCTCCTGAACATGCGGTTACGCGCCGAGGCGATCGGGGCTCGGCTCGAGTTGCTCCATCGACCGGATCGTGGGACCCATGTCGGTGTGGAATGGCCGGCGGCGAGCACCTGATCCGCGTCGCCGTCGTGGACGATCACCCGGCCTTCCGCGACGGGATCGCTGCGGTCTTGGGCCGCCAAGCGGACATCGAGGTGATGGGACGAGGTGGGTCGCTCGAGGACGCGCGGACCATCATCGATGCCGACGATCCGCCCGATGTCTTGATCCTCGACGTCCGCCTTGGCGAGGAGAACGGTCTCACCCTTCTCGGCAGTCAATCGCGAACGGCGGTGATCGTGTTCAGCGCCTTCGATTACCCGCAGTACCACCAGATCGCGCTTCGCTCCGGCGCCGCGGGCTTCGTCGCGAAGAGCGTGGAGACAGACCAGCTCATCGAGGCGGTGCGCGCCGTCGCGGCCGGCCGCCTCGTGTTCGACAGGCGACAGGACGCACTCCCGCCGGAGCTGACGTCGCGCGAACTCGATGTCCTTCGGCTGGTCGCCGACGGCCTGACCAATGACGAGATAGGTGCCGCGCTCGGCGTGACCACAAGGACAGTTGAGGCCCATCTCGGACGGATCTTCGAACGGACCGGTGCCCAGTCGCGGACCGAGCTCGCCACCCGTGCGATCCGTGAAGCCTGGCTGGACGTACCCGTCCGGCGCTGAGCCCCGAGCGAACCCTTGGCTCGCGTCGTACTCCGTCATCAAGGTAGTCCGTCGGGAGTCAACGGCTTGGAAATGATGGGGTCATAGTGTCGAGCCCACGCTGGCGACTGGTGACCTGGGTGTGCGTCGACCCAGGGTGCCGCCTTACCTAAGACCCGCCCAGGACGTCGGTGCCCGCCCCGAGCCACAACGCACACCTTTGGCGCCACTGAAGGGGGAATGCCGGAGCCGCCCGGCGCGGAACGCCGCCACTTCCATGGTCCGGAGGGCCACTGGGTCGGCTGGGCCGGCTGGATCCAGAACGAGGCGGGCGACGTGAGCGGCTGGCATCACCACGCATCCAACGAGACCTACGTCTACGTCATCCGTGGCTCCGTGACGGTCGACTTCGGCCCGGCCGGGGCCGAGAGCATCGTCGCGCGCGCTGGCGACTTTTCATGGTCCCACCCGAGACTATCCACCGGGAGACAACCGGCCAGGATTCCGACCTCGAGGCATTCATCGTCCGAGTCGGCGGAGAGCCGGAGTACGCAGAGGCCGCCAGCCCGCAACCCTCGACCGAGTAGCCCTACGCCCCCGATAAGCGCCCCTCGCCAGACTCACCACGGCCCCCGCTCCGCGCGTCGGCTACGTCCTAGGGCTAGACCGGCGGCGACGGGGGCGGCTTGCCGTCTGCTAGCCGTTCGAGGATCCATTGGTAACCCTGCCGCCAGTAGCCAGGGGCGGGCTCGACGCCCATCCGGTCCGCTTCGGCTTCCCACGCCGCCAGCCAGTCCTCCGCGCGCGTTGCGGGAATGCGTTGTTCGTTGACGAGCCGGCGTAAGAGACCCTCGCGGCGGGCGGCGTGCAGACGGGCGGCTCGCAGGTGCATCTGACGATGGTAGAACAGACGTTCTACGCGACGAGCGGCGAGCCAGGCGGGGAACGCCCGCACGATCCGGCCATAGTGTCGTCGGCCCGAGGCCTTGGACCCCAGCCGCGTGCACTAGGCGGACGTCCGGGGTGGAAGTGGGCCTTACGGGGGATCGAGCGGTGATTGGGAAAGCCGCATCATTCGGCGGTCCCTGCCGCTTATGGTGAAGCCGGTGAGCTTGCTACACCAACATCGCTCCGCGACGGACGCAGCACTCTCGGCCAGCCCCGCAGTTGGACGAACCGCGGGCTTGCTCCGCAAGGTGGCGCGCTTCGGTCTGCGGTCCCAGACCGCCGCACCAATCGACGATGCCATCGTGCCGACGGGTACAGTCGAGCGACGCATCGACATCGTCGCCTACGCCGAAGACTGCATCCTCTCCGGCCGGATCGGGCTGGCCGGCGACCGGTTGAGCGATCTTCTCAACGACAACGAGTCCTTCGAGCTGGCGGATGTGCTCGTCGAGGACCTTGAAGGCGGCCACGCGATCGAGCTCCACAACGTCGTCGTAAGCCGTGACGAGATGCTGTTGGTCCATGCCAGCGGGCCTCGTGGTGATCCGGCTCGCCGCCACCGAACCAGACAGCATCCGATCGTAGCCAAATCGGGTCCCTACATCGTTCGCGGCTACGTCCACGCCCTGCCAGGCACCGACGCAATCGCGAGCCTCCGTCGCCGGAAGCCCATGATCGCGATCACGGATGCGGTTATTGAGCATACCGTCCGATCGGTTCCGCAGACACGTCGCGCAGCGGTCGTCATCCTCAATCGCGAATGCACCGACTGGATCGCCGAGGGTCAGGATGAGGAGGTTGTGATGCCCGAGCTGCCGGTCGACAGTTCTGGTCTGCTCCTCAAGGACTTCACCGGGCAGCTGCTGGACACCGACCCGGAGTCACCGGCCTAGCGGCCCTGCGGACGAACGGGTGAAGCGCAGATGGAATGAGGGAGACGGCAACCTTGGCGCTGCTCCATGTGCGGCCCCCTATAACCGCCACATGCCCCGTCTCTGGTGGCCGTCCTGCGGCCGGTCTGCGGGGTTGGTGGGCCAGGTGCCGCGGCTACACCCGGACGGCCCAGACTGTATGGGTCCACGAGTGCCCACGTGGGTCATCTCACCGTTCGTCAACCCCGGGAGCGTGTCGCACTCAATCTTCGACGACACATCGATCCTCAAGACAATCCTGGTCAAGTACGGAAATAGCTTCAGGCGATCGGAGTTTGAGCTGTATGGCAAGCGGGTTGCCATGATCAACCACATGGGCGCAGTGCTGGACCGGGACGTCCCACGTATGGACGCGCCTGTTCCGACCACTGTCATGGCCCGTGAAACGTCAGAAGCTGGATCGACAACCCAGCCGGTTGCGGAACGTCCGCGTCGGCGGCGCCCGACCGAGCTGTCCGCGACCGGCGACGAGGTCGACTTCGGCACATCGCTTGCCCTCGCCATGACGCCGAAACGTGGTGGGGAGCCGCCAGTTCGGGGGGCGAAGCCGTTCGCAACGACCTCGATATCAGGGACCAGTGACGGGAAGACCCACTGTGCGTCGGTGACTCCAGCCACTTAGCCGGCCACGGGACGTCTCGGGTTTGCGAGAGCCAGGCGCGGGTGCCCGGCTCAAGCCCGATGCTCCCTAAGACTCTTTACCGAGTCGCTCTGCCCACTTGGCCCACTCCGTTCGTTCGGTTCGCCGAATGTCGTTCAAGCGATGCGCGAGTGTCGCTTGTCGGTCGGAACCAGCGTAATCACCGGCTCGGGCGTCATAAAGCGTCCGCTCTGAGCGCAAGTCTTCGGCCGTCCGCCGGTAGCGAACCCAGTTGGCTTGCTGATTTGTGGACCCGTCGACGATCTCAATGAAGCTCACACCGAGTGCCATCGCTGCCGGGATCCAGCCAGGAAAGCCCGTGGTAATCAGGAAGGCGATGAGGGCGGAGCCGCTCGCGGCCAATATCCGCGTTGCAAGAGACAGGTATCGCGCCCTTCCCGCGTGGCTCTCAAACCAGCGGAGCTGGTCCTCCAGCTCAGTCCGAGTCGAATCAGTACCGTTCACCTGCCCGGTCTCCTTTGAGCGATCCGACATCTTGATGATCTCGCCGAGCCTATCGCGCTCGAGCGAATAGAATTCGCTGGGATCGCGTTTCCGGGGTCGTCGGCTCAGCCGAGAGACGTCGATGGAGCGGCCTAGGGATACTCGCTCACGAACGGCGGCCGTTCGGGTATGGCGAGCGCCGTCTGCCGCCGGGCTCGAGGTGGCCGTGGCGTGTCGAGGCAGCACCCACGATCTAGACATAGTGTGTGGTGATCCTGAGCGCGGGTAACGGGTCCCACCTCAAGCGCTCGTCGATCGCGCCGTGGCAACGGACGCACCCATTGCAAGGCTAACTGGATGCCTCGAGCGCCCGGGCTGGATGCCTCGAGCGCCCGCCGCTCGGACATCGAGACGACCACGGCACCATCGCCGTGGTCGTCCCTGCCTCGGTCGCGCCACTTGATGACGCGCGAGAAATCGGCCGCCCGGAATCACCGCGCGGCATCGGCATCAGCCGTTCGTGCCTTGGCTCGAGCCGCCGGTGCCCTCGTCCATGTCGGACTCGCCCTGGCCGCCCGAGCCCGAGCCGCTCTTGTTGCCCATGTCGCCGGTGCCGGAACCTTGGCCACCGGTCATCCCGGAGGTGCTACCGGTGCCCGATCCGTAGTCGGAGCCTCCGGTTCCCGCTTGGCCGCCGCCGGAGCCACCGCTCGTGCCGCCGCCGGAGCCACCGCTCGTGCCGCCGCCGCCGGAGCCACCGCTCGTGCCGCCGCCGGAGCCACCGCTCGTGCCGCCGCCGCCGGAGCCACCGCTCGTGCCGCCGCCGCCGGAGCCACCGCTCGTGCCACCGCCGCCGCGCCGCGCCGCCGCTCGTGCCGCCGCCGCCGCTCGTGCCGCCGCCGCCGCCGCTCGTGCCGCCGCCGCCGCCGCTCGTGCCGCCGCCGCCGCCGCTCGTGCCGCCGCCGCCGCCGCTCGTGCCGCCGCCGCCGCCGCTCGTGCCGCCGCCGCCGCCGCTCGTGCCGCCGCCGCCGCCGCTCGTGCCGCCGCCGCCGCCGCTCGTGCCGCCGCCGCCGCCGCTCGTGCCGCCGCCGCCGCCGCTCGTGCCGCCGCCGCCGCCGCTCGTGCCGCCGCCGCCGCCGCTCGTGCCGCCGCCGCCGCCGCTCGTGCCGCCGCCGCCGCCGCTCGTGCCGCCGCCGCCGCCGCTCGTGCCGCCGCCGCCGCTACCCGTCCCCTGGTCTTTCTGCCAATCCTTCTGATCCGTCATCGGGAACTCCTCGTCGATTGGGACCTGGCTGGTCCTGTGCGCAATAGCCAGTGTCGGAAATGGAATCGCGAGCGGACGTAGCGAGGCTCGGCCAGACATTGCGGCGCCGTGGCAAGCGGAGGGTCCTGTACCAACCCTCGCCTCAAAGGCCGTCGTCCGTATCGTCCAGCTGGCCCTCATCTGACAGCGGGCGGGTCCCCGAGCCCCTTGGGGGCACTCCCGCCGCATTCGAATGCGTCGCACAGGTGGACCCCTCGATCGCCGCGAACCGATGTCGGGCAGGCCGACCGCTGAATCGCGGCCGCTCATTGAGTGGTTCCAGGTGGCGCTCCGACATGACCGACGTGGTCGCGCCCCTCTCGGTCTGACCGCCAGTGGTCAGGACCACTTTGAGCGGCTCTCGCGCCGATGCATGATGAGCCTTGATCAGACCGGCCAGGTAGCGAACGTCAGGCGAGACGACGATGCGGGTTTCCAATTGCGTGAGCGCGGAGCCTCGAGCGTCATGAATGCGCCCCTGGTTGGCCGAGTTCGCGAACTCCAGACCATCGACGCGGTCTCACGAGAATTCGTCGACCGTGGCGGACTCTGGACGGTATTCATCGTGGGCGACCCAGGGCAGGGCAAGACCCGGCTGCTGGCCGAGGCTCGCGCTCGACTGGCCAAACACGCGCAGTTGGAAATTGTCGGCTACGAAACGGAACGGAACGTGCCACTGGCGGCCGCGTCGCCCCTTCTCCGCGACCTTGCCGGCGACGGTTCGGGCTCCGTGCTGGGGGAACTCCTCGCTCCCTCAACGAATAGCGGCGGAACTCCGCTGGAACCGATCAGGGTCTTCGAAGCAGCGCATCGGGCATTGGGATCGCTTGGATCCACGCTGATCGCGGTCGACGACATGCAGTGGGTCGACGAGCTGTCGCTCGCCCTGATCCACTACCTCGCCCGCGGCGCAGCGACAACGGGACCGCCGCTCATGGTCGTCGCAGCATCGCGTCCCAATCCTGCTGTCGCTTCCCTGGCAGACTCGCTGGCGAAGCTGCGGCCCGATCAGGCACGTCCAGCGCTCATCGAGTTGCGTCCACTCGAGCGCGAGGATGCGATCGATCTCGTCCGCCATCTCGAGCCTGGGTTGTCTCCGGTCCACGCGGCCGAGTTATGGGCCAAGGCGTCGGGTTCGCCTTTCTGGCTGCTCGCCCTGATGCGTCCGGATGCGCCAGGCAACGACGCCCATAGCGCAGTCACGGCGCGACTGACAGGCGCGAGCCCTGATGCTGCGGTGTTGCTCTCCGACCTGACCGTGGCTGCGCGACCCATGACGCCCAATGACCTCGCGCACCTCGAGGATTGGACCACTGAGCGGGTAGCGACCAATCTTGCTGAATTGGTGGATCGAGGCCTCATCGTGAGGTCTGGGCTATCCGTCCTGCTTGCCCACGATCTCATCCGGGCAGCCGCCGCAGAGCATCTGCCTGCATCAGCCGTTCGGAGGATCCACCGGCGGTTAGCCGCCCTGATCGAGGCCGAAGCGGGCGAGGATCCCACGGAGTTGCAGGCCGCCCTGGCCCATCGCCAGGCGGGCGCCATTCCCACGCTCGATCTGGCCTTGCGCCTCGCTCGTTCGCCGCGCCGGCGGCTGCTTGGCCGGCCCGGTCTGGGGCAACTTGCCGTGATCGCCGCCGCCGAAGATCCGGCCGACCCGGCGACACTGGATCTCCACGCCGCTGTCGCCGATCTGGCCGCCGAGCTTGGCGACCATGAGCTTTCGCTGGGTCGTTGGGCCGCGGTGGCAGCGCAGTCGCAGGACCCGGAGCTCCGAATGCGCGCGGGCGTCGCCGCAGCCCGTGAGGCGTATCAACTGCATCGACGGGACGAAGCAGTTGCCTGGATCGAGCGATCTCGCGCCACAGGAGCGCTGCCGATGGCGGTGGCCCTCGCGCTCGATGCCATCGAGGCCTCGGTTCTCATCTGGCTCGAGCCGAGGACATCCGAACGATGGGCCCTGATGGAAGCCGTCGTCTCGGCCGCACGACGTCTCGCCACCGACGCCGGCGGCCCCGCCTCGCTCGGCGCTGATGCGCAATCGGCATACCTGGATGCGATGCGTGTCGGGTTCGAGGTCGTGGGTCAGTATCGTGACTGGGCCCAAGTGGCCCGGTTGGCCGACGAAATCGCCGCCGGCATGGGCGGCCTGGGAGAGGGGGGACAGCTCCAGGCGATCATCTTCCGGGGCATCGCTGTGCGAGCCGGCGGCAGCGAACTGCGGGTCGCGGCCGACTTGTTCCGGCGGGCGTGGGAGGATGCTCGAGAGCGGATCTTGCTCACGGTCGCGGTTGAGGCCGGGCGGTGGCTCGTGCTGACGCTGCACGATCTAGGCGACCTGCGTGAGGCTGAACGCGTCTGGACCGAGCTCAGCGACCTGGCGGTACGTGTCCAGGATGCCGCCCGGACGATCGGTGGCAAATCCATGACCGGTCTTGAGCTGATGTTCTCCATGGGTGACTGGCGGACGGCTGCGCGGCGCATCATCGATGAAAGCGAGCACGAGCCCAATCCGCATTACCGGCACGACTACTATCGAGCGCTCGTCGTCTGGCTGGCGCGATTGCAGGGACCCTCGGCCGCACCCGACGTGCAACACAATCTCGCCCTCGCTCGACGTGATGTGGAGGCGTCTGGCTGCCCAGGTTGCCGCCACGACCTGGAAATCAATGCGGCCGAAGCGCTCGCCCGAATTGGTCGGCCCAATGAGGCTCGACAGGCGCTCGAGGTCGACGCGGCATCAGGCATTCGTATGGATCTCCCCGCGCAGTACCACCGAAGGGTCATCGCGGCGCTTCTCCTCGCTCTTGATGCCCCGGCCGAGGCAGTAGAAGAGCTGACGGCGCTCGTCGCGGAAGCCGACCGGCTCGACCGCGGGATCGATGCTCTCTGGGCCAACCTCGACCTGGCGAGAACACTCGAACGGGTCCATCGCGGCCGCGCCGCCGAGGCCTATCGTGCCGCCGCGATCAGGGCCGATCAGATGGGCGCGATCGCGCAGGTTCGTCTGGCTGAGCAAGCCCTGCGAGCGCTGGGCGTTCGAACCTGGCGGCGTGGATCCGCAGCGGGCGCCTCCGGGCTGGATGCGCTCACCGAGCGCGAATGGGAAGTCGCGCGCCTCATCCTCGCCGGCGCAAGCAATCCGGAGATCGCCGAGCAGCTATTCCTCTCCCGTAAGACCGTTGAGCGGCACGTCTCAAACGTGCTGGGCAAGGCTGGAGTCCAAAACCGAACCCAGTTGGCTGCTCGGCTCGCCGACGCCGGCACGCCGACGAGCGGCGATGCACATCCCGTCAGCGAGGGACCTCCCCACTGAGTCCGATACGTGGGGGCTGCCGATGGAATGAGGGAGCTCGCCGATGAACCCGGGACCCGGGAAAAGCCACTCTCGAGCCATGAAGAAATGCCGCGCAGATGACGCGGCACGATGGAGGCCCGAGAGATGGATACCGCCTTCCCGGTTCGCTCACACGCTGGCACCCGCCGCTGGAGCTCACCACTCCTCGCCGCAATTGCGGCCGTTGTCGTCGTCCTCGTAGGCGCGCTCGTGGTCCTGTGCACCCAGCAGGTCCAAGCGCCGGTTGCGCGGTCGGCCAACGACGGCCTCAACCCACACCAGATCGTCATCCGTGGCGAAGTCGCCGACCGTCTCGCCCAGTCGGCCAACGACGGGCTCAGCCCACACCAGATCGTCATCCGTGGCGAGGTCGCCGACCGTCTCGCCCAGTCGGCCAACGACGGGCTCAGCCCACACCAGATCGTCATCCGTGGCGAGGTCGCCGACCGTCTCGCGCAGTCGGCCAACGACGGCCCCTAGAAGGACGCTGCTGATCTGTCAGATCCGTGGCCGCCACGCCGAGGGCCCCCCGCACCGCAGGCGCCAGCGGGGCGCCACCGGAGACAGTCCAAGGCCAGTCGACCGCCCCGGTCGGCTGGCCATCTCGCTGTTTCGGCGGTAGGTGCTGTAATTGACAACCTAATCGCGCGCTTGTAGGTCTGTGGATAGGCACCTGGTTTCGACCTTTGGGTGGGCTCCATTCCGGGCGCGCGACAGCCGGGGGGCCGGAGGCATGCCACGGACGAGCCCGTTCTCCGACTTGCCACCTCCGCCGACGTCGACGCGATCGATGCGCTGATGAAGGACTCCATCCGGGCACACTTCCCCGCGGTCTACGACGCCCGGCAGACCGAGTCCAGCGTCCGCTACGTCGGCAGCGTCGACCGGACACTCGTGGAGGACGGCACGTACTTCGTCATCGAGGCGGACGGTCGGCTGGTCGCGTGCGGCGGCTGGAGCCGACGGGCGAAGCTCTACACCGGCTCAGCCGACCAGGAGGGGCTCGTCCGGGTCCTGGACCCCCAGACCGAGCCCGCGTACGTGCGGGCGATGTTCGTCCACGGCGACTATGCGCGCCGCGGGCTGGGCACCCGGATCCTCGAAGCCTGCCACTCGGCGGCGCGAAGCGAGGGCTACCGGACGATGGCTCTGATGGCCACCCTGCCGGGCCTGCCGCTGTATCAGCGCTACGGGTTCACGATCGTCGAGTCGACTGAGGTCGTCATGCCAGACGGCGTCGCGATCGCCTGTGCCTCGATGACGATGCCGATCGATGACCGTGCCAGCCTTGAGTAGCCAGCAATGAGTTCGGGTGCGGGGCCATATCAGCGAGGGCAGCCGTCCGGCGGCCGACTTCTCTTGCGAGTCGGCCTAGACTCGCTCTACCCCCGGCGATGCGGCGCGCCGTCGCGCCCTCTTCCCCCGGAGGGCTCGACGCGACGCGCGCGGCCGGGGGCATGATTGCCCGATAACGCCGCGGCGACGAGGTGTCCGTGCCATCGGTCGACCTGTCGTCGATCGAGAGTCGGCTCGCCCGACTCGAGGGCTCGAATGCGATCATGGGCCAGGCGTGGACGGCATGAACGCGACCGCGCGCACGATCTGCCAGATGGTGGCCGACAGCCCGTTTACCCCCGCGACCGCCTGTTAGTTTGGTTCCGTCTCGGTGCTCAACGGTCCATGCCGGAGAAGTCCGCAACCAACGTGGCGGGCAGTTTGCACGAACTAGCCATAGTGCGGGGGCAAGTCGGCCCAGCCGCTATTCGCACGCGACGGGCTCTGCCGGATACGTGGCCTGAGCGAAGACGAGGCCGCCTGGCGTGACAACGTACCGATAGCTGTCGGCGAAGACGATCGACTCGTTCTTGGCGTACCAGTAGTCGGAGACCCATTCACACGGGCCGCCCCAGTTGTGGAACGCGACCTGCGGTGCCGAACCCTGGTACTCCGGGACGCTCACCGGGTTGTCATTGAGCCGGCAGTGCATGGTTTCCGTGGCCGATCCGTCAGGCCGCACGACGAGCTGCGTAAACGTGCAGTCCGCCCTGCTGATCGACGCAATCGGGAAATCATCCCCGAAGGCGACGACGAGAAACGTCTCGACGTTGGCGATGCGGTCGACCGTGGCGGCCCCCGCGGCAGCTGGGCCGGCGACGGCGAACGCGGTGATCAGGGCGATCGTTGTGACGGCCAGGGGCCGCAGCATGGTGGACACGTGCACAAACCTCTCGATCATGGCAGGGCGAGGATCGCCCCCTCCCACTCCGGCGGACTCTTCGCCGCCCATGACCTACCGACGCATGCAGGGAGCGAAATGCTCAGACGGGGCTTGCGATGCGAGTCGGGGCGCCACCGACCTCCTGCACGCCCGTTGAGCCGGCAAGGGTCCATCGCGTTTCGCGACGATGGAGGCATACGGTCGACGGCCAATCCGAACCCCTCGCTGGGGACCGGACTTGGCAAGGAGGCCGGCGGAGATCCTTCGAGGAATGGCGTGCCGCCTAGTGCTCCGCGACGCTCGGTCCTCGATGGAGTGCGCGACGGACATCGCCGAGCACCTGCGTGACGAGCACCGACGTTCGTTTCGCGCACGCCTCGTTGGAACGAACTGGAGCGTGCGAGTCGGACTAGACTCCCTCCACCCCGGTAAAGCGCGCTTCTCGGGCGCCTTACCGGGCGTGTCGATCCGCGTAACGATCGTTCCTCGAGACCTGGTAAGCGTCGGGATTCAGTTGGCCGCTCATGTCGGCCGTGGTCTCGAGCCGGAACCGGCCGGGAGGGTCCGATGACCGTCAGGTATCACGTCCCCGGGGCGGTCCTGACCGAGCGCGAGCACGAGGTGCCCCTCGATCACGCCCGCCCGGACGGCCCGAAGATCACGCTCTTCAGCCGCGAGGTTGCCGCGCCGGATGGGCTCGATCGCCCATATCTCATCTTCCAGCAGGGCGGGCCCGGTGGCGAGGCGACCCGTCCGACCGCGCCGCCGTCCGGCTGGCAGAAGCGCGCGATCGAGGACTATCGCCTGATGCTCATCGACCAGCGCGGCACCGGCCGGTCGACCCCGGTCGGCGATATCCCGGGCGACACGCCCCAGGCGCAGGCGGCATACATGACCCACTTCCGTGCCGACGCCATCGTCCGCGACGCGGAGCTCATTCGGGGGGAGCTGGGCGTCGACCGCTGGAGCATCCTCGGCCAGAGCTTCGGCGGCTTCTGCGCCATGACCTATCTCTCGTTCGCCCCGGCGGGCCTCAAGGAGGCATTCATCACCGGCGGTCTCTCACCGATCGGCCGGCCTGTTGACGACGTGTATTCGGCGACCTACCTCCGTCTGATCGACAAGAACCGGGCGTACTTCGAGCGCTATCCCGATGACCGGCAACGGCTGCGGGACACGTTGCGCCGGCTCGACGACGAGGAGGTCCGGCTCCCGTCGGGCGAGCGGATGACGTCGCGGCGGTTCCTGCAGATTGGCAACAAGTTGGGCGACAGCGCCGGTTTCGAGCTCATCCACCACGTCCTCGAGCTGCCGTTCGGGTCGCGGGCATTCCTCGCCGACGCCGAGGACGTCAACAGGTTCGGCCGCAACCCCATCTACGCGACGCTCCACGAATTGTCGTACGCGGACGGCGTGCCGACGCGCTGGTCGGCCGAGCGACTGTTGCCCGACGAGGTGGCTCAAGAGCGCTACTTCACGGCCGAACACGTCTTCCGCTGGATGTGGGAGGACTACGGCCAGCTGCGCTCCCATCGAGCGGCGGCAGAGATTCTCGCCGAGCACCCGTGGCCGAAGCTGTACGACGCCGACCAGCTGGCCCACAACGAGGTCCCGGTCTCGGCAACGATCTACGTCAACGACCTGTACGTCGAGCGCCGCTTCGCCGAGGAGACGGCGAGCCAGATCAGCGGCCTCCGGCCGTGGATCACGAACGAGTACGAGCACAATGGCCTTCGCGCGGACGGCGAACGGGTGCTCGGCCGCTTGATCGACCTGGTGCGCGGCCGCGCGTGAATCTCGCGTGGCAACCGGTCAACGCGCAGCAGGCGTTCGCCGTAGATTGAAGCCATGTCGGTCACGGTGCCGCCGAAGGGGACGCGTGGCGCGTTCTTCCCGCGCTTCCTGAGCGGTCTGGCGAGCCGGATGATGCTGCGCCAGTTCCGGCGCAACGGGGGAGCACGGACCCAGGGCGGCCTCCATGCCTTCCACCTCGAGACACGGGGAGCGAAGTCGGGACAGGTCCGCCATGCGATTCTCGGCTACATCGAGGAGGCTCCGGATTCCTGGCTGGTCATCGCCTCGGCGGTGGGCGCATCACGGCACCCGGCGTGGCTCCACAATCTCGGCAAGGATCCCGAGGCCACCGTCGAGTTCGGCGACGGGCGGCGCGTTGCGGTCCGGGCGGAGTCGGTCGTGGGCGAAGACCTGGCGCGGGCGTGGGAGCGCATCGCGGTCGACGCTCCGGAGTACGTGGGCTATCGGTCGAAGACCGACCGCGAGATCCCGGTCATCCGGTTGCGATCGCGGTAATCCCGGCTGGCGACCTTATCCGGCCAGCATCCGACGGACTCTCCGCACAGTGGTCCTGAGCCCACCGGCTTCGCGGGCCTCGAGAGCCGCCTTCAGATCGTCCGCCGAACGCTCCGGCAGGTTGAGCGCGGCGCGGCTCGCCCGGATCTCGTTGACGATCCGGTCGCCGAACGTAGCCCTGTCCCCGACCAACGAACGGAGCTCCTGGACCGTGGCCCGCATCGCCCGTTGCCAGTCGTATTGGGGTTGACGCGCCGATATCGCGTCGAATTGCTCCGCTGCCGCATCGACGTCGCCGACGAGTCCAGCCGCGACGCCGGCGTGATACATCGGCCAACCCGGTCCGCTTATGTTGCCGCTGAGCAGACGCTCAGCGGCTGGCAGGTCCGAGACTTCGTCCCGCAGCTCGTGAACGCGCGAGGCGGCTGCCTCGGCGAGGGCGCGACTGCGAGCCGGCCAGTCATCCGTCTCGGCGTCCTCGAAGCCTGCCTCCCGGTGGCCGTAGTCGAACGAGATGTGGTCCTTGGCGTACCACAGCCACATGATCCCGACGTTGAGATAGCTGCCCTTCGAGAACCCGGAGGGCTGGAACTCCACGACGATGACGTGCCAGCCGCGGTCGTCGAGCCAGGTCCGCGATCGGCCCCGCTGAACCAGCCCCAACGGGCCCAGGACCTCCCGGGCAACGTCCTTGAGGACTCGGTTGTGGTCGCCCTTGGCGGTGCTCACGGGAGCAGGGTACCCGTGGTCGCCCCTGCTACCATCGAAAGCGATGGAGATCCTGGGTGTCAGAATCCCGACGATCGTCAAGGACAACGTTGCCATCCGCTGCGACGGCTGCCGCGAGGTCATCGAGGGCACGCCCTGGCGGCTCAACATCCTCGACATCGTGGCGACCGAGGTCCCGTCCGACTGGTCGTCGGAGACGGGGCTGAACCCGGGCCCCTTCCAGTTCCACTCCGACCCCGCCCACGCCCGCCGATGGATGGCCGAGAAGGGCTACCTGTTCTGTCGCAAGGGCACGGTCCGCGAGATCATGCGGCCGATCCCGGTGCCCGGCGAGACGGTCCGCTGGGGCCTGTGCGACGGCATCCACCGCGACGATCACGAGCTGATCCCGGCCTAGTTCCGGCCTCGATTGACAGGGGCACGGGGCGCACCTATTCTCCGACCGCCCGACGGCTCGCGCGGGTACGGAGATTTACCTAGGTTCTGACTCCCCGGAGACGGTGTGCCGCCCGATCCTTCTCATCCGACCGCGGGGGATGCCCGTGACTGGCTGTCGCTGGGCCCCGCCAGCCGGCTGCTGGGCGTCGATCCCGACACGCTCCGGCGGTGGGCCGATGCCGGCAAAGTCGACGCCTGGGCGACACCTGGCGGCCATCGCCGGTTCAGCCGCCGGTCGCTGGAGCGCCTGGCATCCGGCCGTCGTCCCGCCAGGACCTCGCTGACGGGACTGGGCGCCACGCCAGCCCGCCTGTCGCGGGCGTACCGCCGCAGCTACGCCGCTCCCCCGACCGATGGGCAGCCGCCAGCCGGGCCCGTCGACGGTGACCGCGAGGCCTTCCGGACCGACGGCCGGCGGCTGGTGGCGGCGCTGCTCGCCCACCTCGATGCCCGGACTGCGGCCGCCCGGGATCGGGCCGAGGCCGAAGCCGGAGCCGTGACGGACGAGCTGGCCCGCCGGCTGTCGGCTGCCGGTACGCCGTTGGGGGATGCCGTCACCCGCTTCGTGATCGCTCGCAAGCCGTTTCTCTCGGAGCTCACTGCGCTCGGGCGCCGGCGGACCCTCGATCCCACCCGCCTAGCGGCGGCCTACGACGACGCCTCGGCGCTCCTCGATCGGCTGCTGCTCCGGCTGATTGCCGCGTACGGGCCCGGAACGACGCGATGAACCTGGTCCTGATCCTGCCGAGCATCACGTCGATCCTGGCGCTGGTCCTCGCCGTGGCGCTGTTCGACCAGTGGCGCGAGCGTCGCCAGACATTCCAGCTGCTGTGGGCCACCGGCATGCTGTTCTACGGGATCGCGTCGGGCTGCGAGGCGCTGGCGGCGATCGGCGGGTGGAGCGAGCCGCTGTACCGGACGTGGTACCTCAGCGGGGCCATGTGGACCGCGGGCTGGCTGGGCCTAGGGACCGCCTTCCTGCTGGCCAGGACCCGGTTTGGCTACACCTTCGCGTTCTGCCTGCTCCTGGCGGGCGTCTTCACGGTCCTCGCCCAGCGCCGGTACGGCTACGAAGGCTCGGGTTATGCCGCGCCGCTGTACCTCATCGGCGCGCTCGTCCTGGCGCTGGCGGTATTCGTGGAGACGTACTTCCAGAACGAGCGCTGGCCCGCGCTGGCCGCCGGGGCGGTGATCGGGGCGACGGGGCTGTCGGCCGTCCTCATGATCACGGTCACGCTGGCGCCGCCCGGCTACCACGTCGATGCGGCCGGCATCCCGACCGGCGAGCTGTTCCCGGGCACGATCCGGCTGCTGACCCCGTTCCTCAACGTCACCGGCGGCCTCGCGCTGGCTTTCGGGGCGCTCTTCTCGGCCTACGTCTTCATGCCCAAGCGCCGGGTCCTGCCGTATTCGCTCGATCCGAACCAGCCTGGTGACCAGTTCCTGTTCAACCTCCTGATCTCGCCAGTCGCGATCGCCGTCAACTTCGTCGCGTCGCTGCCCGGGGCCGTCCGGGCCCTGCTCGCCGGCCAGATCCACAGCCGTGTGCCGGCCACCATCCTGATCGCGATCGGCGGCTTCATGGCCAGCGGCGGCGACACGCTCAACCGCCTCGGGGTGACCGACTACTTCCAGTGGGGCAAGTTCCTGGCCGTGCTGTTCCTGCTGGCCGGCTTCCTCGTCTCGATCGAGGCTTTCCGCGAGATCCGGGTCCCATTCACCTCTATCCGCCTGACCCGCGGCCGCAGCGAGCGAGGACCGACCGACGCCGTCGCGGCCTCGGCGGCAGGGAACCTCCCCGCCCGCCCGATCGGGTCCGCCGACTAGACTTCGTCGGCTCCGGCCCCACAAGCGGGTCGGTCCGATGGAAGGTGGTCCGTCATCGCGTCTCCCGATCCTGCTCGCGAGAGTTCCGCGACCGGAGTGCCCACGTCCGGCTACCTGATTGTCGCCCTCGGCGCGTCGCTGTTCGCCTGGTTGGGACCGCTGTCGCGATGGGCCTATGACGGCGGGATGACACCGCTGCCGTTCGTCGCCTGGCGGGCCGGGATCGGGGCGGCCGTCCTGGTCGCCGTTGTCGTATGGACCGTCAGAAAGGGCCGCTCGCTGGTCGCCCCGTGGGCCATGCCACGGAGCGAAGGCGCGACGTTCGCGGTTGCCGCCGCCGCCGCCTTAATCCTCAACCTGGCGATGTTCACCGCATTCGCGCGGGTAACGGTGGCGGTCGCGCTGATTGGCTTTTACACCTACCCGGCGATGGTCGCGGTCGTTGCGATCGTCCTCGGCCGGGAGCGCCCGTCGCGCCCGGTCCTGCTCGCCCTGATGCTGGCGCTTGCCGGGATGGTGGTGGTCGTGGCCGGCGGGCTCGATCCGGCCACCGGGCTCGTCCTCGACGCTCTCGGGATCCTCCTGGCGCTGCTGGCCGCTGCGGCCCAGACGACCTACGTCACGATCAGCCGTGACGGCTACTCGCGTTTGCCGGCCGACCAGGCGATGGCCTGGATTCTCGGGACGTCCGCATCGGCATGCGCCATCATCGCCCTCGCCTTCGGGACGCTGGACGGTCTGCTGCTGCCGGTCCGCGATCCCACGCTGCTGCCGTTGTTGCTGTCGGTCGGGATCCTGGGAGCCGGGATCCCGTCGCTGCTGTTCCTGATCGGCATCCGACGGATCGGCGGGACCCGCGCCGGGATCGTGATGCTCCTCGAGCCGGTCGTCGGTGTCGGTCTGGCGGCGTTGCTGCTGGGCGAGTCCCTCCGGCCGGTCCAGGCCATCGGTGCAGCGGCCGTCCTTGGCGCGGCGCTCCTCCTCCGGCGGGCGACCCGCGAGCCGGTCCTGCCCCACGAGACCGAGCCCAGCGCCAGCGCCGCGGGACAAGGTAGATTCGCGGGCCAGTGACCGACGCCGATTCCCAGGACCCACCCGCCCGCATCCGCCTCCTGCTGGTCGACGACCACGGCGTCGTGCGCCGCGGCCTGCGCGGCTACCTCGAGCTGCTCGACGACATCGAGATCGTGGGCGAGGCCGAGAACGGTCAGCAGGGGGTCGAGGAGGCGCGACGGCTGCAGCCGGACGTCGTCCTGATGGACCTGCTGATGCCGGTGCTCGATGGCGTGGGCGCGATCGCGGCTATCAAGTCCGAGCTGCCGGAGATCGAGATCGTCGCCCTGACGAGCTTCATCGAGGAGTCGCGGGTGACCGCGGCGCTCGAGGCGGGTGCCTCGGGGTTCATCCTCAAGGACGCCGATGCGGACGACGTTGCGGCCGCGATCCGGGCCGCCTACCAGGGCGAGGTGCACCTCGACCCGGCGGTGGCTGGCCTTCTCGCCCGCCGGGTTCGGGAACGTGCAGCGACCGCCGCCAGCACGACCGAGCCGTTGACCGACCGCGAGCGCGAGGTCCTGGGCCTGGTCGCCAAGGGACTGAGCAACAAGGCCATCGCCGACCGGCTCGCCATCACCGAGCGCACGGCCCGGACCCATGTCAGCAACATCCTCGGCAAGCTGGGCCTCGCGAGCCGGACCCAGGCGGCGCTGTACGCCGTCGAGCACGGGTTGGTCCCACCGGGCTGAGGCATGGCTGGCGAGGGCAGCTACGAGGTCGCAGGCCCACCGGATGCTCCACCGATCGTCCTCGTCCACGGGACCCGGCTCTCGCGGGCGGCCTGGCGGCCGCAGATCGACGACCTGTCGGACGAGTTTCGGGTCATCGCCATCGACCTTCCCGGCCACGGGGCACTGGCCGATGAGCCGTTCACGATGGACGCTGCCGTCGATCGGCTCGCCGCCGTCATCGACGAGGCGGCTGGAGGCCGGGCGGTTGTCGTCGGCCTGTCGCTGGGTGGCTACGTAGCGATGGACCTCGCCGCCCGCTCGCCGGAGCGGGTGGCGGGTCTGGTTCTTGCCGGGGCGTCGCAGGAGCCGGTCGGTCGCTGGACGCTCCCGTATCGGGCCCTTGGCCTGATCCTGCGCCGAGGCCCGGGTCCGGTGCTCGCGCGCTTCGACGCCTGGTTCTTCCGGATGCGCTTCCCGCCCCGGATCGCCGGCCCGTTGCTGGCCGGCGGTTCCTGGCCGCGGGGCGGCGCGGCGGCGCTGAGCGAATTGTTGG
Source organism: uncultured Chloroflexia bacterium (assembly GCA_963728605.1). GTDB lineage: Bacteria > Chloroflexota > Limnocylindria > Limnocylindrales > CSP1-4 > JACDAV01. The sequence continues at coordinate 40,375 of CAVSKS010000004.1, read as the reverse complement.
GCCGGCGCTACCTCGATCACCTGGCCGCGTATCCGGGCCCAACGCTGATCGTCAACGGTTCGCTCGACATCGTCTTCCGCCTGGGCGAACGCGCCTTCCTGGCCGCGACACGCGATGGCCGGCGGGTCGTGATCTCGCGGGCGACCCATCTCGTGAACCTCGATCGTCCGAAACCGTTCAGCGCGGCGGTGCGTCGCTTCGCGCGATCGGTGTCGGCGTCGTCGCCGCCGGACGGCGAGCCATCCTGAGGGGCCGGCGGGAGGGCCCGCGTATACTGGCCGCGATCCCCTAATCCACCGAGACCCGAGGTTCGATGCGCGTTCGAAAAGCGGTCTTTCCGGCTGCCGGGTGGGGCACCCGGTTCCTGCCCGCCACCAAGGCCCAGCCCAAGGAAATGCTGCCGCTCGTCGACAAGCCGATCATCCAGTACGGCGTCGAAGAGGCGGTTGCCGCCGGCATCGAGCAGGTGATCATCGTCACCTCCGCCCACAAGGGCGCGATCGAGGACCACTTCGATCTCAACTATGAGCTCGAGCAAATGCTCGAGGAGAAGGGCGAGATCGAGAAGCTCCGCCAGGTCCGCCACATCACGGACCTCGCCCAACTGGCCTACGTCCGCCAGAAGGAGCAGCTCGGCCTGGGCCACGCCGTGCTGATGGCAAAGGACCTGATCGGGCACGAGCCATTCGCGGTGATCCTGCCCGACGACGTCGTCGTCGCCGACCGGCCGTGCATCGGCCAGCTGATCCACGCCTACCACCAGACCCACGGCTCCGTCGTCGCGGTGATGGAGGTGCCGAACGAGGAGACCAAGCGCTACGGGGTGATCGCCGGCGAGCCGGTCGATGAGGCGCTGAACCACGGGCGGCTGCACCGGGTCACCAAGCTCGTCGAAAAGCCGGAGCCGAAGCGCGCCCCGTCCAATCTCGCGATCATCGGCCGTTACGTCCTGACCCCCAAGATCTTCGACAAGCTGGAGCAGACGCCGCGTGGCTCCGGTGGCGAGATCCAGCTGACGGATGCCATTCAGGCGCTCATGGAAGAGCAGGGCGTCTATGCCTACGAATTCGAGGGAACCCGCTATGACGCGGGCACCACGATGGGCTGGCTCAAGGCGTCCGTGGCGCTCGCACTCCAGCGTCCGGAGCTCGAATCGGAGTTCCGAACCTACCTCAAGGGGATCGAGCCCTAGCCGACCGTCACCCTTGGGTGGCGCACGACCGTCGTACGGTAGGATGCCCCGCGAGAGGGGCGCCGGAGGCCGGCGCCGGGGCGCCGTTCGGCACACATCAGCGACGTACGAGGAGCGGGCTTGGCGGAGATCGGGAGCGTCCTTGGAGGCCGGTATCGGCTGATCGAGCTGCTCGGCCAGGGCGGGATGGCGACCATCTACCGGGCACGAGACAACCAGCTCGAACGGGACGTCGCGGTCAAGCTGCTCCGGCCGGAGTACGGGCGTGACCCGGACTTCGGCGCCCGCTTCCGACAGGAGGCGCAGTCGGCCGCATCCCTCAACCACCCCGGGATCGTGGCCGTCTTCGACTACGGCCAGGACGAGGCCGGGCCGTTCATCGTCATGGAGCTGGTCGACGGCGAGGACCTCGCCACGGTCATCCGCCGGACCGGCGCCCTGCCGCCACGCCAGGCCTCCCGGCTGACCGCGGAGATCGCCCGCGCCCTGGCGGCGGCTCACGCTCGCGGCATCATCCACCGCGACGTCAAGCCCGGCAACGTGCTCCTTGCCCGCGATGGCCGGGTCAAGGTTGCTGACTTCGGCATCGCCCGGGCCCTGGCCGAGGCCCAGATGACGCTGCCGGGGACCACCCTCGGTTCGGTCCACTACTTCAGCCCGGAGCAGGCCCGGGGCGAGACCACCACCGCCGCCTCCGACATCTACGCCCTTGGCATCGTCCTGTACGAGCTGCTGACCGGTCGCCGGCCGTTCGAAGGCGACAGCGCGGCCTCGATCGCGATGGCCCGGCTGTCGGGCTCGGTGCCGTCGCCGTCGGCGATTCGGGCCGGGATCCCGCCGGCCCTCGAGACCATCACCCGGCGCGCCCTGGCGGTCGACCCGGCGGCCCGGTTCCCGACCGTGGGCGCGATGGCCGAAGCGCTGGACGCGGTGATCGCCGATCGGACGCCGGCCGGATCGGGCGTTCCGAGCGATGCTGCTGCCGCGGCGCCGCTCCCGCCGCCGCCCGTTCCAACGGGAGCCACGGCGGTCGGTCCGGCGCCGGTTCCTTCGCCCGGACCCGCGACGGTGGCCTCCGGGGTCGCCCGCGCCAATCCGTCCGGTGTTCCGTACACCCGCGACGCCTACGTGGGCGCCGACGATTGGGACGATCCTCGCCGGCGCGGCCATGACGAAGACGAGGATGAGGACGGTGGGACCAGCCCCTGGGTCTGGATCTCCGCCCTGCTGGCGATCGCGATCATTGCCGTCGGCGGCTTCCTCCTGTACCGGCTGCTGACCGGCGCCCCGCCGCCGGTCAACCAGGTCGAGGTGCCCAACTTCGTGGGCATGGACCTGGAGGCGGCCCAGGCCGAGGCGGAGGAGCTGAACATCGAGGTCCGGGTCGACCGATCCGAGGAACGGACCGACGTTCCCGAGAACCAGATCCTGTCGCAGGACCCCCTGGAGGGCGCACAGGTCAACGAGGGCGGCCTTGTCAAGGTCGTCATCGCCGTGCCGCCGGGGACCGTGCCGGTGCCGACGTTGATCGGGTTGCCGGTCCAGCAGGCCATCGACCTGCTGATCGACAGCCGGCTGCGGCCGGGCACCCGCACCGATGCACCCGACCCACTGGTCCCGGCCGGCAACATCATCAGCCAGAGCCACGATCCCGGCGTCGCCGTCGTCCCCGACACCCGGATCGACTACGTCGTCTCGACCGGCCCCCAACCGACGCCGAGTCCGACCCCGCAGCCCACACCCCCGCCAACGCCGCCACCCACGCCTCCGCCAACCCCGCCGCCAACCTCGCCGCCGACGCCGGAGATCCGGCCCGTTGGCGACTATGTCTGCCTGACGGTCCAGGAGGCGACCGAGCAGATCCAGACCGACGGCTTCGACGTCGGGTCGATCTTCGGTGGTGACTACGAGGAGGACTGGTTCATCGACGACCAGGATCCGGAGGCGGGGATGCCGGCCGAGGTCGGAACGTCGATCAACCTGCAGGCAGTGGAGCTGCTCCCGCCGGACTGCATCTGATGGTATCGGGCGTCACACTTCCGCCGGGCGAGGTCTCGATCCAGTAAGCGGGTGACGCACACGTCGCGTGAAGCCTCGCCCCAATGGATCCTCGCCGGCAGGAGGCCGTGGAAGAAACCGAACCGTCTGATGCCCCGCTGGCCGTGGTGCGCCGCCGTGAGCCGGTCGACCTCGACGCGGCGTTCGGCGATGCCCGGCCGCGGCTGCTCCGGATCGCCAGCTCGCTGGTTGGCGCCGGCGGCGAGGATGCGGTCCAGGACACATACCTGATCGCCCGCCGATCCGTGGCCCAGCTCCGCGACCCGGCGGCCGTTGACGCCTGGCTGACGCGGATCTGCATCCACCGCTGTTTCCGGGTCAACCGGCGTCGCCGGCACCTCGAACGATTGCTGGCGTCGTTCCGCCCGCCACGCCCGGTAACCGCCGGGCACGGCCTGGAGCTGCGCGAGCTGGTCGAGGCGCTGCCGACGCGCGAGCGGACGGTGCTCGTCCTCCACCACGGGCACGGCTACACGCTGGCGGAGGTCGCCCGGCTCGTCGGGATCAGCCACGACAACGCGCGAGCGATCGCGTCGCGGGCGAGGCGGAAGCTCCTGCGGTCCTGGTTGGAGGACGGGGCATGACCACCTGCCGGCGGACCGAATCGATCCTCGAGCGCCTCATGGACGATGTGCCCCTGTCGACCGACGATCTCGTCCACCTGCGAAGCTGCGGTGTCTGCGGGCCCGCGTCGTCCCGGGTGCCGGCCTTCAACGGGGCGCTGCGCTTCGCCACCCAGGCGCTTGCCACCGAGCCAATTCCGACGGCGGTCCTGTCGGCCGAAGCACTCGTCCCGGTCCGCGAGGCACCATCGCGCCTGCTGCTCGGTGCCGCCGGGCTGGCCGTCGTCGTGGCCGCCGGCCTGGCGATCGCGTTCCTCCGACTGGACCGCGGGCCGGACGTGGGTGCCCCTATCCAGCCCGCCCTGGTCACCGAGCTCCAGGTCGTCGCCGACCTGGAGGCGGCGGGCTTCACCTGTTCCGAGCTGGAGGTCGAACCCACGGCCACGCCGGTCGCCCAGGGCACGATGTGTCACCCCCGCGGATCCACCGCCCCACTGCTTGCGGCGATCGTCGTCGAGCGCGACGCGGGTGGCGCCGTCGGCGAGATCATCGCCAAGGCGTCACCCGACGACGCGAAGGACCCCGACGATGCCCGGGCCGTGGTCGGCGTTCTCACGGCCGCGGTTCGAGCCGGCGTGGCGAGCCCCGGCACCCGCGTGGAGCTCGAGACATGGGTCGCCGCCAATGCCGGCCGGCTGTCCCCGGGGGAATCGGGCCTGCGGCTCTTCGGGTCCCTGGTCGTGGAACTGGAGCGATTCAAGGACGAGGGGCTGGGGCTTCACATCACGATCGCTCCGAAACCCTGAGGGCCGGCGTGCCCACCAGGTGGGAGGGGAGAACCGGCGGTCAGGCCTCCTCGCCCCAGAACCCGAGGCCGGGATCGCGGGGGGCCGCCGCCACGGGCGGCGCCACAGGCGCGGGCGCGGTCACGGCGGAGCGCCCACGATCACGACGCGCAGATGCCCTCGTCGGCTCAACCGGGACGAAGTCGAGGCTGGAGCGGAGCGGGATGAACTCCCTGGCCGGCGCGGTATCCGGAGCATCGAACGACGGGCCCGCCTCCCAGCACCCGCGCAGCTCGTCGCCGCGGAGCGGCTGGCGGCGGGGATCGAGGCCGCAGTAGCCCAACTGGCCGGCAATCGCCCGGCGGAAGTGTCGGCAGGTGCCGCAGCTCGTGGAGGACCGTTTGCAGACCCAGCACCGCGAGGTCTCGGTCTGGGGTGTCCCGCAGTGCGGACACCGCCACATCGGCATGTGCTGATGGTAGTCTGCGAATGCGGTCGGCTGCTGCGCTATGGCGCGACGGTGATGGCGGTCCTGGCGGTGGTGGCCCCGAATTCGGTGGTGGTCACCAGGACGTCGACGCCAAGTGAGCCCTCCACCGCGCCGACGGCGATCGTGGTCTCGAACGTCGCCTTGCCGTCCGGCCCTGAGACCGTGTCGAACGTCACCGGCGGCAGGCCCGGCGCGGTGACCACAAAGGTGACCGCGGCTCCGGCGAGTGGCCGGCCGTCGGGGTCGGTGACCGAGACCGTGAGCCGCAACGGGGTGGGGAGCTGGGCCAGCCGGAGGCGGACGGGCGTGGCGGTCACGCTGGCGACGAGCACGCCGGAGCCCCGCCGGACGGTCACGACCACCTCGCCGACGTTGCCGGCTGGGTCAGTGGACGTGACGACCACGCTGTTGGTGCCGGCGTCAAGCGGCAGGGTCAGGCGGAACGAGCCGTCGCTCGCCGCGCCGCCGGTCACCGAGGCGTTGTTGGCGTCGTTGCGGGCGACGAGCGTGCTCCGGCCCTGCGTCGTGCCGACGACCTCGATCGTCGCCCGGTTGATGGTGGCGCCGTCCTTCGGGGCGCTGAGCTCGATCTTCGGCGGCGTCTGGTCGAGGATCCAGGTGACGACCGGCGACGATTTCGACTCGCCACCCGGCCCGAGCAGCGTCGCCGAGAAGTCGTTCCGTCCGAGGGTCAGGGCGACGTCCGGGATGACCATCCGCGGGGTCGTGCCGACCGGCAGCTCCGCGATCGGGGCCGGATCGAGCCCCTCGAGGGCGAGGTACAGGCGCATCACGACGTCCTCGTCGCCGACGACCTCGCGGGGCACCGTCACGACGAGATCGACCGAGGGCTGGTTGGTATACGGCTCATCGGGCGCCTCGAGGATCGGCGAGTCCGAGGCGACGATCTGCGTCGGGCTGGGCTTCGGCGTCGCGGTCAACCGGTCGAGCACACCGTCGACCGTGTCGCCGATGGCCGAGGCGACCCGTCCGAGCCCGCCGGTCGCGACGGTGTACACGCCCATCCCCAGCGCCACCACGGCCACCACCAGCCCGAGCCGCACGACCAGTGGCAATCCGCGCCGACGTTCGATGGTCCGGTGGGAGGTCACGCGACCGGGCGCCGGCGGGCGCGGCCGCACCTTGACGGGAGCGGGCCGACCGGAGGATGGCGGACGAGGCCGGACTTGTGACGGGCGTCCACCTCGACGGTTGGTCATCGGCCCGCATTGTCGCACGGGATCACGAGCGTCCGGCTCCTCGCTGTCGCCAGCGCGCACCAGCAAGCGAGGCACGGCGGCGGCGAGCATGTGGGATCGTGGCCCTGCGTTGTACTCTGGCGTGGTTCGCGTGCGTGCGGGGACGGCCGCGCGTGGGCACGAGTTGAGGGACGGATGCAGGCTCGCGACCCAAAGAGCAGCCGACCCGGCGGGTCCGTGGGACGCCCGGAGTTCGGAGTAGGACCCATCGCCCGGGTGACGCCGTCCGCGTTGGTCCGGCAACCCGCACCCGTGTCGCCACGTCCCGGCATGCCGATGCTGGGCGGTGGGCGCCCCGGGTTCGGGCTGCCCAACCTGCGCCGCAACGTCTGCCCGCACTTCTACATGACCGGCTCCCGCGGCGCCATCCCGATCCAGGCGCCGCATCTGCTCAAGGCGCTCATCCGCCAGGACGCGAACGTGTCGCGCTGCCAACTCCGTGGCGGCGTCCACCTCGAGCAGGGCTACGTCAACGACGTCTGCCTGACGCCGCGCTTCAACCAGTGCGTCTTCTACGAGGACGAGCTGACGCGGGAGTGACCGCTCCATCACGATCGGCCTATGCCGAGGCCGTCCGGGCGCTCGCCGAGCGCGGGAGGTTCGGGATCCGCCTGGGCCTGGGACGGACGCGGGCCCTGCTTCGTGAGCTCGGCAACCCGCATCTCGGGCTCCGCGGCGCGCTCGTCGGCGGGACCAACGGCAAGGGCTCGGTGCTGGCGATGTGCGGGTCGGTTCTGCGGGAGGCGGGCTACCGGGTCGGCGAGACCCCCAAGCCCCACCTCGTGACCTACCGCGAGCGGCTCCAGATCGACGGCCGGCCCATCAGCCCGGCGGCGTTCACGGCGCTCGTGAACCGCGTGCTGCCGCTGGCCGGCAAGGTTGCGCCACGCCATGGCGAGCCAACCGAGTTCGAGCTGCTGACCGCGATGCTCTTCCATTGGTTCGCCGACCAGGGGGTCGAGGTCGCCCTCGTCGAGGTGGGCCTCGGTGGACGCCTCGACGCGACCAATGTCTGGGACGGCGGCGTCGCCGCGATCACCAACGTCGACCTCGACCACATGGACCGCCTGGGTCCGACGGTCGAGGCCATCGCCCTCGAGAAGGCCCCGATCATCAAGCGCGGCGACCTGGCGGTCACCGGCGCCGTGGAACCGGCCCTGGGAGTGATCCGACGGCGGGCACGGCGGGTCAGCGCGTCCCTGCGAATCGTGGAGCCATTCCCGATCTTGCAGATCACCCGTGACGGGATGGTCGTCGGCGGCCCTGACCAGGGGCGGTGGTCCGTTGGGCTGCGGGGCCGGCACCAGGCCGCCAACATTGCCGTCGCCGATGCCATCCTCGACGCCCTCGGCGATGCCGGGATCGCGGCGACGACCGACGAGGAGCGACACGCCGGGTACGAGGCCGTCCGCTGGCCGGGCAGGCTGGAGCTCGTTGACGTCGACGGTCGCGATGTGCTGCTAGACGGGGCGCACAACCCGGCCGGCGCGGCGGCGCTGGCCATCGCGCTGGACGATCTCCAGCCCCACCTCCGCGGCGCCCGACCGACCCTGGTGACGGCCTCGATGGCCGACAAGGACGTCGACGGCGTGATCGCCGCCCTCGCCCGGTCCGAAGCTCTGGCCGGGGCGTCTGTCGTCGCGACGCAGCTCGATCTGGCGCGGGCACTCCCCGCGGAGGCGCTCGCGGAGCGCTGGCGCGCGATCGCGCCCGGCCGGACCGTGACCGCCATCGCCGATCCCGACGCCGCGCTCGACGGGGCGCTGGCCGGTGGCGATGGGCCGGTGATCGTCGCCGGTTCGCTTTACCTTGTCGGGATGGCGCGCGCCCGATTCGTCGACGACCCCCTGCTCCGCGATCCCGATGCTTGACGCAAGTCCGCGCGGCGAGACCCAGATCGGGACGCGGACCTTCCGCTGGGGCGAGCGGACGTACGTGATGGGGATCGTCAACGTGACCCCCGATTCGTTCTCCGGCGACGGCCTGCTGGCCCGTTCCGCCAACCCTGTCGCCGAGGCTGTCGAACAGGCGAGGCAGATGGTGGCCGAGGGGGCAGACCTGCTCGACGTGGGCGGCGAATCGACCCGGCCGGGTCACGCGTCCGTCGATGCCGCCACCGAACGCGAGCGGGTGGTCCCCGTGGTCGCCGCCATCCACGCCGCGCTGCCGGACGTGCCGATCAGCATCGACACGACCAAGCCGGCCGTCGCCGAGGCCGCGATCGAGGCCGGCGCCGCCCTCCTCAACGACGTCTGGGGCGTGTCGGCCGCGAGCGAACTCCCACAGGTCGCCGCAGCGGCCGGCGTCCCGATCGTGCTGATGCACAACCGGGCCGAGCCGCGCTACGACGACGATGTGGTCCGCGAGGTCGTCGGCGAGCTCGGCGAGGCCGTCGACCGGGCCGTTGCCGCGGGCGTTCCGTGGGAATCGATCGTCGTCGACCCCGGGTTCGGGTTCGGCAAGACGCCGGACCACAACCTGGCCTTGCTGCGCCAGCTGGATGCCCTGCGCCTGCTCGGCCGGCCGGTCCTCCTGGGAACCTCGCGGAAGTCGACCCTGGGGCGGGTCCTCGACCTGCCGGCCGACCAGCGCCTCGAGGCGACGCTGGTGACGACCGCGCTCGGCGTCGCTTCAGGCGTCGACATCGTCCGGGTGCACGACGTCCTGGCCAACGTGCGTGCCGCCCGGATGGCGGATGCGATCATCCGGGGGACCTGGCGCGAGCCCGAAGGAGAAACGCCCTGAGCGACCGGATCGTCCTCCAGAACATGGTCTTCCGTGGCCGCCACGGCTACTACGAGCAGGAACAGCTGACGCCCCAGCCGTTCGAAGTGGACGTCGAGCTCCGGCTCAACCTCCACCCGGCGGGGATGGACGACGACCTCGACAAGACCGTGGATTACGGGCGCGTCTTCGACGTGGTCCGGCAGGTGGTCGAATTCGACGACGTTCCGGCTCCTCGAAGCCATCGCCGAGGCGATCAGCAACGAGATCCTGTCCGGTTTCCCGCCGGTCGAGGAAGTCGTCGTCCGGGTCAGAAAGCCGCAGGTGATCCTGGGCGGGCCCCTGGATCACGCGGGCGTGGAGATCTGGCGCCACCGCTCCAACGGGGAGCGGCGGCCGACCTGATCAGGGCGCGAGGTTCGGCGGTCGCGTCCCGAGAGTGACCGAGACCATGTCGCGGGTGGTGCCTCGGAGGAGGGTCAGCTCGACGGTCTGGCCGGGAGCGAACTGGCTGAGGACCGCATCGAGGGGATGCTCGTTGTCGATTGCGACGCCCTCGATGGCGACGATGATGTCGCCGGTCTCGACGCCCGCGACGAGGGCCGGGCTGTCGTCCCGGATCGCGCTCGCACCGTTGGGCTCCTCGGTCTGCGGGTCGAGGACGACGACCCAGGCTCCCTGGTCGACCGGCAGATCATTGTCCGCGGCCCGTTGCTGGTCGAGGGTCACGAACTGGATGCCGATGTATGGGCGGGCGAGCTCCTGGCCCGCCAGGGCCTGCTGCATGATCGGCCGGGCGATGTTGATCGGGATCGCAAAGCCGATGCCGTTGCTGTCGAGGGCGACGGCGGTGTTGATGCCGATGACGTTGCCGATCGCGTCGATCAGCGGGCCGCCGCTGTTGCCGGGGTTGATCGCGGCGTCGGTCTGGATGAGGTTCCGCAGGACGGTGTCGTCCTGGACCTCGATCGTCCGTCCGGTGGCGGACACGATGCCGCTGGTCACCGTGTTCGAGTAGGTGCCCAGGGGACTGCCGATGGCGATCGTCAGCTGGCCTACCTGGAGCTCGCTGGAATCGCCGATCGGGGCGGATGGGAAGCTGGTGCCCTCGATCTTGACGATCGCAAGATCGGTGAGGGTGTCGATGCCGTAGACCTCGCCGTCGAATTCGCGGCCGTCCTTGAGCTCGACGGTGAGCTGCTGGCTGTCGGCGACGACGTGGCGGTTGGTCAGGATCCAGCCGCGCGGGTCGTAGATCACGCCGGATCCGACGCCGCTTTCCGGGATCTGGCCGCCGAAGACGTCGGTGTTCACCCCGCGGGCGGTGATCCGCACGACGGCCGGGCTGACCTTGGCTGCCGCCTGGATGATCGCCGAGGACTCGTCGATCGTCAGCGGCTGGTTGCCGGTCCCGGTGAGCTGGCCGGTGGGGGTCGTGGGCGCCGCGGCGTGGCGATCGAGGGCGCCGCTGCCCTTGAGGACGGCGAGCGTCCCGCCCGAGGCGAGGACTGCGGACAGGACCGCAGCGAGTAGCACCGGCCCGAACCCCGAGGTTCGGGCAATCGGGCGCGCCTGGACGGGCGCGACCGGCGCTGGGGCAGGGGGCTGGTCCCAGGCCCGTGCCCGGCTGGTCCACGCTCCAGTCTGCGTCGGGCCGCTCCATGCCGGCCGGTCCGTCGACGGTTGGCTGGACTCGAGCTCCCCCGGCGTCGCCCGCTCGTCCCACGAACTCGTGCCCCACGGCGATCGCGGCTCGGGTACCGGCGTGTAGACCTGCGTGTCATCCCACTCGGAACCCGGCGCGGATCGAGGCTGGACGTCGTCGCTCTCCTCGGGGTCCGGGTGGCCGGTCGGGGACGGAGGCTGATCGGTCATGGCTCCTGCTCGAGGGAACGTGCTACCGGCACGTCACGGATGGCTGGGGTGTCGCTGCTCACGGTGCCGTGCCCGGGTTCAGGCGCGAGCCCTCGCTCGGTGAAGAATCCGCCACCTTGCGATCCGGCGCAGGGCTGCCGGACGGTTCGTCGGCCCCGGACGCTGAAGCGGGCGCGGTTCCGTCGGCCGATCGCGGGTCGCGGGGCAGGATCACCGCGAAGCGCGAACCCCGCCCCAGGCTGCTCTCCACGGTGACCGATCCGCCGTGCATGTCGACGATTGAGCGAACGATCGCCAGTCCCAGGCCGCTGCCACTGCCACGGGCCTCGTTGGCCAGCGACCCGCGGTAGAAGCGGTCGAAGATCCGCGGCAGCTCCGCCGCGTCGATCCCGACGCCCGTGTCACGGACCTCGATTTCCGCGCCGGAGGGATGCGGCCGGGCGTGGATCTCGACACTGCCGCCGCGGGCGGTGAACTTGATCGCGTTGCCAAGCAGGTTGGCGATGACCTGGCCGATGCGCTGCGGATCGTGGCGGATTCGAAGCGGCGAATCGGGCAGGATCACCCGCAGGTCGATGCCCCGCCGGCGTGCCGTCGGGTCCGCCTGCTCGACCGACGATTCGATCGTCGCCCGGAGGTCCTCGGGGCGAAGGTCCAGGAGCACGAGCCCGGAATCGAGCTTGGACAGCTCGAGCAGGTTCTGGGCCAGCCAGTCGAGCCGCTCGATCTGCTCGCCGCTCGAATTCGAGGAATTCGGATCTGGCGGCGGCATCGTCGGCGGCATCCTCGCGAAGCAGCTCGTTGAAGGTCCGCAGTGCGGCGATCGGGGTCCGAAGCTCATGCGATACGTCGGCCAGGAAGTCCCGGCTCCGATCGCGGTCGTGGCGGATGATCGTGACGCTCTCCTGGAGGCGCTCGGCCATGGCGTTGAACTGCCGGGCGAGCTCGTACAGCTCGGCCGGTGCGGTCGTCACCTGGTCCACCGGGACGCGGCGGGTCAGGTCGCCATCGGCGATCCCCCGGGTGGCCTCGGAGAGGCGCCGCAGCGGGGTCGTGAAGCGGCGGGCCAGGACGGCGGCCACGATCATCGACATCCCCAGCGCGAACAGGCCAATGGCGACGAGGAGTCCGGTCACGTTGGCGACCGCCGTCGCCCGGAAGGTGAACGGATCGGACAGGGTCACCTGGATGGCGTACGGGAACAGCCCCGCGGCGAGGGTGTAGTCCTCCGTGTGGGTGATGCTCTCCTGGGTCTGGCCCGGTTGTGGCTCGCCGAGGTACATGGCGGCGAAGTCGCCGCCACGGGCCTGCACGAACGTGCCGCCGTCGTCCAACCCGACGCGGATCCGGACGTTGGCAGCGGCCAGCTCGTCGGCGATGAACTGCATGCGGCCGCCGAGATCCCTGGCGATGGTCGGGTGCAGTGTCAGGTCGTCGAGGACGAGGGGCTGGATGCTGGCGTCGTACAAGTCCTCGATCAGGCCGGCGATGGTTTGCGAGCGGTTCTCGAGGTCGGCGGTCTGCTGCTGGACGAAGTAGTCCTCCATCCGGTTCAGGACCAGCACACCGACCAGCATCAGGGTCAGGGCCAGGACGCCCAGGAAGCCACCAGTCAGGCGGGCCTGGAACGAGCGTGGCGTCAGCGCGCCAACGACACGCCGGGTCGCCGGTGACGGTTCGGTCGGGTCAGCGTTCGGCGAATGCGTAGCCAACTCCTCGGACGGTCAGCACGAAGGCCGGCGTCGCCGGATCGTCCTCGATCTTGTCTCGCAGGTGGCTGACATGGACGTTGATCGTCTTCTCGTCCTGGTCCAGGGCCTCGTAGTCACGAAGCAGCTCGAGCAGCTCGCTCCGGGTGTAGACCCTGCCCGGCCGGCTCGCCAGGTGGCGCAGGATCTCGAACTCGGTCGGCGTCAGGGCGATCCGCCGCTGGCCGCGCTGGACGCGCCGACGCTCGAGGTCGATGATCAGGTCGCGGTGGCGGATGACCCGGCCACCGGCCGCATCGGCAAGGTCGCCATACGCTCGCCGAAGGAGGGCCTTGATCCGGCTCTTCAGCTCGCGCAGGCCGAACGGCTTGGTCAGGTAATCGTCGGCGCCGAGCTCCAGGCCGATCACCTTGTCGACCTCGTCGTCGCGCGCGGTGAGGACCAGGACCGGCGCCTTGGAACCGGTCGCCCGGAGTCGCCGCAGGACCTCGAAGCCGTCGATCCCGGGGAGGCGCACGTCGAGCACGACGAGATCCGGGGCCTGGTTGGTGGCGAACTCGAGACCGTCCTCGCCGGAGCGGGCGACGGCGACCTGGTAGCCCTCCTGCTGGAGGGCGTACTGGATGCCGCGGGCGACGGCGAACTCGTCTTCGACGACCAGGATCGTGGCGGACACGTGGCCGATGCTACATCCGTTTCGTTCGAGGCCCTCCGCTGAGCCTGTGCTACCCTACGTCGGCCCTGCCCGGGCGCCCGGCGTGCCGAAGTCGCCGCCGCGTGGTCGCCCGGACGGCCGAACCGAACACGAGGTCCATCCGAATGCCCACCGCCCGACCGTCGCTTGCCGCGAAGGATCGCCAGATCACCGGCAAAGCCGTCGCCCGCCTTCGCCGTCAGGGGCAGCTCCCCGGCGTCGTGTACGGCCACGGCGAGGGCTCGGCGAACGTCACGGTCGACACGCACGATTTCGAGCAGCTCCGCCGGCACGCCGGTCCGAATGCGCTCATCGACCTGTCGATTGATGGCAAGCAGGCCAAGCCGGTCCTGGTCAACGGCGTCCAGGTCCACCCCGTCAGCCGGCGTCCGCTCCACGTCGACCTCTTCCTCGTCAAGATGACCGAGGAGCTGACCGTTGACGTGCCGCTCATCTCGACCGGCGTGTCCGCGGCCGTCGAGGACGCCAACGGGACGCTGATCCACGCCATCGAGTCGATCAAGGTTCGCGCCCTGCCGGACCACCTGCCCCAGTCGATCAGCTACTCGATCGAATCGCTCGTCGACTTCGACGCGATGATCCACGTCCGCGACCTGACCATCCCGTCCGACGTGACGCTGGTGACCGACCCGGACGAGACGGTCGCCAGAGTGCTGCCGCCGCGTGTGGAAATCGAGCCGGAGCCCGTCGTGGCCGAGGGCGAAGAGGCCGCCGAGGGCGAGGAGCCTGCCGAGGGCCAGGCCGGCGAGGCCGCCGAGGGCGGCGACCAGGAGCGCGGCAGCGAGGACAGCTCCGACAGCTGATCGCGGCGCCGCCCTGGCGCCGAACTCGTCGTATCGATGCCCGACGGCCGGGTCGTCTAGCGGCGCACCGACGGGTCGGTGAACCCGGCGTCCCGTACGTCGATGAGCTCGATCCGATTGCCGAACGGGTCTTCGGTGTACAGCCGCCGGACCCCGAGTCCGGCGTCATCCGCCCGCACTGCGGCACGCGCGCCGTCGAGCGCCTTCCGGGCGGCCTCGAGGTCGGCCACGATCAGGCCGGGATGGCCTTTCTTGGCGGGCATGAACCGCTGGTCGACGCCCAGGTGGATGGCCACGCCCGGCCCCACGAACCAGCAGCCCCCGCGCTCGAACAGCTCGTCCGGCTTGGGCACCTCGCGAAGGCCGAGGATCTCGCCGTAGAACCGGCGCGCTTCGCGCTCGCCGCCGGTCGGCATCGTCAGCTGGACGTGGTCGAGGCCGACCAGCTCGATCGGCCTCACGGGCGCGTCCCGCGAGCGAGCACGACCGGCAGTCGCATGACAAACGCGCTCCGGGGCAGGGCCTCGAGCCGCCGCCGCAGGTCATCGTGGACACGCCGCCGCGTCGTCGGATCCATCTCCGCGAAGAGATCCTCCTCGTCGAACTCCTCGACGAAGCCCTGGAACGACACCGGGTCGAACGCGTGCTCGAGCTCGCGTTCCTCGACTTCGACGTCGCGAAAGCCGGCTCGTCGGAGCCCGGCCGCAGCCGCCGCTGCGGAGGCGTAGTCGCCGGTCCGCCGCTCCTCCTCGCGCTCGCCGATCCCGACCAGGTCGAGGGCGGCGTCGACCGCGACATCGGGCTCGAAGAACCGCCCGCCCGCCAACCAGGTGGCGTGGGCAAAGGTCGCGCCGGAGCGAAGGACGCGATGGACCTCCCGGAGCACGGCGATCTTGCTCGGCACCAGCTGGAGGACGAACGACGAGACGGCGGCGTCGAAGGTGCCGTCCGGGAAGGGCAGCTCGTCGGCAAAGGCCGTCACCGCGTCGAACCGGTCGCGGCCGCCGTCGCGAAGGTGACGGTCGGCTTCGGCTCGCGCCGCCTCGACCATGCCGCTGGAGGCATCGATGCCGGTGACCCGCACCCGCGGCCAGCGTCGAACGGCGGCGACGGGCAGCGTCGCCGTCCCGGTCCCGACGTCGAGGAGCCGGGATTCCTTGCCGTCGACGTGCCGTTCGACGAGGTCGAGGACGCGGACAGCCGTGGGGGCAAGGACCGGCGCCCACCACCGGGCGTAGCCGCGGGCGATCCGGTCGTAGCGCGCCTGCTGATCGGTCATGCGTCCCATCCTGCCACGCGCAGCCTCCTCGGTGCCGTTTCGCCACACCTCCCACGAGTCGAGCGTCCGAGGATGACCAGCCTGCCGACGAACCCTCTGGAGGTGTCCATGGATTCGCGGCCCACCAACGCGACCGTCATCGTCCGGATCGCGGCGCCCCGCCGAGCGCGCCCAGGTCGAGTCCTCGCTGCGGCGGTTCGGGATCCAGCTCCAGCGCGACGCGCCGGCGGGGGACTGGCCGGCCTGGAACCTCGCCAGGGAGCGGGCGCGGGAGGCGCTTGCGCGTCTCTCCGCGCCCTGACGGCGGATCAGGTGCCCGGCGCCGCCGGTCCGGGCAGGTTGGGATCGAGGCGCGTCAGCAGGCCGCTCCGGCGCATCACCGCTCGTCCAACGAGGGCAACCGCGCCGATGAACAGCAGCAGCGGCAACCAGACGATGCCGAACCAGATGCCCGCCGTGGACAGGGCCTGGAGGCCGACGACGAGCGTGTTGGTCGCCCGTCCGACTTCTTCGCCCGGATTCCACGTCTTCGCTTCCTCGGCGGCGGCCACGACCGCCTTGACTTCGGTGCCATAGGTCACGGTCATCGTGCCGAGGGCGGCGGCGTCCTCGAGATTGACCCGCTGCGCCTCGAGCTGCTCGATCTGGCCACGGACCTCGGACAGGCGCTCCTGCCCCTCGAGGATGTCCTCGAAGGCGGACGCTTGCTCCGCGATTGCCTGGACCGACGCCTCCTTGATCCGCAGGTTCCGCACCCGCGCCTCGAGGTCGACGATCTGACCGGTTACCTCTGTCGAGCCGATCTCCTCGTCGATCAGCTCGCCAAGTCCGCGAAGGGCGTCGAGCGTCGGCTCCCACGCGTCCGACGGGATCCGGTAGGTCACCGACGCGGTCGATCGCTCGCCGTCGTTGGACTGGCGCGAGCCGCTGATGTAGCCGCCGGCCCGCAGGACGGTGTCCCGGCCGGAACGCACGGCGGCCAGGAGGTCGGGGACCTGGACGCTCATCGAGCCGGTGTAGACGATCTTGGCCAGGTCGCGGAAGGCGCCATTCGGGACTTCGGCGGAGCCGTTGCCGCCTTCGCCGCCACCGGCGTTCGAGCCGTTGCCGTTGCCACCGGCGGGGTTCTCGGCGCCCGAGCCGGTGCCACCGGAAGTGCTTCCGCCTGCCGGGGCGGCGGCTCCATCTCCCGTGTACTGCGCTCCCGGTGCCGAGCCGGCGGCACATGCTGCGACGAGGAAAACGATCAGGAACAAGCTTGCCGTGCGAACCATTTCAGGTCCTCCGGAGTTGCCGGCGAGCGGCGGGGAGCCGCCCGCGCATCGCCCGAGACGCCCGCTCCGGATCGCCGGTTCCCGGGCCGTTCTGCCCCTACACTCGTCCGATGCGCCTGCCATTCGAACCGCCGCTCGAACCGATGCTGGCCAAGGCCGTGGACGCGCTGCCTTCCGACGAAGGCTGGCTGTTCGAGCCGAAGTGGGACGGTTTCCGGGCGATCGTCTTCCGCGACGGTGACGAAATCTTCACCCAGAGTCGCGACCTCAAGCCGCTGGATCGCTACTTCCCGGAGATCGCGGATCCACTTCGGGCGGCGCTGCCGGACAAGGCGGTCGTCGACGGCGAGATCGTCATCGCGACCGGTGGCGAGCTGGACTTCGAGGCCCTCCTCCTGCGGATCCACCCGGCCGATTCGCGCGTCAGGATGCTGGCCGCGCAGAATCCCGCGTCATTCGTGGCGTGGGATCTCCTGGCCCTCGGCGACGAGGATTTTCGGAAGGTTCCCCAAGGGGAGCGGCGGTCTAGGCTCGAGGCGCTGCTGGGCAAGGTCGAGGCGCCGGTCCACCTGACGCCGGCTACCACCGACCGCGCGACGGCGGCCGACTGGTTCGAGCGGTTTGAAGGAGCGGGACTCGACGGCGTGATCGCCAAGCGGCTCGAGGCGCCGTACCAGCCCGGCAAGCGGGCCATGCTCAAGATCAAGCACCAGCGGACGGCCGATTGCGTCGTGGCCGGCTTCCGATGGCACAAGAACGGCCCGCAGACGCATGTCGGGTCGCTGCTGCTGGGCCTGTTCGACGACGACGGCAAACTCCACCACGTCGGGATCACGTCATCGTTCACCTGGGACAAGCGGGCCGCGCTGGCCAAGGAGCTCGAGCCGCTCCGCAAGGACGCTCTCGCCGGCCATCCGTGGGGCGAGTGGGCCGAATGGGCGCAGGCTGGCGCCGCCGATGCCTCGGGCCAGAGGCTCCCCGGCGCCACGTCGCGCTGGAACCGGGGCAAGGACCTGTCGTGGGAGCCGCTCCGCGCCGAGCGCGTCGTGGAGGTCGCCTACGACCACCTCCAGGGCGACCGATTCCGCCACGCCACGACGTTCAAGCGCTGGCGCCCGGACAAGCCGCCGGAGGCCTGCCGCTACGACCAGCTCGAGGCAACGGCGCCGTACCTGATCGAGCAGATCTTCGGCGGCTGAATCACTTCTCCGGAGGAGGCGGCGGGAGTCCGCCTCGGACGCGAGTGGCCCAGAAGAACCACGCGCTGCTCGCGAGCGCTGCCACTGCCAGCGCCGGGATGAGTCTGTCGTCGTCGATCACCCCGATGACGCCGGCCGCGATCAGGAACCCGATCGGCGGGCCGACGATCTGCCACATCGGCCGCGGAGGCAGTGCCATCAGGAGGTCGGCTTCTTGCGCGGCGCGCGCTCGAGCTGGCCGGCGCGGTCGGGCCACTCGTAGCCGGCCCACGGGTCGTAGTCGGGGTCGAGCGGCTCCTGGGCGGGCCGGTCGGCTTCGGGGACGTGGATGAGGTTGACCCGGACGCGGTACCACAGCGACGAACGGCCGCGCATGCCGTCGACCAGCACGTCCGCCGGCTCGAGGTGCTTCGCCGCCGCCGGGTGGCGGGTCTTCCAGCGCTCGAAACCCTCCATCGCCTCGGCCTTCTTGGCCGCACGTGAGATCTCGATCACCGGGATGTTCGATTTGCGTCGGCCGGTTGGCGTGGGTCGAGTGCCCTCCCATTCCGTCGGCAGGCCGGCATTGCGGTCACCGGCCGCTACGGCCGCGGCTCGCTTAGCCTGGACCTCCGGTGGGGGGCCACCGGCCTCGCCCCGACCCGGGTCGTACTCGGAATCTGGCCGCCGCTTGCGCGACGGCTGGACCCGCGGCGGCTCGCCGGCCTGCTTGGCGTAGTTCGGCGGCCACGGGGCGTCGCCCAGGCCCTCCGCCTCGTCGCGACGCGAAAGTTCGAGCAGCCCCTCCAGCGACCCGATGGCCTCGTCGATCCCGGCGCCGGCATCGCCACGGTCGGCGTACAGCTTTGGGACGGTCGCCAGGGTGAAGTCCTCGGCGACGACGTCGGCCACCTCCTCCCAGCGGAGGGGCATCGAGACCCGGGCGTCGGGCAGTGGCCGGACGGAGTAGGCCGAGGCGACCGTGCGGTCCTTGGCATTCTGGTTGTAATCGAGGAACACGCCGTGGCGCTCCTCCTTCCACCACTTTGACGTCGCGATCGAGGGCGCCCGCCGCTCGACGTCCCGGGCGAGGGCGACTGCCGCCCGCCGGACCTCCGGGTAGGTCCAGTCGGGCCGGATCCGGACGTTGATGTGGATGCCCCGCGATCCGGACGTCTTGGGCCAGCCGGTGAGCCCGGCGGCCTCCAGCGCCTCGCGGGCCACCAGGGCGACCTCCCGGACCTGCGACCAGGGCACGCCTGGGACGGGATCGAGGTCGACCCGAAGCTCGTCGGGGTGGTCCAGGTCCTCCGCCCTGACCGGGTGGGGGTTCATGTCGATGCAGCCGAGGTTGACGACCCAGGCGAGGCCGGCCGCGTCGTCGACGACGATCTCGTCCGCCGTCCGGCCGGAGGGGAACGTCAGCTCGGCCGTTCGGATCCAGTCCGGCCGGTTGTCGGGTGCCCGCTTCTGGAAGAACGCCTCGCCGTCGGCCCCGTCGACGAAGCGCTTGAGTGCCATCGGCCGGCCGCCCAGGCCGCGCAGGGCGCCGTCGGACACCGCGAGGTAGTACGAAACCAGGTCCATCTTGGTGTAGCCGGCCTTCGGGAAGTACACCTTGTCCGGGTTCGAGACCGAGACCTCCCGATCGCCGATCGTCAGGACTTCCTTCTTCGACGCCATGGGTCGATGCTAGCGGCGACCGCAAGTCCGCGACGGGAGGCAGCGATGGGCGAGCAGATCCAGTTCCGCGGCCGGATCCGGCACTGGAAGGAGGATCCGCCGGGTGGCCTGGCGGTGATCGACATCCCGGCCGACCTGGTGGCGACCCTCGGCGGGCGGCGACAATGGAAAGTCGAGGGGACGGCAAACGACGCACCGTTCACCGGCAGCACGATGCTGGTCGCCGGGGGCGGTTATTGCGTCGGGATCAGCAAGGCCGCGATGAAGTCCGCCGGCGTCACCGTCGGCGACCTGGTCGCGGTCGTTCTGCGGCGGGCCTGAGGCGCAGCCTCGACAACAGCTACGTGCCGGCGGATGATCCTCCGGGACCTCGTCAGCACCTCCGAGGATCGATGCTCACCAAGCCCGAATCCGCCTGTCTCCTGATCGCCGACATCACCGGCTACACCGACTACCTCGCCGGGGTCGAGCTCGACCACGCCCAGGACATCCTTGCCGACCTCGTGGACACCGTCGTCGGCAGCCTCCGGCCGATGTTCCGCCTGGCCAAGCTCGAAGGCGACGCGGCGTTTGCCTACCACCCGGCCGAGACCATCGATTCGTCGCTGCTGCAGGACACGGTCGAGGCGACGTACTTCGCGTTCCGCCGCCGGTTGCGTGACATCAAGCAGGCGTCGCAGTGCGAGTGCAATGCCTGCATCCTGATCCCCGGCCTCGATCTCAAGTTCGTTGTCCATCACGGACTGGTCGGCAGGCAGCAGATGGCCGGCATGGAGGAGCTCGTCGGACAGGACGTGATCCTCATCCACCGGCTCCTCAAGAACGGCGTCCAGGAAGCGACCGGTATCCGGGCCTACGCGCTCTACACGTCCCAGGTGATCGCGGCGATGGGCGCCGACCCGAGAGCCCAGGGGCTCGCCGACCACCGCGAGCAAGTCGACGTGATTGGCGAGGTGCGCGCCTGGGTCCGCGACCTTGAGGCGGCCTGGAAGGACGAGCAGGAACGGACGCGAGTGCTCGTCCCGGCCGACGACGCCTACGCCGTAATCGCCTACGACTCGCCCGCGCCGCCGGCGCTCACCTGGGAGTACGTGACCTCGCCGATCCGGCGGCCGCAGTGGGGCGCCGAGATCGTCCGAATCGACGAGGTCGTGGCGGACGGCCGAAGGGGCATCGGGACGACCAATCACTGCGTCCATGGCAAGGACGCGATCGTCGAGGAAATCCTTGACTGGCGCCCGTTCGAGTACCAGACCGTGCGCGCTGCGCTGCCGGATCCGAGTCTGCCGAAGGTGCTGATGACCGACGTGCTTACGCCTTCGGCCAATGGCGGCACCCGGGTCGAGGTCCGGATCGGCCGGCCGGCGCCCGAGGACCAGGCGGTGTTCGAAGGCATGTTCCCGATGATCGAACCATTGATCCGGAACGGTGGCGAGGCACTTGCCGCCGTTCTGGCGACCGAGGTCCGCCGCCGCGATGAGGAGTCGGCGCGCAGCCCGGAGCCTTCGGTGCCCGCGGGAAGTCGACGATTCCTGTCGCAACCGGTAGGTTCCGGTGGCGTGGTCGTCGAATTCGGTGGCTGCCCGTTCGTCGTCAACGTGAAGGCCGGTCGGCCGAAGGCTCCAGTGGAGGCACCCCGATGCGCTACGCCATCCTGATCTACGACGAGAACACGGCCAACCCGCCGCCCGAGGCGCCGGACCCGGAGACGTGGGCCCAGGTCATGGGCGACTACAACGGCTACTCGCAGATGCTCCGCGACGGCGGCCATTACCTGGGTGGTGAGGCCCTCCAGCCTGTCCCGACCGCGACTACGATCCGGATCCAGGACGGCGAGACGATCACCACCGATGGGCCGTTCGCCGAGACCAAGGAAGCCCTCGGTGGCTTCTACCTCGTCGAAGCGAAGGATCTCGACGAGGCGCTCGACCTTGCGGCGAAGTGTCCCGGCGCCCAGTTCGGCTCGGTCGAGGTCCGCCCGATCCTGGAGGTCCAGAGCGGCGCCACGGCCGGGGCTTCGGCGGTCGGCACGGCCAGCTGAGGCGTCTTGACCGCCGGTCCCGCCAACGGCCCGCATGCGGTCGTCGACCGCCTCTTCCGCGAGGAGTCCGGCCGCGCGGTCGCGACGCTGATCCGCGTCCTCGGCGATTTCGATCTCGCGGAGGAAGCCGTCCAGGAGGCGTTCGTCACCGCGCTCGAAACCTGGCCGGAGCGCGGCGTGCCCGCGAACCCCGGTGCCTGGATCACGACCACCGCTCGGAACCGCGCCATCGATCGGATCCGCCGCCGCCGGCGACTCGCCGAGAAATCGGAAGCGCTGCGTCGCGAGGCGCAGATCGAAGCGGACCTGGCGGCCGTCGAACCAGGGGATGCCGAGGATGCCATGAGCCCGATCGCCGACGATCGACTGCGTCTCATCTTCACCTGCTGCCATCCGGCCATCGCGATGGAAGCCCGGGTGGGCCTGACGCTGCGAACGCTCGGTGGCCTCACCACGCCGGAGATCGCCCGGGCCTTCCTTATTCCCGAGCCCACCCTCGCCCAGCGCCTGGTACGGGCCAAGCGGAAGATCCGTGACGCCGGTATTCCGTACCGCGTCCCACCGGACCACCTCCTGCCGGAGCGGCTGGACGGGGTGCTGCGGGTCCTGTACCTGATCTTCAACGAAGGCTATGGCGCGTCGACGGGTGAGGCGCTCATCCGCCGTGAGCTTTCGTCCGAAGCGATCCGGCTGGCACGGGTCCTGGTCCGCCTGATGCCGGACGAGGCGGAGGCAGTCGGCCTGCTGGCGCTGATGCTCCTCCACGACGCCCGGCGCGAGGCCCGGGTGGGCCCGGGCGGCGAGCTCGTCCTCCTCGAGGAACAGGATCGGGGTCGCTGGGACCGGGCCAGGATCGATGAGGGCAAGGCGCTGCTCGAACGGGCGATGCGAATGCGACAGCCCGGTCCATACCAGGTCCAGGCGGCGATCGCTGCCCTCCACGACGACGCGCCCGATGCGACGGCCACCGACTGGCGGCAGATCGCCGCCCTGTACGGGGCACTCGCGGCGCGGACGCCGTCACCGGTCGTCGATCTGAACCGGGCGGTGGCCGTGGCGATGGCCGAGGGTCCAGCGGCTGGATTGATCCTGGTTGACCGGATCGCGGCCACGGGACGCCTCGAGGCGTACCCCTACCTCCACTCCGCGCGAGCCGACCTGCTCCGCCGGCTCGATCGCTTCGCCGAGGCTGCCGAGGCCTATGGCCGCGCGCGCGAGCTGACCACGAACGCCGCCGAGCAGGCGTTCCTCGAACGGCGCCTGCGCGAGGTCGGCCGGCCGAACTAGCGGACGGGCGGCACGAAACGTGGCGTCAGCAGACTCGGGTCAAGCCGGAACAACGCGATCAGGCCCGCGATGGGTGCCGCGAAGACGGCAAGGACGATGAGGTCGCCGAGGATCATGGGGGTGTCTCCCCGTCATTCGTCGACCGAATACGCGGCGGTGAAGTGGCGATTGATCGCTGGGTGAGGGCGCCTTGCCAGACTGCCGGCATGAAGACCCGAAACCGCTCACGACGAAAGCGATCGCGGCACAAGGACTACCCGGCGTGGGACATCGGCAACGGGATCGCGCAGGCGACTCCGGCGGCCGTCCTTGGCGCGCTCAGCCGCCTGCCCACGGATCTCGACTGGTCGTCGGTCGAGGAGATGGTCATCCCGGTCTTCGCCCGCCGCCGGCCGTTCCCGTTCGAGACCGGGACACCCGTCCGGGTGCTGCTGCCGCCGGGCGTGCTCACGGGATTCGGCGTGGACATCGGCCCGGCGGTCCTCCACATCGGCGAGGACATCCTGGCAACGTGGCCCCTGAGTCGTGATGAGCTGGTCGAGCGTGCGCTGGCCAATCTCCGCGCGCTGACGCGCCGGGTTCGGCCGCGGGACGTCGTCGACGAACGGCTCGACGACCAGCCGGTGCGGATCTTGCAGTCGGGCGAGGGCTGGGCGTCCGCGCTTGTCCTCCTCGCGGACGAGCTGGCACGGATATTCGGGCCGGCGCCGCAGCGATTCATCGCGCCGATGCGCGATCTCCTGATCTCCATGCCAGCGTCGGTCGAACCGGATCTCGCCGCGTGGCTGGCCGAGGAGCTCGCGGCGATGGACCCCAACGCGCTCGCCCTCGAGTCCTTCGTCCTTGCCGACGGGCAGCTAACCTGCGCGCCGATCTACGGCGTCGAGGCCCGAGCATGACGTCCGGGCCCAAACGTCAGCTCTCGGCGTCGTCCTCGTAGGCCGGCATCTCGAAGATGAACTCCGAACCGCCTTCCGGGCGGCGGCGGGCGCTGATACCGCCGCCCATCGCAACGGCCAGTCGACGGCTGACGAACAGGCCGATCCCGGACCCGGCGGCCTGGGCTGCGGTCGCCGGCGACCGATACAGGAGCTCGAAGACGCGGTCGCCATCCTGGACGGCGATACCCGGCCCGTCGTCGAGAACCCGGACCCGGACGCCCTGGTCGCCCGCCTCGGCGATGACCTCGACGACACCGCCCGGTGGGCCGTACTTGATCGCGTTGCCGACGAGATTCCGGATGACCTGCTCGACGTACGTGTCCTCGCCGCGGGCCATCGGCAGCGACGTGGCCACGCGGAGGGTCAGGTTCGCGTTCGGGTTGCGACCCCGCTCGGCGGCGATCACCCGGCGGACGATCGGGCCGACGAGCACGGGCTGATCGGCAAGCTCGAGGTTCTCACGCTCGATCCGCGTGAGCACGAGGAGATCCTCGACCAGCCGGTACAGCCTATCGGACTCGGCCTCGATGTCCGTCAGCAGCTCTTTCCTGGTGGCGGGGGGCTGATCGCGCTGCAGCATCTTCGACGCAGCGTAGATCGTCGTGATGGGCGTCCGGAGCTCATGCGACAAGACGCCCACGAAGGCCTCCCGCGAGTTCTGCACGGAGCGGAGCTCGGTGAGGTCGCGAATGAGCACCAGCCAGCCAAGGTGCGGCAGGCGATCATCGGCCGTAGCGCCGCGATCGTCGCCGGCGAGGGTGATCCGGCGGGTGGAGACCACCAGGCTGCGTGCCTCGCCGTCGACCAGCACCTGCCGCTCGCCGTCGGTCGCAGCGGCTTCATCGGGGCTGCTCGTAGTCGCCGGGTGCCCCAGGAGCGCCAGCAGCTGGTCGTACCGCTCGACCTCCGGCAACGCCCGCTCGGCGGCGGGATTGCGGAGCATCGCCCGGCCACCGGGGTCGAACACGATGGCGCCGTCGTCGACGGCCATGATGACTTCGCGCAGCTGCGCCATCCGTACCGAATCGGAGGTGACGTCGCGGTAGTACCAGACCCGACCGTAGTAGCGGGTGTCGCTGACCACCGGCGAGCTGTAGCGGTCGAGGACCCGGCCGTCGCGCAGCCGGATCTCGTCGCGGCCGCGTTCCGCCGGGCGGGCATTGAGCGTCTCGACCCCCAGGGCGAGGGCCTCCGCGTCGACGACCTGGTCGCCGAGCGCGGCGAGCAGCTTGGCCTCGCTGGCGAGCACCGGGCTGTCGGGCGGCAGGCCCCAGAGCTCGAGGAAGCGTCGGTTCGTGAACAAAACGCGGCCATCCGGGTCGACGACGACGATGCCATCGATCGAGGCCTCGCTCTCGGCGGTCAGGAGCGACTGCTGGAAGCGGACGGACTCGAGGAGTCGCCGCTGCTCGCTGATGTCGCGGGCGACCGTCGACGCGCCGATAACCTGGCCGGACGCGTCGCTGACCGGCGAGATCACCAGCGACACCGGGAACCGTTCGCCGTTCTTGCGGACGCGCTCGGTCTCGAATGCCTCGACCCGCAGGCCCTGGCGGACGCGCTCGAGGATGCCGTCGATCTCCGCCCGATGGTCGGGCGGCGCCAGGCGATGGACGGTGGTCCCCACGATCTCCTCGGGGGTGTAGCCGTACATCCGCTGGGCGCCCATGTTCCAGCTGAGGATCGTGCCGTCGAGGGCCTTGGCGAAGATGGCGTCGCCGGCCGAATCGACGACCGCAGCGAGGAATTGTTCCCGCTCGCGCTCCAGCGAGACACCTGAACGCTTGGGCGTCGGTGCCGACTCGTCGACGGGTTGGACGACCGCGCGCAAGTCCACCTCAGTTGACGGCGGGTCGTCGGACCGAAGTCGCGGCCGTCGCCCGGTCCGCCATTCTTGCCCCCGGCAGCCTCCTCGGATAGACCCGGATGGCATGACGAACGGCTTTGGCATGACACTGCAACGGTGGTCCGTCACGAGTGATCGGCGGCGGCGAACGCCGCTGTAATGGGCCCGCGTCACGTAGGATCGACCGGGGACAGGCTCCAGGTCCAAGGAGGGCACGCACCTCGATGCAAACCGGTGGCCTCGTCGCCGGCGTCGACTGCTCCACCCAGGCCACCAAGGTCGTGCTTGTGGAACCGGATCTCGGCCGGATCGTGGCGATGGGCCGCGCGCCCCACGTGGTCACGGGCGAAGGCGGCGCCAGAGAGACGGACCCGGCCGAGTGGTGGACCGCGCTCCGGGTCGCCCTGGCGGAGACCGGCCGGGCCGGAGAGATCGGCGCGATTTCGATCTGTGGCCAGCAGCACGGCCTCGTCGCCATCGGCGAGAACGGCGAGCCGCTCCGGCCGGCGACGCTGTGGAACGACACCCGGCCCGCGCCCGACGCCGAGGAGCTGACCGCCGCCCTTGGCGCGGCGACCTGGGCGGCGCGAACCGGCCTGCGGCCTGTTGCCTCGTTCACCGTCTCGAAATGGGCCTGGCTCCGGCGTACCGAGCCGGCCGTGGCAGCCCAAACGGTCGCGGTCCGGTTGCCGCACGATCACCTCACCGAGCGGCTCACCGGCGAGGGCGTCACCGACCGGGGCGACGCGTCCGGCACCGGCTGGTGGTCGCCGATCGACGGACGCTACGCCGCTGACATCCTGGCTCTGCCCCAGGTCGACCTAGATGAACGATTGCTGCCCCGTGTCCTGGGCCCGGCGGAACCTGCGGGCCACGTGACCGCCGAAGCCGCGGCTGCGCTGGGGCTGGTGGCCGGGACCCTCGTGGGACCCGGCACCGGCGACAACATGGGCGCTGCCCTGGGTCTTGGCGCCCGGCCCGGGCAACCGGTCATGAGCCTCGGCACCTCGGGCACGGTCTACGCCGTCACCGAGGGCCCGACCGCCGATGCCAGTGGCATGGTCGCCGGGTTCGCCGATGCCTCCGGCCGGTATCTGCCACTGGCCGCGACACTGAACTGCACCCTCGCCGTCGACCGCGTGGGGTCGTGGCTGGGTCTCGACCGCGACGACGTCGCCGTCACGGAAGCGGTGGTGGTCCTGCCGTTCTTCGACGGGGAGCGGACGCCCAACCTGCCCGGCGCCGCCGGATCGATCACCGGGCTCCGCCACGGGACCACGCCGCAGCAGGTCCTGATGGCCACATACGAGGGTGCCGTGGCCTCGCTCCTGGCGGCCATCGAGGCCATCGACGCCGCGGGCGGGAAGATCGATCCGGACGCGCCCCTCGTCCTGATCGGTGGCGGAGCCCGCGGCCGGACGTGGCGGGAGGTCGCCCGCCGGCTGTCGGGCCGGCCGGTGTTGGTCCCGGATGCCGAGGAGCTCGTCGCGCTCGGCGCCGCGGTCCAGGCGACGGCCGTGCTTCGGGGGGAGACCGTGGACGAGGTCGCCGCTCGCTGGGACGCGGGCTCGGGCACGCTGCTCGATCCGGTTCCCGCCGATCGGTCGCGTCTGGAGCGGATCCGCGAGGTACTGGACGCCGTCGCCGGATCGCCGACCCTGTCCGGTTCGGGACACTGACGGGACCGCCGGCGGAAGCCCGGATCCGAGCGATCGGCGAGGTCCCGCTACCATGGTCGTCCGTCCGTGCCCGCGGGCGAACCGCAACGAGGTGACCGATGACCGAGGCGGGAGTGGGGATCGCCGAGGCAACCGCGGCCCCGATCCAGGACCTGGAAGCGACGTTCGAGCAGTACCGCGTCGAGTTGACGGGCTACTGCTACCGGATGCTCGGCTCGACGTTCGAGGCCGAGGACGCCGTCCAGGAGACCTTCATCCGGGCATGGCGGAGCATCGGGGGCTTCGAGGGCCGATCGTCGCTGCGGTCGTGGCTGTATCGCATCGCGACTAACGTCTGCCTGAACATGCACGCCGCGCCCCAGCGACGGGCCCGGCCGATGGACCTTGGCCCGGCCTCGCCGGCGGAGGCCACGCTTGGCCCGCAAACCGCCGAGAGCATGTGGATCGAGCCGGTCCCGGACGCCCGGACCGTGCCGACGGGCGGCGATCCCGCCGAGGTCGCCATCGCCCGCGAATTGATCCGGCTGGCGTTCGTTGCCGCGCTCCAGCACCTGCCGCCCAAGCAGCGGGCGGTGCTGATCCTGCGCGAGGTCCTCCGCTGGCGAGCCGAGGAGGTCGCCGAGCTGCTCGAGACGACGGTCGCCTCGGTCAACAGCGCCCTCCAGCGCGCCAGGGCCACCCTGGCCACCCGCCCGACCGAGGACGCCCCGGTGGCAGAGCTCGGCGACGAGGAGCAGGCCCTCCTGGCGCGCTACGTCGAGGCGTTCGAGCGGTACGACATGGACTCGCTGACAGCGCTCCTCCACGAGGATGCGACCTGGAACATGCCGCCGTACGAGCTGTGGCTGCAGACCCACCTCGACATCCGGAAGTGGTGCCTCGGGCCCGGCATCGGCTGCCGCGGATCCCGACTCATCGCCACGACGGCCAACGGCTCGCCGGCCTACGGCCAGTACAAGCCGTCAGCGGACGGCGGACTCGAGCCGTGGTCGCTGCAGGTCCTCGAGCTCCGCGACGGCCGGATCAGCGGGATCACGTTCTTCCTCGACACCGCCCGGTTCTTCCCGCTGTTCGGTCTGCCGCCGCACCTCGACGCCTGAGATCAGGGTCCTTCGGCCGGACGGACGACCTCGGTCAGGCCAGCGAGGCGCAGCAGCCCGATTAGCTGACCGCAGGCGTTTGTCAGCCGAATCTCGCCGCCGTTGCGCCTGGCGACAAGCTGCAGTCGGGCGAGGCAGTCGACGGCGTCCAGGTCGGCGCCGGTCAGGGCCGTGACGTCGCACAGGACGAATCCCGGCGCACGCTCGGACAGCCACGTGGCTACCTGCTCGCCCAGCGCCGCCAGCTCGTCCGGGCCAACCGGCCAGCCGACGACCAGGACGGCGTCGGGCGGCTCTGATGGCGGCGTCGCTGACGACGGTGCCGGATCGGCCAAGGAGAACCTCCTGTCAACGTTCTGACAGGAGGCAGGGGCGAAACTCATCGGCTGAGCTCAGCCGGAGGCCGTCGCGGAGGAGCTACCAGAGGTTGGGCTGGCTGCTCGACCGGATGCC
This sequence comes from uncultured Chloroflexia bacterium, assembly GCA_963728605.1. Classification (GTDB taxonomy): domain Bacteria; phylum Chloroflexota; class Limnocylindria; order Limnocylindrales; family CSP1-4; genus JACDAV01. The sequence continues at coordinate 11,441 of CAVSKS010000004.1, read as the reverse complement.
GGCCCGGGCTACTGCTGCGTGACCTTCGTCCGAGCTTGACGCCGCGACGATTGGCGCGCCGGAGCGGCCTTCCGGTCCAGATATTGGAGCAGCTCGTGGGCGGCGAGCTCGATCTCCTTGTGACGCCATTCGGCAGCCCGGTACTGGCAGGCGATGAGGCCGGTCCGGTGGATCCGCCGCAGGTCGCCGAACACGAAGCCGTGTCGAGCCTTGGTCTCGTCGGCCGCACCCTCGGTGAGCCCGAGGTGCCACGCGCCGTATTCCTCCCACGAGTGAGCGTCGAGGTAGCGGTTCTCGTCCTCGGCGCTGGGTTGCGATTCGCCCCAGTCGCTGTCGAGCACGTACTGGCGGGCATCGATGAGTCGCCGCGCGTGGGCGACGGCGTCGTGGTTCAAGCGATAGGAAGCCATTCGCTGAGCCTGAGACGCGGTCAGGCTCGACCGCGCAACCGCGCACGCTGAGCCGCCTAGCAAGACCCGTGCAAGTGGAACGGCGTGGAGTTCCAGCGGACCATGTCGCCGATGTCGGCCAGGAGCCGCCAGATCCTCTCTGGCGGAGCTGCGATGACCGCTGAGACGGCGCATTCCTGCCGAAACGTTGTCTTTGTCACCGTTGCCACGATTGGCGCCCGGTCGGTCATTTCCAGTCCGCCCTTTCCGCTGATGGGTGCCTGCTAGGGACTTACGGCAGGATCCGAAAGCGTCCGCCACTGACCGGCCTCAGGACGTCGAAATGCCGGTGATCGAGGGTCGCGATGGTCCGCGTCCTGTAACGCTCCGCCAGGATCACGTTCGAAGCGTCCGCGACGCCAACATTCTGGTCGGCATACCGTTCGATGACGGCGCGAACCCTCGCGAGCTCGTCGACGTCGATCGCGGGCAGGTCCCACGCACCGCCGGTCAGCTCCCGCAGAACGGCCAGCTCCGCCGAGACGCCGAGTCGAGACGCCACCAGGTAGTCGATCTCGGCCACCACGTAAGGCGAGATCACGAGGGGCTCGGTCGCACCGCCGAGAACCGCGGAAAGCGTCTCATGATCAGGCTCGTCCATGTCGAAGAACGCCAGGAGCGCGCTCGTGTCGACAATCACCCCTCGCCGAACCCCGGCAGATGCCTGTCCGCCTCGCGAGCGATCGGAGAGCGGCTCGCGAAGAGGCCACCCCGGGGACGCGGTCGGTCATCGCCGACGGCGTCGCGGATCGAGTCGCGAATGACCTCGGCCTCGGACACGCCTCGCTGCCGGGCAACGCGCTTGATCGCCGCCTTGAGCTCCGTGGGCAGGTAGATCGTCGTCTTGTACATCGACGTATGGTACCACCGCTGGCGCTTGACGCCGAGAAGCTGATCGACCGCCTCCCCGCCCAAACCCGGTTGCTGATCCCGTTCAGGAGCCGGGGGCGGGCGCCCAGCTGTAGCCGACGTAGATCGACGGTTCGTGTGTCACCTGACCGAGGTATTGGCCTTCGAGGTTCATGATCCAGAGATCGCGCTGGTCAGCCTTGCCGCGTGAGACCAGGAGATAGTCCCCGTTCGGCGACCAGACCGGAGTCTTCTGGTCGTCGGACTCGTCGTTGACCGAGATCTCATGCCGATCGGTGCCATCCGGGCGGACCAATGAGGTCACGGACGAGGTCCCGTACTGGCGGGTGTAGGCGATCCACGCTCCGTCCGGTGACCAGTTGACTGCCCAGGCAGAGCCCCCGCGAGGGGTGATCGGCTTGGCCTCACCCTCGTCGAGGTCGACGACGAAGACGGCGTCGTCAAGCACCGCGAATGCCGCCTGACGACCATCCGGCGAGAGGCTGATGACGGGTGCATTGAGGAAGCCAGCCTCCATGCCTTGGGGATTGAGCTGGCGCAGACCGCTGCCGTCGGTATTGATGACGTAGACGTCGCCGACATGGGTGATGACGCCCTCGGGCCCGGTGTCGACGAAGAAGACGATCTTCGACCCATCCGGGGTCACACCATCGGGGTCGACCTCCAGCCAGCCCTCGGCGAGCGGCGTCACGAGGTCCAGGTCGGCAAGGTTTGGCGAGGCGACGTAAAGGCCGCTGTTGGATGGATCCGAATCATCCACGCCGGCGAATGCGATGAGCCGGCCATCCGCGCTGGACGCCCCCACGAACAGGTTGAGCGACTCGATCGGCGGATCGGCCACGACTTGATCGCTCCCGTCGGGATTGAGCGTCACCAACGACCAGGTCCCGTGCCCGGTAGGGCCGACCGACAGGATCTGCGACCACCCGGCGGACCAATGGGCGCCGCCGCAGCCCTCTGGTTCGCAAAGGGCTTGCTCGTCCGTGCCGTCGGTCTTGATCGTGAAGGACCGCTCCTCCCCGTCCGGGCCTCGGCGGTTGAACAGGATCAGACCAGCTGGGATGTCGGCCGGCTTCGTGGTGATCTCAGGCGTGGCGGTCGGTTCGGACGTGGCCGTGGGCGACGGCGACGCGACCCCGCTGGGCGAGGGCGTCGGCTGAACCACGCCCGATGCCTGGCATGCCGCGACGGTCAGGGTCACTAACAGCGCGAGTGTGCCGCGTGTTCGAGAAGCCGTCATGGCATGGGCCTCCACAGGGCGTCGATCTGGAATTCGGTTTCGGGAATGTCGCTGTCGGGGTCGCGGACCCACGGACAAACCAGGCAGCCTGCGGCCGTGAGTGCCACCACGTCGTCGACCGGCAGCTTGGCCTGGTTGGCGCCGTCGGCGTCCATGATCCAGAGCTCGTATACCCGCCCTGCCGGAGCGTCGATGATCCTGCGGGTGAAGACGAGTCGTCCGTCTCGCGTCCACTCCGGCCGAGATTTCGATACCGTCAGTCGTCAGGCGCCGAAGGTCGGTGCCGTCCGGGCGAACCAGGTAGATGTCGCTCTCGAAATCCGACGTGTCTTGCGTGAATGCGATCGCGGATCCGTCCGGCGACCAGCGCGGCCCAAACGCCTTGCGGTCCACGGGCACGAACTCGTGGAGATCCGTCCCGTCTACGTCCACCATGAGCAGGGTGCTGTCTCCGCGCGGTCCGATGTTCCAGCGGCCGAAGACCAGCCTCGTGCCATCCGGCGACCACGTCGTGCCGTGATTGGTGCCGGAGTCACATTGGCCAGCGCAAGGCAATCCAGGGTCCTCGACCTTCGACGCATACGTCGACTCGAGTTCGGTCACCTCGCCCGTCTCAAGATCCACGATGGCAACGATCGACTCGTTTGCCCTCGGATCGCGCTCCACGGACCGCACCAACGCGAGCCTGGTGCCATCCGGCGAGAAGGTGTAGCTGTAGCAAGGCGAGGACAGCCCACACAGGGATTCGAATGGCAACGACTGGAGAACCGTGCCGGTTGGGTCGGTCAGCCCCAATCCGGCGGCGTCTTCGTAAAGCAGTCGCGTCCCGTCGGGCGACCACGCGATCGGAGTCTGGTAGCCGGGGTGGTCCGGGAGCAGCTCATGCGCATCGGTGCCATCCGGGTTCGATACCCAAATTCGCGAACAGTCAGTCGGGACTTGATCGACGTAAAAGCTGATGGCTCCGGCGGTGCAATCTCCGGCGACGGCGTCATGCGGAACGAACTTCACATAGGCGATCAGGCCCGAGGATCCAGGAACCACTGAAGGCGCTACTGATCGGAGGATCGGAGACGCGTCCGTCGATGTCGCCTGCGTCGGCGGCACGACCGACGGGTCGGGCCGTCCGCCGATCAGGGCGGTTCCGACGACCATCCCGGTCAGCGCCGCGGTGGCGAGGAGGGTGAATCCTCGGCGACGAGCAAAGCCGCGCCAGGGCTGCGACGCTGGGCGAGGGATGGCCACGACGCTCGATCGCAGGGCGGGCGGTGCTTCGAGGTCAGCCGGGACCTCGGCCTGATACCAGGACCGGAGACGTCGTTCGAGCTCTTGGTCGGTCATCGGATCGTCCCCTTGCCGTCGGCGGTCTCGATCGCCGCGTGGAGGCGCTTGAGGGCGTAGTGCAGGCGGGATTGGACGGTGCCTGCGGGGATGTCGAGTCGACTCGCGATCTCGTCCACCGGAAGGTCGCGGTAGTAGCGGAGCGCGACCACGACGCGGTGATCCGGCGGAAGGGTGGCGATCGCGTTGGTCAGGACATCGCGGTCATGAGCCTGGGCGAATGGGTCACCCGCGGAGATCGCGACCTCGACGGAGATGTCCGTAGCTCGCCGACGCCCGGATCGCAGCCGATCGCGGCAGGTATTGACCAGGATCCGATCGAACCACGGCTCGAACCGCGCCGGATCTCGGAGCGTCGACCACTTCCGCCACGCCTGTTCGAATGCGTCGTGGGTGGCGTCTTGGGCGTCCGTCGAGTCCCGGAGGATCGCGCGGGCCAGGCGGTACGCCGCGTCGAGATGGTGATCGGCCAGGCGCAGGAACGCCTGGGCGCGCTCGGTTGGCTGCGCGACCACGGCCGGCCGGCTGTCTGCCATCTCGATGACCTCGGACGATCGGTTCACGATGACATGACGATCCAGCGAGCCAAAACCTTCACGACCGGTGTCTTCAACTGGCCCCGATCGGCGTCAAGGTCCGCTAGGGTTGTCGCCGATGGGGTTCACCGCCGAGCAGTTCGTAGAACGCCTGCGGGCGTTGCGTCCGCCTGATGCGACCGGGCCGGACGACTTCGGGCGGGTTGGGATGGGCCGCATCTTCGGGCTGGCCAAGGAGTGCATGGACATGACGCCGGCGGAGATCGAGCGGCTGCTCGAAAGTCCGGTCCACGCCGTCAGGGTGGGGGCCGTCAGCATCATGGACTGGCAGGCGCGCAGTCGAAGGACGTCCCCTGATCGCCGGCGGCAACTGTTCGAGCTGTACCTGCGGCGGCACGACCGGATCGACACCTGGGACCTCGTCGATCGGAGCGCGATCTACGTCGTCGGCGACTATCTCGCGGACCAGCCTCGCGATGCTATGTACCAGTTGGCCGAATCACGCAACCCACTGGAGCGGCGGACGGCCATCCTGAGCACCGCTGCGTTCCTGCGCCGGGGCGAGGTCGATGACACGTTCCGGATCGCCGAACGGCTCGTCGACGACCCGGAGGACACCGTCCACAAGGCGGTTGGCTGGATGCTCCGCGAGGCAGGCAAGCGCGATCCCGAAAGGCACGCGGCGTTCCTCGGACGCCCACGCCGCGACGATGCCGCGGGTGATGCTCCGCTATGCGATCGAGAAGCTCGACAAGCCCCGCCGTGACGGCTACCTGGCGATGAAGCGGGGCTCCTCGTCTACCGGCCGTTGACGAACGATCGGGCCAGGTCCGACCAGCGGACGCGGCGCTTCTCGGTAGTTGCCGGCTTGAGGGCTGCTGGCTGGCGATTGCTGCGGGTCAGCCGTCGCGCGGCGGCATCGGACTCGATGAGTTCACGGCGTCGGGCCGCCTCGGTCTCCCATTCGGTCCTGGCTTCCAGGTTCGATCGCATCGGGTGCCTCCCCGCTCGCTCGTCTTGATCTGAAGTCTCTCGATATCGAACGATCACAGCTCACAAGATATGACAGGCATTGTTTGATGTCAAGACACTTCACGTTAACTTACTTGACATCGAGGCAGGCTGAGCGCAGGATGCCGGCGTGGCCAGATTGAAGGAGCCGGCGGAACAGCTCGACGCCCTCGACGCGATGCTCGAGGTTTGGGCTCGCCAGATCCCCAACCTCGACCCGGTGACCGAGGGCATCGTCGAGCGCATCGAGAGCCTCGCCCGGTCGTTCGATCGCGCGCTCGACGAAACCCTCGCGGAATCCGGCCTCGACCGCCGGTCGTTCCATGTCCTGTCCAAGCTCCGCAGCGCCGGTCCACCGTACCGCCGCTCAGCCGGTCAGTTGGCCGATCGGATGCGCCTCTCAAGCGGGGCGATGACCAACCGGCTCGACCGGATGGAGGCTGCCGGACTCATCCTCCGCCTACCCGATCCGAACGACCGCCGCGGCACCCTCGTCGAGCCGACCGATGCCGGTCACCAGATCTGGGAGCGAACGGCGGGGACGCAGGCGATCAGGGAATCAAAGATCGGCTCGGTGCTCAACGCGAGGGAGCGAGAGGAGCTGCACCGACTCCTGCGCGCGGTGATGCGCGCGTTCCCCAAGGACGGCCAGAGCGCCGCCAGGAAGGCCGATACCCCCACAAGCTGATCGGCCTTCAGAGCGCTAGATGCAAGCGCAGTGCGTCATCGAGGTCGAGCATGATCGAGGTGGGCACAACGCCCAGTCGGTGGCCCACCCGCTCGACGGCGATCGATCGGACCTGTTCCGCAAGTGCCTTCGAGTCAAGTTCCAGTCCCGTTGCGGCGGCCGGACGTAGGACCTGGAACGGATAGATGCGCTCCACGTTCGATGTGACGGGGACAACCGTGATCACCCCTCGCCCTCAGCCTTCCATTCGCCCCACGCCGCTTCGTAGGGGGCAGCGAGTTCCGCGGTCCGAAGGAGGCGGATGGCCCGGTGGACCGCGGCAGATCGAGATTTCGAGGCCCTGCTCCTTGGCGTACTCGTCAAGGAAGTGGACGTCTTCGCCGGGCAAGCTGACACTGACCTTCATACACAGGTAGCAAGGCCGCTTGCGCGCTGCCTCTCCGGCTCAGCGCGACGAAGGACCGGGAAGGGCGCCTAGGATGATGTCGAGGCCGGCCTCGAACTCGTCGGCGTAGTCGAAGCCGGATCCGACGAGCTCGCGCTGGACGGTGGCGAGATGGGGATACGCATCGGCCACGGCGGCCAGCATCTGCTCGGACATCGACGCCATCTCCTCGGGCGAGTTGAAGGGCAGCGTCGCTTCCTGGAGGGCGAAGCCGTAGATGTAGCTGTCGAGCAGGTTGTAGACGCGAGTCGCGCCGCGGCCATCGAAGCCGGCGCGGAAGAGGATGGCTACCATCGCGTCGTGGTGGCCGAGCGTCTGTGGGCCGGGCTGCGAGCGCGACTCCATCAGCCCGATCGCCCACGGATGACGCCGCAGCGCGGCCTGGGCTGAGACGGCACGCCGGCGCAGGGCGTCGCGCCAGTCGCGCGCGTCGGCCGGCACGTCGATCTCGGCGAAGACTCGGTCGACGAGGCCGTCGAGCATCTCCTCCTTGTTGCCGATGTGGCGATACAGCGACATGGCCTCGACGCCCAGCCGGGCGCCAACACTCGCCATCGTCACCGACGCGAGGCCGCCCTCGTCGGCCAGCTCGAGCGCCGCATCTAGCACTTGCTCGCGGCTGACCCTCGGGCGCCGCCCCGCCTTGCGGCCCGCGCTCGCCTGCTCCGTGCTTGACATCTAAATCCTTATGTCATAAGTTTATGCCGTCAGTTTACGACGTAAGCATATCATACGCCAAGGAGCCCGGACCCCGATGCATGCCATCATCCACGATCGTTACGGATCCCCCGACCACCTCCGGCTGCGCGAGCTCGCCACGCCGGCGATCGGATCGGACGAGGTCCTCATTCGCACCCATGCCGCAAGCCTCCATCCGGGCGACCTGTTCGCCGTACTGGGATCGCCGTTCCCGGTGCGCCTGGCGACCGGCCTGCGCCGGCCGAAGCACGGCGTCCCCGGCTTCGACGTCGCCGGGAGGGTCGAGGCGGTCGGTTCGACCGTTGCTCACCTGCAGCCCGGCGACGAAGTCTTCGGCGTCGGCATTGGCACCTGCGCCGAGCTCGTGCGCGCCAAGGCCGACGTCGTCATCGCCAAGCCGGAGTCCATCGGCTTCAAGGAGGCGGCCGCCATCCCGACCTCGGCCCTGGCCGCGCTCCACGGCCTGCGCGACGCGGGCGGGCTGCAGGCCGGCCAGCGCCTGCTCGTCAACGGCGCATCGGGCGGCGTCGGCAGCTTCGCCGTCCAGATCGGCAAGATCCTGGGCGCCGAGGTGACCGGTGTCTGCTCGACGGCCAATGTCGAGCTCGTGCGCTCGCTTGGCGCCGACCGCGTGGTGGATTACACCCGCGAGGATTTCACCGCCGGTCCGGATCGGTACGACGTGATCCTCGACAATGTCGAGAATCGGCCGCTGTCTGCGGTCCGTCGTGCGCTGACGCCGGGTGGCACGCTCGTGCTCAACAGCGGAACCGGCGCCACCGGCCTGCGGATGCTCGCCCGCCTGGTCTGGCCGCTCATCCTCTCCCCGTTCACCAGCCACCGCCTCCGGCGCTTCCTCTCGAACCCGAAGCGCGCCGATCTCGAATGGCTGGCCGAGCGTGCCGCTGAGGGTTCGCTGCGGCCAGTGATCGGTTCGACGTTCGCGCTGGCGGAAACGGCAGATGCGCTGCGCCTGATCGAGAGCGGCCACTCGCGAGGCAAGGTCGCGGTCACCGTGGCCACCGGGTAGCGGTCGCCGTCGGGATCGCCGTCACGACCTTCCGCGTGATCATGGCTTCGGCGGGCGCCGGAGGTTCGCTCATAGACCTTCCGAGCCGTTCCGTCTCCTCGGGGACGCCGCGGTGCTTGTCGACCCAGTTGTTGCACCCCGCTTCAGGGAGTCTCGTAGCCCACCACCCTGACCTGGACCTTGCCCTCCGGCCGGCCGCTGAACCCCAGAACGACGTCTACCTGGCTGGCGGCGGCGAGGATGTCAATGGTGAGCTCGCTCGACTCCTCCATGCCGGCGACGGACGCGGTCCCTTCGACGACGATCGAGACGGCCGCCTTTCCGCCGTCGTTGCGCACGGTCAGCGGGACGAGCCAGCCGCCATCCGGTCCGTCCGCCGCCTCCCCCTCGGCGGCCTCGAGTCGGATCACAGCGGGCCCGCCATTCGTCAACCCCGAGACGAGCAGGTAGCCGACGAGCCCGACTACCAACGCGATGCTGATTGAGAGGATCGCCCATTCGAGCCAGTTGCGGTTCATGCCGCGGACCTCTCCTCCGCCCCAGACTCGCCGCCGACCAGCAGTCGAGCGGCGGCCGAGCCGAAGGACGCCAGCGTCCCAAGCATCACCACGTACCCGGCAAGGGCGCGAAGCCCGAGACCGTCACTCTGCCCGAACGAAACGATGAGAACGAGCGACACGAGCACAGCGACCGCATAGGCGGCAACGGTCTCACCCACCGGCTCGTCGATCGGGCCGCCGCGCGATCCAGATCTAGACCCGCCGCGCCCACCTGGCAGTTCAACGACGAATACGATCGCGAGGCTGATGACAAGGCTCGCGAGGATCACCACGAGGAGCAGCGGGACGTCGGCCTCGGAGCCCAGGACCCGGACCTCGTCCGTTGGGGCAACGTTGAGCGCAAAGTAGAGTGCGCCGCCTGCCGCTACGAACAATCGGCCGATCGGCCCGACAGGCTCTCGAGGGCTACCCTCGTCCGGCTCGCTCAGCACTGTCGCGGCGAGGGACGTACCGAACGCGACCGGGATCGACAGCAGGCCGATTCGACCGACCAAGGTCGGCAGGCCGAGTTCGGGCTCCAGGCGGCCCAGCACGTACAACATCGCCGCCGCCACCGCGATCGAGAGCCCCATGCCTTGCATGGCATCGAGGAGCAGCTGGACCCAGGTACGCTCGCGGCGGAAGCCACTGACGGCGTTGAACCCGACAACGATCCCGAAACCCAGCCCGAACAGGAACAGCAGCTTCAGTGGCGACTGCGTGGCGCCGTGTTCCCACATCTCCATCGTCCAGAGGAGCGGCAGGCCAACGAACAGGCCTCCCACCGCGGCCCGCAGGTGGTCACGAGCCGTCTCGCCGATCGACCGGCCTTCGCCGCCGTCGCTGCCGCCGTCCTGTCGAGCGTCTTGGGCCGTACCGGCGCCAGCGCTGCCGCGTCTTCGTGATCGGGCCATCGGCACCTCCCGCGACAGTGTCGCAGCCGACGGTCCGTCGTGGGGTCAAACGACGCATCGAGCAGCGCTGGGCCGGTCGGCGAGGCGAAACCGAGGCCAACGCGGAAGTGAACGACGCACGTTGGCGAAGGTCTACAGAGCCCACGACCGCAGGATGCCGAGGTCGACTGCTGAAAAACGGATCGCGCGGGCGAGCGTCCAGTTCTCGAGGACACGCTCGATGTTGAGGTCGAACTCGCGGGCCGACATGCTCGAGGCTACGCCGGCCCGCGATTGATCACCCTACTGGCACCAGCCGAAGCTGCAGTCGACCGTCACCTTCGCCGGGGCCGACCGGTTTCCTGCGCCGTCGATCGCGACGACCTCGATCGTGTTGACGACCCCTTGATCGGCGTACAGGATCGCGGCTGTCTGGCCGCCGCCGATGCCCTGGTCGAAGCGGCCGTTCAGGAAGACCTCGTAGACGATCAGGCCCGACGGGGTCGCGTTGTCGGTCGAGGCGTTCCAGTCGAGCCACGTCTCGCCGTCGCCGAAGACGTTGGCGCTCAGATTCGCCGGCGGCGAGGGCGGTGTCGTGTCACCGGTCGACGACTCGAGGACCGTGACGGCTCGGCTGTCGGTTCCCGAGAACGACCCGCTGTTGAAGCCGACCGACGCGGTCGCGGCTGCGTTCGCGATGCCGGTCTGGAACGTCCCCCCGGACGCCGTGAATGAGAGGACCAACGTCCGCGTCTGCCGGTCGCAGATCGGCGTGAAGGACGCCGAGCCGCTCGCGGGCCCTTGCGTCAGGGTGACGGACGACGACTGGCCCGTCGCGCCCACGGGACAGGCGACCGCTACCGCGAGCTTGGCACCGCCGCCCGACGTGCCGGTGAGCTGGCCCTGATCCGCGATCCGCACGGTGACGCTGGGCACGAGCGTGATCTGTCGCGAGGCCTCGACCTGGGTTACCTGGCCGTTCCTCGTGACTCGCAGGAAGGCCCGTGCGTTCCAGTTGCCGAGGGTGAATCGATTGCCGTTGACCACCCTCGAGCGGGCGACTTGCGGTGTTCCCGTACACGTCGAGGTGAACGTTCCGGAGCCACCCCGATCGTTCTGGAGGATGTAGGTCCAGCCGTTGGTGAACGTCGAGCCGACCGCACAGGTGACCGTCACGTCGAGGTTGGCGTACACCTGATCCGGTTCCAGGGTGGCGGTCGGAGCGATCGTGATCGTGGGCGCCGAGCCCGAAGGTGGCGGCGGAGCCGGCTTCGGCGGCTTCCCGGCTGCGGCCGCTGTGCTGGCCACCATTAGAGCCATGGCCATCACCGCTGCGACAAGGACCTTCCCAACCCGCGAGCTGATCGGACTCCGCATCGGTCGCCTCCCATGTGTGTCGCACACGCCCTGACGTTCGCTACGGCAGACCTGGCCGAGCGGTTTTCCAGATCCACTCACGGTCGCGAGGCCCTCGACGACGCCACGGCGGCCCTGCCCACGTGCGCGCTGCAGCGACCTTCTCTGCTGACCTCGCTCGAAAATCTCCAGCCTTCATGGGAGAGGCGAGGTCCCCCGGGGGCAGGCTCGAACGTGAGCCGGTGCCGAATTTCCGAACAGCACGCGGGCCCGAATGGGTGAACGCCGGCCGCCGGCCGGACTCGGCAAATGTGATAGGCGATCCATCGATCGATGGGCCAACG
>CAVSKS010000003.1:0-132687 GCA_963728605.1 uncultured Chloroflexia bacterium | reverse complement strand
TCGACCAGCGCCGTGGCGAGGACGCGGCCCGGCCAGTTCCGCAGCCGCCCCAGGAGCGCGGCCACGCCCTCGTCGGCGACGTTGGCGACCACCAGCGGTGTCGGGCCGAGCTGCCGTCGCCGTATCCGCGGCTCGACGCAGCCGCCGCGCAGGGCGTCGACCACGGCGTCGCGGTCGGCGAAGACGTCAGGGTGGTCCCACTCGGCGCTGGTCACGATCGCGATGTCTGGCCGGTAGGCGTCGAAGTTGCCGGCATATTCGTCCGCCTCGACCACGAACGCCGCTCCCTCTGCCCCACCGGGCAGTGGCCGGCAGGCCGCCCGTCAGCGCAGCGGGCAGCAGCGCCCCGACGAAGGCCGACGGATCCGCGCCTGCCGTCACCAGCACGTGGACGAGCCAGCCCGCGGTCGTGCTCTTGCCGTGCGTGCCGGCGACGCCGACGAGCGTCCGACCGGCGGCCGCGTCGGCCACCACCTGTTGCCATGGTTCGAGCGGGATTCCCGCGTCGCGGGCCGCTACGAGCTCCGGGTGGTCCGGGGCGATAGCCGTGAGGGCCTTGGTCACCGCGAGTCGCTGCGGCGGCGGGGTGCCGGTCACGTGGGCAGGGTCGTGCTCCCAGGCGAGCGGCACCCGGCGGCTTCGAGCGGCGGCGTATAGGAGGACGGGCCGCCCGGGTCGCAGCCGCTGACGACCGCCCCAGCGTGGTGGGCGAGCAGCGTCGCCGCCGAGGCTCCGGCTCCCGCGGCACCCACGACATGCACCCGCTCGCCGGCGACGATGCGTCGCGGTGCCCGCGCCGCTGCCAGCCCCGCACCCACCGCGGCCGCGTCACGCGTCACGCGTCACGCGCCGCACGATCCAGCAGCATCTCGATCGCCGCTTGGGCGCTGGCCAGCTTGTTCCCCGCGCGATCACCGTCCCACACGAAGCGCCTTACGTCTTCGCCCGCGGCGTCGGCGACGGCCACGTAGGTCAGGCCGACCGGCTTCTCCGCCGAACCGCCATCCGGCCCGGCGATCCCGGTCACCGCGACCGTCAGCCCGGCCTCGAAGCGTGCGCGAGCCCCGACGGCCATGGCCCTGGCAACCTGTGCACTCACCGCGCCGTGGGCTGCAAGGACCTCGGCGGCCACATCGAGCAGGCTCGACTTTGCCTCGTTCGAGTAGGACACGATGCCGCCGCGGAAGTAGCCGGACGAGCCCGAGACCTCCGTCAGGACGTGGGCCACGAGGCCACCGGTGCACGACTCGGCGGTTGCCACCGTCAGCGATCGATCGAGACACAATCCCTGGAGCCGCCGGGCGAGCTCGACCAGGCCCGTCAGTTCGGCCGGCACCGCGTCACGTGCGTTGCGTCTTCTCGGGTGGGCTCGGGGGCTGGAAGAGCCAGGTTTCGGGCACCCCGGAGCGCCCCAGGGCCCCCAGCGACGTGCCGTTGAGGGTGAAGTGCGTCACCCCGGACGAGCCGGTCCGCACCTCGACGGAGGTCTTGCCGGTGAAGACCAGGGTGTCGCCATTGCTGACGATCCGGCCGCTGGCCGGCATGCCCTCGGCAAGCTCGCCGTCGACCCAGACCTTGAGCCAGGCGCGGCCGCCCTTGACATTGACCACGAGGTTGACGCCGCGGTAGGCAACGGTGACGGTCTTCGTCAGGGCGATCTTCTTGCCCGAGTCGCCGATCGCGGTGATCGTCAGCTCCCAGCGACCGGTCGTCAGCTCGAGTGGGGCTGCGAACGTCCCATCATCCTCGATCGGGGCGATGACCGGCGCTGGCGCGGGCGGGGTGGCCGCGGGGACCGCCGATGCGCTCGGGCCGGGGCTCGGGACAGCCGCCGGCTGGCCTTCGGCCGGGCCCAGGTAGCGCGCCTTGATCTCGACCGATTCGGCGTTGGTCGCCTTGCCCCGAACCGGGATGGCGCCGTTCTCGAAGGTCGCCCCATCAGCCGGCTGGTCGACCGTCAGGCCGGGTGCCTCGATCTCGAGGAATGGCACGGTGATGATCCGCTGGATGGTCGCCTCGGCGGTCTTGCCCGTCTCCGGGTCGGTGGCCATGATGTCGAACTGGTTCTGGTCCCGATGGAGGTTGACCTCCGCCGCCCAGCGGCCGTCGGGGCCGGCGCTCACCCGGTAGGGCTGCTCGCGGCCGGGTGCGGTGATCGAGATCGTCGCCCCCGGGATCGACGTGCCGCGCAGGACATAGCTCGTGCTCGACTCGTCGACCTCGAGGAGGGCGGAGACGGGATCGGTGACGGCCAGCGTCGGCGGCTTGGCGAAGCGCAGCAGCTGCATCCCGAGGTAGGCCGCAAAGGCAACCACACCGGCGGTGAGGAGTGCCGCCCAGATGATCCCCGGTGAGAACGTCAGGCCCTTGCGCGGCAATTCGAGCGGGCGCGGCACGGCGATCGGCTCGGCTTCCCGGACGTCGCCGCGCTCCAGGCGCCAGTCACGGATGACCTCGTCCGGCTCCAGGCCGAGGTAGAGCGCGTAGTTCCGCAGGAAGCCCTTGGTGTAGACGGCACCGGGGAGGGCCTTGTAGTCGCCCCGCTCGAGGGCTTCGAGGTAGCGCGCCCGGATCTTGGTGTCGCGCTCGGCACGGTAGAGGTCGACGCCCTTGCGCTCGCGAGCCGCGTACAGCCGCTCGGGCAGCCCCGGCGCCGGCTCGGCGCTCAAACCGCGGCCAACGTCGTCCGCGCGCAGGTCCGCGGCGCCCCGTCGTGCCTGGTCCCTCGTCGTCATTCGCCGTCGTCCCCGTCGAGGTCGTTCCCACCCACCGGCCCGGCAACGTCACGCCTGAGCACCTGGCGGGCGTTGGACCCGTCAAAGGCTCCGATGTATCCCCGAGCCTCCAGCTGATCGATGATCCGGGCCGCTCGCGCATAACCGATCCGGAGTCGCCGCTGGAGCAACGATGCCGAGGCACGATCGTACTCCCGAATGACCTCGACGGCATCAGGCAACAGTCGATCGGCGTCCTCGTCGGCAAGGTCGTCCGTGGAACCGGTGCCGTCTTCGTCGCTCTCGATGATCGACAGGTCGTACCGCGGGTCCTCGATCTGGCCCTTCCAGTGCTCGACCACGCGGCCGATCTCCGGATCGGAGACGAAGACGCCCTGGAGCCGCATCGGGCGGGGCAGGTCCGATGGCTGGTAGAGCATGTCGCCGCGACCGATGAGGTCCTCCGCCCCCGGCGCGTCGAGAATCGTCCGCGAATCGATCTGGGAGGCCATCGCGAACGCGATCCGCGATGGGAAGTTGGCCTTGATCAGGCCCGTCACGACGTTGACCGACGGCCGCTGGGTGGCCAGGACCATGTGGATCCCGGTGGCTCGGGCCTTCTGTGCCAGCCGGACGATCGGATCCTCGACGTTCTTGCCCTCGCGCATCATCAGGTCGGCCAGCTCGTCGACCACGATCACGATGTACGGCAGGCGATCCACCTCGTCGACCCGGGTCTCGTTGTAGGCCCGGATGTTGCGGGCGGAGGCGCCCGCAAACCGCCGGTAGCGGCTCTCCATCTCGTTGACCGCCCACTTGAGGGCGGCCTTGGCCCGTTCCGGCTCGGTGATGACCGGGACCAGGAGATGGGGCAGGCCGTTGTAGCTCGCCAGCTCGACCCGCTTGAGGTCCATCAGGATCATCCGGACGTCGTCCGGGGTGGCCTCGCACAGCAGCGACGTGATCAGGGCGTTGACCATGACGCTCTTGCCGGAGCCCGTGGCGCCGGCGATCAGCAGGTGCGGCATCTTGGCGAGGTCAACCGCCTGGGCCTTGCCGGCCACGTCGCGGCCGAGGGCGAACGTCAGCCGCGAGCCACTCGCCTTGACGTCGACCTCTTCCAGGATCCGGCGCAGGGCAACGATGTTGAAGTCCTTGTTGGGGATCTCGATCCCGACCGCGCTCTTGCCCGGGATCGGCGCCTCGATCCGGAGTGAGCGAGCCGCCAGCGCCATCGCCAGGTCATCGGCCAGGGCCTCGATTCGGCTGACCTTGATGTCCGGGGCCGGCTGAACCTCGTACTGGGTGACCACCGGGCCGGCGTTGCGGCCAACGATCTGGGCCGGGATGTTGAAGCCCTGGAGCTTCTTGGTGATGATCTCCTCGTTCCGGCGGTGGACGGCGTCCTCGCCACCGGGCGCGACTGGCAGGGCGATGTCGTCGAGCAGGCCCAGCGGCGGCAGGACGTACTCGATCCGCTCCCGCGTCGGTGGCGAGTCGCCCGCGTCGGTCACGTCGTCCGGATCGCGGAGCGGGCGCGCCTCCGCCGGAGCGACGAGGGTTGCCGATGCGGTGGCGCCCGCGGGGCCGCGGGCGGGGGCGAATGTGGCCGATGTTGGCGCGCTGCTCGGCACGGCGGCGGGAATCCCGCGGCCGTCGTCATTGCCGTTGCCATTGCCCCAGATCCCGGTCTGGCCGGCCGATCCGGCCGGGCTCACCGTCGCGGTACCGTTCCGGCCACGACGCTGTGGACCGGCCTCGGCCGCCGCCGTGGTTCGACGTCCGGGGCCCACCGGGGCGCCGGCCGTTCGGGCCGACATCGCCGTCGCGACCGTCCGCGCCGGCCGCGTCAGCGGGGAGAGGAGCCAGCTCAGCGGTCGCTGGAGGGCGATCAGGAGCCCCGCGATCATCAACCCGGCAAGCAGCACGAGGGCGACCGGGTCCTCGAGCGGTCCACGTAACGCGTCCGCGATCGCCGTGCCGATCCTGCCGCCACCACGCTCAGGGATGAACGCCAGGACGCCCAGGAGGGCGACGTAGGCGACCGCGCCGGCGACGAGCCGCCATTGCCAGCCCGACGCCAGCCGGCCGTTCCATTCGACGTACGCGCCGGCACCCAGGAGGAGGAATGGCAGGAAGTAGCGGCCACTGCCGAAGTACGGCGCCACCGTGTCCCTGGCCCAGCGGGTCAGCGTCCCAGCCTCGCTCGGGATGAACAGCATGATCAGCATGACCACGCCCAGGATCAGCAGGGTCAGCCCGAACAGTGACCTCGCGACCTCCGGCGCCACCGTGAAGGTCGGCATCTGGAACCCGTTCCGCCGGCGACGGCGCGGGCGCGACGCCTGGCGACGCGGCTTGGCCACGCTAGACCTCCACCACGACCGGGAAGACCATCGGCCGGCGTTTGGTCTGTTCGTACAGGAAGCGCGAGACGGCGTCCTTGATCTGGCTCTTGAGCAAGCCGATCTCGGCGATGTGGTCGCCCGGATTGGCCACCGCCGCGAGGACCTTCTCGACGGTCTCGCCGATCAGCGGATCGTTCTCGTTGAGGTGGACGAAGCCGCGGGTGATGATCTCCGGCCGGCCGATGACGTTGCCTGCCTGCTTGTCGACCGTTACCACGATCATGAACATGCCGTCGCTGGCCAGCGCCCGCCGGTCGCGGAGCACGATCTCGCCGACGTCGCCGACGCTCAGGCCGTCGACGAAGACGTAGCCGGCCGGGACGGGCTGGCCGCGGCGGGCCGAACCGTCGTCGGCGATCTCGATCGGTGTGCCGTTCTCGATGATGAACACGTTCTCCGGTAGGACCCCGGTCTCGATCGCGAGCCTGCCGTGCTGGACCTGCATCCGGAACTCGCCGTGGATCGGGATGAAGTATCTGGGCTTGGTGAGGCCCAGCATGAGCTTGAGCTCTTCCTGGCTCGCATGACCTGAGACGTGGGCGCGCTTGATCGTGTGATAGAAGACGTTCGCGCCCGCCTTGAACAGGTTGTCGATGGTCCTGGCGACGTACTCCTCGTTGCCGGGGATCGGGCTGGCGCTCACGATCACGGTGTCGCCCGGCTGGATCTCGACGAAGCGGTGATCCCGGTTGGCCATTCGGGCGAGACCCGACATCGGCTCGCCCTGGGCGCCGGTCGTGGCGATGACGATCTTGTCGTCGGGAACGTCGTTGATCTTGTCCTTGCCGACGATCGCCGAGGGGGCGTACTTGAGGTAGCCGAGGTCGGTCGCGATCCTGAAGTTCTGCTCCATCGACCGGCCGATAACGGCCACGCTGCGGTTCATGTCCGCCGCGGCGTCGAGGACCTGCTGGATGCGGGCGATGTTGCTGGCGAAGGTGGCCACGATCACCCGGCCGTCGAGCGGCTCCATGATCTCGCGGAAAGCCTCGCCAACCGTCCGTTCCGACGGCGTGTAGCCCGGGTTCTCTGCCCGGGTCGAGTCGGACAGGAGGCAGATCACCCCCTCCTCGCCCAGCCTGGCGAGGGTATGGAAGTCCGACAGCTTGCCGTCGACCGGGGTGTGGTCGAACTTGAAGTCGCCGGTGTGGACGACCGTGCCGACGGGCGTCCGAAGGGCGATCCCCATGGCGTCCGGGATCGAGTGGCCGACCCGGAACGGGATGACCGTGAAGGGACCGACCGTCAGCTCGTCACCGGGCTCCATCGACAGCAGCGGGTTGTTGTGGAGCTTGTGCTCCTTGATCTTGTTGCCGAGGAGGCCGCGGGCCAGGGTGGAGGCGTAGATCGGGACGCCCGGGAACTCCGGCAGGATGTACGGCAGGCCGCCGACGTGGTCCTCGTGGGCGTGGGTGATCAGGAAGGCCTTGACGTTGGCCTTCTTGTCGCGGAGGTAGGTGATGTCGGGCACGACGAGGTCGATGCCGAACATCTCCTCGTCGGGGAACATCAGGCCGCAGTCGATCACGACGATCGACTCGCCGTACTCGAAGAGGTACATGTTCTTGCCGATCTCCCCCACCCCGCCGAGCGGGATGATGCGGAGCGGCTCATTGGCTGATGGCATTTCGCGTCCTGGAATGGGTTGGTGGTCTAGAAGAGGTCGAGGTGCGGCTCTGGTGCCGCCGGTGCCTGTGTCGGAGGACCCGACGCGATTTCGACGGTGTCCTCGAGGGTTGGGTTGGCAGGTTGGGTGGCGGTATCGCGGCTGGCCCGCCGCCGGCGCGCATCGGTGAGCGTCGAGGGCACCTGGGCCATGTCACGGATCGAGGTCTCGGCGATGGCCGGCGTCCGGAGCGCCGCCGCCGGGTGGTACATGGCGAAGACGGTGGCGTCCGGGGCGCCGGTGGCCGGGTCGACCGGCCGGACCGTGCCGTGGGCCTGGGAGACGCGCGCCCCGGGCATGAAATGGCCCATCGAGAAGCGGCCCAGGGTCACGACCAGGGCCGGGTCGAGCACCGCCAGCTGCCGGCGGAGGTACGGCTCGCAGGCGGCCATCTCGTCCGCCTCGGGGTCGCGGTTGTCCGGCGGGCGGCACTTGACGACGTTGGTGATGAAGACCTCCTGGCGGTCCCACTCGACCGACTTCAGGAGCCGGTTGAGGAACTCACCGGCCCGGCCCACGAACGGGCGGCCGAGACGGTCCTCGTTGTAGCCCGGGCCCTCGCCGACGAACATCACCTCCGTCGAGGCGTGGCCTTCACCGGGAACCGCGTTGGTCCTCGTCTCGTGGAGGCGGCAGCGGGTGCAGACCCTGACCTCGGCGGCGATCGCCTCGAGCGCCGCTTGGCGCTCGGCATGGGTCACGCCCCGCCCCCACCTGCCGCGACGGCCGCACGGTCGGTCGCCCCGCGGCCGGTCGGCGCCCGTCGTGCGGCGGCCCTGACCTGGTCGCGGGCGACGAGCGCCTCGGCGATCTCGACCGCATTCGTGGCGGCCCCCTTGCGGACGTTGTCGCTGACGACCCAGAACGCGATCCCACGATCGTCGGCGATCGACGGGTCCTGGCGGACGCGGCCGACGAAGATCTCGTCCCGGCCGGCGGCGTTGGTGGCCAGCGGGTAGGTGTGGCTCTTGGGGTCGTCCTGGACGATCACCCCGGACACCGCGCCGAACAGCCGGCGGGCCCGCTCGGGCGTGATCGGATCGCGGGTCTCGACGTGGACGGCTTCCGAGTGGCTGATGAACACCGGGACGCGGACGGCCGTGCACGAGATCCGGAGCTCCGGCAGGTGGAGGATCTTGCGGCTCTCGGTGACGACCTTCCACTCCTCCTTGGTGTAGCCGTTGTCGAGGAAGACGTCGATCTCCGGGAGGGCGTTGAAGGCGATAGGGTGGGGGTAGACGCTGGCCTGCAGCGGTTCGCCGGCGACGTGGGCCCTGACCTGGCCCTCCAGCTCGCTGATCGCTTCACCACCGGTGCCGCTGACCGACTGGTAGGTGTCGACCACGACCCGCTCGATGCCGACGCTGTCGCGGAGCGCCATCAGGACCGGCGCCAACTGCATCGTCGAGCAGTTCGGGTTGGCGACGATCCCCTCGTGCCAGTCGAGGTCGTCGGGGTTGACCTGGCTCACCACGAGCGGGACGTCGGGGTCCATTCGCCAGGCGCTCGAGTTGTCGATCACCGTGGCGCCGCGCTTGGCGGCTTCGGGTGCAAGCTGCTTCGAGGCGTCGCCGCCTGCCGAGAAGAGCGCGACGTCGACCCCTTCGAAGGCTTCGGGCGTCGCCTCTTCCACGGTCAGCGTCCTGCCGCCAAGGCTGACCGTCCGTCCCGCCGATCGTCCCGAGGCGAGCAGCCGCAGATCACCCACCGGGAACTCACGTTCGGTGAGCACCTGGATCATCGTTCGCCCGACGACGCCGGTGGCGCCGACGATGGCGACGGTGAGGGGTTTTCGGCTCATATCGAGGGCATGGCTCCGCAACGTACTGGGCTCCCGGGCACGGCGGGAGTATATCAGTGGCCCATCACGGCTCCGACCACGCTCCGACGCCCCTGACGGCGGATCTCGACCGTCAGCGGGTCGTTGCCCTGATCGCGACGCGCTCGGGCGCGAGTCCAGGTGTGGCGAACACCAGCGAGAAGGTCGTGGTCTCGCCGGCCGCGAGCGTCGTCGTTGCGACGGTTGCCAGCCCGCCGTCGAGGACTTCCGCGCGCTCGCCGTACAGCGTCACGGCGACCCGGGCCACGGTCGTCGCAGCCGCGCCGTTGCGCATCGAGCCAGTCACCTTGTAGCGACCCTGGGCGTCGGTCGTACCCGACCACGCGGTGATCGTCGGGACCGTCGGCCGCAGGAGCGTCGTTGCGGCAGAGATCGTGAAGGTCGCCCGGGCGAAGCCAGCCGGCCGCGCCCCGCTGATCCGGAACGGGCTTCGCCCGAGCGGCGCCAGCTGCTGGAGATCGGCGGTCGACTGCCATGACGCGAGCAGCACATTGGACGCGTTGTACAGCCGCGCCGTGACCTTCACCGGGCCGCGCCACGAGGTGCTGTTGTTGTAGACCTCGCCGACGAGCCGGAGCGTGGACCCACTCGTGATCGCGCGTGACGAGAGCACGGTCACCCCGGATCCGATCGTCCGGATCCGCAGCACCTGGGAGGGGGCCGTCGCCGATCCCGTACCCGAGATCCGCACGGCGTGGGTGCCCGCCGGGAGCGTCGTGACGATCTCCTCCATGCCTGTCCCTCCCCGGTCCGAGACGGCCACTGAGGTGGTACAGCCGCGGAACAGCTCGAGCCGAGACGGAACCGCGACGTCGCCGAGCACCACCTGGACTCTCGCCGAGGTGCCCAGCGTGAACCGGTACCAGTCGACGTCCGTTGACGATCCCAGCACCGTGCTCCGCCAGGTCGACCCGACCCCAACGACGCCGGAGGCAGCGCACGTGTTGGCGGCGTCGGTCGTCGAGAACACGCCATAGCGAGCCGTCAGCGCCGTTCCGGCGGTCGCCTCGTGGACGCGCGCGCCACCATCCGACCACGAACTGAACCGATAGGTCGTCTCGCCGATCGTGGCGTACTCCGGCGCCGCAACGCTGACCTTCGAACCCGCGATCGTCGTCACGGTCGGCGTGGTCTGGCCGGCGACATCGCCGAGCGTCAAGGGAACTCCGAAGGGTTCCGACCGGGCCGAGGTGACCACCGTGCGGGGCTCGTAGTCGCGTACCACCGTGGTCGCGAGCCCCTTGCTGTCAGCCACCCGCAGGCTCAGGCGGAGGCTCGACGGATACTCGTGAGCGGGGGCCACGAACGACCCGCTCCTCACGCCGGTCCAGCTGTTGATCGGATGCGAGTGGCAGCCGTCCGGGCAGTGGAGAATGGCGAGCGTCCAGGTGAACGCCGTCGCCGGCAACGTGCCGTCCTGGGCGTCGGCGGCCGTGGCCGCGAACCCGATCGTCTCGCCGACGGCCCACCGGGTCCCGACGGCCGGCGTGGACCAGCTCAGGCTGGGCGCCGTGTTCCCGGCGGCGATGAGCTGCGTGGCGGTGTCGGTCACTCCGAGGCCATCCCTGACCCGAAGGCCGACCGTCACGTTACCGACCCCGTAGGTCCGGGAGATCGTTTGCCCAACGCCGTCGTCGAAGGCGCCGTCCCCGTCCAGGTCCCATTCGTAAACCAGCGGCTCGTCGTTGGGATCGCTCGAGTCGGACGCATCGAACGCGACCGTGAGTGGCGCGGTACCGGAGGTTGGCGTGGCGCTGAAGGCTGCCGTCGGCGGGACATTGGGTCCGTAATAGTGGATCCGGCGGATCTCGCCGCGGTCGAAGTCCGCATAGACCACGTCGCCGTCCGGCGCCACGGTCAGGAACGTGGCGCCGCCTGTCTCGCCGGCGATCGGGCGGAGGTCCGCAAAGCGCTGTACGGCGGCCGGATTCGGCCGTCCGGTCACCGTCGGCGGCATCCACCACATGCAGCCCCGGCTGTAGTCCGTGAAGAACAGCCCCCTCCGGTATGCCGCCGGGTACCCGCTCGAAATCGGCAGGAACGCCATGCCACTGATGGACGCGCCACCGCTGGCGCACCCGTCACCCGCAACGACGGATTGGCCGTGCTGGTAGGCAAAGAACGGTCCGCTCGTATCTGCCGTTGCAAGCGACTGGCACAGGGCGAGCCCGGCCGCCTTGTACTGGGCGTTCTCGCCGGCGCCTTCGCGGCACGGCCAGCCGAAGTTCCGGGGGGCCGCGTCCGCGTCCGGCAGCTCGTTGATCTCCTCCCACGTCCCCCATCCCACATCACCCAGCCAGACGGCGCCCGTCTCCGGGTGGAGGGCGAAACGGAACGGGTTGCGGAGCCCATAGGCGACGATGCGCGCGGCATTCGGGTCCGGGTCGGCGTGATTGGCGTTGGCCGCCCACGCAGCGCCGGTTCCCGGGTCAATTCGGATGATTGCGCCGTCCAGGCCGACCGGGTCGCCGCCGCCGCGGGTCCGGATGTCCTGGGACCGAAGTGCTCCACCCTCCGCGGTTGGCGCGCTCATGGAGCCATCAGCCGGGCCCGGGTCGCCGCATGGGTTCCGGGGGACCACCGGCGACGTCGTATTCGGCAGCGTTCCGCCGTGCTGGCCGTAGTCGACGGCATAGAAGTTTGCCCCCTCGCCGGCCGAGGCGTAGAGGGCACCCTCCGGCCCAAAGGCGAGGTGGCCGACAGTATGGCTCGGGAACTGATTGCACCAGTCCTCGATCAGGACCGTCTCCCCACCGACAGCCACATTCCCGGACGCCGTCAGGCGTGAAAGGCGCCCGAGCGTGGGACACCCGTCGATCGTGCCGCCTGGTGGCGTGGGGCAGAGATCGCTCCCCGGCGTCGATCCCGCCCAGCGCGGGACCGGTCCGCCGTTCGGGCTCTTGTTGTACGTGTACATGACATAGACCGACGGGTCAGTCGGAAATGACGGAGCGAGGGCGAGTCCAAGCAGGCCTCGGTCCCAGTACCCGAACACGTTTGTTTCAAGGTTCGCGAACACGCTTGGCGACGCGTCGCCGGGCCCGTCGTAGACGACGACTCTGCCGCGTTGCTCGGCCACGAATACACGCCCGTCGGCGGCGAACTGCACGGAGACGGGATGCACGAGCCCGTCGAACAGCAGCTCGTCGCGGAATCCCTCGGGCAGTCCTCCCGCGGCGGCGAGCGCCGAGTTGCCGACGGGCGCGGGTGTGGCGCCGAGAATCAGGGTCGCGAGGGTCGCGAGCGAGACGCTCAGAGCCAGGTGCAGCCGCGGGATACGCATGGTCAGGACTTTCGTTCAATCAAGGCAGCCAAATGTCATGGAGCGGGCGCGAGGCGTCAATGGGCGCCACCATCGTATCGGTGCCTCGCGGCATCGCGACCGCGACACAACGGCCGGGGCCCATGGAACCAGGTGGACCCGCCACGGAACGCGGCGGGTCCTCGGATGAACGACGAACGATCGCGGCGAGCGGCCGCGACGAACTAGCTGCTGACCGGCTCCTTGGCCAGGTGGCGCTGCATGGCCGCCTTGCGGGAGAGGTTGACGCGGCCCTGGCGGTCGATCTCCATGACCACCACCATGACCTCGTCGCCGACGGACACGACGTCCTCGACGGTCGGGACGTGGTAATCGGCCAGCTCGCCGATCCGGACCAGGCCTTCCTTACCCGGCAGGATCTCGACGAACGCGCCAAAGCCCATGATCCGGGTGACCTTGCCCAGGTACAGCGCCCCGACCTCGACCTCGCGGGTCAGGCTCTCGATCCACTGGATCGCCTTGCGCGAGTTCTCGCCGGACACGGCCGCGATCTCCACGGTGCCGTCGTCCTCGACGTTGATCTCGGTCTGGGTCTCTTCCTGGATCTTGCGGATCATCGATCCACCCTTGCCGATGATCTCGCGGATCTTCTCGGGGTTGATCTTGATCGTGATGATGCGCGGCGCGAAGTCGCTCATCTCGGTTCGAGCGGCGGGCAGGACCTCGGCCATCTTGTCGAGGATCGTCAAGCGGGCTGCGCGGGCCTGCTTGAGGCCGTCACGGATGATGGCCTCGCTGATGCCCTGGACCTTGATGTCCATCTGCAGAGCGGTGACGCCGTCCCGCGTGCCGGTCACCTTGAAGTCCATGTCGCCGATCGCATCCTCCTTGCCGAGGATGTCGGTCAGGACAACGAACGTGCCGTCCGGCTCGGTGATCAGGCCCATCGCCGCACCGGCAACCGGCGCCGAGATCGGCACACCGGCGTCCATGAGGGCGAGCGTCGAGCCGCAGGTCGAGGCCATCGAGGTGGACCCGTTCGAGGTCACGCACTCGCTGACCAGGCGGATCACGTAGGGGAAGTCGTCGTGCGACGGCAGCACGGGTACGAGGGCCCGCTCGGCCAGGTGGCCGTGGCCGATGTCACGCCGGCTGGGCCCGCGCATCATCTTGTTCTCGCCCGTGCTGTACGGCGGGAAGTTGTAGTGGTGGATGTAGCGCTTCTCGGTCTCCGGGCTGATCGTGTCGATCCGCTGGACGTCCGATGACGCGCCGAGGGTCGCGACGGTAAGCGCCTGCGTCTCGCCGCGGGTGAACAGGCCGGAGCCGTGGGCCCGCGGGATGAGCCCCACCTCGACCGTGATCGGACGGATGTCCGTCAGGCCGCGGCCGTCGATCCGGATCCCCTCGTCGAGCACGATCCGGCGGACGGTCTGCTTCTGGAGGAGCGAGAACAGGCCCTTGCTGACGCGCGCGTCGCGGCGAGCCGCCTCGAGCAGGGCGTTGGTGTCGCCGCCGGACTTCTGGGCACGCACGGCGTTGGCGATCGCCTCGCGCAGCGTCGAGATGCGGCCCGGCAGGTCGTTGGCGAACCAGAGCAGCAGGTTGGCGGTTGCCTCGGCGTCCGGCAGGGCCCGATGGTTCTGGGCCAGCTCGACACCGAAGAAGCGGGCGAGGTCCCCGAGCTTGTACGACTCGGCCCCGGGGTAGCCCTCGCGGGCGATCACCAGGGTGTCTATGTAGGTGCCCGGCTGGAACCGGAAGTCGTCGCCCTTGGCGGCCTCGATGAAGCCGAGGTCGAAGCCGACGTTGTGACCCACGATCATCGCGTCACCGACGAAGGCCAGCAGCTTGTCGGCCGCCTCCTTCGGGCTCGGTGCGCCTTTGACGTCCTTGTCGGTGATGCCGTGCATCTGGTTGCCGACGATCGGGCGGCCGGGGTTCACGAAGGTCGACCAGCGGTCGGTGATCTTGGTGCCCTTGATCTTGACCGCCGCAACCTCGAGGAGGTCGGACATCTTGGGATCCGTGCCGGTGGTCTCGACGTCGAGGACCACGATCTCGCGCTTGGCGTCGGTTGCCGAGGCGAAGTCAAGGACGGATTTGGTGGACGGCTCGATGTAGGGCAGCCGCTTGGGCTTGCCGACGGCCTCCCGGATCTGCTCCTGGAGGGCGACGATCGGCTGCAGGGCGCGGTGGCCGAACAGGATCGCCTCGGCCATGACGTCCTCGGGCAGGAGCTTGGCGCCCGCCTCGACCATCATGATCGCGTCCTTCGTGCCGGCGACAATCAGGTCGAGCTCCGAATCGGCCAACTGGGAGTGGGTCGGGTTGATGACGAACTCGCCGTCGATCCGGCCGACGCGCACCGAGGCGACAGGCCCGTTGAACGGAATCTCGCTGATCGACAGCGCCGCCGAGGCGGCGATGGTGCCGATGACGTCCGGGTTGTTCTCCTGGTCCGTCGAGAGGACGGTGATCACGAGCTGGACGTCGTCCTTGTAGCCCTCCGGGAACAACGGCCGGATCGGCCGGTCCGTCTGGCGGGCGGCCAGGATCGCGTTCTCCGACGGCCGCGACTCACGCTTGATGAAGCCGCCCGGGATCTTGCCCGCGGCGTACATCCGCTCCTCGAAGTCGACTGTGAGCGGGAAGAAGTCGAGGCCCGGACGCGGTTCCGAGCGGTTGGCGGTGCCAAGCACCATGGTGTCGCCGTAGCGAACGGTGACGGCGCCGCCCGCGAGTCGGGCGAGCTTGCCGTGTTCGATGGTGAGCGTTCGACCACCGAGTTGCGTCTCGAAGATTTGAGACACGGGAATTGTTTCCTCCTGACCCGTGTCGGAGGAGCGACCTTGTGCTTGCCGGCCCGCGGTGAGCTTCAGACGCGAAGGGACCCCGGTGTTCCCGGGGTCCGAAACGGGCTGTGCCTAGCGGCGGAGTCCAAGCCGTCCGATGACGGCCCGATAGCGCGCGTTGTCCTTCTTCACCAGGTAGGCGAGAAGCCTGCGGCGCTGTCCGACGAGCTTGAGGAGGCCGCGGCGCGAATGATTGTCTTTGGGGAAGCCTCGGAGATGGTCCGTGAGGGACCGGATCCGCTCCGTCAGGAGCGCGATCTGGACCTCTGGTGAACCCGTGTCGCCATCCTTCGTGGCGAACCCCGTAACGATCTCCTGCTTCTGCTCTCGCGCGAGCGGCACTCGGTCCTCCGACTCGGAAATACTGATTCGTACACCTTCTTTTGACCGGCGGATGGTAGCAGGCGACGTCCCGTGCGGCAAACTCGCTGCTCGTGACGAGCAGAAAAGGTCAGCCGAAGACGACCCGAAGACGTTCGGCGGCGGGCAGGACCATCGGTGGCAGGGCGAGCTGGCCGTCGCGGACACTTGCGAGGGTGTGCGTGGCGGGTCCCGGGGCGTCGGCGTCGACCACCGTGACCGAGTAATCGCCGGCTGGGGGCAGGGCGACCGGCAGCTCGAATGTCACGGTCACGACCCCGCTGGTGTCGCTCGGCTCGGATGGCGTACCGGCAACGGCATACGGCCGCCCCAGCGCCGATGCTGCGCCGGCAAGGTCGCCCGCCGCCACCTGGCGGCGGATTTCCGTGCTCGAGACAGGACGGCCGTCAACGACGAACGGCGGGACCACCACCACCTGGAACGGCGGCTCGCTCCTGCTGCCCAGCTCCGCCAACGCCGCCGGCGTGCCACGCCGCTCGAAGCCGAACGCCGCATCGGGCGTCATCAGCAGGCCGGCCAGGCGCGTCCGATCGGTGATCCGCTTGACGAACGCGTCATAGGAGGTCGTCCGGAGCGCCGCGTCAAAGTGCTGGACCACCACCACGCTGACACCCGCGTCCCGGAGCATCCGCTCCCGATCCACAGGGTCGAGCAGCAGCGGCGGCGCCGCCCCCACCAGAACCTCGTCGGGGTGGGAATCGAACGTGATCACCGCCGGCCTGGCCACGAGGCGCTCCGCGTTGGTCCGCAGCGCGTCGAGCAGCCAGCGATGGCCCTGGTGGATCCCGTCGAAGACACCGACCACCGCGAACAGGGGGCCGTGCGCGTCGCGCAACGCATCGACGCCGGCCACCCGGTCGAACGGTGCGTCGAGGGCGGCGTCAGCCATCGTCGGGTGTCGCCGGGTCTGGATCGATCGATGCCGGCGGGTCGAGCTCCGAGACGAGGGCGACCTCGCGCTCGTCGGCGGATCGCAGCTCGGCGGCGTCCGGCTCCGAACCTGCCGGGGCCGCAACGAGGACCTTGTCCGGCGCCAGCCGACCGGCTCGTACCGTCGCAAAGGCCACCAGGGCACCGTCCGGCCCGAGGAGCCGGATCGCGCTCGCGTCCGCATCCGACGGGAGCGGCGCCAGCGGCCGGATGAGCTGGCCGCGCGACACCGCGGCAAGCTCGCTCTCGGTCAGGACCACGGTCGGGAAGCGGTCGAGACCGGAATCGATCGGCTGGAGCAGGCCACGGATGCCGGTCCCGTCATCCCCAGCCGCCGCACGAACGTCGTCCAGGGCGACGGCTGATTCGAGGGTGAACGGCCCGCTCGCGGTCCGGACCAGGGCACCCAGGTACGCGGCATTGCCCAGGGCGACGCCGAGATCGCGGGCCAGCGCCCGCACATACGTGCCGGCCGAGCAGCGCACGTCGACGACGGCGACCGGCCGTTCCGCGTCCGTGGCGTCCCAGTCGACCAGCTCGAGAGCGTCGATCTCGACCTCGCGAGCAGCCAGCTCCACGGTCTGGCCGGCCCGGGCCAGCGCGTAGGCACGCCGGCCGCTGACCTTGATCGCGCTGTAGGCGGGTGGCGTCTGGCTGATCCGACCGACGAACCCGGGGAGGGCGGCCAGCACGGCCTCGCGGTCGGGCGCCGGACCGTCGGCCGGCGCAAGCTCGCCCTCGAGGTCATCGGTCGACGACGACGCTCCGAAGCAGATGGTGGCCCGATAGGCCTTCCGATCGGCGAGGTGATACTCGACGACCCGGGTGGCACGCCCCAGGAAGAGCGGCAGGACGCCTGAGGCGAACGGGTCGAGCGTCCCGCCATGACCGACCCGGCGGGTCGCGGCGAGCCGCCGGACGAGTGCCACCACGTCGTGGGAGGTCGGTCCGGGGGGCTTGGCGACGACCAGGATGCCGTCCAGCCCCGGCCCGGATGACCGGGCGCGAGCGGCGCTCAACGGGCGACGGCGCCGAGGAGTCGCACAGCCTCGGCAAGGACGGCCGTGCGGGCCTCGGCGACCGGCAGCGGCACCGTGGCGCCGGCAGCGCGGGCATGGCCGCCCCCGCCGAAGGCGCCGGTCAGGACGGTCGCATCGACGCCGCCGGGCCGCGTCCGGACGCTGATCCGGGTGGCATCGCCGGCTTCCTTGAATACGATCGCGACCTCGGCCGCCTCGGCCTGGGCCAGCAGGTCGATGATTCCCTCGCTGTGCGGCGGCTCGGCGCCCGTCGCCTGGAGGTCGGCGTCGAGCAGCGTCGACCAGATGAGCCGCCCGCCGGCGCCCGATTCGAGCCGGTCGAGGACCCGCCCGAACAGGCGGAGCTGGTTCTCCGGCTTGGTCCGGTACAGCCGCCGCGAGATATCCGACAACGGCGCGCCCGCGGCGACGAGCGCCGCGGCCACGGCCAGGGTCCGGGGCGTGGCATTCGGGTGGGCGAACGTCGCCGTGTCCATGACGATGCCGGCCATCAGCTCGGTCGCGAGCGCGCCACCGTCAAGATCGAGCGGGATGCCGAGCCGCGTCGCCAGGAGGGCCGTCATCTCGCAGGTCGCCGCGCTGGCGGGCTCCACCCAGTCGGCCGGCGCGGTCGGCCCGTTCGAGGCGTGGTGGTCGATGACCACGCGGGGCAGGCGCTCGAACAGGGCCAGATGCCGCTCCCGGACAGCGCCGATCCGGTCCAGCGAGCCGCAGTCGGAGATCACGAGCAGGTCGTAGTCCTCGCTCGCGTCGGGATCCGTTCGAAAACGGTCGACGCGATCGAGGAAGTCATACAGCGGCGGAACCGGGTCCGTGCAGACCAGCGTCGCTCGGCCGCCGTGCTGCTCGACGATCCGCGAGATGGCCAGGGTCGAGCCGACGGTGTCGGCGTCCGGGTTCTCATGGCTGACCGCTAGCACGTTTCGCCCGGCCCGGAGGCGCTCGACGACCACATCCGGCACGGCTGCCGCGAACGGCGCCAGGTCGATGGTCATCGTCGACGCGGCGACCTCGAGCCACGCGGGATTTGCCGGCTCGGGCCACCCGACCGCCGCGGTCCGCGACGGCGTGGGGCCGGCCCGCCGGCATCGGGCGGCTCCGGGATCGGCAGGCTGTCACCCTCGCGCGGCAATCGGGGTATCGGCGTGGGCAGCGATTCGCCGACCGTGCCGTCGTCCTGTGGGGTGTGGCCGTCCTCGATCTCCTGGAGCAGATGGAGGACCCGCGTCCCCCGCTCCAGCGAATCGTCGAGCCGAACCTGGAACTCCGGGATGCGCCGCAGCCGGAGCCGCTGTCCCAGCTCGCGGCGCACGAACGGCATGGCCCGGTTGAGCGCGGCGATCGTGTCGTCGCGCTCGCCCTTCTGGCCGATGACGCTCACCCAGACCTTGGCATGCCGCAGATCCGGGCTCGTCTCGACCTCCGTCACCGTCGCAAACCCGATGTGCGGATCGGCGACCTCCCGGGTGAGGAGCGTCGTGATCTCCTGCCGGAGCAGCTCGTCGATCCGCTCCGTCCGCTGGCTCACCTTAGCCAGCCGCTACCCGGCTGACCGTCTGGCTGGTGAAGCACTCGATCACATCACCCTCTTCGATGTCGTGGAAGTTGGCCAGGCCAATTCCGCACTCGAAGTTCGTGGCGACCTCGCGGACGTCGTCGCGGAACCGCCGCAGCGACTCGATCCGGTCGGTGGCGATCACCTTGCCACCGCGCCAGATTCGGGCGCCACCGCGGACGATCCGGCCGTCTGTCACGTACGAGCCGGCGATGACCGTGCTCTTGCCGACGCGAATGACCTGGCGGACCTCCGCCCGGCCCTCGACGACCTCCACGACCTCCGGCTCGAGGAGGCCCTTGAGCGCCGCGTCGATGTCGTCGGTCAGCTTGTAGATGATGTCGTACAGCCGGACGTCGACACCCTCGCTATCGGCCGCCCGCCGGGCGGTTTCGGTGATCTTGGTGTTGAACCCGACCACGATCGCGTTCGACGCCGACGCCAGCAGGATGTCGTTGTCGGTGATGTCGCCGGCGCCCTCGTGGAGGACGTTGATCCGGACCTCTTCCTGGCCCAGCTGGTCGAGGGCGTGGGTGATGGCACCCAGCGAGCCCGAGACATCGGCCTTGAGGATGATCCGGAGCTCCTTGGCCTGACCGGCCTGGATCTGGCGATAGAGGTCCTCGAGCGTCGCTCGGCCCAGACCGTCGCCGCCCTTTGCGGCCAGGTCGGCCTTGCGCTGCTCGGTCATGGCGCGGGCTTCCTTGTCGTCGGAGACAACGCGCAGGATGTCGCCCGCCTGGGGGACCTCCGACAGGCCGAGGACGACGACCGCGCTGGCCGGCCCGGCCTTCTGGACGCGCTTGCCCAGGTCGTTCTCGAGTGCCCGCACCCGCCCGAACGTCTCGCCGACGACGATGATGTCGCCGACCTTGAGCGTGCCCGTCTGGACGAGGGCCGTGGCCACCGGACCGCGGTTCTTGTCGAGCTGGGCCTCGACGATCGTCCCGATCGCGGGCCGCTTCGGGTTGGCCTTGAGCTCCTGGAGATCGGCGACGAGCAGGATCATCTCGATCAGGTCGTCGAGTCCCACCCGGGTCTTGGCCGAGACGGCCACCATCGGCGTGTCGCCGCCGTACTCCTCGATGACGACGCCCGCCTCGGTGAGTTCGGTCTTGACCCGATCCGGGTTGGCATCGGGCTTGTCGATCTTGTTGAGGGCGATGACGATCGGCACCTTGGCGGCCTTGGCGTGGCTGATCGCCTCGAGGGTCTGGGGCATGACGCCATCGTCGGCGGCGACGACGACGATCGCGATGTCCGTGACGCGCGCACCGCGGGCCCGCATCGCCGTGAACGCCTCGTGGCCCGGGGTGTCGAGGAAGACGACGCGCTTGCCGTCCTTCTCCACCTCGCTCGCGCCGATGTGCTGGGTGATTCCACCCCGCTCGCCGGCCGCGACCTCGGTCGTCCGGATCGCGTCGAGCAGGCTGGTCTTGCCGTGGTCGACGTGACCCATGACGGTCACGATCGGCGCCCGGGGGACGAGGAGCGACGCGTCGTCGTCCTCGAACAGCACTTCCTTGGCGGCATCCGAGACCGCGCCGTTGGTCTCGCCCTCGCCGGCGATTGCCGCCGCCGTGGGCGCCGCCTCGGCGACCTCGTAGCCGAGCTCGCCGGCGACCAGCGACGCGGTGTCGCGGTCGATCAGCTGGTTGATGGTGGCGAAGATCCCGCTCTTGATCAGCTCGCGGATCACGTCCGCGGGGTTGACCGTCAGCAGGTCCGCCAGTTCCTTGACGGTGATGGTCGCGGGCAGCTCGATCGCGCCACGTTCTTTCGGGTCGGCGACCTGGACCTGTGACGGGACGCCACTGCCGTCGCGACGCGGTGGCTTGCGCGGCCCGCGACGGCCGCGGGTGCCGCTCCTACTCCTGGCCACGGGCTCCTCCTTCGTTCGTCGTCATGGCTTCCCCTGCGAGCGCGGCCTGCAGCCCGGGTGGAAGCGGCATCCGAAGCGCCCGTCCCAGGCCGCCCCGTTGGGTTGCGTTGTTCCGGCAGTCGCCGTCACGGCAGAGGTAGGCGCCCCTGCCGGCCATTCGGCCGCCTTCGTCGATCTCGATCCTGCCGTCCGGCGTGCGGACGACGCGGATCAGCTCGCCCTTGGTTCGAGCCGTGCGGCAGACCACGCAGGTCCGGCTGGGGACCCGACGCGCGCCGCGGCCGGCATCCTGCCGGCCTACGATGCCACCTCCCCGGTGGCCGCCTTGGCGCGGCTCCGCTTCGGCTTGGCGGGCGCCTCGTCGGCGGCCGCTGTGCCGTTGTTTTCGGTTGGTTCGACCGTCGCCTCGGCCGTGTCGTCGGTTGGGGCGGCCTTCTTGGCGCGGGTGGCGCGCTTGGGCTTCGGGGCTTCGGCCTCGGTGTCCGCCGCCGGCTCGTCGGCCGTCTCGGCTGCTGGCTCGGCGGCGGCCTTCTTGGCCCGCGCCGCCTTCTTCGGCTTGGCGGCCGATTCCTCGGCAGGCGGCGCCGCGACGTCGACCGATCCTGCGCCGTTGACCGCGCCATCATCGGCGGTGATCGCCTCGGTCGGCTCAACCGCGGCGGCGACCGTTTCGGCGGCGACCCGTGCCGCCTCGGCGACCGAGACGTCGCTTCGGATATCGATCCGCCAGCCCGTCAGGCGCGCGGCCAGCCGGGCGTTCTGGCCCTCGCGGCCGATCGCCAGGGACAGCATCCGCTCCGGAACGGTGACGTTGGCGATCCGATGCTCCTCGTCGATGTCGACGGAGATGACCTGGGCCGGCGACAGTGCGTTGGCCACGAAGACGCCCGCGTCGTCGTTCCAGGGGATGACGTCGATCTTCTCGCCGCCGAGCTCGGCCACGACGGCCTGGACCCGGGCGCCACGCTGACCGACGGTCGCGCCGACCGGGTCGAGCCCGTCCTGGCGTGAGGCCACGGCCACCTTGGAGCGCGAACCGGCCTCGCGGGCAATCGCCCGGATCTCGACGGTGCCGGCATGGATCTCCGGGACCTCGAGCTCGAAGAGGCGCTTGAGGAAGCCCTTGTGGGTCCGCGACACGAAGATCTGGGGACCCTTGGTGGAGCGGCGGACCTCGAGGACGTAGGCCTTGACGTTCTGGCCGATCCGATAGTGCTCGACCGAGGACTGCTCGGTCGTGGCCAGGATCGCCTCGACGTTCTTGCCGACGTCGAGGATGATCGCCCGCGGCTCGACGCGGTTCACGGAGCCGGTGATCAGCTCCCCCTCGCGGCTCGCGAACTGGTCGAAGACGACGTCGCGCTCGGCCTCCCGGAGCCGCTGCAGGACAACCTGCTTGGCGGTCTGGGCGCCGATCCGGCCGAATACGTCGCCGTCCAGCTGCTCGATCTCCACGAGATCGCCGACGGCGGCGTCGTTCTTGTGGGCGCGGGCCTCCTCGACGCTGAACTCGGTCAGCGGGTCCTCGACCTCGGCGACGACGTAGCGGGCCCGGTAGACCCGGATCTTGCCCGTCTCCGCGTCGATCTGGACGTGGATGTCCTCGTCCCCGGCCACCCGGCGGTAGGCCGACTGGATCGCCTCTTCGACGGTCCGGATCAGCTGCTCGCGGGGTACCTGCTTCTCGGCGTTCAGTTGGAGGAGGGCACCGACGAAATCTCGACTCACGATGCTCCTCCGGTGTTGGTCTGTTTCAGTCCCCGAACTGCCGGTCCGAAAAAAAACGTGGGGGTCACCCACGTCACGGAGCGGCCGTTCAGTTCAGCGGGAGTATACACCGGGGTCCGCGGCCACTCAAACGGCGTTCCGGGGAGGTTCGGTGGCCCGCCCCGTGGCTTGGAACGCTGGGTGTTCCAACGGACGGCTGCGAGCCCCAATCTGGCCCCGAATCGGGCGCCCGGCGGTCACTTGGAACGCTGGGTGATCCAACGGACGGCTGCGAGCCCCAATCTGGCCCCGAATTGGGCGCCCGGCGGTCACTTGGAACGCTGGGTCATCCAACGGACGGCTGCGAGCCCCAATCTGGCCCCGAATCGGGCGCCCGGCGGTCACTTGGAACGCTGGGTGATCCAATCGGCCGGACTGCGCCCGTAGTGTCGCTGTCAGTGAACACATTCGGGCCCAGAGACCGCACGGCGCCCGAAAGCGACGGATTCCGGTCCGCTACAGCCTCAAGTGTTCACCCATAGCGACGGATTCGGCAGTAGAGGCTTGTCCACCGCCTCCAGCGCCCGAAATTGTTCACCCCCGGCGAACGGGTTCGGGTGCTTCAGTCTGACCGCACGGTGACGCCGGGGCGCGATGTCAGCTGAGTGGTGGAGCTCCCGCCACGGCTCGTCCCGCCCCGTAGCGGCGCTCCACGTAGGCATCGAGCAGATCGGTGAACTCCTTGACCAGGCCCTCGCCCCGCAGGGTCCGGTCCAGCTGCCCGTCCACGAAGACCGGTGCGACTGGCTCCTCGAACGTGCCAGGCAAGGAAATCCCGATGTCCGCGTGCTTCGATTCGCCCGGGCCGTTCACGACGCAGCCCATGACCGCGACCCGGAGCTCCTCGACCCCTGGGTAGCGCTCCTTCCAGGCCGGCATCTGGTCCTTCAGGTAGGTCTGGATCTGCTGGGCCATCTCCTGGAAGAAGGTGGACGTGGTCCGGCCGCAGCCCGGGCAGGCCGACACCTGGGGCAGGAACGAGCGCATCCCCAACGACTGCAGCACCTGCTGCGAGATCTCGACCTCGCGCTCACGGGGCGCGCCCGGCTCCGGCGTCAGCGACACCCGGATCGTGTCGCCGATCCCCTCGTTGAGCAGGATCGCAAGCCCGGCCGTCGAAGCGACGATGCCCTTGTCGCCCATCCCGGCCTCGGTCAGGCCGAGGTGGAGGGGGTAATCGGAGCGGGCAGCAAGCAGCCGGTAGACATCGACCAGGTCCTGCACCCCACTGACCTTGGCCGACAGGATGATCCGGTCGTGCCCGAGACCCGTCGCCTCGGCCAGCTCCGCGGACCGCATCGCCGACTCGATCATCGCCTCGATCATCACGTCGCGCGACGAGCGCGGCGCGGCGGAACGGGCGTTGGCGTCCATCAGCTCAGTCAGCAGCTGCTGATCGAGGGAGCCCCAGTTGACGCCGATCCGGACCGGCTTGCCGTTCCCGATCGCCACTCGGACGATCGTCTGGAAGTGCTCGTCGTGCCGCTTCGCGCCAACATTGCCGGGATTGATCCGGTACTTCGCCAGCGCCCGGGCCATCTCCGGGAACTCCACCAGCAGCTTGTGGCCGTTGTAGTGGAAGTCGCCGATGACCGGCACGTCCACGCCCAGGCCGTGGAGCTTCGAGATGATCTCCGGCACGGCAGCCGCCGCCGCCTCGGTGTTGACCGTGATCCTGACCAGCTCCGAACCGGCGTGCGCCAGCCGGGCGACCTGGATCGCGGTCCCGTCCGGGTCCGCGGTGTCGGTGTTGGTCATCGACTGGACCACGATGGGGTGATCCGAACCGACGGGTACTCCCCCGACGTCGACGGTGACGGTCTGCCTACGCATCGGCAAGGCTCAGGTGGGGGTGCCCCGGGTGATGTCGAAGAACGTGACCCAGATCAGGAAGCCCATCAGGAAGGCGAACCCGACGAAGTAGGTCAGCCGCTCCGCGCTCAGGCTGATCCGCCGGCCGAAGATCCGCTTGAGGACCAGCATCAGCATCCGGCCACCGTCCAGAGGCGGGAACGGCAGGATGTTGACCAAGGCCAGGTTGGCCGACAGGATTCCGGCCACGTACAGGGTCATGATCGGGCCCATCGTCCAGAAAACCTGGCCGATGCCCTGCGCGATCCCGATCGGCCCCGAGACACCGTCCGGCGGCGAGCCGGGGTCGGCGATGAACGCGGAGGCCATCCGGCCGAGCCCATCGAGGATCAACCCGAACCAGGCGGCCGTCTGGCTTGCGCCCTTGGCGATCGCCGTCAGCGGGTCGTGGCGCTCGTAGTCACCCGAGAACTCGATCGGGATGCCGCCGCCGGGCGCTCCGCTGATGCCGAGCGGGCCGTGGTCGGCGTCGATCTGATCGGCGGTTCGCAAGGTGACCGGCAGGTTCTCGCGGGTGCCGTCAGCCCGGATGACGCCGAGCACGACCGACGCGCCCGGCCGGCTCCGCAGCTCGTCGAGCAGATCCCGCTCGCCGACGTAGATGCCGAACAGCTCCTGCGTCCGGCCATCGACCGATGCGATCGCATCGCCCGGGCGGAGGCCGGCGATGGCCGCCGGTGATCCCTCCTGGACCACCGGGACACGCACCACCGACAGCGGCGTCGCGAACCCGGCGATCAGGGTGAAGATCGTGAATGCGGCGACCAGGTTCATCGCCACGCCGGCGAGGAGGATCAGGAGCCGCGTCCGCAGCGGGGCGTTGGCGAACGACCGCGGATCGTCGGTCTCGTCGCCGTCCTCGCCTTCGAGCTTGACGAAGCCGCCGATCGGCAGCCAGTTCATGGTGTAGAGCGTGCCCCGCGCCCGCTCCGGCTCCTCGTCGAGGATCTCGTCGAGCTGCTGCTGATCGCCGCTCAGGCGAGCATTGGCAATCCGCTGCTCCCGCCGCCGCTTGACCATCTCGACGTCCTCGGGCGAGGGCTTGCCCTCGGCGAAGACCTTGGCTCGCGGCGGGAAGCCGATGCCGAACTCCAGCACCCGCACGTTGGCGAGGCGGGCCGTGACAAAGTGCCCGAGCTCGTGAACGACCACCAGGGTCCCCAGGATGAGCAGGAACAGGACGATCGTGATGATGTCCTGGCCGAACCCCATCAGTGGGCCCGCCCGATCGGACCGGCGGCGAAGTCGGCGCGGACCTCGGCGTCGAGCGCCACGAGCTCGTCGAGCGCCGGGTGCTGGTCACCCGCCTCGCCGTACCGCTCGACGGCCGCGGCGAGGAGCGCCGGGATCTCGTCGAACCCGAGACTGCCGTCGAGGAATCGTTCGACCGCCACCTCGTCGGCGGCGATGAGCGCGGCGGTGGCGCGCGATCCGGTCATGCCGGCGTCGCGCGAGATCCGGAGCGCCGGGAAGCGGGTCTCGTCGGGGGCACGGAAGTCGAGCCGCCCGATCGACACGAGATCGGGGGCGGCTGCTGGGGACGACTGGCGGTCTGGGTAGGTCAGCGCGTACTGGATGGGAAGTCGCATATCCGGGGTGCCCAGCTGGGCCTTGACGGAGCCGTCGACGAACCGGACGGCCGAATGAACGACGCTCTGCGGATGGATGACCACCTCGATCGCGTCGTACGGGACATCGTACAGCCAGTGTGCCTCGATCACTTCCAGGCCCTTGTTGGCGAGGGTTGCCGAATCGACGGTGATCTTGCGACCCATCCGCCAGGTGGGATGGCGAAGCGCCATCTCCGGTGTGACGCCCGCCAGATCCTGCGGTTCCTCGAGGAACGGCCCGCCGGACGCGGTGAGGATCAGCCCCTCGATCCCGCCACTCCCCTCCCCGACCAGGCACTGCCAGATCGCCGAGTGCTCCGAATCGATCGGCCGAAGCCAGGCCAGTGGCGACGACATCGCATCCCCGGCCCCGGCGGCGAGGCCGCGGGCGAGCGGCATGACCAAGTGGCCGCCCGCGACCAGCGTCTCCTTGTTGGCCGTGGCGACGATCTTGCCCGCGGCCAGCGCGGCGAGGATCGGCCGCAGGCTGATCATCCCGCCCGTGCCGACGACGACGAGATCCACGTCGTCGCGGACGGCCAGTTCCTCGAGCTGCTCCGCGGAGGCATTGGCGACGGCCACCGGAACCTGCAAGCGCGCAGCCTGCGCGGCGACGAGCGCCCGGTTCTGCCCGGCGGCCAGGGCGCGGACGCTGAATCGCCCCGGATGGGCGGCCAGGACCTCGATCGCCTGCTGGCCGATGGACCCGGTGGAGCCCAGGACAGCGACGCCGCGCGGTCGGCCGGGGTCAGCGGACCGTGGCGACGACATACAGCATCAGGGCGGGGGCGGCGAAGACGAACGAATCGACCCGGTCGAGGATCCCGCCGTGGCCTGGGATCAATGTGCCGCTGTCCTTGGCCCCGGCGGCCCGCTTGAGCATCGACTCGGCCAGGTCGCCGGCCTGGGCGGCGAGGCCGAGGAGCGGGCCGACGAGGAGCGCCGCGATCGGCGATTCCCCGAGGCCGGCCAGGACTGCCCCGGCGACGACCGTGGCGACGACCAGGCCGCCGATCAGCCCGGCATAGGTCTTGGACGGCGAGATGTGGGTCAGGAACTTCGGCCCGCCGATCCGGCTGCCGGCGAAGTACGCGCCGGTGTCGTACGCCCAGACCACGAGCACCAGCAGGAGGATCCAGCCGCGTTCGGCACCCAGCGGGGCCAGCAGGGCATCCGCGGGCAGGTCCGGGACCGCCGTGGCGACCCGCATCACGAAGCCCAGGAGCGACGCGTACACCGCCCCGAAGACGGTCGTGGCCCACGTGGCGAGGCCGTCCCGGGGATCGGGCAGGCTCAACGCGAAGACGGCCAGCAGGATGATCCCGACGGCACCCACCAGGAGGCCGCTGCCCTCGAGTTGCGGCACGGCCGCGTCGAGGACCATGACCAGGGCCAGCAGCGTGCCGAGTGACGGCAGCGACAGGTAGCCCGCCCGGCGGAGCAGGCGGAACGTCTCGATGGCTGCCAGCCCGGTCAGGACGACGACGAGGGCCGCGATCCACGGGCCGCCCAGGGCCAGCACGCCGAGCAGCGGCGGCACCAGGATCGCGGCGCTGATCGTCCGCTGTCTGAGCACGCCGGCGATCAGCGGCCGAAGCGACGCGTTCTGCGGGCGAACTCCAGGATGGCGGCGTCGAAGGCGTCAGGCCCGAAATCGGGCCACAGGACCTCGCAGCTGTAGAACTCGGCGTAGGCCGACTGCCAGATCAGGAAGTTCGAGAGGCGCTGTTCGCCGCCGGTCCGGATGACCAGGTCGGGATCAGGCAGGCCCGCCGTGTAGAGCGCGGCCGAGATGGCGGCCTCGTCGATCGCCGCGGACGGCGTTCCGGACTCGGCCAGCCGTCGGAAGGCATCGACGATCTCGGTCCGGCCGGCGTAGTTGAACGCGACGTTGAGGAGCAGTCGGTCGCCACCGGACGTCTCGTCGAGGGCGGCGCCGATCGAGCGACGCGTTTCGTCCGGCAGCTCCTCCATCCGGCCAAGCAGCCGAATCCGGACGCCCTCTTTCTTGAGTTCCGGTGTCTCTTCCCGGATGGCCTGCTCCAGCAGCCCGAACAGGCCGATGACCTCGTCGTCGCTGCGGGCCCAGTTTTCGCGGCTGAAGGCATAGAGCGACAGGACAGGGACGCCGCGCCGGACGACGTGCTTGAGCAATCCCCGGATGGCCTCGACACCGGCGGCGTGGCCTTCGAGCTCGGACAGGCCGCGGCCGCGCGCCCAGCGCCGGTTGCCGTCCATGATGATAGCGACGTGGCGCGGCAGCTCCGACAGTGCCACGAGCGGCACGGCCGCCGATGCCGGCTCGGCCGGGGCGTCGACGTGGGCGCTCGGCGGAGCGTCGGTCGGGCGTGCGAGCGGTGCCCGGGCCACTAGACCTCGAGGACCTCCTGTTCCTTCTGCTCGCCGAGGCGGTCGACCTCGCCGACGAAGCGATCGGTCGTCTTCTGGAGCGTCTCCAGCTGGCGGTGGGCCTCGTCGGCCCCCACGTCGCCGTCGCGCTCTTCCTTCTTGAGGGTGTCCGCCGCCTCGCGCCGGAGGTTGCGGATCTCGACCCGTGCCTCTTCCATGCGCTTGTGGACGACCCGGACGATGTCCTTGCGACGTTCCTCGGTCAGCGCCGGGATGTTGAGCCGGACGACCGTCCCGTCGACGTTGGGCATCAGCCCGATGTCGCTCTTGATGATCGCCTTCTCGATCGCGCCGAGGACGCCCCGATCCCACGGCTGGATCACGATCTGGTGGGCTTCGGGGACGCTGATCCCGGCCAGCTGGTTGAGCGGGGTCTCCGTGCCGTAGTAGTCGACGTGGATCCGCTCGACCAGCGAGGTCGAGGCCCGGCCGGTTCGGATGCCCTGGAAGTCGCGCTGCATCGCTTCGACGGCGCGGGCCATCTTCCCTTCCACGGCGCTGAGGACTTCCGTGCTCATGCGCGCACTCCTCCCACCGGCGATCCGGTGATCAGGGTCCCGACCGGCTCGCCGATCGCCACCCTCGTGATGTTGTCAGGTTTGTTCAAGTCGAAGACGACGATCGGAAGGTCGTTCTCCATGCACAGCGAGACCGCGGTCGCGTCGAGGACCTTGAGCTGGTCGCGGAGGAGATCACTGTATTCGAGCTGATCGTAGCGCCGGGCGGTCGGGTCCTTGAGTGGATCGGCCTCGTAGACGCCGTCCACCCTGGTCGCCTTGAGCAGCACCTCGGCGCCGACTTCGACGGCTCGCAGCGCGGCGGCGGTGTCGGTGGTGAAGTACGGGTTGCCCGTGCCGGCGACGAAGATCGTGACCCGGCCTTTCTCCATGTGCCGGACGGCCCGGCGCCGGATGTACGGCTCGGCGACCTCGTTCATCGCGATCGCCGTCATGACCCGGGTCGGCACGCCGGCCTTCTCGAGCGCATCCTGGAGGGCAAGGCCGTTCATGACCGTGGCCAGCATCCCGATGTAGTCGCCGGTCGCGCGGTCCATCCCGCTGGCCGACGCGGCCAGGCCCCGGAAGATGTTGCCGCCACCGACGACGATGCCGACCTGGACGCCGAGCCGATGGACCTCCGCGATCTGGCGGGCGATGAATGCGCAGAACGCCGGGTCGACGCCGTATTGGCGGTCGCCCAGCAGCGCCTCGCCGGACAGCTTGAGCAGAATCCGCCCGTAGCGGAGCTGGCCGTTCGCCGGACCGCCGGATGCGGCCCCGGCCTTGCTCACAGGTCCTCCCCGAGGGCGTAGCGGGTGAACCGGCGGACGACGATGTTCTCGCCGATCGTCGCGATCGCCGCCGTGATCAGCTCGCGGACCGATCGCTCCTCGTCGCGGTAGGGCTGCTCGAGCAGCACGACCTGCGAGTACCACTTCTTGAGCTGACCCTCGACGATCTGGTCGCGGATCCCCTCGGGCTTCTTCTGGACGGCCTCGTCCTGCAGCAAGTCGGCCTTCTTGGCAGCAAGGTCCGCCTCGGGGATCCCCTCGACGTCGACGTACAGCGGCGCAAGGCCGGCGACCTGGATCGCGAGATCGCGGACCAGCTTCTGGAAGTCGTCGTTGCGGGCCACGAAGTCGGTCTCGCAGTTGACCTCGATCAGCACGCCGACGCGGCCGCCGGTGTGGATGTAGCTGCTGACGAGGCCTTCGCGGGCCTCGCGCCCGGACTTCTTCGCCGCGGCGGCCACGCCCCGCTCCCGGAGGAGGGCGACGGCCTTCTCGACGTCGCCGTCAGTCTCCTGGAGGGCACGCTTGCAGTCCATGAAGCCGGCGCCGGTCAGCTCGCGCAGCTCCTTGACCGCGTCGGCCGTGATGGTGGTCATCGGTGTTCCTGCTCCGTTCGTACGCTGGCGCGGGTGGCGCCCGCGCGGTTGGTCATCGGGCTTTGCCCCGGGACGAGCCGGGGTCGTTTCCACTCAGCCGGCCGGGGCGGCTTCCTGGTCCTCGGCCTTCTCGGCCGCCTCGCGGGCGAGCTCGGCCGCGATATCGTCGGCACTGGCTTCCTGGTCGACCGCGCCTTCGGCGACGGCTGCTTCGGCTCGAGCCACGCGCGCGCCCGGCAACAGGTCGTCGTCCTCGTCGAGATCGGGCTCGAACGACAGCGCGGCACCGCCGGCGAGCGCGGCCACGAGCTCGTCGGAGGCTTCGGCCTCCTCGTACTCGGGTTCGGCGGTCACGGCTTCGGGCTCCGGCTCGGAGGCGGCACGGGCACTCCGCTCGCGGGCGCCTTCGATTGCGGCGTCGGCGACCAGCGTGCAGAGCAGGCGGATCGACCGGATCGCGTCGTCGTTGGCCGGGATGATGAAGTCGAGCTCGTCCGGGTCGACGTTGGTGTCACCGGTCCCGACGACCGGGATCTCGAGCTTGTTTGCTTCGGTCACCGCGATCCGCTCGCGGTGTGGGTCGACGATGAACACCGTGCCGGGCAGGCGCTTCATCTTGCGGATGCCGCCCAGCATCGCGTTGAGCTTGTTGAGCTCCTCGGTCAGCTTGGCCGCTTCCTTCTTGGCCATCCGATCGAACTCGCCCGACTGCTGGCGCGCCTCGAGCTGGTCGAGCAGCCCGATCCGCTTCTTGATCGTGACGAAGTTCGTCAGCATGCCGCCCAGCCAGCGCTTGTTGACGTAGGGCATGCCGGCTCGGGTCGCCTCCGCGGCGACCGGTTCCTGGGCCTGCTTCTTGGTCCCGACGAACAGGACCACTTCGCCCCGGGCGACGGTCTCGCGGACGGCCTCGAGGGCGAGGTCCAGCCGCTTGACGGTCTGGGCGAGATCGATGATATGGATCCCGTTGCGCTCGGCAAAGATGAACGGGCGCATCTTGGGATTCCAGCGGCGCGTCTGGTGGCCGAAGTGGACCCCGGCCTCGAGCAGCTGCCGCATCGAAACGGACGGCACGGTGAGCGACCTCCTGTTCGGTTCGATCCTCCGCGGTCCTCATCGCCGGGGGCCGGCGGGGCCTCGTCCTGGCCTCGTCCGGCACCGTCCCGGTCGGAACGGTCCGCGTGTGGGCTCCATCTCGAGTGCTTCGGGATGGGCATTTTGAGCGTGCCACGGGGCTCCGCGGCCGGCGGAGTGTAGCACAGGGTCCTGTTCAGCCCGGGTTCGGCAGACCGGTGCCTGCCTACCCCAAATCACCGCGCCGCCAAGTCAATCCGTGGCCAGATTCTCAGCCGGGGAACATTAGGCCGCGAATTCCCTTGCTTGGTGTCTCATCCACGCTGAGCCGCCGCCGCCCGGAGGCAGAAACAAGGCCTTACATTCTCCCGGCGAGAATCTGGCCACCCTCCAAGCCCGGGGCGCCACCCGAAACGGGTTACGCCGCCTTGCTGCCGTCGCGATCACCAGGTGAGCATTTCCCGCACATAGGCCACCGAAGGAACGACGGAGGCGCCTGCAACTGGCGCAGGACGCCTTCGGCACGCTCAGATCAAGTCCACGACGCTCGAACTGACGCGTCCTGGCGACCTTATGCCCCACCTCGGCCAAAGAATACCCACCTTGTGAGCGCTGCGCGGTATTGCTGTGCCGACACGATGCCATCACTCAGCGTGCGGCTATGTCACCCGATGGCGAGTCGAAAAGACACCCGTGCGCTAGCTGGCTGGCGCACCCGTCGGCGTTGTCGTGGCCCCGTCCGCTCAGCGTGCGCCAAAACCACTCCGCGTCGCCGCGTGCGTTCCAGGCGATCAGGCGGTCGGCGGCTTGTAGGCCTTGCTCGCCGTCGCGGCGTGCTGAACGATGGCCGCCTGCTCGTCGTGGTCGAAGATCTGATGTGTCTCGAGACCTCCAACGGCTCCCGTCGCCCCTACGGCTGCCGCTAACGCCGCGGCCGTAACGCCGTCGGGCAGGGTCGTGATCAAGAAGCCGTCATGCTTCCCATGCATCCAGTAGAAGGCTTCTTGCGTGCCCCCGAGCGCTTCGACCACCGCCTTGGCCGCTGCGGATCGGTCGCTCGGACGCTCGATCATGGCCTTCGCCGACTCGCCCGTGTACGAGAAGAACGTGATGAACCTCGGCATCCGGGTACCTCCTTGTGGGAGCGTCGAGCTCTTGCCCGGAGGGTCGGTATCGCCGTTGCCCGGCGCTACGGTAGTGGCGACCGAACTCCACGCCGCGGGTCGGAGCCCGTGGCTCCCGTCGCCCCTCCGTTGGAGCCGTCAAAGTATGCGCGCTTCCCGGTGGACAGATTCACAGGCAGTGACGCGACGAACCGATCGCTCAGGGTGCGCCGTCACTTAGTCAGGTCGGTTTCTGACAACCACCGGCGTGCACTTATCCTATAACGCACGTCAGGGCATTCGCGGCCCCAGGCGTAGGATCGCGACATGCGAAGCGCCGGACCGCTGCCCAGCGCCGCACCGTCCTCGGACGCACCACCACCGTCCGAAGATAGGTGGCGGCGCCTCCTCGTTGACCAGGCGCCGTTCCTGCGGAGCCGCCGGTTGCACGCCCGACTTCCCAGCTCGCCGCGGTGCAAGCTCTGCGCAGCGCCATTCTCCGGACCTGGCGGGCTGCTTATGCGGTTCGTCGGCCACGCGAGGTGGACCAAGAACCCGAAGTACTGCACCGGCTGCTTCCGAATGCTCAGCAGCAACCACGGCGGGGCTGAGGTCGATTGCTCGCTCCTGTTCGCCGACGTCCGCGGTTCCACGACCCTGGCTGAGAGCACCTCACCGCGCGATTTCAACCGCATGATGGGCCGCTTCTACGACACGGCAAGCAAGGTTCTCGTCGATCACGACGCCATCGTCGACAAGTTCGTGGGCGACGAGATCATCGGGATCTTCGTTCCCGCAATGGCCTCCCCGCAGCATGCGGCTCGGGCCGTCGACGCCGCTCGAACGCTCCTGACCGAGACCGGTTTTGGGACATCGGCTGGACCTTGGGTCCCGATCGGTATCGGGGTGAACACCGGGGTGGCCTACGTCGGCTCGATTGGCGACGGCTCGGACACCGAGATGACGGCTATGGGCGATGTCGTGAACGTGACCGCCCGCCTGTCGTCGGTGGCTGGGGCCGGCGAAATCCTGGTCACGACCGCGGCCGCCGCCGCGGCCGGCTTGCCTGAT
This sequence comes from uncultured Chloroflexia bacterium, assembly GCA_963728605.1. Taxonomy (GTDB): domain Bacteria; phylum Chloroflexota; class Limnocylindria; order Limnocylindrales; family CSP1-4; genus JACDAV01. Next base: position 99,361 of record CAVSKS010000003.1, on the reverse strand, counting down.
GATCTGCCGCGTCGGTCGCTGCAACTGAAGGGCAAATCGCGGGCGACCGACGTCGTGGTTATCCAGCCCTGACGACAGGATGCGTCCTATCGGCAACGCTCAGCGTGCGCCAATCTCACTCCTCGGCGGGGGTCGGACCCGGGAGTTAAACCCGCACGGGGTACCTGCCAGTGGCCGCTCACCCCGGCCGCCGCTCAAGTGCAGCTAGCCTGCGTCTATCCGTTCCGCCACTCCGACAGCTGACAGATCGTACGTCAGGCGACAGTGGCATCTGGTCAGCTCCCTCAGCGTGATGTCACTCCCCCATTGTGTGGCGATGGTGCCGGACCCGCGGCTCCTCACCGGGAGGCAGAGGCGGCTCCACCACGACCAGATCGAACCGGAGCGGCAGATGGGGCAGCGGCTCTCCGCCAGGCAACCCGCGGTCGAGGAGCGCCAACGCGGCCATTCGGACATTCCGCCGCTTGCGCCAGTCGACCGTCTCCTCGGGCAGGCCGAACGCCCGGCTCCGGCGCCAGCGGACCTCGACGATGACGAGCGCCGGCGGCGGGCCCGGGTCGACGGCCACGAGGTCGATCTCCGACCGGCCGACGTGGACGTTCCGGGCGACGATCGTCCAGCCGGCGCTCGGTCAGCCGCGCGGCGACCAGGTCCTCGGCCGCGTCACCGGCCCGTTGCTGTTCGGTCCGCGGCGAGCGCGGCGCATCGTCCACCGGGCCATGGTGGCCGCCGGCCCTTCACCGCCACTTACTCGGCGGCAGCGCCTACCAGCAGCGGCTCCAGCCGATCGAGTTCCGCGATCTCATCGCGCTCGGGCACCAGCTCCTCGCCGAGGAGGTCGAGCGAGATCTGGTCGCCGGCCAGCGTCCGTTGCAACGCCAGGAACGAGCGGCGGTGGAACGGGGTCAAACCCAGCCGACGGATCCCGTCCCGGTGGTCGCGGGTCGCGTAGCCCTGGTTGTGCTCCCAGCCGTAACCGGGGTACCGCAACGCCAACTTCGCCATCATCCGGTCCCGGATGACCTTCGCCACCACCGACGCGCAGGCGATCGAATAGACCTTGGCGTCGCCGTCGACGATCGCCGTGTAGGGGCCCACGTGGTGCTCGAAGCCGGTGATCCGGTTGCCGTCGATCAGGACGTGGTCGTACGCCCCGACCCGTGCGATCGCCCGCCGCATGGCCAGCTTCGTGGCGTGGTAGATGTTCAAGAGGTCGATCTCCCGGACCGACGCCGCGCCCACACCGACGGCCACCGCGCGCCGGCGAATGATCGGCGCGAGCCGCTCGCGCTGGGCGGCCGACATCGTCTTGGAATCGCGCACCCCGGGGATCCGGTGGCAGCCGGGCTTCATGATCACGGCCGCGGCGACGACCGCGCCACAGGTGGGGGCGACGCCGACCTCGTCCACGCCGACGATTCGGGTCAGTCCATCGTTCCACAGGAGCCGCTCGCGGCGGAGGTTGGGAACGATCAGGGTCATCGGCGCCAAGGGTACCTCGCCGGGCCGGGATGCCGTCGGTCAGGCCCGAACCCAACACTTCCTGAGCAATTGGTTGAACCGCGCCGGCTCGTCGAGCTGGACCACGTGCCGCGACCCGTCGAACTCCACGAGGTCCGCCCCGATCCGCTCCGCCACGGCCCGCGCCGTCTCGTTGTAGCCCTGCCGCGCCAGTTCGCCGCCAGGCAATGCCGGGGCGGTACCCGTCACGACCGCCGTGGGCCATGGGGCCGCCGCCAGCGCGTCCCAGTTGACCGGCACCTCCGCCGGCCACCGCTCGCGGCGGCTGGCCTCGATCGCTCGCCACTTGGCGTCGTCGAACTCGGCTACGAGGTCGGCGATGCGATCGTCCGGTGCCCCCATCGACCGGGCGTAGGTCTCGTAGAACGTCCTGGCGGTCATCTCTGTGGCGCCGTCGTACAGCGCCCGGAGCCGCGCGGCGATCGCGACGGAGATCGGTTGCCGGGCGGCGTCCACGAGAATCGGCGGCTCGATCACGGTCAGCGACCGAACGAGGTCCGGCCGGCGACTGACGGCGAGGAGCGAGACCACCGCCCCGTACGACAGCGCCACGACGTGGGCGGGCGCGACCGATTCGAGCAACCGCTCGAGGGCCGGGCCGTCGACCGGCCAGCCAAGCTCGCCAGCGGGCGGCGCCGGCGTCCGGCCGTAACCAGTCCGGTCGACGACGAGGATTCGAGCCGCATCTGCAAGCGAGCGCTGCTGAGCCCAGGTGTCGAGGCCCCAGCTGAAGCTGCCGTGGACGAACACGGCGGGCGGGCCCGCGCCGAACTCGTCGAATGCGAGACCCACCTGAGAATCGCCGCCCGCGGACGGTGCCGCGGGGGTCAGCTCCGGCCGACCCGCCGCTCGCGGAGGGTGGCCGCCTTGCCGACGCGCTTGCGCAGGAAGTACAGCTGTGCCCGTCGGGCCTGACCGTGGCGCATGACCTCGATCTTCTCGATCCGGGGACTGTTGATCTTGAACGTCCGCTCCACGCCGACGCCGCTGGCAATCCGCCGGACGGTGATCGAGCGGGTGATCCCGCCACCCCGGAGGCGCATGATCGTGCCCTCGAAGACCTGGATCCGCTCGCGGTTGCCCTCGACGACCCGAGCCGAAACGCGGACCGTATCGCCGGTGGCGAGCTCGGGCAGGTCGGTGCGGAGCTGATCCTGGACGATCTCGTCGAGCACGTTCACGGTGAGGGCTTCCTGACTCGGCTGGGCAGCGCGTGGCTGCAGGTTTGGCAAGGAGAGATCGCCGAGGGCGACCGACGGCGGAGGATAGCACGCGATCCCGCGTCGGCGCCATGGCGGCCCGATCAGTCGCGCTCGTCGAGCTCCTCGAGCAGGCGCCGCTCCTCGGCGGACATCGTCCGTCCTTCGAGCAGGTCCGGCCGGCGATCCCGGGTCCGTCGCAGCGACTCCTGCAGCCGCCACCGGCGGACGGCCCCATGGTCACCCGAGACGAGGATCGCGGGGACGTCCCGCCCCTCGAACGATGGCGGCCGGGTGTACTGCGGGTACTCCAGCAGCCCGTCGGCGAACAATTCCTCCTCGGTCGAGGCGTCGTCGATGGCTCCTGGCAGCAGCCGGATCACGGCATCGATCACGACGAGGGCCGGCAACTCGCCACCGGTCACGACGTAGTCGCCGATCGACAGCTCGAGGTCGACCAGATCGCGGATCCGTTCGTCGACGCCCTCGTAGCGCGGACACACCAGGACGAGGTGGCCGCGTCCGGCCAGGTCCACGGCCCGGGCATGGCCGAACCGCTCCCCCGACGGGTCGAGCAGGATGGCGACGGATCCCGGACGGCGCAGTGACGCCAGCGCTTCGGCCACCGGCTCCGGACGGATCACCATCCCGGCGCCCCCGCCGTACGGCGCGTCGTCGACGCTCCGGTGTCGCCCCAGCCCCCACACGCGCAGGTCGTGGATCCGGATCGTCGCCAGGCCGCGCTCCTGGATCCGGCCCGGGATGCTGGCCGCGAGCGGTGCCTCGAACACGGCCGGGAACAGCGTCAGGACATCGATCTCGAGGCTCATGGCGGTGGCAGGTCGAGCGCCGCGGCGTCCACGACGATCTCGCCCCGTCGTGGGGCGAAGACCCGGATGAACGCCCGAACGACCGGCAGATCGAACTCGCCGACGGGGCCGTCGCGGACCACGAGGACCTCGGCCTCGCCGGCCCGGTAGACCTCGCGCACGGTCCCCAGGGCACGGCCGTCGACGTCGGTCACCGGCACGCCGATGATCTCGTGCCAGTAGAACTCCCCGCGGGCGAGCTCCGCCCCGGGCACGACGACCGCCTCGAGGTACGTGCCCCGCAGCGATTCCGCGGCGTTGCGGTCCGGCAGCTCCCGGAAGCGAATCCGCCAGCCCGGGCCATCGACGATCGCCTCGGCCGTCTCGATCGTCAGCGGTTCGGCGTCACCCTCCCGGTGGAGGACGTTGCCCTTGCGGAAGCGATCCTTCGGCCGGTCGGTCAGGACCTCGACCCGGACGGCGCCGCGCAGGCCGTGGACGCCGCGAACCAGCGCCACGACCAATCGTTCAGACGCCGTCGCCATCAGGCGAAGCTCAGAGGATCTCCAACGACACCGGTTCGCCGTCGCGGGCGGCGGTGACCTTGAGCAGCGTCCGGAGGGCCTTGGCCACGCTGCCATTGCGACCAATCACCTTGCCCATGTCGTCCTCGTCGACATGCAGCTCGATCACCGTACCGCCCGGTTCGCGGACGACCTCGACCTTGACCGCATCAGGATTGTCGACGAGGGACTTGGCGACGTACTCGACGAGCTCCTTGGCTGGCACCTTCGCCCCTCCTACTTGGCGGCGGGCAGGATGCCCGCGTTGCGGAACAGGCGGGCGACCGTATCGGACGGCTGTGCGCCCTTGGCCAGCCAGGCCTTGGCCTTGTCGGCGTCGATGCTGACCTCGACCGGCTCGGTCCTGGGGTTGTAGTGGCCGATCGTCTCGATCGACCGGCTGTCGCGGGCGCTGCGCGCGTCGGCGACGACTACCCGGTAGGTCGGCTGCTTGGTGGCGCCGACGCGGGTGAGTCTGATCCGTACTGCCATGAAGCGTTGAACCTCCTGCCGGGGCTGAATGGGCGCGCCCGGAACTGCAAACGATGCCCTACTTGACGACGAAGGTCACGACGAGGCGGTCGACGCTGCCGCCGATGGTCGAGCCATGGATGATCGCGTCGAGTGGCTCGAGGAACGGCTTGACGTCTCGCTCGTAAGTCGCGAGGGCCGCGGGATCGGCCGCCAGCGTCGCCTCGGCGAGCGCACGGATGGCGGTCAGATCGATGAACGTGGCGCCGGTGTTGTCCGCCGCGACCCGACCAAGGAGCGCCTGGAACCGGGGATCGTCGGCCAGCGACGGACCAGGTCCGGCGTCGAGCACCTGCTTGACGAACCCGGTCCCCGAGCCGAAGACGACGTAGCCGTCGGTCACGGCGTAGGCCAGCTCGGCCCGGCCGGTGAACGGTGCGCCGCCGCCGATCAGCATCGACAGGTCCTGCCAGTCACCCAGGTCAACGATCTGGATCGTGGCGCCGCCGTAGGCCTCCTCGCGGATCGACGCGCCGGGCAGCCCGCTGAGGGCCACGAAGCCACTGAGCCGGTCTGTGAGCGCTTCTGCCGCGGCCCGGTCCTGGGTGGTGATGATCAGCCCGCCGTCGACGACGTCGCCGACCCGCGTCACGGCGAATCCGATGTCGTCCATCCAGCCAACCAGGCCGTCGATGCCGCCGAACAGCAGCTCGAGGGTCGGCTCGATCTCGCTGAAGCCCGCGGCCAGCAACGGGTTGGCCTGGAAGCGTCCGATCAGCGATTCGACCTGGTTGCCGAACTCGTGGGCATCGAAGACCGCGATCGTCCCCGGTGGCAGGTTCGGCGTGATCCGGCTGGCCCGGTTCTCGAGCGGTGCCAGCGGCGCCACGTGGGGATTCACGGCCTCGAAGACGAGGGAATCGCTCTCGGCTCGAAGGCGAGCCGTCACCCAGTCCGGCAGCGTGGCGAAGTCGGCGATGTCGAACGCCGCCGGCGCGCCGCTCTCGACGCTGGCCTCGAGGTAGTCGAGGACATACCGCAGGTTGAGGAACATGAAGCCGAGGTCGTCGCCCTGGAGCGCCCCGCGGGCCTCGACGAACCGTTCGTTCTTGCCGAACGCCGACTGGCCAGCGATGTCGACCGAAGCCTCGACGCTGGCCTGCGACCCGGCCACGAGCACCTGGCCGCCGATGATCCCGACCGCGCTGCGGCCATCGAACCCCTCGACGACGGTCAGCCGCGTCCCCTTGTAATCGGCCGACGAGGTCGTCTGGCCGGTGATGACCCGGTCGACCCAGGCCTGGGCGACCCCGGCGTCCTTGACCGTGGCCAGGACCAGGGATCGAGGCTCGCCGTTGAACCCCGGCTGTGGCAGGTCGCCGACGGCAAATGCGAGCTGGCCACCGAACCAGGGCTTGATGTCGGCCGTCCACGACTGGCTGCCCGTCATGCTCGCGAGGATCCGGTCCATCGCGTCGTCGAGCTTGAGATCGAGCGTCGACTGGTCGGCAAAGCCAGGGAACTTCGACAGGAAGTCGCCCAGCTTCTGGCGCTGGTCGCCGGGCAGGTCCAGGCGCACTTCGCCGTACATGATCACGTTCTCGATCGGCACGTGGCCGGCGAGCGCCGAGGGTGCGGACCTGCCCGAGGTCAGGACGATCGCGATCGCGACGATGGCCACGACCAGGGCGGTGACGCCGATGGCGATCCCCCAACGCAGCGCCGATCCTCGACCGGCGGCCGGCGGCTCGCCGGATGCCGGAATCGGCGTGATCGCCGAGCCGTTGGGCGGCGGCGTCCAGGTCATTTGACGGTCACGATACCGGTCGAGCGGTCCAGGTCGCCGTCGCGCCGGCCGCTCGCGATGTAGGCATCGAACGGCTCGAGCCACGGCTTGATGTCGCGCTCGTACTCCGCGAGGGCGCTGGGATCGAAGCTGGTCACGAGATCTTCCATGAGTTCCCGGACCGCGGTGATGTCGACGAAGACGGTCCCGGCGCCGTCGGAACCCACGCTCTCGATGAGTGACTTGAACCGCGCGTTGTCGGCCAGCGACGTGCCGGGCGCAGCGTCGAGGGCGGCCTTGACGAACGCGTCGCCGGCACCCATCACGACGAACTCGTCGGTTGCCGCATAGGCGATCTCGAACCGTCCCTCGAACGGGATCGAGCCGGCACTGCCGGCCAGCGCCGCCAGGTCCTGCCAGTCGCCCAGGTCGATGGTCGTGATGGTCGTCCCGGCGTACTCCTCGTCGCGGACGTCGAAGCCCATGCTGCTGCCGCCGAGCTGGATCGCGCTGCTGAAGAAGCCCAGCAGTCGCTCGGCATCCGCGCGATTGTCGGTGGCGACGACGAGGCCGCCGTCGACCTTGTCCCCGTCGCGTGTCAGGACGACGCCGAGGTCCCCCATCCAACCAAGCATGCCATCGAGCCCGCCGATGATCCGCAGCTGGGGCTCGAGCTCGGCAAGCGCAGCAGCAAAATCGGGATCCTCGCGGCACTGGTCGATGAACGACAGGATCGCAGCGCCGACGTCGTGGACCTCGAATAGCGCGATCGTCGAGCCGGGAAGGTGCGGCGCGATGCGGCTGACGCGGTTCTCCGCCTGGGCCGCTCCCTCGATGTGGGGGAACGCGGTCTCGAACGCGAGTCCGTTCTCACGGGCGACGAAGCGGACCATCATCCAGTCCGGGATCATCTCGAGATAGCCCGCCGTCGAGATGCAGGGGCTGGCCATTGATGCGTCGCCGAGCTCCGGAATGGCGCTTACGTAGCTCTCGAGATTCAGATACATGAAGCCGAGGGAATCACCCGTGAAGGCCGCACGGGCTGCCTTGAATTGTTCGGTGTCGCCAAGGCTGCCCTTGCCGCCCAGGTCGATCGCCTCGTGGACCGATGCCTCGTCGCCGGCAAGCATGACCCGGCCGCCAAGGATTCCGACGGCGAGCCTGTCCGGGCTGCTGCTGCCGCCGTAGTAGACGGCGGTGCCCTTGTAATCGGTGGCGCTGACGTCCGACTTGCCCGCCAGCGCACTGAGCCAGGCTTCGGCCTTCGGCGCGTCCTTGATCGAGAGCAGGAACAGCCCGCTTGGCGGTTTCGAGCCGGACTGCTCGATGCCCGCGGTCATCATGTCCCCGCTGATGACCATGCCGACGGCGCCTTCGAACCAGGGCTCGATGTCGGTTGTCCAGTCCTGCTCGTTCTGCGTCGCCTTGGCGACGAATTCGTTCATGAGGTCGTCGAGCCGCGAATCCAGCGACTGGTCGTCGAATCCCGGGAAGCGGCCCAGGAACGCGCCGAGCTTCTCGCCCTGATCGCCAGGCAGGTCGAGGCGTGCCTCGAAATAGCCGGCAACATCGTCTGCGGCCACGTAGGACGCGAGCGTCGGCGGGGCCGACCTGCCGGCCGTCAGGATGATCGCCACCGCCGCCGTGGCCAGGATCAGGACGGTCACCAGGCCGGCGATCCCCCACCGAAGCGCGGATCTGCCGCCGCGAGGAGGATCGCTCGGTGCCGGGATCGGCTTGATGTCCGTCCCGTTCGGCGGCGGCGTCCAGGCCGTGGTCGGCGAGTCGCCCGCAGGCGCGTCGCTCGCCAGGCGCGTCGCCGCTCGGCGACGGGTTCGGTTCGCGCTCGGTCGTCATCGGTTCCCCTTCCAGTGACAGACTATCGTCGGCCGAGCAGGCCAGCCATCGCATTGCGACGGCCACCGCCCGCGAATTGCTTCATCAGCTTCTGCATGTCGCCGAACTGCTTGATCAGTCGGTTGACGTCGGTGAGCGAGGTGCCCGAGCCAGCGGCGATCCGCCGCCGGCGCGAGCCGTTGATGAGCCCGGGCTCCCGCCGCTCGCGAGGCGTCATGGCCCGGATGATGGCCTCGACCCGCCGCAGGTCGCCACGATCGACAGCGTCCTGGGCTTCCTTGGCCATCCCGCCCATACCGGGCAGCATGCCCATGATCTGGCCCAGCGGCCCCATCTTCTGGACCTGCTGGAGCTGGTCGAGGAAGTCCTCGAAGGTGAACTGCGCCTTGCGCAGCTTCTCCTCCATTCGGGCCGCATCCTTGGCGTCGACGACCTCCTGGGCCCGCTCGACGAGCGTCATCACGTCGCCCATCCCCAGGATCCGGCCGGCGAGGCGATCCGGGTGGAAGACCTCCAGGGCGTCGGTCTTCTCGCCGGTGCCAAGGAACTTGACCGGCAGGCCGGTGACCGCACTGATCGACAGCGCGGCGCCACCCCGGGCGTCGCCGTCGATCTTGGTCAACACGAGCCCGGTTACCGGCACGGCGGCCACGAACGCCTGGGCGACGGCAACCGCCTCCTGGCCGGTCATGGCGTCGACCACGAGCAGCGTTTCGATGGGATGGACCGCGGCCTCGATGGCGGCGATCTCGGCCATGAGCTCCTCGTCCACGCTGAGACGCCCGGCGGTGTCGAGGATCACAGTGTCCCGGGTCTGGCGCCGGGCGGCGTCCAGGCCGCCACGGACGATGTCGATGACGGCAGTTCCCGTCGGCGCCCGATGGACGGGCAGGTCGAGCGCCTTGCCCAGCGTCTGGAGCTGATCTGCAGCGGCGGGGCGATACGGGTCGGCGGCGACGAGCAACGGCCGGCGGCCGACCTTGACGATGTGCCGGGCAAGCTTGGCGGCGGACGTGGTCTTGCCCGAGCCCTGCAGGCCGACCAGCGCGATGACCGCCGGGTTGCCCGACAGGTGGAAGGTCCGGTCGCCGCCGGACAGCAGCGCCACGAGCTCGTCGTGGACGATCTTCACGACCTGCTGGCCGGCAGTCAGGCTATCGAGGACCTCCGCCCCGACCGCCCGCTCCCGGACGCGGGCGACGAAGTCCTTGACGACCTTGAAGTTGACGTCCGCCTCGAGCAGCGAAAGACGGATCTCGCGCATCGCGGCGTCGACATCCGCCTCGCTGACCCGGCCGCGGCCGGTGAGGCCGGCAAGGGTCTTGCGGAGGCGGTCACTCAGGGTGTCGAACATGCGTGGTCGAGCGGCTCCGTGGTGGGGTGGCGTACGACCGGTGGACGGAACCCGATCGGTGGGTGCGCGAGTTCTGACGCACCAGGGCGCGAAGTGTAACCGATCGTCTCCTTGGCTCCCGTAGCACGATAGGCTGCGCGATCGTGACGTCTGGCCCCCCATCCCTGTGGCGCGACCCCGACTTCGTGCGGCTGTTCGTCGCCGCAACGGTGTCGCAGGTTGGCTCGTTCGTGACCCGGACGGGCCTGCCATTCACGGCGATCCTCATCCTGGGTGCCGGGTCCGGCGAGGTGGCGCTGATCCGGGCGGCGGAGCTCATTGCCGGCTTCACGATCGGGCTTGTCGCCGGCGCGTGGGTGGACCGGCTGCGCCGTCGGCCGGTGATGATCTGGGCGGACCTGGGGCGTGCCGTCCTGCTGGGGACGATCCCGGTCGCGTACCTGTGGAGCGCGCTGACCCTGCCGCACCTCGTCCTGGTGGCCTTCGGTGCGGCGGTGCTGACGACATTCTTCGACGTTGCCGATCGGGCGTATCTCCCGACGATCGTCGGCCGCGAACGACTTGTCCGGGCCAACTCGACGCTCACCGCAAGCAGCTCCGCCGCGGAGTTCGTCGGCTTCGGCGCGAGTGGCTGGCTGATCGAGCTGCTGTCGGCTCCGCGGGCGATTGCCCTCGACGCGATCTCGTTCCTCGTCTCGGCGCTGTTCCTTGGCCGGATCCGGCGGCCGGAGCCGGCGCCGAAGCCCGCCGCCGACCGCGAGCCCGTGCTGCGCGAGATCGCCGACGGTCTCCGGCTGACGTTCCGCAACCCGATCCTCCGTCCACTCGCCCTGGCCGACGCGGCCGTCTCGGGCTTCTGGGGGATCTTCGGCGCGGTCTACTTCGTGTTCGTCCTCGAGATCGGGTTCACGCCGGCGGCGGTCGGGATGATGGCCGCGGTCGGCGGCCTGAGCTCACTCGCCGGGGCGCTGATCGTCGAGCGTGCCACTCGGCGCCTGGGCGTGGGCCGGTTCCTCGTGACGGCGATGGTGTTCGTCGCGATCGGCAACATCTGTATCGCCCTCACGCCCGACGCGACCATCGTGGGCATCCTGCTGCTGCTCACCCAGCAAGTCGTCTCGGACAGCTCGATGACGGGCTTCGACGTCGTCTCGGTTTCGATCCGCCAGGCCACCGTCGAGGACCGGCTTCTCGGCCGGGTGGGGGCCAGCTTCCATGCACTGTCAATGGGCTTCATGCTCGCTGGGACGATCGTCGGCGGCATCCTGGGCGAGACGGTCGGGCTCCGGCCGGCACTCTTCCTGGGCGGTGCCGGTGGCGTCGCGGCGATCCTGATCCTGTGGTTCTCGGCGGTCCGCCGGATGAAGGACGTGCCGGTGGGCCTGGGGCACCTCAAGTCGCCGGTCATCGCCGGCGAGGACGTGCCGCTCAGCGAATAGGCGTCACTCGAACAGCGCGCCGACGAAGGCCTCCGGATCGAACGGCAGCAGATCCGCCGCCTTCTCCCCCACTCCGACGAACAGGACCGGGACCTTGAGCGCGTCCTCGATGGCGAAGACGATTCCGCCCTTGGCCGTCGAATTGAGCTTGGTCAGGACGATCCCGGTGAGGCCGACGGACTCGTGGAACGCCTTGGCCTGCGCCAGCCCGTTCTGGCCGGTGGTCGCATCCAGGACGAACAGCGTGTCCGGGACGGAGCCGGGCAGGCGCTTGTCGACGATCCGGCGGACCTTCGTCAACTCGTCCATCAGGTTGCTCTTGGTGTGCAGCCGGCCGGCGGTGTCGGCGATCACGAGGTCGGCGCCACGGGCGACAGCGGCGTCGAGGGCGTCGAACACGACCGCGCCCGGGTCGGCGCCGGGGGCATGGGCGACCACGTCGACGCCGGCCCGATCCGCCCAGATCCGCAGCTGGTCGATGGCGGCGGCGCGGAACGTGTCGGCTGCGGCCAGGATCAGGGTCCGGCCGTCGTGGTGGTAGCGGGCCGCGAGCTTGCCGATCGTCGTCGTCTTGCCGGTCCCGTTGACGCCCACGACGAGGACCACACCCGGCGACCCGGCGGTCCCCCCGGGCGCCCAGGCCCCGTCCCGTGGCGCCAGGAGCGCGGCAAGCTCCGCCCGGACCGCGGCCTCTGCGCCACCGGGATCGCGCCGCGATCGCGCCCGCTCGACGACTTCCATGGCCAGCGCCGCTCCGACGTCGCCGGCGATCAGCGTCTCCTCGACGTCGTCCCACGACGGGCCGCCTGCCTCGTCGCCGACGAGGGCGCTTCGGAGGCGGATCATGAACCCGGTGCGGCTCTTCTCGAGGCGGTCGGCGAGGACCGGCGGGGGGAGGTCCAGCTCAGCTGGCTCCGGGCGGAAGATCGCTGGGCCGGCCAGCCGCTCGCTCCAGCTCGGCTGTGGCTCGGCCGGCGCGGCCGCAGCGGCGATGGCCGGCTCGGCGATGGCCGGCTCGGCGATGGACGGCTCGGCGATGGACGGCTCGGCGGGCTCGTCGACCGGCAGGTCGGGCTCGGCTTCCGGGGCGGCCTCGGACTTCTTGCGCCAGAAGGGCAACCTGGTTCCTCCGGTCAGGCGACGGTGATGCCGGCCGGCTCCTGGCTTCGGGATCGGCCGGCGATCGCCCGTGCCTCCTCGAGGCGAAGGCTGATCACCCGGCTCACCGAATCGTCGCCGACGGTCACCCCATAGAGTGCATCGGCCGCCTCGATCGTGCCCCGGTTGTGGGTGATGACGACGAACTGGGTCCGCTCGGCCAGGTCGCGGAGCGCTTCGGAGAACCGGCCGACGTTGGCCTCGTCGAGCGCGGCATCGACTTCGTCGAGGACGCAGAACGGGACCGGCCGAACCTCGAGCATCGCGAACAGCAGCGCCACCGCCGTCAGCGCCCGCTCGCCGCCGGAGAGCATCGCCAGCGACTGCGCCTTCTTGCCGGGCGGGCGGGCCACGATCTCGACGCCGGTCGCCGAGAGATCCCCCGGGTCGGTCAGCGACAGCTTCGCAAAGCCGCCGCCGAAGAGCCGGTTGAACTGGCGGTCGAACGCGGCTTCCAGCGCCCGGAACGTCGCCTGGAACTGGGTGGCGATCATCCGGTTGAGGTCGTCGATGAGCTGGCGGGTCGTGGCGATCGCCGCCCGCAGGTCGTCCTGCTGCGTCTCGAGCGTCTCCAGGCGCTCCTTGACCTCGGCGTATTCGTCGGCGGCGAAGGGATTGGCCGCGCCGAGCTCGTGGTAGCGGCGGCGCAGCACCGCGAGACGGCCCGGCGACGGGGCGTCTTCCGTCGCCGCGGCGGCCGCCCAGGCCGGTGCCACGGCATCGAGTGCCGCCTCGAGCAGGGCCGCGTCGTCGTCCGGGTCCGGGACGGCGTCGTCCGTTGCGGCCACGGCGCCCGCCTGTGCCGAGAGGCGCGTCCGGCCCAGCTCGCCGAGCCCAGCCAGCTCGACGAGGAGCTGCTCGCGAAGGCCCTCCAGGCCGAGCCGAGACTCGACCTCGGCGTGGTCGGCGGCGCGGAGCCGGTCATCCGCCGCCCGGACCTCCAGGCGCGCTGCCGTGGCCTCGCGCTCGGCCGCAGCGAGGCGATCGCGGTCCGCCGCATCGGCCGCCTCCAGCTCCCCGACTTCCGCCCGAGCCTGGGTCTCGCGCAAGGCAGCCGCGGAGAGCTCTGCTGCAAGCGCCTCGCGGTCCGCGGTCGACGCGATCCGTCGTTCGGCGAGCAACGCGGCATCGCGGTCGACGCGGGCCAGGCGCTCCTCGGCGAACGCAGCGCTCGCCTCTGCTCGCGCCCGTCGCCCCTCCCCGTCGCGGCGCGCTGCCTGCTGGCCGGCCAGCTCGCCCGCCAGCCGGTCACGGCGGGCGCGGAGCTCCCCGACCCTGGCCTCCCAGACGCTCAGCGCCGCCCGGTCTGGTTCGGCGATGGAGGTCGTCGCCGGGGCAGGAGCCGGCTCGGCCTCCTCGACGGCCTGCCGAGCGCGGGCGACGTCCGCCTCCATTCGATCTGCCTGGGCCTCGTGCCAGCCGGCCTCGCGCAGGCCCGCGTCGAGCGCCCGAGCGGCGACCCGTTCGGCCTCCTCGGCGCGGCGCCGGTCCACAACTGCCGCGGCCTCTTGCTCGGCCGCCCTGGCACGCGCTTCGGCCGCTTGCCGGGCGGCGCTCAATGCGACGCTGGCGGCCCGGGCTCGCTCCTCGGCATCTCGACGCGCGCGCTCGACCTCGGCGCGGAGTCGGATGGCCTCGTCGCGCAGGTCCAGGCTGCCCTCCGGCGCGCCGAGCCGGGCCGTGATCGACGACACCACCGCCGAGCCGTCGCGGGGCACCGCAACCCACCCGGCTGGCAGCTCCGGGGCAAGCTCCAGGCAGGCCGCCAGGTCCGGCAGCCACACCGCGCGAGCCAGCAGATCAGACGCCGCGCCGGCGACGTCGCGCCGGATGGCCTCCACGAGTGGACCACCACCCATCGCCCTGGCGCGATCCGCGATGCCCCGGCCCGCGGCCTCGGCGGCCGGCTTACGCCCGGTCCGCCCGGTGTCGCCGGTCGTGACGAGGACCCCGCGCTCGCCCTGGAGCGCCGGGATCTGGTCGCGGGCGACGATGTACCCGCGCGCGGCATCGCCCAGGGCGGCCTCGACCGCGCGTCGCAAGCCGGGCTCGACATCGAGCTCGTCGTCCACCCGCCGGCCGCCCTGCCGGCGAGCCGCCTTCGCGATTCCGCGGCGCTCCTCGTCCGCCAGCCGTGCCTCGGCGGCTGCCAGCCGTGCCTCGGCGGCGGCCAGGGCCGTAGCCGCGGTCGCAGCGCTGTCGGTGGCGGCACGGCGCGCCGCGTCGCGTTCGGTGGCCAGGGCGTCGGCGGCCTCACGGTCGGCGCGCGCAGCCCCTTCGACGGCCTGGGCCGTCGCCAGTGTCTCCCTGGCAGCTCCCAGCGCGGATTGCGCCGTGGCCCGATGCGCGAAGGCCGCCTCGGCGCGCGCGCGTTCCTCCCTGGCCCGCCCCTCCGCCTCGTCGAGTCGACGCCGGGCGATCTCCGACTCAGCCCGACGGGCCGCCTCCGCTCGCCGCAGCGATGCCGCCTCCTCGCCGTGGGCCTGGCTCGCGGCCTGCAGGGCGCCCAGTTCGGCAACGGCCTCGGCGAGGGCCCGCTCGGCCTCCGCGGCCGCGGTCTCCAGCTCGGCCCGGGGAGCCGGCACGGCCTCGGCCAGGATCCGGCGCGCGGTCGCGAGGTCCGCCTCGGCGACGGTGCGCTCGTCGGCAGAACGGCGCTCGTCTCGCTCGGCCGCCTCGAGGTCGGCGACCAGCCGGGCCTCGCGGAGCTGGAGGGCGGTCAGCGCCTGCCGGGCGGCCTCGAGGGCGGTGCGCCGGTCGCGCTCAACGGCGGCCCGCGTCCCGAGCTCCGCGGCGATGGTCGCCGCGCGTTCGTCGGCCAGCCGGAGGGCGCCCGTCGCCGCTTCGGACGCTGCCGCAGCGGCCTGGCGGCCCGCGGTGGCGGCAACGAGGCGGGTGGCGGCGCCGTACCAGCGCGAATGGGCGGCCAGGATCAGCGCGTCCGCCAGCTCCTCCCCGGCCGTGGCGCGGGTCTGCTGTTGCTCCGCCTGGGCGGCGAGGCGGCGGGCCTGCGGCCGAAGCTCGGCCAGGATGTCCTCGACCCGGGCGAGGTTGCCCTCCGATTCCTCGAGCTGCTCCTCCGCCTTCCGGCGACGCCGCTCGTGGCGCCGGACGCCGGCAACCTCTTCGAACAACGGCCGTCGCTCCTCCGGCCGGAGGGCGAGCGCCTGGTCGACCATGCCCTGGCCGATGAACAGGAAGGCGTTGTCGGCCAGGTTCGCCGAATCGAGCAGGTCCACCAGGTCACGCAGCCGGACCCGCTGCCGGTTGAGGAGGTAGTCGTTCTCGCCCGAGCGGTACAGCCGCCGACCCAGCTCGATGCGCGCTGTAGTCGACCGGCAGGAGGCCGTCGGAGTTGTCGAGCATGAGGCTGACGTCGGCCATCCCGAGCGCCGCGCGACGGTCCGACCCGGCCCAGATCACGTCCTCGGACTTGCGTGACCGGAGAGCCCGGCCCTGCTCGCCGAGGGCCCAGCGGAGGGCGTCGGCCAGGTTGGACTTGCCCGAGCCGTTGGGGCCGACGACGGCGCTGATCCCGGGGCCGAACTCGACCACTGTCCGCTCGGCGAACGACTTGAAACCCTGGACCCGGAGCGACAGCAGCCGGGCGGGGGCGGTCATCGGGCGGCGATCGGCGGGCGGATCACGTCGCGCTCATCATCCAACGTCGCTGGTTGGTTCGCCGCCTCGTTCCCGCTCGCGGATGGCGCGGAGCGTGTCGAGCGCCTCGGCGGCGGCGGCGGTCTCGGCCTGGCGCCGGGAAAGGCCCTCGCCCGCGCCCAGGACCACGTCGTCGACGATGACCTGGATGCGGAAGCGCTTCTCGTGGTCGGGGCCGCTGGCGTCGAGGAGGCGATACGTGGGCCTCCGGCCGGTCGTCTGCTGGGTGTATTCCTGGAGCCGGCTCTTGGGACTCTTGAGGCTGCCGACCGGCGTGTCCAGCTCGATCTCCGGGGTCGCGAGATCGATCAGCCAGTCGCGGCTGGCATCCCAGCCCAGGTCGAGGTAGATCGCGCCGACGAGCGCCTCGAACGACGAGGCGAGGAGTGACGGCCGGCGCCGGCCACCGCGCGCGGCCTCGCCTTCACCGAGGTTGAGGAAGGTTCCAAGGCCAATCCGGCCGGCCAGGCGGGCCAGCCCCGCCGTCGAGACGATCGCGGCGCGGCGCGCGGAGAGGATTCCCTCGTCGTCGTCGGGGTGGCGGCCGTAGAGGGCCTCGGTCATCGCCAGGTTGACGACGGCATCACCCAGGTATTCGAGCCGCTCGTTGTGGCCGACGGCGGAGTCCGGGTGCTCGTGGAGGTAACTGCTGTGGGTCAGTGCCTGTTCGAGCAGCTCCAGGTCCCGGATCGGGAGGCGCAGCCGGTCGATGAACGCATCGGTCGTCTTGCCCACGGTCCGATTCGGGCGCCGCTGCGGGTCGTCTAGGTCGACTTCTCGTCGATGTAGTCGACGGCGTCCTGGACAGTTCGGATCTTCTCCGCGTCCTCGTCGGAGATCTCGGTTCCGAACTCCTCCTCCAGGCTCATGATCAGCTCGACCAGGTCCAGCGAGTCGGCGTTGAGGTCGTCGACGAACGACGCCTCGGGCTTGACCTCATCCTCGTCGACGCCGAGCTGCTCGACGACGATCTTCTTGAGCCGATCGTAGGTTGTGGCCACTGACTCCCTCCTCGGAGCTGGGTGGTGGGTTCGGCGCCCCGCCGGATGCTGGTGCGATGCGCCCGAGGACCCCGTTCATGAGGCGGCGCATTGGTTCGCCACTGTAGGTCCGTGCCAACTCGACCCATTCAGCGATAGCCACCCGGGCCGGCGTCGGCGAGTGTAGCACCTCGGCTATGGCCGTTCGAAGCAGCGCGCGGTCCATCCGGGCCAGCTGGACGACCGGATATTGCGGGGCCAACTCCCCGATCCGGCTGTCGATGGTGTCGCGGTTGGCGACGACCGCGGCAACCAGCTGCCTCGCCAGCTCGGCGGCTTCCAGGCTGCCTTCGGCCTCCGCGAGGTGGCGTTCCAGGACGGCCGATGGGGTTCGCTGGCCGAACTCGGCCTCGAAGACGGCGGCAAGTGCGAGGCGGCGACCGGCGCGGCGTCCCCGAACGCTGTCGGAACTCTTAGCTCCCGACGCCATCGACGACGACCGTCACCGACTCGAGCTCGAGTCCGAGCAGCCGCTCCATCGCCGCTCCGACGGCCGACCGGACCTGGCCCGCGATGGGCTCGATCCCCTGCCCCGGGCGAGCGACGATCGCCAGGTTGACGCTGACCCGGCCCTCGTCGACGGTGGCCCGGACCGCCGGGCCCAGGAACAGCCGCCGCCACGGCGGGCCGGACCGGCCGACCCGCTGGACGCCGGGCACCTCAAGGGCCGCGAGGCGAACCATCTCCGCGATCACGCCATCCCCGACCGTCAGCCCATCCTGGGTCACGAGGCGACCTCCGCGGACAACGGTGCGGCGGCGTCGGCGTCGGCGTCGGCG
This sequence comes from uncultured Chloroflexia bacterium, assembly GCA_963728605.1. Classification (GTDB taxonomy): domain Bacteria; phylum Chloroflexota; class Limnocylindria; order Limnocylindrales; family CSP1-4; genus JACDAV01. The sequence goes on along the minus strand of CAVSKS010000003.1, from coordinate 81,725 downwards.
TCCGACGCGTCGTCCGGGTCAGGTCGAATGGGGATCGCGGATTTCGCGACGGCATCGGCGATGAGCTCCGGGACCCGGCCTCGGGCCGAGCGAGCGCCGACTTCGACGGCGAAGGCGATCATCCGCCGGCGGGCCCGACCGTGGGTGATGATGACCGTGCCCTTGACCCCGAGCAGCGGCGAGCCGCCGACCTTCTCGTAGTCGAAGACCGACCGGATCCGGGCGATCGACGGCCGCATCAGCAGGTACGCGAGGCGGCCCCGGAGCGAGCCTCGGAACTCCTCCCGGAACAGGTCGAAGATGAAGCCCGAAAGGCCTTCGAAGAACTTGATCACCACGTTGCCGGCGACCGCGTCTGTCACGACGACGTCGGCGAGGTGCTTCGTCAGGTCCTTGCCCTCGACGTTGCCCTCGAAGCGGAGGCCGGTCTCGTCGAGCAGCTCGGTCGCCCGCTGGATCCGGGCATCGCCCTTGCCCTTCTCCTCGCCGATGGACAGCAGGACGACGCGTGGGTTCGACACGCCGAGGACGCGCTCGGCGAAGATCGCCCCCATCTGCGCGTACTGGACCAGGTTCTCCGGTGTCGAATTGGGGTTGGCGCCGATGTCGAGCAGGACGAAGGGCCCGCTGTCGGTGATCATCTGGACGGCCAGGGCCGGCCGGTCGACGCCCGGCAGGCGTCCCAGCCGCAGCACCGCCGCGGCCATCCCGGCACCGGTGTGCCCCGCCGTCACGACCGCATCGGCCTCACCACGCTTGACCAGGTCCGTCGCGACCAGGATCGAGGCGTTCTTCTTCTCGCGCAGGGCGAGGGCCGGATGCTCGTCCATGCCGATGACCTCGGCCGCGTGGGCGATCGAGACGTTGGCCGGCAGATCCCCGGCGATTCGACGGATCGTGGCCTCGTCGCCGGCCAGGATCACCGAATCGATGGGGTTGGCGCGGGCGAAGTTCAGCGCGCCGTTGACGACCTCTTCCGGTCCGTGGTCGCCGCCCATCGCGTCGACCGCGACGCGGACCCCGGTTCTGGACGCCCGATCGGAGGGCGCGCCGCTCACGGCGTCAGGAGGTGGCTTCGTCAGCGCCGCCGGCCGGCTTCAGCTCGATCGCCAGGCGACCGCCGTAGTAGCCACAGTTCGGACAGGCATGGTGGGGCTGCTTGAGCTCATGGCAGTGCGGACACTCCTCGAGCTTCGGCAGGCTGATGGCGAGGTGGGCGCGTCGCTCACCCTGGCGAGCATGCGAGACGCGCCGCTTGGGCACACCCATGGTGCTGGGAACTCCTTTGAGAACGCGGAATTGGCACCCGGAACGTTGGGGGGTACCCGCTCACCGAGGTCGGAGGCTGAGCTCCGCGAGGCCATCCGCCCGAGGTTTCGTGCGGGAGTCTACTCGGTCTCGGCCGTGGCGTCGACCTTGAAGGCCTTGAGCGCCTCGAGGCGCGGATCGATGTCGTCGAGCCCGTGATCGTGGGGTCCGTCCGTCAGCCTCTCCCCACAGATAACGCACAGGCCCGGGCAGTCGGGCTCGCACAGCGGGGCGATGGGTTCGGCCAGCAGGATCTGCTCGCGGACCAGCGATTCGAGGTCCAGCTCGTGGTGGTCCGTGAGCCGGGTGACGTCCGGCTCGTCCGGCGCGAGGACCGGCAGGCCGGTCTGAAGATCGAGGGTTGGCAGGACCTCCTCGTCGATCGCGATCTCGACCGGGACCTCTGCGTCCCGGAGGCAGCGACTGCACGGTTCCTGGAGGCTGGCTCGGAGATCCGCCGTGACGATCAAGCCGCGGTTCGTGCGGGAGAGCCGGACCCGGCCCTCGATGGGATCGGCCAGCCGGAGGTCGTCGCCCAGGTCGATCGTGGCGCCTGCCACGTCGTAGTCGCGGGTCGAGCCCGCGGGTTCGGTGAGGAGTCCGGCGACGTTCCAGATGAGCGGCTCGGGCCTGACCCCGCCGGTCACAGTCGGGCGGGTTGGGAGGCCTCGACCTCGTCCTCGGTCTCCATGACCGGCATGCCGAAGCCGTCGTCGGCGTCGTCGTCGTCGTCCGGGCCTGTGCCGTTGGGGTCCGCCGTCAGGCTCGCCCGCCGCTCGTCGAGCAGGGCGATGCCCTTCTTGATGCTCTGGAGCGTCTTGACGACATCGCCTTCGAGGCCGACCAGGACACTGACGGCGTACTCGTCAGCGCCACGACGGATCTCCTCGGCGTCACCTTCGGCCCGCTCGATGATCCGGCGGCTCTCGGCGTCGGCGGCCTGGGTCAGGCCACGCTCGTCGATCAGGAAGGCGGCCTGCTCCTGGGCGCGGGCGACGATGCGCTCCGCCTCCTCCTGGGCCTTCTCGATGATCCGCTCGCCCTCGGAGTTGATCCGCTTGGCCGCCCGGACTTCCTCGGGGACGGCGACGCGCAGCTCGTCGATCAGGCCCAGCGCGGCGTTCTGGTCGACCACGACGTTGTTCGTGAGCGGCAACTTCTTCCCGTTCGCGATCAGCGATTCGAGGCGCTCGACGAGGAAGATGATGTCGATCGGACTGCCCTCCAGGTACCGCTCGGTCGACCCGTCCGCCAGGGTCCTCGCGATTATCGCACGGCGCCGGGTGGGGAGGGTCGGTCCGAGGTGCGTGCCGGTGCGTCCGGCAACCACATTCCGCGGCGAGGGACGGCGTGCCTGCCGCGGAGCCGCGTGGCGGCTGGTATCCGCCGCTTCGCGCCTAACGCCTGCTGCGCAGCCGCATGGTGGCTGGTATGCGAGTCGCTGGCCGCGGCGCCTGCTACCCAGCCGCCCCACGGCTGGGCGACAACCAAAGTGGCCGCATCGGCGCCGAATCAGCCTCCGCGAGGCGCAACCATGTGCATACCAGTCGTGACGCGGCTGGGCAGCAGGCAGGTCGTTGCGCCTACTACGTGGCGTGCTGGCAGGACGCGAATCTGCCCGTGACAGCGCGGTCTCACGCTCGGATCGACCGCGCGCAGTGGCGATTTCGCGCCTTACCAACACACATGCTGCTATCCGCAAGGACGTAGGCTGCCCGGCGTGCAGATCACGCTGACCACCACGGGCCGCAAGTCCGGTCAGCCGCGCTCGGTCACGCTCTACGCCTGGGAGGACGGCGACGACCTGGTCGTCGTCGGGTCGTGGGGCGGCTCGACGAGGGACCCCGCCTGGGCCACGAACCTCCGCGCCGAGCCACGAGCCACGGTCAAGCGGGGCAAGCGGGACTACGAGGTCGAGGCGACGGAGGTCTCAGGCAAGGAGCGGGAGCGCCTGTGGGCCATGGTCGTCGAGCGTTTCCCGATGTACGCCCGTTACCAGCGCAAGACCGACCGCCAGATCCCGCTGTTCGTCTTAGCCGCCGTCGAGCCGCCCGCGTAGCAACCGCTCCGCCGCGGCCGGGATCATCTCGCCGACATCACCGCCGAACTGGGCGATCTCCTTGACCAGGCTGGAGCTGACGTAGCCTTGCTCCAGCGAGGTCATGAAGAAGACCGTGTCGATGCCGGGGGCGAGCTTGCGGTTGTTGTGGGCGAGCTGCATCTCCAATTCGAAGTCGCTGATGGCGCGCAGGCCGCGGACGATGAACTCGGCGCCCTGGCGCCGGCAGAAGTCGACGGTCAGGCCGTCGAACGTGGCGACCTCGACTCGGCCATCGAGGCCCCCTTCGGTGAGCGCCTCGCTGATAGCCGCCACCCGTTCGTCGACCGGCAGCAGCGGGGTCTTGCGAGGGTTCTCGAGGACGGCCACCACCAGCCGGTCGAAGACGGCGCTCGCCCGGCGGACGATGTCGAGATGGCCGTTGGTGACCGGGTCGAACGAGCCCGGATAGACCGCGACGCTCATCCGTCCTCCGCTCGGCGGTAGAAGGTCAGCGCCGTCTCACCGAAGCGGCGCTCGCGCTCGGATGCTAGCAGCCCGGCCGTGGCCGGCGGCGCGTCACGCCAGAAGTGCTTCGCGACGACCAAACCGCCGGGCGCGACGCGACCGCCCGAACCCAGCCGCTCCAGAACCGCTCGAAGCATCTCCACCTCGGCATACGGCGGGTCGACGATGACCAGGTCCCAGGTACCCGACTGCTTGCCGAGCCAGGACAACGCCTGGGCCTGGACCACACGGCCACCATCGGCGAGGCGCGTCCGACGCAGGTTCTCCTCGATCGCCTTCACCGCTGCCGCGTCGCGCTCCACGAACGTGGCCGATTCCGCGCCACGCGACAGAGCCTCGATCCCCGCCGCGCCGCTGCCGGCGAACAGGTCCAGCACCCGGGCGTCGCGCAGGGCGGGCTCCAGGATCGCGAACAGCGTCTGCTTCACCCGATCCCCAAACGGCCGCGTCGCGTCGCCCGGCGCGACGAGCCGGATCCCCCGCGCCGAACCCGCGATCACCCGACCCGCGTCCGCCACTCAGGCGCTCCCGCCGGGTTCGGCCGCGAAGACTCCCTTCAGCCAGCCGCGACCGAGCTCGTGGCGCAGCGCCGATGCGTCCGGCCGGAGCCGGCCGCCCTCGTCGAGCAGCGCCTCGGCGTGGCGGCGTGCGGCCACCGCCAGCTCCCTGTGCTCGGCCTCCTGGAGCGAGGCGACCCGCAACTGCGGCAGCCCGCTCTGGACCAGCCCCAGGACGTTGCCCTCGCGCCGCAGCTCCCAGTCCTTCTCGGCCAGCTCGAAGCCGTCGGTCGTTCGGGCGACGGCGATCAGCCGGGCCTGTTCGGTCGTCTCCGGTTCCCGGCGGCCCTTGACCAGCTCGTCCCAGGCCGACGTCGACGGCGCGGCGTCGGAGACCAGTGCCGCATACGACTGGACGTCGCCCCGGCCGACGCGCCCCCGGAGCTGGTGGAGCTGCGCCAGCCCGAACCGGTCCGCCGCCTCGACGATCATCAGTGTCGCCCGTGGCACGTCGACGCCGACCTCCAGCACGGTCGTCCCGACGAGCACGTCCAGCTCACCGTCCCGCAGCCGCCCCACGTCACGATCCCGGTCGACCGCCTTCATCCGGCCGTGGACCAGCCCGATCCGGAGGCCGGGCAGCAGATCCTGGAGCCGCTGCCACTCGGTCTCGGCGGCGACCGCGCCTTCGTCCTCCGACTCCTCGATCGCGGGCACCACCACGAAGGTGGCATGGCCGGCGGCGGCCTCGGACGCCACGAACTGCCATAGCTGATCCAGCTGCGATGGGTGCCGGATCCCCGTCCCGATCTGGAGCCGGCCCTCAGGCGGGGTCCGGAGGTTGGACACGTCGAGGTCCGCGTAGAGCACCTGGCCAAGCGTCCGGGGGATCGGGGTGGCCGTCATCAGCAGGACGTGCGGCGCGTGACCACCGGACTTGGCCTCCAGCTGCGAGCGCTGCTCGACCCCGAACCGGTGCTGCTCGTCGATCACCGCCAGGCCCAGGGCGGCGAACTCCACCCGCTCCTGGATCAGGGCGTGGGTCCCGACGACGACCTGCGCCTGCCCCGACCGGATCGCTTCCAGCGCGTTCCGTGTCCCCTCCCCGCTGAGTGACCCGGTCAGCAGCGTCACCGGCAGGCCGGCGTCCTCGAGCAGTGAGGTCAGCGTGGCGTGGTGCTGCCGGGCCAGCAGGTCCGTGGGCGCGAGGAGCGCGCCCTGGAACCCCGCCCCCGCGACCGCCGCCAGCGCCCACGCAGCGACCGCGGTCTTGCCGGAGCCGACATCGCCCTGGAGCAGCCGCAGCATTGGCGTCGGGCGGGCGAGGTCCGAGCGGATGTCCGTGATCGCCGCGCGCCTGGTCCGTCGTCAGGGCGACGTCGCGGTCCAGCTTGCGCGAGAGCGAGCCGGTGAGCGCCGCCCGGATCACGTCGTCCCCCGCGTCGTCCACCGGCACCGGCCGTGCCTCGTCCCGCCCTCGCTCCCGTCGCCGGCCGACCATCCCGACCTGGAGCGCCAGCAGCTCGTCGAACGCCAGCCTGTGGAGCGCGGCGTCGCGGGCGGGGAACGACGAGGGGTAGTGCGCCTCCTCGAGGGCCGGGGCAATGCCCGGCAGGCTTTCGGCGGCGAGGACATCCGCGGGCAGGTACTCCGGGTAGCCGGAGCCCGCCTTGTCCAGCGCCTCGCGCATGCCCAGTCGGAGGCGGGCGGCGGTCAGCCCGGCCGTCAGCCGGTAGACCGGCACGATGCGGCCAACGTGGAGCAGGTCCGCCTCGTCGGTGTCGTGCTGGAACTCGGGGTTGTCGAGGCTGAGCTTGCGCCCAAACCGCTTGAGCTTGCCGCTGACCACGACCCGGTCGCCGGCCTTCAGCCGGCGCTCGATGAACCGCCGGCCAAACCACGTCGCCTCGATCGTCCCCGATTCGTCCTCGAGTCGAGCCAGCGTCCGCTGGACCCGTCGCCGGAACGACGGCTCGACCCGGATGTCGGCCACCCGGACCCGGGCGCTGACCACAGTTCCGTCCTCGACCCAGACCAGGTCGCCGAGCCGGCTCATCTCCCGCAGGTCGTCGTACCGCTTCGGGAAATGGAACAGCAGCTCGCGGACCGTCAGGAACCCCAGCCGCCGACCTGCACGCCGGAGGACGTTCGCAGAGGCCAGGCCGGACTTCTCGAGCGGCGTGTCGAGGAGCTGCGCCGGATCGGTCGGCGCCGGGGTCGGGGTCGCCTTCGGCACGCCTACTCGGCCGAGATCAGGTACCGGTAGTAGGGCTGCCCGCCATGGACGACCTCCACCTCGGCGCCTTCGGCCGTCTCGCCGATCCGGCGGGCGATCGCCTCGGCCTCGGCTAGCTCGGCGTTGGTCCCGTAGTAGACGGTGAGCAGCTCGTAGCCCGGCTGGAGCGCCTTGACACCGGCAAGCACCGCCTTGTCGCGGTCGTTGCCCGCGGCCATCAGGCCGTCATCCGGATCGAGCACGATCGTCTGGCCCTGCTTGACCTTCTTGCCGCCGATCGTCGCGTCGCGGACTGCTTCGGTGACGGCGAGGGTCTGGACGGCGCGGCCGGCCGCGGTCATGAGCTCGGCGTTGTCGGCGGCGCCCTTGCCGGGATCGAGCGCCAGGAGGGCGGCAAAGCCTTCGGCGGCATTGCGGGTCGGGACGACCGAAACGGGACGGTCGGTCATGCCAGCGACCTGGCGGGCGGCGAGGACGACGTTGGGGTTGTTGGGCAGGATCAGGATCTCGCGCGCGTCGACCGCCTCGACGGCCTCCAGCAGCTCGCCGGTGCTGGGGTTGGCCGACTGGCCGCCCTTGACGACCGACGCGACGCCGAAGTCCCGGAAGATCGCGGCGATCCCGTCACCGGCCGCGACGGCGACGACGGCCAGCGGTAGGGCCGACGGTCCGGTGCCGTTACGGCGGCCGGCGTCGGGTGCGGGTGCCGGTTCGGCTGCCTCGGCCGCTTCGGCCGGTTCGGCTGCCTCGGCCGCTTCGGCCGGTTCCGCGCCGTCGTCGGCGCCCGCGGCGAATTCGGCCGCCCTCGTTTCCCGGACGTCGCGGGTCTGGTTGTCGAGGTTCTCGACGCTGATCCGGCTCAGGCTGCCGAGCGACAGGCCGAACGCGATCACCTGGTCCGGTCGCTCGTTGTGGACGTGGACCTTGACCGCCCGGGCGTCGCCCGCCACCAGGACCGATTCGCCGATCGACTCGAGATGGGCCTTGATCGCATCGATGTCGAGCCGGCCCGTGGCCTCGGCCTGGAGGAGGAACATCGTCTCGTAGCCGAAGCCCTCGTCGGCGTGGGCGACGAGGGCCTGCGGGCTCGCCGCGGCCGACCGCACCGCGACCGCCGGTGCCTCGCCGGCGAGGTGCCGCAGGGCGCCCTGGAAGAGGCGGAACAGTCCCTGCCCGCCCGAATCGACGACGCCGGCCTCGCGCAGGATCGCGAGCAGGCTGGGGGTCTTGGCGACGGCCTTCTCGGCGGCGTCGACCGTCGCCCGGAGGACCGCTTCGACATCGTTGTCGCGTTCGGCCGCCGCCACCGCCGCGTCGCCCGCTTCGCGGATCACCGTCAGGATCGTGCCCTCGACCGGCTTCGCGACCGCCCCGTAGGCCGCCTTGGTGCCCTGGCGGAGGGCGTGGGCCAGGTCCAGGCCGTTGAACCGCTTCTTGCCGCCGAGGCCCTCGGCCATGCCCCGGAAGATCTGGCTGGTGATCACCCCCGAGTTGCCACGGGCGCCCATCAACGCCCCGAAGGAGATGGCGTGGGCCACGCGCTCGGCCGGCTGGTCAGCGACCCGCTCCGCCTCCTCGAGCGCGGCCCGGACGGTGGCGAACATGTTCGAACCGGTGTCGCCGTCGGGGACCGGGTAGACGTTGAGGCCGTTGATCTCGTCGACGTGGGCCTCCAGGTTGGCGACAGCGGCGCGGAACGCTTCGATGAGGCCCCTTCCGTCGCATGCCTTGCGGGCCATCAGGCGACGTCCGTGCCGCTGTCGGCGAGATCCGCGGGACCGATCCGGGTCGGATCCTCGTGGACGGCGGGTGGCGTGCTGCCGGGCTGGTAGCTGAGGCCGCCAACATGGATCGTCAGCCGGTCGACCTCGCGGTTGAGGCTGCGCCGGACCGCGTACCGGATGGCCGAATCGACCTGGCGGGCGACCTCCGCGATCGGCAGGCCGTAGGCGACCGTCAGCTCCAGCTCGAGGTGGATGCCGACGTGGAAATCGACGTGGAGCCCGGGCTGGCCGATGCCGAGGATGCCGGCCAGCCGCTCGATGGGGCCGCCGGCGAATCCGGTGACCCCGTACGAGCCAAGGGTGGCCGCGCGGACGATGTCGGTGATCGCGCGACGGGTGATGAGCGATCGACCGGGCGTCGAGTCGGCTGGCACGCGGGCGACGTCCTCCTCGCGAGACCGGCGGGTCGGGCGGCGTCCGAAGCTCGGCGGTCCGGAAACCTCGTGCTATCATACCGGTCCGCTGCGGCCCTTCCGGGCCCGGCGCTTTGTTTGACCAGTTCCCGAGGATCCTTCATGGCCCGCCAGTGCGCCATCTGCGGCAAGGCTTCGATGGGCGGCTTCAACCCGCAGTCATCGGGCATGAACCGCGTCCGCGCCCACCGCCGGATGCAGCCCAACCTCCAGCCGCTGCTGATCACCCAGAAGGGCACGCAGGTCAAGGCGCTGGTCTGCACCCGCTGCCGCCGATCGCTGACGAAGACCGCTCGCTAGGTTCGTCTCCGTTTCTTTCCGCCGCTTCCCCGGCCGGCCCGCGAGGGCCGGTCGTTTCGTGTCCGGAGGCCGATGGCCCGACCTTGGCACGGCGGCCGATCACCAGGTGAGCAAATCCGGGCCTATGTGCCCCACAACGTCCCGCAGCGTCGTCGTGAACAATGGCCGCACGTGGGCGTCACGCACGAGCCAGCGCCCGTTCGAGCGATGTCGAGACAATCCAGCCCGCTTGTGACCCGCCATCGCCAAGGAACGCCCACCTGGTAATCACGCCCACACCCAAGGGGACGGTCGCGGGCCGGGGGTGAAGGTCACACGTCGTCGAGTGCGGCGGCGCGCGTGATCGCCTGTGCGACCGCCTCGAGTTCCTCGCGGGTAGGCCGAGTCGTGGTGGCCTCCACCCGGTACGCGTCGCCGGCGAATCGTGGGATCACGTGCAGGTGGAGGTGCGGTACCTCCTGGCCTGCTGTGGCGCCGTCGGCCAGGGTGAACCTGACCCCTTCACAACGCAGGCCGGATCGGCGGATGGCGGCGGCGATCCGCTGGCCGACGGTGAACATGCGAGCGCCGACAGGTTCGGGGACCTCGGCTAGCGAGCTGAAGTGCCGCGCCGGAAGCACCAGCGTGTGCCCCGGATTGACTGGCCGGATGTCCAGGATGGCCAGGACGTCATCGTCGCGATGGACCGCGGTCGCCGGCAGTTCGCCCGCGACGATCCTGCAAAACGCGCATTCGGGTGCCGTCATAGCGACACCGCTGGGCCAACGAACGCGATCAGGGACCCAATGCAGACTGCCACCAGCGTGATGAGGGCAATCGCCGTTCTACTGGACATGTCGCGGACGAACGCCAGCGCGACGATCGAGGCGACGCCCGTGGCCGCGACCGCTGCTGCCGGGAGCATGTAGACGTACCGAAACCGCAGGATCACGGGCAGAAGCGCCAGCACGACAACCGCCACGACCAGCAAGAGAAGCACCGCACGCCGATGACGCGTCATGCCCGGACGCTCTCCGCCGTGTCGAGCCAGATCGTGAACGGGCCGTCGTTGACCAGCTCGACCGCCATCTCCGCCCCGAACCGCCCCGTGGCGACCTCGATTGCCAGCTCCCGCAGCGTGGCGGCGAACCGCAGATACAAGCGGTCCGCGAGGTCGGGCGGCGCGGCGCCCGTGAACCCCGGGCGGCGGCCCCGCCGCGTGTCCGCGAACAGCGTGAACTGGCTGACGACGAGCGCGGCACCACCCACGTCCAGCAGCGACCGGTTCGTGAGGCCAGCCTCGTCGCGGAAGATCCGCAGCTCCGCGGCCTTTCGGGCGAGGCCATCGGCGACCGCTGCGGTGTCCTCCGGGCCCACACCCAGCAGCACGACCATCCCCTCCCCGATCGCTCCCACGACCTCGTCACCCACGCGAACCTCCGCGCGCGACACGCGCTGGAGCAGCGCTCTCACCGGCTGAGCAGCGCCGCGGCCGCGCGCCACCCGCCGGCAAGCAGCACGAACCACGGGACGAGGAACAGCGGCGACCCGCTGCCGCCAAGGAAGCCGTTGGCCATCACGACCAGCACGAAAGCCGCCAGCGCGACGACCACCAGCCCCTGGCCGACCGCGCCACGATCGACGTGCCGCAGCGGACGCCGCGCATCGTCCGGGTCGGCGGTCAGCTCGGGATCCGATGCCCGGTCCATCAACCCGCGGAACCAGCCGGGTGCGTGGAACACCGCCCAGTAGGCCACCGCGGCGTACAGCACCCCGCCCAGGATGTCGACGACGTAGTGGTCGGCGAGGTAGACGATCGAGAACCACACCGCCGCGGTGTAGGCCAGCATCAGCCAGCCAATTCGGCCGAACGTCCGCCGAGCAAACAGGAAGGCCAGGAACGGGTAGCCGGCGTGGAGCGACGGGAAAGCCGCGACTTCGTTCGGGTTGATCGAATAGAAGACGTACGTGTACAGGTAGCCCGATTCGCTGAACCCGAAGAGCGCAGCCAGCCCCGCGAACCCGTTCTCCTTGAGGTACTCGACGCCCGGCAGCAGCCCTCGCTCGGCGGCGTACCACGGTGGCGCAACCGGCAGCAGCAGGTAGGTCACGAACCCCGCCATCGACAGCACGATCATCGCGGCGATGAAGTCGTAGAAGACCCGCCGCCGGCGCAGCCACAGGAAGAACGCCACGGCCAGCGGCAGCGGGAAGTGAAGGAAGTAGAAGATCGTGCCCGCAACGGCCCACGGATCGACACCGCTGGCCGGATGCAGCCAGGCCTGCAGGTCGGCGGTGGGGACGTGACCAAGGAACAGCCACCGCTCCAGGTCGAGGACATCCTGGATATGCACCGCCGCCCCGAAGTTGTCGGCGTAGCCCCGCATCAGCTCGTAGGCGAAGAACAGGCCGATGAACGGGATCCAGTCGCGCAGGAACAGCTTCCCGCGACCCAGCAGCACCGCCGCGAGACCCAACCCCACCAGCAGCACATCCGGCGTCAGCGACACGCCGCCCGCGATCATCAGCGTCGACAGCAGCGCGATGTAGCCGACCAGGAACCCGATCAGGATCCGGTCGTTGCGACGGCCCAGGCCGGCGGCGTCGATCGACTCGGCGGACGCCGGGACGGCCCCCAGCTCCTCGGTCACGGGCGCGGCGCGGCCACGCCGTGTTCCCGGGCGTAGGCCTCCCGCCAGGCGTCGGCATCTCGGAGATACCGCTCGCGCGCGTCGGTGTGGCGCGACTCCACCAGGTCCTCCACGGTCGCCGGAACGAGCAGTTCGTAGTCCCGGATGCCGTCGGGGTTGTGCGGGCCATCGCCCCGCAACATCAGCACTGGAATGCCGCCGGTCTCGATCTCGTCCATGAACCTGCGGGCGAGGTGCTTGGGCAGCGAGGTGAAGGTCGTCCAGCGGTCGCGCGGCGTCGGCGGCTTGCCGTCGTTGAGCTGGTACTGGTAGCCCTCGTCGGCCAGCGCCCGGACGAGCCGGATCTCGCGGCCCATGTCGTGGCCCTTGATCCACAGCGCCGAGCCGACGACGAGGATGTCGACGCCAAGCCCGCCGACGAGCTCCGCCGTCTCGCGGTTGATCCCGCCGTCGACGTGGACCTCGCCACCGAACGCCTTGTGGCGGAGGAGCTCGCGCGCCGGCAGGAGCTTCTCGCGCGCCACGTCCTTCATGAACGACTGGCCCCCGAACCCCGGCTCCACGGTCATGACCATCACGATGTCGAGCAGCTCCGAATACGGCTCCAGCTCTGACAGCGGTGTGGCCGGCTTCATGGCCAGGCCCGCCGCCCGGCCGGCATCCCGGATCCGCTGGAGCGTCGGCGCGATGGGCTCGTCGATCTCGACGTGGAAGGTCACCGAATCGCAGCCAGCATCGAGGTACTCCCCGATGTACCGGCCCGGCTCGGAAATCATCAGGTGGGCGTCGAGCGGCAGCTCCGTCCGGCGACGCAGGTTCTTGATCATCCTCGGGCCGAACGTCAGGTTCGGGACGAAGTGGCCGTCCATGACGTCGATGTGGATCCGATCGGCGCCGGCTCGCTCGGCTCGCTTGACGGCGTAGCCGAGGTTGGCGAAATCGGCGTCGAGGATGCTCGCAGCGACGCGAGCGCGACCCGGCACCCGGGCTACTCCCCCGTCCCGGCGCCGGCGGGTGCCGGCTCCCGGCTCCGCTCGCCACGCAGCGCCGCAGCACTTTCCCGAACGAGTCGATCGCGGCGCCTGGCGACCGCCGGCGCCGCGGGCTCGCCGGCCCGTTCCGCCGCCAGCTGGCCACACGCCGCCCCGATCTCCTGGCCACGGTTGCGCCGGATGGTCGTCGAGATGCCGGCCCCGCGGAGGGTCGCCGCAAACGCTTCGATGACCGCCATCGGGCTGGCCTGCCAGGGGGTGTGGGCGACGGGGTTCATCGGGATCAGGTTGACATGCGCGTGGTCGCCGCGGAGCAGCGTCGCGAGGGCGTCCGCATCGGTCGACGTGTCGTTGATGCCGCCTATCATCGTGACCTCGTAGGTCACCCGCCTTCCGGTCGCCCTCGCGTGGTCGCGGGCCGCTTCCACGACCTCTGCCACCGGCCATCGCCGGTTGAGCGGCACGAGCACGTCCCGCAGGGCGTCGCGGGCGGCATGGAGCGACACGGCCAGGGTGAACTGGGGCCCCAGGGCGGTCAGCCGCCGGATCCCGGGCACCACACCGCTCGTCGAGACCGTGACGTGCCGGGCGCCCAGCCCGAACCGCTCCGGATCCGCCAGGGCCTCCACGGCGGCCAGCACGGCGTCCAGGTTGAGGAGTGGCTCGCCCATGCCCATGAACACGACGTTGGTCAGCCGTTTGCCGTCCGCCGCCAGCCGTCGGGCCGCGTGGCGGACCTGGTCGACGATCTCGGCGACCTCGAGGTCGCGGGTGAAGCCCAGCTCCCCGGTGGCGCAGAACGGACAGCCGACGGCGCAGCCGGCCTGCGACGAGATGCACAGGGTGTGCCGCTCGCGCTGGCCACCCCGGGCCGGGTAGTGCATCAGCACCGATTCGACGAGCGCGCCGTCGGACAGGCGGTGGAGCGCCTTCTCGGTGAGGCCGCCATCGGCCGCCTGCAGCTCCGTGTCGGCCAAGGTGTCCCAGCGGAAGCCGTCGTCGAGGGCGTCGCGCAGCCCGGCGGGCAGCGTTAGGACGTCCGCGGCGCTCGTTGCCGGGCCCTGCCACACCGCATCGGCGACCTGGCGAGCGCGGTAGGAAGGTTCGCCCCGCGCGACGAGCCAGACCTCGACATCTGCCGGCGACACGCCGGACAGCCCGGGGCGCGGATCGCGCGCCGGCGTCGCCATGATCAGGGTTGCGCGGCCGGTGCGCGCTTCGGGGGTCATCAGGTCCAGGAGCCGTCCAATGGCCGGCGATTATCGCACGCGGCCTCTTCCGGACTATGGATTGTGACCAATCCGTGACCTTCGGCAGACGCGATCGTGAAGGGCCGGGACGAGGCTGGACGCATCCACCGCACTCCGGGAGATCCGACTGATGAATCATCGCCGCCGCACCAGCCTCGTTGCCATCCTCGCTCTGGCCGCGGCGTTCTCCGCCGTCGGCGCGTCGCTCCATGCGCCGCCCGCCGCCGCCGCCGCGCAGGTGGTCCGATTCGACGCCGGCCCTCAGACCGGCTACATGTTCAGCTCGACGGGCGCGATCACCGCCACCAAGACGGTCACCCTCGCCAAGCCCGGCTCGGCCACCTACGACAGCCGGGCCTGGATCACGGGTCGAGGCGCCTTCTTCCGGTTGACGAGCAGTGTCCTGACCGGCTACTGGGTCCGCGAATCGATGGTCACCTACGTGCCGGGCATGATCGTGACCAAGAGCTTCAACCCGCCGGCCCAGGTCGCGTTCCCCGCTGGCACGTATCTCGGCTACACGTTCGACGGCGCGTGGGACCTGCTCTCCACCAGGCGCGGGTCGCTCAGCCAGTCGAGCGCGGCGTTGGCGTCGCGGCGGGCGGTCATCGACGGCCGGCCGTACGCCCAGATCGTCTCCGGGACGTGGGCCGGCTACTGGATGCCGATCACTTCGCCGACGGTCCTGACCGCCAGCCGGCTGACCTGCTCCGTGCCGGCCAAGGTCGCGGCCGGCTCGGCCCAGGTGTTCCGAGTCCTCCCCGGGGCCAGCAACCAGATCGCCCTGACCTTCGACATGGGCGGTCGGATGGACCCGGCCGTCGACATCATCGAGCGGCTCATCACGGACCGTGTGTGCGCGACGATCTTCCCGACCGCTGCTGCCTCGCTGACCGCGCAGGGGAAGGCCGCGATGGCCCTCGTCAAGGCCCACCCGGAGCTGTTCGAGATGGGCAACCACACCTACTACCATTGCAACTTCCGCGACGGTGGCGGCGGCGCGGCCTGCCCGTCGTCTCCGCCTAGCGCGGCCTTCATCGCCAACGACCTCAAGAACGCCGCCACGGTCATCCGCAATCTCACCGGAATGGACCCGGCACCGTACTGGCGGCCCCCGTACGGCGCCTTCGACAGCCGCGTCCAGGCCGCTGCGGCGGCAGCGGGCTACACCAAGACCTTCATGTGGGACATCGACACGATCGACTGGCGGCCCGTGAGCGACGGTGGGCCGACCGCGGCCTTCATGGCCGACAAGGTCGTCACCAAGTCGGTCAACGGCTCCAACGTGCTGATGCACCTCGGCGGCTGGAACACGCTCGACGCCCTGCCGTCGATGATCTACCGGCTCCGTGCCAAGGGCCTCACCCCGACGACGATCTCGCAGATCCTGCGCTAGTAGTCGCGAAGGAGGGGCGGCCGCATCGCGGCCGCCCCTCGTGGTGCCCCGGCCGCGGGAGGTCACCGGGGACTGTCAAAGGTGTGGCAGATGTAGCAGTCCCAGCCGAACCGCGGCGCTAAACGCGGCTCCCGATCAGGCCAGGCCGGCCGCGAAGGAGCGCGTCCCACGCCATCCGGCGGCCACCGGCTGGCTGGACCTCATCGAATGCCAGCAGGCCGTCCCCCGTCGACAATCCGGCAGTGCCAACGGTCCCCGGCGGCGACCCATCCGATGGCCGCGCCGCGGCCCGCCAGACCGTCAGCCTGCCGGCAGGCGTGTCGAGCCAGCTGCCCGGCCACGGCTCGTAGGCCCGGACCTGTCGCTCGAGCTCCCTGGCCGGCCGCGCCGGGTCGAGGCGGCCGTCCTCGCGCCGAAGGGGCTGCGTCAACGTCGCGCCCTCCTCCGCCTGGGGCACCGGGACGAGCCTGCCCCCGAGCCACGGGTCCACCGACCGCTCGAGGAGGTCCGCGGCGACTCGGGCGAGGCGATCCTCGAGCTCCGGGCCTGTCTCGGCCCCGGCCAGCGCCACCCGCTCGACGGCGACGATCGGTCCGGTGTCGAGGCCCTCCTCCATCCGCATCAGGCTGACGCCGGTCTCGGGGTCGCCGGCCAGGATCGTGGCTGGGATCGGCGAGGCGCCACGATGCCGTGGCAGCAGCGAGGGATGCAGGTTCAGGGCGCCGCTGGGCACCTCCAGCAGCGCTGCCGGTACAAGCTGGCCGTAGTCGGCAAGGACCAGGAGCCGCGGGTCCAGAGCCAGCACGTCCGCGACGGCCTCCGGAGCTCGGAGGCGCTCGGGCCGCAGGATCATGGCAACGCCCAGCTCGCTGTGCCGCAGTCTCGATCGGCGTGCCGGTTAGCCGCCGGCCCCGGCCGGCTGGTCTGTCCGGAGCGGTCACGACGCCGGCCAGCTCGATGTCGGGATGGCCCGACAGACGCCGCAGCGACTCGACGCCGAAGCGGCCGCTCCCGAGGAAGACCGTCCGGGCCCGGCCGGTCATGCCAGGGCGGCCGTCGCCTCCCGGACCTCGTCGGCGCCGGCCGTCGTCCCGTCGGCGCCGGACGACGGTTCGTCGTCGTCGCCCTGGCCAACCGGGATCAGCTCGTCCATCGACTCGAGGTAGTCGATGTACAGCTTGCCGTCCAGGTGGTCCAGCTCATGCTGCATCGCCCGGCTGAGCAGGCCGGATCCGGCCAGCTTGATCTTCTTGCCGAACCGGTTCTGGGCCGCCACCCAGACGCGCTCGCGGCGGGTGACGTAGGCGACGTAGCCCGGGATCGACAGGCAGCCCTCGAGATCGCGGTCGTCGCCCGTCGAGCGGACGATCCGAGGGTTGACCAGCTCGTGGAGCCGGCCCTCGATCTCGATCACGCAGGCCTGCACCGGCTCGCCGAGCTGTGGGGCGGCCAGGCCGACGCCCGGGCGCGGCGCGCATCGAGTGGGCGAGGTCGTCCAGCAGCTCATGGAGCTGCTTGTTGAAGCTGCTGACGGGCAGACCCTTGAGCCGGAGGCGCGGGTCGCCAAGAAGGACGATGGGCCGGACGGTCATGGCGCGGAGTATAGCGAGCGAAACCGCCCGACCCGGCGGCGGCGGAGGGTTGCCCCGGCGCTACTCGCGGGTGGTTTCGGCGGTGTCGGAGGTGGTGCTGGATCCGGCGCCCACGGCGACCGGCGGGGTCGCGTCAGCACCGTTGCCGTTCGTCTCCTTCGCCGCGTCGCGACGCAGCTCGGCGGCCACCTCGCGACCGCGCTCGGCGACCTTCGACCCGGCCTGGGCCGTCGCCTCGGCGGCGCGCTGGGCGAATGGCCCGGCTTTCTCACCGGCGGCGGCGGCAAGCTCGGCCGCCTTGGCGCCGATCTCCCGGATCACCGGTGCGGCATTCGTGGCCAGGTTGTCGATCATGCCCTGGAGCTGGGTCATCCACTCCCGGGCGGTCGCGCTGCGGCCACCCTCGTCCGAAGCCTCGGCCTCGGGCTCGCCGATGGTCTCGGTCGGGACGGGCTCGGCCCAGGCGGTCGGTTCGGTGTCGGTGCTGCTGCCGGGTTGCGGCGCAGCCGGCGTGTTGTAGGGGTCCATGTCGTCTCCTGCGTGTGTGACCGTCATTGTCGCCCGATTCGGCCCGCTGGGCATTCGGTGGCAGGGCCCCGGCGTTGCGCCGGGCTCACACCCGGGCAGGCGGTGCCTCCGTTCGGTCGTCTTCGGACGGCTCAGGCGCCGAGGGGACGCCGGACGTGGCCTCGGCGTTACCGTCCGCGGTCCCGCCCTCCTCCTCGGCATCGGCAATCTCGTCGTCCGGGTAGGCGCCGAGGCTGAAACCGAACTCGCTGCCGCCCTCCGGACGCGGCCTCGCCCAGACCCGGCCGCCCATCGCATCGACGAGGCGCCGGCAGACGAACAACCCGATCCCGGCACCGGCGGCGGAGGCCGACGTCTTGGGTGAGCGATAGAAGAGGCTGAACAGCTGCTCCACCTCTGCCGAGGTGACGCCCGGCCCCTCGTCCAGCACCCGGATGCTGATGTCGTCCCCTGCCCGATCGACCGTCACGCTCACGGTGGAACCGGCCGGGCTGTACTTGGCGGCGTTGGTCAGGAGGTTTCGGAGCACCTGCTCGACGTACGTCTCGTCGCCCCGGACGAGGTGCCCGCCCGGCTCGGATGGCAGCTCGAACCGCGTCGCCGGCCAGCGGCTGGACTCCGATGTGACGACACGCTGGGCGACGCGTGCCACTAGCACGGGCTCGTCGCCGACCGCGAGGTTGCCGCGCTCCAGCCGGCTGAGGACGAGGAGGTCCTCGACCAGACGGAACAGCCGGTCGGCCTCGGCCTCGATGTCGAGGGCGAGCTCCTGGCCAAGCTCGTCCAGCCCGCGGCCCCGGACCAGCAGCCGGGAGCCGGCGAGGATCGTGGTGATCGGCGTCCGGAGCTCGTGCGACATGACGCCGACGAACGCCTCCTGGAGCTGCCGCGCCTCGCGCTCGTGGGCATACAGCTCCGCCCGTTCGAGCGCCTGGGTGGCCTGGTGGTTGAGGGCTTCGAGGAGGGCGACGTCGTCCTCCGAGGGCGGTCCCTCGGTGCCCCGCTGGACCACCAGCACCCCGCGGGGCGGCGAGCCGATCGGGTAGGCCACGACGCTCCGGGTGCCGGTGATCGCCAGGCGGTCGGAGGCGCCCGGATAGGTGGTCCGCCAGGCCTGCGGCGACTCGACCACGATCGGCGTCCCGCCACGGACCGCGTCGGTCGACGGCAGCCTGGTCTCGAGGACGAGGCGCGCGTCGTGGCCGGCGAGCCCGATCGGGTAGCCGCGGGCATGGGCGAGTCGGATCTCATCCGGCCGTTCGGCGACGTAGAACAGACCGACGCTCGCGCTGAGGCCGTTGAGGGCGTGGCTCACCACCACCTCGCCGATGGACTCGGCGGTGATGGCGGCGGCGAGGTCGGCCGTCAGCGCCTGGAGCCGCTCGAGGCGATCCCCGGACCGTTCCGCCGACTGGGTCGCGGAGCCGGTGTCGGTCCGAAGCCGGATCCGGTCGAGGGCCGCGGCGGCGAGGCGAGAAAGGGCGAGCAGGCCGGCCATCGCGTCGGGACCGGGTCCGGGCCCGCCACCCCGGTCGATCCGGAGCACGCCGATGGGGCCCGCTTCCCCAAAGACGGGAACGTGGATCGGGTCGTCATCGGCCGGCTCGTCGGTCGGCGGCGCGACGCCGCGAAGGAAGCTGACCCGGCCACCCCCCGCCGCCAGCGCCTCGGCGTGGTGGGTCAACAGGTCGGTCGCCTGGAGCGGCGTGGCCACGGCCGCGAAGTCGGCAACCGCAGCGGTGAGGACCGCCCAGCGGCGTTCGCGCTCCGCGGACTCGCGGGAGACCCGGGCCATCGCCGCGACGATCACCTGCTCACGCAGCCGGGTGGTTCGCACCCCCAGGCCGACGAGGATCCCGAGGATCGACCCGGTGAGCTCGAGGGCCGGGCTCGCCTCCGACAGGGCGGATGGCATCCCGGGCACCTCGTACACCCCGAGCACCTCGATCGCCAGGACACTGGTCGCCGTCACGATCCCGATCCCCAGACCGCCCAGCCAGGAGGCCAGGACGACGGCCAGGAACGTCACCACGATCCACGGTGACGGGCCGACGGCGACGTCGAGCAGGTACTTGCCGAGCACGGCGCCGCCCGCGGCGACGAAGGCGAGCAGCACCATGAACGCACGCCCCAGGTACGGGTTCACAGCAGGCTCTCCGGGTCGACGTCGACGCTCCACGGCGGATCGAGCCCGCCGTCGAGGAGGGCCGCGGGGTCGGGACCGCGGAGGACCACGTTCCATCGCCAGCGCTCGGCCCGCCGGGCGATGTAGGCCGGGGCCGGCCCCACGACGACCACCGGCGCGTTCCGCTCGGCGGCCCGCTCGCGGAGCCGGAGGGCCATCGCCTCGGCCTCCGCCCTGGCCGCGTCGCGATCCGGGAGACCCACGGTCAGCTTGACCAGCCGGCCGAACGGCGGTGACCCGAACCGGCGCCGGAGCTCCAGCTCGGCGTCGTAGAAGGCCGCCGGGTCGCCGCGTACGACCGCCTGGATGGCCGGGTGGTCCGGCTGATACGTCTGGATGATCGCCCGGCCCGGTCGTTCGCCACGGCCCGCCCGTCCCGCCGCCTGGGCGAGGAGCTGGTACGTCCGCTCCGCCGCTCGCTCGTCGGGCAGGTTGAGGGCGACATCCGCCGATACGACGCCGACGAGGGTGACGTTCGGGATGTCGAGGCCCTTGGTCACGAGGCCGGTCCCGACGAGCAGGTCGAGACGGCCGTCGGAGAAGGCGTCGACGACGCGGGCGGCCGCGCCCCGCCGCTCCACGATGTCCCGATCCAGTCGACCTACGCGGAGCTGCGGAAACCGCGACCGGACCTCGGCCTCGATCCGCTCCGTCCCGCCACCGAGGTAGCGGATCCGCGGCGAGTCGCAGGACGGGCAGCGCGACGCCAACGGCACCGCCCGCCCGCAGTGATGACAGCGCAGCGTCATTCCCGCCTGGTGGAAGACCAGCGGCCGCTCGCAGTCCGGACAGGCCTGCACGTGCCCGCAGTCGCGGCACAGGACGACCGATGCGCTGCCGCGGCGGTTGATCACCAGGATCGCCTGGGCGCCGGCGGCGGTGTCGAGCGCGCCGATGGCCGCAGCCAGAATCCGCGACAGCAGGCCCCGATTGCCTTCCTGCAGCTCGAGCCGCAGGTCCACCAGCTCGAGCTCCGGGGCCGCACCGACCGGCCGCGATGGGAGCCGGACCCGGCTGTAGGTGCCGTCGCGGACGCGCCCGTCGCTCTCGACCGATGGCGTCGCGCTGCCCAGGATCAGGGCCGCCCCGGCCAGTTCGGCCAGCCGGATCGCCGCGTCACGGGCCTGGATCCGCGGCGTCCGATCACTCTTGTAGGCCGCGTCGTGCTCCTCATCGACGACGATCAGCCCGATATCGTCGAGGGGCGACAGGATCGCCAGCCGGGTCCCGACGACGATGTCCACCTCGCCGGCCCGGATCCGGCGCCACTCGTCGGCCCGCTCGCCGACGCTGAGTCCGGAGTGGACGATCGCCACCGTGACCTGCAGGTCCGCCCGCAGCCGGTCGACGAGGGGCAGCGCCAGCGCGATCTCGGGAACGAGGACGATCACCGGCCGGCCCGCCGCCAGGGCGGCGTCGCAGGCGGCAACGTAGATCGCGGTCTTGCCGGCCCCGGTGACGCCATCGAGCAGGAGCGGCGTTGGGTCGCGCTGGGCGACCTGCCGGCGACAGATCGCGACCGCTTCCGCCTGGGCCGGCGTCAGCTCGGCGTCCGGTGGGCGCGACCCACGACTGCCGGGCGCGCGGGCAGCCAGCGGCCGGCGGGGGCGTTCACGAATGTCGCTTGCGACGAGGCCGCGGCGGACGAGACCCGCCAGTGCCGCGGAACCGTGGATTGCGGCGAGGGCCGGCGCGGCGAGGCCGGCATCTGGCTCCGTATCGGCCAGCGCGTCCAGCGCGGTCCGTTGCCTGGGTCCGAGGGGCCGGCCCGGCGGACGCTCGCCGGCGCGAAGCTGGGCTGCGGTCGTTCGGCCGTCGTCGGTGATCGTCAGCCAGCGTTCGTAGCGCGGTCCTGCCCCGGCGGCCGAGAGCGTCCAGTCCAGCGAAAGGAGGCCGCGTGACTCGAGCGAGCGCAACCGTCGGACGAGGCCCGCCCGGCCTTCTGCGGCGACGAGGCTGCGGACCGGCCGGGGCCCGTCGGCCAGCTGCTCGAGGAGATCGGCCTCGATGACCTCGGGGGCCGGGGATCGCTCGTCTGGTGCCGGCAGGCGTTCGGCGACGAGGTCGAGGCGTTCCAGCAGCTCCGGTGGGAGCATCGCCCGCAGGACGAGGGCCGGCGGGGCGAGATAGTGATCGGCGATCCAGCGGGCGAACGCCAGGGCGAGTGGCGGCAGCAGCGGGCCATCGGCCCGGACACGCGCTGCGATGGGCTTGATCGGGGCGTCCGGCGGACCTCCACCGACCTCGGCGAGGACGATGCCAAGTGCCTGCCGGCGGCCGAACTCCACGAGCACGGCTTCGCCGGGCGCCAGGTCGGCGAGTGTCTCGGGGACGCTGTACGTGTACGTCCGGGCCCCTGCCCCGCCGACGGCGTCGACTGCCACCTCGACGAGACGGCCGCCGGCCGCAGCATCGAGCGCCTCCGTCGCCGCCGCAGGTGCGCTGGCCTCGTCGACGGCCCAATCGAGGGTGGGCTGATCGATCACGGCGCCCATTCTCGCAGGGCGGCTCGCCGAGTGACCCGCCTCAGACGAGGACGACCCGTTCCGGGTTGCGCCGGTGCTCGTCGGCGATGATCTCGTCGATCATCGACGCGGTCCGCTCGACCTGGCCCGTCTCGTTGGTCACCACGTAGTCGTAGTCGTCCTGGCGCGCCAACTCGATCGCCGCGTTGCGCTGGCGGATCTCGAGCTCGTCGGCGGACTCCGTGGCCCGCGAGCGGAGCCGGTTGAAGAGGTCCTCGAGGGATGGCGGGACGACGAAGATCAGGAGAGCCTCCGGGATCGTCTCCTTGACCACTTGCGCGCCCTGGACGTCGATCTTGAGGATCACGTCGCGGCCGGCCGCGAGCGCGTCCCGGATCTGGGCCCGTGGCGTGCCATACCAGTGCCGGTGGACCTCGTTCGCCTCGAGGAACTCGCCGGCCTCGCGTAGCCGGGTGAACTCCTCCGGCGTCAGGAAGTTGTAGCTGACCCCGTCCTCCTCTCCCGGCCGCCGGCCGCGAGTGGTGCAGGTGACCACGTAGTGGTAGTCGTGTCCGTGCTCGTGGGCTCGCGCCCGGATGGCGTCGATGATCGTGTCCTTGCCCACGCCGGACGGCCCGGAGATGATCACGAGCATGGCCCCCGGCACGGGCTGGGCCTCGCCGGTCGTGGTGCCGGCGGCCTGCACCTGATCGGTCACGCCCGGCCCACCGGCAGCGTGCCGTCGGCGCTGGTCGCCGTTCCGCCGACCGGCGCGCGGAGCCCGGCAAGCACCGATTCGAGCTCCGGCGGAAGCGGCGCCGTGGCGCGGATCAGCCGCTCGCCACTGGGTGAGGTCAACTCGAGCCGCCAGGCGTGGAGGAAGAGGCGGCCGAGGCCGTCCGGGCCGCGCCGCGAGGTGCCAGTGCCGTAGACGGCGTCGCCCGCGACCGGGTGGCCGATGGCGTCGAGGTGGACCCGGATCTGGTGGGTCCGGCCGGTGACCAGGTCCAGCTCGAGCAGCGTCCAACCGGTGAACCGCTCGCGAACCCGGTAGCCCGTGACCGCGGGTCGCCCGTCGTGCACGACCGCCATCCTCGTCCGATGGCGCGGGTCGCGCCCGATGGGCGCCTCGATCCGGCCGGTCGCCGCCGAAACACTTCCCTGCACGAGCGCGAGATAGGTCTTCTTGATCCGCCTGGCCTTGAGCTGGGCCATGAGCGAGGCCTGCGCGGCGTCGTGCTTGGCGACCATCAACAGGCCGCTCGTGTCGCGGTCGAGGCGATGGACGATCCCCGGCCGCTGGACGCCCGCAATGCCGCCGTACTCCCGGCCCCCGGCCCGGCCTAGGAGGGCGTGGACCAGCGTCCCGGTCGAGTGACCAGGCGCCGGGTGGACGACCAGCCCCGCCGGCTTGTCGACGATGAGCAGGTCCTCGTCCTCGTACGTCACGCGGAGCCGGATCCCCGGCTCAGGCACCAGGTCGACCCGTTCCGGAGGCGGGATCTCGAGCCGCAGGCGGTCGCCGGCGGTCACCGTCGCGTTGGCCCGCAACGGCTCGCCGGCCGCGGTCAGCCGCCCGTCGGAGATGAGCTTCTGGACGTAGCTCCGCGACAGGCCGGTGGCGTCGGCGACGAATCGGTCCACCCGCAGCGGCGCCGCCCCGGCCGGCACCGTCATCGTCCGGACGTCCGTGGCCGGCACGGGCGAATCAGCCATCCGATCCGCGCGGGCCGGCCGGCTCGCCCAGCGATGGGCGGAAGGCGAGCAGCAGGAGCAGCAACAGAGACACGCTGATCGCCGAATTGGCGACGTTGAAGGTGTACCACCGGAAGTCGCCGATACCGGCGTCGACGAAGTCGAGCACGTAGCCCAGCCGCAGCCGATCGGTGAGGTTGCCGAGGGCGCCACCGAGCAGCAGCCCGAGCGCGACCGACAGGATCGTGTTCCGGCCCGACC
The DNA here is from genome assembly GCA_963728605.1 of uncultured Chloroflexia bacterium. Classification (GTDB taxonomy): domain Bacteria; phylum Chloroflexota; class Limnocylindria; order Limnocylindrales; family CSP1-4; genus JACDAV01. Next base: position 57,627 of record CAVSKS010000003.1, on the reverse strand, counting down.
GCCCGTGGTAGACGACGATCAGCCCGATGACCGCCATCGATGCCAGGGCGAACAGGATGGCCTGGTCACGGAACATGCCGAACAGGGCACCGGTGTTATGGGAGATGACGAGCCGCAGGAGGTCGCCCACCAGCTCCGTCGGCCGGGTCGGGTCGACGTTCGCGGCAATCCACGCCTTGGTCAGCTGATCGAGCACGAGGATCGTGGCGGCGAGTCCCCCGAACAGCCGCCAGCGCGCCCTCCCGACCGGGCCGGTCGTCGCCCTCGTCGTCGATTCCCGCGGTCCCGCCGCGCCGAGTGCCGGTGTTTCCAGGTCGTCTCCTCCGCCCGTCGCGCGCGCCATCGACAGCCTACCGGCCGGTCGCACGACGGCGCAAACCGATCACGACCTTGCCGCTTTCGGGGAGGTCCACCTCGCCGACGGTCGCATCGGGCGGTCGTGGGGAGCCCGATTCGACCCTGGCCAGGGTCTCCCGGGCGATCGCGGACAGGTGCGCCTGGAGTTCGACTGGCAGCCCGTCCAGCCACAGGTCGATCTCGTCGTCGAAGGCGAGCCCCGCCTCCTTGCGGAGATCCTGGACGGCGCGCTGCAGCTCGCGCGCGTCGCCCTCGGTCCGCAACGCCGCGGTGAGCTCCGTGTCGATGACGACGACCAGGCCCTCGTCGTGGGCCACCGCCGTGCCCGAGCGTGACGTCGCCTGGACCTCGACCTCGTCCGGCGCCAGGGTGACCCCGGCCATGGTGACCGAGCCGTCCGGGTGGATATCGAACGCGCCTTCGCGGGCGGCCGTCATGACTTCCGGGATCCGCGGCCCCAGCTTCTTGCCGATCTTCGGCAGCAGCGGCTTCACCCGCCGGTCGACGAGCTCCGATTCGTCGCCGATCAGCTGGACGTCCTTGACGTTGACCTCGTCGGCGATGAGATCCAGCAGCGCGTCGCGCTCCAGCAGGCCACCACCGGGCAGGGCCAGCCACATCCGGGCGAGTGGCTGCCGGACGCGGATGCCGGCCTGGCCACGCAGCGTCCGGGCAAGGTCGACCGCTCGCCGCGCGGTGGCCATCGACGCCTCGAGCGCCTCGTCGCGGTGCGCCGCCAGGTCGTCCGCCGGGAAGCGCGTCAGGTGGACGCTCTCCGGGGCCGCCGGATCGAGGCGCGCGACGAGGTTGCGGTACATCGTGTCGGCCAGGAACGGCAGGATCGGCGCGAGCATCCGGGCGATGGCCGTCAAGGCCGTGTGGAGCGTCCCGAAAGCCGCGGCCGCGTCGCGCCCGTTCTCGTTCCGCCGCATCCGCTCCCGCGACAGCCGCAGGTACCACGTCGACAGGTCGTCGACGAGCGTCGAGACGGCGCGCGCCGCGGCGAGCGCGTCGTAGTTCACCAGCCGCTCCCGGACCCGCTCCGCGGTCGCCGCCGAACGGGACAGGATCCATCGGTCGAGGGGCGTGACCGCGTTCCCCGCACCGCCGTCGGCGCCTTCGGCCGGGCTCCAGCTCGCCAGCAGCGCGTAGCGCACGAAGAAGGCGTAGGTGTTCCACAGGATCAGCAGCTCGCGACGAGCCTCGTCGGCGGCGTGCCAGCCGAACAGGATGTTCTCCTCGGGTCGGGCGGTGATGTACATCCAGCGCATCACGTCCACGCCCATCCGGTCGGCTGCCTCGTCGAACTCGATCGCGTTGCCGTAGCTCTTGTGCATCGCGCGACCGTCTTCGGCGAACAGCGTCGCGTAGCCGAAGATCGTCCTGAACGGCTCGGTCCGCTTGAGGACCGTCGACATGGCCAGCATCGAGTAGAACCAGTTGCGGAACTGGCCGGGAAAGCTCTCGGTGATGAAGTCGGCCGGGAACCACTCCTGCCAGTACTCGGGGGCCTCACGGTAGTGGAGTGTCGAGAACGGCACGATCCCGGCGTCGAGCCACGGGTTGCCGACGTCGGCGATCCGCTCGACCGGGGCGCCGCACGAGGAACAGGCGATCGTGACCGCGTCGACGTACGGCCGGTGCGGCGTGTGGCCTTCGAACTGCTCCCAGCCCTCGGTCGCCCGGTTACGAAGCTCGTCACGGCCGCCGATGACATCGAAGCTGCCGCAGGCCCTGCAGTCGTAGATCGGCAGCGCCAGCCCCCAGTAGCGCTTCTTGCTGATCATCCAGTCGTGCATGTTGAGGAGCCAGTCGAGCTCCCGTTCATAGCCGAACGACGGGATCCAGCGGATGCGGTCGACCACCTCCATGATCTGGTAGCGGAGGCTTCGGTCGACCTCGTCCGGCGTCAGCTCGGCGCGCGGCTTGTCATAGACCGGCCCCATCGAGATGAACCACTCGTCCACCAATCGGAACAGCAGGGCCGTCCCGCACCGCCAGCAGTGCGGGTAGCGGTGGCTGTACGGCTCGAGGTGGTAGAAGATCCCCCGCCGCTCCAGGTCGTCGACGATCGGCTGGGCGACGCTGGGTGCTTCGAGGCCGCTCAACCAGCCGAAGCCGTCGAGGTAGCGGCCGTCCTCGTCGATCGGGCCGATCGCGGGCAGGCCCAGCGACTTGCCGAGCTGGTAGTCCTCCGCGCCCGCGCCGGGGGCGATGTGGACGATCCCGGTGCCCTCGTCCTCGCCCACCTCCGGCCATGGGATGACGCGATGCTCGTACCCGGCGGCATCGAAGGCCTTGCGGACGGCCGGCAGGTCGTCGAACGGGCCGCTGTACCGCCAGCCGACGAGCTCGCTGCCGGCCTTCTCCTCCTCGACCCGGAACTCGCCGGTCAGCGCCGTCTTGAGCACCCCGCGGCTCAGCCAGTACGCCTCCTCGCCCTGGCGGACCTTGACGTAGCGCAGCTCCGGTCCGACCGCCGCGGCGACGTTGGCCGCCAGCGTCCACGGGGTCGTCGTCCAGACGAGGAGTGATTCGGTGGGTCGATCGACGAGCGGCAGCTTGATCGTGAGGCCCGGGTCCTCGCGGTCCTGGTAGCCCTCGTTCATCTCCATCTGGGACAGCCCGGTCCCGCAGCGCGGGCACCACGGCATCGAGTCGTGGCCCTTGTAGATCCAGCCGCGGCGGTGGCACTCGGCCAGGAAGCCCCAGATCAGGTCGTTGTTCTCGTTCGAGAAGGTGAAGTACGAGCCACCGACGTCCGGCATCCCCAACCGTCCGACGAGCATCTCGACGGTGTCGGTCACGGGACCGTCGACGCCCGCGATCGTGGCCGGCTGGGACGGGTCGTCGGCCAGCAGGTCGCGCAGCCGCCGGAGCTCGTCCGGGTCGTTCCAGTCCATCCACATCCCGAGGCGGATCGACTGCTCCGTCTGCCGGGCGGCGTAGGTCAGGACGCGCTGCTTGCAGAGCGACACGAACTCGGCGATGCCGTAGGCCTCGATGTCGCGCTTGCTGGTGAACCCGAGATCCCGCTCGACGTTGACCTCGACCCACAAGCCCTGGCAGTCAAAGCCGTTCTGAAATCGCTGGTGTTCGCCGAGCATGGCGTGGAACCGCTGGTAGAGGTCCTTGTACGCCCGACCCCAGGCGTGATGGACGCCCATCGGGTTGTTGGCGGTGATCGGCCCGTCGAGGAAGGACCAGTGCGGGCCCTCGGCGTTCTGGGCGCGCAGCCTGGCGAACGTTCCGCGCTCGCGCCACCAGTCGAGCAGCTCGTGCTCCTGGGCGACGAAGTCCGGCTTGCTGGCAACCGGCTCGAAGGTGGGACGTCCGGGCATGGCTCGGAAGTCTAGCGGCGGCAGCGGGCGGCGGTTCCGGCCCCGTTGCCGCTATGCCATCTATCATCGGCGCCGATGCAGTCCGGCACGGAATTCCGTCCCCGCGCCCGGTCGCCGTTCGTTGCGGCGTTCCTGTCGCTCCTCTTTCCCGGCCTCGGTCATGCGTACGCCGGTGTCCCCCAACGGGCCCTCGCCTTCGCCGCGATCCCGGTGCTGCTGATCGCCTTGACGGCCGGCATCATCCTTCGGGTCAGCGGCTTCGACCTCATCGGCTTCATCTTCGCGCCGGGTGTCCTCGAAACCATCTTCATCGTCAATCTCCTCGCCATGGCCTACCGGGCAGTGGCGATCGTCGACGCCTGGCGGGTAACGGCCTTCCTCAACGCCTACGCGGCAAGCGGCGACGGTCGTCTTGGATTGCCACGGGTTCGGACCGGCTCGTTGTCGGTGGCGGCGCTGCTCGCCGTGCTGCTGGTCATGTCCGGTATCCACGTCGCGATCGCCAGGTACGACCTGCTGGGCTCGACCACGCTCCGGTGCATCTTCCCGCCATACGATTGCCCGGCAGCGTCTGCATCGCCCGGCCCGACGGGCAGCGACGAGCCCGGAGAGAGCGACGAGCCGGAGCCCAGCCTCAGCCTGCCACCCGAAGGCTCGGCGCTCCCCAACGAGTCGATCCCGCCATGGAACGGCACCGAACGGCTCAACATCCTGCTGATCGGCGCCGACGAGCAGGGCGGCGGCCACAACACCGACACCCTGATCGTGGTCTCGATCGATCCCGTGTCGAAGCAGGTCGCGATGTTCAGCCTGCCCCGGGACGCCGTCGGGGTGCCGATCCCGGCGGGTCCGGCGCGCCAGGTCCTTGGATCGGCCTACGGCGGCAAGATCAACAGCCTGTTCGTCCTCGCCCGGAGCCGGGCCGACCTGTTCCCGGGCAGCGAGGCGACCCGCGGCTACAACGGCCTGAAGGCCGTCCTCGGCGAGCTCTACGGCCTCGACATCAAGTACTTCGTGGAGGTCAACTTCGAGGGCTTCACCCGGGTCGTCGATGCCCTGGGCGGCGTCACGATCAACGTCCAGGTGCCCGTTCTCGACGACCGGTTCCCGGGCGAGCGGGGGCGGCTGTCGCGGGTCTACATCCCGGCCGGCGTCCAGCACATGACCGGCGCCGAGGCCCTCGTTTACGCCCGGTCGCGCCATGGCTCCACCGACTATGACCGCGGCCAGCGCCAGCAGCGCGTCCTGCTGTCGTTGCGGGAGTCCGTGGACCTGAGCACGATCTTCCCGAGGGTCAACGAGCTGGCGGCGGCGCTGTCGCAGACGGTCCGGACTGACATCCCGCAGGGCATGGTCGGCCAGCTGATCGGCCTGGCCCAGGACATCGACCCGCGGACGTTGCGGTCGTACGTCTTCGCCCCGCCCAGGTACGGTCGCGACGGCATGCGGCCCGGGATCGGCTTCGTCCTCGAGATCGACATCCCGCGGATCCGGGCCGCGGTCGCGGAGGCGTTCGTCGTCGACCCCGAGCTGGAGGCACGTCGCGAGCGGCTGGCCGCCGAGGCCGGCACGGTCTGGGTCCTCAATGGGTCGGGTCAGGAGGGCCAGGCGTCGCGGCTGGCCGCCTACCTCGACTACCAGGGCTTCACGGTCTCGGCGCCCAACCAGCGCCCCGCTGACACGGGCCAGTCGACCGAGATCGTCGTCTACAACGGCGCGGAGGTGGCCCTGCCCGACACGATCGCCGAGCTGGAACGCATCTTCGGTGTCGAGGTGTCGACCGTGGACGATCCCGCCATCCGGGTCGACATCGTGATCACGACCGGCGCGCGCACGCCGGATCTGACCCCGCCGCCGGCTCCGTAGCGATTACTCGGGCCCTCGCCGACGTCCACGGGTCCGTGGTTCCTGGCGCCTACCCGCCGAGTGACTGATAAGCGAGGAATAGTCGGTCGGCGGCGGGCGCGCCGGCGCGGACCACGCACCGACGCCACGCAGATCTGGGTGGACGGGAACCTGGACCCGCATACCAGTCAGGGGTCGGGTATCCGACGGGAAATGGGCTGGCCACAGGCGCGGGGCCGCGACCCGCCCGGAGTCAGGCTTTCTCGGTGACCTTGTACTCCAGGTAGCGGCCCGTCATGAGCCGTGTCTGGGCATCGAGCGCCGGCAGGTTCGAGAGCAGCAGCCCCACGATCGGCAGGGCGAACCACTGCAGCCAGGCGATGGCGTGCTGGATCGGACCCCAGCGGGCCGGCCGCGGTGGCGCGATCTGGTTCTCGACGTAGATCAGCATCAGCAGGCAGCACAGCGCCCCGGTGAGCAGCCCGGCCGCGTAGATCGGCAGGTTCTGGCCCAGCGTCGTCTGGCCGAACCTGGGGTTGAGGAACAGCGGGATGTTCGAGCCGAAGATGATCACGAACGGCGCGATCGCCCAGTTGATGTGGTCCAGCCACAGGTCGACCAGCCGCCGGATCCGCTTCCAGCGCGGGATCTCCGAATGGGCGAAGGCATTCCGGATGTAGTACGGGATGTCGGTGATGCCCCACGCCCAGCGGCGGATCTGGGTGTATTGCTGGACCAGACTGCGCGGGTACGACTTGGCCCGCACGGCGTCGCCGTAGATCGGGATGAACAGCGGGATCGCCTGGAACTCACCCGAGTACCGGAAGAACGACTTCCAGTAGAAGCGGCTGTCCTCGGGGATCGCATCGGTCGCCCAGTAATCCACCTCGTGGATGGTCTGCAGCGAGACCGAGTACGACGAGAACGAGATGAGTCGCTCGGGTGTCAGGGCCCGCCACATCTGGACGTGGGTCGCCCCGACGGCAACGATCCGGACCGGCAGCGGCGTGTCCCACAGGTTGTTGTGGAACATCGGGACCGGCTGGTAGAGCCGCCGGTAGCGGTCCGGGTCGGTCAGGAAGGTCGTACTGAGATAGCCGAAATACTGGGGATGGACCCGGTAGTCGGAATCGAGGTCGGTCACGAGCACGTCCGCTGGGTCGAACCCGAGCGTCTCGAGCTCGCGGTACAGCCACCGCCCGCCGTAGGCCATGGCCGACGACTTGCCGATCACGATCCCGGGCTCGAGCGGGTCGAGGATGTGGAAGAAGTGGAGGAACTGGCCGGCGAAGGCCTCACGGAGTCGGGCGACGTTCTCGCGACCGGTCAGGTCGGTCTCGCGGGTGATGATCGCGACCATCTTCCGGCTCCGCGGATAGTCGGCCTCGGCGATCGCCCGGACCGTCTCGTGGAGCTTCTCGTACGGCTCGGTGTAGGTCGGGATGAGACAGGCGTGCCACAGCCGGCGCGGATCCGGGATCGGCGTGCCGCGGCGGGCCAGCAAACGCTCCACCTGGCGCCGCTCATCGCGCAGCCGCGACAGCTCACGCCGGCCGCCCACGACAGCCCGCCGCGAGCCCGCCCGCTCCAGCTCCCCAATTCTCCCCCGAACCGCGGGGATCAGCCGGTCCAGCTCGGCCCGCCGGGCCGGCAGGTCGGCCAGCGCGAACGCCCGCGCCCGCCAGTCGATGCCCTCCACATTCTTGATCCGGACGAACGAGACGATGACGCTGCCGGTCAGCATCAGGGCCTTGTAGAACCAGTAGAAGTCGAACGTCAGGACGGCCCAGGCGACGACCTCCGGGACGCGGATCGACAGGATCAGGGGCGACAGGATGAGCGTCCAGGTGATCAGCCCGGGCACGATCTCGAGGGACCGCTGGATGATCGCCGCCCGTCGCGGCGAGGCGGGCGGAGCGGCGGGCGCGGCCGTCTCCGGCCCTCCCGTGTCGGTCGCGGTCTCGGCCGTCAGCGCCTCCGCGGTCGACTCGGCCAGTTCTGCTGCCGTTTGGTCAGGCACCCTCGCCGATCGGCGTGAGCCAATGCTCGTACTGCGGCAGGCGGCCGCGCACGGCGTCGAAGTAGCGATCCTTGACCAGCCGCCCGATGGGCCCGACCTCGCCGGACCCGATCTTGCGGTGGTCGATCTCGATGACGGGCGAGACCTGGACGCCGGTGCCGCACAGGAACATCTCGTCGGCGACGTACAGCTCGCTGCGGTCGATCGAGCGGACCTCGGTCGGGATGCCCTCGTCGGCCAGGAGAGTCAGCATCGCCTTGCGGGTCACGCCCTCGAGGATGTCGTCGGACACCGGCGGGGTGAGGCAGACGCCGTCGCGGACGACGAACAGGTTGGCCGCCGAGGCCTCGTTGACGTGGCCGTCGGGCGTCAGGACGACGGCCTCGTCGAAGCCGTTGAGCTCGGCTTCGGACTTCTGGAACGCCATGTTGACGTAGCCGCCAACGATCTTGCCGCGGGCCGGGAGTGCCTCATCGGCGTTCCGCCGCCAGGTCGAGGTCATGACCCGGACGCCGGCCTCGGTGTCGATGTAGTTCCCGAACGGGATCGACAGGATGTACAGCTGGTGCTCCAGCTTGTGGAGCCGCACGCCGATCGCCCGGGTTGACTTGTAGAACGACGGCCGGATGTAGACGTCCTCGCGGAAGTTGTTCCGCCGAACCGTCTCGACGATCAGGCCGGTCAGCTCGTCGACGCTGGGAACCGGGTCGATCAGCAGGATCTTGCACGACTGGCGAATCCGTTCGACGTGCTCGCGCAGGAACAGCCCGAAGAGCGTGCCGCGCTCCTCGTTCCAGTAGCCGCGGATGCCCTCGAACGTCGCCGTCCCGTACATGAAGGCGTGGGTCATGATGTTGACATTGGCGTCGCGGAGCGGCACGAACCGCCCCTCGAAGTAGCAGGTCAGGTCATCGAGTGCGCCGGGCGCGGGGGCGTGATGCGTCGCCGGCGCGGTCCCGGATGACTTCTCGGTCAGCATGCGAGCGGCTCCTGGTGTTGAGTCCTCGAAAGCGTCGGGCGAGTATAGCGCGAGCCCTCCGCGGCTCCCTCAGCTGGTACCCGTCATCACGACGTAGATCACGATCGCCAGGTAGATCAGGTAGAACAGCCCGCCGATCAGCAGGCCCCGCCCGCGCAGCCGGCCGGACCGGGCCATCGGGATGAAGATGAACGCCGAAGAGATGAAGGCGATGCCGGCCGAAGCGAAGGCCGTGTACGAGCCTTCACCGATGTGCCAGGCCGAGCCGGCGAACAGCAGCGCGACCACCGTCGGGATCGTCGACTGGAAGACCATCGCCCCGGTGATGTTGCCCATCGCCAGGGTGTCCTTGCCCTGGCGGACCCAGATGATCGAGTTGAACTTCTCCGGCAGCTCGGTCGCGATCGGGGCAATGACCAGGGCCAATAGGGCTTCGTCGATCCCGAACGTCGTGGCCAGGTGCTCGACGGCCTGGACGAAGAACACCGCCCCCACGATGATCAGGCCGAGGGCCGCCAGGACCTGGAGGTTGACGACGCGCAGGCGCGGGACGTCGGGATCGGTCCGGTGGGCGCCAGGATCCAGCCGTCGGAAGCGCAGCGGCGCAAGATCGGATGCGTCGACGTTGACATCGGCCTCGAAGTGGCCCTTGACGTACCAGGCGTAGATGCCGAGGAGCACGACCGCGACGATCCACTTGGGCCAGGCGGGTTCGATCGGCAGCAGCGCGGCGCCGACAGCCAGGCCGTAGGCGATCGCGAAGTAGCGCATGTCGTGGGCGAGGACATGGGTGTCGACCGGCATCACGTCGCCGGCCGGCCGGCGCCTGGCCACGATCAGGACCGCGACGCCGGTCACGAACATCGCCAGGGTCGACAGCATGAACGGCGCGCCCAGGATTGCCCCGACGCCGATCGCGTGCGAGCTCGCTTCGGTTGCGCCGGTGGCGAACAGGATCGCGATGATCGGGATCATCGTCTCGGGCAGGGCCGTGCCCACCGCAGCCAGCACGGAGCCGACCGCTCCCTCCGCCAACTCCAGCTTCTTGCCGAACCACTCGATGCCGTTGGTAAAGAGCTCGGCGCCGAGCAGGATCACCAGCAGCGCGCCGAACAGGATGATCAGGTCCACTCAAGTCTCCGTGGCAAGGGCGAGCACGACGCTCAGGACGATGATGCCAAGAATCGCCGCGGCGACCATCGACATGGGTCGGTCGGCCCGGCGGGCATAGCCGAAGAGCGCGGCCAGGACCCGGGCCGTGGGCGTTGCGATCGTCAGGAGCAATCCGAGCCACAGGAAGGGCTCGGGCTTGAACGCCAGCAGGTCGGGCAGGAGGCGACCCGGGTCCAGCGTCGGCAGCGGGCCCAGCGGCGATCGACCGGCCAGGAGCATCAACCCGACGCCGATTGCGAGCACCACCACCGCGGTGGACGTACCGATCGCCAGCAGCCGGCCGACCTGCCGGTCGAGACCATCCTGCGAGCCCTGCTGCGACGTAGCGAGGCTCATGGCAGCGACATCGCCCGCTGGATCATCTGCACCGCCGTGTACATGAGGACGGCGAAGAACAGCAGCCGCAGGACCCGCAGGTCGATCCGGTGGGCGGTCCGCGATCCGGCCGTCGCGCCGACGAAGACGCCCACCGCGACCGGGCCGACGACGAGCGGGTCGATCTGGCCGCGGAGCAGGTAGATCACGGCGCTGGCCGAGGCGGTGACGCCGATCATCAGGTTGCTCGTCGCCGTGGCGACACGGAGCGGCACCCCCATCAGCAGGTGCATCACCGGGACCTTGACCAGGCCGCCGCCGACACCCAGGAGGGCCGACACGACCCCCGCCCCGACGCTGCCAACCGATCCCAGGGCGACGTTCCGGACGCGATATGCCTCGCCGTCCAGCGATCGCTCGAAGTCGCTCCGTGCCGCCACGCCGGCTGCGGCGGTGTGCGGATCGGCATCGTCGGCGACCTCCGGCTCGCCGCGGCGGAGCATCGTCACCGCCGTGTAGACGAGGAGGGCGGAGAAGAGCGCCGCGATCAGTCGCTCCGAGACGAGGAACGCGATCAGCCCACCCGCCAACGCACCGACGGCAGTGAACAGCTCGAGGGTCATCCCCAGCCGCAGGTTGGCGACGTGACGCTGGAGGTACACCGAGGCGCTGGCGCTGCTGGTCACGATGACCGAGACCAGCGACACTCCCACCGCCTCGCGCAGCGGCAATCCGAAGCCCAGGGTCAGCAGCGGGACGAGGAGGATTCCACCGCCCAGGCCCAGCAACGAGCCGATCACGCCGGCGACGCCGCCGCCGCCGATCATGAGCAGGGTTTCGATCACAGCGGCCCCGCGGCCGGCGTGAGTAGCTTTATGGCCGGAGATGCTGTGGCGCGTACGGGAGCAGGGCGACGTGGCGGGCCCGCTTGAGGGCGACCGCCAGCTCGCGCTGGTGGCCGGCGCACGTCCCGGTCTTGCGTCGCGGCTCGATCTTGGCTCGCTCCGAGAGGTACCGGCGGAGGCGGTTGACCTCCTTGTAGTCGATCTGGGCGGTCTTGTCGGCGCAGAACGCACAGACCTTCCGGCGACGCCGGTCGCGGTAGTAGTCGTCGCGCTTCTTTGATCGTGTCGGGGGCATCGGGTTCTCAGGTCCTCACAGTCAGGTCAGAAGGGCAGGTCGTCGAGCTCGGTGTCGTCACCGCCGCCGCGTGCGGGGCCGGCTGGTCGGCCCGCCGTGGCGCCCGCGAAGTTGCCTTCGCCCTGCGCGTTGAACGAGCCGTCCTCGTCGCGGCCACGCCGCTCGAGGTTGACGATGCTGTCGGCTGTGAGCTCCAGGGACGTTCGTGTCTGGCCGTCGCGACCCTCGAACTGGCGGGTCCGGAAGCGGCCCTCGACGAAGACCTTGTTGCCCTTCTTGAGGCTCTCCGCCATCCGCTCCGCGCGATCGCCCCAGACCGTCACCCGGAACCAGTCGGTCTCCTCGACCCACTCGCCGGTCTGCTGGTTCTTCGTGCTCTGGTTGACGGCAACGTTGAACTGCGTCACCGCCCGGCCGCTGGGCGTGTAGCGCATCTCGGGATCCGAGCCGAGGTTCCCGATGATCATGACCTTGCAGAGCGCCATGGGAATCCTCCGTCAGTCGATCGCGGCCGGGGCCGCTTCGGTCTCGGACTCGTCGATCCGCTCGCGGCCGTCGTCCTCTTCCTCGTCGTCCACCGCCAACGGCAGGTCACCGTCGTCGCCCTCGTCGAGGCCGTCCAGGTCGCCGTCGTCACGGCGGCTTGCCTTGACCGGCCGCTCGTCGCGGGTGACCAGCTGCCGGAGCACCTCCTCGGTGATCAGCAGGCTGCGTTCCAGCTCGGCGATGACGTTCGGTGGTGCCTGGAACAGGATGATGTGGTACGAGGCCTCGCGGAACCGGTCGATCTGGTAGGCGAGCCGGCGGCGGCCCCACGGGGCGACCTTCACGATCTGGCCGCCACCGGCCACGATCTGACGGGTCGTGCGGTCGATGACCGCCTGGCTCCGGTCGTCCGCGACGTCGGGACGGAGCACGAGCATGAGTTCGTATCGGCGCATGCGCGCAGGACACTCCTTCCTATGGGTTTGCCCCGCTGCACGGCCAACGGCCGAGCGGAGCCGAAAGGAAACCCTGCGAGTCTAGCATGCTACCCGGGCCGGCCCCGCCGACCGGCCGGGCTCGCGTCCGGCAGCGCGATGTATCCTCTGGCAGTCCGTTCGGACGCCCGTCGCCTGCCCGATTCACGACATCATCCGGAGGCCACGTGCCCGCCAGTACCATCCTGCTGATCGAGAACGATCCCGCGTCCGGGGGGCTGATCGCCGGGACCCTGACGAACCTGGGGTACACGGTGACGTCGTTCACCGACCCCGACGAAGCGTTCAGCCACATCTCCGAGCACCAGCTCGTGGTCCTCAACGTCGTCGAGGGCGCCAAGACCGCGCCCGACGTCTGCCGCGAGATCCGGGCGACCCCGACCATGGCCGCCATCCCGGTCCTCTGCATCAGCCAGACCGACGAGGTCGAGGAGCGGATCCGGTTCCTGGAGGCCGGCGCGGATGACGTGATGGCCAAGCCGTTCGACGGCCGAGAGCTCGAGGCCCGGGTCGAGGCCCTGCTGCTCCGGTTCCAGCGGTCGAAGGACCTCTCGCCGACCATCAACGCCGATGGCGCGATGCTCCAGAAGCGGCGCCGGATCGTCGCCGTGTTCAGCCCAAAGGGCGGTGTCGGGACCACGACGATCGCCACCAACATCGCGATGGTCCAGGCGCAGGCGAAGCCGGATCGAGTGATCCTGGTGGACCTCCACCTCCAGTTCGGGCAGGCGGCCACCCACCTCAACCTCGAGCTCCGCCAGTCGGTCGCCGAGCTGGTCCGCGACGAGGCCGCGTTGCGCGAGCCGGAGCTCCTCCGGACGTATGCCCTCCGGCACGACAGCGGTCTCCACGTCCTCGCCGCGCCACCCACGCCGGAGATCGCGGAGCTCATCGAGTCGAGCCACGTGGTCCAGCTCCTCGATACCCTCCTGGGCTCGTACGACGAAGTGGTGATCGACGCCGGTTCGGTCCTCGACGAGCGGACGATGGCGGCCTTCGAGCGGGCCGACACCGTGATCATCGCCGTCTACCCGGAGATCGCCGCGCTCAAGGCGGTCCACGGGCTGCTCGACTATCTCAACGAGGCCGGCACGCTCGGGGCCAAGACGTCGTTCGTCCTCAACAACATGTTCGCCCGCGAGATCCTGCGGATGCGGGACGTCGAGAGTGCCCTTGGGACCAAGGTCACCGCGGAGCTGCCGTACGACCCGTTCCTCTACCTGAAGGCAGTCAACGAGGGCATCCCGATCGTCCGCGGTGCTCCCCGCTCCGCGGCCGCGGACCGGTTGGTCAAGCTCGCGGCCTCGGCCTTCAACTCGGATGGCGCGCCGGTCATTTCCGAGGCGGCGGCGGACCGCCAGAAGGGGCGCCTCGGAGGCCTGCTGCGCCGCTCGTAACCAGCCGGCGCGGCCCCCTGTACTAGACCGATCCCCGACCATTCGCCCCACCCCGGCGGGACCATCCGCCTTGGCCGTTGCGTCCGCGCACGGGGTAGAGTGCTCGAAGCGGTGAGAGCCGCAGACCGGTTCGCCGGTCGACAAAGGCAAACCCAGGGTGACCTGGGGACGCAAAGCCACGGGACTCGATCCCAAGTCGAGTTAGCCGGGTTGCCGAAACCGTCGGAGGTTCTGCCATGAAGCCAGCCGGCTTCGCCGCGGACCGGGCCACGCCATTGGCGGTGGCCGTCCGCATCGCCGTCATCCTGTTCGTCGCGCTTGCCGGGGTCGCGTCCGCCCATCCCTGACCGACGACCCGCGGTCGTGCATCAGAGACCGGTGACTGGCACCGGAGTCAGGCTCCCCTGGCCGCTCTGGTTGCCCAGCGCGTAGCCGTAGTTCGAGCCCCAGCACAGCACGCCGCCGCCGCCCACGATCGCGCACGTGTGGAACGCGCCGACAGAGATCTCCGTTGCGCCCTGGACGCCGATCACGTCGACCGGGGTGAACGCGGGGGCGAGCGTCCCGCCGCCGATCTCGCCCTCGTAGTTGCGGCCCCAGCAGGCGACGCCACCGGTCGACCGCAGGACGCAGGTATGGCCGTAGTCGGCGCGAATCGCCGTCGCGTCGGTGATGCCGGCAACCTCCACAAGCGTTGTGCTGAAGGGGACGTACTTCGCATCCCCCTGGGCGGCCTGCCCAAGCTGGCCGTACGTATTGTCGCCAAGGCAGGAGACGCGCCCGTTCGAACGGAGCACGCAGCCGAAGGTATCGCCGACCGCCACGGCAGTGGCATCGTCGACCCCGGGCACGACGGCCGGCGTCTTGGACGAGACACCGCCATTGAAGCCCTGGCCCCAGCAGGACATGGATCCGTCGCCCAGGACCGCGCAGGTCGCGCCGCCCCCGGTCGCGATCGCTACGACATCGCTGATGCCCGCCGCGGCTACCGGTGTCGTCACGGCGTTCGAGGTCGAGCCGTCGCCGACCTGACCAACCGAATTGGTACCCCAGCACCGGACCGTTCGATCGGTGAGGAGCGCGCAGGTATGGCCACCGTGGCCCGCCGCCACTGACGAGGCTCCGCTGACTCCAATCGCCGGGACCGGGACCGCGTGGGCGTCCGTGGTCGTGTCACCGAGCTGGCCGTTCGCATTGGTTCCCCAGCAGCTGACGACGCCCTTGGCGACGACGCAGGCATACGAGTTGCCGATCGAGACGTCGGTCGCGTCCGCCACGCCTTGCAGGGCAACCGGGCTCGCCGACTGGAGCGACGTGCCGTCCCCGAGTCCGGGCGAGTTGAGGCCCCAGCACCTAACCTCGCCGCCGGCCACGATGGCGCAATTGAACGTCCCCGATGCGAGCTTCGTCGCGCTGCCGGTAGCAACCGGCGTGCTCGGCCCGACTGTCGGGCTGGTGCTCGACGCGGGAGCACTCGCGGAGGGAGCACTCGTCGTCGCCGGGACCGATGCCGCGGCGCTGGTCGCCGAAGAGGCGCCGGGGCTCGCCGGTGAACCACCAGGTACGCCGGATGCACCGCAGCCGGCAAGGACCAGGGAGAGGAGGACTCCGCCCAACCGCCCCGCCGATCGCCTGCCGACGGTGTTTCCGCGCGCTCGAGATCGCTCGCTCGGCATGAGGTCGCTCTCTTCCCGTCCCTGCCGCCGTGGCGCGCGTGACGGTGCGGCGCCGGACGGGGCTCACCTGGGACCGCGAGACTGTGCGCCCCCGAGGAGCGCCAGTCAATCGCCTGTATCAAGGCTCAGCGCCCAGGCGGCCGATGGTGCCGAAGCAGGGATGTACGGACCCCCGTCGCCGCCGGTACTGGCCGCGGGGACGTAGCCGACGCGCGGAGCGGGGGCCGGGTGGAATTGTCGGGATGGCTGCTTAGCCGCCAGCCACGCGGCGCTCGTGCTCAGCCTTCCCGCCGACGTGCTCAGCCTCCCGCCGCTTGCTGACCGCATCGCGGGCACCGCGGTCCATCCGGCGCGCGTCCTCCCAGATGTCGCCCGCGATCTGTTCGGTGTCCTGAGCGGCCGCGTGGAAGTCGTCAGTCGAGGGCGTCGCCGACGATGCATGACGAGGCTCCAGCCACGATGGAGCGCGTTCTCGTCGGCTGGGGGGTACGGCGGGGGTACGACCCTGGTGCCGAAGGTGAGATTCGAACTCACAAGCCCTTGCGGGCAGCGGAGTTTAAGTCCGCCGCGTCTGCCGGTTCCGCCACTTCGGCCCGGGACAGGGTACCGCGCACGCCCGCGGTGAAGGCCGGTCCCCGATCGGGAGCGGCTACGGCCTCATCGGCCGATGGCCCGAGCGGTCATGTCGAGCGCGTCCACCTCGGCCTGGTAGATCGCGCCGACGCGGTCGCCGAGATCCTCGAGGACCGCTGCGACGCGGTCCGGTGGCAGGGGGAAGGCGTCCGCGTAGCGATCCCGGATCGCCCACGCGGTCTCCGTCGCGGCGGTCACCCGCAACCGACCCTGTTCGCCGGCCATCACCGCCTCGTGCACCGTCTCCACGGCCTCGACCGCATCGGCTGCGCCGTCCAGATCGGGTGGTACGGCCGCGTCGGCCAGCTCCTCCCATCGGTCGGCGACGCTCCGCCACGCCCGCGCGGCGTCACCGAGCGCAGGGTGGTCGAGCGCAATGGCGGCTTCGTCGAGCGACTCGGCATACAGCTCTCGCAGGTGCCCACCCGATTGCCCGACCTGGCCGTCGACGCTCTCGACCAACGCCAGCAGCGCCCCGAACAAGCCCTGGCCGTCGGCGAACACCCGCGGCCACGCCTTCGCGTTCCGTTCGTCGGTCATCAGCCGGCTCCACTTGCGCCATGCCGGGAGGGAGAAGGAGTCGGACGAGGATCGCAGGTGATCCACCTGGTCCTCGAGGCCCGCGCGCATCGCCGCCCGAAGCCGTTCGGCCGGGATCGGTCCGGGCGTCGTTTTCAGCCCGACGATGCGGTGCTTGAACGAGCCGATCCGCCCGCGGGCGGCGGCCATCACGGCCGCTGACACCCGGAACGGGTTCCGGCCCCGATCATCCACGAGGTACGAGCCATCGACGTCACGTCCGAAGACGACGACGACCAGGCCGCCCTGCCCAGACATCGCGTCGGGCTGGCCCCAGGTCCCGATCGACTGCGGATCGACATAGGCGATGACGGGCACGCCGGCGTCCAGGCGTGCATCGAGCGCCTCGCGAGCCCCGTTCGAGCCGCCGGTCTCGTGCAGGTCGGGCTCGATGCCGAGCCGATCGAGCGTCTTGCCGGTCCAGCCGGGGATCGCTGGGTATTGCCACTGGTTCCGGAAGGCGAGGGTCAGGACCGGCGCGCCGTGATGCTTGAACTCCCAAAGGATGTAGCCGGCGCCCAGGCCGCCGCCGATGCCGAGGATCGCGGCCTCGGTCAACGGCTCGCCGGTCAAGCCCGAGACGACGCCCTGGTTCGCCAGCACGTTGGCCAGGGTGGCCGTCTCCGGGTGCAGGCCGCCACGCATTCGATAGCCGGTCGGGCCGGCGGCGCCAGCCGTCGACTCCGCGTGCTGTCCGTCCCTGGCGCCTTCGACCAGGGTCCGTCGGGCGGCGGCGTATCGCTCGCCGGTCTTGGCCATGCGCGCGCGCACGACCCGCTTGAAGGCCTTGTCGGTGGTCATCGGTCAGTTCTCCGTCACGGCCGTCGACGCAGGCGCCCACACCGCCACGTCGTCGGCCGGTCGGATAGTCGACCGGTTCGTCCCGAGGATCCGGATCCCCTTTACCGCCGCATCGCCGCGCCGCGTGGGGGCTCGGTCTGGCGGTCTGGCGCGGGAGCGCGCCGGTGCCAGTGTACGACGCCGAGGAACCCCGTGTGAGCCTGGCTTACTCCCGTTTGAAGGCCTTTCCTTCGGCGTCGTGGAAACGATCCCGCGCGGCGGCCTCCTTCTCGTCGGCGACGTCGGCACCTTGATCGGCCCGTGCCTTGTCGCCCTCGGCCGTCACCAACGCGAGCGTTGCCGCTTCGGCCGCTCGGACGGCGGCGCTTCGCGCTCGGGCGGCTGCGCTTCGTGCCTTCTCCACGGCCCCGAGGGCGGCCGTTGCGGCGGCGTCTACCTCGTTGGCCGCATCTTCCGCCTCGGCCGCGGCCATCAAGGCCAGCTCGGCAACGCGGGCGGCCGAGTGGGCGGCTGCCGCATCGCGCCCCGCGGCCCGCCAGTCGGACAGCAGTTGAGCAGCCGTCGGGGGATTGGCGTTGGCCTTGGGATCGTCGGTCATTCCGGCCCCCTCCAGTTCGCGGCATCGTAGCCATTGGAGCGGTCGGCGCCTAGTCCATCGCTGCTGGACACATGAAAAAACCGGCCCCGCTGGGGGCCGGTTGGATCGGGATCGAGTGGAGGCGACGACCGGATTCGAACCGGTGAATAGAGGTTTTGCAGACCTCCCCCTTAACCACTTGGGTACGTCGCCCCTGGTGCCTGTTCGGTTGGCTGCCCCTCGAGGATTCGAACCTCGGTTCACGGATCCAAAGTCCGCTGTCCTACCACTAGACGAAGGGGCAGCGATCAGCGGGCCCGTTGGTCTCGGTTGCCGTCCAATGCCTCGCTGGGCAAAGAAATGGAGCGGAAGACGGGACTCGAACCCGCGACCCTCACCTTGGCAAGGTGATGCTCTACCAACTGAGCCACTTCCGCTCGATGACGCGACCACCAATTGGTGGTGCCGAGAGCCAGATTCGAACTGGCGACACCGCGATTTTCAGTCGCGTGCTCTACCAACTGAGCTATCTCGGCCCGATGGCCAACCAGGCTTTGGTCGCCCGTCGGCGGGCCCGAGAATACCACGGGGTCAGAATCGCCTTCAAGGCAACGGCCCGCCCCTCAAACGCTCCGTGGTCGAGATCCTCGCACGCGAATCGCCGTGCCCAGCGGTCGATGTGTTCACCCACAGCGGCACAACGGCGGGTTCTGCCGCGGGTCCGCCCTGGGACGTCGCTGTCAGTGAACAGCTTTGCGTCCAGGCCCGCGCTTGCCCTGTCGAACGGGCGGTTTGGGCTTCGTTCCTGCCAGAAGTGTTCACCGACAGCGACGAACCTGTGGGTTGGCGCCTCCAGCGACGCTGCGACGGCCAAAAGTGTTCACCCACAGCGAACGGCGCACGGGGCGGGCGGCTGACGGCGGCGCCACGGGGCCGGCGGCGGCGCCACGGGCCGGCGGCGGCGCCACGGGGCCGGCGGCGTGGCCCCGGCTCCCCTACTCCAGCTCGGCGAGTGCCGCGACGTCGCTCGGAGCCAGCGGCTGCTCGCCGGTGAGCTCGCGAATCCGGTTGATCCGCTCGACGATCGGCGGGTGGGTCGTGAACAACCCCGACGCTCGGTCCTCGAACTTCTTGATCGGGTTGGTGAAGTACAGGTGCTGGGTGGCCCGGTTGGCGACCTCGAGGACCTCCCGGTCGCCGGAGATCTTGGCGAGCGCCCGTTCCAGACCGTACGGGTTCCGGGTCAGCTCCACGGACGATGCGTCGGCCAGGTACTCGCGCTGGCGCGAGACCGCCAGCTGGACCATCCGGGCGGCGATCGGGGCCACGACGGCCAGGACGATGGCGACCACGATCATGATCGCCTGGAGTCCGCCACCGCCGTCCCGGTCGCGCGACGAGCGCCGGTGGCCGCCAAAAAAGCTGAAGCGCAGGAAGAAGTCGGACAGCAGGGCGATCGAGCCGACCATCACGCCGACGATGAGCGAGAACCGGATGTCGAGGTTGCGGACATGCGCGAGCTCGTGGGCGATCACGCCCTGGAGCTCCTCGCGATCCAGCTTGTCCAGGAGTCCGGTCGTGACCGCGATCGAGGCGTGCTTCGGATCGCGACCGGTGGCAAAGGCGTTGGGCGCCGAGTCGTCGATCGTGTAGACCTTCGGCATCGGCACGTTCGCCGCCAGCGCGATCTCCCGGACCACGTTCATCAGCTGGGGCGCCGAGACCTCGTCGACCTCCTTGGCGCCGGAGGCGGTCAGCACGATCCGATCGCCCGCGAAGTAGGTCCCGAGGCCGAGCAGCAGGCCGATGCCCGCGGCAATGGCGGTCGTGACGATCGACCCGGCCACTTCGCCGGTCAGCGCGTAGCCGATCGCAAACCCGAGGGCGCCCAGGATTCCGACGACGGCCAGCGCGAGCAGCAGCGAGTTGCGTCGGTTTGCCGAGATCTGGTTGTAGAAGGTGCCGGCCAAGGTTCCTCCGCGCGCTCGCGTCCGGCCGCCCGTTGGCGGCTACGGATCGCGGTCGCGGGTCAGCTCAGGGTCAGGTCGACCTGCGGAACGTTGGCTGCCTCGGGCTCGGCGTCGAAGAACTCGCGCCGGGTGAAGCCGAACGGTCCGGCGATCAGGACGTTCGGGAAGGTCGCGATCGCGGTGTTGTAGTCGAGGACGGTGGCATTGTAGTGCTGGCGCGAGAACGAAATCTGGTTCTCGGTCGTCGTCAGCTGCTCCTGGAGCTCGAGGACGTTCTGGTTGGCCTTCAGCTCCGGATAGTTCTCGACGACGGCGAAGAGCGATCGCAGGGTGCCGGTCAGCATGTTCTCCGCGGCGGCCTGCTGGGCGGGCCCCTGGGCGCCGGCGGCAACGGCGTTGGCACGGGCGTTGGTGACGTCGGTCAGGACCTTCTGCTCGAAGCCCATGTAGCCCTTGACCGCATTCACGAGGTTGGGGATCAGGTCATGGCGACGCTTCAACTGGACTTCGATCTGGGCGAACGCCTCGTCGATCCGCAAGCGGCGCTGGACCAGGCCGTTGTAGATCCCGATCACGAGGATGACCAGGACGACGATGACGCCGATCAGAATGAGCACGGCTGGGGACATGGACAACCCTCTTCAGTACGGCCGCGACGGCGGCGCCTGCCGGCCAGTCTAGCAGCCGGGCATGGCCACCCGAACGCCGGGTCCAGCGGTTGGACGCGATTTGGCCCGTCCCGTTACGCCGGGGTCAGGAGGGAGCGTCGACCGCCGTTCGGGCCAGGTAGGCGTCGATCGCCGACGCGTCCTGGGGCCGGTTCATGAGGTAGCCCTGCCCCAAGTCGCAGTCGAGCTCGACCAGCTGGCCTGGCTGGTCCGGGTGCTCGACGCCCTCGGCCACGGTCTTGAGGTGGAGGGTCCGGCCGATGTCGACGATCGAGCGGACGAGGGCGTTGCCCTCCGGCTGGCCGATCGCCTCGACGAAGGCGCGGTCGATCTTGAGGATGTCGATCGGGAACCGCTGGAGGTAGCTCAGCGAGGAGTAGCCGGTCCCGAAGTCGTCGATCGCCAGGCGAACACCCAGCGAGCGGATCTGTCGGAGCTTCTCGACGGTCGAGTCACCGTCGCCGACGAGGACGCTCTCGGTGATCTCGAGGGTCAGCGACTCGGGCTCGAGGTCCGCGTCGCGGAGCGCCTCGGCGATGCCGGTCACCAGGCGCGGGTCGGTGAACTGCCGCGGCGAGAGGTTGACGCTCATGGTCAGCGGCGGGTCGGACGGATAGCGGTCCTGCCACTGGCGCGCCTGGCGGCAGGCCTGGCGGAGGACCCAGCGGCCGATGGGGACGATCAGCCCGGTCTCCTCGGCGATGCCGATGAACGCGCCCGGCATGAGCAGCCCGCGCTCGGGGTGCTGCCAGCGGATCAGCGCCTCGACACCGCGCGTGGCGCCGGTCCGCAGGTCGACGATGGGCTGGTAGTGGAGTGTGAACTCCTCGCGGTCGAGGGCATGCCGGAGCATCGTCGCCAGCTCGACCCGCTCGACCGCGGCGTCACGCATCCGCGGCTCGAACATCGCGTGGCGACCCTTGCCCAGGCTCTTGGCCTGGTACATCGCGAAGTCGGCGTTGCGCAGCAGCTCGTCGGTCGTCCGCTCGCCGGCAGCACCGATGGCGATGCCGATGCTCGCCCCGACGAACAGCTCCGCGCCACCGACGACGAACGGCACGGAGAAAGCCGCCAGGATCCGCTCGGCCGGGACGATGGCCTCGCGCGCGTCGCCGACGTCCTCGACAAGCACGGCGAACTCGTCGCCACCCAGGCGAGCCACCGTGTCCCCTGGCCGGAGGACCGAGACCAGGCGCTCGCCGGCCGCGACCAGCAGGGCGTCACCGACGGTGTGACCGCGGGAGTCGTTGACGGTCTTGAAGTCGTCGAGGTCGACGAACAGGACAGCCACTGAGCCGAGGCCACGGAGGGCCCGCGACAGGGCGTGATCGAGCCGGTCGCGGAAGAGCGTCCGATTGGCCAGCCGGGTCAGCGGATCATGGAACGCCTGGTGGCGGACCTGCTCGTAGAGCCGGGCGTTCTCGAGGGCCATCGCGGCTTCGTTGGCCATCGTCTGGGCGAGGCCGAGGCGGCGCTCGTCGAAGGTGATGTTCTGGGGCGACGTCAGCTCGACGAGGCCGATCGCCTGGCCCTTGGCGACCAGCGGCAGCATGGCCGACACCTGGTTGCCGATCTCACGGAGGTACTCCACCTCGCGGCTGTCGGCGGTGGCGTCGTCGACACACACCACGACCTGCCGCGACTCGGTGAGGACCCTGCCCGTCTCGGGATACTCGGCGAGGGCGTAGGACGGCTCGATCGCCGCCCGGCGCTCCGGCGGGAAGTAGCCGTACGTGACGACGCGGTCGCCCTCCCGGTCCCAGTAGCTGATGCCGCATTCCTCGACCCCGGTCGCGGTCGCGATGTGACGGGCGATCAGGTCGCCGACGGCGGACGGGTCCAGGCTCCGGGCAAGCTCGCTCGACATCGCCAGCAGGCTGTGGAGCTCGTGATCGGAGCGTTCGTCGCGGCCCGCGGCGGGGCGACGGGCACGCGGCGGCCGCGGCGGGTCCGCGGGTCGGCGTGATTCGGCGGCTCGGCGCGGCTCGCCCGCAGCCGCGCGCGAACGTGACCTGGATGCCCGGGGACGGGCTGGCTGGTCCATTGCTCGGATCGTAGGAGGCGGGGACCCGACCGGACCCGACCCGATCGTACTAGCCTGCACTCCGCGCAGTCCTAGCGCGTGGTGGGCGGTACAGGACTCGAACCTGTGACTTCCTCGGTGTAAGCGAGGCGCTCTAACCAGCTGAGCTAACCGCCCGGGCACAGGGTAGGCGGTCGCCCATTCTCGCGCCCAACTGCCCCGCAGGCGTCGACGAATGCCCGATTGTTGCGCAGCGGAAGGGTTGCCGCGCCAGGAATCGAAACGACCGCCGAAGCGGCCGTCAGATGAGTGGTGCCCAGGCCGGGACTTGAACCCGGATGAGTTGCCTCATACGCCCCTCAAACGTACGCGTATACCAATTCCGCCACCTGGGCAGGTGCTGCGTCTGGGTCCGGTGAGGGTTGGTACCGAGGAAGGGATTTGAACCCATACGCCCTTGCGGACACTAGCTCCTGAAGCTAGCGCGTCTACCGATTCCGCCACCTCGGCATCGGACCCGAACCGACCGGTCGGAAAGCGTTCACCGGTCGGCGGCGAGGCGCCATGTTAGCACATCCCAGAACCGGTCCCGGACGCTCCCGATGGGCCGCGGAACGGGTCCCCGGAGCACGTCCCGAGCCACCACGACCTCGTCCCGGAAGGCGACCGGAAGCAGGTACTGCGAGCTCAGCAGGGATTCCTGCAGGGCGCGGTACGCGGTCTGCCGGTACTCGTCGGTCCCGGGCGACCGGGCTGCGACCAGCAGCCCGTCGAGGTGCGCGTCCTGGAGACCCGCCAGGTTGAGCCCCTGGCTGCCGGCCTGGGTCGAGGCAAGCAGCGGGTAGAGGTCCGGGTCGAGCCCGATGTTGACGTCCACCACGGCGGCCGCGAATGCACCGGTCCGGAGGCGGTTGGTGACGAGCTCCGCCGGCGGCAACGGGACGTGGGTCACGTCGAGACCCAGCCGGCGCCAGTCCGCGGCGATGGCCGCCGCCGTCGCGAACGACGCGGCGTTGGTTCCCTCGTCCAGGCTGAGCAGCTCGAAGGCGACGGGTTTGGTCGCGCCCGGCATGGTCCACGTTCCGTCCGCCGCCTTCCAGCCCGCGTCGGCGAGACCCCGGGTGGCCGCCTCGCGGTCGTAGGTGATCGGCGGGCGGATCGTGTCGTCGTGGGCCCACGATGCCGGCGGGATCGGCACGTCGGAGATGGCCGCGCGGCCACCGAACGCCGCATCGACGATGGCCTGCCGGTTGATGCCCGTGAGCAGCGCGAACCGGACTCGTGGCTCACGGAACTCGGGCCTCGAAGGCCGGAGATTGAAGATCACGGTGGTCAGGGTCGTCGTCGGGTAGCGCAGCTCACGGCTGCCGGGCTGGCCCGCCAGCCGGGCGGCTTCGACCGGGCCCAGTCCGCCGGCCGCGTCAACCGCACCCGCCAGGTAGCCCTCGGCGAGCGCCTCCCGATCGTCGTAGAACCGGATCTCGATGCCGGGCTGGGTACTCCCCGGGAGAGGGGCTGGTGTCGGCGATGGCGACGGCTGTGGGGTGCCAACGAACGGACCGCCCGGCCGGCCATCGACGTCCGCCGGCTCGGAGGTCGCCGGCTCGAGAATCGCGTGGTCGTCGTCCAGCCCGGCCAGCCGGTACGGCCCGCTGCCGATGGGCTCCTGGCCGAATGGGTGCTCGGTCAGCAGGCCCACCGGAACGCCCTCCAGCAGGTGGGCCGGCACGATCGGCTGGGTTGCCGCCTGCAGGAACCCACCGAGCGGCGTCGTCAGGCTGAACCGGATCGTCCGCTCGTCGACCTCGGTGACGGTCACGTCACGCCACGACGCGCCGACCGGCCCGAGATAGGTCGGGTCCTGGAGCACCCCGATCGTGAACGCAACGTCATGGGCGGTCACCGGCTCGCCGTCGTGCCACCGGGCATCGGCCCGGATCACGAACGTCCATTCGCGCCCGTCATCGGCAATCGTCCAGTGGCTGGCGAGGCCGGGCACGCGGGTGTCGTCCGGGCCGAGGGCGACGAGGCCGGAGAACACCAGCCCGACGAGGGTCTCCTCGACCGCCGACTGGGCGGTCAGCGGATTGATCGAGGCTGGCCGGCCGACGACGCCCTCGCGATACAGCCGCGGCGGCATGGCCGATCGGACCGGCTCCGGGCTGGGCGAGGCCGCCGGCGGTCCGAAGGCGGGGGCGGCCAGCAGGCCGACGATGAAGGCCAGGACCAGCACGAGGCTCGCGACGACGCCGTGGTCGCGGCGGGTCATCGGGATCGTTCCTCCGGCGCCGCGGGGCGCTCCGGGCTCAGCCGGTCGTCGTCGGCGCGAACGCGAACGTGAACAGCGAGAAGGCCACGAACAGGATCAGGAGGACGATGGTGAACTGCCAGAGACGACGCTCCACTCCACGTCGGCTGCGATAGACGGCGGAATCACCGCCGAACGTCCCCGACAGCCCGGTCCCCCGAGCCTGCAGCAGGATGGCAACGATCAGGGCGATGCTGACGATGATCTGACCGAGCGCAAGCGCGCCGTTCACGCGGTCGACTCCTCCAATTAGGTCCAGCGCGGGATGGTAGCACGGGCCGCCGCTGCGGCGGTCCGGTGCGTCACGCGGGCTCGAGCAGGCTGGTGCCGCTCATCCCCGGCCAGGGGTCCATACCTACGAGGTCGAGCAGGGTCGGCGCCACGTCCGCCAGCACCCCGTCCCGAAGGCGCCGGCCCTCGACGGCCCGGCCGATCAGCACGATCGGCACCGGGTTGAGGGAATGGGCGGTCACCGCCGCGCCGTCCTCGTCGCGCATCCACTCGACGTTGCCATGATCGGCGGTGATGGCCAGCAGGGCTCCCATCGGCGAGGCAGCGTCGGCAGCCGCCATGGCGGCGGCGATCCGGCCGAGGCAGGCATCGATCGTCTCGAGCGCCCGGACCGCGGCGGCCCAGACGCCCGTGTGACCAACCATGTCCGGGTTGGCGAAGTTGGCCACGATGAAGTCGTGGTCGCCTGCCCCGATCGCCTCGACGAGGACGTCGGTGATGCCCATTGCGCTCATCTCCGGCTGGAGGTCGTAGGTCGCGACCTTGGGACTGGGGATCAGCCGGCGGTCCTCGCCCGCGAACGGCACCTCGCGACCACCGTTGAAGAAGTACGTGACGTGGGCGTATTTCTCCGTCTCGGCGACGTGGAGTTGCCGCCAGCCGGCCTCCGAGAAGGCCTGGCTCAAGGATCGCGCCTCGTCAGCCGGAAAGGCGACCGCGACGGGCAGGCCGTCCTCGTAGGCGGTCATGGTCACGACGAATGGGTCACGAGGCGCCTGGCGGCCGCTCGGGGCGGCCCGGTCGAAGCCGTCGAACGCCTCCAGCGCGAGCGCCTCGGTGAGCTGCCGGGCGCGGTCGGCCCGGAAGTTGGCGTGGATGACCGGGTCGCCGTCGTGGACCGGGGCGAGGGCGCCGTCGATCACCGTCGGGGCGACAAACTCGTCGGTCTCGCCGCGGGCGTAGGCCGCCTCGATCGCAGCGGTCGCCGAGGGGGCGTGGAGTCCCTCGGCGTGGACGATGGCGTCGTAGCCGCGCTCGGTCCGCTCCCAGCGCTGGTCGCGGTCCATCGCCCAGTAGCGGCCACCGACGCTGGCGATCCCGGCATCCGGATGAGCGGCGGCGAGCCGGGTCTCGAGGTCCGCCACGAACGCCAGCGCCGACGACGGCGGTGTGTCGCGCCCGTCGAGGAGGGCGTGGAGACGGAAGCGGCCGACGCCCCGCCGGGCGGCCAGCTCGGCCAGGGCGACGAGGTGCCGGTCGTTGGCATGGACGCCGCCGGGACCGACGAGGCTGACGACATGGAGCGTCGGCGATGCGCGATGGCACGCCTCGAGAAAGGCCGGGCGCTCGTCGAACCCGCCGTCGGCGATGGCGGCGTCGATCCTCGGCAGGTCCTGGAGGACCGGCCGCCCGGCGCCGAGGTTGAGGTGGCCGACCTCGGAGTTGCCCATCTGCCCGGGCGGCAGTCCCACCGCCTCTGCCGAAGCTCCCAGCGTCGAGTGCGGCCAGCGGGTCAGCAGCGCACGCCAGACCGGCATCCGGGCTGCCAGGGTCGCGTCCGACGCAGGATCGCCGCTCACGCCGAACCCATCGAGGACGACGAGGACGAGCGGACGTGGTCGAGTCGCGGCAGCCACCGGCTCACCCGCGCCCGGGCGGGGAGCGGTCACGAAGCGGCGGTCTCGGCCAACCGAGCCTTCGCGGTGACCGCGGCACGGGCGACGATGCCGGCCATCTCGTCGGGCTTGAGCGACGCACCGCCGACCAGCGCGCCATCGATCGCGGGCTCGGCCAGGAACTCGC
This sequence comes from uncultured Chloroflexia bacterium, assembly GCA_963728605.1. Classification (GTDB taxonomy): domain Bacteria; phylum Chloroflexota; class Limnocylindria; order Limnocylindrales; family CSP1-4; genus JACDAV01. The sequence goes on along the minus strand of CAVSKS010000003.1, from coordinate 30,811 downwards.
CGATGTTGGCCGACGTGACGCTGCCACCGTACAGGACCGGCAGCCCTTCGGCGAGGTCGCCCCAGCCCAGGTCCGCCACCGCGGCCCGGATCGAATTGGCCATTGCGGCCGCATCCGCGCCCTGGGCGTTGCGGCCGGTGCCGATCGCCCACACGGGCTCGTAGGCCACGACCAGGCCGGCGTCGGCGAGGGCCGGGCCATCCAGTCCGGCGAGCGCGCCCCGCAGCTGGGCTGACGCCACCGCCTCCGCCCGGCCGGCGTCCCGATCGGCCAGTTGCTCGCCCACGCACAGGATCGGCCGCAGCCCGGCGTCGACCGTACGCGCCAGCTTCCGGCCGATCAGATCGTCCGTCTCGTAGGCGTCGCGGCGCCGCTCCGAATGGCCGACGATGACCCACGAGGCGAAGCCGGTGAGCATGAGCGCACTCACCTCGCCGGTATACGCGCCCTGCAGCTCGTGGTGGACGTTCTGGGCACCCACCGCCACGTCCTCGCCGGAAATGGCGTCACGGACCGCGGCGAGGCAGACGAACGGCGGGCAGATCACCCGGACGACGTCCGGCTCGCGGGTCCGGGCACAGATCGTCCGGGCCAGCTCGCCGGCTTCGGCGGGCGTGGTGTGCATCTTCCAGTTGGCGGCGACGATCACGGGGCGCATCTGTCAATGATGCCCGACGGCGCGCCCTCAGCGGCGAGTGCCGGGGGACGGTTCGTGGAGCATCAGCCACTCGAGGCGCTCGAGGGCCCGCTGGACCGTCGAGCGGTGGAACGAGAGGCGCTCGGCCAGCTCGGTGAGTGTCGCCTCCGGGGTCGTCCGGCGGGCATCGGCGACCGCCCGCACCGCGTAGGGCTGCTCGGCCAGCCGCCCATCGGCATCCAGCTCCTGGATCGCGGCCAGCTGCCGGCCGGCGGCCGCCACGGACCGCTCCACGTTGGCCGATTCGGCGTTGAGGATCCGGTTGAGCTCGCCACGCAACGCCCGCGACACCTGGCGGGCCTCGAGCTCGAGGAGCGCGGCCCCGGCACCGATCCGGCGCAGGAACGTGCCCACGGTCTCGGCGCTCTTCCACGTCCCGACCGCCCGCCCCCGCCGCGTCCGCCACGAGGCGGGCAGGCCGGTCTCGGCCAGCCGGGCGGCAAGGACCGTGGCGTCCTCGGGATCGACGACGAACTCGAGATGGGTCCGTCCGCCGGCCAGGCTCAGCGAGCCGCGGGCCAGGAAGCGGCCGCGCAGCCAGGCGGTCCGGCAGTGCTCGGGTGCTGCGCCCCAGTCGAAGGCCGGTGGTGGCGTGGCCGGTTCGGACGGCGCCGCCCGCCGAAGCCGGACGAGGAGCCGGTCAACCGTCGCCCGCCGCCCCGACATGGCGCCCGCCAGCCCCTGGCTCTCGGCAAGTCGGTCACACGGCCGCGACGGCTCGATCCGCGCGATCTCGTCACGCAGCGCGAGTACGAGGTTGCGTTCGGCGGTCGTCACGACGATGACCCGGCCGTCAGGCGGACCTGGCGACGCCGCTGCGGCGACGGTGGCGCTCGGTTTCCCAGACGCGCATGATCGCCGCCGCGAGCCGGGCGGGATCGTGATGGTGCGCGTAATCGGCGTCGATCACGTCGTCGAGGACGAGCTTCGTCCCGGGTGACCCTGATGGTGGCCAGCGCAGGCGGACGAACTCGCCGCCCCAGGCCGGTGGCACCCGGGCGCCGAACGCGTTGTTGGCCAGGACGACGTCGACCAGTCCCGGTGCGGTGTGGGCAACGAGGCCCTCGAGGTGGTCGGCCAGGTCGTAGCCGGTCGTCTCACCCTGCTGGGTGGCGACGTTGCAGACGAACACCTTCAACGCCGGTGAGGCGAGGACCGCGTCCCGGACCTGTGGCAGGAGGAGGCTCGGCAGGAGGCTCGTGTACAGGCTGCCCGGCCCGAGGACGATGACCTCGGCTTCGACGATGGCCGCGATCGCGTCTTCGGATGGCGCGACGTCCGCCGGGTTCACCGTCACCCGTTCGATCCCGGTTGCGCGGGCGACGCGGGACTGGCCCTCGACGATCGAGCCGTCGCGCAGCCGGGCGGTCAAGCTGAGCGGGGTCGGCGAGACCGGCAGGACCTGGCCGCGAACGGCCAGGACCCGGTTCATCCGTCGGACGCCCTCTTCGAAGTCGCCGCCCTCGATCGCCGTCAGGGCGGCGATCAACAGGTTGCCGATCGGGTGGCCCCGAAGCCCGCCGGCATCCTCGCCTGCAGCGTCCGGGTTGGCCGGCGCCGTGTCGCCGTCGGGTCCGGGGAAGCGGTACTGGAGGAGCTGGCTCATCAGCGGCTCGGCATCGGCGAGGGCGGCGATGCAGTTGCGGATGTCCCCGACCGGCGGAATGCCCAGCTCCGCTCGGAGGACCCCGGACGAGCCACCGTCGTCGGCCACCGTCACGACGGCGGTCAGGTTGCTGGTGTGCTCCTTGAGGCCGCGGAGGAGGGTCGACAGGCCCGTACCGCCGCCGATGGCGACGACCCGCGGCCCGCGAGCCAGGAACCGTTTCTGGTAAATGACCTCGACCAGCGGCTGGTTGGGTACGTCGCCGTCCGGCCGGAAGGGAGCCATCAGGGTCCGGATCAGGCGCAGCGATCCCCACAGGAACAGCCCGATGCCAACGGTCCCCACGAGCAGGCCACGAGCCGCATAGGGCAGGAACTGGAAGGTCACGAGGTCGAGGACGACCTGGGCGACCCCGCCCGGCTGGAGATCGCGCGTCGCCTGGCGGATCACGTGGGCCGCGGCAAGGGCCAGCAGCAGGAGGCCCACGAACGCCACCCCGATCCAGCGCTTGATGCCGATACCCGGCGTCAGCCAGCGTCGGAGATTCATCGATCCTGAGACGGCCGAAGTCGCCCTGTGGCGCAGATCACTGGCGGTCGAGCTCGCGGTGGAAGACGGCCACCGGGCCGAAATCGCGCTCTCGCAGCCAGGTCGCCAGCTCCTCGGCCATGACGATCGAGCGGTGGAAGCCCCCCGTACAACCGATGGCGATCGTCAGCCGGGTCTTGCCCTCGTCGACGTACGCCGGAACCGCGAAGTCGAGGAAGTCCTGGAGCGAGGCCAGGAACCGGGCGGCCAGCGGCTGGGCGAGGACGTAGGCGCGGACGGCATCCGTCAGCCCGGAATGCTTGCGGAGCTCGGGGACGTAGAACGGGTTATGCATGAACCGGACGTCGAAGACGAGGTCGGCCTCCAGCGGCACTCCGAACTTGAAGCCAAAGCTGATGAGCTGGATCGACAGCGTCTCCGGGTCGTGGACGTCGCCCAGGTGAACGAAGATCCGCTCTCGCAGCTCGCGCAGCGACAGGTCGCTCGTATCGAGCACGACGTCCGCATCGGCCCGCACGGGCTCGAGGATCCGGCGCTCCGCTGCGATCGAACTGGCGATGCCGCGCTGGTCCGCCAGCGGATGGCGGTGGCGGGTCTCCGAGAACCGCCGGATCACGACCTCGTCACGGGCTTCGAGGAAGTAGACCTGGGGGCGGATCCCGCGGCCCTCGAGGGCACCGCGCATCGCGGCGAGCGACAACGGCGCGTTGCCGCCCCGAACGTCGAGGACGATCGCGACCTTGGCGAACCGTTGCCGGTCCTGGGACACCAGCTCCGCGAGGTCGGGCAGCATCTCGCCGGGCAGGTTGTCGACGACGGTGTAGCCCAGGTCCTCGAAGAGCTTGGCCGCGGCGGTCTTGCCGCCACCGGACAGGCCGGTGAGGATCGCGACGTGCTGCCCGTGGTCGGTCGACCCGGCCGCGGCAAGAACCGGGCCATCGTCTGGCGTGGCCGGCGGCCCCGGCGCCGTCGAGGGCGCCCCCGTCGCCGCCCCTGGCTCCGTGGATTGGTCGGTCGTCACGCCGACCAGTCTAGCGTGGGGTCAGTGGCCGCCCCGGCGGATCACCAGCAGGGTTGCCTCGAACAACACGTACAGGGTGATGCTCAGGATCGCGAAGCTGATGGGATCGCCACCGGGCGTGGCGACCGCCCCGAAAATGACGATGACCAGGATGGCGTAGCGGCGCCCGGCCCGCAGCCGGTCGGAGGTCAGGATGCCGACGCGGGAGAGCGCGTAGATGACAATCGGGAACTCCATGATGATCCCGAAGACGAGGAACATCGTGGTGACGAAGCTGAAGTATGAAGACGCCGTGATCAACGGCGCCAGGTCCGCCGACTGGAAGCCCAACAGGAAGGTGGCGGCGTACGGCAGGATCGCGTAGGCGAGGATCACGCCCAGGGCGAAGAACGCGAGCGCGATCGGGATCCACGGTCGGATGACCCGCTTCTCGTTGGCCGTCAGTCCCGGCGCGATGAAGGCCCACAGCTGGTAGAGGATCACCGGCATTCCGAGGATGACGCCGACCACGAGAGCGATCTGCATCCGGATCACGAACGGAGCCCCGAGCTCGGTGAACACGAGTGGCCCGTCGATCGGAATCGGCGCTCGCAGGAAGGCGATGATCGCGTCGCCATACCAGAAGCCCACGACACCCCCGGCCACGATCGCCAGGACCGATCGGAAAATGCGGGTCCGAAGCTCCGTCAGGTGGTCGACCAACGACATCACCGACTCGTCGGCGGACACCGTTGGAGCCGGCGGCGGCGTCACCGGCGGTGGCGGGGAGGAGGGCTCGGGTGCGTCGTCGGGAGTCCGGGCCGGGACGCCGGCCGGGCGGAGCGCGTCGGCGTCGGCCATGGGTTCGCCGGTCGGACGCTAGGGCTTCGGCTCGGTGCTCGGCTCGCTGGTGGCGGCCGGCGGCGCGGCGGGCGGCGCGGCGGGCGGCGGCGTCGGCTGGCTCGGCGGCGGCGGCGCGCCGGCAGGAGCGTCGAGGCGGGTCGCCTCCTGGACGTCCGTGGCGGCCTTCCGGAACTCGCGAATGCCTTTGCCAAGCGCCGATCCGACGTCCGGCAGCCGACCAGGGCCGAGGATCAGGAGCGCGATGACGAGGATGATGACCAGTTCGATGGGACCAGGGATCGGCATGGGTCGTGGTGCTCCTGCGCTGCCCGGCCGTGCGACCGGAGCTCCGTGTCCGCACGCCCCTCCGGGCGTCGGCTAGGGTAGCACAGGGAGCCTGGCGGCCCAGTCACGGGCGGCGGCGGCCAGGCGCTCGCCGGGATCGCCGGTGGGGCCCCCTGCGGGCTCGGATGCGGCCGAGGCGATGCCCCGCGAGACATTCACCAGGAGACCGCCACCCGCCCGGTCCCCGCCCGGTGCCGCCGTCGCCGGCCCGTGCCGTGCCACGGCGTCGAGGTCGCCGCCCTGGGCCCCGACACCGGGGACGAGGAACGGCAGGCCGGGAGCAATCTCCCGCACCGCCGCCAGCTCGTCCGGGGCCGTCGCCGCGACGACGAGCCCGACCGTTGCGCCCGGACCCCACGCGCTTGCGCGCCTCGCGACGCGGGCCCACAACGGCTCTGCGGGGGAGCCGGTAGCAGCGTCCGCCTCGACGACTTGTCCCTGGAGCTCGGTCGCACCGGGATTGGACGTCCGGCACAGCACATAGGCGAAGCGGTCCACCCGCTCGAGCAGCGGCAGGATCGCCTCCTCGCCCAGGTAGGGGCTCACGGTCACGGCGTCCGCGCCGAGGGCGTCGAACAGGGCCACGGCCTGGCGGGCGGCTGTCGAGCCGATGTCGGCGCGCTTGGCGTCGATCACCACGGGGATGTCCGAAGGTATGAGCGCGCGCAACCGCTCGAGTGCGGCCAGGCCCGCGGATCCAAACGCCTCGTAGAAGGCCAGGTTCGGCTTGACCGCCGCAGCGTGGGGTAGCGCCGCCTGGAGGATCAGCCGGGCAAAGGCCTCGACGCCGCGCAGGTCGGCCGAGTAGCCGGCTGGGAGGGCGGTCGGTTCGGGATCGAGGCCCAGGCACAGCACGGTGCCGGCCGCGTCCGTCCTGGCCGCCAGCCGGTCGAGGTAGCGATCGCTCACGGGACCGAGGAGCCGCTTGGCGTGGGGACGCTTCCAGACCCCGATGGGCCAGGCGTCGGGATTGGCGGCAGGTCCTCCGGTGGCACGAACCAGCCGGGCCGCGAGTCACCCTCCAGCCCGGAGACCGCGGTCAGGTTGATCACCTCACCCACGGTCCATTCCGGCGCCGTGCCTTCGAGCTTCGCCAGCCGGAGGTCGACGATCCCGTCCTCCATGTGGAGGAACGCGACGGCATCACCCAACGGCGACCACACCGGCGCCCAGGAACGATCGTCCTCGGTGACGCGCAGCAGCTCGGTGCCGGTCCGGGCGTCGAGAATGACGACGTCCGTACCGAACCCGTCGGTCCGCGTCGCCGCGACGAAGCGCATGTCGCGCGACCACGCCGGCGACAGGTAGCCGGGTCCGGTGAGTCGGGTCGTTTGCTCGCGGGCGCGGTCGTAGCGCCAGATCGATGGGGCACCTCGCGCGCCGTCGCGGTCGTTGCGGACGTACAGCAGCAGCCGGCCGTCCGGCCGCCAGGCCGGGTCCTGGTGGCCCATCGTCTCCGGCAAACCGAGGCTGGTGAGCTCGCCGCTGCCGGGGTCCATCAGCTGGAGGACGACGTCGCTGCGCGTGGCATCGGGGCCGTCGGACATGAGCGCGATCGTCGAGCCGTCCGGGGCGAGGACCGGTTGCCGCATCCAGAAGAACCAGGTCTCGTCGCCCTGGCTGTACTTGCCGCTCTTGATCGGCTCGGGCTCACCCGAACCGTCCGCCTCGATCCGGGTCAGGATCGGGACCCGCATCGTGTAGCGGCGCGGCGCGTCGACAGGCGTAGGCCGGTGGCGGCCCATGTCGTCGACCGTTTCGATGTAGTAGATCCACTCGCCGTCGGACGACCAGGACGGCATCGACGCCTGGCCGGACCGCGTCAGCTGGCGGACCTCGGTCCCGCTCTGGATCCAGACGTTGCCGGCCTTGACGTACACGATCGACCCGGGGACGTCGGCCCGCGGGTCGACGATGACCACGTTCGACGGGGCGGGCGTTCGCTGACCACCGGGGCCGCCATTGGGACCACCCACTGATCCCGGGAAGCGAAGGTCGCCCGTGACCAGGCCCACGCTCAACCAGGCGACGATCACGAGGCCGACCGCCGCCGCGAGCGGCGCCAGGAGGCCTCCGACGGGCCGCAGGCCGTATGGGTCGCCGGAGCCCGGCGGCGGGGCCACGCCACCGCCTCGCGAGGGAGCCCCGGCCCGTACGGAATCCGGCCGCGTCATGCCGCGCCCCCTGCCACGAGCGGTGTGGCCGGAACCGGCTCGCTGGCGTCCTGGATCCCGCCGAGGATGGCCGCGGCGTCGGGGTGGCTTCCGGAGACCGCGACATCGCGGATCTCGATCTGGAGCGTCTCCAGCCCGCCCCACTGTCGGCTCGTCAACCGGCCAACGACGTCGATCCGGTCGCCCTCAGCGACGGATGTCACGAGGTCCTCGCGGTCGAAGGCAATGCCATCGAGCACGTCGCGCACCCGGCGGAGGGTGAGCTGGGCATGGCCGCCGGTGGCCGCGCGGACCCGGGTCACGGTCAGCCCCAGGATGGCGACCACGGGATCCGGGTTACCGGGCCCGCATGGCGCAAGCCGGCCGAGATCGCGATGAAGCGCGTAGTCGATCTCCGCCGCTGGGAGGGCGAGGTCCAAACGGAGCGAGGCCCGCCGATCGACCGGTGCCGCGGCCCCGGCCAGGGCACTGAAGCGCTCCTCGAAGTCCGGCCAGCGCGACACTGGCAGCTCGAAGCCGGCGGCCCCGGCGTGGCCGCCAAACCGGTCAAAGAGGTCGGCGCATCGCTCGAGGGCCGCGCCCAGGTCCAGCGAGCCGTCGCTCCGGCACGACGCGCGGACGGTCTGCCCCAGGTTGGCCCCGACGACGGCCGGCCGCCCGAGGTCGTCCGCCAGCCGCGACGCGACCAGGCCCACGATCCCGACCGGCCAGTCGCCGCGGACGATGGTGACCGGCGCCTCGACGGCACCGGCGGCCTCCACGACCGCCCGCGCCTCGGCCACCGCGCCCCGCATCAGGTCGCGGCGCGTCTGGTTGGCGGTTTCCAGCGCGTCGGCGAGGGCCGCGGCCTCGGCCGGATCGTCGGCCAGAAGGAGTCGCGCCGCCTCGAGGGCCTCCCCGACCCGACCGGCGGAATTGAGTCGCGGGGCGAGGGCGAAGCCAATCGTCTCGAGGTCCGCCGCGGCCGGCTCGATCCCGGCCCGGGCAAGGAGTGCCGCGATCCCCGGGCGCGGTTCGCGGCGGATCCGCTCAAGGCCAATCCGGGCGATGGCCCGGTTCTCGCCGAGGACTGGGGCCACGTCGGCCACCGTCCCGATGGTGGCAAGGTCCGCCAGGTCGAGCGCCGCGGACGTGTCGCCGGGCGCCGTGGCGAGCAGCAGCTGGGCCAGCTTGAACGCCACGCCGCTCCCCGACAGCCGGCGATCCGGGTACCCCGAGTCGGCCCGATGCGGGTTGACGAGGGCCACGGCCGGCGGCAACTCGGGCGGCACGCGATGGTGGTCCGTGACGAGGACGTCGATCCCGGCCACCCGCGCCGCGCTGATTTCGAGCCTGCTCGTCGAACCGCAGTCGACGGTGACGATGACCCGGATCCCTTCGCGCCCAGCTGCGTCGACCGCCGCCAGTGACAGGCCATGACCCTCGTCGAGCCGGCTGGGGACGTACGGCCGGGCCTCCACGCCGAGGCGAGTCAGGGCCCGCACCAGGATCGCCAGCCCGGTGAGCCCGTCGGCGTCGAAGTCACCGAAGACCATGACGGTCTCGCGATCTTGCCGGGCCCGCTCGATGCGGCCGGCGAAGGCCGCCGCATCCGGCAGCAGGCGGGGATCGTGGAGGCCGTCCTCGGCGGCCCCAAAGAAGGCCGTCAGTTCGGTGCCAACGGCCAGCCCCCGGCCTGCCAGCAGACCGCCCACCCGGAGCGAGACGCCCAGCTGTCGGCAGGTCTCGGCCACCGATGGATCGAGGGTGACGGGTTCAGGAAAGACCCAGCGATATCGGGCGTCAGCCACCCGATCAGGATGCCACGGACGGCTGCACCGGCGCTTATCGGGAACTTGTGGCGCGGCCGCCTGACAAGGTCAGGAGGCGGCGCGCCGCGGTGTCCGGGTCGTGGGGACGCGGCCGTGCTTGCGGTCGTCGTACTCGTACCACTCGACCAGCAGCGGCGAGGCGAAGAACACCGAGGAGTACGTCCCGGCGACGATCCCGATGAGCAGGGCGAGGACGAAGTAGGTCGTCGCCGAGCCGCCGAACAGGAGCAGCGCCAGGAGCGTGATCACCACGGTCAGGCTGGTCGTGATCGAGCGGCCGACGGTCTGAAGCAGCGAGTGGTTGACGATCTCCGAGAACGGTTCGCCCGCGTGGCGGGCCTTGTTCTCGCGGATCCGATCGAAGACGACGATCGTGTCGTGGACGCTGAAGCCGATCACAGTCAGCATCGCGGTCACGAACAGCGCGTCGACCTCGACGTGGAAGAACGTGCCGAGGATGGCGAAGATCCCGACGACCAGGAGGACGTCGTGGAGCAGGGCGACGAGGGCGGTCACCCCGAACTTGACGTCGCGGAACCGGTAGGTGATCCAGCCCAGGATGCCGAGCGAGCCAACCAGGATCAGCAGGAGGGCCTGGTTGATGAGGTCGTTGGAAACCACCGGGCCGATCGTCGTCAGGGACTTCTGGGAAGCGATGTCCCCGAACTCCTCCTGGAGGACGTCGACGATCTCGCCCAGCTTGCCGGTCGTGGGCAGGGTCGTGTTGTTCTGCACCGGCGGGACCGATGGCGACGGCGAGGGCGACGGCGCGGCGCTGGCCGAGGGCCCAGGCGAGGCGCTCGGCGTTGGGCTTGGCGACGGTGCCACGGAGCCGGACGGCGCCGGGCTACCGGTGGGCGCCGCGCTACCTGACGGCGCGACGCTTGGTGATGGGGCCACGCTCGGCGATGGCGCCACGGACGCGGAAGGTGTCAGGGAGCCCGACGGTGCCGGCGAGGCAGACGGCGCCGGCGTCGGGGGCGGCGCGCTTGCCAGGCCGAGCGGGATCGTGGTGATCTCGAGGAAGCCATCGGCCCGCTTGACGACCGTCGATTCGAGGTCTTCGCGGGCCAGGACCTCGCGGACATCGGCCGCCTGAACGTTCGGATCCTCGAACCCGATGACCCAGCGCGTGCCACCGGTGTAGTCGATCGTGAACTGCAGACCCGCGTTGCCGTTGGTAAACGGCGTCAGCAAGATGAAGATCAAGCCGGGCACGGTCATCAGGATGGAGAAGGCGAAGAACCATCTTCGCTTGCCGATGATGTCAAACACGCCCGCGCGCCTCACCCCGCAGCGCCGCGCGCCCCGTAGGCCGGGCCACGAACTCCGCGTCGCTGACGCCGTACAACCTCGCTCGCCGGGCCCAGTCCTGCTGGACCACCCAGCGCAGGATCGAGCGGGTCACGATGATGGCCGAGAACATCGACACCAGGACACCGATGATCAGCACCAGGGCGAAGCCCTTGATCACCGACGATCCGAACAGGAACAGGATCGTCGCGGTGATCAGGCTCGACACGTTCGAGTCGAGGATCGAGTTCCAGGCCCGGCTGAAGCCGGCCTCGATCGCCGCCGGCAGCGACTTGCCGAGCCGCAGCTCCTCCTTCGTCCGCTCGAAGATCAGGATGTTGGCGTCGACCGCCATGCCCACCGACAGGACGAAGCCGGCGATCCCGGCGAGCGTCAGGGTGACCGGGATCAGGCGGAACAGCGCGTAGACCACCAGCGTGTAGTAGATCAGCGCGAAGCCGGCCACGACGCCCGGCAGCCGGTAGTGGATGACCATGAAGATCAGCACCAGCAGGATCCCGATCGCGCCTGCGAGCAGGCTCTGGCGCAGGAACTCCGCCCCGAGCGTGGCGCTGACCTCATCGGAGCTGACTTCCTCGATCGGGAACGGCAGCGAGCCGAACTTGAGGATCGTGACCAGGTTGGTGGCCTCGGCCAGCGGGAACCCCGCCGCACCGCCGGCCTCAATCAGCACCTGGCCATTCGGGATGGCGTCCTGGATCTCGGGCGCGGAGATGACTTCGCCGTCGAGGGTGATGGCGAAGAACTGCCCGATGTTCCGGGCGGTGTGGTCGGCGAACAGCTGGGCACCCTGGGACCTGAGGGTGAAGTTGACGGTCCGGCCGCCGGTCGTGGGATGGGTGCCGATGACCGCGCTCTCGACCTGGTCGCCGCTGAAGAGCGCCGGGTGGGTTGTCAAATCCAGCTTCTGATTCGCAACCGGCGGAGATTCGCCCGCCGGGATCGGCACGAAGTCCAGCCGCCCGGTCTGGCGGACAAGCTCGCGAACGGCCGTCGGGTCGCTTGCGCCGGGCAGCTCGACGACGATCCGGTCGTTGCCCTGGGTCGTGACAATCGGCTCGGCGACGCCGGTCGAGTTCACCCGTCGCTCGACGATGTCCCGCAGGACGCCGAGCGACGCCGCGTCGACCGTCCGGCCACCCGCCGGGAGCGCCCGGTACTCGACCCGGACGCCACCCTCGAGGTCGAGGCCCAGCTTGGTCTCGAGCGGTCGGGTTCCCGCCCCGCTGAACGGCATGACGAACCGTGGATAGAAGTCCACGAGGAGGGCGAGCAGGCCGATGACGGCGATGAGGATGGGGCCGGTCTTGCGCATCGAGCGCGGATGATACAGGAGGGCGGGTGCCGGACGGCTTGATCGCGCAGGCTCGTGGTGCGGTTACGCCTCCAGCGTCGCCTTGATCTTCTCCGCCATCGCGCGGCCGATTCCCGGGACCGCGGCGATCTGCTCGACCGGCGCCTCGCGGACCCGCTTGAGCGAGCCGAAGGTCCGCAGGAGGGCCTGGCGGCGCTTTGGGCCCACGCCGGGCAGTACGTCGAACCCCGACCGGAGCGACGACTTCGCCCGCAGGCTGCGGTGGTAGGTGATCGCGAACCGGTGGGCCTCGTCGCGGATCCGCTGCACGAGGTAGAGCGCGGATGATGTCGGCGGCAGCAGGATCGGCGTGGAGCTGCCCGGGAGGAACAACTCCTCGCGCTCCTTGGCCAGCCCGGCTAGCGGGAGGTCGTGCAGGCCCAGCTCGTCGAGGACCTCCTTGGCGGCGCTGACCTGGCCCTTGCCGCCGTCGACGATGACCAGGTCCGGCAGCTTCCAGCGACGCTCCTCCTCGTTGCCTTCCTCGCCCGTCGCCGTCCGCCGGAAGCGGCGCCGCAGCACCTCCTGGTGGCTGGCGAAGTCGTTCGCCCCGGTCACGGTCCGGATGCGGAAGCGGCGGTACTCGCCGCTGCGGGGGCGGCCGTCCTCGAAGACGACCATGCTGCCGACCGATTCGCGGCCCTGGAAGTTGCTGATGTCGTAGCACTCGATCCGGAGCGGCGGCCCGGCCATACCCAGCGCGTCGGCAAGCTGCTCGAGCGCCACCAGCGTCTTGCCCTGGTCGGCCAGCCAGCGCGCCTGCTCGCGGGCCAGCGTCTCCGCCGCGTTGCGGCGGGCCAGCTCCATGAGCTCCCGCTTCTCGCCCCGCTGGGGGATCCGGAGGTGGACCCCGCTGCCCCGCAGCCCGGTGAGGAGCGACTCGATGTCGGCCGCGCCGGCCAGCGTCGTCGGCACCAGCACCTCGCGCGGCACGGACGTCGCGCGCGCGTAGTACTGCAACAGAAACCCCTCGAGGACCTCGTCGTCGGGCGCCTCCCGGGCGGCCTCGAGCAGGTACACGTCGCGGCCGATCATCTTGCCGTTCCGGATCGCGAACAGCTGGACGGCGGCCTGGTTGTCCTGGCGGGCCAGGCCGACGAGGTCGAGCTCGGTCCGGGCGAAGGCCGCCATCTTCTGGCTCTCCATCGTCCGCTCGATCGCCCGGATCTTGTCGCGGACGACGGCGGCGCGCTCGTACTCCTGGCGATCCGACGCGCTCCGCATCTCCTGGCCGAGCGCCTTGACCAGCGTCTCCTGGCGACCCTCGAGAAACAGCTCCACCTGGGCGATGTCGGCCCGGTAGGCGTCCTTCGATATCGCCTCGATGCATGGTCCCTGGCAGCGCTTGATGTGGTACAGGAGGCAGGGCCGCTGGAGAGCCCGCTCACCGTCCCGGATGTCGATCGTGCACGTCCGGAACGGGAACAGGCGGCGGACCAGGTTCATCGACTCGTCGACGCTGCTGGCGCTTGCATACGGGCCGAAGTAGCGGCTGCCGTCGTTGGGCAGCTTCCGCGTCCGCTCGATCCGCGGGAAGTCGTCGCCCAGGGTGATCTTGATGTAGGGGTAGCTCTTGTCATCCTTGAGCCGGACGTTGAAGCGCGGCTTGTAGCGCTTGATCAGGTTCGCTTCGAGGAGCAGCGCCTCGGAGACCGAGTCGGTCTCGGTCGTCTCGACCTCGGTTACCCGGTCGATGACTTCGCGGATTCGGTGGACGTCGCCGTAGCCGCGCGGTCCGCCGTGCTTCTGCCAGTAGCTGCGCACCCGGTGCCGCAGGCTCTGGGCCTTGCCGACGTACACGACCTCGCCCCGGGCGTCCTTGAGCAGGTAGACGCCGGGTCGGTCGGGCAGCTTGCGGAGGGTCGCCTCGAGATCGGGGGTCACGCCCCGATGCTAGGGCACGACCGGCCGAACCGTGTCCGATTCGGCCGGTTTCGCGAGTCTCGTGTCTAGCGCGGGCCCCTCGTGGGGGTCTTGGCCGCCGCGAGGGAGCCGACGACGTTCATCTCGACCGATGCCACCTGCACGCCGTGGACGATGACGGCACTCCGGTAGCAGCCGGTGCCGCCGAGGCGTCCCGTGTCGATATGGCCGTTCCAGCGGCCGTTGCCACTCCCCCACTCGAGCGCCGTGTCGAGCGGCGCGCCCGCGCCGTCACAGCGGCTGACGCGAATGATCGGGGATCCGGAGGTCAATTCCGTGCCGTCGAGGAAGAGCCGCACCTTGACCGGCACCGTCCGGCCGGCGTTGGCGGTGAACCCTCCGGCACCGATCGGCTCCTCCCAGGCCGCCGTCCACAGCTGGACCGTGACCCCGAATTCGGCGGACGTGCTGTTGTTGGAGTCGTCCCTCGCGGTGCAGGTGACCGTCGACGGGCCGATCGGTGCGATGTCGCCCGGGGCGGGGCTGCAGACGACCGTGGGGTCGGAGTCGACGATGTCGGTGGCCTGCGGCAGGGTGTAGGCAAGGACGGCCCCACCAGGGTCGCCCGTGGCGACCACAAGGTGGCCGGGGATCCCGGACAGGTCCGGAGCCGTGTTGTCGACCACGGTCAACGGGAAGCTGCCGCTCGCCGACATGCCACCCGAATCGGTGACCGTGCAGTCGACCGTGGTCGTGCCGAGGGCGACGAATTCGCCGACCGCGACCGAGCAGTCCGGCGTTGGATCCGGATCGTCCTCGGCGTCGGTCGCCCCGACGGTGTACGCCGCGGCTGCACCACCCTCGGTGTCGCCCTCGATCGTGACCGCGGCCGGCAGGACCAGCGAAGGCGGCGTGTTCGAAACCACGTCCAGGGTCACGTTGACGGCCGTTGCGCCGCTGAGGGTCCCGAAGTCGCCGGGCGCGGCCGGGCTGAGTGCGCGGTTCCACATGAGCGTGTACAGGTAGTCATCGGCCGGGGCCATTGGGGCGGTGATGGTGACCGTCGCGTCCTCGGCGCCGATGATCGGCGCTGTCCCCAACGGACAGCTGCTCCCGTCGTCCGGCCATGCGTCTGTGGCTGGGCCGAGCGTGGCACCGGTGTAGTCGGCCGCCCCACCGGGCGGGACCGTCCGCGGTCCCGGTGTCAGGACGACGCTCTGGCCGGCATTGACGTGGGCTGAGCCCGAGCAGTGCAGCTGGAATCCGACGTCGAAGACGATGACCGCTCCCGGGGCCACGGGCCCAAGCGGGACGATGTTGTCGACGTCGACCGTGTCGGTGTTGCCGTCGACGCGGGCCGAATCGGCCAGGGCCGGCCCGGCGGTCAGCAACCCGATGCCCAGGACGACCCCCAGGGCCCGATTGAACGGCCGGTAACGCATGTCCGGTCTCCCGTGCCGGGATCAACGCGCCGATCCCGCTTGCCTTGCATGCTGGGAACGGGGGTCCGGGGCGTCGATGGCCGATTCGGGCTGTTCGGTGCCCGGACGCGCCCCCAAGGAGTACCGGTGCACGAAAACACCGGAGCCGGGTCCCCTCAGCCCGGCTCCGGTGCGCGCTCGGGAAAAGTCGCTGTTGCGACGGGAGGTACTACGGAGTGAACCGCCAGTCACGGAGATAGGCCGTGCCCTTCGCGACGCCGGCCGTGTAGGTCGGCGGGTTCTTGACGGTCCAGGAGTTGGCCCCGGTCCGGACCTCGGCACTCGAGTAGCCGGTCGGGTGCGTTGCGGTCGCCGTCGGGGCAACGCCGTCGCCGAGAATGGCGATGGTGGTTGACGCATTCGAGCCGTTCTGGAAGTTCCAGACCGTGGTGGACCCTCCGGTACAACCGCCGGCGATCCCGTCGGCCAGGGTGCAAGCCTGTCCGTCATACAGGATGTAGAAGCCGTCGGCACCGGTGAGAGCCGTAGCAGCGTTGGTGCCTTGCGTGATGCGGACCCAGGTATCCGAAACGGGAAGCCCGGTGACCTTGTTGGTCAGCGTCCCGTAGACCATCGTCACCTTCTTGCCACGGCCGATGACCGAGGTCGAAGAGAAGCTCGTGCCGATGGTCGCGCCGGTGGTGTTCTTGACCGTGATGGTCGAGCTGAACGGGCCGTACACGACCGGCTTGTTCATCGGGTTGGGGTTGACAGTCGAGATGTTGTCGCCCTTCGGCGCATAGTCGAGGTGGATGTTCACCCAGACCTTCGCCCCGGCGGGCACGTTGTTCACCGTGATGGTTCCCTGCCCGTATGGCGTGCCCGCGGGCTGCGCGCAGCCACTCGGGAAGGCCACATTGGTCACGTTGTTGCTCTCGCCCCACGGCCGCCAGGTATTCGGTCCGTCGGTGGCCAGCTGGACGTAGGCGTGCATCGGTTGGCCGCCGTTGACCTGCGACTCGAACTGGCACGGCCAGTTGAACTGGAACGTCCAGTTGGTCGGGATCGAGTACGGGCTCGTCGCGCGCTGGTGGTAGTAGAACTGGCCGGGATTCGTCGCCGCGACGATGTTCTGGCCGTTCAGCAGGATCTCGAAGTCCGGGACGGCCCACGGTGAGAGGTCGTCGACCAGCTGGAAGGCCGAGTTGGTCATCTGGCTCGAGCCGGGCGCCGATCGAAGGACGACCGTCGAGGACGCGCTCGCATTGTCGTTGGCCGGGTTCGGGTCGGTGTCGTCGCCGTCGACCATCGCGGTGTTCACGATGGTGGTGCCCGCGGCGAGCGGGAACTTCGTGTCGACCACGATGGTGAACGTCACGGTGCCGCCGACGGCCACATCCGGCGTGTGGACGCAGGTGACCGTGCCGCCGAAGGCCGCGCCGCTATGGCTGCACCCCGCCGACGCCGAGACGAAACTCACGTTGCCCGAAAGTGTGTCGGTGACCGTGAAGCCGGAGCTGAACGACGGCCCGTGGTTCGTCACCGTGATCGTGTAGGTGATCTCGTCACCCGAGAACACGATCGATTGGCTGGCCGTCTTGGTGATGCCGAGGTCGGCGTGGCGAACCACCGCCGTGTCGTCCGAAGCCGTTGTCCCGCCAGGATGCTCCTCGGTCGTGAAGGTCGCGGTGTTGTGGACACTCGTCGGGGTCGCCGACGCCGGCACCGTGTAGGCCACAGTGATGGTCCAGGTCGCACCGGCTGCCAAGCTGGCGTCCAGCTCGCAGTCGATCACGTTCCCGGACGAGCCGGAGCAGTTGGACGGCAGGTTGGAGGTCGGCGTCCCGGCGACGAACGGTGACGGTATCGTGTCGTCGAGGACGACATCGTCGGCACTTGAAGGGCCGGCGTTGGTGAGCGAGATCGTGTAGGTCCCGTCCGTGCCGGCGACCACCTGGGTCTTGCCGTCGGTCTTGGTCGCGGTCAGATTCGTGACCTCGACGACGTTGACCGTGGCGTCGTTGGACGGGGTCGGGTCGACTTCGTCCGAATCGGCGGTCGCGGTGTTGTGGACGGTCTGGCTGTCGACCGTGCTGGCGACGGTGAATGTCACGGTGATGGTGATCGAGCCGCCGCTGCCGGCCAGGTGGGCCGTGGTGCAGGTCACCAGGTTGCCGACGTTGCCGCAGCTGGCACCGCCGAGGTCGCACCGGTGACCGTCAGGGCCGCGTTCGACGGTGTCGCTGACGACCAGGTTGTCGGCGTCACTCAGGCCGTCGTTGGTGACGACCAGGGTGAAGCTCGAGGCGGCACCGCCGGCGGTGACGGTCGGGTCGGTGAACGACTTGACGATCGACAGCTGGACGTCCTCGACGACGTCGACGGTGGCGTCGTTGGAGGTCGCGTCGTCCTCGTCGGAGTGGACGGCGGCGGTGTTGTGGACGGTCTGGCTGTTGACCGTGCTGGCGACGGTGAATGTCACGGTGATCGTGATCGAGCCGCCGCTGCCGGCCAGGTGGGCGAGCGAGCAGCTGACGCTGTTGCCGGCCGTCGCCGTGCAGTCAACGCCCGCGTCGGCCGAGCTGGCGCCGGTCACCGACAGGGCCGGGTCGACGCTGTCGGTGACCAGCACGTTGTCGGCGTCGCTGACACCGGCGTTGGTGATGACCAGGGTGAAGCTCGAGGCGGCACCGCCGGCGGTGACCGTCGGGTCGGTGAAGCTCTTGGTCAGGGTCAGGACGACGTTGACGATTGTCAGTTCGGTGAGTCGGTGGCGAGCAAGTTCAAAATATACTCGCAAAACCGCTGTTTACAAGCCGAACTTCAATTACTGGCTCTGGATCCCGCCAAGTGCCTCAACCTCCCGCAACGTATTGGGAGTGAGGTCCTTGATGACCTCCAAAAAGTTTTTCGAAACCAGCCGCTGGGCACGTTTCAGCAGCAGGGGGATTGGACTCGACGGCTCATGCTTTTCGTAATATGGCCGAAATTTTGTCGATTAGTTTGATCACGTCCTGTGGCGTGCGGACATCACCACTCACCTGGCGCCGCCCCGCCGCCGCCTCCACTGCCTCCGGCCGCCGCACCGTCGCCGCCCGCCGCTTCCGGGCTGCCAACGCCGCGCTTGGCCAGGTAGTTGGCCAGCTGACCCTTGGCCTTCTTGATGACCCCTTCCAGTTCCTTGAAATTGATCGCCCGCCCCGCCCCGACAGTCTTTGTTAAGAACGCGTCAATCGCCTTCACATGCTCGACGGCCTGGTCGGCCGCTGTCGCGCTCTCCTGAAGCTGCTCCAGCGGCGTATCCTCGAAGGCCGCGTCGATGGTCTTCATCTCCGGCTTGGGAGCGTTGGGATCCTCCGGCGCCGGTGCTTCGCCGTTTGCGATCTCTATGTCTTTTAATCCGAATTTGCCGAGCATCGGCGACGCCGTCAGCGGCGCTTCCTTTACCCGCCTCAGGAAGCCAACCCGCCCCAGCGCCCCCGCATCGGTCAGCGTCGAGATGATGTTCATCCGCAGAAGCGGGTCATTTCCGTCCTCAGGATCGAGCTGCGGATAGAACTTATCCCAGTAGTTCTCGAGCATCCCCCGGATCAGCCCCAGTCCATCGCGCAGGCCTTTCAAGCCGTCTATCTTCAGAGCCGCCGTTACCAGGAACATCGCCACCCGGAGGTCCTTGGTGCGCCACCAGCGCCTCGTTGCAGCGATTCTTGATCTCTTTCCAGTCTGGATCCTCGGCCGGGATGATCGTATCGCCGATCTGCTGCTCGGGCTTTCCGGCCGCGAGCTGCTCGATCTCCATCAGCGCCGGGTCATAACTGAGGTCAATCCCGACCGGACTTTCCCCGTCCACCGGCGCCAACAACTTCTCCACGTTGATAATGCTCATTGCCCTGTCCCGCTGCACCCCTGCACCCGCTGGCTGATACCCCGGCACTCGCACAACGCCGTGCCCAATGAATATCAAGCCGCGCGGCGGGCTGAGCGCCACGCCCGTACCCGCTGCGCAAAACTCCTGCAGATCACCGCGCCTACGGTGAGGCGCATTCAGCCGGCCATTTGTCCCACTGACCAGCTTCGCCACGGCCCAAATCTATTCAATCTTGCAGGGGCGGCTTCGCTCGCCGCCCCTGGTCAATTCCAACTACTGCTTCACCGGCTCCGTCGGCAGTTCCACCGGACGACGTGTCGGAGGCGTCCCACTCGGCGTTCCCGCTGGCCGGGGCTGCGGCGTCACCGTCGGCGTCCCATTCGGCTTCGGCGTTGGGGCAGCCGTCGGAGTTCCATTCGGCTTCGGCTGGTTCGCCGGGGCCGCATTCGGATTTGCCACCGGCTTCGGCTGATTCGCCGGTGCCGCATTCGGATTCACCCCGGCTTCGGCGCCGCCTTGGCAGCCGGATTCACCGCGGGTTTGGCCGCCGGCTTTGCAGCAGGCGTCTCGACCGCGCGTCCCGTCTTTGCCCGAATCGCCTGTTCCAGCTTAGCAACCGTCATGTTGCTGACACCCAGATTCTCCACCAGCACACTGCGCGACCGGGCCGCTTCCCTGGGCGTGATACCGAGGCCCTTCCTTGAGCCGCTCTCGGTGGTGGGCAGGATCTCATCAAAGAGTTCCCGCAGCCGGTTCATATGTTTCAACGCTTCGACCTGAGATGGGTTGGTCTCAACATATTCCCTGAATGCCACCGGGTCAACACTTCCGGTCCTTTGACCTGTTTTTGCGCGGTAGGCAGTCACCGCCGCCTCGATGGCCTTCTTCATTGCCGGGGTGTTCTCCACCGGCTTGCCATCCTTCATCACCAGGCGGCCAGACTCGTCCGTCTCATAATAGATCGAGTAATAGAGGTCGAGCACCCGCCGCACGTTCTCAGCCGAGAGGCGGTCCTTGGTGACCTTGAATTCCTCCGCTCGCGGCTGTGCGCCCGAAGCGATGCTTTCCGGCACGTCGTTGTACAGCACGATGCCTTCGAGGAACTCGATCAGTTCCTTCATCTGCAGGTCCTTGGTGAAGATGCCCATCTCTTCCAAGGCCTTGGCCTGGCTCGATGCCACCGCGCTCTCGATTTCGGGCTGGCGGCTTTCCTGCGGGGCTGCACCGGCCAGCGTCGCCGCCGGATTGGTCGGGCTTGCACCTTGTGCACGCAGATCGAAGACTGTCTGGCCGAGCAGCGACACTGCATCGCCCCCGCTGCCGAAGTTGGCAGGGCCTGAGTTGAACAGCAAGTCGAAGTTGATGTCGGTATCGAACAGCTGGTTGAGGAACCCTCGCCCGTCGATGCCCTCGATGCGACTGCCGTTGGTGGTCGCGAAGCGCGGATCCGCCCGGCGCAACCGTGGTGATGGTCGGAGCATTGAAGGCAATATCGCCGCCTGCCACATAGTCCACGCCCAGGTCGTCCTGCAGATCGCCGTTGGGCCTGCCGTCGGAGAACTGCACGACCTTCCCGGCCGGACGCCGCAGGATGCGAATCTCGTTGGCATTGATGGTGATGTCGCCGACCGCGGTGATGTCACTGATGGTCGCGGTGTCGGCATCCAGCTGGAGGTTGCCAAGCACCACCAGCTTCTCCTGTTGCTGCATCGTGAAGTCGCCGGAAGTGCGAATCCGATAGGTAAAGCCCGTCACGTCGCTGATCAGGCCATTGGCGTCGCGGCCCGAGATCACCACTGTGCCGTTGATGGCGGTGCGGTCGAAGATGATGCCGTCGTTGATGAGCAGGTCGCCGATATCGATGTTGTTGCCGCTGACGGTCGCCCGGGTGTCGCCCAGTTCCACCGAGGCGGCAGTCCGGTTCGTGTTGCTCAGCGTGTTGAGCTCCAGTGCGCGGTTGCCGGTGATCCGGCCGACCATCACGATGTCGCTGTTGGCGCCGCCGATCGTCGAGACAAACACGTCGTTTGCCAGCTGCACATCGCCGCGGAAGCGGATGGTGCCGGGGCCGGTGGTCACATAGTCGCTGTTGAGGGTGATGTTCCGGCCACGGAAATCCTGATCGACGGTTGAATTGGGGACCGTCGCGGTGATTCCGGTGGTGGTGACATCGTGCAGCTCCAGGTCCCTGGTGGCCGTCGCTGTCACAGTGGTGCCGCTGAGAGTCCCGCCCACGTTGATGTCGCGGCCGCTCATCACCTGAGTGCTGGTGGCTGCCACACCGGCCACCGCCACGTCGCCGCTGCCCGAGGTGGCGGAGAAGGTGGACGTGTTGGTGATGTTACCGCTGACACTGATGCTTCCACCGGTGGAGGTGGCTGTAGTCAGCGTGAGGGGCCTGGCGGCTGGCGGGGGCAGCGGGTCGGGCCCCTGAGATAGCATGTTGATGGTGCCGTTAAAGACGATGTCGGCGCTGCCATCGCCGCCACGATTGGTCACGCTGAGACTGGTCGCGGTTGTCTGCTGCAACGTAACCGGACCGTTGAAGGTGATCGCGCCGGTCGTGTTGTTCTGATAGGTATTGTTAGCAATGATCGAGGCGCCGGCGTTGGCGGCGGTGTAGGTCTGACCGGTGTTGGTGTTGACGTTCTGGAGCGTGAGTACGTTGCCGCTCACCGTCAGTGACGTCAGCGCCTGCGGGTTGCTGGTGGGACTGGCGGTGCCGCCCACCGCGCCCTGGAAGGTCACATCGCCAAGGTTGGCGGCAGTGACGGTTAAGATACGGGTTCCGCTGATGGTGCCGGTGAAGAGCACATCATCGACATCTTCGCCGCCGGCCGCGTTCACCGTCACCGCCAGGCCCGAAAGGGCCGTGTTTCCAGTGAAGGTGATAGCGCCAGAATCCGGAGTTATAGGTTCCCTGAGGCGAGATGTTTCCACCGGCGCGGGCGGTGATGCTGATGGCACCTTCGGTGTTCACACCCAGCAGGGCGACATTCTCGCCGTTGGCCGTGAAGCTGACGAGTTCTGCCGCGTCGGTGGTGCCTCCCACGCCGCCCAGCAGGGTGATATCCCCGCCGCCGCTTGACGTCGCACCTGTCGTGGTGGTCAGCGAGAGTGTCTGGTTTCCCGCGATCGTGCCGGTGAAGGTGATATCGTGGCTATCGCTGCCGCCGCTGGCATTGACGGTGACGTTGTCTCCGAGCGTGACGTTGCCGCCGAAGTTAAAGAGCCCGCCGGTGCTGATGTAGTCACCATTGATGGTAATCACGCCAGTGCCGACGTTGGTGGTGTCAACGGTCTGGTTTCCGGTGCTGCGCACCGAGTGCAGGGTAATGTCGTGGCCATCCACGTCGAAGACGCCGACGGCCGAGGTGCTCAGCAATCCGCCGATGTTGCCAGTGACGGTGATGTCGCCGGCGCTGCTGGCGGTCAGCGTCAGGTTCTGATTTCCGGAAGAGCTGGTGATGTCGCCGGCGATGCTGATGTCATTGGTATCGGCGCCGCCGCTGGTGCTGATCGTCGTTGCACCGGCCAGGACCAGATCGCCGTTGCCGTTGAAGGTGATCGAGCCGGTATTGGCCGAGGAGTTATAGGTGCCGCGAATCGTGCCAACACCCTCGATGGTGAAGACCTGTGCACCCTGGCTGAGGACGTCGCGAAGGTTCATATTCAGCGCTGTCATCGTGACGGTTCCCAGCCGCTCAGTCCCGCCGACATTATCACTAATGGTGATGTCGCCGGTGTCCTGCGCGTTCACTGTCAGGTTCCGTCCCACGGCATCGCCGTTGATCGTGCCCGTGAACAATACATCGTTGCCGGCCCGGGTGATCACGGAAGTGTTGGACATCAGCCTCGAGTTGCCGGTGAAGCTGATGTTGCCGGTGTCGCTGTCATAAGTTCCATCGAGCGAGATGATGCCGGTTCCGGTGTAAAGCTGCTGCCCGCTGGTAAAGACGTTATGGACTTCGATGTCGTGAGCCGACACCGCCAGCGAGGTGATATTGGTGACGTCGTTGTTGATTTCCACATCGGCCGCGGTGCCGGTCCCGCCGGCGGTCACGCTCAGATCGCGCGCCCCGGTGATTTCGCCGGTGATGGTGATGTCGTCGGCATCGGTGAGGCCGCCGCCGGTGATCGCCACGTTATCTGCCAGCGCCACGCCCACGCCGGTGAAGCTCATCGGCCCGCTGTTGTTCTGGTAGGTGCCCGAGAGCGTCAGCGGCGCAGTCGCCAGGTACGTCTGGGTCCCGATCGTCCTCACGCCGTTGAGGGTGATGGCATTGCCGGTGAAATTGGTGCTGGTGAGTGGGATGGTCCCGCCTACCGCGCCGGTAATTACCAGGTCGCCCTGATCGTCCACATCAATATCCAGGGTCTGCCCACCGTCAATCGTGCCGGTGATCAGCACGTCGTCGTCGTCGCCTTCGCCGCGAGCATGAATGGTCGTGGCTCCGGCCAGGGAGATGTTGCCGGTCAGCGTGATCGTCCCGTCATCGTTCAGCAGGTCACCATCCAGGAAAATCTGGTTCGTGCCGGTGTAGGTTTGTCGCCGTCGGTGGTCACGTCATGCAGGGTGATTGAAAACCCGTTGGCCGTGATGCTGGTCAGCGGAGTGCTGTTGCCCGCCGAGCCGATGATCTGGATGTTGCCGTTGGGTCCTGCGGCCAGGGTCAGCACCGATGCGCCGTTGACGTTGCCTCCGAAGACAATGTCGTCGCCATCGCCGCCGCCGCTTTGGACAAGCGTGGTCGGGTTGGCCAGCACAGCATTGCCCTCGAAGCTGATCGAGCCGCCGGTGCTGCGATAGGTCCCGCCGTTGAGGGTGACCAGACCGCTGGGGGTATAGGTCTGGTTGCCGGTGGTTTCGACGTTCTGCAGGCCGATGTTGAAGCCGGTGAAGTCGATGCTGCCCACTGGCGTGGTGTTGCCGATGTCGCCGGCCACGCTGATGCTGCCGCCGCCGGCGTCGGCCGTCAGTGCGCTGCCGCCATTGATGGTCTGGGTGAAGGCAATGTCGCCGTCGATGCCGGAGTCACCGTTGGTGTCGATGGTCGAATTGCCGATGACGCTCACGGGGCCGTTGAAGATGACCGAGCCCGGAGTCGTGCCGGCATCGGTGCTCAAAGCGCCGTTGAGCTGGATCAATCCAGTGCCCAGAGGCTGATGGAAGGTCACGGCATCCTTGAAGGCGGCATTGCCGATGGTCGTCACACCCGTGCCGGTTGGTTGCTGCCGATAGTGATCAGATTGAAGCCTTCCTGAAACGCTGCGATGTCGGCGGTGCCGATGTCGAGCGTGCCGGTGCCACCAGTTGGCGACCCGACGTCGATGGAGACATCATCGGTCAGCGGCGCGATGGTGAGGGTCCCACCGCCGGAGCTGCTCACCGAGTTGGCGTTGCCATTAAAGGCCAGGCCGTTGGTGGTGAGGCTGATGTCGCCCACCACGCGCAGCGTACCCTCCAGCGTGGTGTTGGCCGCGCTGGTGACGGTGAAGTTGGCCAGTTCGCCGCTGCTGCCGACGTTTCCGCCGATGTTGATGTTACCGCCGCTGCCGGCGAGGGCCAAGCCGCGCCCATCGGCGGCGTTGATGGTGCCCGGAGCGGCGAAGGTGATATTCGCACCAGCCGGCGCGGCGCCGTTGTTGGTGGTGTCGATCGACGGACTCGAGTGCGCCTTGCAGCGTCGTTGCGCCATTGACGGTGACCACTCCGCCTTCGGTCACGATGTCGTCTTCCAGTTGAAGTGCGCGCATTAATGGTGATCGAAGCGGGTGCGGCGGATGCGAGTGTATCGAGCTGATCGGTCACTCTCACGAAGCCGCCACTGGGAGTACGGAGCGTCACGTTGGTTGGGAAGCTGGCGGTATCGACGACGATGGCGTGCTGGCCGTCGCTGCGGCCGATGACGATGTCGTTGAAGCCGGCAATTGCCGCGATATCGGTGTCGGTGATGCCCGAGCCGCTCGAGAAGCCGACGTTAATGCCCTGGGTGGGCGTTAGCGGCTGGAGGGTGATGGTCCCGCCGCCGATCACCGAGCCTGCGCCATTGTTCAGGTTGATTTCATCGGCGGTGAGGGTGACGTTGCCGCCGGGCACATCAACCGCGATGTCAGAGTTGACGTCGATTGTACGACCGGCTTCTGCAGTGGTAAGCGAGACGTTTGCCGCGCTGAGCACTCCCGTCACAGTGAGATTGCCAGTGTCGGCCGTGGCATTGAGATCGTCGTCCACAGTCGAGGCACCGAGGGTCAAAGTGCCGCGTTGGCGATCGACGCCCCGCCGCCGCTGCTGGTCAGGTTGACGGTGCTGGCCGCATTGAGATCGAGCACCGAGCTGGTGCCGATGCCGTTGTCGGCGGTCAACGCCACTGAGTTTGCAATGATCTCGGCCACGTGCGCTGCCTGCATCGTCGTTGCCCAGTTCGTTGATGGTCCCGAGAGTAGTGAGTGCGACATGTCCGCCTGCGCCGTTCACGTTCACCAGCACCAGGTTGTTGCCAGCGCCGCTCTGGGTGACGGTAATGTCGCCGCCAAGGCCTGAATTCAGGTTATTGAGCGTAACCGTGCCTGGGCTGCTGGTCGTCAGGACGATATCGGTGCCCGCGCCGCTTGTGGACGCATTCACCATGCTCCGGCCACGTTCAGGGTGATCCCATTGCCGGCCGTCAAATCCACCACTCGCCGCCAACCGTTCCAGTGCCGCTGATGCTTCCGCCCGCGTCGATGTCGGCCGTGCCGGCTGCGGTCACATTCGCGTTGACGGTGGTGTCGGTGCCCGAGTTGATGTCGATGGTCGCGCCAGTGATGCCCGCTCCCGTCGTCACCGCAAGTCCACCGGTGACATTTGCGGCGTTGATTGCGTCGATTGTGCCGCCCGCGTTGGTGATCACATTGCCCGAAGCTCCCACCGTTACATCTTCGCCAGTGACTGGCGCATTGACGGTGACGTTGCCTGAAGCAATTGGCGAAATGATGGCCACATCGCCGGTGCCGCCCGCGCTTACGCTCGCACTGATGGTGATGTCGTTACCGCTGTTGGTCAGGTTAATGTCGCCGTTGGCGGCCGTGCTCACCGGCCCAAACGTGGCGGTGCCGCCGCCGCTCTGGGCGTAGATGACGTTTCCGCCGCCGCGGTGCTCAACGAACCGATGAGCACGGCGGCGCTGCTGGTGTTGTCGATGTTGACGTTGCCGCTGGTGCTGCTGTCAGCGCTGATCATCGGCGTCGAAACGGTAAACGCGCCGAGGTTGCCGATGCCACTCGCCGCATCCGCATCCAGCGAAGCCGCCGTCAGCAGCCCGGCGGTGTTCAGGTTACCGGCCGAGGAGAGCACGAAGTTGTCGTTGCCGGTGATCGAATTGTTCAGCAGCAGATTGCCGCTGGTGGTGCGAATGTCGATGGTCTGCACCGCGCCGGTGGTGTGCACTTCGCCCACGGTCAGCGCCGCCGGCGAAGTGACAAACACATCGCCGCCGACGGGTGTTCCAACCGACCCGATCGTCAGCAGGCCCGCGCCGCCGACATTCACGCCCAGGGCATTGGCATTGTCGATGCCGATGCTGCCGGGAGTGATCAGCGTCAGTCCACCCGCACCGGTCGTCGCCAGCACACCGTTTGCCGAATCAGTAATGTTGGCGCCCGCTCACCACGATGGAATTTCCGGTGAAGGTCACGTTGTTCAACGTGACCGCGCCGCTGGCGGTGAGTGCGAAGTTATCGTTGGCCGAATTCGGATTGGCAGAATCGATCGTCAGCGCGCTGGCGCTGATGTTCACATTCTGGCTGGTGCCGCTGTCGGTGCTTACGTTGGAGCCGACCGTCAGCGGGCCGCCGGAGGTGATGAAGATATCGCCGTTGGTATTGGTGCCATCGGTCTCGACGTTCAAGGTCCCCGCCACCAGCACATCCACCGGAACAAGCAGCGTACCGATGGTGCCGGTCGTCGCGTGCAGGTTCAGGTCAGCGCCGTCGGTGGTGGTGATGGTCGAGCCGCCGATGAAGTTGCCGCCGATGATGGAAGTGTCATCAGCGAAGGACACCGGGCCGGAGAGGGTCACGATGCCGCTACCGCCGCTGCGGCCGACGGTGATCGAGTTGAATCCATTGCGAAGGGCGGCCAGATCGGTGCCGCTGAAGGAGAAGACCAGCGGCACGTTGGTGCCAAGGTTGATAGTGCGCGTGCCATTGGTCGGCTGGAGCACCAGGTTTCCGCTGATGCTCTCGACGGTGTTGGCCGCGCCGAGGTTGATCTTGTCGGCCTCCAGGGTGATGTCGCCGCCGCCGGAGCTGATCGCCACCACATCCATGGTGCCATTCTCGTGGATGCTGATGTTGCCGTCGGCATCGCCGGCGCCGGCCGCATCGCGGGCCCGCGCCATCAGGGTGCCGAAGGTCGAAGCCGCCTCATCGAGCGTGATGTTCGCGCCGAATTGTTGCGAGTGACGAAGGTCGCGTTTCCGGCCACACTCAGCGTACCGCTGTCGGTGATCGGGCCGGTGGAAGTCACCGACAGATCGCCGCCAATCGTCGATGTCGCCAGGTTCGTCGCGTTGTCATTGAACAGCGTCACATCTCCGGTCCCGTCTGGTGAGAACGTGATCACGCCGCCGATCGAGTTGTTCTGATTGGACAGGTCGATGTCACCGTTCGAATCGGTGAAGA
Organism: uncultured Chloroflexia bacterium; assembly: GCA_963728605.1. Taxonomy (GTDB): domain Bacteria; phylum Chloroflexota; class Limnocylindria; order Limnocylindrales; family CSP1-4; genus JACDAV01. The sequence continues at coordinate 3,302 of CAVSKS010000003.1, read as the reverse complement.
AGTCAGCGTCGCCGGCCGTAATCGGCTGGGTCTGGGTGATCGAGCCATTGGCCGAGAGAACCAGCTGCCGCCGCCGCCGACATTGATCCCATTGAGTCCGCTCGCAGTGCCGACGACCAGTCCACCAGTGCCGTCGGTGAGACTGAGGTTACCTGTGACGCTTGCCGCCAGCGTCCCGATATCATTGCCAAGGTCGTTGAGCACCACGTTCCCGACTGAATCGAGCCGCAATGTGGTCGCGGTAACCGAGTTGCCAACGTCTGGGTGATCCCATCACCGCTCAAGCGCACCGCTCCTCCGGTGATGTCCGTCTGGATCGACAGCCCACCGCCATCCGTGCTGATCGTAACATCATCGCCCGCGCCGCCGGTAATCGGCCCGCTGAGCACCAGCCCGCCGCTCACATCGTTGATGAGCAACCCGCCATTGCTGCTGATCCCGCCGACGGTACCGATGTTGTTGTTGTTGCCAAGGGTGATCGAGCCACCGGTGCTCACCGCCAGGGTATCCACCGAAACGGCGGTGCCTGCGTTTTGCGTCACGTTTCCACTGACCCCCGCGACATCCAAACCGCCCGAGGTGGCGGAAGTCGTTCCCAGGTCCACGGTCGAACCGTTGATGATCTGCACAGCCGAGCCGGTCGCATTGTTCGTCGTCAGGGTGCCGCTCAGATCGATGGCGTTGCCATTGCCATTCACGGTGATGAGCCCAGCGCCCGCATTCACGGTCGAAGCGGCGTCTGTGTCACACCGTCGCCCGAAAGAATGATCGGGCTGCCGCTCACATTCGCATTCACCGCCAGCGCCACCGCCCGCATCGAAGTCACCAAGCGCGCCGCTGGCAACGGGCTGGCTCACCGTCATCACCGCGCCGGAATCCATGTTGATTGTGCCGCCATCTTGTTGGTGACGCCGCTCGTGGCCGTGAAGATGCCGCCGCCGTCAGCTCCCACAGTCCCGATGATCAATCCGTCTGCATCTTCGAAATCCACCGCCGCACCGGCCGCGGCGTTGTTGAGGGCCAATATGCTGGCGGAATTCGCCGCATTGTTCAGGTCCACCACGCCGTTGGCACGCACGCCGACAAGGTTGCCGGTGATTGTGCCGCTGGCCGTCTGGCTCACGCCCGCGCTGCGAAACGATTCGCACATTGCCCGCTCCGGCGGCGACCGGCTGCGTCAGATTCACGCTACCCGCGCACAGCGCATCGCCGTTGCCCGTATCGATGCCGTTGGTCGCGGCAAAGGAACCGCTCGCGCCAACGGTGCCGATCGTTAAACCACCCGAAGTCACCAAAGCCACATCGCCCGCCGCGGCATTGGTATTAGCCGCGAACGTGCCCACCGCATTGCTCTGCGTCAGCGTCACATCGCCACCGGCGCGAACGCCGAGTGCATTGGCGGTGATGATGCCGCTTGCACCCTGGCTCACGCCGCCGCTGCTGGCGATGCGCACCGTCCCGCCGCTGATCGGCTGATTGATCGTCAGCGTGCCGCTGTTGATCAGCACATCCTGCGTGCCTGCATCAACACCATCGACCGTACCGACCGACCCGATGGTCAGGCGCGGCCGCCGTGAATTGAATCGCCGCGTCGTTGGTCGTCACCGCCAGCGTCCCCACCGCGTCGCTCTGGTTCAGCGTCACCGCCTCATCGCCGCCGATTCCCAGCCCGCGCCGCGGATCGCGCCGGCCGATTGGCTCACGGTTCCGGCAGTGGTGATGCTCACCAGGTTCATCCGCGCCACCGGCCCGCCCAGCACCACATCGCCGCTGGCCGTCCCGGTGCTGATTGCCACGTCGCCGCCCGCGGCCTGAGCATCCAGGCTCCCGCCCGCCGCGATTGTGAAGGAACCGCTGCCGTCATCACCCGCGCTGACGGTGATAAGGTTGTTCGCCTCCACCGCCGAGTTGACGATGATGTCGTCATTGGAAGTGAGGGTGACGGTATTGGGCGGGTCGATCGTCGCGAGCGCCGCTGCAGCGTCAGATTATCCTGGCATTGAACGTCACCGAGCCGCCTGTCGAGGTGAGCGGCCCATTGATGCTCACCGTCGTGCCGCTTAGTGCCGCTTGGTGTCCACGGTGAGGCCGTGGGAACCGATGTTGACGTTCTCGTTGATGGTGATGCTGCCGTTGCCCCGGATGGTCAAATTGCGCCGAGTGTCAGCGTGCCGGCAGAGTTTTCGAGGGTGCCATTTCCGCTGGACTCCTTGAGCCGTGACGCTCACCGGATTGGTAATCGCCTCCGTGAACGCGCCGGATGCAAGGTTGATGGTATTGCCAGCGGATGCGGCATTGATCGCTCTGGATATTCGAGAAGAACAATCCACCCAGCGAAACCGGCGCAAACAGGTTCCCGGCCGGCTCAAACGCGGTCGTCGTGCCATTGGCATCCACGCCGCTGTCCAGCCAGCGGACATAGTTCACCGTCGTCCCGCCTGGATTCACAATCGCATTACCCTGAGAGCCGCATTGATGTATTACCGGCATCGGTTGGGCCATCGGCAGCCCCACCAGTTGCCCGTCGCGTTCAACGTGCCGCTATAGCGGCCGGCGTTGATGACGATGCTGCCGTCGGCGTTGTTCGAGATCGAGTTATTGGTGATGGTGAAGTTGCTGGCGGGGGTCGCGTCAATGTTCTCGGTGAACTTCACGCCCGCGCCGCCGTTGCCATCGAGGAAGTTGTTGCTGATCGTCACATCGCTGACCCCGCCGGCTACCCAGATCGCATGGGCGGTTCCATTGGCGATGTCGTTGCCGGTGATGGTCACGTCATTGATGGTCTCCAGGCTGATCGGCCCGTCGTTGGTCATGACGTTGTTGGTGATCGTCACGTTCGACTGCGGATTCGCCACCGAGCCGAAGAACGAGACCGAACCCTCAGTGTTGCCGGTGGATTGGTTGTTATCCACGACCACGTTCGAGACGGTGAAATCGGTGTAGATGCCATTCCCACTGGCTGAACCAGCCCGGGTGTTGGTGTCAAACAAATTGCCCTGCACCGTCACCGGGCTGCTGCCATTACTCGCCAGCGACAGGCCAAACACGTTGTCGCGGATGATGTTGTTCTCGATCACATCACCCTGGGCATTAGTCGCGACCACACCTGCGGCGCCGCTGGCCACTCCTTCAACCGGTCAAGCCGGCGAAGGTGGTGTTGGGTGCCGTGACTGCACCTGGCCCTGGATAACCGTCTCCGGATTGCGCAAGTTGCCAAAGCCGGTTACGCTCTGGTTGCTGCCAAGGAGATCGATTGATTTGTTGACCGACACATTGCCGACGAAGGTCCCATCCGCCACATC
>CAVSKS010000002.1:0-704628 GCA_963728605.1 uncultured Chloroflexia bacterium | reverse complement strand
CTCTGCCACTCACGTCGGTACGCTTGCGAACCATGCTCCCGGAGACGCGATACGCTCGGCTGGGTGAGCTCCACCTGGCCTACCAGGTCGTCGGCCACGGGCCCCCAGACATCCTCCTGCTCGACCAATGGTTCGGCCATGTCGACGCCCAATGGGACGTGCCTCCGGTCGCCGCGCTTCGGGAGCGCCTTGCGACCTTCGGTCGTCTGATCATGTTCGACAAGCGGGGGACCGGCCTGTCGGACCCAATCCCGACGTCATCGCTGCCGACCCTCGAGGAGTTCATGGCGGACATACCCGCCGTGCTCGACACGGTGGGCTCCGAGAGAGCCGCGATGATCGCGAACATCGGAGGCGGAATCCTGGCGATGCCGTTCGCCGCGACCCATCCCGACCGGGTCTCTAGCCTCATCCTCGTCGACTGCTTCGCACGGTTTCTCGAGGCTCCCGACTTCCCGATCGGAGCGCCGATCTCGGAACTCGATCCAGCACTCGAGCAAGCCGAGGACGATACGGGTCGTGGGGTCATGATCGACCTCTTCGCGCCGTCCGTGGCCGGCGACGAACGGATCCGCCGTTCGTGGGCCAGATACGAGCGGAGCGCCACGACGCCCGGCAGTACAAAGGCGATCGTCCGCCTCATCTATGAGAGTGACGTACGGGACGTGCTAGCGGCGATCCACGTCCCGACGCTCGTCATCCACCGAGCGGACGCCACGGGCTTCCGGGTCGGACACGGCCGCTACCTCGCCGAACACATCCCGGATGCCAGGTACGTCGAGCTGCCCGGCGCCGACAACCTGATCTGGGCCGGCGATCAGGACGCAATCGTGGCCGAGATCCAGGATTTCGTTACCGGCATCCGGCCGGTGCTGGACCCGCGCCGCGTGCTCGCGACCGTGCTGTTCACCGACATCGTTGGGTCGACCAGATTGGCTGCCGAGCGTGGCGACTCGCGGTGGCAGGCGCTGCTGGCCGATCACAACCGGATCGTCCGACGCCAGCTGGACCGCTTCGGTGGCATGGAGGTCAAGGTCGTCGGTGACGGGTTCCTCGCCACATTCGATGGCCCGGCCCGGGCCGTCCGCTGCGCCGTGGCGATCCGCGATGAGGTGAAGGAGATCGGAGTGGAGCTCCGGGCCGGGCTTCATGTCGGTGAGGTCGAGGTCCTCCCGGACGACATCACCGGGCTCGCCGTCCACATCGGCGCGAGGGTCTCGGCCTTGGCCGGGGCTGGCGAGATCCTTGTCTCGAACACGATCAAGGACCTCGTTGTCGGGTCAGACCTCGTTTTCGACGATCATGGCAGCCATGAGTTGAAGGGCGTTCCCGGAACGTGGCATCTCTTCGCTTTACGGAGCTAACCACCGCGGACCGAGGGGCCGTGCGTGCTCTCCTCGACGACGTCATGACCCCCCCACGCCCGCGCCCAGGGTGAGGAGAAGCTCGTCCAGTTGAGCGAACGTCTCGACCATTGCATCCGCCGCCCCGGTGCCGGCAGCGTCGAGAGCTTCCTTCGAGGAATGGAGCTCGTGCAAGACCAGCAGCGTCTTGCCACCCATTTCCTCGAACGTCACGGTGGTGACAGGCCCACCCTCACCACCTTCCTCATTGGTCCACACGAGGCGCGAGTGCGGTGTCACTTCGAGGTACGTGCCGAAGAACGCCGCATCGGGTTCGAACTCGAGACGGTACTTGCCCCCGACACGAACATCCATCTCACAGGAAAGCAGGGACATGCCCATCGACTTCGGCACCCACCACCGCCTGAACAGCTCGGGCTTGGTCCACGCCTCGAACACGATGCGGGCCGGGCCGTTGAAGGTTCGGGAAACGACCAGCTCACGCTCGGACTGCCGCTCCACCGTCGTGCGGCTCTTCATGGGCGTAGGCTCACTCTCGCTTCTTGCGTCCATCAACCTTCTCCTTCCGTTTTAGTTCCTCGACAACCTTGTCCAGCTCGTCGAACCGTGCATCCCAGAGCTGGCGGTACCTCTCGATCCATGCCGCCTCTTCATCCAGTCGGCCCAGGCCGAGCTTGCAGGTCCGAACGCGCCCGACCTTCTCCGTGGTGACGAGCCCCGCCTGCTCCAAGACGCCGACGTGCTTCTTCATGCCCGTGAGGGTCATGTGGAACTTGTCGGCAAGGTCCGTGATCGAAGCGTCTGCACGCCCGAGCTGCTCCAGAACACCGCGCCGGGTGGCGTCCGAGAGCGCGGCAAACGAGGCACCGAGTCGGCCGCTCGTATACTGAACCATACGGTTCAGTATGCACCACCGTGTGCTGGTTGGCAAGCCCACGTTCGGCCGCGTCCTGGCGTGGATGAAGGCGAGCGCCGCCCTGCTCTGACGACGGCGAGACTGACTGCGGTGCGGCAGTTATCTGCTGTAGCGGGGCTGGGCTACCAACCGAAGGGTCCGTTCAAGAGGAGTTCGCCGACCACGTAGATCAGCTGTCCAAAGTCATCACCTATACTCCCCCTCCGGGCCGACATAGCTCAGCGGTAGAGCAGCTGTTTCGTAAACAGCAGGTCCTCGGTTCAAATCCGAGTGTCGGCTCCACCCCCCTCTCGTGCTCAGGAAGAGCAGCTGTCTGGAGTTGGCGCGGTCCGCGCGGGCGGGCGGCCCACGCCGCGGAAGGAGCCCCATGCTGACGCAAGTCGCGGAGGGTGTGCTCGTCCACCAGAGCGAGCTCCTCCGGAACAACTCCGTTGTCGTGCAGGGCCGGGCCGGCGTGTTGCTCATCGATCCCGGGATCCAAGGCTCCGAAATGGTCTGCCTCGCGAACGACCTTCGCGAGGTGGGCCAGCCCGTTGTGGCGGGATTCGCGACGCATCCTGATTGGGATCACGTGCTCTGGCACGCCGAGCTCGGCGAAGCGCCCCGTTACGGCACGGCCCGCTGCGCTGCTTCGATGCAAGACCTGCTCTCGCAGGCGGACTGGAAGGCCCGCGTCGAGGAGGGATTACCGCCGGAAATCGCCGACGAGGTTCCGCTGGACCTGTTCGGTGTCATTACCGGTCTGCCTGCGGGAACGGCCCGGATCCCCTGGGATGGCCCTGAAGTCCGGATCATCGAGCATCCGGCACATGCCCAAGGCCATGCGGCGTTGTTGATCGAGGGGCGCGGCGTCCTCGTCGCCGGCGACATGCTCTCTGACATCCTGATGCCGATGCCCGACCTGGGCACTGCGAATCCGATCGAGGACTACCTCGTTGGGCTGCGGCTGCTCGAGGACGTGGCGGACGACGTCGAGGTCCTCATCCCCGGTCACGGATCCGTCGGCGGAGCTGACCAGGTACGGGAACGGATCGAACTGGATCGCGCGTACGTGGAAGCCTTGCGTGTCGGCCATGCACCGGATGACCCGCGCATCGGGCCATCGGCCACGTTCGGCAAGGATTGGCTGCCCGCCGTGTATGAGTGGCAACGCCAGGAGCTCGCCAACAAGAGAGGGCACGACGTGACGCCCGCCGGCTCAACGGCCACGCCCACCTGATCCGCGAATCGGTGGACGGTATCGTCGGGCACGATCCGCCGGAGTCGCGAGCGGCCGTCAGATCCAGTCGACGATGGCTGTCTCGGCGCAACGCCAGGCATCCAGGGCATACGATCGAACGTGATTGACATTGGCCGGGAAGCCGAGGGCATCCTCATTGGCGACGAGCGCCTTCTCGGCTGCGACATACCACTCGGGCGGCAGGCTCGAGGGCGTCACCTTGGGCTGGAGGCGCAGCGTTGCCGGGTCTGCGCCGACATCGCCCACGGTTCGGACGATCGCCACGTCGATGTCTCGGATCGCCTCTAGAAGCTTGACCTCCCGTACGGCACTGGCAAGCCCCGGCTGGGCGGTGTAGCCCGTCAGCGCCGACTGCAGGGTTTCCGCGGCCACCTCGACGTCGTCGCCTGCGTAGCCGGTGAGAAAGCCATCGGCGGAAGGACTCAGTGTCGTGAACTTCGTGAAGCGTCCGGATGCGAACGGCGGGTAGCCGGGCGCGGCGAGCGCGAAGGTGAACGTTCGCCCAAGGTAGAAATCGAAGGTGTAGGTCTCAAGGTAGAAGCGGTGGTAGACGACGGCCACCTCGAGAACGAGGTTCTCGAATGGAGCCCAGTAGACCCGAGCGAGTGGATCCCCCCGAGGCCCTGGCACGGGCTGAAGCCCGAGCCTGGCCTCGAGAAGCGTCGTCAGGGTCGTTTCAAATCGTTTTCGCGACAGCTACAAGTACCTCCAGGAGTTGTACTTGAACGCCGGGATGTACGGGGCGGGTCGCGGAGCGGGGCGTGGGACCGGCGCTCGCGACGATGTCACGGGAGACGGCCTCGCGGGACGTCGAGGCCCAATGTACGTTGGCGAGGTCGGCTTCCAGCGTGGACTCTTCGGGTTGTAGAGGATGATTCGAGAGTCGATACCCTCCGACTGGAGCAATCGCTGACGGGTCAGTCCTGCCTGGATTCCGGACGGCGTGTCAGGTTTGATGATGCCGTACTTGCCGTCCGGGTACAGGAGGTCCTTTCTGACCGTGATCCCGCTGGTGGGCAGCGTGATTGTTACTTCTGGAGTTGCACCGCGAGCCATCTGCTCTTCGAGCTCGATCTGACGGTGGGCTTCCATTCCGGTCGTGGATGCCTTGGATGTTGTGGGATTGTTGGCTCCGCGAAGTGGGGCTGCAGGGGTCGGAGTTCCGGCAGTCAGGAGAGACGATGACGGCCTCGGAGGAGTGGGGCCGCCTCCGAGGAATGCATCGAGCAGCTGTCCGAACCTGCCGGCCCTGCCGGGAAGGCGCTTGGCGCCCTCGAGCGTAAGGTCCATCCCGACCGACGTGGCGGTATTGGTCGCGGCACCCTCGGCCAGGCTGGGCATCTGCGCCCCGGGATAGACCGCCGAGGTGATTGCCTGCTCGGTGCCGGTGCTCACGACAGCGCTGACGGCACTTGTCGTGAGCCGTTGGACGATGGGTTTGGCCGCCTGGAGGGCGACCGACTTGACGCCGGCGGCGGCGACGCCGCCGACGCCGCCCGTGAACGCTGCCGATCGCCCCCGACACCGCGGCCTGGCCCCAGTCGACCGTGCCGGTCGTGACCTGCTGGACCACCGCATCCGTGCCCGCGCCGGCGAAGAAGCCGATCGCGATCGGGATCAGGAGGATGCAGAACGGGCAGTGGCCGGTCGGGTCGGTCAGCGTCGTCGGGTTGGCCGACGCGTACAGGAAGCGGTTCATCGACATCGGGTCCTGGGCCTTGCCCATGACCGTGTCGAGCTGGGTGAACGCGCCGAGGCCAGGGTTGTAGAAGCGGGCGCTCATGTCGTAGAGCGGGGTGCCGAGGCCGTCCGGGCTGATGTCGAGCCGGCCCTGGTATTTCCAGGCCTTGTCGCCCACGCGCGTTCCGCCGGCGGTGCCGGTCGTGATCGTCTGGCCGTAGGCGTCGTAGCGGACCGCGTTGACGACGGTCGCCTCGTCCTGGCTGAGGGACGCCGCGATGTCGCCGTGGAGATCCGGCAGGAACCAGTTGACGGTCGTGCCGACCTTGACGCCGAGGCGGTCGCCTGACGGCGTCACGATCGAGTCCGTGTTCCCGGTCACGCTGTTCGCGATCCGGGCCACGACCTCGTCGGTCCCGACGTAGCTGTAGGTGTCGGTGCCGGAGGCGGCTGGGAGGACGCGCGTCGCGAAACGGCCGAGCGCGTCGAAGGTGAACGTCGCGTCGTTCGCGGTGAGCGCGGCGTCGATGCCGGTGAGCTTGTTGCCGACGTCGTAGGTCAGCGTTGGTGACGCCCGTCGCCGTCTCCGCGTTGCCGGTCATGTTGCCGCGGGCGTCATAGCTGAAGCTCTGGAGGACGTTCCGCCGGTCTTGATGACGGAGACGACCTCGTCGGTCCGGTCGTAGATGTAGGTGAAGGTGCTGCCGCCCTCGGTCTTGGTCAGGCGGTTGCCGTTCCGGTCGTACGTGTATGAGCGCGCATCCCGACGCCAGGCCGGAGCTTCCCGTGACGCGGTTGAGCGCGTCGTAAGTCGAACGTCTGGGTGTTCGGTCCCGGCGTCGCCGGTGACGCCCTGGAAGCGACCGCGTCTCGGAGGTGACGTTGCCGTCGCGATCGAACGCCTGGCCCTGCGTGTTCGAGCCCTTGCCGATGCCGATCGGACGCTTCGCGCCGTCGTACGAGAAGGTGGCCGAGGTGGACGTGCTCCAGGTCCGCGACTTGACCAGCCCGTCCAGGCGCCAGGTGAACCCCGCGGTCGCCGTGGCGAAGCCGGTCGGGACCTGGACCGAATGAGCCGCTTGCCCAGTCATAGCCGAAGGTCGACTGGCCGATGGCGGCGGCGTCACCGTCCTTGCGCCAGGCGATGGTGTCGTCGGCGTTGTAGCTGAACTCCGACAGCGTCGTGGTGCCGTTGCGAAGGACCTTCTGCAGCCGGCCGAAGGCGTCGTACTGCTGGTCGATCGTGTCCTTGAGCGTGGGGGTCGAACCCTCGAAGTACTTGACCTGGTTGGTCTTGCCGTCGCCGAAGTAGCTCGTGTCCGTGCGGAGCCCGAGCGTGGTTGGACCGGAGAAGACATCGCTGCGGGTCGTCCGGCCAACGCCGTCGTAGGTCGGCACGATGGTCCGGTTCACGCCACTGGCGGCGGAGCACGAAGCGGTGCCGGCGACGATGTCGCAGCTCTTGTGACCCGGCCGCCGGCGTCGTATTCCCAGCGGCTCGTCGCGAGCTGGGTCAGGGCGCTGGTGTGGACCGGAGGTGTCTGCAGGGTGAGGTGGCCGGCTTCGTCGTAGGCGTAGTGCCAGGCCTGGGCGTTTGAGGCCGTCTCCGGCGCACAGCCACCGACGAAGACCTGGACTGCCGGGCAGTAGCCGATCATCTCGCCGGCCGCGTTGTAGGCGAAGGTGGATTTCACGTCGTCCGCCGAATGCGACGGCGCCGGCGATCCCGTCGACGTAGTTCAGGGTCGTCGCCGTGGCGCGACCCAGCCGGTCGTAGTCGAAGCGGGTCACCGTTCCAGTCGGGTCGGTCTTGGTGTCCGTGCGTCCGAGCGCGTCGTAGTGGGTGAGGGCTGGCGAGGTTGACGTCGCTGGCACCAGTCCCGGCACCGGCGATCTCGTTCACGGTGACGCTCGTTGTCCGACCGAGGGCGTCGAACAGCGGTCCTGGTCACCATCGGCAGCTCGGTCGTGCCGACGGTACCCGGGGCCACGATCGAGGCGACGACGTGGCCGTCGCGGTCGTAGGCCGTCTCGGTCGGGATGTTGACGTCGGTCGCGCCGCTGGCGCTGTCCCACGCCGTTGCGTCGTCGAGGTAGAAGGTGACGCTCGAAGCGGCCGTCGACCGGTAGACAGCGAGGCGAGTGCCCGTCCGAGCGACCGACGGCGTCCAGGTGACGTCGAGCGGCTGCCAGGCGCCGTTGCCGGCGACGGGCGTCGGCGCAGGGGCGCTGTCGCCTGACACGCCGAAGGTCGCGGTGACCGACGTCCCCGCGGGCGCGTTGACCCAGATGCGGGCTTTGTAGGCATGACCGCCGACGAACGTGCCGTCGAGCGCCCATTCCGTGCCGGCATTCCCGCCGGTCCCCGTGGTGACCGCAAGCCGACCACCACCAGATGTGGTGCTGGAGGCCGCGGCCTCTCGGGCGATCGAGCCACCCAGGGTGAATGTCTGCGCCCCGCCGAGCCATCGCTCGGTGGCGCCGTCGTTGTTGATCGTGATGTCCGCCTCTGGCGTCTCGAAGGCATCGATCGCGAGGCCGGCGTTGCCGGTGATGTCGTAGTGGGCGAGCGTCCTGATGGCACGCCCCGCCTTGTCGTAGATCGTCCTGGTCCAGCTGAGCGCGGAGTCCGCGGCCGTGGACAAGCCTGGCAACGAGACCCGATCTGTTCGGCCCGCGCCGGTGTAGACCGTCCGCTTCTCGCTGCCGGTGCTGCCGTCGCTGCCCGTGTTCGTCACGCGGGTGGGGCGGCCAAGCGCCATCGAACCTGGTCGTGACTTTCCGGTTGAGGGCGTCGATGACGATGGCTGCACGGCCGTACAGGTCGAGTTGCGTCGTCGTGACCACGTCGGTATCGGGCGCATTCGCGTCGTACGTCCCGTCCTGGTAGTTCTCGATCGAGAAGACGGTCTTGCCCGCGATGTCGAGCAGGGTTCGGGTGACCTTTCCGTACACGTCGGTGATGGCAATCGGCTTGACCGTTCTGGTCGAGGGCCGTCACGCCGTTGCACCGCAGGCCCGATCCGTCCGGGCAGAGCGGCGCGGGTGCAGCCGTCGGGACGAGCGTGCCCGTCCCGGACGCGTTGTCCGGGCCGCGCTGCGCCGATGCCTTTGGTCGGCTCGCGCCGGAGACGACCTCGAAGTGCTGGCGCGTCACGCGCTCACCACCGAAGGCGGTGCCGTTGAACGTCGAGTAGACCGTCGTCGACACCGTGTTGCCGAGGAGGTCGTGGGTCGTCGCCGTCCTGGCGGCGACGGCACCCGTCCCGGTGAGCCCGGCGTTTTGGGTTTCCGAGGTCTGGGTGCCGAACTCGTCGTAGGTGAAGCTCGTCTTGAGGTCGTCCAGGCCGGCGTTGCCGCTTGGCGTGCCGTCGACGTGGTTCTGGAACGCGTCCGTCAGGAAGCCATAGCGCGTCATAGACGGACTTCGTGACCGTGCCGATCGGCGCGGGCGCCGTGACGGTCAGGGCGTGGCCGCGCAGGTCGTAGGTCGTGGTCGTCGTTTCGATGTTGGGCGCCAACATCGGCGTCGTTTCGGTCAGCTGGTTGCCGACGAGGTCGTAGGTGTAGGTCGTGGCTTCACCCATGCCGTTCGCCGAGCTCGCGACGTCGGTGGCGTACCCGTTGGCCGCGGAGTTGGCCTCGTAGGTCGGTCGTTGTCGCGACGCCGTCCTGGTCGGTCTTGGTCAGCTCGTGACCCCAGGCGTCGTACGTGGACGTGGTCGTCACGTCCTGGTCAGGCGCCGAGGTGATGAACGTGCCGTTCTCATAGTTCTGGGTGACCGCGGTGGCGAAGATCGCCGGGTGGTTCGCCGTCGCGGCGTAGGAATTTCGTGCGCGGAACTCGGCGATCGGGCCGTCCTGCGTCGGCGAAAGGGTGACGACCTCGTCGATCAGTCCCTTGAACGGTGTCGAGGTGTAGGTCGTCCGGCCATAGGTCGTGAACAGCGCAGCGTCATCGAAGTAGACGGTGTCGCCGGTCGCCGCGCCCGAGATCCAGAGGGCGACGCGAACGCGCCCGTCCGTATCCCAGGGGAGCGTCACGTCCCAGGCATGGCCGGTCCAGGAGGCGTTCTGGTAGGCCTTGTTGACCAGCGCTTGCCAGGAGCTGTCGGAACGACGCCAGTAGTAGAGGTTGACCCGGGCGGACGCGGCCGTGCTGGTCAGTCGTGTCTCCCACACCTGCAGGCGCACGGTCTGCCCGGGGACGAGCTGCACGTCCTGTTGGACGTTGCCGGTCATGCCAGTGTTGAACGAGGCCCACGATGGCGGGAGGTTCGTCGCGGTCGGCTGGTGGACCTTGGGATCGGAGGTCGAGGTGGCGGCGTAGACCGTCCCACCCGAGCCCTGGCCGAAGTCCCAGTCGGTGAGCAGCGACTCGAAGCCGGCGTTGGCGAGCATCTGGTCGTCGACCTGGATCGGCCGCCAGCTCTCGTCATAGAGCGTCTGGCTCGCGAAGAGCGAAGCGCTCAGGCCGGCCAGGTAATGGCCTTCGACCTGGACGCGGGTCAGGACCTGCTGCCAGATCGCGACTTCGTCGATGTCGCCGTCGAACCACTCCGGTGTCAGCGAGTCCCGACCGTTGTTGCCGATCTTGAGGACGCGCGTCGCGTCCGAGAGCTTCGGCGTGCCGGCGACCGTGAACTTCTGGGATCCGACCAGCTCGCCATTGACGGCGACCGATGCGGTGTCCGTCGCGTCGTCGACCATCGCCGCGACGTGATACCAGCGGTTCGCCTGCCAATCGAACGGGAAGTTGACGTTGAGCAGCCATTTCGTGCCGTCGCCGATGTCGAGACGAACGTTGCGAACCTTGGCGGTCGTGTCGTAATGGAGCTTCGCGTTGAAGGTGTATTCGGTGGTGCTCGTGTTCGACTTGCGGGATCCGATGAACGCGAGCGTGGCCGTCTGGACGTCGGGCCGGACCCAGGCTTCGACCGAGAACGAGCCGTTGATCTGGGGGAACGTGCCCGGGATGGCGATGAAGTCGTTGGTGCCGTCGAACCCGGCGGCCGTGTTGGCGTCGTTGACGAGCGCGTCGGGGCGCCCGAAGACCGCACCGTTGGTGTAGGTCCCGTTGTGGGGTGAGGACGCAACGTCGGTCGCCGTGGTGGTCGTGTCGCCCAGTCGCCAATAGCCCTTGAGGGCGGTGCTCGACTGGGTCGTGCTCGTGATCGCGGCGGAATAGCTTGTCCGGGCGTTGTACGCAGAGCGAGCGGCCTCGACCTGCTGGCCGTTGTCGTCGTAGGCGTAGAACGTGCGGTAGAGCTCGGGGCCCAGGCCACCGGAGTCGCGCAGCGAGGCGACGTACTGGTCCGGCGTCTGGCTCCAGCCGACCTGGCCGGCGGTGAGCGGATCGCTGTAGTTGTTGACCTTGGCGCCGGCCTTGGTGCCCTGGCGGCTGACGACCTTCTGGGCGGTCGTTCCCGTGCAGCCCGACACGCTCACGCCCGGACAGCGATAGGCAATCGAGGTGGTCTCGCGGGCGAGGCCATCGAACTGGCTCTCGGTCGCCCGGGTGGTCGTGCCGACCGTCGGGAGGTTGGCCGTGGTGCACGGCGAGGATGTGCAGGCGCGGGGGATGTAGGTGAACAGCTGGCGGCCTTCGGAGGTCAGGTCCTCGATCAGCGCGTTCGAGCTCCGGAGCGCGGCGGCGTCCTGCCACGCGGCGCGGCTCGCGGCGGGCAGCTCGAGGCCAGTCACGTCGTAGGTCAGGACCTTCAGGATCTCCGTATCGGTGGCCTGGCTGCGATCGACGATCGCCGCCGGGGCGCCGCCGCTCCAGGTGATCTCGAACCGGTAGTCGTTGCCGCCGCTGGTCTGCTGGTCCCAGCGGGGATCGCCGACCATCGTGAGCAGGTGGCTCGTGTCGTAGGTGAACAGGTCACAGCCGGATGGTCCGCTGGCCGGGCAGGTCGACCCTGGCGTCCGGGCGGGCTTCAACGCGATGACGTCATTCGCGGCGCTGAACGTGAATACGGTCTTCCGGCCCGTCACCGGCGTGGCGACGGTGCCCAGTCGCTCTTCGACGGTGACGCTGCGACCGGCCGTTCCGATCCCGCCGGAGTAGGTGAATCGCAATTCCCGGTCGTAGGTCCCCGATGCCGATGTCGTGCCGTCCGTCGAGGAGCGGATGGCGTCGAGGCGGAATCCGGCGGTCCCGTAGACCGTCGGGTCCGGGATCGACCACGCGAAGTCAACCCTGTTGCCGTCACGATCGGCGATGCGGGTGAGCAGCCCCCGCGTGTTGAAGTAGTGCGTGGCGCCGTCCGGGTAGGTCGCCGTGAAGTCGTAGGTGAAGGTCGTGTCCGACGCCGAGTTCGGGTGGTCGACCTGGTCATTGCCGATGCTCGGCAGCGACCCGTAGTCGAAGTCGTCGATGAGCAGGAAGTTACCGTCGACGGCCGACAGCCGGTAGCCGGTCAGCCTGACGTCATCGGCGGTGGGACCCTGGCTCGGAGGTGCGCCAGGCGAGGTCGTCTTCGGTCCGTCGTTGTAGAAGTTGAGGACCTGGCGAGCGTCCTCGAGGATGTTGACCGTGACCTTCGTCCAGTGCTCCGGCGCCACGTCCGAAACCTGGATCGCGTTGACGGCTCCCGCCGGCGGGGTTGGCCCGGCGTAGTAGGTCAGATCGCCGGTCGTGTCCGTCCGTTCGTCCTTGAAGTGGAACACGACCGCCGCCGTGCGGCCACCGACCTTTTTCCATTGCCAGTGAGCAAACGCATACGACCACAGGCCACCTGCGGAGGTGGACCAGCACGAATTGGTCGTGGTGCAGTTCGGGCTCGACGTCAGCGCGGCGGCCTGCACCTTCAAGGCTGACGTGCCGGCGACGACGTCGTTGGTGACGAGCGTCGCGAGGCTGTCGCCGGTCGTAAAGACCGGGTCGTTGTCTTCGACGATGGTGCTCTCGGCCAATTCGAGGCGGAGCGCGTCGAGATACGTCCGGTGGGTACCCGTCAGGCCGCTCTTGTAGTAGACGCGCATGGCGTCCATGCGGTACTCGTCGGTCGTGCCGCCCAGGTCGGCGTCGCGCACGTCCTGGTAAAGGTTGCGGGCGATGTACGTCCAGCCGCCGCTGCCGACGGTCACGCCGGTTCCGAGCCACAGGTGGTCGTCGCCGGCAGCCCAATCGGACGAACCGCCGATCGTGTAGACGAACCACTTCGACGATGCGTTCGTTGTCAGGTTCTTGACCTGGAACCCGACTGCAGCCGTTGTCGCCCCCGACGTGCGGATCGCAAAGCGCACATTGCGATAGGTGTTGAGGATGGCGTCGCGCGAATAGCCGAGGTCCGTTGAACCCGGGAAGCTCGTCGGGGCCGTCGCCCTGAGTGTCCAGCTGCCCGAGAACGGTGTGAATGGCGCGGGGCTCTCGGACCCACCGGAGACGAGCGCGAGATTGGTCGTGACGGAGGGGACCTGCTCGTCGAACAGCGTCATCCGAGGCCGCTGGAGGAGGAAGGACGCCCCGGACACGATCTGCTGGTTCGGGTCTGTGTCCACGAGATGGCGATTGCCCGATGGATCGACGTACGTGTATGTCGTACCCGATCCCTCGATCAGGCGCTCGTCGAAGGTCGTCCACCAGCCGCAGCCGTCGAGGATGCCGCCACAGTCGCCGACGTACTTGGAGTCATAGCCGTAGTCCAGCTCGATCGGGAGCATGTCGTCGAATCCGACGCCGCCCTGACCGGTGTAGGAGAGGTTCCGCGACCACAGGTCGACGCCAAGGCTGCCGCCGTCGCCGGTCTCCACCCGCTTGACGGTGCCCGTGTCGCCACCGCCCTGGACGACCGCGATGCTGAACTCATCACGCTCGACGACCGAACTGCCGGTCCAGCGCGTGTTGTCCGACGAGAGGACCTTCTTGTTCCGCGAGTAGAACTTCGATGGCGTCGCCCAGTCGGACGCGAACGTGTCGATCGAGCCATTCCGGACCAGGTCGAGGCGCAGCGTGTACTGCCCAACGGTCGTCGGTGGGGTGACGTTCAGGCCGATGGTCGCCGACGGACTCGCACAGCCCGTGCCGGGGCCAACGCACTGCGTCAGCGCCTGTGAGCCGGATGACACCAGCACGCTCTTCGCATCGAAGAAGCGGTAGCCGATCCGCCAGTCGGTCGTATCAAAATCGAAGCCCGAGCCGTTGTTGGTGATCTTGACCGGCAGGACGGCGGCCTGGCCGGCGATCATCGCGGACGGGCTGTAGTTCGTTCCGAGGGCCGGGTCGAAATCGATCGAGACCTTCGGTACCTCGTAGCTGATCGTAAGCAGTGGCCGATAGGTCGGGGTCGGGTCGTTGTAGCGGTCGAACCCAACCTCGCCGGCGTCACTGCCTTCGTAGTCCATCCGGACGGCGAAGCCGATGTCGCCCTTCCAGTCCTTCGCCCGGCGGGTGTACCAGCTCTGGACGATGGCGTCGACGTCGAAGTTCATGTTCCCCGACGACGGCACCGTGACCGACGTCACGGGCGTGGTGTCGTAGCCGGCGCCAGAGCTCCATTCGTTCCAGGTCGAGTCCTGGCCCCACCCCTTCTTGACCCGGTAGACCGAGATCGTCTGGCCCGCCGGCGTCCCGCCGAAGGAGGAGATGTGCAGCCTGAGGTTGGTATCCCAGACCATGGCGCCGTCGGGCAGTGTCACGTCGGCGAAGTAGACGAGCGACCGGAGGTTCCCGTAGTCCTGTGGCGTGGGTTCGGTACGGGCGTCGTCGCCGACCCGGATGATGTTCCAGCCGGTCGGGTAGAGGGTCGGCAGGCCCGACATCACGAAGTGGTCGAGGTTGGTCCCGGTCCCGTTGATGGCGCAGCCGGAGGCCCCCTCGCCGAGGCATGCATCGGGGTCGAGGGTGACGGGGAAGGCGCGGTTTGGATCGTCGAGCCACGCGCGATCGATCGTGTAGATGAGCGCTGCCTCGTTCGGCCGGAGCTCCGCCCGAGCCGCAGCCGACAGCGACCCGTCCTGGCCGGGCGTGATGAGCTCGACGGTGACGCCGCCTTCGGCCACCGGAATATCGTTGGCATCGAAGACGATTGGCGCCGAGATGTACCCGACGGTCCTGGGCACCCGGGACGCCGACAGCTTCGTCAGGCGAACGGTCTGTCCATCCTCGGCGAGCGACGCGGTCAGCGGTCCGAGATCGAGGGCGAAGGCGTACTGGCCAGCGGCGTCGGCCGAATCGATGGTCGCGCCAAACTCGAAGCCGCGATCCGACCCGCGCACGAAGAGCTGATCGGATCGGCCGGGAGCCGTGAATCGGGCCACACCGTCGGCGGGGACGCCGGCAGAGCCGGACGCATCGAAGTCGAGTGCCCGAATCGCGAGCCGGCCTTCGCTTGCGACCAGCGAGGCGAGTGACCGATTCGCCGGTCCCGCAGCGATCCTGACGACGCGATCATGGCCCTTGACTCGGAAGGCGTAGTCACCGTTGGCGTCGCCTGCCAGCGAGAGGTCCAGGGGATGCCAGGCACCAGCGCGATCGCGATAGTTGAGACGGCCACCCGAGATCTCGACGGTGTACGTACCGTCCGGATTGGCAAAGGTGCGACTGGTCTCGGTCCAGAGATCGGGGACGGCCGTTTGAACCCCGGGCGCCTTGGTCGGGACGAAGCCTGGCCGCGGCCGGATCGACGGATCCGTTGGAATGGCGGCGTCACCCGCTCCCGACGTGCTGGGGATACCGAGCTCTACCGGCGGACGCTCCACGACCCGGCCGGTGTTCGGGTTGGTGGGGTTGGGCCGAACAGGCTGGGTGGGTGCGGGAGGTGTCGTCGGCGTCGGCTCGGCACCCAGGGCGGCAGCTGGGAACAACTCCGCGATGAGGATGGTCGACAGGATCGCGACGAACATGCGCGTGCGCATGCCAGAACGCCGGCGCGCCGGGCCACCCATCTGAAATCCCTCCCTCAGATTCCCTGCAGCGAGTTGCCGCACCACGACGCAGTGCCCGGCGCTTTACGTGGCTACATCTGGACGATATCCAGTCGCCTCACCCGAATCACTAGGTAATGTTCCGTATGGTGCGGTCGGGTCAGGTGCCCACCACTTCGGCGCACGCATCAACCGCCGGCTGACCGCTTCGGCGTTCCGGTGGCGGAGTTCAGCTGTCCGCCTCGCCCGGAGCGGGGTCCGACCGCGCCGGCACGGTGCGGAGGGCACTCGCGGCAACAATCGCGGTCAGGATCGCACCGATGGCCGAAACAACGGCCACGAAGTGGATCGAGTCGACGAAGGCGGTCTGGGCCGCGGCGATGAGTGCGGCGGCGAGCTCGCCTGGCAGCGTCTGCGCCACGGCGAGCGCTCCACCTAGCGTGTCACGAGCGGCTGCCACGACTTCCCCAGGGATGCCTGCCGGCAGGGAAGCGCCGACCTCGGACCGGTACACCGCCGTGCCGATGCTGCCGAGGATGGCGATCCCCAGCGCTCCGCCGAGCTCGCCGCTCGTCTCGGACATGCCGGTGGCAGCGCCGGCCTGCTCGGGTGGCGCACTGCCGACGATCAACTCCGTCGCCAGCGTGATCACGGGCGCCAGGGCGAGCGACATCACCAGCGACGCCCCGACGATGAGCGGCAGGCTGTTGCCGCCGGCGACCGACACACCGAGGAGGGCCACCGCCCCGAGGGCCGCGACCGCCAGGCCGCCGCCCATGATCACGGCCGGCCGGAACCGATGGATGAACCGCGGCGCGGCGACGGACCCGACGGTGAAGCCGATCGCCGAGGGCAGCGACCACAGCGCCGCCGTGAACGGCGACATTCCCAGGACCAGCTGCAGGTACTGCCCGATCAACAGGAAGTAGCCGACGACGACAAAGATGGACAGCAGGTAGGTCAGGAGCGATGCGCTGAAGGCGCGGATCCGGAAGAGGCTCACATCGATGATCGGCGACTCGAGCTGGAGCTGCCGGCGCACGAACGCGATCCCGAGGACGACGCCGGCGAGGATGGAAAGGACCGGCACGATTGCGATCCCATCCTGGGCAATCTGCTTGAGTCCGTAGACCACGCCGAGGATCGCGAGCAGCGACATCGCGGCGCTGAGAAGGTCCAGGCCGCGGGCGTTCGGGTCCTTGTACTCGGGCAGGGTGCGCGGACCGATGAGCAGCAGGAGCCCCATCACCGGGACGCCGATCAGGAAGACCGAGCCCCACCAGAAGAACTCGAGGAGGATGCCGCCGACGACCGGCCCGATGGCGCTGCCCGCGGAGTACGCGGCGATCCAGAACCCGATCGCCGTCGAACGCTGCTTCGGGTCGAGGAACATCGTGAAGATCAGCGAGAGGGTCGACGGGGCAATCGTCGCGCCGGCGATGCCCATGATGGCGCGGCTGGCGATGAGCATCTCGGGGCTCGTCGAGAACGCCGCCAGGACTGACGCCAGCGCGAATCCCGCTGCGCCCGCCAGCAGCAGCTTCCGCCGCCCGATGCGATCACCGAGCGTCCCCATCGTGATGAGCAGGCCGGCTACGAGGAAGCCATAGATGTCGAAGATCCAGAGGAGCTGCACGCTGGACGGTCGCAACTCGGCGCTGATCCGGGGGATCGCGAGGTTGAGCACCGTCAGGTCCATCGCGTAGACCAGCGCGGCAAGGGTCAGCACCGCGAGGCCGATCCATTCGCGTCTCGTGGCTCGTTCGGGCACCGCGTTGGCGGTCGTCGGTTGTTCCATCTCGTCCGTGCTCCTGGGGCGTCGTTCAGCCAATCAGACCGTTGTCCGGGGAAGGATTTCATCGGTTCTGCGACGCCGATCACGCGACCAGGTAGGTGGTGAGCGGGCCAAGCCCTTTGACGTCCACCTCGCGTTGCTCGAATGTGTAGGCGTCGCCGAGCAGTTCGCGCGTCGAGGCGCTCACCTGGATCCGGCCTGGCACGCCCGATGACTCCATGCGCGACGCGAGATTGACGGTTTCGCCCCAGAGGTCGAACAGGAGCCGCCGCTGGCCGATCACTCCGGCCACCACCGGTCCGCTGGCCACGCCCACCCGTACCTGGAGTTGCAGCCCCTGGGTGGCGCTCAGCGCCCTCGCGGCTTCCTGCATCGCATGTGCGAAGGCCACCGCCGCCGCAGCGTGATCCGCCCGTGGCTCGGGCGCCCCGGCAACCGCCATGTAGGCATCCCCAATCGTCTTGATCTTCTCCAGGCCGTGGGCCGCGGCGAGCTCGTCGATGCGGGTGAATAGCTCGTCGAGGACGGCGACCACCCGATCGGGCTCGGTCCGCTGCGCCCACGGGGTGAAGCCAACGAGGTCGGCGAAGACCACCGTCGTTTCGGGGTACCGCTCGGCGATCCGGCGCTCGCCGCGCTTGAGGCGGGACGCGATCGCGGCGGGGATCGCGTTCGTCAGGAGCTCCTCGACGCGCGCCTCGGCTGCCCTTCGGCGGACATCGGTGTAGCGCAGGAGCAGGAACACGATGGCCAGCGGCATGACCGCGTTCTGGACCTGGGCTAACAGCCGGTACGCGTACGGCGCTTCCTCGGCGGACTCGCGGGCGAGCGGATCGAGGACCACCATCAGGGCGACGATTCCCAGGTAGGCGACGAACCAGGGCGTCGCCCGCTGCGGGCCCAGCGCCATGATCGCGTACCCGGGCACGAGGAATCCCCAGACCAGCCCTGTCGTGTGACCCAGGATCCCGCCACCCAGCAGGGTGGCGATCGGGACGAACACAAGCCCGGCGGCGATGAGCGCGTACACGTAGCGATCGAGGTCACGGGTCCGCGCGAGGACCACGAGGTTCACCAGGCTGAACGTCGCCAGTCCGGCCCCAAACAGGAAGCTGAGCGGCACGCCCATCGCCTGGATTGGGAGTGTCAGCGCGGCGGCGATCGTCAGGTAGCCTGCGAGGACGCCGACGCGCTTCCGCAGTCGGATGTCGTCGTCGTCAGCCGGCGAGTCCGCGATCCCGACCATGCGGACGAGGCGCGCCGCGGCGCGTGACGTCCACGACGCCGGAGGCTCGACGACGCTCATTCGCCGATGCTACGTCCTCGCCACAACGCTCGGGCCCAGAGATCGCGGGCGCATGGATCTCAGGTTCGCGTCTGACGGCTTCGGGCGCTCGGCGATCCACTCCAAGCGTCGAACGAGAGAGCCCCGCTCGAAGGCGGGGCTCCCAGTCACGCTGTACAGGTCGGGGTCAGTTGTCGAGCGCTTCGGCACCCGACGCGTACAGGAAAACCACGTAGGCAATCGCGTCAGCGTTGATGGCCAAGGCCTCGTGGCTCAGGTTGTTGATGGTGTCGCAGGCCTGGTGGTAGCACGGGTCATAGGCGATGCCCGCCGTGCCACCCCACTTGGCCACCTGCGCCGGGGTCTTGAGCACTTCCGCACCGGTGAACAGGCCGCCGGCCGGAATGCCGTTGTTGATGAAGGCCTGGTAGTCCGACCGCCCGGTGAACGCAGTCGGCTCCGAGGGGATGCTGCGCTCGGCGAAGTAGCGCTCGAAGAGCGCCTCGATGTCATCCGAGCCGTCCGGGCCGACGAGACCGAAGCCCGAGCCGTCACCGTCGTAGATGAACAGGCCGTAGTTCGGCGACGCGACCATGTCGAAGTTGAGGTACATCTCGATGTCGGCCAGCTCGTCGGGTGCATTCGCGACCAGGTCATTGACATAGAAGGTCGACCCGACGAGGTTGTCCTCTTCGGCGCCCCACCAGGCAAAGCGCAACTTGTTCGGCAGCTTGACCTTGGCGATCTGCTCGGCGACCTCGATCAACGCGCTCGATCCGGAGCCGTTGTCGTTGATGCCGGGGCCGGCGGGAACCGAGTCGAGATGGGCGCCGGCCATGATCACGTTGTGGGGATCGCCGGCCGGCGAATCCGCGATCAGGTTCTCGGTCACCGTCAGGACACGGGTGACGTTGGCGAACAACCGCACCCGCAAGCCCGCGATCGTCGAGAGCTCAGCGCCCAGCGCATAGGTCAGGTTGAGCGCCGGGATGCCACCGGTGTAGCCGTTGCCGAGCGTCACGGCCGGGATGCCGTTCCGATCCGCGGCCGCGGTATTCCCCTGGTTGAAGAAGAGCACGCCGCTGGCGCCCGCCGCCGCGGCGTTCTCGCCCTTGATCTCGAAGGTGCAGGTTCCTCGCTGGATCAAGGCAATGTTGCCTGCCGGGAATCCCGTGAAGTCGGTGGCCTCGCAGCCACTGGTCGATGCGTTGCCAATACCCAGGGATAGATCGACCGCCGTCACGTTGGCCGTGACATCGCCCGGAACCGAGTGCGGAGTGGCGCCGAAGTCGGTGCCATGGACGTAGGTCACGCTGTTCGGCGCAACCTGCTGGAGGACCGACCCGCCAAGATCGTTGAACTTGTTGAACTCGAATTCCTGGCGACTCGTGGAATAGCCGGCAGCACCAAGTCGATCCTCGACATAGTCGAGCGAGTCGTTGTAGCCACCGCTACCCGAAGCGCGGTTGCCGCCGTTGTTGTCCGCGATCTCCTGGAACGCCTCTTGGTGCTCGAGGACGCCCGCCAGGGTCACGCACTCGAGCAGCTTGCGGACCGAGTTGCTGGTCCGGTTGTTGCACAGCGGATCCAGCCCAACGCTGGGTCCCGCGGCTGAAGCTGCCGGACCGAACGAGAACATCGTCGCTATCAGGCTGGTGACAGCGAGCAACCCAACCGTCTTCCGTACGCGAGCCATGCGAACTCCTCCATCCGCGGGCGGCCGGCGGTTGGCCGGCAGTCGGCCCCTGAGGCGACTCTACACGTTGATCTGACGAGTCTCGCATCGACCTGCGCGCCGTGGTGACAGAGCGCAACGCTTCGCGTCGTTCAACGTCTGCGGCCGTACGCTTGGCGGCATGAAGCCTCGGATCTTCCTCGGCTCCTCCGGCAAGCAGGCGAAGCTGGTCCAGGCCCTGGCCCGTGGCCTGGCGGAGGTCGCGGAGGTCGAGCCGTGGACCGCGGTGTTCAATCCCGGCGTCTCGACGCTCGATCGGTTGGTCGAGCTCACTGGCGAGGTTGACTTTGCCGCGTTCGTCTTCGCCCAGGACGACTGGACAAGCAACCCTTCGGACCCGGCAACCAGCGGCCAGGCCTCGCCGCGCGACAACGTGGTCTTCGAGGCCGGCTTGTTCGGTGGCGCGCTGGGCATGCGTCGGACGTTCATCCTCCATGCCAAGGGCGCCAAGCTGCCCACGGACCTCCTCGGCATGACCGCGGTGCGCTACCCCGAGGCGTTGACGGCGGCCGACATGCGGGCGGTGAACCACAAGCTCCGCAAGGCGATCGAGGATGAGGGTCGCCTGACGAGGCTCGAGGGGGATTGGTGGCAGCACTCGCTGACGCTCCGCACTGAGCGCGAGCCGTCGGCGATCAGCCTCCTCCGGATCTCGCGCGATCGGGAGGGCGGCGTCGAGGTCGCGGGCCGAGGGTGGCAGGAGGACGGCACCCTCTCGGTCAGATATTGGAGCGTGGCATCGAAGGAGCACCGCGATCCAACGAGGGTCTTCTACTTCTGGAATGGCGAGCGACCGCGGCATGCCAACGCACCGCAGCTCGAGGGCACCGGCGAGATTCGCCTCGAGTCTGCCGATCGTGCGGCTGGCTACTGGACCACCCGGTCCGAGGCCGATCCCCAGCTCCACGAGCGGACCTCCGGCGTCTACCTCCGCGCCGACCCGGCCGACATGCGCGTCCTCGACGAGGGCGACCCGCAAGCACGGGTCGACCTCCTCGCCCAGCGACTCCGGGAGTGGAAGGGGATCTCGAACTCCTGAAGCCAGCTCCGCGATCCGTCATCGCTCGATCCCAAGACGCGCGATCCAGCAGGTTCGGAGAAGCCGCATCGGCGGACCGCGCCTAGCATGCTGATCGTTCGAATTCGAGACGCACCAGGGTGACTGCCCACGATGATTCCTGCGGCCTACCGCCGCCTGCTCGAGGATCGCCGGACCCGCCGGTTCCTGGCCGGCCTGGGTGCGTCGTCGCTCGGCGACGGCCTGAGCACGGTCACCATCGCCTGGCTGGCGGTAGGCATCGCCCCGGCCAGCGAGGAGGGGCTCTTCGTCGGGCTCGCGGTCGCCGCCTACACGCTGCCCGGCGTGATCGGCGCGGTCGCCTTCGGCCGGTTCCTGCGTGGCCGACCGGCGCGCGCCATGCTGCTTGGCCATTGCCTGCTGCGGACTGCCTGCCTGGGCGGCATCGCCCTGCTCTTTGCGGGCGGCATCCTCACCCCCCAGCTCTACGTGATCCTGCTTGCCGGCTCGTCGCTGATGACGGCATGGGGCACGGCCGGCGAGTACACGATGCTCTCGGAGCTGGGCGGGCCGGACGGCCGGCTGGCCGTCAACTCGCTGGCCAGCGCCCAGGTGTCGTTCGCCACCATCGTTGGCCCGTTGCTGGCAGGGGTACTCCTCGTCTGGGTGAGCCCGGCTCTCCTGCTGGGCCTCGATGCCGCGTCATTCGCGTTCCTGGGCATCGTCGCCTGGCGAACGGGCGCGACGACGGAGGCGGTCGAGGGGCCGATCGACACCCGGGCGGCGGAATCGGGATTCAGGCTCCTCCGGCGCCCGGATCTGTTGAGCCTGACCCTCGTCAGCTGGGTGTTCTTCTTCCTGTACGGCCCGGTGGAGGTCGCCTTGCCGGTGTACGTCGCCGTCGACCTGGAGGCGCCGGCCGGGCTCCTCGGCGCGTACTGGGGGACGTTCGGCGTTGGCGCGCTGGCGGCGACCCTGATCACCGGCACGATCCGCGGCCGCAACATGCGGCGGATCACGCTGTTGATCGTCGCCGGCTGGGGCGCCTGCCTGCTCCCATTCGCCTTCGCTCCGACCCCGGTCACCCTCGCCGCGTTTGCCCTCGGCGGACTGATCTATGGACCCTTCATCCCGCTGACGTACGCCCTGTTCCAGTCATCGACGTCGGCCGCGAACCTGCCGTTCGTGCTCGCCGCCCGCAGTTCGGTGGTCATGATCGCGACCCCGCTGGGAACTGCGGTCGGCGGTCCGCTCGTGGGCGGCCTCGGCGCGTCGGGGACGCTCGCCCTTTCCGGCCTGGCCACGCTCCTGCTGGCCGTCGTCGCCAGCGTGCTGTGGAGCGGCGAGCGGGCCGATGCGCTAGCGGGTGGTGGAGCCACCCGCTAGGTGTCGAAGCGCCAGCGCGTCGCCCCCTGCGGGTCGGCGGTGGCCACGCCGAAGGCGGTCGTCGGGGTGATCGCGTAGACATGCCAGGGCGGCGGCCCCGCGCTCGGTGCGTTGAAGGGGCCGACGACCGCACCGTCCTTCATCGCGGGCTCCCAGCCCTGGATCTTGTACTTTGCCGCGACGCGGTCGAGCGTGGCGTCGTCGGTGGTGCGCTCAGCCTTTCCCTCGACGACGAGGTCGATCCCGGGCAGGCCGACCGAGATCACGCAGTGAGGGTTCTGGGCCAGGTTCCGGCTCTTGCGCGTGCCGGGTCCACTCACGATGTAGAACTTGCCGTCGAGCCACAGCGCACCGACCCCGGCGACGTGCGGCCGGCCATCGGGACGGGTCGTGGCGAGCCAGATGCTGGAACCCTCATTTGCTTCGAACTTCTCCAGTGCGGCGAGCGGTCGCGACCACGGGATCGGGTCATTGCCGTAGATATCGAGGTTCTTCTGGTCCATGTCGATGGCTCCTTTCGCTCCGCAGCGCTAAGGATTACCAGTTCGGCTTCGTTGGGTTGGGTTGATGCCGGGATCGTGGTGCGAAGATCCACCGATGAGGCCGTTCCAGTTCATGGTGGGCGCGCGGGGCATCCTCGATCGGCGCGCGCTGGTGGAGGGCGCGCGCATGGCCGAGGGGACCGGCTACAGCCACCTGACCATCCACGACCACCTCACCTCGCAGCTGGCACCGGTTCCCGTGCTGACCGCGGTGGCCATGTCGACGGAGCGGCTGCGGCTCTGCCCACTCGTGTTCAACAACGACCTCCGCCATCCGGCCGTCCTGGCGCAGGACCTGGCGACCCTGGACCTCCTCAGCGGGGGGCGCCTCGTCGTCGGCATCGGGGCGGGATGGAACGAAGCCGAATACGCCGCCAGCGGCATCGCGTTCGATCGACCAGGGATGCGGATTGCGCGAATGACGGAGGCGATCGCGATCCTCCGTGGCCTGTTTGCCGAGGGTCCCTTCACCTTCGAAGGGCGGTTCTACTCGATCAGGGCGATGGACGGGCAACCGAAGCCGAGCCAGAGGCCGCACCCGCCCTTCCTCGTGGGCGGGACCCGCGAACGCGTGCTCCGCCTGGCGGCGCGCGAGGCCGACATCGTGGGGCTCGATCTGCGCCAGGACCGCGATTCGCTGGCCGATGCGTTTCCGCCGCGGATGGACGAGCGCATCGGCTGGGTCAGGGAAGAGGCGGGGGACAGGCTTCCCCGGCTCGACCTCAGCGTGCTCCGGCTCATCGGCGGCATCGCCGTCACGAACGAACCACGAAGGGTCGCCGCCGACGTCGCCCGCCAGTACGAGACACGAACCGGCCTGTCGATCTCCGCCGAGGACGTGCTCGAGTCGCCCTATTCGCTCATCGGGTCCGTGCCCGATCTGGTCGACAAGCTGCACCGGGTCCGGGACCGTTGGGGGATCAACTCGTTCCTCGTTGGCTGGCTCGACGAGCACGAGATTGCGGCCCTGGCCCCCGTCGTCGAGCAGCTCGCCGGCGCCTGAGGTCGCGCCGGCTCAGGCCGGCACGACCGCGATCGCGTCCATCTCGACCAGGAAATCGGGGTGGGCGAGTCCTTTGACGACTCGCCTTTGCCCGGACCAAACGGTGCACGGCCTGACTCCGTCATGCTGGCAGGGTCATGCGCACATTCCAGCTGCTGGTCGCGAACACCCTCGTGGCCAACGTCACGAACAACTTCCTGTGGTTCGCACTGACGTTCTGGGTCTATCTCGAGACCCGGTCAGTGCTGGCGACGGCGATCATCGGCGGCGGGTACATGCTGTTGCTCACCGTGTCCGGGATGTTCATCGGCACGTTCGTGGACCGGCACCGGCGTCGCACCTCGATGCTCGTATCGAGCGGCCTGTCGCTCGGGGCCTTCGCCCTTGGGGGGCTGGTGTTCGTGCTCGCGCCCGCATCGGGGCTGCGGGACCTTGGCCACCCGGCGTTCTGGGCGCTCGTGACGCTCGTGCTCGCCGGCGCGATCGCCGGCAACCTGCGGATGGTCGCCCTGTCAACCACGGTGACCCTCCTCGTCCCGGAGGATCGGCGCGACCGCGCGAACGGCCTGGTCGGGACGACGAACGGCGTCGCCTTTGCCGTCACGTCGGTGTTCAGTGGCCTCGCCGTCGGTCAGCTCGGAATGGGTGCCTGCCTGGTGATCGCGGTCGTGCTGACCGCCCTCGCCGCTGCGCACCTGCTGACCATTCACATCACCGAGGCGCCGCCGAACCCAAGCGAGGACGGTCCGCGGGTGGTCGACGTGAGGGGAGCCATCCGTGCCGTCGGGCTGGTTCCGGGGCTGTTCGCGATCCTGCTGTTCTCGATGTTCAACAACTTTCTGGGCGGCGTGTTCATGTCGCTGATGGACCCCTACGGGCTCACCCTGATGTCGGTCGAAGCGTGGGGCTTCCTGATCGCGTTCACCAGCCTCGGGTTCATCCTTGGGGGGATCCTGGTTGCGCGCCGCGGACTGGGTGCCAATCCCGTCCGGACGCTGCTGGTCGCGAACGTGGTGATGTGGGCGGTGACCATCGCCTTCCCGATCCGCTCGGCGATCCTGCCGCTGGCGATCGGATTCTTCATCTACCTCGTTCTCGCCCCGGTGGCCGAGGCATCGGAGCAGACCGTCATCCAGCGGGTCGTGCCGTTCCGGGAGCAGGGCCGTGTCTTCGGGTTCGCCCAGACGCTCGAGACGGCAGCAGCGCCGATCACCGCGTTCCTGATCGGTCCGATCGCCCAGTTCTGGGTGCTGCCGTCGATGACCGACGGCGCGCTTGCCGAGGGCATCGGGCCATGGTTCGGCTCGGGACCCGACCGCGGGATGGCATTGATCTTCATCGTGGCCGGCATCATCGGGTTGATGGCGTCGCTGCTCGCGCTCCGCTCCCGGCCGTACCGGGAGCTATCGAGCCGGTACGCTTCGGCGCCCGCGGAAGCCGTTGACGCCAAGCTCGAGGCGACCGCCACCTGAGCGTCTCGGTGCGCCAGCGCTTCATGACGTCGAACCCGAGATGCGTCACCCGATCGCCGATTACGATCCTGCCGTGACCGAGCCGAAGGACTCCTCGCCCTCCGGAGCCGCACCTGCCGGGCCATCCGGGCTGAGCCGGCGCCAGTTGCTGGGGGCTGCCGCGGCCGGCGCGGCCGGGCTGGCGGTGGGTGGGTTGGCCGGCCAGCTGGTCGTGCCGCGGTCCAGCGGGCCCGGCGCTGCGAGCTCGACCGTCTATCCGTTCTTCGGGCCGCACCAGGCCGGCATCACGACACCGGCCCAGGATCACGTCCAGTTCGCCGCGTTCGACATCGTCGAGGACACGACCCGACTCGGTCTCGAGCGGCTGCTGCGCGACTGGTCGGTCGCGGCGTCGCGCATGACGGAGGGCCTCGAGGTGGGCGCCACGGGCGCGGTCGGCGGCGACCCGCAGGCGCCGCCCGACGACACGGGGGAGACGCTCGACCTGCCGTCGAGCGGGCTGACGGTGACCATCGGCTTCGGCCCGGGGCTCTTCGAGAAGGATGGTGTCGACCGGTTCGGGCTTGGGCCGCTGCGTCCGCCGGCCCTGTCGGATCTGCCGCCATTCGCGGGCGACGCCCTGCAGCCCGAATGGAGTCACGGCGATCTCTGCGTGCAGGCCTGCGCCGATGATCCGCAGGTGGCGATGCACGCGGTCCGGAACCTCGCCCGGATCGCCGACGGGCAAGCGGCGATTCGCTGGTCGCAGGCGGGCTTCGGCCGGACGTCGAAGACCACCCTGGCCCAGTCGACGCCGCGCAACCTGCTGGGCTTCAAGGACGGCACCAACAACATCGTTGCGGAGGACGCGGCGGCCCTCGACGAGCATGTCTGGATCGCCGCCGGCGGCGAGGGAGCCTGGCTGGCGGGTGGCAGACTACCTTGTCGTCCGGAAGATCGAGATGCTGATCGAAGAATGGGATCTGACTCCCCTGGCCGAACAGGAAGCGACCTTCGGACGGACCAAGCTCACCGGCGCGCCACTGAGCGGTGGCGAGGAGTTCACCGAGCCCGACTTCGCGGCCCAGGTCGCCGGCGCGCCCGCGATCGACCCCGCGGCCCACGTGAAGCTGGCCCACCAGTCGAGCAACCGTGGCATCAGGATCCTCAGGCGCGGCTACAACTACGTCGGCGGCATCCACCCCGACGGCCGAATCGACGCCGGGCTGCTGTTCGTTTGCTACCAGCGCTCGCCGGCCCAGTTCGTGGAACTGCAGCGGTCGCTCGCGACGGATCTGCTCAACGAGTACATCCGGCACATCGGGTCGGCGGTCTTCGTCGTCCCGCCTGGTGCCGCAGTCGGCGGATTTGTGGGGCAGGGCCTCTTCGCCTGACCGCCCTGGTCGTGCGCACGCGCCGAACTCGGTCGGCCTCGGAGCCGGCCGCCAGGTCCGCAGCGGGCTGGGATCCTCAGCTGAATTTCCCGGGCATCAGGTGCGCGAGGTGCGCGAGCTGTCTGGGAGCGACGTCGCCCGTGCGGCGGGAATCTCAGCCGCCTACCTGAGCAAGCTGGAGAATGATTCCGTCAAGAAGCCCTCGCCACACGTCCTCCACCAGTTGAGCGAGGCGCTTGATATCCCGTATGCCGAGCTGATGCGGCTGTCTGGCTATCGCGTGCCTGGCGATGCGAGCGCGAATCCCGCAGAGACGATTGGCGCGGCACTCTTCGCTAACCTCACCGATGACGAACGCGACGAACTGCTGGAGTACCTCGCGTGGTACCGCGCCCGACGTCGATCAGCCCGAACCGCCATCGGCGGTAGTTGAGGCTACGACGCCTCGACGACCTTCTTGAGACTGCCCAGGGCGGCCTCCCACGCCTGTTCTGACGTGGCCTTGGCCTCCTCGGATGGGAGGTTGCGCTCGCGCAGATTGAGCTCCGTGGCGCCGTTCCGATCGGCCAGCTCCCAGGTCACGACCTGGTAGTTCTCGGGCCGGTCCTGCTTGCCGGACGTGTCGCTCCAGTGGCTGTGCTCGAGCACCTTGGGCGGCTCGAAGCGGAGCACCTCGCCCTTGTCCTCGTACGGCTTGCCCTGGTACTCGCCGCGATGGGTCAGCGGACTGCCAACCTTCCAATCCGTCTCGGTGTCGACGCCGAAGAACCACTGCTTGCGGATTTCCGGCGTGGTCAGCGCCTTCCAGACGGCCTCGACGGGTGCGTCGATCCGGGTTGTATGGGCGGTCGTGATGCTCGTCATCTGCGCCTCCTAACCCCAGGATCGTCGCCCGCCAGAGGTTGAGGGGCCCTTCCCGGACCCTGGCCAACCGTTACAACGGCGTCGTCCGATCGGGCCGTCCCGTTGCACGGAACCGCGCCGTCCCCCACGATCGTCGGTACTGCATGGAACATCGCACCCACCGACGCCGATTGCCGATCGCGATCCTTGGCATCGCGACGGTCCTCCTCGCCGGCTGTGCCGCAGGCAGCGCCGCCCCGGCCGCGTCGGCCGCACCATCCGATCAGCCAGCCCTCCCGACCGACCCAGTCGACGATCCTGAGGAAGCCGCACAGCGGGTCTTCGCCGCAAATCCGATGATCAGCCGAGTCCAGCGGTTCGACCCGGAGCTGGCCGGCCAGTGCTGCTGGTACGACGTACGCGCTGTTGCCGGTGGCTATCGGGTGGTCGTCGAGGTCGGCTGGGGCGATTGCCAGGCTGGCTGCGTGGAACGCCATCGCTGGACCTACGCCGTTGCCCAGGACGGTAGTTCCCGCCTGTTGGCCGAGGACGGCGCTTCATTGCCGCCGGGCCCGCTCCCGGAGTAGCTCGGTACCGGATACGCGTCGGCCGCCGGATGAAGCCCGGCGGCCGACGGTTGCCTGTCGAGGGCGGGGAGACGCCCCCTGGAATATCAGTCGATCAGCTCGAGCAGGATGCCGCCGGTGGCGAGCGTGGCTCCCGGCTTGGCGGGGTTGTAGACGAGCTCGGCGCCGCGGACCGGTGACACGAAGTACCCCCGGATGACCTTCTGGCTGCCGCCCTCGATCGAGATGAGCTTGAAGTAGGCGAAGCCGACCATGTCGCCGTCGTCGTTCACGATCGGGACTGGGAACGTACCACCCGTGTGGGCGCCAAGGTCGCCGAACAGGGTCGTATGGCTACCGGCGTTGAGAGGGCCGATACCGTCGCCGATGTAGACCGTGTCCCCGTGACCATTCTGGTGGATCAGGTCACTGACGCCATTGCTGTCGGCCTGGGAGCACTGGCTGCCGCTGGCCTCGCAGAAGATCGTCCAGTTGAACTGGGTGGCGTCCTGGGGCACGTCCTCGTTGCCGGTGCCCGGCAGCTGGTAGACCTCGGGGATGCAGGTGCCCGAGCTTTCGTCGCACAGGGCCGTGGGAAACGCCTCCTCGTTGAACAGCAGCGGCATCGCCCCGTTCACGCCATTCGGCCGCTCGTTGACCTCGGCCTGGGCGGTCGTGGAGACATCCCAGGTCGGCATGCCGACGACGCCCGAGAAGGTGTTCTGGTGCGGCTTTCCGATCGAGACGCGGACCGTCGCGCCGTTCGCTCCGCCGGCGACGGAGACGTCGACCGTCACGGCGTCGGCACCACCGGTGTAGCCGTTGGCCGTCGCCACGCTCCGAGCTGCGGCATCGGCCGCCGCCGTCTTGTTGAACACGCTGCCACCGGTGTTGATGTAGGCAACAGCTCCGGCCATCGAGGCGAGGTCGGAGACGTTCTGCTCCTCGCGCCGCTGCTCGAAGGCACTACCGCCGTCGAGGACCAGACCGACCATTGCCACGATGCCGACGAGGGCCAGGGCGAAGATGACGATGACCTGTCCCTTGTCGCCCCGCCTCTGGCTTGCGCGAGCCATGGCCGTTACCTCCTTGATCATGGGATCTCGATCCGACTGACGGATGAGAAGGTGTGGTCGCCGAACAAGTGCGACAGCGGTGTTGCCGGCGTGAACGCCGCCCGGACCGTGACCCGCACGAATCGGGCGTCGTCGGTGTCGCCGTCCTCGCACTCCTTGTCTGGGAGCACGACATCGGACACGTCGACGCAGACGATGTCTGTGGACGGGGTGAAGGACAGGCCGGGGATCAGGATCCGCTGGACGCCGATCACGTCCTGAGCGTCCGCGCCGGAGCCCAGATCGCAACAGGTGTCGTATGGGTGGACGCTTGTCACCCGGGCGATCTCGCGGGCTGCCTCGGCGGTGCCGTTGAGGGTGTAGATGGCGCGGGACAGGTCCAGGACGCCCATCAGGATGAACAGGAAGGGCACGAGGACCAGGGAGAACTCGACCAGGGCCTGGCCCTTGCGAGTGCGCCGGCTGCGGTGAGGGATTCGCATCGTCATCAACCTCACAGGGGCCGGTAGTGGAGCTGGATCGTGCTCCATTGACTCAGGCACTCGGTGTGATCCGGGTTCTGGGCCTGGATCTTGTTCTTCGGCCCATTCGTCAGGTCCCCGAACATGATCACGATGAAGTCGTCGTCGAGTGCGTCGCGGGCGATGCCCGGGGCGAGCCCGATCACGTTGGCCGGGAAGATGCAACTGGGCGTGGGGGCGACGCTTGGCGCGACCGATGGGCTGGGGCCGGGTGGTGTGCCGACGGTGACGATGTGCTGCTCGGTATCGACGCCGGTCAGGTTGATGACGGTCAGGATCACCGTGTACGTACCGGCCACCGTGTAGGTGTGGCTGATCGTCGGGTCGGTGCTCTGCCCTTGCGCCCCGTCGCCGAAGTCCCACACGTACTCGCTGGGGTCGCCCGTCGAGCTGCTGCCATCGAAGTTGACGGTCTCGCCAACGTCGGGACTGGTGTCGCTGACGGAGAAGCCCGCCACCGGCCCGGGGGGAGCCGTCATGATCGCGGCGTCGGGCAGGTACTGGACCTGCGCCGTGGCGCTCGAGCTCAGCGGAATGGTCTGGCCGCCGAAGATGACGGCAAGCAGCGGCGTGATGAGCTGGAACTCGCCGCTGACGCTGACGGTGACGAAGCTTCCGGCCTGGCCGGGACAGCCGGTCACGCTGCAGGTCAGGCCGATGTCGCCGTCGGCGATCGTGACGTTGGAATCCTTGGCTTCGAGCTGGACCCGGCAGGTGACCCGGTTGTCGAAGGTGTTGCAGGGCTGCCCGGCGTCGAACGAGTCGGGGTTGACCGCTGCCTCGAAGGCGCCTTCGCGAGCGGCGTTGTTGAGCGTGATGTGGGCGTAGAAGACGCGGCCCAGGTCGAGGGCGGCGGCCAGCATCACGAGCATCACCGGCAGGATGAGGGCGAACTCGACGAGGCTCTGGCCTCGGGTTCGGCGGCGGCCGGTGCGGCGGAATGGGATCAAGCTGCGCATGCAATTCCCCGAACGGGTTCGGAAGGTGGACGCCGATGCTCGGCGAGGCACCTTTCACGGTCCCTTGAATCGGTGCGCTACTGCATAGCCCGACGGTTCCTCAACATGGGGCCGTTCGTCCGGTCATGCGCCGGCAGTCCTGCCTCGACGGGGCTTGGCGTGTGCCTTCCGGCTGCATCACCCGCTGCACCGCCCGTAAAAGGAAGAGCCGCGGCCCCCCAGGACGCGGCTCTGGTGCTTTCCTCTCGCGTCGTTCGACTAGGGCGCGCAAGTCCCAATTGGGTATTGCCCTTCACCCGGAGCAGAGCAGGCCGCATCAATTCGCAGGATCCCTGGCTCCTGAGGCCCCGGATAGGCTTGGTTCAGAGTCGCTCCGCCGGTGTATGTCACGGTCCACGAGATGATCTGGCCGACGAATCCCTGCTGCGTCGAACCACCGTTGATCGACATGTTGTCACTTGGGCCGTAGATCACGCCACCGATACCCAGGGAGCCGTTTCCGGCCAGGTTCAGCGTCGTGTTGCCGGTGATATTGCAGCCATGCGCGTTCGCGTCATCCCAGGGATCGGTGCCATTGAAGCAGCTGTTGTCGCGGGTAACTTCGATGGTGAGGATCAGGCCTTCTGTCGTCACCACGGGATTGCCTGCATGGTCGATGGCCGCCGACGCACGACACGTGTCGACGGTGCATCCCTGGTTGCCGGCATTGAGAAGGAAGTTCACCGCGTTGTTTGCCGACACGTCCTCGGACTGTGGGATGACGAGCACGACGCCCTGCTGGTTGCTGATCAGGCCGCCCAGCAGCGACCCGCGGATCGTCATCCCCTCGGGGAATGAGTAGGCACCGGGCATCAGGTACGCGACGTCCGTGTTGGCCAGGAGCCGGAATCCCTGGTTGTCCGTGTAGATCCCCGGTCGGTAGCAGACGGCGGTGCTGAGCAGCGTCGTGTACGTGGTTGGGAAATTGGCGCCGGTGCACGGGGTGACTCCGGCCGCCTGCGTCGCAAAGATGGGCGTCGTCGTGCCGGCATTCGGGAAGGCGGCGTACATGTACGCCGGATCCTGGATCTTGGAGCTCATCTTTCGGCCCAGGGGGAGGCCACCGACCTGGCTCCAGGTGATTCCAACGGCCGTCAGGTCATCCCAGTGGTCGATGTAGTAGCCATCCGCCAAATCGATGTACCCCGAGTTGGTGGTCGTCGCCGACGTGTTGGTCCCGATATCGCCCGTCAAGATGTTGAGGACCGTGTTGTTGCCGCTGACGATGAGGTCCTTGTTCAGGTTGGCATCAGTCCCGTTGTTGCGCGGGTCGGGTGCCTGGAGCGTCACCACCGCGTAGTTGGCGGGGAACGATAGACCGGCGACCGACGTCGTCCCGACGTCCCAGGTGTTCTGGCCGACGATATGCGCCAGCGTGGTGCTGAATGCCGGGTCCCGAACCGTCACCTGAACGGAATGGAACGGATCGCAGATGCTGGTTCCCTGCTGGCCGCAGGCCATTGCTGGCGTCTTGATCGAGACCCTGTAGCGGGTTCCCGGAAGCGGGCAGTCGCTGATGTTGTTCGCGGTGTTGCACGTTCCCGGTCCCGTAGCACCGAGCTGGCTGACGAGGACCGTCAACGCATTGGTGCGTGCCGTTGCCTGCATCGTGCTCGAGACGGTGCGGGTTGCGCCCTGGACATCCTGGGCGCCCGCCAGGGACGCGGCATCAGCCGCACTTCGCTGCAGCCGCAATTCCGAGTATTTCCTGCTCGGGTCGATCGCGAGAGCGGCCATTCCCAGGAGGACGATCATCATCAGGGCGACGAGCGGGAGGACCTGACCGCGCTGTCCGGTTCTCTCGTCAGGGACCAGAAAACTGAGCAATCGGGTCATGGCGTGTTGGCCGGCTCCATCCGGAACTCAGTCTTCGATTCGATGGTTCCAACCACCCCCGGCACGAGCGGGAAGAACACCGGCACGTTGTGGCTGATCCTGACCTGAACCCAGCCCAGTTCCTGGTTGCTCGTCGGAGGGCACGGATCGTTCGCTGTCCCCGCATCAGGACCATCAGTTGGAGGCCACGTCACGAAAACGTTCGTCGCAGACCAGCTGCCAGTGGAGTATCCCAGCAGGGAGGACTGTCCGGCGATGCTGTTCGCTGTCGCGATCACGGCGTTCACGTTCGTGCAGCTCTGCTGAGTCGATGCCCAACGGCCGGTGTCGCGAACGACCTGGACCAGTGTGTTCTGCGCCCAGAAAATCAGCCCGAACTGGATGATGGCGCCAATGATGAGCATCAGGACCGGAAAGACGATGGCGAACTCGGCGAGGCTCTGGCCCCGCGATCTTTGACGGCGAGTGCGGGTCGGCGCGACTGGATTCAAGGTGCCCCTCGTGGTACCAGGACGAAAGTACCGGTGGACTATGCCGACGCTACCTTGCAGACCGCCTTGCGGCCAATGCGTCGTCTGGGCGACATCTGATGTCTCCCGATAACCCCGTACCAACGGCGGATTGAGCAAGCAAATCTCGACGCGCATTGTTGGCGGCATGAAACGCCCCGTCCTCGTCACCGCTCTGTGGGCTTACGCAGCGTGGACCGTCGGTGGGTTCATCGATCTCACTATCATCGACCTCCCAATCGGCGCGGCCTTGGGACCGGTCATGGGCATCGTCGCCGGTTCGGTCGCATGGACCTTCCAGCGCAAATCAACCGTCGGTAACGACCGCACCTGACCTCCGCGCGTTCCCTCCCCACCTGCTGAGCGGCTCGGTCCACGACCGGGTCGCTTCTGATTCCAGGGCCGACGCGCCTCCCGGGGTACCCTGACGCGCGTCAGAGGAGGGGCCCCGTTTGACCAGGACATCCAGGAGCCTTGGGCTGCTCGTCGTCGCGCTGATGATTGCCGGCTGCGGAACGAGCGGCACGAGCGGCTCGACGGAGGCGCCACCCACGCCGTCGGCGGCCGCCACCCCATCGCCGAGCCAGGGCTCGCCCGCCGTGTCGGATGGCGTCACGGCGGCGGATCTCGAGGTGGCACGAATCGAGACGATCATCAGCCCATGCGAGCTCGCTGAAGATGTCGACCTGGTCTGGATCAGCTCGTACGCCGACAGCGAGGTCCACGCCATCGACCCAGGAACGAACGAGACTGTCACGTCGCTCGACGTGCCCGAAGGGCCATGCGGCGTCGACATTGGCTTTGGCTCACTGTGGGTCTCGGGCGGGACGCAGACCGTCGCCCGCATCGATACCGTCACCGGGGAGCAGCTCGCCTCGATCCAAATCCCGGGTGAGATCTACGACGTCCAGGTCGGTCCGGACGCGGTCTGGGCGACGGACCGGACGAACGGCACGCTGGTCAGGATCGACCCCGAGACCAACGAGGCCGTGGCGACCTACGAGCTCGGCACGAGCGCCGACGGCTTCCGGATCACCGACGGCGCGATCTGGGTTGCCGGCGATCGCGGCAACGAGGTATTCCGGGTCGATCCCGCCGACGGCTCGGTCGTCGCCACGATCCCCGTCGGCGCCCAGCCGAACTGGATCGCGATCGGCGAGGACGCCGTCTGGTCGGAGAACACTGATGATGGGACGGTGAGCCGGATCGATCCGGGGACCAACGAGGTCACCGGCACCTTCGAGGTCGGCCGTGGCCCTGTCTATCTGGCCGAGCACGACGGGCTGCTGTGGGTCGCGAACGGACTCGGCAAGTCGGTGACCGTCCTCGATGCGGCGACCGGCGACCTGGTTGCCGAGATCGCCTTCGACACCGGCGTCCACGGCCTGGCGGCGGCCGCAGGCTCGATCTGGGTCCTCGACCTCCACGGTCCGACGGTCCTCGGCAACCTCGAGGGCTCGACCGTGTGGCGGCTCGACCCGGGGCTGCTCGATCGCTGAGCCGCCGGATACGGGGGAGCGGCCCGGCCCCTGAAGGCCGGACCGCTCCTGGAAGTTCCCGGGTCCCCGAAGGACCGGGCGCGCGTGGAGGAGACGGCGCCCCTAGCGAACCAGTCCGATGAAGACGGCCTCGTCGCCGGCCGATGGCGCGGTCCCGTAGCCAGCCGGAACCGTGGGCAACGGGAAGTACTCGACGAACCGCCCGGTGATCGAGTCGATCGCCGGCTGGCCGTGGGCGGTGAGGACGAAGGCGGCCATCCCGATAACGCAGTACTCGAACTGGTTGCCCACGCCCTCGGTGCCATCGGCCCCCGGGTCGCCGGGACATCCGGGCCCCCAGACCGGGATGAGCACGGTCGTCCCGTTGGCGATCCAGTAGTCGACGCAGTCCCGGACCGCGTTGGCGTTCGATGCCCCGGGGTCGCCGTCGACCCAGGCCGGGAAGGTGATCTCCGGGTTGTTCGGGTTGCACAGGCTCTCGGCAAGCGTCGGCGCGTCGTTCGATCCGTTCCACGACAGCCAGCCGAAGTTGCCGGGGCCGTCCCGGTCCACCGAGAACTCGTAGGTGCCGCCCGGGGTGTAGTTGCCCGGCGGATTGGCGGCGATCGGCAGGACCTGGCCAGCCGGGAGCGCCGGCTGGGTCGCCACCAGCGCGGTCGCCGTGGTGTCGACCTGCCAGTTGGCCTGGCCGACGAGGCCGAGGAAGAACGTCCTAGGCAAGCGGCGGATGTCGACCTTGACGCCCTGCGCGCCACTGGCGATCGAGCCGGCGTTGACGACCGGGCCGAGGTCTTCCTCGCCGCCGCTGATCGGGCGCACGTAACGCGCGGTCCACGAGCAGGGCGTCGGAGCCGTCGGCGTGCAGCCGTTGCGGGTCGCGTTGGCATCGATCGCGCCATAGACCTGCGGTCCCGTGCGGCCGCCCTTGAGGTAGTGGTCGGCGATCATCTTCGTCCCCGCCATCGAGGCGAGGTCGGAGACGTTCTGGCCGTCCCGCCGGTTGACGAAGGCGAAGCCGCCATCGATGACGAGCCCTACGGCGAGCAGAAGGGTGATAAGGCCGCCGGCGAAGATGACCAGGATTTGACCCCGCTCGCGCCCCTGGGCGAGCCCGGTCGTGCGGTTCATTGATTTACCATCACTTTCGCGGTGGAGGAGACGTTGACCGTCCCCACGATCTGGCCGATGAGCGGCGTGAACATCGACACCGGGCTGGTCACGTTGACCACCAGGAGGTCGTTGGTCCGGCAGGCCGTGACGGAAGCCCCGTTGCGCTCACACGTCACAGTGACGGCCGCGTTGGGCACGGCAGCCATCATTCCCACGGTGTACGTGCCCACATCGGCTCGCGATGCGGCGGTCCCCGCCCGGTACTGGACGGAGCCGTATCTGGCACCTTCGCGGGCGCCCTGGGAAATGGCGTTGTTGACGTAGACAAGCCGGCCGATGTCGATGAGGCCGAACACGAGGATCAGGAAGATCGGGATCGCCAGGGCGAACTCGACGAGCGCCTGGCCGGTCGAGCGCTCGCGGCCGAGGATCCCGCGACGGCGGCCGTTCATAGCGTCGTCACCGCCTTCGTCATGCTGTTGGAGAATCCACTGCCGTTGGTCACCGTGAGGGTCACCTGGTAGGTGGTTCCCTGCGAAGGGAAGCTGTGGTCCGGGCTCTGGGCCGAGCTCGTGGGGCTGCCGTCGCCGAACGACCACGACCAGCTCACGATCGGGCAGCCGGCGATGAAGGTGGACGTGTCGGTGAACTCCACTGGACGATTGCGGTTGCGCTGGAATGTGGTGAAGTTCGCCGCCGGGGCCGACGTGCAGCCCGCGGGCGGCGCGCTGGGCTGGGTCGATGGCGCGGTGCTCGGTGCGGTGGAACCGGACGGGATGGGGATCGGCGTGGCATCGGGGTCAAACGCCTCGTTGAACACGACCGAGCTCGCCGTCGCTGACAACTGGAGCTGGCTCCCGAAGATCGGCGAGAGGAGCGGGGTGAGCAGTGAGAAGGTGTGGCCCACCGTCACCTGGTAGACGTCGTCCTCGACGCACGACTCGACGCTCTTGGCCGAGGCGGTGAGGGCGTCCAGGCAGCTGATCGTCGGCGCCCCGACGGTGACGCCGGGAAGCTCATTGCGGACGTGCCAGTCGACCGTCCCCGGCTCGAGGCAGCCGGCCTTGACGACGTCACAACGCGGATTGCGCGCACCGTAGAAGGCGCCCTCGCGAGCGGCATTCTCGATCGAGACATGAGCCTGGAACAGCCGGCCCAGATCGATCGCCGCGCCGACGACGACGAGCATCACCGGCAGCACGATCGCCAGCTCGACGAGCGCCTGACCGCGCCGGCCGCGCGCGCCGAATCGGCTTCGCCAGAACGTGGAGAGTGGCCTTCCGCGGACGCCGTTCGAGGATCTCCGAAGCACGCGCGCACGCTCAGGCGTGTGCCCGTACTGGGGATCCCGACCGGCGGCCAAAGGCCGCGGTGGGCGAGACATCTATGACCCCCGGCGGTATTTGTGCGGACCAGATAAGTCCACGCGCAATGTACCGCAAGCAACCTTGCAGACAACCTTGCAATGTGGCCGAGTTGCACCGCCGAGCAGGACTTTTGGCGGTCCGGATCGGTACCGATGAGTCAGGCGCCGTGGCCTGTGTTCGCCACGGGCAAACGGTGGTTCTCGAGCCGCAAATTGGCCACTGTTGGTCGCCCTGCGAGCAGCTATTTGGATCGGCCTCAAACGTCCTCGGGCGGCTCCCCCGGCAGGACGACGGTGAAGGCCGCCCCGCGACCGGCCCGGGCCGGCTCCAGGACCAGGTCGCCATCCATCGCCCGGCACAGTTCGCGCGACACGTAAAGGCCGAGACCACTGCCCTCGGCGGCCTTGTCGCCGCCCCGCTCGAACCGGCCAAAGAGCCGCGCCCGGTCCGCGTCGGCGATGCCTTCGCCGTGGTCGGCGATCGTGAGCCTGAGCCGCGGCAGCTCGACGTCGAGGTCGATCTCGACCGCGACCGGGGTCCCGTCCCCGTACTTGACCGCGTTGTCGAGGAGCGCCCACAGGACCTGGTCGAGCTGGTCGCCATCGGCCACGGCCAGCCAGCCATTGGACCGGTCGTTGACCTCGAACGGAACGCCTTCCGCGGCAAGCGCTTCCCAGGCCCGGCGGACACGGGGCGCCAGGCCGAAGACCTCGGTCCGCGGCTTGAGAGCGCCGGATTCGAGGCGGGTGACGGTCAGCAGCTGGCGGACCATCCGCGAGAGACGGTCGGTCTGCTCGGCGATGATCCCCAGGCGACGGTCGGGCCGGTTCTCGCGGAGCTGCTCCGTGTAGGCGCGGATGCTCGTCAGTGGGGTCTGGAGGTTGTGGCTGACGCCGCGCAGGAACTCGTCCTTCGCGGCATCGAGCTCCAGCAGCTGGGCGTTCTGAGCCTCGACCCGCTCGAACAGCTGGGCGTTCCGGATCGCGACCGCGATCTCGCTCGCGAACAGCTCCAGGAGATGCTGGTCAGCGCGCTCCCAGCGACGCGTCGCCGGGAGGTGGCCCACGAGCACGCCCATCTGCTCGCCACCGGTCCGGAGCTCCGCTCGCACCGGCCGCGGGTCGCCGGGCACGTCCTCCTCGACGGGGATCTCGCGCGGGTCGACGAGGTAGATCGCGCTGTCGATCAGCCCGAATGCCGTACGGGCATCGGCCGTGGCCCGGCCCGTCAGCCAGTCCACGCCGTCGCGCGGCGAGGCGCTCTCGATCGCCTCGAGGATGCCGCCGAGCTCGCGGTTGCGGCGCTCGAGGTCCGCGGCCAGGCGGTTGTGGCTGTCGGCCAGACGAGCCAGCTCGTCGTCGCCCCCGACGGCGATCGGCGTGCCCAGGTCACCGGCCGAGACCCGGTCCACCGCCGCGGCGATCGCCCGCAGGGGTCGGGTCAGATCGGCGGCGAGCAGGTACGCGATCAGGACGCCGAACAGGACGGCGATCGAGATCGCCAGCAGCAGCAGCCGGGTCACCGTCGGGTCACCGCCGGCCGCACTCGTCAGCACGACGAGGGCACCGAACGCCAGCAGCGGGACGATGGCGACGGCGATCAGGGTCAGCGTAAGGCGGGCACGGAACGACAGCGCCGGACCGAGTCGAACGGGTTCGGGCGGCGCGTCGATCGACTCGTCCGGGATCTCGATATCGGCGTCGCGTGCCGGATCCGCCACCCATGGCTTCATCGGTCAGCCCTCGACCGCCGCGGGGCTTTCGCCGTCGGCTGCGGAGCCGTCGCCCGCGATGAGCCGGTAGCCCACGCCCCGGACGGTGAGCAGGTGGGCCGGGTGGTTCGGGTCGACCTCGACCTTCTGGCGGAGGCGGCGCATCGTGACCCAGACGTACGACGGGTCGGCGTCCTCGGTCTCGGCCCAGCCGCGGGCCAGCAACGTTTCGGTCGTCACCGTCTGACCGAGGTTCGCGGCGAGGGCATACAACAGCCGCGATTCGGTGGGGGTGAGCTGGACCACCCGGCCGTTGACCGTGGCCTCTCGCTTGTGGAGCTCGAGCGTCAGGTTGGGACCGAGCTCCAGGCTCTGGCGGGGCACCTTGTCGCCAAGCCGCCGGAGCACGCGGTTGATCCGGGCCCGCAGCTCCGGGTAGTGGTAGGGCTTGGTCACGTAGTCCTCGGCGACCTCCTCGAGGAGGTCGGCTTTGGAGTCACCGGCGTCGATCGCCGAGAGGACGATGATCGGCAGGTCCGCCCGGCCCTTGATCTCGCGGGCAAGGGTAAGGCCGTCCATTCGCGGCATCATCATGTCGATGATCAGGAGGTCCGGCCAGCTCGTCCGGAGCCGTCGCAGCGCCTCGTCGCCGTCGCGGGCCGTCATCGTCTCGTAGCCGTCGGCGCGGAGCTGGTCGGCGAGGAGGACGAGCAGGTTGGGATCGTCGTCGACGATCAGGATCCGCGGCGCTGTGCTGTAGCCACCCGCCGCTCCGCTCAGCATGCCGCCACAATACCGCGCCGCAATACTGGCCCTGCGCCGAGCGCGGGCGCGTTACGCCGGCTCAGCCTGCCGGCACCGAAGCCATCACCGCTCGCTCGGCGAGCCCCAGGGGCAGGCTGCCGGCCGAGGCAATCGTGTCGTGGAAGTCGCGCAGGACCTCGATCGGTGCCTCGCCGGCGGGCCCCGTGATGCTGCGAGCAGCCAGGTAGCGGTCCCGGATACGCAGGATCTCGAGGCAGCCCGTCAGGTAGGCGGAGGCCTGGGTCGGCCACCAGCAATACCGCCCGACCTCCGCCCGCGCCGTCGGCTCCGGCATGGCCGCTTTCGTGATCATGTGCTGGACCGCTTCCTCGAATGACATCTCGCCGAGGTGGAGGCTCGTGTCAACGACGATGCGGGCAGCTCGGAAGATCGTGGCATTGAGGTGGTGGAGCTCGTGCAGCGGCTCCTCGAAGAAGCCCTGCTCGCGCACCGCCCGCTCGGCGTAGAGCGCCCAACCCTCGCTGAAGTACGGCGTGCCGAACGCCCGCCGCAGGCGGCTCGGGTTGGCCTTCATCATCGACAGGTGCCAATGGTGGCCGGGGTACGCCTCGTGTACGGAGACCGTGGGGATCCCGGCGTTGCTGTTGGCCTTGAGCCGTTTCTGGATCTCTTCGGCCGGTGCGCCGTCGGGTGCGAACGGGACGAAGAAATGCCCGGTCACGGCGTCGGAGTACATCGGCGGGGCGACGTATGAGGCGACCCCGATGACCGGCCGCTGGAACACCGGCGACGGCTCGACGACGCAACGCTCCCCAGGCGGGAGCGTGACGAGACCCGTCTCCTCCAGGAAGGCCCGGGAACGGGCCGTCCATGACTCATAGGCCTCGCGCATCTCGGCTTCGGACGCCGGGTGATCCTCGTCGGTTCGATCGAGGAGGGCCACCCAGTCGTCGGAGCCGTCGATCTGGCGGGCCAGGTCCCGCATCTCCGCGTCGAGCCGGTCGTACTCGGCCTGGCCCCGCTCACGCAGCGACCGGGCGTCGTCGGTCAGCGACTCTCGCTCGCGGAGCAGTCGGCTGTAGCGCTCCTCGCCCAGTTGCCAGTCGCCGTGGGCGCGGGGA
The DNA here is from genome assembly GCA_963728605.1 of uncultured Chloroflexia bacterium. Lineage (GTDB taxonomy): Bacteria > Chloroflexota > Limnocylindria > Limnocylindrales > CSP1-4 > JACDAV01. Next base: position 664,027 of record CAVSKS010000002.1, on the reverse strand, counting down.
ACGAAGTCCTCGAGGAAGGTGATCCAGCGTTCGAAGGCGGCCGCGGCCGGGCCGGAAGCGGCGCGGATCCGGTCACGACCCGCGCCCTCGCCGAACTCGGCTGGCAACAGGTCGCGCAAATACCGCAGCCCGGCCTGCGCGGAGGCGAGGCCGCGCTCGGCAATCAGCTGGCTGGCCAGCTCGTCGTCGAGGTTCTTCTGACCATCGCCGAGCACGCCGGGGATCGCCTCGAGCCGGCTGCAGATGGCGTCGACGAGGTCCTCGTCGGGGCGGAGCCGATGGAGCAGCAGCTTGAAGATGCCGTCGAGACAGGGCGTGGAGTAGACGAGGGGATCGCGACGCCAGCCCTGCCAATCGGCCAGGATCGTCCGACCACGGAGAACCGCGATGGCCAGGTCCCGGTCCAGCTGCTGGCTCTGGGTCAGGCCGTCGTTGGCGATGGCCTCGAAACGCTCCAGCCACGACGCTGCCTCGGCGTCCCGCCGCTCGAACTCGGCCGCCGAGAGCTCGTCCAGCCGGCCGTCGTAGTCCGCCAGGCCGAGGGAGCTGGCCCGAGTTGGGTACAGCTCGAATTCGGCGAGCAGGAAGTCGTCGGCAAGCTGTTCGAATTCGGTCATGGGGCCTTCTCATCGTAGAACCGGCAGCGGTCGATGACCGGGCAGCGGTCGTGTTCCGGCTTCTGGGCGTGGCAGACCTTGCGGCCGTGCTGGATGAGGTTCACGTGGGCCTCGAACATCTGGTCCGGCTGGAGAAGGCCCAGGAACAGCTCATGCGACTCCTCGAGGGTGGCCTTCCGCGGCAGCAGTCCGATCCGCATCGCTACCCGCTCGACGTGCCGATCGACCGGCATCAGCGGCTGTCCGAAGGAGAACAGGAGGACGATCGAGGCGGTCTTGCGACCGATCCCCGGGATCGATGTCAGCCAGTCCCGCGCCTCGAGCGCAGGCATGTCGCCGAGGAATTCCATGGAGTAGTCCCCGCGCTCCTCGCGGATCCTGCGCAATGCGGCCTGGAGGGTGGGTGCCTTCTGGTTGGCCAGGCCGCCGGGACGGATGACATTGGTCAGCTCTTCGATCGGCGCGAACTCGACCCGTTCCCAGTCCGGGGCGATGCCCGGGGTCAGGCCAAGGCCGCCCCAGCCTGCACCGAGTTGGCTCGCCTCCACCTCGCCGGCGCCCGGGTACGCTCGCCGGAGGGCTTCGAAGGCCACCTCGGCGTTGGTGTCGGCGCTGTTCTGGGTGAGGACCGTGAGGATCAGCTCGCTCGTGGGATCGAGGCGCCGTTGCCACTCTGGGTGGCCGTAGGTCGTCGCCAGGCCGTCCAGCGTGAATCGCATCAGGCCCGGGCGGTAGCGCTCGAGGCGCTTTGCGTAGGTCGCCGCCGGGTTGGAGAACTTGCGCTTCTTGGGGCGCCGCCTGGTTGGTGCCTTGGCGGGCTTGCCGGACGGTGTCGTCCGGGCCCCGGTCTCAGTGGTCACGGGGCGGCTCCTTTCGCCCTGTCGGGTCGTCCCAGCGGCGGATCCGCCGGATGGATCGATCGAAGGTATCGAGAATCCACTGGCTCACCGTCCGGCGATCGGCACCGGGCCCGGGTTTCAGCGGCGCGCCCTTGCGATCCTGGCGTTCGCGAGCCATGCGGGCCGACTCATCGGTCGACGCCGTCACGTGGCCATCGTCCAACTCCAGGCGGACGACGCGCTCCCACTTCCACGGCGGGTGGAAGCCCATGTGGACGTACAGGTCCCGGATGAACCCCTGGCCGAGCACGAGCGTTCCCGTGAACGGCACGTCGACGCCCTCGAAGTCGACGTTCCAGCGGACGCGCTCGCCAACGACCCGGACGACCCCGGGTAGCCGGTCGAGCGCCGCCCCGTCCTCCTCCCTCAGCCCGATCGAGAGGTGGGCAAGTCGGAGCCGGTCATCCTCGACGGCGTAGCGGCACACGAAGCCGCGCCATTCGGCCGTATTCAGGGCGATCGGCCGAAGGTCCCACGCCGCGGGGTCGAACAGCCCCTGCCCGTCGATCCCCACGAGCGCCCACTCGGCACCGTCGAAGGTGACCATGTCCGGCGCCTGGGCCGTCATGTCGTCGCTCCCAGGCTGACGAGACGCGCGATCCGCTCACCGGCCCGGGCGACGGGCTCCCAGCCGGCGGCCATCGCCTCCTCGACGCTCTGCGGTGCCTCGGTCGCCGAAACCACGACGACGCCCAGCGGCGCCAGCGCCTCGATCCCTTCCGGGGTCACCCCACCCCCGATCGCGATCGTCGGCTTGCCTGCGGCGTGAGCGCGTCGGGCTACTCCCATCGCCGTCTTGCCGAAGGCCGTCTGACCGTCGACCCGGCCCTCACCTGTCACGACCAGGTCCGCTCTCGCCAATTTGGCGTCGAAGTCGGTGGCTTCCATGACGAGGTCGATCCCTGGTCGGAGGCGGAACGCTGCGAACCGGTCCTGGATGGCGAGCAACCCGAATCCGACGCCTCCGGCGGCCCCCGAGCCAGGCGTCTCGCGCTCGCGGCGACGGGTCGCGGCTTCCAGCGCGTCCGCGAAGGTCGCCAGTCGCGCGTCGAGCTCGACGACCTGCTCTGGCGTCGCACCCTTTTGGGGGCCGTACGTCGCGGCGGCGCCGCTCGGTCCCAGCAGCGGGTTGGTCACGTCGCATGCCACCTGCAGCGCGACCTCGGCCAATCTCGAATTCGAGGTTCGAGAGGTCGACCGAGCCCTCGTCCACCCTCGCTCCGAGGATCTCGAGGATGCCCCGACCGCCGTCCGTCGTCGCGCTTCCGCCGATGCCCAACGTGATATCCCTGATCCCGGTGTCGAGTACCTGCTTGAGGACCTCACCCGTCGCTGACGTGGTGACGTTCATCGGGTCGCGGTCTTCGGGATCGACTAGCGAAAGCCCCGAGGCCTGGGCGAGCTCGACGTAGGCGCGATGACCATCGTGGGATCGGAGCCAGGCGGCTGTGGCTTGATCGTGGTCGAACCCGATCGTGAAAGCTTCGAGCCACTCCCAGCCACCGCCATACGCGATCGCGAAGATGGTCCCCTCGCCTCCGTCACCGAGTGGGGCATGGAGCAGCTCATCGTTGGGCCGCGCCGTCGCCCAGCCACCGGCCAACGCCCTCGCGACCTCGACCGATGTCAGCGAGCCCTTGAACGAGTCCGGCGCAAAGAGGACGGTCGTCATAGCACCAGCATTGCTGACAAACCTTCGGGAGCGCGTCGCGCGGCCGAATGTGCCCCCGACGAGCATTCGGTGATGCGTGCGGCCGCATGAAACGCGACGCCGGCGGGCGACGCGGGCAATTCCGGGCAGCCTGCCAGCATTGCTGGTAGTACGCCGGGCTCCCGCGAACCTCACCGGAGATCCTTCCAGTAGTACGTCGTCGAGGCCGGGCGGCCGTCCGGCGTCAGGGCGAAGTTCGGGATCGTGCCGGCGGGCTGCCAGCCCAACGCTTCGTAGAACGCGGCCGGTGGCTCGCCGGTGACAGTGTCGAGGATCAGCAGCCACCGCCCGTCGCCCCGGGCACGTCGCTCCGCGGCGTCCATGAGCGCCGCGCCGATCCCGCGACGCCGCGCCGCCTGCCGGACGATGACCTTGCCGATTTCCGCCCGGTGCGGCGCGTTGGGGGTGGTCGCGCGGGCAAGCAGGGTGCAGCCGATGACCTCGTTGCCGTCGCGGGCGACGAAAACCGTCGTCGAACCGTCGCGCACGGCGGCGGCACGAGCGGCCCACCAGGCTCCCGCTTCATTCACCGTCACGCCGGCCAGGAAATTGACCGATGCGCCGCTCTCGGTGGCGTCGACGACCAGGGCTCCGAGCGCCGGGATGGCGTCCTCGAACGATGCCGGCTCGATCGCCTCGACGATCACCGGAGCGCGGGTTCGAGGGTCGCCCCGGGCACGGGCCCGCGGCGCTTCTCCAGGTACTCCGGGATGCGGACCATCGGCGGGCGCTCGCGGTCGGCGAGTTCGATGACTTCCAGCGACAGCCGCCCGCGACCGCTCCGCGGCAGCTTCATCGTCGAGCCCAGCTCGGCGAACAGGCGCGCCTTGCGCCGCTCCTCGAGCCGTTTCATGACGGCTTGCAGGATCACGAACGACATTCGCGACAGGCCCTCGAGCTCCTGGTTGCGGTGGACCCGCCGCTCCAGGTCGACCTGGCCCAGGCCCTCGATCCCGACTCGCTCCGCGGCGTCGATGAGATGCCCGATCTCGACCGCGTAGCCGGTGAAGAAGGGGATCGATTCGAGCAGGGCGCGTCGCCCCGCGTACTCGCCTGACAGTGGCTGGATCAGCCCCGACAGCTCGGGGTAGAAGAGGTTGAGGAGCGGGCGCGCGACGAGCTCCGTGACCCGTCCGCCACCGCCCTCCTTGAGGATCCCGGCCTCGACGATCGGCCGCTGGTAGTAGGCCTTGACGTATTGCAGCCGCGGCTCATGCAACAGCGGGCCGAGCGTCCCGTAGACGAACCGTGAGTGCCAGTTGCGGACGTCGGTATCGGCCCACACGATGATGTCGCCGGACGTCTCGTAGATCGACTTCCAGAGCGCCTCGCCCTTGCCCCTGAACGAGCCGTAGCGGGGCAGGACGTCGGGGTGCTGGACGACCCGGGCGCCCTCGGCTTCGGCGATCTCGCGGGTCCGGTCCGTGGACGCCGAGTCGATCACCAGGATCTCGTCGAGCAGCGGCACCCGGCCGACCATCTCCCGCATCGCCCGCCGGACGATCGGCCCGATCGTCTCCTCCTCGTCGAGCGTCGGCAGGACGAGACTGACCGTCAGGCCCTGCTTCTCCTTGAGCTGGGCCAGGCGCCGGACGTCGGCAAACTCGGCGTGGTGGAAGTTCGATTCGCCGAACCAGCGCTCGACGCGTGCCGGGACGGCGCGCGCCTCCTCCGCCGCCCGATCGGCGGCGGCCAGCGTCTCTGCCCGTGAGGCCAGCTGCTCGAACGTCTGGCGGCCGATCGTCTCGCGTGTCTTGACGACGATGACGGTCGGCTTGGCACGTGTGGCGATGGCCTCCGGCAGGGCACCGAACAGGTAGCTCGAGCCATCCTGGCCGCCCGGCGTTGCCGAGGCACCCATGACGACGAGGTCCGCCTTCTCCGCCTCGCGGAGGATCGCGTTGCGGACGTTCGATGCCTCCCGCAGTGCGGGCTCGGCCTTGCCCTTGACGTGCTGCTTGATGAACGACGTCAGGGCGTGCTCGGCCTGGGCCCGGACCGCGAGGGTGATGCCCGGCGGGACGAGGTGGAGGACGACGACCTGGGCGTCGTGCCGGCGGGCGATGGTGTCGGCGAAGCGGATCGCGAGCTCGGCGTGCGGCCCGCCGCGCACGGGGACGAGGACTCGGCGGATCTCCTTGGAGCCGCGCTGTTTGACGACCGCGATGTCGCAGGGCGACTCGCGGACGACCTCGTCGATCGTCGGCGAGAAGACGGTCGGGCCGTGGTTGTCCCGGCCGCCTGGCGTCTTGCCGCCCCAGCCGAAGATGATCAGATCGGCCTCCTGCTCGGCCGAGGCCTCGACGATGCCCTCCGCGGCGTGCCGGCCGATCCGGACGATGGGGTGGATCGTGGTCCCTTCGGGGGCGAAGTCGAGGACACGCTGGAGCAGCCGCCGGGCATGACGCGCCCGGGTGGCGCCCTCTGACAGCGGCATCCCTTCCGGGACCTCGACGATCCCGAGGGCCGTCAGCTCGCCGGTCCGCTTCTCCAGCAGCGCCGATCCCAGGCGGATCAGCTCCTCCGCCGTGAGCGGGTTGGCTACCGGAATGAGGATCCGGGAGGGCAGCGGGCTGCGGCTGGTCATCGGCCGTTGCCGCCGTCCTGACCGGCCCTCCACTTGTCCACGAGGTAGGGCTTGAGCAGCTCGAATTCGCGAGCCTGCCGCTCCACGCGCTCCTCGGCCTGGTCGGTGGTGACCTGCCGGTTCTCGATCACGAAGCTGCCGACCCGGCCGAAGTACACCGGTACGAGCGCCGCAACCAGCTCCTCGAGGGAGAACTCATCGCGGCGGGCGGTGAGGATCAGGTCGTAGATCAGGCGGGCCCAGAGATCGTCCGGGAAGTGGAACGCGGCGACCGCATCGGCCATGTCGGCCGTAGAAACCTTGGCCGGCGAGGCATCACCGCCGATCCCGAGGCGCGTTCGGGCATGGTCGGCGAGCTTGCCCGCTTCCTTGGCAAGGACCAGGACGGTCTCGACGTTCTCGGGCGCGAACATCTGCCGCCATCGGTCCGCGACCGTCAGGGCGCCCTGATGGAACTCGGTCAGCAGCCGGAGGGTGTTCACCTCGAGCGGCGGCGGGTCGATGATCCGCTCGAAGCCGTAGGCCGGGACGTCGTGCGAGCCCTTGATCCCGAGCCAGTGGTCGGGGTACTTCACCGCCAGCCGCAGGATCGTGCCGACGACCTGGCGGAACATCGGCCCGAGGTCGGCGCCGGGGTCCTTCGGATCGTGGACCTTGGCACCAAGTCGGGTCTGGCAGACCGCGAACCCGCCGGTCAGCGCCGAGGTCGTCATCCAGATGTCGATCCCGAACTTGCTGATGTCGTCGGTCCAGTCGTCCAGCGTCAGGTAGTGCCGGACGAGGTCGCCGGAGACGCCGAAGTCGCCGCCGATTGGCTGCCGGATCCGGTGGCCGTACAGCGCCCGGGTCAACGGGTAGGTGACGGTGTTGGTGATCGTGCCGTCGTACTTGTAGCGGGCGTACAGCGGGGCGACGAAGTCGTAGCCGCCCTTGAGGATGGGGCCGGCGAGGAGCTCGATCCATTCGGGCACGATCGAGCGAAGGTCCGAGTCGACGACGACCAGCGCCTGGACTTCGAGCGCGGCCGCCATCTCGAAGATCGTCCGGAGCGCGGCCCCCTTGCCGCCGGTGCCATCGATTTCCGGGTAGGTCAGGCTGACCCGATCGAGCTTGTTGGTGGGCCGGACCAGCAGGATCTGCTCGACATAGTCCGGCGGCTCGGTGTCGACGACGACGCGCTGGGTGCCGTCGGGGGAGCCGGCGTCCGAGTTGACGACGACCGGCTTGAGGTCCGGGAAGTACTGGACCAGCCCGGCCTGGGCGGCGCGGACGACGTAGCCGATCGTCGCGGCATTCTTGAAGCTCGGGATGCCGACCATGATGTCCGCGCGTCCGAGCCGGGAGATTTCGTCGCGGATGGCCGGCGTAAGCACGGGCGCAGGCACCTGCAGACCGTACCACTGTTCGGGGGGCGGCCGTGATCCGAGTCCTCGGGCGGATGGCGTCGCGGAGCTCCGCCTCCGACCTCCGAAGGCCGCTCGCGAATTGGGGTGCCAATTCGACGAGGCGTCAGTGTCCGCTGCGCGTGGACAGATTCCATCGTTCGGTGCGGCTGGCCAAGGATTGCGGAGGAATGTGTCCGCTGTGGGTGGACCGATCGGACGTCACGACCTCCGACTCGGCGCCTTTCGGGCCCTACAACGCTCCAATCGGCCGAAATAGTCCGCTGCCAGCAGACAGCCGGCCAGTGGGGATACGCCTCGGGCCGAGCCTCCGCTCCGCCTCGGGCCCGAGCGCTCAGCGGCGGGCCGGGATGTCGGCGGTGGCCCAGTCGTCGTTGGTTTGGCCGGGGCGGTAGCGGCTGTTGGCGTCCTTGAAGGCGATCGAGAGGAAGCCGCTGCTGCGCCACGTGTTGAGCCAGCTGCCAAGCGGCATGCGGACGTGGACGCCGCAGCGGACGCGCCCGTCTTCCGCCAGGACGCTGCTGAGGATGCGTTTCCGCTCCAGCAGGGGCACGTCGAGAAGCGGCTCGCCGTCGATGGCGAGGAGGTCAACGGCCACGAATGAGATCTTGGCCGGGTCGTCGAAGTTGAGCTGTGGGAGCGGGGTGGGATCCGGCGCCTCCGCTCGCTCGGCTAGCCGACCGCCGAGGAACATCTTGATGAGCCCGGTGTTGAGCGAGAAATGGATCGTCGGGACGTCGACGATGACCGGTGTCTCGTTGGTCGCCTGGACAGTGAGATAGCCGTCCAGCACCGCCGAGTCGGTCTGGAGCGCACCTGGCAATGCATCGCTGACCAGCGGCCATCGAAGGCGCTCGCCGTCGGCGTCGATGAGTTCGGCGGAATCACCTTCGACATGCGCCAGGACGCGGATGCCGTTCCACAGCGGCTCGACGATCGGATCGGCGATCTGGTGGGACGAGCGCTTGCCGAACTCCATCGGGCGCCAGGTTCTGGTTGCCGCCTCGGTGACCATCGGGCCGATCGTACAACGGCCGCCCGTCGAACCTATGATCCGGGGGTGACAGCCGGCGCGCCCGTGATCGCGTCACGCGGCAGGGGGCTCGCCGCGCTGACGCCGTCGGGCCGGGCACGGGTGCCGATCGCCTGGGCCCTGTACGACTTCGCGAACACGATCTTCTCGTTCGCGATCGTGTCAAACGCCATCGGCCTGTGGCTGGTCGACGATGCCCGGCTCGGGGAACGCGACGGGAGCTTCTGGTTCAGCGTCGCCATCGCCGCCAGCGTCGGACTCAACGCCATCGTCTCGCCGATCCTGGGCGCCCTCAGCGATCGCGGCGGCCGCCGCATGCCGTTCCTGATCTTCTTCACGCTGCTGTGCATCATCCCGACGGCGGTCATCGGGGGGACGTCACCGGCGCTGGGCCTGGTCCTCTTCGTGGTCGCGAACTTCGCCTACCAGGCGGCCCTGATCTACTACGACGCGACCCTCAAGACCGTCAGCTACCCGGACACCCGCGGCAAGCTGTCCGGGATCGGTGTCGCGATCGGCTACTGCGGCACGATCTTCGTGGGCCTCCTGATCTTCTTCGGCGACATCTCGGTCGAGGCCCGATTCCCGCTCGTCGCGCTGCTCTATGGCCTGTTCGCGATCCCCCTGTTTGTCGTCCTCCGGGAGCCTCGATCGGCGACGCCCGACGCGGGCCTGACGCCGGGCCAGGCGGTGGCGGCATGGAAGCAGCTCCGGACGACGATCCAGCACGCCAGGGAGGTGCCGGGCCTGCTCCGATTCCTGGTCGGCCGGTTCTTCTACTCCGACGCGGTCAACACGATCATCGTGGTGATGAGCGTCGTCATCACCGAGGCGATGGACCGGCCGCAGCAGGAGGCCACGTTGATCCTCCTTGGCCTGACGATCGTGGCGATCGCCGCGAGCTTTGGCTGGGGCCTCGCGGTCGACCGGCTGGGGCCGAAGCGGACGCTGATGGTGGTCCTGGCCTCGTGGGCGGTCGGCCTCGTGATCGGGGTGATCTCGCTTGGCCTGGGCGGCAACACCGGCTTCGCCTTGTTCCTGCTCGCCGGTGCGATCCTCGGCAGCGGTCTGGGCGGCGTCCAGGTCGCGGACCGGGTGCTCATGGTCCGGCTGTCACCGCCGGAGAAGCTTGGCGAGTTCTTTGGCCTGTACGGGCTCGTGGGAAAGGGGTCGCAGGTCATCGGCCAGTTGCTGTACGGCGCAACGATCCTGCTGCTGCTCGACACGCTGGGGGTCGGCGCCTACCAGGTCGCGGTGATCAGCCTGCTGCTGACGATGCTGATCGGGGCGTGGCTGCTGCGCGGCGTGTCGGACCGCTGGGAGGGGTCCGGCGAGGTGCCGACGGTCGCGCCACCGGAGCGCCTCGCTCCGATGTCCGCCCCGATCGAACCGCGCTAGATGGGCGCGCCGTAGCCCCCCGGGTTGGCCCGCCGCCAGGCCCACGCCGAGCCGACCATCTCGTCCAGTGACGACCGAGCCGGTTCCCAGCCCAGGACCTGGCGCGCGCGATCGACCGAAGCGACGAGCACCGGCGGATCGCCCGGCCGGCGCGGACCTAGGGTGTGGGGGATCGCGGCACCCACGACCCGCTCGGCCACGGCCAGCACCTCGCGGACGCTGAACCCGCCGCCGCTGCCCAGGTTGCAGACCAGCAGCCCGCGCTCAAGCGAGGGCGTCGTCCGGGGATCGTCGGGCGCCGTGGCCTCGAGTGCGCGGAGGTGGGCGTCGGCCAGGTCGGCGACGTGGATGTAGTCGCGGACGCCGGTCCCGTCGGGCGTCGGGTAGTCGGCGCCGTAGAGAGTCAGTGGGCGAGTCCCCTCGGCTGCCGAGAGGATCGCCGGGATGAGATGGGTCTCCGGGTCGTGGACCTCGCCGACCCGCTCCGTCGCCCCGGCCACGTTGAAGTACCGGAGGCTGACCGCCCGCATGCCGTACGCCCGGCCAAACCAGTCGAGCGCCGACTCGAACGTCCGCTTGGTCTCGCCGTACGGGTTGATCGGCCGAAGGGGCGCATCCTCCTCGATCGGCGTCGCTTCCGGGATGCCGTACACCGCGGCCGTCGAGCTGAACACAACCCGGCCCACGCCCGCGGCCCGGGCGGCCTCGAGCAGGGCGACGCCACCCACGACGTTGGCTCGGTAGTAGCGGGCCGGAGCCGTGATGGATTCGCCGACCAGCGAGCGGGCGGCGCAGTGGAGGATGGCCTCGATGCCCTCGTCGCGGAGGAGCGTCTCGATGGCGGCCGCGTCCGCGTACGAGCCCTTGACGAACCGGACTCCCTCGGCGACGGCGGCGGCATGGCCGGTCGACAGGTCGTCGACCACCGTCGCCACATGGCCTGCGTTCACCAGGGCGTCCACCGACGCCGCGCCAACGTAGCCGGCCCCGCCCGTCACCAGGATCCGCATGCACCCTCCCGATTCATCGCGCCCGGGACGGATCGTGCCATGCGGGCTACCCGTCTCGCCGGAGCAGCCGGCGGAAGAGGCCCCGGCGGCGCGACGGCGAGGGCGGCGAGGGCGGTGGCTCCGGCGGCGAGGGCGGCGAGGGCGGTGGCTTCGGCGGCTCGGATACAGCCCCGGCGGTCCCCTCGCCGGCATGCCGAGGCGGTGCCACCAGGGGCCCCTCCGGCGGATCGGGCAGCGCCTCGCCGCGATGCGTCATGACCTCCGCCAGCCGGTCGACCAGCCGACGTGCCGCCTGGTTCTCGGCGTCGACGTCGAGGGCTCGCAGGCCCAGGACGTAGGCCCCCCGGTCGTCCTCCCGCTCGATGGCGACCCTCGCCAGGCCCACGAGCGCGATCGAATTGCGGGGATCCGCCTCCACGGCCTGCCAGTAGATCCGCTCGGCGTGGTCGACGAGGCCGTTGGCAAGCGCTCGCTCGGCCTGTAGCAGCAGCTCGATCACTCGGTCATTCCTCGATCTCGAGCAGCGTCCGGGCAAGCAGCAGCAGCGTCGGCCGGTCGTTGAGGCCGGGATCGGCAAGCACCCGGTCGAGCAGCCCATCGAGCAGCCGCCCGATGCCCGGCCCTGGCTCGAGCCCCAGCTCGGTGATGAGGTCGTCGCCGTCGATCGCGAGGTCGTGTCGGTCGATCGCGACCTCGGCCGCCAGCTGGGCCTCGACCCGACCCCGCAGCTCGGCCAGCCCGGCGGCGTCCGCTTCGAGTCCGCTGCCCAGGTTGTCCGCCCGGCGCAGCTCGAACAGCTCCTCGAGACCCGGCCGCCCGATCTTGCCGATGAACCGCCGGACCGCCGTGTCGCTCCAGGTGTCCTCGTAGGTGAACATGTGCTGCCGGACCAGGGTCACGACCCGATCGACGACCGCGCGCGGGTAATGGAGCCGCTCCAGCAGCTCCCGACAGAGCTCCGCGCCGGCGCGCTCGTGCCCGTAGAAATGGCCATCCGCCGCGGTCGCGGGCTTGCCGATGTCGTGGAGCAGCGCCGCCAGCCGCAACAGCGGCCGGTCGCGCGGAGCCGCATCGACCGTCCGCAACGTGTGATCCCAGAGGTCCTCACCGGGCACCTTGTTCTGGGCCACGCCTCGCTGGTCCGCGAGCTCGGGGGCGATGTGGCCAAGGATCCCGGTGTCGGCCAGCATCCGCAGGCCACGAGACGGCGACGGCACCGCCAGCAACTTGTCCAGCTCCGCGGCGATCCGCTCACCGGACAGGTGCCGGACCAGCTCCGAGCGGGCGGTGATGGCCGCCAGGGTCGCCGCCTCGACCTCGAACTCCAGGACGGCCGCCAGCCGGACCGCACGGACCATCCGGAGGGCGTCCTCGTCGAACCGTCGCTCGGGGTCGCCAACCGCCCGAAGCAGCCGCCCCGCTACGTCGTCGCGTCCGCCGAACGGGTCGACGAGGGCTGGTGCCGGCTCGTCGGGCCGGCGCCCCCACGCCATCGCATTGACGGTGAAGTCCCGGCGCGCGAGGTCCGGCTCGATCGAATCCCCGAACTCGATCCGATGTGGCCGCCGGAAGTCGGCGTACTCGTGATCGGACCGGAACGTCGTCGCCTCGTAGACCTCTCGGCCGCGGCGGATGGCCACCGTCCCGAACCGGTTCTCGTAGACCGCGCCCGGGAACTGGTCCAGCATCCGATCCGGCCGGGCGCTCGTCGCCAGGTCCCAGTCCGTGGCCGCGCGACCGAGGAGGACGTCGCGAAGCGATCCGCCCACGACGTAGGCGGCCTCGCCGGCCGACCACAGCTCGTGGAGGACTTCGAGAACGTCCGCCGGGATCGCCCCCGCCGGATCGGTTGCAGGGGCGGGCTGGCGGTCCACCGGAGCGGCGGCGATCAGTTGCGGCCCAGGAACAGGTACGTCCGCCAGGCCTCGTTGCGCTCGTCGGCGAGGTACGACTTGAACAGCGAGTACACGTCGCTGCGCGGCTCGAACGGGTCACGGACCAGCCGCAGCCGGGCCTCCTCGAGCAGCTTGCCGCCCTTCCGGTGGTTGCAGGCTTTGCAGGCCGTGACCAGGTTCTCCCAGGTGTGCCCGCCGCCACGGTGGCGGGGGACGATGTGGTCGAGCGTCAGGTCGTGCGTCTGGCGGCCGCAGTACTGGCAGGTGTGGCGGTCGCGGGCGAAGACCTCTCGCCGGGTCAGCTTCACCCGCGGCCGGGGACGCTTGATCTGGTACTGGAGCCGGATCACGGATGGCGCGCGGTATTCCGTCCGCACCGTCCGGATCACCTGGTGGTCGTATTCGATCACCTCGGCCTTCTCCCCGAAGACGAGGCGGAAGGCTCGCGGCAGGTTGCAGACGTTGAGCGGCTCGTAATTCTGGTTCAGCACGAGCACGACGCCGTCCATGGTTGCCGAACGATAACAGGACTCCCGAAGGCGCCTCGCGACCCATTTGAGGGGCTCCGAATCAGGCCTCCGGGCGGCCCACCGACCTCCCGGTGCCAGGGTCCCAGCCGCCTGCCTGGCCGACCTTTGTCGCCAGCCGCCGGCCCAGCGTCCGGCTGATGAACGCGGCCGCATCGAGCACGCCGGTCAGCTCTACGCCGTGGTCGTAGCCCAGACCATCCAGCAGGTAGACGAGGTCCTCGGTCGCGAGGTTGCCCGCAGCGCCGGGGGCGTAGGGACAGCCGCCGGTGCCGCCGGTCGAGGCGTCGAAGCAGCGCACGCCGGCATCGAGGCCTGCCACCACATTGGCCAGCGCCGTCCCCCGGGTGTCGTGGAAGTGGAGCCCGATGCGCTCGAGTGATATCCCCCTCCGGACCGCGAGCTCCACGAGCGCCGTCACCTGGCTCGGCACGCCGACGCCGATCGTGTCGCCGAAGCAGACCTCCTCGACGCCCAGCTCGAGCAACCGAAGCCCCACTTCGACGGCCGCCGATGGCTCGACCCGGCCGGTGTACGGGCACCCGAACGCCGTCGACACGTAGCCTCGGCGCCACCACCGATGCTCGCCCGCGCGCGCGAGGACCGGCCGGAAGGCCTCGAGCGACCCCTCCACCGTCATCCCGATGTTGTGCTCGGTGAAGGCATCGGTGGCCGCGGTGAAGACCGCGATCGCGTCGACGCCGGCCGCCTCCGCCCGCTCGAGGCCGCGCAGGTTCGGGACGAGGACGGGATAGCGGACGCCATCGACCCGCGGCAGCGCACGGAGCAGCTCGTCCGCGTCGGCAAGCTGGGGGATGGCCCGCGGCGCGACGAAGCTGGTCGCCTCGATCTCGCGCAGCCCCGTGGCGGCGAGGCGGGCCAGGAATTCGAGCTTGGCCGAGATCGCGATCGGCTGGGCTTCGTTCTGGAGCCCGTCGCGCGGCCCGACCTCGTAGATCCGGACCGGCTCGCCCACCGTCGTGGATTCGCTCAGACGAGCGGTGGGTTCATCGCCCGGTCGGTCCGGGCGATCTCGATCTCGAGGTTCGCGATCTCCTCGGCGGCCTCGCGGTAGGCCTCGCTGTTGAGCTCGGCCGCCTCGCGGCGCCGGCGCGCCTCGCGCCAGCGGGTCAGCAGGGCCTCGCGTTCGCTGCCGGGCGCGGGGTCGGTCAGAGGGTTGGTGCTCATGCCAATACGGTAATCGACGCCACCTCCTGGCCGCGAACCACCTGGTCGCCGGGCTCGACGGCCAGGCGTTCGATTCGCCCCGCGATCCCCGCCACGACCGCGTGCTCCATCTTCATCGCCTCGAGCGTCGCGATGGGATCGCCTGCGTCGACATGGTCACCCGCCGCCACGTGCACCGCCAGCACGGCACCCGGCATCGGCGCGACGACGGAACCGCCACCCTGGCCGGTGCCGGCGGCTCGGGCCGCCGCGCGGTCGACGTCCGGCGGCGGGGCGAGGCGGAACGTGACGCTCCGACCGGCGACGTCGACGTGGACCGCGTCCCCGTCGCGCACCGCCTCGGAGGGCTCGGCGATGTCCGCGCCCGGGAGAACGTCGACACGCCGCTCGTCGCCCTCGGACGCGATCCGCAGCGCCGGGGCTGCGTTCAGCCGCCATCCTTCGACCGTGCCTTGAGTCGCGAGACCGGCGGCAGCCGACTGCCAGGCGGCGTCGGGCGGTGCGGTCAGTGAGGCCCAGTCATCAGGCGGCCAAATCCGGTCGAGGGTGTCGATCCTTGCCTGACCCTCGGTGACCGCTGGCTGCCGGACCAGCCAGCGAAGGAAGCGCAGGTTGGTGATCACCCCCAGGACCGTGGTCTCGTCGAGCGCGGCGGCGAGCCTCGCGAAGGCTTGTGCTCGGTCCGCGCCGTGGGCCACGACCTTGGCCAGCATCGGGTCAAACCGGGGGCCGATCACCGAGCCCTCGTCGATCCCGGCATCGACCCGGACGCCGTCTCCCGCCGGCCACCGAAGCCGGGCAATGCGTCCGGTCGCCGGCAGGAATCCGTCCTCCGCGTCTTCGGCATACAGCCGCACCTCGACGGCATGCCCGACAAAGCCGACGTCAGCCTGGTCGAAGCCGAGCGGTTCGCCGCCGGCGATCCGGATCTGGTCGGCCACCAGGTCGCGTCCCGTGACCAGCTCGGTCACCGGGTGTTCGACCTGGAGCCGGGTATTCATCTCGAGGAAGTAGAACGAGCCGCGATCGTCGACCAGGAACTCGCACGTCCCGGCCGAGACGTAGCCGACCCCCGACGCCAGCCGCAACGCCGACTCGGTCAGCCGAGCCCGCAGCCCAGGATCGACGCCCGGAGACGGGGTCTCTTCGAGCACCTTCTGGTGGCGCCGCTGAATCGAGCAATCGCGCTCTCCCAGGTGCACGCCGGCGCCGAAGCGGTCGAACAGGACCTGGACTTCGACGTGTCGCGGGCCTTCCACGAGTCGCTCGAGGATCAGGCGGTCGTCGCCAAAGGCCGCCTGCGCCTCACGCCGGGCCCCGGCGAGAGCCGCCGCCAGCGCCCCGGCCTCTCGGACGACCCGCATGCCCTTGCCGCCACCGCCACCGGTTGGCTTCACGAGCAGCGGGTAGCCGATGTCGGTGGCTGCCGCGGCCAGGGCGGCGTCCGATTGGTCGGCCCCGTCGTAGCCCGGGACGACGGGCACGCCGAGCTCGATGGCCAGCCGGCGCGCCGACGCCTTGTCGCCCATCGCCCGGATCGATGCGGGTGGGGGACCGATCCATACGAGGCCGGCACCGGTCACGGCCGTCGCGAACTCGGCGTTCTCGGCCAGGAACCCGAAGCCCGGATGGACCGCATCGGCAAGCGCGTGCCGTGCCGCGGCGACCACCGCGTCGACGTCCAGGAGGTCGACCGCGCCCGGTCCTTCGGTCTCGGCGACGACGACCGCAACGCCGAGCCGGTGGCAGGTGGCCGAGATCCGGCGGGCGATCTCACCCCGATTGGCGACGAAGACGGAGCGGATCGGTCGGGGCCCTTCGGCCGATGTAGGCGAGTTGAACGCGTCTAACGCGTCAAACGCGACACGCCAGCGACCACCCACGCGGCGAGCGGGCAAGATGCCAGCCGCAATCCATCGCTGAACGGACCTGGTCGAGGTACCGAGCCGTCGGGCGACCTCGCTTGGTCGCAACTCCTCCGTCATGCTGTCGCGATTGTCGCATCCTCGGTGGCCTTCGGGCCATGGGCAATGTCGCCCAGGGTCCGCCAGATCAGGGTCAGCAGGATCGCGGAGCCAAGGAACCCGAACCAGAACGGCGCGGTGATCCCGAACTGCTGGGCCAGCACGCCGCCAAGCAGCGTGCCGGCGGCGATACCGCCCAGGCTGCCGAGCATGTAGACACTGGTCACCCGGCCCATCAGCGACTCGGGCACGGCGCGCTGGCGGACGGTCGTCGACGTCGTGCCCCAGATCACCGCGTGCATCCCGAACAGGGTCATCGTCGCGCCGGCGATGAGGGCCGAGGTCGTCGTCGCGAGCACGAAGTGGGTGGCGGTCTCGAGGAGCAGTCCGGCCCGCATCAGGTTTGCCAGCGCGAACCGTCGCTCGAGGCTCGGATAGATTGCCGACCCGATCAGACCCCCGACCGCGCCGACCGAGATCAGCAACCCGAAGCCCAGGTCGTCGAGCCCGAGGCGCTCCTTGGCCAGCAGGACGTAGACCGCCATCGCCGCCCCGAAGGTCACGTTGAACGCGAAGATCGTGAGCGCCAGCGCCCGGACCGACGGGTGGCGCCACAGCCACTGAATGCCCTCGGCGATCTCCCGGCGGAGGTGGCGCTGCTCCGCCGGCGGGGCGACGGGTCGGGACGTGGCGATGCGAGATACCAGGACCGCACTCAACAGCAGCAGGAACCCGTACACGCCGAACGGCAGGGCCATCCCGACACCGAACAGCAGTGCTCCCACCGCCGGTCCGGCAAGCTCATTGGCCACGGTCCCGGTGCCGATGAACCGGGAGTTGGCAACGCCGAGGTGGTCGGTCGGGACGCGGGACGCCACCAGGGCCCCGCTGGCATTGTCGGCAAACGTTTCCGCCGTCCCCAGCAGGAAGAACGTGGCGAAGAGAATTGGCACCGAGACCGCGCCGGTCGCCACCGTCACGGCCAGCACGACCAGGACGATGGCTCGGCCGGCGTCCACCGCCATGGTCAGCCGGCGGCGGTCGACCCGATCGATGATCGCCCCGGCCGGGATCCCGAGGACGACCCACGGCAGGCGCTGCAGGAAGACCGCCATCGCGACCGCGAAGGGCTCACGGGTGACGGTCGTCACGAGCAGCGGCCCGGCCGCCAACAGGATCCCGTCACCCAGGTTCGACACGATCGCCGACCCCCACAGCCACCGGAAGTCCCGACCCAGCGCCGGCGGCGCGAGCCGATCGACGACGCGGGCAATCACGCCTCGTCCGGCGCCCACCCCGGCCGGCGCTTCTCGGCAAACGCCCGGAAGCCCTCCTGGGCCTCGTCGGAGACGCGCTGCCGGGCAATCACCCGCGCCGTGTGCCACTTCGACGACCCGTGGCCCAATCCGCGGACCTCCCTGACGATGGCCTTCGCCGCTCGCGCCGCGGTGGGGCCGGCGGACAGCACATCGGCGATCGCGGTGTCGACGGCAGAATCGAGGGCGGCCTCGCCCTCGACGACTTCGTGGACCAGCCCGATTCGCTGCGCCCGCACGGCGTCGAACCGGCGTCCCCCCGGAAACAGCGCCCGGGCGTGGGACTCGCCGATCTTGGTGATCACGAACGGCGAGATGACCGCCGGCAGGATTCCCAGCCGAGTCTCCGTGAAGCCGAACCGCGCGCCGGATTCGGCGATCACGAGATCGCTGACCGCGCAAAGCCCCATCCCGCCGCCGAGCGCGGCGCCCTGGACGCGACCGATGATTGGCACCGGGCACGTGTCGAGGGTCTCGAACATGTCGGCCATCGCCATCGCGTCCTGCTCGTTGCCCTCGACATCGAGGGCCATCGCCGCGCGCATCCAGGCGATGTCGGCGCCGGCGCAGAACGTTGGACCCTCGCCGGCCAGGACGACGGCCCGAAGGTCTGCCGGGCTCTCCCGGGCAAGGCCGGCGAAGGCCGTTCGCAACTCCGCGATGACGGTCGCGTTGAACGCGTTGTGCACGTCCGGCCGGGTGAGGGTGACACGGGCCACGACGCCGCCAGGACCATCGCGTTCGACGCGGAGGATGTCGCTCACCGCGCCATGCTACGGCCGCATTGGCCGGATGGTGACGTCTACCGGACGAAGATATCCCGCAGCGAGAGCACGGCTCCCGGCTCGAACTCGACCACTTCGAACCGAATGAAGGCTTCGACTCGCCGCGTGCCTTCCTGCCAGCCGGTCTCGTAGGCGTTCCACAGCGGCGGACCGTCGGGATCCCGGGGCTCGACGTCGAGGTGGACGCCGTCGTCGATGAGAAAATTGTCGGGCTGCGTGTCTTGCGCGCGGAAGGATGCCTCCGTGAGGAGGCCATTCGGGAGCAACGCCTCCCCGATCCGCACCTCGTACGTGCCCAGGTGATCGATCGGGATGTCGAGCGTCGGCATCTCGAGCTCACGCGCTTGCGCAAGCGCGCCAGGCGCGGCGGTCGGAATCGGTGTGGATCCAGCCGGGACGTCGGTGTAGCCCGAAGAAGTCGGGCTGTACAGCTGCAGTTCTGGCTGCGCGCTGCACAGGGGCGAGTACTGCCCGCCGATACCACAGAACAGCGACTCCTCGGCGGCCCGGCCGTCGGGCAGATTGAATTGAACCCGGACGACGAACTGCATGGTTCGGGTGCACAGAACGTGGCTGTCGGGCGGCTGCCCGCAACCCGGATCGCCGAGGAGCTCGATCGATGACGCGCCCGCCGGATCGACACCCTGCTGCGTCGCTGCCCACGCCACGATCCGTTCGCACTGTTTGGCCGGCAGGTCGTACTGGCCGCAGCCTTCTGGGTAGGAAACGGCGCCATCCGGACCCACCGGCCCATCGATCCCCAGCAGGTCGCACGCTGCGATGGCAAGGGTGAGCCCACCAAACAACACCGCCCAGCGGAGTCGCCTCGCTGACATCGCCAGAGTGTCGGTCGCGACTTGACGGATAAGCAACTCCTTATACAATGGCGTCATGCCAGAGACGCCGATCTTCCGCGCCATCGCCCACCCGACTCGACGAGCCGTACTCGACGTCCTGGCTGGCGGCGACCGAACCGTCACCGAGCTGACCGCGATGTTTGACGTCAGCCAGCCGGCGATCTCGCAGCATCTCGACGTCCTGCGGCGCGCCCACCTGGTGAAGGCGACGCAGGTTGGCCGGCAGCGCCGGTACGCCCTCGATCCGCAGCCCCTGCGCGAGGTCTTCGACTGGGCCGAGCGGTATGAGGCCTTCTGGCGCGGTGGTCTTCAGCGCCTCGGTCAGGTCCTCGACCGGGAGGCCCAGCGGTGAAGCGCTCGATCCGGGTCACGCAGACCTATCCGCATCCTCCTGAGCTGGTCTGGCGGGCACTGACTGAGCCCGCGTTGATCGCCGAGTGGCTGATGCAGAACGACTTCCAGCCGGAGGTCGGCCACGAGTTCACGCTCCGGACGGATCCGCAACCCGGGTTCGACGGGATCGTCCATTGCCGGGTCCTGGAGCTCGATCCGCCGCGCCGGATGCGATGGACGTGGCAGGGCGGACCGATCGACACCGTCATCTCATTCGACCTCGAGACCGCCGCCCTGGCCGACGCCCGCGGGACCCGGCTCGTTGTCCGCCACTCGGGCTTCGAGGGACTGCCCGCCGTGCTCGTGTCGTTCATCATGGGTGCCGGGTCGCGGACGATCTACGGCCGGGCCCTTCCCCAGCTCCTCGACCGGCTCGCGGGCCGGCCGGTTGCGCCCACGCGGCCGCGCGGCATGCGTGCCGTGTGGCGGCTGCTGACCACCCTCTTCGCGCCGATCCTGCGGCGCGCCGAACGGAGGAAACACCAATGACGACGCAGACCGATCGCGCCTCCGGCATCCCCGGGGACGAGGCCGTCCAGAAGGCGACCGGTCGCTCCTGGCCCCAGTGGTTCGAGGCGCTCGATGCGGCGGGTGCCGCCGACCTCGACCATCGCGGAATTGTCGAACGCACCGTCGAGCTGGGCGGCGGCGAATGGTGGGCCCAGATGATCAGCGTCGCCTACGAGCAGGCCCGTGGCAAGCGCGTCCTCCACCAGAAGTCCGACGGCTTCGCAGTCAGCGCCAGCCGCACGCTCGGCGTGCCGGTCGAGCGCGTCTACGACGCCGTGGTGAACGACGAGCTGCGGCCGACATGGCTTCCAGAGCCCGTCTCGATCACCCGGCAGACCGCCGGCAAGTCGGTCCGGCTGCGCTGGTCGGACGGCAGCCGGATCAGCGTGAACCTCTATCCGAAGGCCGAGGGCCGGACGCAGGTGACGGTCCAGCACGAGAGGCTGCCGGATGCCGAGACCGCGTCCACGATGAAGCAACGCTGGGCCGACGCGCTCGATTCACTGCGGGCGCGCCTCGAGGGCTGAGGGCCCCGCTACATCCGGAAGATGCCGAACCGGGTTTCGGGGATCGGGGCGTGGAGGGCGGCCTCGATTCCCAGGGCGAGGATCCGGCGCGTGTCGAGCGGGTCGACGACGCCGTCGTCCCACAGTCGGGCGGTGGCGAAGTAGGGAGATCCCTCGCGCTCGTAGGCGTCCAGGATCGGAGCCTCGAAGGCGTCGCGCTCGGCGTCGGAGGCGAACTCGCCGCGGACCGTGGACAGCACCCGGGCCGCCTGCTGGCCGCCCATGACGCTGATCCGGCTGTTGGGCCACGACCACAGGAACCGTGGCTGGTACGCCCGGCCGGCCATTGCGTAGTTGCCCGCGCCGAACGATCCGCCGATGAGGATCGTGAACTTCGGGACGGCGGCGGTGGCGACGGCGGTCACCATCTTGGCGCCGTCCTTGGCGATCCCGCCGGCCTCGTATTCGCGGCCGACCATGAAGCCGGTGATGTTCTGGAGGAAGACCAGCGGGATGCGGCGCTGGGCGGCGAGCTCGATGAAGTGGGCGCCCTTGAGCGCCGACTCGCTGAACAGGATCCCGTTGTTGGCGATGATCCCGATCGGCCAGCCCTCGAGGTGGCCGAATCCGCAGACGAGGGTCTCGCCATACAGCGGCTTGAACTCGTGGAACCGGCTGCCGTCAACGATCCGGGCGACGATCTCGCGGACGTCCACCGAACGGCGCGGGTCGGATGGGATGGCGGCGTAGATGCCCTCTGGGTCGACGGCCGGGGGTTCGGGCGCCTGGCGGTTCCACGGCGGTTCCGGCGCCCGCCGGTTCAGGTTCCGGACGATCGACCGGCCGAGGGCGAGGGCGTGCTCGTCGTCGAGCGCCTCGTGATCGGCCACCCCGGAGCGCCGGGCGTGGACCTCCGAGCCGCCAAGGTCCTCCGCGCTGACGTCCTCGCCGGTGGCTGCCTTCACGAGCGGCGGGCCGCCCAGGAAGATCGTGCCGGTCCCGCGAACGATGACCGTCTCGTCGCTCATCGCCGGGACGTAGGCGCCGCCGGCGGTCGACGACCCCATCACCAGGGCGACCTGCGGGATGCCGACCGACGACATCCGGGCCTGGTTGTAGAAGATCCGGCCGAAGTGCTCGCGATCCGGGAAGACGTCGGCCTGGAGCGGGAGGAAGGCGCCGCCGCTGTCGACCAGGTAGACGCACGGCAGCTGGTTCTCGAGGGCGATCTCCTGCGCCCGGAGGTGCTTCTTGACGGTCATCGGGTAGTAGGTCCCGCCCTTGACCGTGGCGTCGTTGGCGACGATCACGCAGGTCGCCCCCTCGATCCGGCCGATGCCGGTGACGATCCCGGCACTGGGTGCGTCGTCGTCGTACAGGCCGCTCGCCGCCAGCGGGCTGAGCTCCAGGAACGCCGCTCCGGGGTCGAGGAGCCGATCGATCCGATCGCGGACGAGGAGCTTGCCGCGCTCCCGATGGCGGGCGATGGAGCGCTCGTCACCACCGGCACCGCGGGCCGAGACCTCCGCGGTCCGCTTCCGGAGGTCCTCGACGAGCATTGCCATGGCGGCCTGGTTCGCGCGGACATCGTCGGCGTTCGGGTCCAGCCGCGACTTGAGGACGGGCATCGCCCGCGATCATAGGCCGGTGACGGAACCAGTCGACAGCCGCCGCCGTCTCCCGGCCATGGCTCGTTTGATCGCGCTCCTCCTCGTGCTGCTCGTCGCGGCCTGTGCCCCGGCCGCCGCGCCGTCCGCGTCCCCCTCGGCGACGCCGAGTGCAACCCCGCCGGCGACCCTACCGGCTACGCCGGGACCCTCGGCCACGCCGGAGGCCAGCGTTGAGCCGAGTCCGTCCCCGTCGACGGCGCCGCAGGTCCCATTCGAGGAAGTGTTCCTTGCCGTGACCGCGCGCGGCGGCCACTGCATGGAAGGGGCCTGCGAATTGGTGACGGTCATCGGCCGCGACGGTCGTATCAGCCGCCTCACACCCGATCCCGCCGAACTCGGCACGGTCCGGCCGGACGTCCTCGAGGCGCTCGATCTCGCTATCCGCTCGGCGGACTTCGCACTGATCAAGAGCCGGCCGTTCACCGGTGAGTGCCCCACCGCGTTCGACGGCCAGGAAATGGTCTACGAGTTCGCGGCCCCATCCGGCGTCCAGAAGATCGCGTCCTGCGAGGTCGGCATCGACGAGAACGACCCGTTCTGGCTCACCGTCGCCGCGGCGCTCGCCTTCGGCGAGGGCTGACCTCGGCGCGACCCTCCCGTGTCAACTGTGAGTTGACAATTTTGGGCATAGGCCCGCGCGCTCTGCGTCCAGCAGGCCGAATGTCAGCTGTCAGTTGACGCAAGAGCCGGTTGGGGCGGCCTGAAGAGCATTCCAGCCTCCCGAATGCCCGAGCCGAGCCAGAAGATGCAAACCGTCAGTTGACACGCGTCGCGTTGGGCCCGGAAGTGTCAATTGTCAGCTGACAAGCGGCCTCCTACTGGCGGGCGGCGTCACGGCGCCACCGCCGGTGCGCGCTCCGCGCCGAGCAGCAGCCGAACGATCGCCGCCCACGCCAGGCCGGCCGGGATCGTCACGACAAGGACCGCCGGCCCGAAGACGACCATCCCGACGATCGGTGCCGCGATGAAGTACGGCAGGATGAGGAGAACCGCCGGGCCAGCGGTGGACTTGGGTATCTCGAGAGCCAGCCAGACCGCAACGACTTCGATCGCGCCGAGGACGACGGCCAGGATGGCCATCATCAACCCGCGCTCCATTACGCGCCGCAGGTTCGCGCCGACCAGGCCACGAGCCAGCCGCCCGCCCAGGAAGATAGCCACGGGGATGCCGAAGAGCGCCATGCCAACGATCGCCGCCCGGTTCACCGAGACGCGCCCCCAGATGGCGAAGCTGCCCTCCGGCAGCGTCATGCCCAGGATCGCGATGCCGGCAGCGATCGTCCCACCGACCCAGGCGCCGACTGCGAAGCTCATGACGCCTCCCTACGGCCGTAGGCCCTCTCGAGTGCATCCTCGAGGCGCGGCTGTCGGAATCGATACCCGAGTTCGAGTGCCGCGGCCGGCCAGACCCGCCGGCTGCCGAGCGCGAGGATGGCCATCTCGCCCATCACGAGGCGAACCAGCCAGTCCGGCGTGCGGAACCAGAATGGTCGTCCAATGGTGGCGGCAAGGGCCTGTCCGAACTCGGACTGGTGCCGTGGGTCCGGCGCGGCCGCGTTGACCGGCCCGCGAACGCGGTCGTCCTCGAGTGCAAGTCGGATGAGGGCGACCGCGTCGGTCAGGTCGATCCAGCTCATCCACTGATGGCCGGAGCCGATTGGCCCGCCCAGACCCATGCGGATCGGCAGGGCAATGACCTGAAGCGAGGGGGATTCCGGCCCCACGACGAGGCACATGCGGAGGAGGACGACACGAAGGCCGAGGACCGTCGCTCGGCTGGCCTCGGCTTCCCAATCGGTGCACAGGCGGCCGAGGAAGGTCGCCCGAGGAGGCGTCGCCTCGGTCGCCGGCATGGCGTCGCGACCCTCGTACTGGTCCGAGCCCGACGCGCTCACGAGGACTCCCGGGCGAGTTTCGTGAGCGAGCGCCGCGATCGCGTACACCAGCGAGCGCGTCGCCGCGAGCCGACTCTGGCGCAAGACCCGTTTCCGACGGGCCGTCCACGGCCACTGGCCGACGGACTCGCCAGCGAGGTTGACCACCGCCGTCGCGCCTCGAAGCTCGGCGGTCCAGGGGCCGAGCCTGGTCGGGTCCCAGATGACGGCACGGATCCCATCGGGCGTCCCGGACCCACGCCCGCGTGTCAACACGACGGGCTCGTGACCTGTGTCCCGCAGGTCGATCGCCAGCGCCCGGCCGACGAGCCCGCTGCCGCCGGCAATGACGACTTTCATCGGTCGGGTATCGCCAGGGCCGCCAGCACGACAGCCGAGGCATTGAGGGCTCCGTGCGTCCGGATCATCGTGTCGATTCCGAGGAACGTGCTCCCGGTCACCGTTCCCAATGCCCACGCGATGGCCAACGGCATCCCGACGAGGAGGGCCAGGCCGGCGAGGCGGTGGGCCCATCGGGCGGGCCCGGCTGGCACTACCCGGTGGGCGACGGTGAGGAGCGCGACGGCAGCGGCGATGCCCGAGATGGCGACGACCAGAGCCCCGATTGCGGCGATCTCATCCGACCGGACAACGAAGCCTAGGGCCGTCCCCGGCGTGCCGATGACGAGACCGAGGACGGCAGGGCCGAGCCAGGGCACGCGGCTAGCGAGCCGGCTGGCGATGACAAGCAGGCCGAAGCCCGCGAAGTGGAAATGCGTGCCCGTCAGGAGGATGGTCGTTGCATCGAAATCGAGGGGCCGGAACCCGAGGCGGTCGCAGAACAGGAAAGCGGACCCGGCGCCGAGGAGGCCGAGCGCCACGTCGATCCCGAGGTCGGCCGGGCGGCGGGGGTCCAGGATCCCGGGCAGGCCCCGCAGCCCATGGACCACCGCCGATCCGGCGGCAGTCACTCCAAGGACGAGCCACGGCAGCGCCGCGACCCCGGCCGGGAGCCCGGGCGGCAGGCCAAAGGCAGCGGCCAGCGCCACCGCCGCGGCGATCGCCGGCCATCCACCCAGCCGCGCGACCGAACCCCGGCCATCCACGAGCAGCAACAGGCGAGGAACGACGACAAGCGGCGCGAGGAGCGTGATCCTCGCCGCCAAGGGCGCCGGCAGCAGCAACAGGCAACCGGCCCACAGGACCAATCCAGTCACGCCGATCATGGTCATGGTACGTGGCCGCTGAGTCGCCGGGCGAGTACGAGCCAGATCGCCGTCGCCGGCGCCGCAAAGAGGACAAGCGCCGGCATCCCGAACAACATCAGGCCAACGCCGGTGAGCAGGATGAATTCGGAAAGCGCGTCCGAAGCGGACCCCGATGTCCCGATGACCATGAACGCCGCCGCGACGACCGCGCCGACGAACGTGGCCAGCAGCATGGACATCACGATTCCGGGCGTGCTTGGCCCGGCCACGAGCCGCCGGGCATAGGTCGCTCCGGCGATGGTTGCGGATACCAAACCCGCGATCGCGAAGATGACGCCGAGCGGAGACGCCAGGACGATGGCGGCGACCGCGAACGGGGTGGCCACGGCGAGCCCCAGAGCGCCACCCGGCACCCTGCCGATCGAGGACGTCCGGGCCATTGCGGCCTCCTCCAGTGTGCTACCCTGCCATAGCAAGTTATGACCGATAAACTCGCTACTGTCAAGTCGCACGATATGACCGGGAACGGTGACGGCCAGACCGCCGAGTCGATCCGCCTGCGCCTCGCCAACGCATGGGGTGAGATGGGTGGCGCCTGGGGTGTCGCCCCGGCGATCGCCCGCGTCCAGGCCTACCTGATGGCCCGCGGCGAACCCCTCACCGAGCGCGAAATCCGCGAGGCCCTTGGCCTGTCACACCGAGCTGCGAGCCTCGCCCTCAACGAGGCCGTGGGCTGGGGGATCGTCGAGCGGGTGTCGGAGCCGCGGCGAGTCGGTCGCAGGGGGCCGGCGGGAACCGCGTTCGTCGCCGTTCCCGACCATTGGAAATGGTTCGGGCGAGTCATCGCCGAGCGAAAGTTGCGCGAAGGCGACCCGGTCGTGGCGGTGCTCGAGCAGACGGCCCAGGAAGCCGCCGCGGCCGCCGCCGCCGATCCCGCCGACGAGGACCTCCGCCGGCTGAGCGAGTGGCTGACGGCGTTCCTCGTCTTCGTCCGTCTCTTCGACCGCGCCGTGGGCCTCGTTCCGCAACTCGAGCCGCGGGAGCTGGAACGCGGCCTCCGGCTGCTGGGCGAGGTGCCCGACGACACGATCCTGCGCCTCTTCCGCCTCCTCGGCGGGCTCGACGACGGCGACGTGCTCGGCCTCGTGGATGCGCTGAGCCGCCTCTCGCCGACGGCCGCGCGGCGCGCCACCAAGCTGATGTCGGGGGTCGTCCGAACCGTCTCGCGCTGAGCGCCAAGCGGATTTCGGCCAATGGCGTGCGATAATCCGGGCGCGCGAGGCGGCGCGGCCACGCTCGAACGGGCGACGACCCCGGGGCCAGCCAGGCCGGCGAACCGAGCGCGAGTCCGGAGCACGCAGGGACATGACCGTCGAAACATCCACGTGGGCGACCAAGAAGGGGCTCGCCCAGATGCTCAAGGGCGGCGTCATCATGGACGTCGTCACCCCTGAGCAGGCCAAGACTGCCGAAGACGCCGGCGCCGTCGCCGTGATGGCCCTCGAGCGCGTCCCGGCAGACATTCGCGCGTCCGGCGGCGTCGCCCGCATGAGCGACCCGCAGATGGTCGAATTGATCATGAACGCCGTTTCCATCCCGGTGATGGCCAAAGCCCGCATCGGCCACTTCGCCGAGGCCCAGGTGCTGGAGGCGATCGGCGTCGACTACATCGACGAATTGGAGGTCCTGACGCCGGCCGACGAGGCCAACCACATCGACAAGCACGCCTTCAAGGTGCCGTTCGTCTGCGGTTGCCGAAACCTGGGCGAGGCGCTTCGGCGGATCGCCGAGGGGGCGGCGATGATGCGGACCAAGGGCGAGGCCGGGACCGGCAACATCGTCGAGGCCGTCCGCCAGCTGCGCGACGTCAACCGCGAGATCCGCCGGCTCCAGGGGATGCGTGAGGACGAGCTGTTCGTCGCCGCCAAGGAGCTGGGGGCGCCGCTCGACCTGGTCCAGGGCGTGGCCCGCGACGGCAAGTTGCCGGTCGTGAACTTCGTTGCCGGCGGCATCTCGACGCCGGCCGACGCGGCGCTGGTCATGCAGCTCGGCTCCGAAGGCGTCTTCGTCGGCTCGGGGATCTTCAAGAGCGAGGACCCGGCCCGGATGGCCAACGCCATCGTCCAGGCGACCACCCACTTCGACAACCCGTCGATCGTGGCCGAGGTGTCGAAGGGCCTCGGAGCACCGATGCGGGGCATCGCCCTCGAGGCAATCCCCGAACAGGAGCGATTGGCGGTCCGAGGCTGGTAGCGCGGCGCCACGAGCGCCGAGTCGAGCCATGAAGATCGGCGTATTGGCCCTGCAGGGGGCGTTCAGGGAGCACCTCCAAACGCTCGACAAGATCGGCGTCGAGGCGGTTTCGGTCCGCCTGCCGTCCGATCTCGAGGGTGTCAGCGGGCTGATCATCCCGGGTGGTGAATTGACCACGATGCGACGACTCATCGAACGCTGGGGTCTTGGTCAGCCGATCCTCGACCTCGCCGCCACGGGCGCTCCGCTGTTCGGCACGTGTGCCGGGATGATCGTCCTGGCCCGCGAGATCGCCGGCGGCGAGGCGCCGATCCTGCCGCTCCTCGACGTGACCGTCGAGCGCAACGCGTTCGGGCGCCAGCTCGACTCGTTCGAGGGGGAGATCAGCGTGCCGATCCTCGGCGACACGCCGGTCCACGGGGTCTTCATCCGCGCGCCGATCGTCGACCGGACGGGACCCGACGTCGACATCCTTGCCCGGCTTGACGATGGCCGGATCGTCGCCGTCCGCGAGCGAAACATCATCGCCACCGCATTCCATCCCGAGCTGGCCGGCGAAACCCGCTTCCACCGCCTCGTGGCGACGATGGCCGCCGAGCACGACGACCCGGGCGAGGGCAGCGGTCGCCGGCCGCATCCGACGCGCCGCGGGAGAAGCGCGTGACCGAGATCCGCCAGGCCCGCCTCACCGGCAAGGTCCGGCCGGCCAGACTCACCGATCTGGCGGCCCTCGGCGAGCTGTCCCGGCTGTGCCAGGACGACGGCACCGAGACCCGCTCGCTGGGCCTGCCGGTCAGCGGCCCGCCGATCGGTGTCTTCAGCCTGTTCCGGCTGCCGCTGGGGGGCTTCCGCCCCCACGACCTGCTATTCGTGTACGAAGAGGAGGGCTGGCTGGCGGGGCTCATCCGGGTGGAGCGCGAGACGTTCCGTGACGAATGGACGATCGTCGAGCTCGATGCGGTCGGCGCGGGCAACGCTGGCGACGTCCGCTTCCGGCTGATCCAGCAGCTGCTGCGCGACGGTGCCAAGCGCGGTGCGGCGCGGTTCCACGTCGCCTGTGCCGATACGGACGGCAACGTCGAGTTGTTCATGCAGGCGGGCTTTGCCCGCTATGGCGATGAGCGGATCCTGTTCCGTCCCGCCGCCGAGCACCTGCCGCAACCGGTGTCCGAAGCCCAGGCCAAGGCCGATCGGATCCGCCCGACGACGCCCCAGGACGCCCTCGCCCTGGCCCGCCTCCACGCGACCGTGACGCCGCAGCCGGTCCAGCGCCTGGAAGCGGTCGGGTTGGCCGACTGGGAGCGCCAGGGCAGCAACTGGCGGGTCCCGCGCTCGTCGCTGACGCCGATCCTCCGCTTCGCCGACGTCGAGGCCTTCCTCCAGGAGAGCGAGGACGGCGGCAAGGACGGCACGATGCTCGACGGCTTCCTCCAGGTTGGCGTGGCCAAGGAGGACCAGCCGCACTATCTCAAGGTCATGGTCCGGCCGGGCGCCGATGCGTCCGCCCTCGTCCGCTTTGGCCTGGGCGTCATCGGCGCCACCACCGAACGTGGCTCCGACCATCGCCACGATCACGGTGTCATCGCCCCCGTTCGGACCTATGAGTCGCCGACCGATCGGCGGCTCGAGGACCTCGGGTTCGATGCCATGGCGACCGTAACGCTGTTGATGAAGGAAACCCTCGTTCGCGTCGCTGAGCCGGCCCTCGTGCCGGCCGGTGTGCGCTAGCCATGCGGTGCAGAATTGCCGTCACGGGGCGTCCCCTGGCGACGACGGAGGTGGTGGATTGAGCTCAGACGATCGCCGCCGCGAATCGATCGACGACGTCGACGCCCTGCTGACGTCGCTCCCAGGGGAGATCGTCGACGCGATCCACGCCCTGCCGGACCGGCTCGACATGATCGAGGTCGTTCTCGATCTGGGCCGGCGGCCGGAGGCCCGCTTCCCGGACAGCGAGGTGACGCTGCTCGAGCGCGAGATCAACGAGACCGACATTGCCCACGTCGTCGACAACATCGGCACGTTCGGCGACGACAACCGGGCCGGGATCGAGCGGACGCTCCACCGGATCAGCGCCATTCGCAACCGGAACGGCAAGATCGTCGGCCTGACGCTGCGGATCGGCCGGGCGGTCTACGGCACCATCGAGATCATCGCCGACTACGTCGAGACCGGGAAGTCGATCCTGATCATGGGTCGGCCCGGGATCGGCAAGACGACGATGCTCCGGGAGGCGGCCCGGGTGCTGGCCGACGACCTCGGCAAGCGCGTCGTCGTTGTCGACACGTCCAACGAGATCGCCGGCGACGGCGACATCCCCCATCCGGCCATCGGCAAGGCCCGCCGGATGCAGGTCCGCACGCCGTCGCTGCAGCACGAGGTGATGATCGAGGCGGTCGAGAACCACATGCCCCAGGTCATCGTCATCGACGAGATCGGGACCGAGCTCGAGGCCCAGGCGGCTCGGACGATCGCGGAGCGCGGCGTCCAGCTCATCGGCACGGCCCACGGCAACAACCTCGACAACCTGATGCTCAACCCGACCCTCTCCGACCTGATCGGCGGCATCCAGAGCGTGACCCTGGGTGACGAGGAGGCCCGCCGGCGGCGGACCCAGAAGAGCGTCCTCGAGCGCAAGGCGCCGCCGACGTTCGACGTGATCATCGAGATCCAGGACCGCGATCGGGTCCTCGCCCACGCCGACGTGGCCGACACCGTCGACAACATGCTCCGTGGCGACCCGGTCGCCCCCGAGCTCCGCTGGCGCGACGACGAGGGCGTCCACCGATCGCAATCGCGACCGCGCCCGTCGCCCCGCGAGCAGCTGGGCACGGAGCGGTTCGCCGGTCTCGTGGGCTCCGGCCAGGGCTGGCGCACCGAACCCGGCTGGCGCGGCGACAGCCCGTACCGGACCGGCGAGCGGGGCGGTTTCCGGTCCGGCTATCGGCCCGGTGCGAGCGGTGGCTGGCGCCAGACGCGCGGCTCCGGCCGGGAAGGAGCAACGCGGGCCGATGCCAGCCCGGGACCAGGCGCGCCCCCAAGCGGGGGCATCCTGCCGGGTGAACGGATCGCCGGCCGAGGGGTTGCCGGCCGAGCGGCCATCATTCCCGACGGTGGCGAGGCCCCGTTCGTCGCCGGCGAGATCGCCGATCGTGGACCGCTGGAGCGCGGCGCCCCACCCGCACCGGAGCCGCGGGCGCGCGACGCCAGGGAGCTCCAGCGGCAGCGCGCCTGGGCGGAACAGGCGACGCGGGCGATCACCGCGCTCCGCGCCGATGAGGGTACCGCCCCGATCAACACCGACGACCTGGGCGACTCCGACGACGAGGCCCTCGCCGATCGGGCGATCGCCGCTGCGGCGGAGGAGGACGGCGAAGCGATCCGCCTTGACGGCGCCGGCACGTTGCCGACCCTCCGGGTCCTGCCTCAGGGGATCAGCCGCAAGCGACTCGAGCAGTCGATCCGGGAGTTGCAGCTGCCGGTGATCATCGCCCGCGACGTCGACGAGGCGGACGTGGTCATGACGCTCAAGAACGAGTACAAGCAGAAGACGCCGATGCTCCGCGAGGCGGAGGAGCGGGGCCTGCCGATCTACGTCCTGAAGAGCAACACGATGATCCAGATGCAGGCATCGCTGACCTCGATCTTCTCCCTCGAGGTCGACCCCCGTGAGGCGGCGCTCCGGGAGACCGAAGAGGCGATCGGGATCGTGCTGGCCCAGTCCGAGGCGGTGGAGCTGTCGCCGCAGAACGCGTATGTCCGGCGGCTCCAGCACCAGATGGCGGAGCGGGCGAACCTCGTTTCACGGTCGCGTGGCCGCGAGCCGTACCGCCGCGTCCGGTTGTACCCGGACGCGGCGAGAAGCTGGCGCTAGCGGGCCGTCAGGCCCGATGTCACTCGGGGGCTTCGACCACGTTGTCGGAGCTGTTGACGTCGGTCACGTTGATCGACAGGCGATCGACGCCTGAGCCCGTGCCGAGGGCTTCGAGGGCCACGAGATAGCCCTCGTCGGCGATCCACAAGTCGAACGACGCCCCCGGCGGGAAGCTCGCGGCCCCTACACCCGGGGAGTTCTCATCGATGATGTAGTGCGTCGTCGGGACGCCGTTCTTCTCCTCTGGCCCCTCCTCCTGGAGCGCTTCCGCGACACCGGGCTGGTTCATCTGGCCCATGAGCAGGACGAGATCGAAGGGCTGGATCATGCCCGAGACGGTTGACGCGGGCACGTTCTGGAACTCGCCGCCGGTGCCGAGCCAGGCCTGGTCACCGATGATGATGATCTCCGCGGTCTGGCCGCCCGTGACCGTGGTGTAGTGCCAGGCCGGCTCCGGATCGCGGATGATGACGGCGTCGACCGTGGCGTCACTGGCACCCTCGACGACGAAGGACAGCTTGTACGAGTCGACGTTTTCGAGAGCCTGGGCCGCGGCCTCGAGGTCGACTTCAGTCCCCGAAGGCTCCTCGGACGGCTCCTCAGACGGCGCGTCCGACGGCGACGCCGGCGCAGCTGACGTGGCCGCGGGCGTCGATGAGGACGGCGATGGGGTAGCTGCCGCGCCGCAGGCGGCCAGCAGGAACACGAGCAGGATCGCCGGCGTGAGCCTGCGAAGCAACATTGCGGTCAAGGTGCGGACCCTCCGTTCCCCCGTGGTCGGGGTGATCGGCGAAAGGGTGCCCGCCGGTCACCCGTGCGTCAAACGGCGGCCCGGTCGAACCAGATCCGCTCTCCGGCGAACCGTTGCGTGGCCGGCTGCCACGGGAACAGGATCAACACCTGGAGGCTGATCGGCAGGCCGCTGGGTTCCGCGCCCGCCCACGACCCAAGGTTGGTTCCCGTGAGCGTCGCCACCTCGAACACGCCCTGGGGCCCCACGACGATGTCGGTCAGGGCGAAGGCGTTGTCCGGGAACGCGGCAAACAGCTCCTCGTAGAACCGCCGCGCGCCGTCGTGGCCGTCCCAGCGCTGGCCGGTCGGGACGACCTCGTACGCGCAGTCGGGGGCGAGCGTGGCGATCAGGCCGTCGATGTCACGACGGTCCTCGGCGATCGAATGTCGGACCCACAGCCGCTTGATCTTGCGAAGCTCCCCCGGGTCGAACGGCCGGGCGAGGCGAGCCTGGATCCGCTCCTCCGGGCTCACCCGATGCCGGGCGTCCCGGGCTGGGCGGACTTCGGCTCGCTGCGACGAGCTGCCACGACCGCCTCGATGTGCTGGATGAGCATCACCAGCTGGACGCCGCCGATGACCTGGAGGACGACGGCGACGAGCCCGATCAGCCCAATGCTGGCGATGGCGTCGCCCAGCTCGGGGGCGATGAAGCTGGCGAAGATGTTCAGCCGAGGGAGAAAGATCGCGCCCACGAAACACAGCCATGCGCCGATCATCAGCGCCTCCCCGCGCCCGCCGGCGTTGAGGCGGGTCATCACGTCCCGCAGGATCGACGGGATCCAGTACAGGTTCGCGACCGGCACCAGGCTCTCGAGGAACGCGTACATCGGCGGCACGTTGGGGTACTCGCCGGTCAGCGACGGGATGTTGGCCACCACCCGACTCAGCCATGCCCCCCAGGCGAGGAGCGCCGCGCCCGCCGCGATCGCCTGGATCGGCACCAGGATGACGTTGGCCGGCATGCCCAGCAGGGTCTGGCCCGACCCCGGCACGTCTCCTTCCGGCAGCAGGAACAGGAGCAAGCCCGCCGCCGCGACGACGCTGATGGCCACGAGGATGACCACCTGGGCCAGTTGCGCCCGGCCCACGCTCGAGACGAATGGCGACTTGGTCGCCACGTCAACCCGCTTGGGGACGGCGCCGCTGACCGGCATCGAGGCGGGATCGGCCTCCCCGACATCACGCGGCGTGCGACACCGGTAGCACCGCGACTCCCGCGGCTGGTTGACCGAGCGACACGATCCACAGACCCAGGGTTCCAACGCCTGTTCCTCCTCGCCTATGCCTCGTCAGTGCTCCGTGGCGCCGGTGAACGTGAAGGCGTCGATCCGGACGGCCGGCACGACGGCGCCGCCCAGGAACCCGCGCAGCGTCTTGCGCTCGCGGCTGACGGCGCTCACGCCGGCCAGCGCCTCGAGGTAGCTCTGGGTGAAGCGCAGGTTCCGGACCGGTCCGACGATCCGGCCACCCTCGACCAGGAACGTCCCGTCGCGGGTCATGCCGGTCACGATCGCCAGCTTCGGGTGGACGGGGTTCGTGTAGTGGAAGCGCGTCACGAGCAGCCCTCGGTCGAGACCCTTGACAAGGTCCTCGCGGGCTGTCTCGCCGGGCGCCATGATCATGTTGATGGGGAACGGCCCGTAGGGATTCGGGGCGGGCAGGCCGTGACCGGTCGAGGCGCGGCTGTCGCGGGCCGCGGTCTGGGCGTCGTACACGACGTTCTGGCAGGTGCCCGCCTCGACGAGGCTCACCCGCTGCTTGGCGACACCTTCGTAGTCGAAGGCCATCGGCAGGCCGGTCAGGTCGGCGCCATCGTCGAGGATCGTGACCAGCGGACTGCCGATCTGGCGGCCGGGCTCCACGAACGAGCGACCTTCCTGGACCGCCAGGGCCGAGAAGCCGAGATAGCCGAGCATGTCGAGGATGTCGACGACGGCGTACTCCTCGAGCACGACCGGGTAGTCGCCCGGCTCCACGCCAACCGCGCCTACCGTCGCGGTCGCCTTGGAAGCGGCCTCCTGGCCAAGGGCCGCACCGTCGATGGTCGTCGCATCGACGGCCGTGGCCTCGGCGTAGCCGGAGCCGCCGTCGGCGGTCATGTGGACCGTGATCAGCTGGGCCGACGTCCGCTCCTGCCAGGCACGGACGCCGTGGGTGTTGACCACCGCCACGGTCTCTACACCGGTCGAGAACGAGCCGTAGGCGGTCACGCCTGCCTGATCGGCGGCGGCGATGACCGCACGGGCTCCCTCGGCGCGGAACTCCGGCGTGGCAAGTGCCGTGGCCTTGGCGTAGGCGCCGGCGATGTCCCGCACCGGCGTCGGGTCGGGCAGCCCGCCCCAGTCCTCGAGCTCGGCCACGTTGCGGGCGATCGCTCCGGCGTTGGTCGCCAGGCGCCGCAGCCCGTCGTCGTCGGTCCGGCCGGACGAGGCAACGCCGATCCGCCGCCCGACGACGAACCGGAGGTTGACGTTGACGTTGGTCTCGGCGACGTTCTGGTGGATCTCGCTGTTGGCGAAGCGGGTGAGCGACGAGTCGTCGCCCATGATCAGGACCTCCGCCTCGGTCGCGCCCTCGCCCTCGGCGAGCCTGAGGACGGACTCCGCCACCGACAGCCAGTCGCGGCCGCCGCTCACCACTTGCCCACGCCGACCTGGACGTCCCGGAACCGCGCGCCCGAGACCGCGTGGCCCACGTGGCCGGTCTGGCCCGGCTCGCCCTTGCCACAGTTCGGCGTGCCCAGCATCACGTAGCTCCGCTCGTCGCCGACCGCATCGCACGACCGCCAGAACTCGTAGGTGATCCCGGTATAGGTCGGGTTCTTGAGGAGCCGGCCCTTCTTGCCGCCCTTGATCTCGTAGGCGACCTCGGTCGCGAACTGGAAGTTGAGCCGTCGGTCGTCGATCGACCAGCTGCGGTTCGACGCCAGGTACAGGCCGTCGTCGGTGTCGGCCACGATGTCGTCGAGGCTCATCCCCGGCTTGGGCAGCAGGTTGACGTTGGTCATCCGGATCAGCGGGATCCGGTTCCAGCCGTCGGCTCGCATCGCGCCGCCCGACCGCCGCCCGATCCGCGGCGCGGTCTCCCGGCTGGAGAGATAGCCGACGAAGATGCCTTCCTTGACCAGCGGCACCTGTTGGGCCTGGACCCCTTCGTCGTCCCAGCCGAACGTCCCGAGCCCGCCCGGGGCCGTGGCGTCGGCCACGATGTCGACCAGGTCGCTGCCGTAGCGGAAGCCCTCGTCGAGCTTGTCGGTCGTGAGGAAGCTGGTGCCGGCATAGCTGGCCTCGGTGCCGAAGACCCGATCGAGCTCGCTGGGATGGCCGCACGACTCGTGGATCTGGAGGTACAGCTGCGACGGGTCGAGGACGAGGGTCCGCCGCCCGGGTGGACATTGCGGCGCAGTGAGCAGGGCGACCGCCTCCTCGCCGTATGCCTCGGCGTGCCGGGCGAGGTCGAGGCCGCGGATGTACTCGTAGCCCGCCGACTGCCAGCCTCCGCCGGCGTCCGGGTAGCTCCGTCGCTGGTGCTCGTCGCCCTCGACCGCGTTGGCTTCGACGGCGCTGCCGACGTGGGTGATCCGCTGTTCGGTGTAGCTGCCGTCGGTCGCCGCGAAGGTGGTCACGTCCCGCTGGGCGGCATACATCGACTCCGTGAATGCCACGCCCTTGACGTCGAATGCGGCCTTGTCGGCGGCGAGGAGGTTGGCGATCTTCGTCTCCAGCGCTACGCCGAACGGGTCCTCCTTGACCGGCGTTTCGTACGTGCCGTTGGCGGGTGGCCGTTCGTCCAGCCTGACCGGCGTTCGAAGCGCCGTGGCCGACGCCTTGGCGATCCGGATGGCATCGGCGGCGATGCGGTCTGCCTCCGGAAGCTCCAGCCGATGCGAGCTCGAGAAGCCCCACGCGCCGTCGACGAGGACCCGGATCCCGAACCCCTCGGTCTCCCCCGAAGCGACGCCCTCCACTTGCCCCGACTTGATCGAGATCGATTCGCTCAGGCGCCGGACGACGCGGACATCGGCGTACGAGGCGCCAAGAGACGCGGCCGTGTCCAGGGCGCGGTCGGTGAGCTCTCGCATCGGGAAGCGGAGGGTAGCAGTTGGCGAGGCGCGGCCGCCGTTCCGGACGGCGGCCGCGCGGGCAGGTGACCCGGCCTAGAGCGCCGGACGACCCAGGACCGCCTGACCGGTCAGCCACAGGCCGATCGTCAGGACCACGACCGCGGCGAGGAGCGGCGTCGCAGCCGCGAAGCGACCCAACCCCGAGCCCCGGGGAACGCGGTCCAGCCACTGACGGGCGCGGACGAGCAGCACGCCGATTCCGCCGAGCACGATCCCCATCCCCAGCCCGAAACAGACCACCAGGATGATCCCGAACGCAGCGTGGCCCGTGGCGATCGTGCCGAGCAGGATGATCAGGGCGCTGATCGAGGGGATCAGGCCGCCGGCCAGACCCAGGGTGAAGAGGCTCTTCCAGGTGATCGTCGAGCCGGCGCTCGGCGCGTGGCTGTGGCGAATGCCACCGTGCGAGTGCTCCTCGGGCTGGTGGAGGTCTCCGTGCGCATGTGGGTGCGCATCGGGGTGCGTGTGGCCGTGATCCTGCTCCTCAGGGTGATCGTGATCGTGCGCGTGCTCGCGCGGATGTGCCGCTGTGGCTGCGCGGCGCCGACGGACTTCTGTGGCCAGCATCCAGCCGCCGATGGCCACGATCGCCAGCGCCGCGACGGCCGGTAGGCCGCGAGCCACGAGCTCCGGTGGCAGCGTGCTCTGGGCGCCGACGACGAGCATCGCCAGCAGCAGGATCCCGATCGTGTGCGACAGCGTGACCGACAGCCCCAGGCCGGCCGCGTGGACGACCGTCCCACGGGTCCCCACGAGGTAGGCAGCCATGAGCGTCTTGCCGTGGCCCGGGGTGAGCGCGTGCCAGGCGCCCAGGCCGATTGCCGAAACGATCGCCAGGAAGGCGACGGACGGGGTCAGCTCCGTGAAGCTGAAGATGGCCGGGATCTCCGCTCCCACGCCGCCCGGCACGGCCACCGGCGCGGCCGATGCTGTCGGGCCAGGCGGCGCGGCGTCCGCAGGGGCGAGGCCGGGCAGCCAGGCCACCTCGGCCACGTCGACTGGCGGGAGTGCCGGTCCGCCGGGCCGGACGGTGAAGGCCACCGTGACCTCGTCCAGCGGCAGTTGCAGCAGGTCCTCCGGGTAAGCGGTCAGCCGGCCCGAAAGGGACGTCGTCCTGAGCGTCGTACCGTCCGGTGCCATGAGTGACACGCCATCCGCCTCGACGACGATCTCGCGCCAGCCAAGCGTCGCCTCGCGATACCGGTTGGCGAAGGTGAAGTAGCCGCCCGCCGCCGGCAGGTCACCGGTGGGGTATGCGGCCACAAACTCGCAGACCAGGCGCATCGTCGGCGTCCCCGCGGCCGCTCCGGCGGGGAATGTCAGCCCGGTGCCGGCCAGCAGGAGCACGAGGGGTGCGCCGTCCATCGCAACCGCCAGGTCCGGCGCGAGGGCGCGGCAGTCGGGCTCGCGGACGGCGTCGATCTCGGTCGCCGTGACGTGACCATCCTCGTCGGCGTCGATCCGGACCCGCTCGTCGAAGGCGGGAATCTCGGCCCGGTCGACGACGACGTCGAGGCGGATCTCCGACCCGGAAAGTCGCAGCCCGGAATAGACGTTGGTCGTGAGGTTGCCCAGCGGATGGGCTGAGGCGACCAGCGGGGCAGCCAGGGCGGCCACCACCCCGGCGAGGGCGGCGACGTAGACGGGCGCGCGGCGGCGGGAGACGGCAAGGTGGGCGTGGCGTCCCATGACGCCGAGGGTACGCCGCACCGGCTGCCTTGGATGATCCGGCCCGGCGGCAATCCGGGCTCCGGTACACTCCGGGACGTGAGCCCAACCCAGGCACCTGCGCGCGGCCTGTTCCTCACGATCGAGGGACCGGAGGGTGCCGGCAAGACCACCGTCGCCGAGCGACTCGAGAGCCTGGCCAGGCGGGCCGGCCGCAATCCCCTCCTGACCCGGGAGCCGGGTGGCACCCCGCTCGGCGAGCGAATCCGTGACGTCGTCCTGTCAGCCTCAGCGCCGGGCGGCCACGATCCCCGAACCGACGCGCTGCTGTTCAATGCCGCCCGCGCGGAGCTGGTCCGCCAGGTCATCGAGCCGGCGCTGGATGTCGGCCGGCTGGTGCTCTGCACGCGGTTCGCGGATTCGACCGTGGCCTACCAGGGCCACGGCGCCGGCCTGCCCGTCGACGAGCTGCGGGCGATCGAGCGGTTCGCCACGGGCGGGCTCCGACCGGACCGGACGCTGATCCTCGACCTGCCCGCCGAGATGGGCCTGGCGCGGAAGCACGGACCGGACCTGACCCGCTTCGAAACCGAGTTCGACCTGGGCTTCCACCAGCGTGTGCGCGCCGGCTACCTCGCCATGGCGCGGGCCGAGCCGTCGCGCTTCCGGGTGGTCGACGCGACCGCCGATCCGGATCGCGTCCTCGCCGATGCGGTGGCCGCCATCGCCGACCTTCCGGGCCTGGCCGAACTGGCGCGTTCGGGCACCAGTGAACCGCAACGGGTCGTGGAGCGCATACACCCTTGACCGATCCGAGCAACCGCCCAGAGCGGGGACCCGCTTCGGCCGCAGACGATGCCGATCGAGACGTGCTGTCACGCGTCGCCAACGGTCAGCTCGATGCGCTTGAGGAACTCTACGACCGCTACCGAACGATGGCCTACTCAATCGCTCTCCGCATCACATCCGACGCTGCCCTGGCCGAGGACGTCGTCCAGGACGCGTTCCTCGGCGCGTGGCGCAACGCCGGGCGATACGTCGCGGGCCGCGGCAGCGTCAAGACGTGGCTCCTGTCGATCGTCCATCACCGTGCGGTCGATGCGATCCGCCGGCGCCGGCCGACCACCGAGCTGCCGGAGCGCGACGACACCCCGCCGACCGCCCTCACCATCCCCGACATCTGGCCCGAGGTGGCCGGCAAGCTCGACGCCGAGGAGGTCCAGGGCGCGCTGGCGACCCTCTCCGACGTCCAGCGAGAGGCACTCGAGCTGGCCTACTTCGGCGGCCTCACCCAGCAGGAGATCGCCACCCGAACCGGCACCCCGCTGGGCACCGTCAAGAGCCGGATGCGGCTGGGCCTGTTGGCCATGCGGCGGTCGATCCTGGGCGAAGGCCCGCAACTCGCGACCGAGCCCGGTGACGACGGCGGGCGGGCAGAGCGATGAACCTAACCCACGAGCAGGCGCTCGAACTCGCCGCCGGCTACGTCCTTGGGGCGCTGGATCCCGAGGAGGAGCAGGCCGTGCGAGAGCACCTCGCCACCTGCGCTGAGTCGCACGTCGAGTTCGAGGAGCTCGGCAGCGTCGTGCCGCTGCTCGCCGAATCCGTCGAGCCGGTCGAGCCGCCCGCCTCGCTGAAGGCCCGCGTCCTGGCGGCGGCAGCCGCCGATCTGGAGTCGCGCCGCCAGGCCGAGGCCGCCCCGCCCGTTGCCGAAGACCAAACGCGAGCTGCCGCGCCGACAGCGTTCCCGAGCCCCGAAGAGCGCGTGACGCGCGAGCGCCGGCGAACGTCGCCCACCACGTGGCTGATGCGCCTCGCCGCGGTCGTCGCGATCGTCGCCCTGGCCGGCTGGAACGTGCTGCTCCAGGGGGACCTGGGCCGGGTTCGTGACCAGCAGGCCGCGCTCCAGCGTGACCTCGTGGCCGCCCAGGAGTACCAGGCCGGCGTGGCCGCGGTCCTCGACATCGCCAACGACCCCGGTGCCGTCACGACGATCGTCGCCGCCCAGGAGGCTGGCTTCCCGAACGGCCTGGCTGCCGTGGGATCCGACGGTCGGGTGGCCGTCGTCCTGCGCGACCTCGCGCCGATCACCGGGACCGAGGTCTACGAGGGCTGGGTCATCATCGGTGAGAACGCGCCGGTGCCGATCGGGAGCTTCACCCCGACCGCCAACGGGACGGCGACCTTCGTCTCCGACCCGACCGCGGCGCAGCCAGGTGTGGTTTTGGCCTTCACCAAGGAACCCGGTCCGGGAGCGACGACTCCCACGGCGCCAATCCTCTCGGTTGGCGCGACGACGGCCCCCGAAGGCTGAGCCAATCAGCTCCCGCCGGCCGTCACGGTCGGCTCCCACGCGGCGCCTCCATACGGCCTTGACGGCACACCCGAGCCGGTAGACTCGACCGCCTCCGATCCCCCGATCGGCCGTCACCTGGAGGAATTCTTGTGCAGATCTCGATCCGGCTGTCTCGCCGCCGCATGGCGGCGATCATCTTCGTCGTCGCCGGGCTCCTCGCAGTGCCGGCCTACGTCCTCGCGAGCCACCAGTTCACCGATGTCCCGAACTCGAACACGTTCCACGACGACATCGACGCCATCGCAGATGTCGGCGTCACGACCGGTTGCGCAGCGGGCAAGTACTGCCCCAAGGACTACGTGACACGCGAGCAGATGGCGGCGTTCCTGAACCGCCTCGGCGCCCTCCAGGCCGGCAAGGCCCCCGTCGTCAACGCCGACAAGCTCGATGGCTATTCGTCCGCCGATCTCGGCCGGGTCGCGTTCGCCTGGGCTCCAACGCTCATCGATGGGAACGCCGCTCCGACGACCGGCACGCTGGCGGCCCCGATTGTCGTCCCCGGTCCGGGCTACCTGACCGTCTCGGGCAACACGACCCTCTACAACCCCGCATCGTCCGGCGCCGGCGACTCGAGCTGCGTGTTGCGGTTCCAGGGCGGTAACACGCTCCTGGCGAGCTACCACCAGACATCGACGGGGAGTCCGGGTGGCACGCACATCTGGACCAACCAGTGCACGTCGCAATCGGTGACCCAGGTCTGCCTCGCGACGACCTACACGCTCGAGTTCTACGTCCAGGCGGGCACTGCCGAGACGTCCGCGCAGAACGGCACCCTGACCGTCCAGTACATCCCGTTCGGGAACGGGGGCCTGCCACCTACCTGCACGAGCTCGTAGATCGCGATGGCATGGGCCCCGCGTAGGCCCATGCCGTTCCCTGAAATCGGCCCTAGTTGGCCGGCAGCGAGGCCGATGCCTCGAGTGTCCCGGGACCGCGTCCTTTGGCGGCGTCGAGCGCCTCGATCGCCGCCTGGAGCAGCTCGTCGGCGGTCGTCCCATCGGCCGGGAAGCGGACGACCCCGGCCGACACCGAGACCGGCTTCCCGCCCACCGGCTCCAGCTTCGCGACGCCGGCGAGCACCCGCTGGGCGACCGTGGTCCCGGCCGATCCCGGCGCAACCAGGACGAACTCATCGCCACCTAGACGGGCCACCGTGTCGACGAGCCGGACCGATTCATTGAGGACGACCGCGACCGCCCGGAGGATGTCGTCGCCGGCCTCATGTCCGGCCCGCTCGTTGGTCGCCATAAAGCCATCGATGTCGAACACGGCGAGCGAGACCTCGCCGCTCTGGCGAGCGGCTCGGGCGAGCTCGAGCTCGAGGACCCGGGCGAAGGTTCGCTGGTTGGCGAGTCCGGTCAGCGGGTCCGAATGGGCCATGCGCTCGAACCACTCCGAGCGCTCGGCGATCAGGGAGGCGAGACGGCTCCGGTCGATCGCGACGGCAGCGAGGGCCGCGATCGCGGACAGGAACGTGCGCTCCCCGGGCGTGACCTCGCGGCCCGGTGCGAGACGGAACGTCGCCGCCCCGACGACGTCCTCGATCGAGTCGCGGGCGATCAGCAGCGGCAGGGCGACCACACCCGGCCGGAATGTGGCGTTCCGGTCACGGATCGCCTCGACCGCCGGGTCGGCGGTATCGGTTGCCGGCGGGGCGGGGATCCCGACCGTCGCGGCCAGCTCGGGTTCGGGGCGGTCCGGGTCCTGGAGGAGCAGCGATGCTCCGGCGGCACCGACGGCCTCGGTCGCGGCGGCGAGAATCTCCTGGAGGGTGGCGTCGAGGTCCGCGCCCTGCGCAATCGCGACGGCGGCGCGACTCAGCGCTTCGGCCAGGACCGCGGGATCGGAGGGAGCGGCGTCGGGCACGAGTCACTCCTGTTCGTGACGGTTGGAGCCGGCATCGTACACCGCGGGTCCGCGACGTCCGTCGCCGTTCGGGCCGCGCCTATACTCGGCCGGTGAAGCTCGTCGTGGCCATCGTGCACAACGAGGACGCCGGGGCTCTCGTCGACGCGCTGCTGGAGCGGGAATACCGGGCCACCCGGCTCCACAGCTCCGGTGGCTTCCTCAAGCAGTCCAACGCGACGATCATCCTGGGCGTCGACGATGACCACGTCGAGGCAGTGATGGCCATCGTCCGCGAGAACTGCACTTCGCGGACCCAGGTCGTCAACCCGATGCCGCCGATCATGGAACCCGGCGAGTTCTTCATGCCCTATCCGCTCGAGGTGGAGGTCGGTGGCGCGACCGTCCTCGTCCTCCCGGTCGAGCGGTTCGAGCGCCTCTGACGGTGCCCTGGCAGCCGCCGCCAACCGGTGCCACGGCGACCCGGAGCCGGACCTTCAGCGCCGAGGATGTCGAGCTGTTCGCCCGGATCTCCGGGGACCGGAACCCGCTCCACTTCGACGCCGCGTTCGCGGCGCGGACCAGGTTCGGGCGGCTCGTCGTCCAGGGCGGGTTGACGAGCGGCTTGTTCAACGCCCTCGTGGCGATGGACCTGCCGGGCCCGGGCAGCGTCTTCCTCCACCAGGAATGGGACTACCCGGCGCCGGTCTACGTGGGTGACACCGTCGTCGCCGAGGCGCAGGTCATCGATGCCCGCGCGGACAAGCCGATCACCCGCCTCCGGTGCGTCGCCCGGACCGCGGATGGGACCGAGGTTCTCCGCGGTGAGTGCCTCGTCTACACGATGCTGCCCGACGATCGATGACGGGCGCCGGATTGGGGGCCGGCGCCGGACCGGCGCCTGGCGCCGAACCGGCGGCGGGGGATCCACCCGGCGCGTGGCGGATGCTCGGCGTCCTGTCCGTCGGCATCCTGCTAGCCGAGGCGCCATGGTTCAGTTCCGGCGCGGTCGCGCCGCTCCTCGCGGCGGAGTGGCAGCCCACGGGCTTCGAGCTGTCGATGCTGACCGTCGCCGTCCAGCTCGGCTTCGCCGCCGCGGCGCTGCTCCTGGCGACCTCCGGCGCCGCCGACGTGCTGCCGGGCCGCTGGCTGTTCGCCGCCGGCGCGTTCGTCACCGCGGTCGCCAACCTGGGCTTCGCCTGGATCGCTACGGACCCGGCTTCGGCGTTGCCCTTCCGGGCCCTCACCGGTGCCGGGATTGCCGCGGTCTACCCCGTGGCGATGAAGCTCGTGGCCGGCTGGTTCCGCGTCCGCCGAGGGCTCGCGCTGGGCATGGTCATCGGGGCCATCGCCGCGGGTTCGGCCCTGCCGCACCTGTTCCGCGCCGTGGGTGCCCTCGCCGGCGCCGACTGGCGGGGGATCGTCACCGCGACCTCCGGGGCGGCGTTCCTGGGCGGGCTGCTCGCCCTCGTCCTCGCCCGCCCCGGGCCGTTCGACGTCCAGGCGCCGCGGTTCAGCCTTCAGATCGCGGCGGCGGCCTTCCGGGAACGCGGCGTGCGGTTGGCGAACCTCGGCTACCTGGGCCACATGTGGGAGCTGTTCGCGATGTGGACCTGGATCCCGCTCTTCCTGGCGGCCAGCTTCAACGCCGCGGGAACCGACGACCCGACGCTGGCCGCCCTGGCGTCGTTCGCCGTGGTCGGGGCCGGCTGGATCGGCTGCTCGGTCGGCGGCGTCGTTGCGGACCGGTTCGGCCGAACGGCGGTCACGATCGGTGCGCTGGCGGTGAGTGGCACGTGCTCGCTGGCGATCGGATTCCTGTTCGGGGCCGCGCCGGCCCTGGTGGTCACTCTGGCGCTCGTCTGGGGTCTGACGGTGGCCGCCGATTCACCGCAGTTCAGCGCGGCCGTCTCGGAGCTGGCCCCCGCTGGAACGGCGGGCTCGGCACTGGCGATCCAGACGGCAGCCGGCTTCACCCTCACGGCGGTCACCATC
The DNA here is from genome assembly GCA_963728605.1 of uncultured Chloroflexia bacterium. Lineage (GTDB taxonomy): Bacteria > Chloroflexota > Limnocylindria > Limnocylindrales > CSP1-4 > JACDAV01. The sequence goes on along the minus strand of CAVSKS010000002.1, from coordinate 619,767 downwards.
CTCGCCGTGGGGGCGGTCGACGCATCCGACGGAGGCGGTTGGCGGCTGGCACTCGGGGCACTGGCGCTGGGTCCGGCGGTCGGCATCATCGCGATGTGGCGACTGCGTGGCCTGCCGGAAGCCGTCCGGATGGCCGGCGGGCGCCGATGACCCAAGCCAGCGCGCTGACCTGGTACGAGGCGCTGGAGCCCGCTGCCCCGGACATCGTCGCCGCCTGGCGAGGGATCGACGCGGGTCAGTTCATCAGCGTCCGGCGCGAGGTTCGCCGGCGAGCCGGACCGGGCAGCAGCGAGCGGTTGGCCGCGGAGCTGGCGAGCACCTGCGAGGCCCTCGTGGCGGTCGTCGGCGCGCTGCCGGACGAGGCCTTCGCCGAACCTGGTGGCGAGGGCGACTGGAACGTGGCCCAGGCCGCGATGCACACGGCCATTTCTAGGGCCGGCCTCGTGATTGCCGCGTCACTTGCCGCCGCCGGGCGGTGGCCCCGCGGCGCGCCCAAGGTCGTCCCCGGGATCCCCGGCCCAGAGGGTGCCTCGCGGGACGAGATCGTCCGCCGTCTCCGTCGCAGCCAGGAGGTGATCGAACGCTCCGTCGGGGCGATCACCGGCCACGAGACCGACCCGTGTCCGCTGGAGCACCCGTTGGTGGGTCGCCTGCGTTGCGGCGAGTGGGTCCTGTTCGCCGGCGTCCACGACCTGATGCATCTCGAGCAGCTGGAGGGCATCGCCGCCCGCCTCGCGGCCCCGGGGCGCCGCGTTCCGCAGCCGCGGTAGACTGACGCCGGCCGGACGCCGGCCGTCAGCCGGTCGAGATGCAAGGCGGCCGCGAGCACCGCAGCGAGCGCACTCGAAGTGCGTGAGCGAGGAGCGCAGCCGCCAACGCGACAGATCGACCGGATCACGGACGGCGGGACGGCGGGGCGGATGAGGAGGAGCGGCGTTGCTGGATCGGACGGAGGCACCCGAAACCGCACTCCGGCCGAGCGCGGCGGGGCGCCGGATCTTCCACTCCAAGGTCGACACGATCCGGCCGACGTACGGCTTCGAGGACGTGTCGCTCGCCCCCGGGACGAGCACCCTCGAGCCGGCCGATGTCGAGCTCGATACCACGTTTTGCGGCATCGCCCTCCGGATCCCGGTCCTCGCCGCCGCCATGGACGCGGTGGTGGATCCCGCGTTCGCCGGCGCGCTCGCCGGGCTCGGCGGCCTGGCGGTCCTCAACCTTGAGGGCGTCCAGACGCGATACGACGATCCAGGCGAGATCCTGGCGCGGGTCGCCGAGGCGGCCGACGACGAGGTCCACGACATCCTGACCGAGGCCTACGCGGCACCGATCCGCGAGGACCTGGTAGCCCGCCGGATCCAGGAGATCCACGATGCCGGGTCCCCCGCGGCTGTTGCGGCCACACCGGCCGCCGCGAGACGATTCGGCCCGTTCTGCGCCGAGCAGGGCGCGGAGCTGTTCCTCGTCCAGTCGCAGGTCTCGAGCGCCCGCCACCTCGCCAGTGGCTACGACCCGCTGTCCCTGGCCGAGTTCACCCGGTTCATGCCGATCCCCGTCGCCGTCGGCAACACCACCAACGCCGAGGCGGCCTTCGCCCTCATGGAGCAGGGCGCGGCGGCGGTCTTCGTCGGGGTCGGCCCGGGCGCGGCGTGCACGACCCGCGAGGTGCTGGGGATCGGCGTGCCACAGGTCACGGCGATCAGCGACGTCGCGGCCGCGCGGGACGCCTACGCCGCGGAAACGGGTCGCTACGTCCCGGTCGTGGCCGATGGCGGCATGCGACGCGGCGGCGAGATCGCCAAGGCGTTCGCCTCCGGGGCGGATGCGGTGATGCTGGGGTCGCCCCTGGCCAAGGCCCTCGAGGCGCCCGGCCGGGGCACGAACTGGGGCATGGCGGCGCCATCGCCGGTCCTGCCGCGGGGCACGCGGATCCGCGTCGGGACGAGTGGCACGCTGGAGAAGTTGCTGTTCGGACCTGCCGCGGCGACCGATGGCTCGGAGAACCTGATGGGCGCGCTCCGCCAGTCGATGGCGGCCCTCGGCGCGCGGACGATCGCCGAGATGCAGCAGGTCGAGATGGTCTACGCCCCGGCCGTCCAGACCGAGGGCAAGAGCTGGCAGCGGGGCCGCTGACGGGCGCGGATCGGCGGGCTGCCGAGCGCGAGGTCGGCGAGGAGCTGGCGGGCTGGGGAAAGGTCGCCCTCATCGAGACGCGGGGCCGGCAGTCCGGACAGCCGGCGCGCGCGGCGGTCGGGTTCGCCGAGGAGCCGGACGGCTCCCTGGTCGTGGCCGCGGGCAACCCGGAGCCGCACTGGGCAGCCAACCTGTTCGCCGATCCGGCCTGCGTCGTCAGCGTGGCCGATCGCCGCTGGCCGGCGATCGCCGAGCCCCTCGAAGGCGCCGATCGGGGTGTCGCGCTCCGGGAGCTCATCCTCAAGTACGGGACGCCGGCCGAGCGACTGGGGTTGGGAGCCATGTTCCGGCTTCGACCCGCTCCCGGCGACCCTGGCTGATGGCCGTCACGGCGGTCGTCGAGACGACCCTGCCGCGACCCGCCGAAGACGTGTTCGGTGCGCTGACCGATCTCGCCGCGTTCCCGGAATGGCTCGTATCGTCGGGGATCGTGGCCGTGGAAGCCGAGGGTGGCGAACCCCTGGCGGCCGGGACCCGACTCCGGATCGACCAGCGGGTGGCCGGCCGGGCGACGACCCTCAAGGGCCGGATCACCGCCTTCGAGCCGGGTCGCCGGTTCGCCCTCGAGGCCAAGGATCACGAAGGGATCGGGCTGTCGCTGGACGCCACGCTGACGGCCGATGGGCCGCTCACCGCCCTCCGCTGGAGCCTGCGGCTGAGCCTGCCGCTCAAGTGGCGGTTCTTCGAGGCGATGATCGGCCCGCAGGTCAACGAGGCGGCCTCGGCCGATCTCGAGCGGCTCCGGGTCCGGTTGTCCGCCGTCGCCGGCTGACGCGGCTCTTCCCCCTCGGCGGAACGTCTCGCGCCCGGCGTGCGTCATTTGTCCTGCAGGCAAATGGCGTTCGCCGATAGGAGCGACATTCGCCGGTGCTGAATATCCGGTCATCGGCATCCGGAACGACAGCGGACATCCGACAAGGAGACAAGGCGATGGACGAGCACCAGGCGGACGGCCCGGGACTCGTTGCGTCGGTCGCCCATCCGGCGCGCCAGACCTGTCTCGTCGAGGGATGTCCCTGCAGGGACGCGAGGATCGTCTCGCGCCGCCGGGCAGCGTTCTTCGCGGCCCGCGCCCGTCTCCTGGGGGAGACGGCCAACCGCACGATGGCTCCGGAAGCCGATTGGCACCTGCCGGCCATCGCCGCCTGATGCCAGACAACTGAAGAACAACCGAATACCGAACAACTGAAGAACAACTGAAGAACAATCGAATAGCGGCTGTGAAGACGACCGAATGCGGTGCCCACGCATTCGGTCGTTGCCGTTCCTGGTCCGCTGCGTTTGTGAGGCTACCCAGATAGGCGCCATAATCCGGTAATGACATCAGTCCAGCCACCCGCCGCGCCCGCAGGCTCCGGGATCAGGCGCCGACGACGCCTCACCCGGGCCGAGGCCCAGGCCCGGACGCGACGACGCCTGATCGATGCGGCGGCCGAGGTCTTCGGCGACAAGGGGTTTCGCGCGTCCTCGCTGACCGACGTCGCCGAAAGGGCCGGCTACACGATCGGGGCCGTCTACTCGAACTTCGCGAGCAAGGATGAGCTCTTCCACGCGCTCATGCGCGAGCGACTGCAGATGGCTGAGGCCGGCCTGCAGGCCATGTTCCCAGGGGGTCCCGAGGACGCGGGATCCCGAGGAGCCCCTGTCGCGGAGCTGATCCAGCGTGAGCTCGATCGGATGGCCGCAGCGGAAGATGCCGTGCCACCGCGATGGTGGCGGCTCCTGTACGAGTACCGGACGTACGCCGCTTCGGATCCGGTCGCATGGGCGGCGTTGGCCGACGCCGAGCGCCGCTGCCGAGAGATCATCGCCCGCTCAATCGATCGATTTGCCGCGGTGACGGGAACCGTGCTGCCCCTCCCTTCGATCGAGCTTGCTGAGCTGACGATGGCCCTGACTGATGGGCTCCGCGCGGCTCACGCCGACGGCCGCAGCAGGATGACATCGGGTGAGGGGCTGCGGCTCGTGGTTAGCGCATTGATCCAGGCGTCCAACCGAGCCGAGACCGCTTAACCCCGCGGCAATCTGAAGCGTGGCACGGGCCTACTCGACGGTCAGCGTTCCCACCATGCCAAGGGCAGTGTGGTCACCGATCGTGCACCAGGTCACGTACCGACCGGGCTGCAGGCCGTGCACGGTGAACACAGCAGCCCGCCCGCTCTCGACGTTCCCGCTGACCGCGAGGATTTCACCGATCGACAGTCCAATCGCCAGCGTGTGGGTCCCGAGTGAATCGTTGTCGAGGAAGTACACGAGGTCTCCAGGCTTGGTCGTGAGTGTCGCCGGCTCGAAGCGAGGCGGTGGTCCGGCGAGTCGCACGACGACCGCGCCGACCGGCGCCGCCGATGCCGGAACGGTGGTCGAGATTGGACCGGCCGGCGGAGCGGAGGTCGCCGGGTCAAGCCTGGCCCGTGCGGACGGCGACGGGCCTTCCGACGCACTGCCGGTTGCCGAACAGCCGACGACGATCCACGCGAGCACGATCACGGCGCCCGCAGCTGTCTTCATGGGAATAGTTCCTTTCGGCCGGTGAACGACGTCATCGAGCCGTCGACTGCACTTCCCGCGCGTCGGCCCACGCCGCGGTCTCGGCGAGAAGTTCGGCAAAGCGACGTGGATGGGCGATGGGCGGGAAGTGGCCGCTGCCCGGCCACACCAACGTCCTGGATTCGGGCAGGTGCTCTGCTAGCCAGGTGAGCTCGGCCGGTGACGGATCCCTGCCGGAGACCGCCACGAATGGCACGCCGGACTCGAGGACGGCGGCCGTCGCTCGAACGACCCAGCGGCTCAGTTCCTCGGACGTCCGGCCGAACAAGTCCTGCCAGTAGCCCAGCACGACCTCTTGCCGTGGCTTGCTCGTCGCAATGACGAAGTCGCGGACCTCCGGGGTCACTTCCTCGAGTCGGAACTCGGAGTCCGTGATCCGGCTCCACGCATCGATGAAGCCTGGGCCCCGAAGAAGCGGCTCCATGGCCTGGGCCATCCCCGCGAACGCTGCGACCCGCAGCGTCCCTTCCACCGCGACAACCCCTCGGCTGGGGTATCGCGCCGCATACATGGCGACCATCCCGGCGCTGTAGGAATGCCCCACGAGGATCGGGTCATCGAGCCGCGCTTCGCTGATCGCCGCGTGCACTAGATCGACGATGGCGTCCATGCCGTATGGCGGCCGGTCGGGAGACTCACCGTGGGCGGGCAGATCGAGACTGAGGACCCGCCGGGCGGGGTCGAGCGCCTCCAGCTCGGCCAGGGCGCGGCGCCACATCCGGCGGTCGAATGTCAGGCCGTGGAGCAGAACGAGCGGCGGGCGGTCGTCGGACTGGCCAAGATCGTCGGCCGCGAGCCCCGCGAATGAGCCGTTGGAGGTGGCAGCGGGCTGGATCACGTCGGGTAGCCTCACATATTCGGATAGTCACGATTATCGTAGTGTGAGACCACGAGGGATGCGGCGCAAGCCCCCAGTCGTGACGTCTGTCCATCGCCTGACTCGTCACCCGTCGGTAGAGCTTGGAATGAACCAACGGCAGGATCCCGGCACTTGCACCGACGACCAGGAGAGACCGAATGACCGCAGCCCTCGCGACGTTCGCCGCGACCGCGATCCCGGGCCAGGCCCGACCCCGACCCCAGACGCTGTTTCGCGGCAGCCGGATCCTGACCGGCGTGGTTCTCGCGTTCAGCGGCGTCCTCCTGGCGTCGCTGGCGAGTCGCGGCCTCCCGCCCGCGCAGTTGCTGGGCATCGTTGGCGTCCTCCAGGTGCTGGCGGCGGTCGGCGTCTGGATGGACCGCGGCTGGGGCTTCGCACTGGCGATCTGGGTCCTCGCCGCGGGCATCTTCGTCGTCGTTGGCGGGATCGTTCTTCGCGGCGCTCGGCCTCGACCCGCTCGGCGGGCAGGGCGCCGGTAGTGGCCTCGCCATGCTGGTCTGGACGCTGTTCTGGTACGGGGTCGCCGCATGGGGACTCCAGCGGACGGTCGTCGCCCGCCAGGGCTGACCGCCGGTACCCTGTCCGGCGTGCAGGATCGGACCTCCCTCTACGACGCCGTCGGCGGCATGCCCTTCTTCGAGGCGCTGGTGGACCGCTTCTACGACCGCGTGGCCTCGGATCCGGAGCTGCTCGAGGTCTACCCCGAGCCGGACGACCTGACGGGCGCTCGCCATCGGTTGACGCTCTTCCTGGCCCAGTACTGGGGCGGCCCGACGACGTACGACCAGGAGCGCGGCCACCCCAGACTGCGGATGCGCCACTTCCCGTTCGCGATCGGCCCCGCACAGCGCGATGCCTGGCTGCGGCACATGCGTGCCGCGATGGCGGCCGTCGAGCCGCCGCCGGACGTGGCCGAACGGCTGGAGGCCTACTTCGACATGGCCGCCGAGGCCATGCGCAACCGGGACTGAGCGACTTCAGCTGGCCCGCAACCAGGCCAGGACCGCCAGCACCCGCCGATGATCCTCGCGCGCCGGCTCGAGGCCCAGCTTCGAGAAGATCGTCCGGACATGGCCCTCGATGGTCCGCTCGTCGAGGACGAGGTGTTGCGCGATCGCGGCGTTGGAGCGCCCTTCGGCCATGAGGCCCAGGACGTCGCGTTCCCTCGGCGTCAGCTCGTCGAGTGGTCCTGGCTCCCGGCGCCGGCCAAGGAGGCGGCCGACCACGTCCGGATCGACCGCCGTCCCGCCCTCGCCGACGCGGCGGACTGCATCGAGCAGGTCCTCCAGCCGCCCGACCCTGTCCTTGAGCAGGTAGCCGACCCCAGCGGCGTCGTCCCGCAGGAGCTCCGCGACCTCGGCCGTCTCGACGTGGTGCGACAGCAGCAGCACCGGGATTCTCGGCTCGCGGGCGCGGATCAATAGAGCAGCCTCGAGGCCCTCCCGACGGTGCGACGGCGGCATCCGGATGTCGACGATGGCGAGGTCCGGCCGGAGCCGTTCGACGAGATCCAGGAGCCCCGGCGCGTCGCCGGCCTGGCCGACGACCTCGTGGCCGGATGCGGTGAGCGCCGCCGCCAGCGCCTCGCGGAACAGCGTCGCGTCGTCGGCCAGGATCAGTCGCACGGCAACACCGCCCGGATCGTGGTTCCGCCGCCGGCCGGGCTCCGGACGTCGAGGCTGCCGCCGACCGCGGCAACCCGGTCCGCAAGGCCGCGGAGCCCGGTGCCGGCTGCCGGATCTGCACCGCCGCGGCCGTCGTCGGTGATCTCGATGACCAGCGAGCCGGCATCGCGGACGCCGGACACGGTCGCGCCGCTCGCGTCGGCGTACTTGGCGACGTTCGTCAGGGCCTCGGCGATCACGAAGTAGCCCGCGGCCTCGATCGCGGGCGGACATCGTTCGATCGGCAGGCGCACGTCGACGCGGATCGGGAGGCGCTCGACGAGGCCCTCGACGGCCGCCCCGAGGCCAGCCTCCGTCAGCACGGTCGGGTGGATGCCCCGTGCCAGCTCGCGGAGCTCGGCGAGTGCGGCATCGAGCTCGGTCGCCAGGTCGCCCATGGTCGCGGCGAGCGCCGGGTCACTGGCCGCCTGGTCCCGCGCCATTCGCAGGGCCAGGGCGAGGGTCACGAGGCGCTGCTGGGCACCGTCGTGAAGGTCGCGTTCGACCCGGCGCCGCTCCGCGTCACCGGCTTCGACGATCCGCGCTCGCGACGCCTGGACCTCCTCCAGCTGGGCACGAACCTCGGCGGCGAGCCGCTCGTTCTGGAGGCTCAGACCGGCCGCCGCGGCAACCGATTCCACGAGCTGTGGCTCGCTCGACAGCACGGGATCGTGGACGAGCGCGGCGACCACCTGGCCCTGGTGCTCGAGCCGGGTCACGGCGCGATCGCCTCTACCCGGCTCGGGAAGCATGGCCGGCCGTCCATCCGCGTCGACGAACGAACCTGTCGGCATCGCATACACCAGTTCGAGCGAGGGGTCGTGCAGGGCTCGTGCCAGGGCGTCGCGCAGTCCGCTGGCGTCCGGCGCGGAGCCGAGCTCCACCACCAGGTCGGCAACGCCGGTCCGGGCCTGATCGCTCCGAACCAGCGAGAAGACGAAGGCAAGCGGAACGACGGATGCCGTGATGACCGTCAGGGCCTGCCGGAGGTCCCAGACCGCGAACCGTTCCTGCGCCGACGGCGTCGGGAGGAGGAAGGTCGCGACCTCGATGAGGATGCCAACGGAAACCGCGAGTCCGCCGAGGAGCATGGGACCCGACAGGCGCCGTCCGGCGGACGTCCCCACGAGCATGCGGCGCACGATCCACACGACGACGACGATTCCGACCACCGCGATCGCGGCCCGGAAGGCCGCTTCCCCGGCTTCGCGGAAGAGCGTGTCGGCGATGTACCGGTCGGCAACGCCGGGCTCGGTGAGGTCCCCGTACGACGCGACGCTATGCCAGGTCAGCAGGCGGAAAACCGACCTCGTCCCGACGACGGCCAGGAAGGACCCGACCACGATGCGCGTTGCTCGCGATCCGAGGCGGCCGGTCGGGTAGGCCAGGACCAGCCAGGCCAGGAGCGCGTCATACCAGCCCTGGAACGCAGCGGCGAGCGTGTCGACGAACTCGTTCTGTGACGCCGCCCACGTCCCCACGTACCAGGCGAACCCGATCCCGGTCAACAGGGCGCCGTTCCGCGAAGCCGGTCGCCGCACCCACGCGGTCTGCCCGACGACCAGGAATCCGAGACCCGGAAGCAGGTCGGCGATCACCCACTCGATCGGCCAGCCGGAGCGGAGCCGAGCCGCTTCCGCGCCGATGGCGAACGCCAGCCCGGCCGCCAGGATTGCGGCTCGGACCAGGCCGCGGGGCGTCATCCGGTTCCCGGGGCGCCGCGACCTGTCAGGACCGCTTCCATGGGTGGACCTCAGTTTGGAACCGGAGCAACGGGTCCGTGGTCGGTTCGATCAGGGTCAGCGACAGCTCATCACCTTCGACCGTGTACTCGAACTTGACGACCTCACCCGCGTATTCCGCTGGGAACGTCGTGGTCTCCTCAAACGCGTTTGGACCGGTCGGGCGGAACGTGCCACGGAAGATCGGCCATCGGACCGGCCCGGGTGCGTCCTGCGTGATCGTCCAGGTCCCATCGGGGCTGATCACCCTCGTGAACGTGCCCTGGTTCTCCGCGATCTCGCCGACCTTCGTGAAATTGGCCGCTCGGAGGTCGGCCTCGGTGATCGTGACCGTCCACGTCCCGATCGGGAACCCGTCCGGAAGGTCGATGGAGGGGCCCGGCGTGGGCGCTGCCGAGCCCTGGGTCGACGTCGATGCGCACCCCGCAAGCGTCACGACGATGAGGACGAAGCTCGCGGCGATGCCCCGCGGCAGGTGAGAACGCGATGGCGTCATGGCGCAGTCTCCTCTCCGGGATGCCGGAGGACCGCGCGTAGCGTATCTCCGGACAGTTGGGACTTGGTGATGTATCCGGCTACCCCGCTGTCCTGCACACGGTGCCCGTAGTCGCGGGCCTCCCGCGTCGAGACCAGGACCACCGTCGGGCGGTCGTGGCGCAGCGCCAGCCGGCGAGCCACCTCGAAGCCATCGATGTCCGGCAACTGGACGTCGAGCAGCACGATGGCGGGTAGCGTCTCGGCGAACGATTCCAGCGCTGAGCGACCGTCGGCGGCCTCGGCCACGATGTCGAATCCCGCCGAGCCGAGAATCCTGCGGGCCGCCGCCCTGAAGGCGGCGTGGTCGTCGACGATCAGGACCGATGGCCTCGACATGGGGTCGATCCTGGCGCCGCAGGGAAATCCCCGGAACCGTGCTGCCACCTGAACTCGGGGCGATCGATCCAGTGCCTCCGCGGTCGTCGGCGCGGCTCCCGGTCGCGAGCATGGCCTCCAGGGCCCGCGATCAAGGCGGGACCACCACCTGGAGGGAGCGAGATGCGTCGCCCGATCCTGGCCGCGGTTGGCGCGGCCATCGTTTCCCTGGCGCTGGCCGTACCCGCACTGGCGGGCGGTGGATGGTCCGAGCCGTTCGCCTTCACGGAACACGATGCGATCGACCGCGGCTGCGGCATCGTAGAGGAGTTGACGAAGGAGGTGCGCGGCCGGGCGTGGTTCGACGCCTCGGGCGAATGGCAGCGAGACATCGTCCACTTCACCTACTCGAGCGTGATCCGGAGCACGATCACCGGCCGGTCGATCACCGCCAAGGGCGCGCAGAACGCCGAGTTCACGCCGGAGACCGGGACGCTTCGTGGCCAGGGGGCGTTTGTCCGCGTGCCTGGTGAGGGCGTCGTGGTCATGGATGTCGGCCGCCTGGTCTTCAACCTTGCCGATGGCTCGACGATCTTCGCCTCGCACGGGGGTCATCCCGTTCGACGGCGATGGCATGGCAGCAGCCGATGCGGCCCTCTGCGAACTGCTCAGCTGAGCTCCGGACCGCTCGACCGGGCGGGCTTCGGTCCGCCCGGTCGTTTCGGTGTGCCGTCGCGGCGGTAGACTTGCCGCAGGCGGCGGGCGGCGAGCGGAGGACCGGATCGAGGGTGACGGCGACCAGCGGCAGGGAGGCGCCGGAGGCGCCCGGGACGGCCGACCCCGACGAGCACGAACGCCCCGCGCCGGCGCAGCGGGGCAAGACCGTCCACGGCGAGGCCGCGAACGCCGGACACCGCGTCCTCGCCCCCGACGACGCTGAGGTCGAGGCCTATCTCGAGGTCGCGCTGGACGCCCCGCCCCCGCAGCGCGAGCCGGCGGAACCGCCGGCGGAGCCCGACACCGTCGTCGTCCTCGACTTCGGCAGCCAGTTCGCCCAGCTGATTGCTCGCCGCGTGCGGGAGCTCAACGTCTACTCGGAGCTGCTGCCCCACGACACCCCGTGGGCGGAGATCGAACGGCGGCGGCCGAAGGCGATCATCCTGTCCGGCGGTCCGAGCTCGGTCTACGACGCCGACGCGCCGCGACCGGATCCCAGGGTCTGGACCGCCTCCGTGCCGGTGCTGGGGATCTGTTACGGCGCCCACCTGATGGCCCGCGAGCTCGGCGGCGAGGTCGTGCCAACGACCCACCGCGAGTACGGCCCGGCGACCGTCACGATCACCTCCGGTAACGGCCTGTTCAGCGGCCTCGAAGCGGACCAGCCTGTTTGGATGAGCCACGGCGACACCATCACCCGCCTGCCAGATGGCTTCCGCTCGACCGCCAGCACGGACTCGACGCCGTTCGCCGGGCTGGTCGACGACGACCGCCGGTTGTACGGCATCCAGTTCCACCCCGAGGTCGCCCACACGCCGCGCGGGCGCGATGTGCTCCGCAACTTCGTGGTCGGCATCGCGGGGGCCGCGCCCACCTGGACGCCGGCGAACTTCATCGACCAGACGGTCGCCGGGATCCGGGCCCGCGTCGACGCCCACGCCGCGGCGACCGGCTCGGACGGGCTGGTGATCTGCGCCCTCTCGGGTGGCGTGGATTCGGCGGTCGCCGCGGCCCTCGTCCATCGGGCAGTCGGGGACCGGCTGACCTGCATCTACGTCGACCACGGCCTGATGCGCAAGAAGGAATCGGAGCTGCTCCGGGCGACGTTCGAGCAAAACCTCGGGATGCGGCTGGTGATGGTCGATGCGCGGGAGCGGTTCCTGGCCCGGCTGGCCGGCGTCGAGGACCCTGAGCGCAAGCGCAAGATCATCGGCGACGAGTTCATCCGGGTCTTCGAGGAGGAGTCGGCCAAGCTGGGCCGGATCGACTTCCTGACCCAGGGCACGCTGTACCCGGACGTCATCGAGAGCGCTACGTCGGAGACCAAGGCCGCCGCCAAGATCAAGACCCACCACAACGTGGGCGGGCTGCCGGCTGACCTCCGATTCCAGCTGATCGAGCCGCTGCGATACCTGTTCAAGGACGAGGTCCGCTCGGTGGGCGTCGAGCTGGGCCTGCCGGAGGCGATGGTCCTCCGTCAGCCGTTCCCGGGACCGGGCCTCGCGATCCGGATCATCGGCGAGGTGACGGCGCAGCGGCTCGAGACGCTCCGCGAGGCCGACTGGATCGTGATCGACGAGATCAAGGCGGCCGGCCTGTACCGCAGCCTGTGGCAGTCGTTCGCCATCCTGACGCCGGTTCGCTCCGTCGGGGTGATGGGCGACGGCCGGACGTACGCCAACGTCGTCGCGATCCGGGCCGTCACCTCCGAGGACGGGATGACCGCCGACTGGGCCAAGCTGCCCTACGAGGTCCTGGCGAAGATCTCGTCGCGCATCGTCAACGAGGTGCAGGGCGTCAACCGGGTGGTCTACGACATCTCGTCAAAACCCCCCGCCACGATCGAGTGGGAGTAGCCCGAACGTGACCTTCGGGGTATCGCGAGAGTTGTTCGACGCGGTAGAGTGACGGCCGATGGCCGACGAACCCGCGCCCCAGACGACCGAAGCCCCCCGTTGCCAGTGGTGTTCCGCGGAGTTGCCGTCGGAAGGCCTGGCGACCTGCCCGTCGTGCGGCGCCACCCTGAACGGCGACGCCGACCCCACGTTGCCCGGGATCACGGCGCTCGACGCCGAGGCGATCATCCGGGCCCGCGCGCCGGCGCCCCAACGTCGCAACCGTCTCTTGTCGTGGATCAGCGGCGAGTACCAGGACGACGAGGAGACGCCGGCACCACCGGGGTCGCTGGAGTTGCCATCGGAGGACGTCCGCCGGGAGATGCTCCGCCTCGAGCTCGAGGCCGAGGTGGCGGAGCTCCAGGCGGAAGCTGAATCGATCGTCGCCGAGGCCGAGGTCGAGGCCCGCGAGGAGGGCTGGACGCCGCCCGAGGAGGCCGGCACGGCGGATGCGGACGTGTCCGATACCGTCGCGGCGATCGAACCGTCCGGGGGCGAAGCGACCGAAACCGAGGCCACCGAGGCCACCGAGGCACCGAGCCGGGCCGGAAGGCGAGGACCGCCCCTCCGCCTGACGGCGGCTATCCTCCGCCGGTGCCCGATCGCCTCCCACCACCCGGCCCATCGCAGATCCGCGAGCAAACCGTCCGCCTTGGCGACCGTGTTCTTCGGGTCGGGATGGGTCGGCCGGCTGACGGTCCGGAGGGCTGGTGGCTGACGGTCCTCTGGCTGGCCGACGACGAGGGCGTCGTGCGCTTCGCGGACCTGCTCGCGGGTGACGACCCGCCGCCAATCCCGCCCCTTGCCCGGCTGGGTCCCTCGCTGGCCGGAGCGCTGGGAGGGCTCCTTCTCGAGGAAGGAGGCCGCTACGCCATCCGCCTGACCCCGGTGGCACCGCCCGACGACCCTGACCTGCCCTGGGACTGCCCCGTCGCGATCCGGGCCGCCTTCAAGTGGGAGCCGGCCCGCGCGGCCTCGCTCCGGGCGAACGAGCTGGGTGAGCTCGTCCTGACCGGGTTCCGCCAGGCGATCGAGGCCGTTCGACGGCGCTGACGGCCCACCGGCCGTGCGCGGGCTAGACTCCCGGGACCGTCATGCTGTCGTCCGCCGTCGAGCCCGTGACCTCGAGACCCACCTGGCGGACGTCCATGGCCTCGGCCATCGTGGCCACCCTGGCTCGTCCGTCGTCGTGGGCGGTATGCCTTGCCGGGTTCCTCGCCCGCGGCGGGATCCTGCTCTTCGTCCTCCCGCTCGTTCGCCTGCCCACCACGGCCAGCCTGGCCAACCAGGTGGTCCCGGTCGTCCAGCCGTCGGTCTTCGGCACGTTCACGACCGGCTTCGTCCAGTTCCTGGTGGTCATCGGGGCCGGCTTCCTCGGCTGGCTCATCGTCGGGGGGCTGATCGGCGCCTGGGCGGATGTCACCGCGATCCGGGAGGCGCTGGCCGACGAGGAGATCGGTGGCTGGGATGGCACGATGCCGCCGGCCGGCCGATCGCTCCTGGTCCGGGTCATGGCGGCTCGCATCGTCGCCCACCTCCCGCTGGTGGTCTGGCTGATCGCGATCATTCCGGTGGTCTTCCTGGCCACCTACGCGGAGCTCACCAACCCCGGCGAGGTCATCTCCCATCTCTTCCTTCGGACCCTCGCCCACGTGTCCGTCCAGGTCACGGTCCTGGTCGCGTTGTGGTGGCTGGGCGAGACGGCAGGCGGGCTCGCCGCGCGGCGCATCGTCGTCGGCGATGCCTCCGTCCTGCGGGCCGTGGCCGCGGGCTGGGGTGACCTGGGCCGGCATGCCGTGACGGCCGGGCTGACGCTCCTCGTGACGACGCTCGGGTTGGCGCTGGCCGTCGTCCCGGCGTTGCTCGCAGCAAGCTTCGGCTGGCGGTTCGTCCGATTGTCGGTGCCGGAGGGCCGGTCGTTGGAGGCCATCGTCGCGGTGACGGCGTTCGTCCTGATCTGGCTCGGCGGACTGGTCATCGCGGCCGCCGCGGCGGCCTGGCGAAGCCACGCCTGGACGGCGGAATGGCTCCGCTGGCGGGACGCCCGAAGCCGCGCCGCCGGCGACAACTGAGCGGTGGTCGGCCCGGGACCATCGGCGACAACGAGGGAGCCCGTCGGGGGGGCTGGTCGGCGCCGGACGGCTCTGGCACCCTGTAGCCCGCCGATCTCGGAGACCCAACGGCCGGTCGGCAGGAGGTCAGGATGGTGACCAGGACCGTCGTTTGCCCGGACTGCGGTGAGACCGTGCCGTACGGCCGCCTCTCCTGCCCCGCCTGCGGCTCGCTCCTGGCTGCGGTCGCCGGTGCCCCGCGCCGGGCGGAGCCACTGGCAGCCGTCGCCGTCGCCGAGCCACCCACCCTCGACGACGCTCCGAGCGAGGATCCCTCGCCGCTTCCGCCGGTCGTCCCGAATCGAGCCAGGCCGGGCCGTCGGCTCGAGGCGGCAGCGGCCGAGAACGACCAGCCCCTCGCCCACCCGACGGAGGCTCACGACGACGATGCGTTGGCGGCAGCGGTGACCGACGAGAAGAGCATGCCCGTCGCGTCGATGCCCCCGGTCCTTCAGGACTGGCCGGGCAGCCCGGCGGCGGCGCCCGCCCCGCTCGAGCCGTTTCGCTACGAGCACGAGCAGAGCTGGGACGCCGGCGACGAGCCCGAGGAGGCCGTTCCGCTGGCGGATCCACCGCATCCGGCCGCCGTCGGCGCGTACGTGCCGCCAAGCGCGCCGAGCCCCGCGACCGAAGATGGCCCCGGCACCGGCGTCCTGACGCCCGCCGCGACCCCGGAGGTCGCCGGTGGTCCGGCCTATGTCCGTTCCACGGCCGCACCGATGCGGCCCTTCGGTGCGTCCATCCAGGCGGGGACCGCCCCAGAGCAGCCCGCGACGGCCGGCTCCAAGCCGCTTCGCGCGGGCGACGCCCCGCTGCTGGCGGATCTCCCGTTCGACGCCCCCGACACCCTCACCGGCTGGCTCGTCACCGGGGGCGCCGGGCTGGCGACCCTCTCGTTCCTGCTGCCGTGGGTCGCCAACGTCGCCGACTACGTCAACGCCTGGGGCCTGGCCGTGCCGTCGCGAATCCTGCCGATGGTCGCCGCCCTGGCCCTGCTGGGGCTGAGCACCATGCCCAATCGACTCCCGGGCTGGGTGCGATCGGCGGTCCTGCCGCTCGCCCTCGGCGGCCTGTTGCTGGGCCTCGTCTGGTCATCGGTCTTCGGCAACCGGGCGGCCTTGGGCGTGCTCGTCGCCGCGGTGGCTGCCTTCCTGCTGATGCTCGGCGGCGCGATGAGCGTTCGACCGGCGCGTCACGCGGAGCCCGACACCGGCGTCTGAGACCGGCAAGCGACGAGAAAGTCGCGACCGGGCCCCCTGCTACACTGCCCCGAATGCCAACGGCGCTCGGGTGCACGCGGCGCGGCGAACCCGGGACGCAGTGCATGGAGGCACCCAGCCAGGCGGATGGAGATACTCGACGAGATCGGGGGCGCAATCGGCGGGATATTCGGCAGCCCGCCCGTGCAGTTCGGCCTCCAGGCCATCGCCGTCTACTTCGTCATCCTCTGGCTTGCGGCCGCCTACTGGGCATTCCGCGACATGCAGTTGCGGACGGACAACCCGATCCTGCCGTACCTGGCCTCGAGCTTCATCATCGTCTTCACCCCCGTCTTCTTTCCGCTGGCCGTGTTCGTCTACCGGATCATCCGGCCGCAGGAGAAGATCGGCGAGGTCTACGAACGCAACCTCGCCGAGGAGGCCCTGCTGGCCGAGGTCGAGGCGATCAAAAGCTGCCCCACCTGTGCCAGGAAGGTCCAGGATGAGTGGATCATCTGCCCCACCTGCCGGACACGGCTCAACCGCGTCTGCCCCAACTGCAGCCGGCTGGTTGGCCTGGACTGGTCCCTGTGCGCCTGGTGCGGCAAGGACTTCGAGCGGCGCGAGGTCGGGGCGGTCCACCCGCTGCCCGGCGTCGACGAGCCCGGTCGCCTGACCGGCGGCGTCGACCGCGGCGCGAGGCCTTCGGTGGCGCGCACCATGGCCAGGCCACCCTCGCCACGAACCGGGCAATCGGCCCGGACCGAGGCCCCGGGTGGCTGGATCCGGGGAGCCCAGCCGTCGGAGGAGTGACCGCCGGTCTGCGGCATCGCGAGACCGCGTGACATCCGACGCCGATCCCGGGGTGCCCGAAACCCCGGCGTCACCGCCACCGGCCGAACCGGCGCCGTCTCCGGCACCGCGTCCGGGTGGGTCGATCTTCACCATCGAAGGCCGTGCGGCGCCGGGCCTCTTCGTCGTGGGCTGGCTGGCAACGATTATCGGTGCCGCCTTCATCGTCCCGGCGATCGGGGCCGAGGGCGCGCTGAGCCGGGCTCTCCTGTTCGTCGCCGGTCTCGTGACGATGACCGTCGGCCTCGTCGCGGGTGCCGGATCGCAGGCCCTCGAGCGACGGGCACGTGGCGTCGCCGGGTACACCGGCCCCTCGCCGATCCTGGTGTTCGCCGCGTCGCTGACCCTCACCTTGCTGCTGGTCGTCGTCGTCGGCAACGTCCTGGTGGCCATCGGCATGGATCCGGCCGGCCCGGCCTCGGCGCTCGTCTCCGTTGGCCTGACCGGCCTGGCCTACCTGATCCTGATCCGGCTCCTCGTCGTGGGCAGCGGGGCGCTGTCGTGGGCGGAGATGGGCCTGTCGCGGCCATCCCGCCAGACGGCCCAGGAACTGGCCTGGGGTGCCGTGGTGGCGGCCCCGGTCCTCTTCCTCACCGGGCTCCTCGCCCTGGTCCTCGTCAACTTCCTGCCGACGCCACCGGCCGTCCTGCCGGAGGCGAGCTCGGTCGTCGACCTGGCGGTCCTGCTCCTGGCCGCGGCGGTCATCGCCCCGATCAGCGAGGAGCTGCTGTTCCGGGGGTTCTCGCTGACGGCCTGGCTGCGATCCGTCGGGCCACGCCAGGCGCTCGTCCGCAGCTCACTCCTGTTTGCCGGCGCGCACATCGTCACCATCACCGCGGACACCGCCGGCGAAGGCTTCCTCATCGCGCTGTTCGCGTTCGTGGTCCGGCTGCCGGTCGCCGTGGCGCTCGGCTGGCTGTACCTGCGCACCCGGTCGCTGTATGGCCCGATCGCCCTCCACGCGGTCTTCAATGCGCTGCAGATCGTGGCCCAGGCCTCCCAGACCGTCGGATAAGCCCGGGCGAATCGATCGTTGAGTCGCGGGTGAGGGCCGGCCGCTAGCCTGTGCGCCGTTCCCTGGTCCGGACGGCGGGAGGAATTGGCGGGCTTCCGTCGTTCGGGCCCGGGGACGCTCACCGCCGTCGAGTCGGGAGGCGTTCGATGGCTCGAACGGGGCGGATGATCCGGGAGCTGCCGCCGGCGGAGCGGCCGCGGGAGCGCCTCGCGGCGCGGGGCGTCGCCGGGCTCTCGGCGGCGGAGCTGATCGGCCTGGTCTGGGGGTCCGGCGGACGCGGGCGCTCGGCGGTCGATCTCGCCCACGAGGCCCTGGAGCGGTACGACGGCCTGACCGGGCTCGCCCGGGCGACGGAGCCCGAGCTCCAGGCCCTCGCTGGCGTGGGCGCCGCAAAGGCGGCCCAGCTGACGGCGGCATTCGAGCTTGGCCGGAGGCTCCTGGCCGACTGGCCGACGGGCCGCTGGACGATCCGGACGCCGCGCGACGTGGCCGATCGGCTGGTCCTCCAGATGGGCCGGCTGGAGCGCGAGGAGCTGCGGGTCGTCCTCCTCAACACGAAGAACGTCGTGCTCCGGGTGAGCGTCGTCTACCAGGGCAACGTCGCGTCGTCGCTGGTCCGGATCGGGGAGCTGTTCCGCGATGCCGTCCGGCTCAACGCCAGCGGCCTGATCCTCGTCCACAACCACCCGTCCGGCGATCCGACACCGTCACCGGACGATCTCCACCTCACGGCGGAGGCACTGGCGGCCGGCCGGCTGCTCGACATCCAGCTGCTCGACCACCTCGTGATCGGTCACGATGCCTGGCTGTCGCTTCGCGACCGCGGCGTCGCCTTCGACCGCCCGGCGACCGCGTAGGCGCCCGTCGATCAGTAGCTCTTGTCGAGGGCGGCCCGCGCCACCTTGACCGCGATGCTGCCGCCCGGGACCAGCAGTCCGATCGTGTCAGCGCCGATGTCGAAGATCGCGTCCCGGCTGACCATCCGCGTCAGGGCCGGCATCAGCGACTGGCCCTGGCGGACCTGCCCCGTCACGGCGTCGATCTCCACGACACCGCGCTTGTCCTTGGGCTTCCAGTGGTACTCGAAGGCCCAGATCGGCCGGTAGTACAGGTCGGTCGCCTCGAGGGTCAGGACCTCTTCGTCGACCCGATCGGCCTGGACGGGCTTGAGCATCTCGGCCAGCAGCTGGCGGATGATGTACGAGGCCCGGTGCTCCGGTGGAACGACGATCGTCTCGTCCGCCGCGAGGACCTGCGGATCGGCGATCTCGAGACGCTGTCCGCCGGACACGATCGCGGCGCCATCGGCCACGGGCTGGCCATTCTGGCCGTCCGCGAAGACCTCGTGGCGGAACTCCTCCACGCAGTGCTCGGTCGTATGGAGGGCAAAGGTCCGGGGCGCGCGGCCGCCGTCTGCCACCTCGTAGCGATGCTCCTCGACCGTGACGCCTCGCACCTCGGGGCCACTCGCCGGCACCGAGTACTCGCGGCGCCGGTCGTAGACGTACCGCGCCCGGCAGGCGACGTGCCAGAACGGGTCCACCCGGCGCTGGGTCGCGACGAGGGTGATGTCCTCCGGCTTGGGCCGCTGGAGAAGGCTCCCCAGGCCACTGCCAAAGGCGGTCGATCGCTTGTCCATCGCCCTCTGGCGGATGTCGTCGAACGGCAGGCGCTCCTCGAGCGCGAAGATGCGTTGCTCAGCGAGCTGGATGTCCATCTCACCCCTCGTCGACGGCCGGCCTCAGCAGCGTCGCGCCGTCACCCCCGGAACGCGCTCCAGAAGGCGAGCGCCGCGGCCCAAGTGGGACGCGGCGCCAATGATGACGGGTCGATGCAAGCGGCTCACCATCCGGTCACGCCGCCGGTGCGGCTCCAGCGGATCTGGCCGTCCCGGGGACGATCGGGTCAGGCGGCCGAGGGCGGCCGGGTATACTGCACGGGCTCTTCTGCCATTCGTCCCCGCGCGGCCCGTTGCGCACGGCACCCTGTGCCCGTCCGTGCCAGGGCCCGCCGCGAACGCCAACCACCACGAAGGACCTGCCCGGCTCATGCTCGACCGCCTGCTCGGCCTCTTCTCCCGTGACATCGGGATCGACCTGGGAACCGCCAATACCCTGGTCCACGTTCGCGACCGGGGGATCGTGATGAGCGAGCCGTCGGTGGTGGCGATCGACGCCAAGACCAAGCGGGTCCTCGCCATCGGCGCCGAGGCGAAGCGGATGGTCGGTCGGACGCCGGCCTCGATCATCGCCGTCCGCCCGCTCCGCGACGGGGTCATCAGCGACTTCGACGTGACCGAGCAGATGATCAAGTACTTCGTCGCCCGGGTCCACGATCGGGTCGGGCTGATCCCGCGGCCGCGGATGCTGCTCGGCATCCCGTCCGGCGTGACCGAAGTAGAGAAGCGGGCCGTCCGCGACGCCGCACTGAACGCGGGAGCGCGGTGGGCCCGACTGATCGAGGAGCCGATGGCGGCCGCGATCGGGGCGGGATTGCCGGTCTCGGAGCCGTCCGGCTCGCTCGTCGTCGACATCGGCGGCGGGACGACCGAGGTGGCCGTCATCTCGCTCGGCGGGATTGTCGTCTCCCGGTCGATCCGGATGGGCGGTGACGAGATGGACGCCGACATCGTCGGCTTCGCCCGCCGCGAGTACAACCTGTTCCTCGGCGAGCGGACGTCGGAAGACATCAAGATCGCGATTGGGTCGGCCTATCCCGGCGAGTGGGACCAGCAGCGGGTGACGCTCCGCGGCCGCGACCTGCTGACCGGCCTGCCACGCCAGGTCGAAGTTGGCGCCGACCAGATCCGCGAGGCCATCGAGCCGACCGTCATCCAGATCGTCGACACCATCAAGGACACGATCGAGGAGACACCCCCGGAGCTGGTGGCCGACATCATGGACCAGGGCATCGTCCTCGCCGGTGGCGGGGCGCTGCTGGTGGGCCTCGACCGGCGCGTCGCCGAGGCGACCCAGATGCCGGTCCATATCGCCGACGACCCGTTGACCTGCGTCGCCCGCGGCACCGGCCTCGTGCTCCAGGAGATGAGCAGCCCGGCCATGCAGCGGGTCCTGGTCGCCGACACCTACGCTCGCCCGCCACGATAGAGGCGTAGGCTGGTCAGCAGTCAGACCGCGCGCTGGGGACCGACGCTTTGAGTGGGATGCTCGCCTCCCGGACCGCCCGCCGCCGCGGGATCCTGTTCACCGCGCTGCTGTCGGTGACCCTGTTCCTGATGGCCTTCTCGTCGTCGCCGCTCGTGCTGGAGCTTCAGCGGGGCATCAACTTCGCCTTCCGGCCAATCCAGGGCGCGCTGGACGAGGTTGCCGGCGGCATCACCTCGATGCTCGGCGCGCTGGCCGAGATCGACCGGCTGCGGGTCGACAACACCCAGCTCCAGCAGGAGAACGACCGGCTCGTCACCGAGCACGCTCGCCTCGAGGAGATCCGCCGCGAGAACGAGCTACTGACCGGTCTGCTGCAGCTCCAGAACGGGTTCGAGTACGAGACCCTGGCCGCCCAGGTGATCGGCCGCGAATCGTCCGAGTTCCGGCAGGTCGTCACCCTCAGCAAGGGCACCGACGAGGGGGTCGAGGACGGCGACATCGTCATCGCCCAGGGCGGCGCGCTCGCCGGCCGGGTCGTCGAGGTCGGGGCCAATTACGCCAAGGTCCTGCTGATCATCGACACCGGCTCGACCGTCATCGGCCAGCTGCCGAGCGCCGCGACCGGCGAGGTCGTCGGCCAGCTCAACGGCGTCCTGATCATGGGCCGCATCGACTCGACCGAGCGGGTGGACCTCGGGTCCGAGGTCGTCACCGCCGGCATCGAGCTGGCCGGCGGCGTTCGGTCGCCGTTCCCCAAGGGCCTCCTGATCGGCCAGATCATCGACGTTCAGCGGGACGCCAACGCAATCGTCCAGACGGCCTACCTGCTGCCCGCCGCGCCGCTCGACCGCCTGGAGTACGTGCTGGTGATCACCAACTACGAGGGCGGCCTGCCGCCGCTGGGCGAGGAGCCGGTGCCCTGCGTTCCGGGCGACGAGGGGACCCTCCCCGATGGCGAGCGGCCATGCGCCTCACCGGCGCCGACCCCGAGGCCGTCCGCCCCGGCTCCATAGGCCGGGCTGCTACCCTTCCGGCCGATGAAAGGCATCGTCCTTGCCGGTGGCACTGCGACCCGGCTCTTCCCGCTGACGATCGTCACCAACAAGCACCTGCTGCCGATCTACGACCGGCCGATGATCTACTACCCGATCGAGACCCTGGCCGGGATGGGGATCCGCGAGGTGATGGTCGTCGTCGGTGGCAAGAGCGTCGGTGACGTCGTGGAACTGCTCGCGGACGGGAGTCATTTCGGGCTGGACCTGACGTACCGCTACCAGCGCGGCGCGCTCGGGATCGCCCACGCGATCGGCCTGGCCCGCGACTTCGTCGGCGACGACGCGTTCTGCTGCGTCCTGGGCGACAACATCCTCCGCGGGCCGGCCCTCGACGAGGTCGCCCGCGAGTTCGAGGCGTCGACCTGTGGCGCGGGCACCCTGCTCTACCAGGTGCCGGATCCGGAGCGGTTCGGCGTCGCGGAGTTCGACGACCAGGGCAACGTCGTGGGCTTCGAGGAGAAGCCCCAGCAGCCGAAATCGGACCTGATCCCGATCGGCGTCTACTTCCTCCGGCCGGATGCCTTCGGGGTGATCGACCATCTCGCCCCCTCCGGGCGCGGCGAGTTCGAGATTACCGACGTCCTCAACCACTACATCCCCAACGGTGGCCTCTTCACCCGCGTCTACGACGGCCACTGGACCGACGCCGGCACCGTGCCCTCACTGCTCCGCGCGGCGGAGCTCGCCGCTCACGACGACGCGGACGGCAGCCTCGCCCCGCCGGTCGAGCGCCCGGCCCAGTGACCGAGCACCTCGTCGTCACCGGTGGCGCCGGGTTCATCGGCTCGTGCTTCGTCCGGGAGGTCCTGGGCCGGCGTGATGGGACCGAGATCACCGTCCTCGACAAGCTGACGTACGCGGGCAACCGGGCCAACCTCGCGGCGGTCGAGGCCGATCCCGAGCAGGCCCGCCGCTTCCGGTTCGTCCAGGGCGACATCGCCGACCCGGAGATCGTCGAGCGGCTCGTCGCCGGCGCCAGCGCGGTCGTCAACTTCGCTGCCGAATTGCACGTCGACCGCTCGATCCTCGACCCCGAGGCATTCCTCCGAACCGGCGTCATCGGCGTCCACGTCCTGCTCGAGGCGATCCGCCGGCAGGACCGGCCGATCCGCCTCGTCCAGGTGTCGACCGACGAGGTCTACGGGTCGGTCGACGAGGGTCACGCCACCGAGGATTGGCCGCTGGCCCCGCGCTCGCCCTACTCCGCGGCCAAGGTGGCCGGCGAGGTGCTGGCCCGGAGCTACTTCGTCACCTACGGCACGGACGTCGTCATCACCCGCGGCTCGAATACGTACGGTCCGTTCCAGCATCCCGAGAAGCTGATCCCGCTGTTCGTCACGAATGCCCTCGAGGACCGGCCGCTGCCGCTGTACGGCGACGGCCTCCAGCGCCGCGACTGGCTGTACGTGTCGGACCACGCGCTGGCCGTCGAGCACGTCCTTCGCAACGGCGTCGCCGGCGAGGTCTACAACATCGCCGGCGATATGGAACTGCCGAACCGCGAGATCGTGACCCGCCTGCTCCGCCACCTCGACAAGCCGTGGTCGCTTGTCCGCCACGTGGAAGATCGGCCGGGGCACGACCGCCGCTATGCCATGGATGCCACGAAGCTGCGCGGCCTCGGCTGGCGGAACCGGATGGACTTCGACGCGGGCCTCGCCGCGACGGTCGACTGGTTCCGCGACAACGAGCCATGGTGGCGGGCCGTCAAGTCCGGTGACTGGGACGCTTACTACGATCGCCAGTACGGCGCCCGGCTGGCCGGCTCGACGGAGGCCTGACGGCCGATGCGCGTCGCGGTGACCGGCGCCGACGGCCGCCTGGGACGGGCCCTGATGACCGCGCTGGCCGACGCGCCGTTCACCGGGCTGTCCGGTCCGATCGCCTGGCGGCGGCCCGACTTCGACCTTGACGCAACCGATCGATTTGCCGCCCTCCTCGAGCGCGACCGGCCGGAGGTCATCGTCCATGCGGCGGCCTGGACCGACGTCGACGGCTGTGCTCGCGATCCCGACCTCGCGATGCGACGCAATGGCGATGCCACTGGTGCGCTGGCCCGGGCCGCCGCGGCTCGCGGCGTCGATCTCCTCACTGTCTCCACCAACGAGGTGTTCGATGGCGCCCGGACCGACGGCCGTGGCTACGCGCCTGCTGACGAGACCAGCCCGATCAACGCGTACGGCGCCTCGAAGCTCGCCGGCGAAGGGGCGGCGCGAGGTGCGTTCGACGGCGCAACGGCGGCCCTGGGCATCGTCCGGACAGCCTGGCTGTACGGGCCGCCCGGCAACGACTTCCCGGCCAAGATCCTGGCGGCCGCAGCCCGTGCCCGCGACGCGGGTGCGCCACTCAAGCTCGTCGCCGACGAGATCGGATCGCCGACCTTCACGGCGGATCTCGCGGAGGGGATCGTCGAGCTGATCGGCTCGGGCGACGTTGGTGGCGTGCACCACGTCGTCAACACGGGTCAAGCGTCCCGCGCCGATTGGGCCCGCGAGCTCCTCCGCCAGGCCGGTCTCGACGTCCGAACGGAGGACGTGCCCGCGTCGACCTGGCCCCGGGCGTCGACGCCGCCCCGGTGGGCGGTCCTCCACCCGACGCCCCTGCCGTCTGGCGAGCCGCTTCGATCGTGGCAAGCCGCCCTGGCGGACTATCTCCCGGCTCTGCTCCGTCAGTCCGCGGCCGCCGCTCGATGACCTTCGACCCTCGCCGTCAGCCATCGGCCCTGCCGGGCGTGCGCTACGGCGCCGTCCAGCGTCATGCCGACGAGCGAGGCGCCTTCCGTGAGCTGTGGCGGCATAGCGCCTTCCCCGCCCTGACCCTGGAGGAGACGGGAGCGCCGCCGGGCTCGGAGCCGCGGTTCGTCCAG
Source organism: uncultured Chloroflexia bacterium (assembly GCA_963728605.1). Taxonomy (GTDB): domain Bacteria; phylum Chloroflexota; class Limnocylindria; order Limnocylindrales; family CSP1-4; genus JACDAV01. Next base: position 595,072 of record CAVSKS010000002.1, on the reverse strand, counting down.
GCGAACCTGTCGACGTCCGCCCCGGGCGTCCTCCGCGGCCTCCACTACCACCGCCGCCAGCTCGACTACTGGACGGTCGCCTCGGGCCGGGCGTTAGTGGCCCTGGTCGACGTCCGACCGGCCATCGCCGGGGGTGGCCCGGCGGTCGTGGAGACCCGCGAGCTCGCCGCAGACGATTGGGTCGTCATCCCCGCCGGGGTCGCCCACGGCTTCCTGGCCCTGACACCGCTCGAGCTGCTGTACCTCGTTACCAACGAGTTCGACGGCACCGACGAGCTGGGCTTCGCGTGGGACGACCCGGCGGTCGGCGTCCCGTGGCCACGGCTCGGGGTGACCCCGGACGGCCGGCCGATCCTGTCCGAGCGGGATCGCAGCAACCCGACCCTGGCCGAGCTGGTCGACCGCCTCCGGGCCTGATCCGCCGTATCACGGCCGCCCAACGCCGCTGCCCCGGCGCACCACCCGGACTACCCGGTACCACCCTGCTGGGCCACGCTCCGTACTCCGGTCGCTCCGAACGGGCTACGGGCCGGGGGACCATCCCGCGATTGAGGACGACGCCCGTGTCCCCGACCCTGACGACAGACGCAACCGCGCCATGTCAACTCCGCCCCCAGGCGGACCGTCGTCGTATCGGAGCTCACCCTTGCGCCACGCGGCCCTCGCGCTCGTCCTCGCCTTCGTCGCCACGATCGGCGCCGTCGCGCCGAGCCAGCGCGTCCCCATGGCCGCCGCTGGGAGCGCACCCAAGGTCGCGATCATCGTCGGTGCTGTCCACGGCCAGACCGACAGCTATCGCCGGCGCGGCGAGGAAGCCTACGCCGAGGCGATCAAGTGGACGCCTAACGTCGTCAAGGTGTTCAGCCCGAACGCCACCTGGTCGGCCGTCAAGGCCGCGGTCAACGGGGCGTCGATCGTCATCTACATGGGTCATGGCAACGGCTGGCCGAGCCCCTATACCTACGATCCCAACTACACGACCAAGGACGGGTTCGGACTCAATGCCGCAGCCGGACAGGGCGACAACAACACCAAGTACTACGGCGAGCCCTACATCCGGACGCTGACGCCGGCAGCGAATGCGATCGTGCTTCTGCATCACCTCTGCTATGCGGCCGGCAACTCCGAACCCGGCCAGCCGCAACCGACGCTCAGCGTCGCCAAGCAGCGGGCGGACAACTACGCTTCGGCGTTCCTGCTGGCGGGCGCACGGGCCGTGATCGCCGAGGGCCACTCGGGCCCCGACTACTACCTGCGGATGCTGTTCACGAGCCAGCAGACCGTCGAGCAGATGTGGATGACATCGCCGAACTTCCACGCCAACGAATTCAGTTTCAGCTCCGTTCGGAGCCCGGGTTACACGGTCACGATGGACCCGGAGGAGCCGACCAGCGACTACTACCGCGCGATCACGACCACGGCGGCGCTCACCACCGTCGATGTCACCGGCGCGCCGTACTCGGCCGGCATCGGCGAACCATTGGTCGTGGGCGTGCGTCGGGCCCCGGTGGAGCGGCGACAGCCCAACTGAGCCGTCTTGCCGTGGGCGGCACGGGTGACGGCCCGGCGACCGGTGCCAACCCCACCAGACCCCACCGTACCCCCCACCACCGGGACCATCGTCAGGCTTCCTCGGCCTTGACCGCCCGACGTACCTTGACGGTCCCTCCAGTGCCCTGAGGGTGAGCGGCCCCTGCTGCCGCACCGCCACCACCCCGGCGCGGTTTATCGCGCCTGCCGAAGAGGATCGTCGTGACCCATCCCCGCCGCCGCTCCGCCGATCCGTCGCGTCGCAGCCGTTTGGTCGCCCTGGTGGCGGTCGCGGCCCTCTCGACCGGCCTCCTGGCCGCGCCGGTGACGGCGGCGAGACCATCGGCCTCCAAACCCGGCCCGACGGCTGCCGCGGCGGCGCCACGTCCCCAGGTGGGCGTGCGGACGACGGCCCCGGCCGATGACGCCCCGGAGCTGCTGCCCTCGATCCAGTACGAAGACGCGATGGCCCACGAGAAGGACGTGCTGACGTTCGAGCCGGGCAAGCGGGTCACCATCCCCTTCAGCCCCCGCGCAACCGACACCTGGCTGATCGACGGCCGGGCGCCGCGGCCGCTGCCCGCCGGCCGCCTCTCCGGCACCGAGCTGGCCAAGAGCCCCCAGGGCGAGAGCACCAGCAAGACCGCTGCCGCCGAGAGCGCGCCGGTCGATGCCGCCGCCGTCGATGCCTCGACGCTCCAGGCGGCCACGACGACCAGCCTGGCCGACCCTGCCACGGCCGATCCGCTCGATACGGGTGCCACCGGTCTCCGGCGCCAGGTCTTCGGGTTCCTGCCCTATTGGGAGCTCTCGGACAGCTCGACCAGCCTCGACTACAGCGTCCTGTCGACCGTCGCCTACTTCAGTGTCGGTTCCGACAAGAACGGCAACCTCCTCAAGAAGGCCTCCGACGGCACGACGACGACCGGATGGGGTGGCTGGACCAGCTCGCGGATGACGAACGTCATCAACGCCGCCCATCAGAAGGGCACTCGGGTGGTCCTGACGATCACGATGTTCGCCTGGACGACGAGCCAGAAGGCCAATCAGGGCGCCCTGCTCGGCAATCCCACGGCCCGGCTGAACCTCGCCCGCCAGGCTGCGGCAGCGGTCCACGACCGCGGCGCCGATGGGATCAACCTCGACTTCGAGCCGATCGCGACCGGCTACGCCGACGAGTACGTCGCCTTCGTCAAGAGCGTTCGAGCGGAGCTCAACAAGCTCGCGCCCGGCTACCAGCTGACGTTCGACACGACCGGCTACATCGGCAACTACCCGGTCGAGGGCGCGACTGCGGCCGGTGCCGCCGACGCGATCTTCGTCATGGGCTACGACTACCGGACGTCCGGCTCGGGCACCGCCGGCTCGATCTCGCCGGTCGCGGGCAACGCCTACGACCTGGTCGACACCATCAAGGCCTACAGCGCCCGCGTTCCCGCCTCCAAGCTCATCCTGGGGGTGCCGTACTACGGCCGGGCCTGGTCGACCGACACGGACAAGGTGCGCGCCAAGAACATCTCGGGGACCAAGTACGGCACGTCGGTCACGGCCGTCTACACGACCGCCATCGAGCTGGTTGCCGAGCACGGCCGCCGTTGGGACGACGTCGAGAAGTCGCCCTACACCGTCTACCGTCGGGAGACCTGCACCTCGACCTACGGCTGCGTCACCAGCTGGCGCCAGCTCTACTACGACGACGCGCAGTCCCTCAAGATCAAGTACGACATCGTCAACAACTACGGCCTCCGGGGCGCCGGGATCTGGGCCCTCGGCTACGACGACGGCCGCTCCGAGCTCAACAACGCGCTGGCCGCCAAGTTCCTGGGCCCGATGATCACCGCGTCGTCGATCAGCAGCAGCGCCTTCTCACCGAACGGCGACGGCTCCAGGGACAAGGTCATCGTCGCGGTGACCGCCACCTCGCTGGCGAACTGGGGCTTCACGGCGGCCCCTCTGGCCAACGGCGAGCCGGGCGCGGCCATCCGCAGCGTCACCGGCACGGGTGCGCCGACGGTGGGTTGGGACGGCCGGACCGACGGCGGCAGTGTCGCGCCGGACGGCCCGTACCGCCTCACCCTGTGGGTGGCCGACGCGTCGAACATCAAGACCGCCAAGGTCTGGGACGTCAGCCTCGACACCCGGGCGCCCGTCCCGACGTCCGCCGCCAGCCCTACCACGATCTCACCCAACGGCGACGGCATCGCCGACGCCGCGACCCTCAGCTGGTCGGTCGACGAGGCGGTCACCGGCAGCGCCCGGGTCCGCACCTCGGCCGGCATCCTCAAGACCTGGGCGATCGGCAAGGCCGGGAGCGTGGTCTGGGACGGTCGCGATTCGACGGGCAAGCAGGTGTACGACGGCCACTACACCTTCCAGGTGGACGTGACCGACCCGGCCGGCAACCGCGTCCTCCGGAACATCGGGGTCGATCTCGATCGAACCGCGACGGCCCTCGCCTGGACGCCCAGCCTCTTCTTCCCCCAGGACGACGACCCGACGGCTCCCAGCTCGAAGGCCTCCTTCCGGCTCAGCCGGACCGCCACGACCACGCTCCGGATCTACACCCAGGAAGGGGCCTACGTGAAGACCGGCTGGTCGGATCGCCGCCTCGATGCCGGGACGTACGCCTACAACTGGACCGGCCTAAACGGCAAGGGCGAGCTCGTCGCTCGCGGCTGGTACCGGGCCACGCTGACGGTCCGCTCGTGGGTCGGAACCACCACCTTGACCAAGCTGGTGCTCGCGGATGCGTTCTCGATCGTGCCCTCGACGTGGTCGCCGGCAGGCGGCCAGAGCCTGACGCTCACCATCCGCACCGCGGAATTGCTGTCGACGCTGCCCCGGGTCACGTTCACCCAGACCGGCCGGGCCGCGGTCGTCAAGTCGGCGACGTCGCTGGGCGGTGGCCGCTACCGCGTCGTGTTCAGCGTGGTCGCCGGCGCCACCGGCCCGGCAACGATCGTCGTCAGCGCCCGGGACGCGGCGGGCCGGACGAACACCAGCCGCACCCTCAGTGTCGACGTCAAGTAGCGGCGCCCCGGCGCCCTCGTCGACCGGCACGGGCGGCCGCGTCGCCGCCCGTTCGGCGGGCCGTACACTGCGGCCCAGGATGACGACGCCCGTGGACGACGCCTCGGATCACGTCGCGGTTGGCCTCGGGACCTGGGTCGTCCTGCCGACGTACAACGAGGCGGACAACCTGGCGGGGATCAGCGCCGCCATCCTCGAACACATGCCGGATGTGACGCTGCTCGTGGTCGACGACGACTCGCCCGACGGCACCGGCCGCATGGCGGACGAGATGGCCGCGACCGACGCCCGAATCCGCGTGCGTCACCGCTCCGCCAAGGAGGGTCTCGGGAAGGCGTATCTCGACGGCTTCGGCGTCGCCCTCGATGGCGGCGCAAGCACGGTGGCCCAGATGGATGCCGATTGGTCGCATGACCCGGCCACGCTGCCGGCGCTCATCGGACCGGTGGCCCGGGGTGAGGCCGACCTGGTCATCGGCTCGCGGTACACCGCCGGCGGCGGCGTCGTCGACTGGGGCCTCGGCCGGCGGATCATCTCCCGCGGTGGATCGCTCTTCGCCAGGCTGGTCCTGGGGCTGCAACCGAACGACCTGACCGGCGGGTTCAAGGCCTGGCGGGCGGCCACGCTGCGGTCGATCCCGTTCGAGGGCATCCATGCCGGTGGCTACGTCTTCCAGATCGAGATGACCTATCGGGCCTCGCGGGCCGGTGCCCGCGTCCGCGAGATCCCGATCACGTTCCGCGATCGGCGAGTCGGCCAGTCCAAGATGTCGCGGCGGATCGTGATCGAGGCGCTCGTCGTCGTTCTGCAGCTGCGATGGGACGAGCTCCGGGACCAGCTCCGCCGCCGCCCGTGACGACCGACCCTCGCCCCGAAGGGAGCAGCGAGGGTCCCGTCCCGGGGATGCGCATCGTCCTCGACGTCCGGCCGCTCCAGGACCCGCACCACGCACCGACCACGGCGCTCTACCTCGACGGCCTCCTGACCGGCTTCGACGCGACCCCGCTCGCGGGTGAGTCGTTCGTCATCCTCCTCCGCTCCGACCTCGACGACCCGACCGAGCGCTATTCCGGGCTGACCGTCGTCGGGCGCCGACTCCTGCCGCCCACCCAGCTGCTCCGCTCCGGGGCCCTCGCGGTCGATCCGTTCCTGCTCGGCGGCGCGTCGCTGGGTTCCGCGTGGCGAGCCGGCCGAAGCGGTGCGGCCGGTGCCGTCTACCACGCGGTGGGCGGGGCGGTGCCGTTGTTCTCGCGGGTGCCGACCGTGGTGACGCTCCTCGACCTGGCGCCGTGGGAGCTGCCGGCGGCCTATCAGCGGGGAGCGGCGGCCCGGTTCGGCCAGCGCCTGCGGGCCCAGCTGCTCCGCGAGGCGGAGGCGGTGATCGTCGGCACGTCTGCCGTCGCCGACGCCGCCCAGCGGCTGCTGCGGATCCGCCGCGATCGGCTCCGGGTCGTGCCACTGGCGCCCAGGACGGGGCTTGGACCCGGCGGCGACGCCCGCGCCGAGCGGGAACGCCTGGGTCTGGCCGAGCGCTACTTCGTGTACTCGGGCCGCTACGACGCCCGCCAGGACCTTCGGACCCTGCTCCGCGCGCTCGCCGAGCTGGCCGCCGCCGGTCGCCCGCCGGAGCTGGCGGAGGACGTGCCGTGGCCGCCGCGGGTCCTGCTGTTGGGCACCTCGCCCAATGACCGGGCGGCCCTCGCCAGGGCCGCCGCCCGCGAGGATGTCGGCGACGCGCTCGTCTATGCCCCGGCACTCGACACCGCCCGCCTGGCGCGGCTGGTCGCCGGGGCGCGGGCCGCGATCCTGCCGGCTGTCTCCGAGGCCGCCGGGCTGGCGGCGCTGGACGCGATCGCATCGGGCGTCCCGGTCGTCGCCTCGAACGTGGGCGCCCTGCCGGAGGTCGTGGGTGCGGCCGGCATCCTCGTCGAGCCGCGGGAGCCCGCGCGCCTCGCTGCGGCCTTGACGGCGACCTGGGCCGACGACCGGGTCCACGGCCGTCTCGCGGCGCTCGCCCGCGAGGCTGCCGCCGGATCCGCCCGGACATGGACCGACGTGGCCCGCGACACGCGGGCCGTCTACGCCGCGGCCGGCATCCGCCGAGCGCCGCCGGCCTGAGCCCGGCTACTCTTCCAGGCCCGGGATCCTGCCCCGCTCGGTGCCAGGGACGACCGTCACCGTCGTGCCCGTTTCGACGACCTGGATGAAGGTCTGGCCGATCGTCAGCGTCACCGGCTCGCCCTCGGCGGTGAAGAATTGGGTCGGCGAAGTCACGGACGCCTTCCGCCACTCGCCCTGGATCGCCCGGCCGTTGGTCGCGATCCAGGCCGTGCCGGAGCCGACGATCTCGGCCTCCAGGCGCTGCTTCTCAGGGTGGCCGTCATTGAGCGGCCCGAACTTGACGAGCATCACGATCACGTTCTTGGGCGCGATGACGTCGCCGTCGGTGGCGTCGACCTGGGGTGACGCACCCGAGACGCGCCGGATCCAGGTGTTGGACTCGCGGTCGTAGTCGTAGCCGACCTGGTTGGTCCTGAACGGCGCGTCGATGCTGCCGCCGGTTGGACGGAGGGCCAGCGGCACGTCCGGCGCGAATTGCCACGGCGCCTCGATCGGGCCATCCACCGCGCCCAGGCGATCCGCCAGGGCCCGGAGATGGACCCCGTCGGTGTACACGCTGTGGGGCGCGACGCGCGCCCGGATTCGCCAGAAGTAGCCGTTGCTGCCGCCCCACCGGAACTCGTCCGCGTCGTAGACGAGTTGGCCATTGCCCTGCTCGCGGAGCGTCCGGATCGACCCCGGCGAGCCGCCCACGTGGGCAAACAAAGCCCGGTACTCCGCGGCCCACTCGACGTGATACTGCCGGGCACTCCGGACGGGACCGATCGTGGACGGGATCGTCGACTGGTAGATCAGCATGTACCGCGGGATGCCCCCTTCCGCAGGGGCATGCCAGACGACGTCGGCGTCGTTGAAGCCCGATTGGGGCCGGGCATCGGCGTGGTCGTCGACCATGACCGCGATCGGATGCTGGGCCGCGACCGCCTCGGTCACCGACCGGCCGGTCAGGGGGGCCTGCACGAGCCGCGGCGTGGGCTCCGGTGTCGGGGTCGGGCTTGGCGTCGGTGGCGGTGGTGACTCGGACGCGGCGGCCGGCGACGGCGTCGGCTGGATGCCGCCAACGGTCGACGGGCTGGGGCTGCCTGCCATCGAGGTCGCCATCACGATCCCGCCGCTGATGCCGGCGATCAGCGCGAGACCCGCAATGACCATGAGCAATGACCGCCTCACCGGGCGGCGTGGAACGTCATCGAACTGGTTGTCCCTCTCGAGTGCGCCGCAGCGCACCATGCCCGAGGATAGCCCACATCAGCGAGGCGGGGTACCTTGGGGGTGGCGGTCCCAAATCAGCGGCAGAAGGAGCACCACCATGGCCGAGAACCAGCGTCCGGAGCGTGGCCCCGGTCAGGACCTGGCCGGCGCTGAGGCGGCCGCCGAACGCGAGGCGGTGGTCGAAGCCGCGGGCACGGAACCGAGGGCCCTGAAGGCCCGCCGGACGACCACGAACGGCGCAACGCCCGTTCCGGCCGCCCGGCCGGAGAACATCTCGATCACCCAGGGCGGGATGGACAGCGCGGTCGCCGACACGGTCAGCGTCCAGCAGGGCGGCATCGGCCGTGCCCAGGCGGCCGACGTCCAGGTCTCGATGGGCGGCATCGGCCTCGCTCGGGCCGACCGGATCTCGGTGGCGATGGGTGGCATCGGCCTGGCCGCCGGCCAGCACGTGGAGGTGTCGCAGGGCGGCGCCACGGCGATCATCGCCCGCGATGCTCACATCGGCCCGGCACTGGTCCAGTCGCTCATCGCCCAGACCGTCGTCGTCGAAAAGCCCACCGCCGTCGCCTTCCTCGTCGCCCGCGATATTGGCGGCGAGGTACGGACCCTGTTCGACTGGCGTGGCGCGCTGGCCTTCGGTGCGGCCTTCGGACTGGTCGTGGGCCTCGTTCGGCGCCGCCGTTAGGGCCCCCTGAGCGCCGGACGTATACTCGCCGTCCGGCCCCGCGGCGCCCGCCGTACCACCGGGCCATCAGCCCCGGCACCTCGGCGAGCTGCAGCAGGAGGCGTGACCCACGTGATCGATCCCACGGCTCGCGTCCACCCGTCTGCGGAGGTCGATGCCGACGTGGCGGTGGGCCCGGGGACGTCGATCTCACGGCGGACGCGGGTTGGGACGGGCGCTCGGATCGGCGCCGAGTGCGTCGTCGGCAGCGGCGTCCTGATCGACGGCGGGGTGACGATTGGTGACCGGGTCCAGGTCCACGACCATGCGCTGCTGTACCGCGGCGCGACCGTCGAGGACGGTGTCTTCATCGGCCCAGGCGCCATCCTGACCAATGACCGGTATCCGCGAGCGATCACCACCACCGGCGACCTCGCCGGACCGGACGACGGGCAGATCCTGCCGATCACGGTGCGCTACGGCAGCACGATCGGCGCCGGGGCGGTGGTCGTCGCGGGCGTGGAGATCGGCCGGTTTGCGACCGTCGGCGCCGGGGCGGTCGTCGCTCGCGACGTCCCGAATCATGCGCTGGTGGGTGGCACGCCGGCCAGGCGGCTGGGATGGGTCTGCGCCTGCGGACGGCGGCTGTCGAAGGCGGATGGCAGTCCCGCACCCGCCGAGCCCGCCCACTACGCCCTCGACACCGACCTGACCTGCGAGTCGTGCGGCCGCGTCTACGGCTACGTGCCGGATGCCGAGACCCTCGAGGAGCGGGCTTCGCATCGCCAGGGTGCGCCCGCGTGATCCAACTCGCCAGGTGACCCCGACCGCCCCGCAGCCGACCTGAGCATGCGGGTCACGATCGTGACGGCGAACACCACGGAGCACGACGCCCGGCTCCGCCGCACGGCCAGCGCACTCGCCGGTGATGGCCACGAGGTCACCATCGTCGGGTTCGGTGCGCCGGGGCTGCCGCCGCACGAGCGCCTCCCGGACGGGGTGGTCATCCGCCGGATCGAGCTGGACCGGCGGCTGGCCTCGGCGTTCCGGCCGTTGCCGGTCCGGCTCCGCTCCGGTCTCGTGCGCCGGCTGGGCATCGACCCGGACGCGATCGTCCTGCCGCCGGAGCGGCCAACGGGCTCAGCCCGGATCGCGGCAGCCGTCCGCCGGCTGGTCGAGATCGTGGCCAACCTCCGGCGGACCGGTCCATGGCGGGAGGCGGTCCTTGCGGCCGCGCCGGGCACCGACGTCTTCCACGCCAAGGCCCTCGTCGCGCTGCCGGTCATCCGCGGGGCCGCCCGCAAGTCCGGTGGCCGGTTCGTCTACGACGTGGCGGATTTCCACACCGAGGCGGCCCGCCTGTCGCGGATGCCGGCCATCGTCCGGCGCCTGATCCGACGCTCGGAGCGGAGCTGGGTTCGCGAGGCGGCCGGTCTGACGGCCGTCTCGGAGGCCGTGGCGGCGGAAGTATCGCGCCGCTATGACGTCCCGCGGCCGACGATCCTGCTCAACACGCCGTCCGCCTGGCGGCCCGAGGAGCCCGGTCCACCGGCCGATGACGGTCGCCTCCGGAACGCCGCCGGCCTGCCCCCCGAACGGCGGATCGTCCTCTACCAGGGCGCGTTCTCGATCGATCGGGGCGTCGAGGAGCTGGTCGCGGCGCTCGACGAGCAGGTCCTCCGCGACCGCGACGTGGCGGTGGTCCTGCTCGGCTTCGGCCGGTTGCGGGATGGGCTGCTCGCGGCCGCCGCCGCGCGCCCGGGTCGGCTGGTGGTCCTCGACCCCGTGCCGCCCGCGGAGCTCGTGGGTTACACCAACGGCGCGGAGGTGTCGTACGTCGGCCAGCCGCCACGGACGCTCAACCAGCAGCTCAACCTCGCCAACAAGCTCTTCGAGAGCCTGATGGCCGGCGTGCCCGTCGTCGTCGCCGAGGGCACGGAGCACTGCCGGTTCGTGACCGCCGAGGCCGTCGGGGCATGTGCCGAGATCGACCGGCCGGCGGCCGTCGCCGGGGCGATCGCGGGTCTCCTCGACCTTGCCATCGACGACCGGAGCCGGCTCCGGGCCCACTGCCGGACCGTGGCCCTGGAACGCTACACCTGGGAGATCCAGCAGGCGGGCGTCGTCGGTCTCTACCGCCGGCTGGCGGCGGGGCGGTAGTCGCGCGATGGCCCGGATCAACCTCCTCCTCAACAACCCCTTCCTGACCGACTCGCGCAGCTGGAAGATCGCCCGCTCGTCGGCCCAGGCCGGACACGCCGTCACCGTGCTGGCTCGCGGCGGGGACGGCCTGCCGGATCGCGAGGAGCGCGAAGGCTTCACCGTCCTCCGGCTGACGCCCCCGGTCCGGCTCCGGTGGTTGCCGGCGCCGACGCTCACCAGCGCTGAAGCGGGCACGGGATCCAGTGGCCTGGGGCGACGGGCACGGACCGCCGTCCGGGAGTCGGTCGGGCGGGTTGCCCAGGTGGCCCGCTACCTCCTCGCCGCGCGGTCATGGGCCGATGCCTGGTCGGGCGTCGCGCCCCCGGCCGACATCTGGCAGTCGGAGGGGCTGGTGACGTTGCCGGTGACCCTGGAGCTCGCCCGCCGGCACGGCGGCCGCGTCGTCTACGACTCGCGCGACGTCCACGTCGAGAGCGGCCGCTTCGCCCGCCTGCCCGGCCCGTGGCGGCGCCTGCTCCGCGTCCGCGAGCGGAGCTGGGTCCGCCGGTGCGACGCCCTGGTGACCGTCAGCGAGCCCTACGCGGACGTGCTCGAACGGACCCTCCGGCGCCGGCCCGATGCGATCGTCATGAACTGCCCGCCGGTCTGGCTGCCACCCGAACCGCCGCGGCGCGTCCTGCACGAGGAGCTTGGCCTGGACGCCGACCAGCGGATCGTCCTGTACCTCGGCCAGGTGGCCCCGGGACGGGGCGTCGAGCAGCTGGTCGACGCGATCGGCCGGGTCGAGCGGGCGGTCCTCGTCGTGGCGGGCTGGGGCTCCCGCTACGAGGCGGTTCGCGACGACGCGGCCCGGGGCCCGGTGGCCGACCGGGTCCGGTTCATGGCCGGTGTCGCCCCGGAGCGGATCCCGGTCGTCGTCGCCTCGGCGGACGTCTCGGCGATGCCCGTCCACGGGACGACGCTCAACCACCGGCTGAACACGCCGACGAAGCTGTTCGACGCCATCGGGGCCGGCACGCCGGTTGTCGCCAGCGACCTGCCGGCGATGGCCCGGATCGTGGAGGAGACCGGCTGCGGCGTGCTCTGCGATCCGACCGATCCCGAGGACATCGCCCGCGCCATCCGGAGCATCGTCGATGCGCCGGACGAGCGCCGACGCGAGTTCCGGGCCGCTTGCCTGCGGGCCGCCCGCGAGCGGTACAACTGGGAGCGCCAGGCGGAGGTCCTGCTCGAGCTGTACGGATCGCTCGGCAGGCGCGGCGCCTGAAGCGGCCCCGCCGGCATCAGGACGGCTTCTGCAGCACCACGTGGAAGAAGTCGCGTGACAGGTCCCAGCGCGGATAGCGCCCCAGGATGCCCTCGAACCGGCGGTAGAAGTCCTCGTCGAAGCCGGACTCGCTGAACCGCAGCGCCAGCAGCTCGAAGCCGACGCGGAGGAAGTGGTTCTCGTATTCCACCCAGCTCAGCCGGTTGACCCACGACGCCCCATCGACCTTGCGGCCGCGCCGCCCGAAGTACTCGCGGAAGACGTCGTCGGTGAAGAGCAGGTGCGGCCACGGGAAGTAGACGTCGTGGTACAGGTGCGAGGCCATCGGGCCGCGGTGGAGGTTGGCGGAGATGAACGCCAGACCACCGGGTCGGAGGACGCGGTACAGCTCGGCCAGCGCCGCGTGCGGGTGGGCCACGTGCTCGAACACGGAGAAGCTGACGATCCGGTCGAAGGACGCCTCGGCGAACGGCCGCTCGGTCGCGAGGTCGGCCATCACGAACCTCGTCCGATCGTCGGCCAGGACCGACCAGGCGCGTCGCTCGGCGACATCCACGCCGGTTGCGGTGGCACCGAAGTGGTGGGCCAGGTACCAGACCTCGTAGCCCGACCCGCAGCCGAACTCCAGGACCCGCTGCCCGGCGAGCCCGATCGACTGGTGGACCTCGATCAGGCGCTTGCGCGCCTTGTCCGAGCGGGAGGCCGCATCCCGCCCCGGCGGGACCGGCACGATCGGACGAGCGGCGTACTCCTCGTTGAGCGATTCGAAGAGCTCGACGTCGAACCGCGCCGGCAGCGGCGTCATCGGCGTCACGGCCGAACGGATGAACTTGTGTGGCTCGTCGACCAGCGGCGCCTCCGGCCAGGCGGCCTCAATGGGCGCCGGTGGCGGTGAGAGGCGGTACTTGGCCGGCAGGATCTCACGCCGACCGCCCGGTCCCGTGACCCGCGAGCGCTCGGCACGGAAGACCAGACTGTCGACCGAGCGGGCCGTCCGGAGGAGGGCGTCACCGCCCCGGGGCAGCTTGCTGATCGTGGAGCGGACGACGCGTCGCAGGCCCGGCCGGCGGGCCATCCGACGGAGGAAGGCCACCGGCGTCAGCGCCGGCCCGAGCGGATCAGCCGATGGGAATCGCCGGTGGGGACCACGGTCCGAAACTACCACACGGCACCGGTAGACTCAGCGAACCCCCGTCGACCCCACCACCGGAGGACAGGTGAACCCGGACGAACCGCGCACGCGACGACCCCGCCGGCCGGTCGCCATGGTCGTCCACAGCTACTACGAGGAGGATCCGCGTGTCCGGCGCGAGGCCGAATCGCTGGTCGCCGACGGGCGGCCCGTCGACGTCTTCGCCCTTCGCCGGCCCGAGGATCCGCCGGAGGCGGTCGTCGAGGGGGTTCGGGTCCACCACCTCGACGTCCAGCGGCACCAGGGCAGCCCGCTGCCGGTCTACCTTGCCGAGTACCTGGCGTTCCTGGTCCGGGCAACGATCGCGCTGACCCGTGCCCACCCGCGGCGGCGCTACGCCCTGATCCAGGTCCACAGCCTGCCCGATTTCCTCGTCTTCGCCGCGCTGCCGCTGCGGACCGTTGGCGTCCCCGTCCTGCTCGACCTGCACGAGGCGATGGCGGAGCTGTTCCGTAGCCGGTTTCCGGGTGCGTCGAACCTGCTGATGCACCGGCTGCTGCTCTTCGAGGAGCGGGTCTCGATCGGCGCGGCCAGCCACGTGATCACGGTGAACGACATGCAGGCCGCGCGGCTCGTCGAGCTCGGCGTGCCAGAGGGCAAGGTCGGCGTCGTGCCGAACAGCCCGTCGCTCGCCCGGTTCAATCCGGCCCGCCACCCGCGGCGCCGCTTCGCCGAGGATGGTGCGATCCGGCTCATCTACGCCGGCGCCCTCACCCCGATCTACGAGCTCGACGTCGTGGTCGACGCCGTGGCGGCGCTCCGCAGGGGACGCCCGGACCTCGACGTCCGGCTGGAAATCTACGGCCGCGGCGATTCCGAGCCGGCTCTCCGGGACCAGGTGGACCGGCTGGGACTGGCGGACGCCGTCACGTTCCATGGCCGGATCCCGCTCGACGACGTGCCCGCGGCCATGGCCCAGGCGGATATCGGTCTCGCCCCGACCCGCCACGACCAGTTCACCGACACCAGCATCTCCGGGAAGCTGTTCGAGTACGGCGCGATGGAGAAGCTCGTCGTGGCGTCACGCCTGCCGCTCGTCGTGGCGACGTTCGGGACCGGATCGGTCAGCACCTACGACCCAGGGGACCATAGGGCGCTCGCCCGGGCCGTCGAGGCCCTGGCCGACGACCCGCTCGTCCGCGAGGCCGCGGTCGCCGCAACGTCGCGGATCGTTGGCGAGCTGTCCTGGGAGCGGGAGGCCGAGCGCTACGTGGCGATCGTGGACCGGCTGGCCGTCGACACGAGGTAGGCGACTCGCAATTCGCCCCTTGCGTGCGACCCCGCCCCTGCCACACTACCTCTCCGCCAATCCTGGTCGCAGCCCGAAGGAGATCCAGCCCATCGTGACGGACCAACGACGAACCGTCGGACTCATCGCGGCCAACACCTTCGAGTTCGACTCGCGCATCCGCCTCGCTGCGGACGCCCTGGCCGCCGACGGCTGGCAGGTCGTGGTCGTCGCCCAGGCGGGGTCCAACCTGCCGGCCGAGGAGACGCTGCCGTCCGGTGCGGTCGTCCGGCGGCGAGCGCTCGATGGCATGGCGCCGGCGTCCCGGGGATCGGTCCGCCGCGGGCTGGATGCCCTTGGTGCGTCCCGGCAGGTGGGGCGATGGGCGGCGGCCGCGGTCGCCGCGGCGCCGGACGCACGGCTGTGGCTCTGTCGGTCCCACGAAGCGGCGGCGACGGCCAGGGAGGCCGCTCGCCGCAGCGGCGGCCGGTACGTCTACGACATCGCCGAGTTGCCGGCGGCCGGGGATCGCAAGCCCCTGCCGGGGGTCCTCAGGAACGCGCTGGGACCGAACGAGGCGGACATCATCCGGGATGCCGCCGCCCTCCTTGCCTCGACGCCGGCGATGGCCGAAGAAGTTGCGCGCCGCTTCGGGGTCAGCCGTCCGGCCGTCGTCATGAACGCCCGCGAGCGCTGGCTGCCAGATCGCGACCTGGTTCGGCCCACCCGGCTCCGGCGAGCCATCGGCATCGGCGGCCGCCGGCAGGTGATCATCTACCAGGGTGCGTTCCGCCAGGACGAGGGGATCCAGACGCTGTTCGACGCCCTGGCCGAGCCACAGATCGCGAACCGGCCGGTCAGCGCCGCGTTCCTCGGCTTCGGGCCGCTCGAGGATCGCCTTCGAGCCGCCGCGGCGGCGCACCCGAAGCGCGTCTCCGTGCTGCCGCCGGTCCACACGGAGCTTCTGCTCGACTGGACCGCCGGGGCGGACGTGGCGTTCGTGGGGAGCCCGCCGGTGAGCGAGACCCAGCGACTCACGACGCCGAACAAGGTGTTCGAGGCGGCAATGGCTGGCGTGCCGGTGATCGTGGCCGGCGGCACATTCACCGCCCAGCTCGTGCGCGAGTACGACCTGGGTGATGTCGTGGAGCCATGGACCTCGCGCGCCGTGGCCCAGGCCATCGGGCGCCACCTCGCGGCACCGGCCGCGGAACGGCTCGCGCGGCGTCGCCGGATCAGGGCAGTGGCGCTCGAGACGCTCAACTGGGAGGTCGAGCGGGAGAAGCTCCTGGCGGTCTTCCGCGAGCTTTGACCCGGCGCGTCTCAGCGGCCGCCCTGGCCACTAGCCGACCAGCAACCAGGCGACGTAGCACTGCTGGGTGGCGGTCCCGGTCAGGTAGACCGTGAACCGGTTGGCCGCGATGTTGCGGCTGATGCGGTGCACAACGATCGTGCCGCCGGCGCTCGACTGGAGCGTGGTGAAGACCTTGGTCCCGGTGCTGATCTTGACGGCCGGCGTGATCGTCACCTGGCGGCTGCCGGCCGCAACGACCGCAACCCCCGATGCCTGGCCGAACTGGACGCGACCCTTGGTGAGGAGGGCATAGCCGTCCGAGCCCGTTGCGTCAGCCCGGACCGCCGTGGCGCCCGCCGCATAGACGCCGTACTGCCCGCCGTTGGCCTGGATGGCCCACGAACCGGTGGCGTAGACGGCGGTCCCACTCTCGGCATCTGCCCGGAGCGCATACCCGATGTCGCTGGTCGTGCGGATCGCGGTCTGGGCGGTCCCCCCGACATGGACCCGGACGGCGTCACCCCAAAAGGCGCTCACTTCCAGCGCCGGTCCCGCGACCTCGAACTCCGCGCCCGAGTGCTGGACCCTGAGGGTGGGCCCTTCCGTGGTTCGGCGGATCGTGGTCAGCGCCGTCCCGTCGTTCACCTCGCCGATGATCACCGGGTCACCGTTGGCTGCCCGGGCGTCCAGCGGACGGCCGATGGCGGTTGCCATCACCGACGCGGCGCCGCCGAGCGCCGCGGTCAGCAGCACCCGCCGGCTTCGGGGCTGTCGGTCGATTTCCACGGGCCACCTCCTTCGATGCGGGGCGGATCCCTGCCCACCCAACGCGACACTCTGGCCGTCAGCGGGCCGGCTGGGCGAACCGCTCCGCTTCGGCTTCGGCCAGTAGCTTGCGCTCCGCGACCCGGTCGCGGTACAGCTGGACGACCTCCGCCGGCTCGCCCTCGCGGATGATCTGGCCGCGTTCCAGCAGCATGGCCCGGTTGCAGAACTCGGTGACGTAGGTCAGGTCGTGGGTGACCAGCACGATCGCCTTGGCCTTGCCGACCAGCTCACGGATGCGCGCCTGGGAGCGGGCCCGGAATGTCTGGTCGCCGGTCCCCAGGACTTCGTCTAGGAGAAGGATGTCGGGCGTGATCGCGGTCGCGATGGCAAAGCCCAGCCGGGCCTTCATGCCCGTCGAGTAGGTCTTGACCGGGGCGTCGATGAACGGCCCGATGTCGGCGAACTCGACGATCGACGGGGCGAGCTCGGCCATCTGGCGGTGGTCGATGCCCAGGAATGCCCCGACCAGGTCGATGTTGTCGCGGCCCGAGAGCTCGATCTCGAAGCCCGCTCCGAGGGTCAGCAGGGTCGACACCCGACCGTGGGTCACGATCTCACCTTCGGACGGCTCGAGGATCCCGGCGAGGGCCAGCAGCAAGGTCGACTTGCCCGCCCCGTTGGGCCCGATGACGGCCAGCGATTCGCCGTGATCGAGCCGGAAGTTGAGGTGGCGGAGGGCCCAGAAGTGCTTCGGCTGATCACCGTTGCGGCCGAAGACCCCCGGCAGCGAGGACTTCAGCGTCGTCCGCCGGGTCAACCGCAGGTTGTATCGGATCCCCAGCCCCTGGACCTCGATGGCTGCCGATCCGCCGGCCGGCGCCTGGTCCATCACAGGATCCTCGCGAAGGCGGGCTCGACCCGCTTGAACAGCGCCAGGGCCACGACCAGCAGCACCCCGGACAGGCCCAGGACGTAGAGCAGGCCGACCCAGTCGGGGGCGGTCTGGCCCCAGGTCACGGCTCGGTACGACTCGAACAGCGGACTGAACGGATTGAGCCCCAGCAGCGCCTTGATCTCCGGCGTCCGGACGTCATGGATGGTCCACAGGCCGGGCGACAGGTAGAACCACAACCGGACGAGGTGGCGGAGCACGTTCTGCACGTCGCGGTAGAACGCATTCATCGCCGACAGGGCAATCGCCGCGGCGATGGTGAAACAGAACTGCACGGCGGCGATGACCGGGATCAGCAGGATCCACGGGCTCAGGCGATGGAGGTAGAACAGGTACACGATCGCCAGGGCAATCAGCCCGATGATGAAGCTGATCGTGCCGGCGACCACGGCAGCGGTCGGCAGGACGACCTTCGGGAACTGGATCTGACGGATCAGGCTTTGCCGGTTGACCACGGACACGGTGGCGTCGTTGAGCGTGGTGGCGAACCACTTCCAGGGCAGGATCGCGGCGAACAGGAAGAGCGGGTAGTCGGGGATCTGGCGCCGGAAGATGACCTGGACGAGAACGACGTAGACCGCCATCTGGAGCAGCGGATCGATGATCCACCACAGCTGCCCGAAGAGGGTGTTGGCGTGGGTCCGCTTGAGATCGGCGCCAACGAGGTAGCGGATCAGCCGCCGGCGCTGGATGAGGTCCGACCATCCGGCGGCGGCGAGCGCCAATGGGCCACGTCGGCCGGCTCGCGGGCGCGAGGCGGCGAGCGCCTCCGAGGTTGGACCGGTCATGAACCGGCGTAGGGTATCACGCAGGTGCGGGCGTCTCGGACGGCGCGATCGGCTCCGTCAGCGGCTCGACGACCGGTTCGCGCACCCCGCCAAGCCCCCGGATCCGCGCTGCCAGCCCGGCCCCGAATTCCCGCGAGACGATCTCCGGCGCCCGCTCGCGGGCGATGGCGAGCGCCGCCTCGCGAGCGGCCGGCGCCCGGAGCTCGTCGGCCGCGATCATCGCCTCGAGGAGCCCATCGTCGTCGTCCGGCGCGAACGTCCTGGCGATCTGCGGGTTGACCGTCTCGCCGATCCCGCCCGCCTCGGGGGCGACGACCGGCAGGCCAAACGTGAGGGCCAGCATCAGGACCCCGGAGTTGAGCGACTGGAGGTATGGCAGGACGGCGAGGTCCGAGGCGCGGAGGAAGACCGGCATTTCCTCCGGCGGGATGCGACGGGCGTGGAGCGAGACGAACGGGTGGAGCTCGCAGCGCTCGAGGAACTCGTCGACGTACCCGTCCCGGTCGGGCTGGCCGGCCACGATCAACCGCCGCCGCTGCGGGTCGCGCTCGCACAGCGCGTCGAAGACGTCCAGCAACCGGTCCGCGCCCTTGTACGGCTTGATCGCGCCGAGGAGCGCGTAGACCGTCTCGTCTGGCTCGATTCCCAGCAGGTAGCGGGCCTGCTCGCGAGGGACGATGTCAGCGTAGGCGCCCAGGTAGCTGGGATGGGGGATATGGAGGACCTTGTCTCGCGGGATCGAGAACCACGCCGCGGCCTCGTCCGGCGTGTTCGCCGACATGACATGGACGACGTCCGCGCGGTCGACGATCGCCTGCTGCAGCTCGCCCTCGAGGGTCGGCCGCTCCGCCCCGTGGGGCAGGACGTTGTGGACCGTCCACACCAGCCGGCCGCGCGCCGCCACAAAGGCATCGAGCGTTCCCACGAAGGCCGCCAGGCGCGCCCTCGCCTCCTCGTCGGTCTCCGCCGTGTCGAGGATCTTGTTCGTCCAGTGCAGGTGGAGGACGACGTGGGCACCGGCCTTCGTCAGCGCGGCGACGTCCTGCAGCTCCGCGAGGTCGTACAACGGGATGGCGGCCACGCCGGCATCGAGGGTGTGGCCATAGAGCAGGGCCTGGTACGGGTTGAGCGTCGCGATCGGGTGGTAGAAGACGAGCACCGGATCGTGGACGCCGAGACCCTTGAGGAACCGGATCGCGGCGGCCCCCTGGGGCACGACCTGCCCCGGCTCGACCGTGGTCCCGAGGATCGTGCCGTTCACGCGAT
This sequence comes from uncultured Chloroflexia bacterium, assembly GCA_963728605.1. Lineage (GTDB taxonomy): Bacteria > Chloroflexota > Limnocylindria > Limnocylindrales > CSP1-4 > JACDAV01. The sequence continues at coordinate 575,594 of CAVSKS010000002.1, read as the reverse complement.
CCGCCTTCCGCGCCAGCGGTCGAGCACCTCGGCGTAGAGGTCGAGATAGCGGCGGCCGTTGGCCGACCAGGTCCGTTCCCTGAGGACCCACTCGCGGCCCGCCTCGCCGAGGCGCCTGGCGAGCGCCGGATCGGCGATGAGCTGGTCCACCGCGGCGGCGAGACCGTCCGAATCACCGGCCGGGAACGACAGGCCGCGCTCGCCGGGGGCGGCAATCTCGACGAGGGCCGGCAGCTCGGCCACGACCAGTGGCTTGGCCATCGCCATCGCCTCGAACGGCTTGAGCGGCGTCACGAACCGGGCGGCCCGGTCATTGCGGCGGGGGACGACGAACGCGTCGATCAGCGCGTAATGCGCGCGCACCTCGGCGTGTGGGACCCGGCCGGTGAAGACGATCCTTCCCCGGGCGCCGGAACGGCGGGCGATCTCCTCGAGCTCCTCCCGGCGCTTGCCGTCACCGACGATGAGGCAGGTGACGTCGCGGCCGCGTGCCGCCAGCCGTGCCGTGGCCTCGATCAGGACCTCCTGGCCCTCGCGGGGGTGGTCGAGGTTGCTCACATAGCCGATGACGGTGCCGCCCTCGATTCCGTACCGGCGGCGAAGCTCGGGATCGGGATCCATCGGCTCGAATGCCGCCGGATCGACGCCGTTGGGAATGACGTGGACGCGGTCGCGGGGGACGCCACGCTCGACGATGTCGTCGCGCATCGCCTCGGCGATGGTGATGACCATGTCGGCGGCGCGCATCTGGCGGTTCTCGGTGTCGTAGCGGCGCTGGAAGTGCTCGCCTCGCTCCGCTCGCTCGCTTTCGCCGGACCAGGTGGTCTCGAAGAACGACCGGACCTCGTAGACGAGCGGCAGCTGGACGTGCTCCCGGACCACGTCGGCGACGAGCGCGGTCTCGTAGCCCCGAAAGCCCGACGAGGCGTGGATGATGGCCGGCCGATCCCGAACCGCGATGTCGGCCGCCAGCCAGGCGTAGTCGGTCAGGTGGGCGTCGAACGGCAGCTCGGTGGGGTAGCCGGGACCCAGGTCGAGGCGGTGGTGGAGGATGCCGTCGACCGTTTCGGCCGGGGGCGCGTCGACCACGCCGTCCTTGCGCGGGAAGCCGAGCGACGTCACCACGAACGGATCCAGCCCGGCCTCGACCTGGGCGAGCAGGCTGTACCGGCTGCGCATCGTGAATCCGTTCTGCTGGTAGGGCAGCGATTCCTTGAGCAGGTGCATGACCGTCCGGTCCGAGCGCGGGACCACCGGCCGGGGCGGTCCCGGGATCCGCGGTGCCCAGCGCGGATCGGTCTCGATGAGCCGGCCGACCAGCATCCGCTGCGGGCCGTCCCAGGACGGGTCGTCCTCGGCGACGCGGAGTCGGCGCAGCGTTCGGACGGCGTCGGTCAGGTCGCCGCGGCGAACGTGGACGTCGCGCTTGAGGCGGAGTGCCCGGGTGCTCGTGGGGTTGCGCTCGAGGAGCTCCTCGACCGCCTCGAGGGCGGCGTCGTAGTCGGCCGCCTCAAAGGCGTTCCGGGCGCGACGCCAGGCGAGGGCATCCTTGAAGGCGCTCGACGATGCCTCCTCGCCGTTCTGGCCCGGTCGCGGGGGCCTGCTGCCTCCCTTGCCGGTGATGAAGCGGTAGGTCTCGCGGGCCATGCCAAGCAACGCGTCGCCACGAGGCGGCGGCAGGACGTCGGCGGCGCGGATGACGACGCGCTTGATCGCGCCGGCGACCCCGGTCGCGCCCCGGCGAACGCGGCGGCGCGTGGGTGGAACGGCGACCCCGGTAGACGGCGCCGCTTCGGGCGGGATGAGTTCACGCATCGGCGGCAAGGATACCGAGGGTCCCTGAGACCGTCGCCAGACAGCAACGGTCCGGACATCACGACCCTCTATCAGCGTCAGGCCACGCCCAGGCGCTCGTACAGCTCCCTGTACCGATTGCCGTTCTGGCGCCACGTCCGGTTGGCCACCACCCATTCGCGGGCGGCGCGCCCCAGCTCGAGGCGACGGGCAGGGTCGCCCAACAGCGGCTCGACCACGTTGGCCAGGTCCTCCGGGTCCTCGGGCCGGAAGACGAGCCCCGTCTCGCCCTCGCGGACGATCTCCCGCAGCGCGTCGACGCCGCTCACGACCAGGGCCCGCTCCATGGCCATCGCCTCGTACGGCTTGAGCGGTGTGACGAGCTGCGAGACCCGGTCGGCCGTCCTGGGAACGACGAAAACATCGATGATCGAGTACAGGGCCCGGACCTGGTCGTGGGGCACGCGGCCGGTGAAGATCACCGTGCCGTCGTCGACGCCCGCCCGGCGGGCGGCCGCCCGGAGCCCCGGCAGCTCCTCGCCATCGCCGACGAGGAGGACCCGCACCGGGTGACCGCGTCGACGCAGCAGGGCGGCCGCGTCGATCAGGTGCCGGATCCCCTCGTAGCTCGTGAACGACGACACGTAGCCAAGAACGACCTCGCCGCGCCGGATGCCCAGCCGCGACGCCTGGACGTCGTCTCGTGGCAGCGGGACGAAGCGGTCCGTGTCGACCGCGTTGGGCACAACCATGACACGCTCGTCGGCCACCCCGCGGCCGACGACCTCGGCCCGCATCGTCGCCGATAGCGTGACGACGGCATCGGCGGCGGTCATCGCCGCGGTCTCCGCGGCCCTGGCACCGCCGTACCGGTCGGCTTCCGCGGTCTCCCCGTCACCTCGGCGGGCCACCCAGGTCTCCTCCAGGAAGCCCCGAACCTCGTAGACGACCGGCAGCCCGTAGCGGTCGCGCAGGGCCAGCGCCACCTTGGCATTGAGGAAGTTCGAGGCTGGATGGAGCACCGCCGGCCGGAGCGCCTCGATGAGCGTTGCCGCCGCGCGGGCGGTCGCTTCGACGATCCGGTCCGGGGCGAGGACGGGATCGAGCTCCGGATCGAGCCGGTGGTACGGGACGCCGTCGATGCGGTCCTCGGCGGGTGCGCCCAGGACGCCGTGGATCAGCGGAAACCCGGCCCGGGTCGCGAAGTGGGGGTCGAGGCCGGCATCGAGCTGGGCTCGCCCGATGGACTGGCTGCGAACCGTGTAGCCGGCCTGCCGGTAGGGCAGCGAGTTCGTCAGCAGGTGGAGGATGCGCCCCTTGACCGGGGTGACGGCGCTCGCCCGACCGGGGATCCGCGGGCGCCACGCGGGGTCCAGCGCTCGGAGCTCGCCGTCGGCCCGCTCGAGGATCCCCGGCACCTTGCCGGAACGGCGGGCGAGGTCGGCCGCGGCGGCGTAATGACCGGTCCGAAGCGCGACGTCGGCGCGAAGGGCGAGGGCCGTCCGATCGTCGCCCGCACCCCGCTCGCCAAGGGCGGTCAGGATGCGACCGGCCGCATCGACGGCGTCGAGCGCCAGGCAGGCACGCGCCAGGCGGAGGGCCGTCCGCAGCTCCGTGTCGGAGGCAGTTCCCAGTCGCTCGGCGAGGGCGAGGGCGTCGGCATGGCGCCCACGCGCGGAGAGCGACAGAACGCTGACGGGGGCACCCACCGGGTGATCCGGTCGCCGGCGGAGCAGCGGCGCCGCGACTGCCGCGAGGCCGGCACCGGCTCCCCGCCGGGCCGTCGGCGGCAGGAGCGCGAGCAGCCGAACGAGGGCTTTGAGCTTCTGTCCCGAGACCCGCCGCCAGGTCCCCCTGGGGTGTCGAACGGCGGTCCGCGTCCCGAGACGGATGGCCGTTCCCAGGCCCACCGTCAGACCGTCAGGCTCGCGGCGGGCATACTGCCGCCAGCCCGCGACGCGGCCTGTCCGCGCCGGCGCCCTCAGGATCGGGAGACATGGCCGGGACCGTAGCACACGTCGTCGGCGCCAGGCCGAACTTCATGAAGGCCGCGCCGGTGATCCGGGCACTCGCCGACCGTGGCGTCGCCCAGACGGTGATCCACACCGGCCAGCACTACGACGCCGCGATGTCCGACGTCTTCTTCCGCGACCTCGGGCTGCCCGAGCCGGATATGAATCTCGGCGTGGGGTCGGGGACGCAGGCCACCCAGACAGGGGCGCTCATGGTGGCCCTCGAGCGGGCGCTCGGTGAGGTGCAGCCGGCGCTCGCGGTGGTGTACGGCGACATCAACTCGACCCTCGCCGCCGCCGTGGTCGCGGCGAAGCTGTTGGTGCCCCTGGCACACGTCGAGGCGGGTCTGCGGAGCTTCGACGACACGATGCCGGAGGAGATCAACCGCAAGGTGACGGATCTCCTGTCGGAACTGCTGTTCGTGACCTCGCCCGAGGGCGTCGACAACCTTCGCGCCGCCGGCATCGCCGCCGAGAAGGTCCACCTGGTCGGCAACCCGATGATCGACACGCTACTCGCGAACCTGGACCGGTTCGACGTGGCGCGGGCCCGGTCGCTGGTGGGCCTGGGGGGTGGCCCCTATGCCGTGGCGACGCTCCACCGGCCCTCGAACGTGGATGGCGCCGATGCGGCCGGTCGCATCGTCGCCGCCGTCAACGGGCTGGCGGCGCTCGTGCCGCTGGTCCTGCCGCTCCACCCCCGTGGTCGGGCAACGCTCGAGACCGCGGGCCTGGCCTCATCGGACCGGCTTCGCGTGGTGGAGCCGATGGGCTACGTCGACTTCATCTCGCTGGTCCGCGGCGCGGCCATCGTCCTCACCGACAGCGGCGGCATCCAGGAGGAGACCACCATCCTGGGCGTGCCCTGCCTCACCGTCCGGCCTAACACGGAGCGCCCGATCACGATCAGCCACGGGACGAACCGGCTGGTGACCCCCGAGGAAGTGGTGCCGATGGCCCGCGAGGTGCTGGCCGACGGTGTTACGGCGCCCGCCGAGGCCCCGCCGCTGTGGGACGGCCACGCCGGCGAGCGGATCGGCGCGATCATCGAGCCCTGGCTGGACCGCCGGCGCTAATCCGCGCCGGGCACCTGCCAGAAGACGGGCCGCGATCGGTCCGTGCTGACCGCCAGCACCGTGCCGCGGAGCACGTCCATGGCGACCAGGCCGTCGTGGTCGTCCATGGCATCGCGCACCACGACGCGCGCCACGGGCAGCCGCACGTCCCCGACCACCAGCGTCCTGTTCTCGACGACCGATCCGGTGATTTGCCCGCCCCCAACCCCGTGACCGGCGCCCGTCTGTGGGCCATCCCCGAGGCCAGGCACCGCACCCGAACGAACTCGGTCGACTTGCCGCCCAAATCGAGGAGTGTCACGACCGGCTCGAAGCCGTCGAGGCCGGCCTGGATCAGGATCGTTGGATCCGTCGGCACGCGATCGAGGCGCAGCAGTCGGAGGTCGGGCGTGCGATCGGCAAGCCAGCCTGCCACGGCGGTTGCGTCGCCATCGACAAGGGTCAACCGGTCCGCCGCCATGTCGAGGACGACCCATGCCGTGGAGTGCAGGTGCTGCGGACTCAGGAACCCGCCGACCCCCAGCCCACGAATGGCCCCGGTGCCGAAATCGCGACGACGTCGCGCAATCCGAACGTCAGACCCGCGATCTCGACGTCGAGCTCACCGAGGCTCCAGGACGGCACTGATGCGCCAGTGCTGTCGATCCCCGGTTCGCCGGGCTCCCTCGACAGGCCCGCGTCGTCCGCGAGCTCCCGGGTGAAGACGTGGTCGCTCGATCCCGTGTCCAGGATCAGCTTGATCGCCACGCCGCCGACGTTGGCGAGGACCATCGGCACGTGGGTCGTCTCTGTTCCCACGTCGAATGTGAGTGGCGTATTCAGGATGACCTGGGGCCGGTAGGCGTCGGCCATCGCCACAGGCTACCGCCTCGGCAGGACATGGCGAAGCCGTCCCGGCGAACCGGGGCGGCTTCGGGAGTCGCTCGGCTCAACCGAGCAGGTCCGTCAGGCTCTCGCAGTAGTCGGTGTAGAAGCCGGGATGGCTGCCGGCGTCCTTGAGCAGCTCCCACGACTCCGGGATGAAGATGTCGTTCGACAGATCGTCATCGCCGAGGGTGTCGACGCGGAACCGAGTCTTGAGCAGGCCCATGTCCCGAACGACGACGTTGCCTTCGCTGTCGAGGATCGAGAACGGCCGACCCGTCTCGATGCTCACGAACTCGTACACGGTGCCTTCGACCTGTTCGATCCGAAGGTCCTTGTAGAGGCCGTTGTGCAGGATCGTGATCCAGTCGCCGGTCGCGACATTCTTCTGGACGACCGTTGCCTTGTAGTTGTCGAAGTAGTACGGCGTCGGGTCCCCGGCGTGCCCTTCCTTAAGCATGAACAAGCCCTCGAAGGTCACCGTGGTTTCGATCAGCAAGCCGCACTCCTCTTCAGTCCAGCTGTCGGTGCCGCTGTAGTGCTCGCGGACGATCGGCGCAGCCGACGTCGCTTGGGGGATCGCCACGGCGATCGCCAGGAGGCCTGCCACCAGGCCGGAACGGATGAGTCGAGACGTCCGATGCATCGCACCGCTCCTCGTATGGTCGCCCCTCCGGACAGTTGCGCCGGACGCATGCGACGCCATCGACGTTCGCCGATGGCCCTCACGCAGCGCTCACGAACCGCTCACGCGGTCGGACGGCAGCCAGCCGCGAACGGAAGCGGCGCGGGCTCCGCCGGGCGCCGCGCCATTCCGCTGGTATCGCCGAACGAGGTCACCGCAGCGCGTCGCAGGCTGCCTCCGCAACGGCGTCGCCCGCCTTGGGCGTGGCGCTGATCGGGCCGGTCGCGAAGCTGAGCTCGTCACGTCCGACGTTGAAGACGGTCCGCTGACCGTCGATTACGACGTAGGCGAAGACGCCCGTCCGAGTGATCCCGGTCGGTTCCCCGTTCGCGTCGAGCCACAGGGTGAGCTTGAAATCACCGCTCCGCTCGATCGAACGCGATGTGTCGGCCGACGAATAGAAGTGGCCGGTGTAGTGGACGTGGCGCACCTCGCGATCGGGCCAGACAGCGACCTGGCGCACCACCGTGAAATCGACCAGCAGGACGAACTCGCCACAGTCGCCGGCGTGGACGCCAAACGCCTCGTACTCGGCGATCGCGTCTTCGAGGGTGAAAGTGAACGTCGTTTCGAAGCGCTCCGGGCCGGCGGCGGTCGCGCCTGCCGGTAGCGCGAGGCCAAGCGCCACTAGCGTGAGCGCAATGCCGAGGCGTAGTCGGGACATGGGTGCCTCCAGATGGCGGTCGCCGCTCCGGACATCTGCCCGGACGGATGGGACGCCATCGACGTTCGCCGACGGGGCTCACGCACGGCTCACGAACCGCTCACGTCGCGTCCGGGTGCACGGCTGGTGGTCTCCCGTGGTGGAATGTGGCGATGGAGTTCCGCGTCCTTGGACCGCTCGAAGTCGTCGCCGGGACTTGGCCGATCCGGATCGATGGCGCGAAGCAGCGTCGCCTCCTTGCGTTGCTGCTCCTGCGTGCCAACGAGGTCGTCGCGGTCGATCGGCTCGTCGATGGGATCTGGGGCGAATCGGCGACCGACGGGAGCGCCCACGCACTCGAGGGCGTGGTGTGGCGCCTCCGCTCGCTGCTCGATGACGGCAGGATCGAGGCGCAGGCCCCGGGCTATCGCATCCGGATCGAGCACGGCGAACTCGACCTGCAGCGTTTCGACCAGCTGGTGAAGGACGCCCGGCGCGCGCGATCGAGCGGCGACCTGGATGGTTCGTTGGCCATGCTCGATACGGCGATCGGGCTGTGGCGGGGACCTGCGCTGACGGAGATCGCGGGAGAGCTGTTCCACCGACCCGAGGTCGTCCGCCTCGAGGAACTGCGCCTCTCCGCAGTCGTGGACCGCCTCGAGGTCCGGCTGGCACTGGGCCATGGCCCGGATCTCGTCGCCGATCTGGAGTCGCTCGTCGCCGAGTATCCGTTCCATGAGGCCCTTTGGGCACAGCTGATGCGTGCGCTGTACCAGTCGGGTCGTCAGGCGGACGCCTTGCGTGCCTTTGGCCGGGCCCGCGATGCCCTCGTCGAGGAACTGGGGATCGAGCCCGGCCCGGAACTCCAGGCGCTCCAGGTTGCCGTCCTAAATCACGACCCGCAGCTGGATCGGTCCCGCGGCGTCCCGCACCCGGACGGCGTTCCCCCGCGCCTCACGGTGCTCGCGGCGGGTCATCCGGGTAGCGAGTTCGATGCTGTGGTCAGGCTCGCACTGGGACTCGGGCGAGGTCGGCGGGTCGAGGTGATTGCGGCGGCGATCGCCGATGACGTCGCCGACCTGGCATCGGCGGTCGATGCCGCGGCCGCGGCGCGGAGGTTGCTGGAAGCGTCAGACATCCCGGCTCGGGCGGTTGGCTTCGTGAGCGGATCCGCGGGCGCGGACATCGTTCGCCTGAGTGAACGCGAGGATGTCGCCCTGGTGCTCGTCGGCAGCTCCGGGATTGGGACGGCCGGTCGATTGGATGGGCGTGTTCTCGATGTCCTCGACGCCTCGCCTGCCGACGTCGGGATCGTCGTCGCGCGGGCGACAGGGACGCGGCCCCTCGGCGATCCGGGCGTCGTCGCCGTTCCGTTCGGCGGGGGCGACGACGACTGGGCGGCGTTGGAGCTCGCCGTCAGGATCGGATCGGACAGCGGCGCGACCGTACGGCTCCTCGGCGTCGCCAGCGCGGACCATGACGCCGCGTCCGTGACGCGTCTGCTCGCGGACGCGTCCCTCCTCGTCCAACGGGTTGCCTCGATCGTGGTCGAACCGCGGCTTGCCGAGGATGCGGAATCCGGTCTGCTCGCAGCGGTTGGGGATGCCGACGTTCTCATCGCCGGGGTTGCCGATCGCTGGCGAGACGTAGGTCTTGGGTCGACCCGCGCCCGAATGGCGAAGGACACACCAGGAACGGTTCTGTTCGTCAGGCGGGGGGTTCGACCGGGACTGCTGGCGCCCCCAGAGGGGCGGACGTCGTTCTCCTGGTCCCTCGGCGAGCGTGCCGCCAGGTAGGCGTCAGGCGCCGACCGCCTCGCGTGCCGCCACGGCGAGCGCGCCCGCGGACCCATACCGTTCCGCCGGGTCCTTGGCCAGTGCCCGAGCGACCACCGCATCCAGCGCGCCGGGGATGCCGGGACGATCCGCCGACGGCCGCGGGACGGGGGTCTGGAGGTGGGCCCAGAGGGTCGCCAACTCGCTTTCCCGGGCGAATGGCGCCCGACCAACCACGCACTCGTGCAGCACGCAGCCGAGTGCGTAGATGTCGGCGGCGGGACCGGCCGGCTCGCCCCGGATCCGCTCGGGCGACATCGTGTCGATGGAACCGACGAAGCCGCCGGCGTGGGTAAGCGTATTCCCGGTGGCCACGGGCCGTGCCAATCCGAAATCGGCGAGGTATGCCCGCTCCATCCGATCCTCGAGCAGGATGTTGCTGGTCTTCACGTCGCGGTGCACGATGCCGATCGCGTGGGCCGCGTCGAGCGCCGACGCAATCCCGGCGACGATGTGAACGGCACGGTCTGGTTCGACCGGTCCGTGCGATCGAATCCGGACCTGGAGGTCCGGGCCGTCGATGTACCGCATGACGAGGAACAGCCGCCCGGCGTCCTCGCCAGCCGCCAGCACGGTCACGACGTTCGGGTGATCGAGAGAGGCCGCCGAGCGCGCCTCGCGCAGGAAGCGCTCGCGATAGCCGGAATCCGCGGCGATCGATGGCGCCAGGACCTTGACGGCGACGCGACGGCCAAGGACATCGTCCTCGGCGAGGTACACGAGGCCCATCCCGCCACGACCCAGCGGCTTGATGATCCGGAACCCACCGATCATGTCGCCGGCCTGCAGCCCGGTCCGACCCTCGTCTGCCGTCTCGTATCGAACGGCCTGCCGCAAGCGCTCGCGCAGGATTGCCAGGCGGACGGCGCCGCCGACGGTCGCGAGGAGCGTCCGATCGTCCGCCAGCGCCGGATCGTGCACGATCACGGCGAGTTGATCCGGCCCGTCACTGACCAACGTGTAGCGGGCCGGGTCGGGAGGCAGCGGCGTCATTTGGCCGCTGCCGTCGATGTAGCCGCCAGCCGTCGGTGACCAGGTGAGGACTGTCGCTGCTGGATCGCCCAGGGCCGCGGCCACCGCCGGCCCCAGCTCCGTGGTGGCGAGATCGGGCGCCATCGACGCGACACGACCCGTCGCGATCAGGCGCCGATGCCACATCCGCAGCAGCCCGATCGCGAGCGCAATCGGGATGGTCGCCCGGACGAGCGGGCTTACCAGTCGCGCCGCATCGCCGAACGCCGATCGTCCGGGTCCTTGCATCACATCGATCGTCCCCAGGACGGCCGCCGCCAGCCCAATGGCGAGCAGCGGGGTCAGGCGGACGCGCGCTGGTCGGCTCGTTCGGCGCCAGCGGCGGATGACCAGCAGCACCAGGGCGACCGCTCCGAGCGGGATCGCGTAGGTCATGACATTGCGCCCCCACCAGATCCGCACCGACGGGTCGAGGACGCGAAACGGGTTCTGCAGGCACATCTCACAACCGAAGAGCGGTGGCTCGGCGGCGACGAGCTCGATGAGCCAGGTCGCGACCAGGAATCCGACGGCTACGGTCGCGAGGCGGCGATCGAATCGATCTTCAAAGTGCCCCGACGGATAGGTCAAAATCAGCACCACGAGCACGATGTCGCTCGTGCCGAGCATGATCCAGGCCAAGGTGTCGATCGCGGCGACCTGCGAGTGGACGCCGAGTGCCCACACGTCGAGGAGGCCGATCATGTAGAGCAGCGCGCCGACCCGGCTGGTCGGTGTCCGCCACATCAGGATCGCGCCGGCCACGAGGAAGCTTGCCTGCTCGATGGCAGACACGGTGGCCGCTGCGGCACCCCGCGAATCGGTCGCCACGAACCAGCCGGCGATCGGCAGCGCCACGCTGCCGAGACCAACCAGCGCCAGGAACGCGATCCGGCGATCCGACGACGCCTCGGGACGCGCTGTGTCGTGCGCGCTCATCTGCACGGACGCCCCTCCGCAGGCATTGTACGCAGCGCTCTCGCGATGGGACGCCGCTGCAGCGGGCCGCCCGCCGGCACGACCGCGCTAGACTCCTCCGCGTGACGGACGACCGAAACGTGGCCGTGATCGGCCTCGGCTACGTGGGGCTGCCGCTGGCTATCTCGTTCGCCGAGGCTGGCCTCCAGGTCCAGGGCATCGACGCCCTGCCGTCGCGGGTCGAGGAGCTCAATGCGGGCCACTCGCCGATCGACGACGTCTCCGACGACCGGCTCCGGGCCGCGCTCCGCAACGGCCTGGCGGTCTGTCCGCCGGACGGGGCGGACCTGGGCACCGCGGACGCGATCTTCGTCTGCGTCCCCACGCCCATCACCGCCACCAAGGACCCCGATCTCGCGCCCGTGCTGTCCGCGGCCGAGTTCATCCGCGACCGCATCCGCGCCGGCCACCTGGTGATCCTCCAGTCGACGACCTTTCCGGGCACGACCACGGGCCAGTTCAAGACGGTCATCGAGGAGAGCGGCCTCAAGGCCGGCCAGGACTTCGACCTCGCCTTCGCCCCGGAGCGGGTCAACCCGGGCGATCCGGCCTCGGCCGCAAAGTCCGTGCCCCGGCTCGTTGGCGCGACGACGGCCCGTGGCACGACCCGGGCGGCGAACCTGCTGCGGAACATCAACGACAACGTCGTCGAGATGACGTCGCCGGATGCCGCCGAGCTGAGCAAGCTCCTCGAGAATGTCTTCCGCAACATCAACATCGCCTTCGTCAATCAGCTGGCGCTGTTGTGCGAGCGGATGGGCCTGGACGTGTGGGAGGTCATCGACGGCGCCGCGACCAAGCCGTTCGGGTTCATGCGCTTCACGCCCGGACCCGGCGTCGGCGGCCATTGCATCCCGGTCGACCCGTACTACCTGGCCTGGCGGGCCCGCGAGTTCGACTTCGTCGACCGGTTCATCGAGATCGCCGGCGACATCAACTTCGCCATGCCGCGCCACGTCGTGGACCTCGTGGCCGAGGCGCTCAACGACCGATCGAGAGCCCTCAAGGGGGCCCGGGTCGGGGTCGTCGGGGTGGCTTTCAAACCGAACGTCCAGGATGCCCGGAACAGCCCGGCAGCGGAGATCCTGGCCGGGCTGGCCGCCCGGGGCGCCGAGGTCCGGTACCACGATCCCCACGTCGCCTCGTTTACCGACGCGGACGGGACGCAGCGGGACTCGACGGACCTCAACGTCCTCCTCGATTCGGCCGACGTGATCGTGATCGTCACGCCGCACCGGACGATCGACTGGGACCGCCTCTACGAGCGCGCCGAGCTGGTGGTCGATACGGTCGACAGCTCGCGCGGCCGACAGATCCGCGACCGGCAGGTCCTGCGCCTCGGTGCGGGCTGGTCGGCCCGCCACTGAGCGAGCGGTCCGGCAAGGCCGCCGGCCCGTTCGGGCCCATCCAAGTCCGATATGCTCCGCCCCATGGGAGGTGAACGCGGCCCGGCAGTGCCGGACGCGCACCCGGCGGACCGAGCCGGCCCGGTGGGTTCTGTCGTCGCCGCGCCCGAGGCGCCACGGCCCGACCACGCTCCCCTTCAGACCGCCCCCCTGATCCTCCGCTTCGAACCCGGCCCACCTGCGGCCGCCGATCCAGCGCGGCGGGTCGTCGTCCTCGACACCGCCTGGGCACCGCCTCTCGGCGATGCGCTCGCCCCGATCAGCGTCCGCGACGTCGCGAGGCAGGTCCTCAGCAACCGCGACCTGATCGCCGAGACGGCAGGGCTGCTCAACGCCTGGGCCGAGGAATCGGGCGTCGTCGACGCCCTCACGGCCGAGGAGACCTCGTTCTGGTACTACGTCCGGCTGCGCCACTGGTTGTGGCTCCAGCAGCAGGTCCTGTGGCTCGCGATCGTCGAGGAGCTCCTGCGTGAGCGACGGTCGGACGCGATCGAGTGCGCCCTCGGCACCGACGAGGCGCTGATCGACGCCGTCCGCCTGATCGGCGCGCGCCGTGGGATCGACGTCCTGATCGAGCCGTCGGGGGCCGAGGCGGCGGTCGACGCGGCATCGCCGTCCGTCGTCGCACCCGCACCACGCGAAAACGGTCGATCCGCTGTCAGGGCGGCGTCGGCGCGGGCGCGTTCGGCCGTCTGGCTCAGCGGGCGAATGCGCTGGCTACGGTATGGCGCGCTTGGCCTTATCAGCCGCGAGGAGCCCATCAAGCGCCGCCGACAGATCTCCGCCAGGATCCGACGGCTCGGCCGGGGCAAGGGCCGGCCCCTGCTGGTCGTCCTCGAGCACGCCCGCCAGCACGTCGAGACGGCCGATGGGCCGCGGCTCATGAACCCGTACCTGGGCCCGATCGTCGACCGCCTGCGCGGTTCACGACTCGATCCGATCGAGATCGACATCCGGGCCAAGCTCAGCGACGACGGTTCGTGGGAACGGCTCCGCGAGCCGGATGCCGCGCGGCTGCTGCCGTCGGATGCGATCTGGCTGAGCGGTGCGCCTTGGCCGAACGACGACCTCCAGGCGTGGGCCGATGCGGCGGCCGATCGCATCGACGCTTCGACCGCGCCCGTCCTCGTCGGCGGTGTCGACCTCGGCCCGGCGCTGCGGACCCGGATCGGCGGCGAGGTCCGCCGATCGATGGCAGCCCACGTCCGGACCGTCGCCCGGATCCGGCGCCTCATCCGGCTCCTGTCGCCGTCGGGCATCCTCCTGGCCGACGAATACCACCGCCAGGAGTGGCTGGCGGCCGCACACGCCGAGAACCTGCCGACCGCCGCCGTCCAGCACGGGATGATCTACCGCTGGCACAACGGCTACATCCATCCGACCCGACCGGCCAGCCTCCGATTGCCCAACCGGACGTATGTCTTCGGCGAATGGGAGCAGCAGCTCCTTCGCAGTGCCAGCGTCTACCGCGCCGACGAGGTCCGGGTCGGTGGCTCGCCTCGGCTCGACCTGGTCCGCCCGGAGGCGGTGGATCGGGCCGCGGTGCGGGCGGAGCTGGGGGTCGCGCCCGGGGACCGAATGGTGGTGATCTCGGGGACCTGGGGCCAGATCTACCGGCGGTTCCATTACCCGATCACGCTCGCCGCGCTGGTCGACCGGCCGCTGCCCGGCGTCCACCTCGTCGTGAAGCTCCACCCGGGCGAGCCCGACGAGGGCCCCTACCGGCAGGTCATCGAGGCCACGGCGGCCAGCGGCGGGTTCGCGCCGCCGCCGATCACGATCGTCCAGTCCATCGACCTGTACCGGCTCCTCGCCGCCGCCGACGCCCATGTCGGCGTCCATTCGACGGTCCTGACCGAGGCGGTCGTCGCCGGGACACCCAACCTCATCGACGGCTCGCTCGCCGCGGCGGACCTCCTGGGCTACGTGCCGGCCGGCGTCGCGCGGGTCGTGCACGATGGTGGCGAGCTGCTCCAGGCCCTGGACGACTTTGCCGCGGGAGCCGTCGACGAGGCGGCCCAGCGAGCGTTCCTCGATGACCACTTCGCGCCCGGCAACGCGAGCGAGCGGATCGCCGAGGATCTCCTCGCCTGGCTCCCGTGACCGCCGGCCGCTACGGCCCCGTCCTGTTCCTCGTTCCCGCCCGCGGCGGCAGCCGCCGGATCCCCGGCAAGAACCTCAGGACCGTGTCTGGCATCCCGCTGGTGGGCTGGGCCGTCAGGACGGCCCGACTGGCCGCCGATCCGGACGACGTGGTCGTCTGCTCGACCGATGACGCCGCGATCGCGACCGCGGCTCGCGCCTGGGGTGGGGCGGTCCTCGCCCGGCCGGCCGAGCTCGCGACGGCACAGGCCACCTCGGTCGACGTCGCGATCCATGCCCTCGACCAGCTCGGTCCCGAGCGGTTTCGCGTCCTGGTGCTGGTCCAGCCGACATCGCCCCTGACCGAACCGGCGGACCTGCGGGCGGCGGTCGCTGCCTTCGACGCCGGTGACGGGCGGAGCGTCGTCAGTGTCACGGCCAGCCACCCGGGAAGCTTCCATCTCGATGATTCGCTGGCCCCGGTCGAGGGACCCGAAGCGACACGGATCCTGACCGGTGCCTTCTACGCGATCGCCCCCGAGGCGCTGCGGCGGGACCGGGCGTTCGTCGCCCCGGGCCGGACCACTGCGATCGAGGTACCTGCGGAACGGAGCGTCGACGTCGACGAGCCGCCGGACCTCGCCCTCGCCGAGGCCCTCGCCGCGGCGCGATCGATCCGGGCGGTGCGGATCGGCGACCGCGAGCTTGGCGGCGGTCGGGCGTTCCTGATCGCCGAGGCCGGGGTCAACCACGATGGCGAGGTGTCGGTCGCCCACCGGCTCATCGATGCCGCGGCCGATGCTGGCGCCGATGCGGTGAAGTTCCAGACGTTTTCGCCCGACGCCCTCGCCGCTCCCGCCGCGCCGACGGCCGCCTACCAGCGTGCGGCGGGCGACGGAGCAGATCAGCGGGGAATGCTCGCCCGCCTCGCGCTGCCCGACCGTGCCTGGCCGGAGCTCCAGTCCCATGCCGTCGAACGTGGCCTCGTCTTCTTCTCCTCGCCGTTTGACGACGCCTCGGCGGACCTCCTGGCACGGCTAGGCGTGCCGGCGATCAAGGTCGCCTCGGGCGAGCTCACCAACCTCCCGTTCCTCGAGCGGCTGGCGGCGCGCGGCATCCCGCTCCTGGTCTCGACCGGGATGGCGGACATGGTCGAGGTCGCGGCGGCAATGGATGCGATCCGCGACGGCGGCGATCCGCCGGTCGCGCTGTTCCACTGCGTGTCGAGCTATCCAGCGGCGGCCGGAGACGCGAACCTGCGGGCGATGGCCACCCTGCGGTCTGCCTTCCGCGTGCCGGTCGGCTGGTCGGATCACACGCCCGGAACGGAGCTGCCGGTCGCGGCAGCCACCCTCGGGGCACAGATGATCGAGAAGCACCTGACCCTCGACCGCACCGGGCGGGGGCCGGATCACGCAGCCTCGATCGAGCCGCGCGAGTTCGCCGCCATGGTGGCGGCCGTCCGCTCGGCCGAGGCGGCGCTCGGAACCGGCGACAAGCGGCCAACGCCGGCCGAAGCGGAGATCGCGGCGGTGGCCCGGCGCAGCCTCCACTGGGCCCGCTCCCTGCCGGCCGGTGCCCAGGTTGGAGAAGCGGACCTGGTCGCCCTCCGGCCGGGGACCGGCGTCGCCCCCGGGCGGCGGCGTGCGCTGATCGGGGCTCGGACGGCCCGTTCCGTGGCAGCCGGAGCCGCGGTCGTCGAGACGGATGTCGAGGCACCGACGTGAGCGAGCCCCGGACGATCGCCGTGCTCACCACGGGCCGTCAGGACTGGGGCATCGTCCACTCGACCTGCGTCGCGATCGAACACCATCCGGATCTCCGGCTGACGCTCCTCGCCGGCGGGATGCATCTCTCCGCCCGGCATGGCCGGACGGTGGACCTGATCCGGGCCGATGGCGTGCGGCCGGATGCGGAATTCGAGTGGATCGACGGTGCGGCCGATCCACCGGCGGATGTCCAGGCGGCGAAGGCGTTGACGATGGTCGCGGCCCACCTCCGGACCCATCGGCCGGATGCGCTGCTGCTGGCCGGCGACCGTCTCGAGACCGTCGCGGCCGCCCTGGCCGCCACGTTCGAGCGCGTCCCGCTGATCCACCTGCATGGCGGGGAGCAGACCCTGGGCGCGTTCGACGACGCCCTCCGTCACGCGATCACCAAGCTCGCCCACCTGCACCTGGTGAGCCACGATGAGCACGCCCGCAGGGTTGCCGCCCTGGGCGAGGACCCGGGGACCGTCCATGTCGTTGGTGCGCCGGGACTGGACGCCGCGTTCCGGGACGACCTGCCCGACCGTGCGGAACTCGCCGAGGCCGTGGGTATCGCCCTCGACCCGCCGGTCGTGATCGTCACGGTCCACCCGTCCACGCTCGAGGCGGACCCGGCTGCCACGGCAGCGGCGGTCGCGGCAGCGATGGACGCCGTCCCGGCAACGTATGTCGTGACCTTCCCCAACGTCGATCCCGGCCAGGCCGAGGTCCGGCAGATCATGCTCGCCGCTGGAGAGGGGGGACCGCGTCGCGTCTGTGTCGAGGCCCTCGGCGAGCGACGCTACTGGGGGCTCATGCGAGTCGCCGACGCGATGCTCGGCAACAGCTCCAGCGGGATCGTCGAAGCGCCGGCGGCCGACCTGCCCGCGGTCAACGTCGGCGATCGGCAGCTGGGCCGGCGGCGGGAAGCGAACGTCATCGACGTGCCGGCGGATCCGGGCGCGATCGCCGCCGCGCTCGAGACGGCGCTCGCCCCGGAGACGCGGAACCGGCTCCGAGGGGCGCATCCGGACCTGGTCGATGGCCGGGCCGGGGCACGGATCGCGGATATCATCGCCGCATGGCGACCGTCGATCCCACCGCGGAAAGCGCCGATCCATTTGCCGGAATGACGCCCCGTCCGCTGGTCGTGGTCGGCGGTGGCGAGCACGCTCGTGTCGTCGCCGACGCCGCCCGGACCCGGCCCGAGACGTGGCGCCTGGTCGGCTTCGCCGATCCCGATCCCGCGGCCGACGCCGCCGATCGGCTCGGGCTGCCCAATCTCGGCGATGACGTCGCCCTCGTGGCCTGGCTCGAAGGGACGCACGAGAACGACCGGCCGTGGCTCGTCCTGGGGGTCGGCTCGATCGGCGTTCGTCGCGCGATCATCAGCCGGCTCGGGGGCGCGACCGAATGGGCGACGGTTGTCCACGCCGCGGCCTGGGTCTCACCCACCGCCACCCTCGGTCCCGGGGCCGTCGTCCTCGCGGGTGCCGTGGTCAACAGTGGCGCCGACGTCGGGGCGCACGCGATCGTCAACTCGGGGGCGATCGTCGAGCACGACGTCCAGCTCGGGCCGTTCACCCACGTCGCGCCCGGCGCCCTGCTGGGTGGCGGCACGCGGACCGGCGAAGGGGCGTTCCTGGGCCTCGGTGCTCGGGTCCGCGATCACGTGGCCATCGGCGATCACGCCGTCGTCGGGATGGGCGCGGTGGTGACCAACGACGTCCCCGCGAACACGACCGTGACCGGTTCCCCGGCCCGTGCCCGCGACGACGCGTCGTGACCGACGAAGCGTCGTGACCGACGAAGCGTCGTGACCGACGAGCGTCGTGACCGACAACGCCTCGTGACCGACGGCTCATGACGGACCGACTCCGCGGCTCGATCGTGCCCGAGGACGGCACCCTGCGCTCGGCCATGGAAGCGCTCGATCGCGGCGCCTCGGAGATCGCCCTCGCCGTCGACGGCGAGGGCCGGCTGAGCGGCGTCGTCACCGATGGCGACCTGCGCCGGGCTCTGCTGCGCGGCCTTGGCCTCGATGACCCGTTGACGACGGTCCTCAACCGGGGCTTCGTCGCGCTCGGCGCGCGCGATGGCCGGGTGGATGCCCTCGAGCTGATGCGGGCGCGTCGGATCAATTCGATCCCGGTCGTCGACGGCGACGGGCGGCCGGTGGGACTGCACCTCCTCCACGCGTTCCTCGAACCCGTCCAGCGACCCAACTGGGCGGTGGTGATGGCCGGCGGCCAGGGCCTCCGGTTGCGCCCGCTCACCGACGATCTCCCCAAGCCCATGCTCCGCGTCGCCGGCCGGCCGATCCTCGAGCGGATCGTCCTCCACCTGGTCGGCTTCGGGATCAAGCGGATCTTTCTCGCCCTGAACTACCGCGGCGAGGTGATCGAGGATCACTTCGGCGACGGTGGCCAGTTCGGCGTCCGGATCGAGTACCTGCGCGAGACGGAGCCACTGGGCACGGCCGGGGCGTTGGCGCTGTTGCCGGAACCGGCAACGGATCCGCTGCTGCTGATGAACGGCGACCTGGTCACCTCGGCCGACCTCGGCGGGCTGCTCGACGCGCACGCCGGGGGCGGCTACGCGGCGACCATCGGCATCCGTCGCTATCTCCACAGCGTCCCGTTCGGCTGTGTCGAGCGCGATGGACCGAATGTCGTCCGGATCGAGGAGAAGCCAACCTTGTCGCGGGAGGTCAACGCCGGGATCTATGCCCTCCAGCCGGACCTCGTCCGTCGCGTTCCGTCAGGCCGGGCTTCGACGATGCCCGCCCTGATCGACGGCGCGCTCGAGCGCGGTGAACCGGTCGGCGCCTTCGAGATCCAGGACGACTGGATCGACGTGGGGCTGCGCGAGCAGCTCGACCAAGCCCGCGAGGGCAGCTGAGGTGCCCGCCCAGGCCACCTCCCTCCGTGACCGCCCGGTCCTCGTCACGGGCGCGGACGGGTTCATCGGCAGCCACCTCGTCGAGCGGCTGGTGGCCGAGGGCGCGAGGGTTCGGGCGTTCTGCCTCTACAACTCTCGCGGCTCGGCGGGCTGGCTCGACGAGACGGACGCCGCCGTCCGATCCCAGGTGGAGATCCGGCTGGGCGACATCCGCGATGCGAGGTTCGTGGAGGCCGCCAGCGAGGGGATCGAAGTCGTCTTCCATCTCGCCGCCCTGATCGCGATCCCGTACTCCTACACGGCCCCGGCGTCGTTCATCGACACCAACGTCGGCGGCACGCTCAACGTCCTCGAGGCTGCCCGCCGGGCGGGCGTCCAACGGCTCATCCAGACCTCCACCAGCGAGGTCTACGGCACCCCGGACGCCCTCCCGATCCGGGAGACCCACCCGCTCAACGCCCAGTCGCCGTATGCCGCCTCCAAGGTGGCGGCGGACCAGCTGGCGGTGGCCTTCTGCCGCAGCTATGGGCTGCCGGTCGTCGTCCTCCGGCCGTTCAACACCTACGGACCGCGGCAATCGGAGCGGGCGGTCCTGCCGACGATGCTCCGCCAGCTGCTCGCGGGCGGCCGGGAGATCCGCCTTGGACGGCTGGACCCCCGACGCGACCTGACCTACGTCGCCGACACGGTCGACGGGTTCGTTCGGGCCGCGACGGCGGCCGGCATCGAGGGCCGGACGATCCAGCTGGGTACCGGCCGGTCCGACTCGATCGGTGACCTGTTCGCACTCGCGTGCCGGATCCTGGGGGTCGAGGCATCGGCCGTCGAGGATCCGGCCAGGCTGCGGCCCGATGCCAGCGAAGTCCTGGCCCTCCAGTCGGATCCGTCGCTGGCGGAGGAGCTGCTCGGCTGGCAGGCCGCGACCAGCCTCGAGGACGGGCTGCGGGAGACGATCGACTGGCTTCGGACGCAGCCTCCGCTCCGGGACCCGGACCATGTCCAGCTCTGAGCCGCCGATCCCGCTCGCCGAGCCGCTGATCGGCGGCAACGCGGCCCGCTACCTCGAGGAGTGCCTGGCGACGAACTTCGTTTCCTCGGTCGGGCCGTTCGTCGAGCGATTCGAGCTTGAATTCGCGGCTGCGGTCGGCGCCCGGCACGCGGTCGCCTGCTCGAGCGGCACGGCCGCGATCCATCTCGCCCTCCTGGTCCTGGACGTCGAGCCGGGGGACGAGGTGTGGGTCTCGACACTGACCTTCGTCGCGTCCGTCAACCCGATTCGCTACGTGGGTGCGACGCCGGTCCTCGTCGACTCGGAGGCTGCAACTTACAACCTCGATCCCGCCATCGTCGTCGCCGAGCTGGACCGTCGAGCCAGGCTGGGCCTGCGGCAGCCCCGGGCGATCGAAGTGGTCCACCTCGTCGGCCACCCGGCGGACCTGGGGCCGATCCTCGACGCCGCCGCGCGACATGGCGTCGATGTCTTCGAGGACGCGTCCGAGGCGCTTGGCGCGAGCTACACCGACGGACCGCTGGCGGGCCGCCAGGCGGGCACGTTCGGACGGGTGGGCTGCTTCAGCTTCAACGGCAACAAGCTGATCACGACCGGCGGCGGCGGCATGCTCGTCACCGACGACCCGGCCCTGGCAAAGCGGGCTCGCCACCTGTCCACCCAGGCGCGGCTGCCGGGGCGGGCCTACGACCACGACGAGGTTGGCTACAACTACCGGCTGTCCAATCTCGCGGCAGCCCTCGGCCTGGCCCAGCTGGAGCAGCTCGATTCGCTGCTGGGCGCCCGTCGGGCCGGGGCGGCGCGATACGACGATGCACTCGCCGCCCTCCCGGCGTACCGGCCGGCCCCGCATGCCGCGTGGGCGGCCCCGTCGTACTGGCTGTACACGGCCGGCGTCCAACCCGGCCCGGATGGTGCGTCGCGCGACGGCGTGATCGATGCGCTGGCCGCCGCGGCGATCGAGGCTCGGCCGATGTGGACCCCGGTCCACGCGACGCGCCTGTACCGCGATGCGGCCCGGCTGGGCGGGAACGTCGCGGACGAGATCTTCGAGCGCTCGATCAGCCTGCCGTCGTCATCGAGCCTGACGGACGCCCAGCAGGCCCGGGTCGTGGCCGCCCTCGAGACCGCCGCACGGGCTGGTCGGGTTGGCGCGACACCCGGGTGATGGCCGTCCGCCGACCGGATTGCAGCTGCATCTGCGCTACGATGTCCGCCCGTCCGAACCCGGTACCTTGCCGGTGCACGCTCAAGGATCCTGACCACTCATGACGTTCCGAGCCAAACCCGTCGTCAAGCGCGGCCGCCCATGGGAACGCAGCGACCGCCGCAACTTCCTGACCAACCTGGGCTTCGGCCTGGTCGTCGTCGTCGCCATCCTGATCCTGGTCATCGCGGCCGCCGTCAACTGGTACAACGAGCACCTCTCGCCGGTCGGAGCCGTCAACGGCCAGTCGATCACCCGCGACGAGTTCACGGCCGCGTTCCGGGCCGAGGCAGCACGCTACGTCATTGCCCTCCGCCGGATCGACGACGAGTTCAACGCCGGTCGCCTGACAGCCTCCGAGCGCGACCAGCAGCAGGGGAGCATCGAGCAGCGGGGCCAGCAGCTTGGCGCGATCGTCCTCGAGCGGATCATCGACGGGCGAATCACCGAGGAACTTGCCGCCCAGGAGGGGATCACGGTCAGTCCGGAGGAGGTGGAGGCCCAGATCGACAAGGAGGCGACGCTGCCGGAGCAGCGCCACCTGTGGCTGATCGAGGTCGAGCCCGAGCTTGACGACGACGCCGAGGAACCCACGGCAGCGCAGAAGGCAGCGGCAAAGACCAAGGCGGACCAGGCGCTGGAGGACCTCGAAGGCGGCAAATCGTGGGACGAGGTCTCGAGGGCGCATTCGACCGCCACCGATGCCTCGACCGGCGGCGACCGCGGATGGATCGTCGACGAGTCGAACCTCGACCAGGCCCTGCTCGATGCGGTGTTCGCGCTCGAGGAGGACGCCCACACGTCGGTCATCGAAGGCGAGGACGGCGTTTTCCGGATTGCCCGGGTCACCGACATCGTGGCCGAGGAACGGGACCCGGTCTATCGCGAGGCGATCGCGACCGAGGGCGTCGACATGGCCGTCTACCGGCGGGTCGTCCACAACGACCTGCTGGCCGAGCGGCTGAGTGACAAGATCAAGGCCCAGGCGCTGGCCGCAGGCCCGCAGCGCGAGGTCAAGGAGATCTTCATCGGGGCCGGCAGCACCGAAGCGCTGCCGACCGGCTCGGTCAAGGTTCGCCACATCCTGTACGCACCCAAGGACGCACCGGACACCGCTTCCACGGTCCCGGCGGAGGATCCCGCCTGGAAGGAGGCCGAGGACGACGCCCGGGCGGCATACGCCAAGCTCGTTCGGGACAAGACCCAGTTCGACGAGCTCGCCCGCGAGGAGAGCGACGAGGGCGGGGCCGATTTCGAGCGGTGGCAAGCTGGGCTACCTCGACCCGAGCATGGCGGCGGGCGCCGGCGGGCAGCTCGACCAGGCCTTCGCCGACGCCATCTTCAAGGCCGGGCTGAAGGCCGGCGACCTCATCGAACCGGTCAAGTCAGCGTTCGGCTGGCACGTCATCCAGGTCATGTACTACCCGCCCGACATCGACCAGGCCAACAAGATCCGGTCGGACTTCCTGGGCGGCGCGGACTTCGCGACCCTCGCCCGCGACTTCTCCGATGGCGAGGAGGCAGCCGATGGCGGCGATCTGGGCTGGATCGCCAAGTTCCAGCGGTCGGCCGAGGTCGAGAAGGCGATCTTCGAGGCCACGCTCGGTGAGATCACCTCGCCGATCGTCATCGAGAACGAGGGCATCCACCTGTTCCTCGTGACCAAGGAGGAGACGCGCACGCCGGAAGGCGAGCAGGCGGAGACGCTCGAGAACGAGGCCTTCAGCAACTGGTACCAGGCCAAGAAGACGGCGTACGAGATCACCCGCGACGATTCCTTCGTGGGAGGGTAGCCGGGACGCCGTGCTCGATGCGCTCGTTGCCGAGGCGCGGCTTCGCTGGGGCCTCGATCCGGCCGACGGCCTCCAGGTCGTCGCGACCGAGCGCCTCACCGGGACCCCGATCGAAGCGTCGCGACCGCTGCTCCTCGTCCCGCTCGCGGTGCTCCGGGCGACGAAGGCGGACGGGACCGACCGGCCACTCCCCGGCCGCCACGGACCGGGTGGCACGGACCCGCTGACGCTCCTGGCGCGGCTGTACCCACAGGGTCACCCCATCGGCCGGTTCGGAACCGCGGACGAGACCGTGCTGGAGTCGCTGGCGCCTGACGACCTTGCCGCGCCCTTGTACGTTCGCCCGGTGGAGCCCGAGCTTGCGACCGCGGGGCCTTGGGCCATGCCCTACATCTCGGACCGCCTCCGCCGGCCGGACGGCTGCCCGTGGGACCGCGAGCAGACCCATGAGTCGCTCCGCAAGCACCTCCTCGAGGAGGCGTACGAGGTCTACGACGCCCTGGCCGAGGACGCGACGCCGGGTCTCGCCGACGAGCTCGGCGACCTGTGGCTCCAGATCGTGCTCCACGCTCAGCTGGCGGCCGAGGCCGGCGTCTTCGACCTCGCCGACGTCCAGCACGCGATCGCCAGCAAGATCGTCCGCCGCCATCCTCACGTCTTCGGGGACGCCGAGGCCCGGACCGCGGGTGACGTCAACCGCCAGTGGGAGCGGATCAAGGCGGCGGAGCGCGAGGCCGAGGCGTCTGCCGACGGCGCCGATGGCCCGAAGGGCGCGCTCGAGGGGATCAGCCCGTCGCTGCCGGCCCTGGCGGCCAGCCAGGAGATGCAGGAGCGTGCGGCCAACCTGGGCTACGACTGGCCGTCGATCGAGGGCGTCCTCGACAAGGTCACCGAAGAGCTCACCGAGTTCCGCACGGCCGAGACCCCGGCCGATCGGCGCGAGGAGTTCGGCGACCTGCTGATGGTCCTCGTCAACGTCGCCCGCAAGGAAGGGATCGAGGCCGAGGGCGCGCTGCGCGGGGCCAATGACAAGTTCCGGCGACGCTTTCGGGACGTGGAACGGGGCGCCGCCGAGCGTGGCGTGGCCCTGCGCGACCTGTCGTTCGACGAGCTGGATCAACTGTGGGACGCGGCCAAGGCCGCAGAGAAGGAGGCGGCCCGATGACGATCGGCAACCGGGCATTCGTGCGGGCCAACGGACGGGCCGCGGGCCAGTTGCGACCGGTCACCCTGACCCTCGGCGTCCAGAAGTGGGCCGAGGGCTCCTGCCGGATCCAGGTGGGCGACACCGAGGTGCTGTGCGCCGCGACGATCGCCGACCGCGTCCCGCCACACCTCCGCGGCAAGGGCACGGGCTGGGTCACCGCCGAATACGCGATGCTGCCGAGGGCAACCGCGGAGCGGACCGATCGCGAATCGGTCAAGGGCCGGGTCGGTGGTCGGACCCATGAGATCCAGCGGCTCATCGGGCGGTCGCTGCGCGGCGTCGTCGATCTCGCTCGGCTGGGCGAGCGGACCGTGACCGTGGACTGCGACGTCCTCCAGGCCGACGGCGGCACCCGAACGGCTTCGATCACCGGCGGCTACGTCGCCCTCGGGGCGGCACTGATCACGTACGGGATGGAGCGCCTGCTCGTCTCGAAGATCGCGGCCGTCAGCGTCGGGATCGTGGACGGAATGGCACTCCTCGACCTCGACTACGGCGAGGATTCGAAGGCCGAGGTCGACTTCAACGTCGTCGGCACCGACGCCGGGACGTACGTCGAGTTGCAGGGGACGGCGGAGGGCAAGCCCTTCGACCGGCCGGCCGTCGACGGCCTGCTCGACCTGGCCGCGACCGGGCTCGCCCAGCTGTTCGACGCCCAGGCCGAGGCGCTCTCGCGCGTCCGCCGTTGACGGATCACGTCGCCGAACCGCGGCAACTCGTCGTCGCCACCCGGTCGGTCCACAAGCTGCGCGAGTTGCGGGAGCTCCTCCGGCCCGCCAGATCGGTGCTGGTCTCGCTCGACGAGTTGGGGCTCGCCGGCGATCCGGTCGAGGACGGGATGACGTTCGAGGCGAACGCCCGGCTCAAGGCCCGCTGGGCTGTCCGGGAGACCGGGCTGCCCGCGCTGGCCGACGACTCGGGCATCGAGGTCGACGCGCTCGGTGGCGGCCCGGGTGTCCGCACCCGTCGCTACGCGGGCGAGCAGGCGACGGACGAGCAGAACAACCGCAAGCTCCTCGAGGCCCTCGATGGTCTCCCGCCGGAGCGACGTGGCGCTCGCTATGTCTGCGTCCTCGCCATCGCCGTCCCGCGCCCGGTCGGCTACGGCGGCCTGGGTCGCCCGTCGGTGATCACCCGGCGGGGCATCGTCCGGGGCAGGGTCGCCACCGAGCCCCGGGGCACCGGTGGCTTCGGCTATGACCCCATCTTCGAACCCGAGTCGGAGCC
Organism: uncultured Chloroflexia bacterium; assembly: GCA_963728605.1. Classification (GTDB taxonomy): domain Bacteria; phylum Chloroflexota; class Limnocylindria; order Limnocylindrales; family CSP1-4; genus JACDAV01. The sequence goes on along the minus strand of CAVSKS010000002.1, from coordinate 550,116 downwards.
GCCGGGCGGGCGGACATTTGGCCTGTGGACGCCGGCCGAGAAGGACACGATCTCCCACCGGGCGCGGGCTGCCCGACGGATGGCGGGCGTCCTTCGGATCCTGGGGCTGTGACCGGGGCCGGAACCGCATCCACGGGCCGGCTGTGCGTGTTCTGCGGCTCCAGTCCGGGCCGCGATCCGGCTCACGTCGAGCTGGCCCGGTCCGTCGGCGCCGGGCTCGCGGCCCGCGGGATCGGCGTCGTCTACGGCGGCGGCCGGGTGGGACTCATGGGTGCCCTCGCCGACGCGGCATTGGCTGCAGGCGGGGAGGTGATCGGTGTCATCCCGGGACGGCTCGTCGAGCGCGAGCTGGCGCACCGCGGGGTGACCGAGCTCCGCGTGGTCGACACCCTTCACCAGCGCAAGGCCGTGATGGCCGAGCTGTCGGACGGGTTCGTGGCCCTGCCGGGTGGCCTCGGCACGCTCGAGGAGCTGGCGGAGGTCCTGTCGTGGGCCCAGCTGGGCCTCCACGACAAGCCCTGCGGACTGGTCGATCCCCTTGGCTACTTCGACTCGCTGGTGGGTTTCCTCGAGCATGCCTCGAGGGAAGGCTTCATGGCGGGTGCGGACCTCGGGCGGCTGATCGTCGCCCGCGACCTCGACGAGCTGCTCCGCCGCTTCTCGGGGTGGCCGGAGGCGCGGTCCTAGCGCACCGTTACCTGGAACAGCACCAGCCGGCCATCGCCGAAGCGCCGGACCTCGCGGAACCGATCCGAGCTGCCGAGCGCGGCGATGTCGGTGGCAAACGGCTCGTAGCCGCCGAGGTCCGATGCCGTCCCGCCCGGACCGACGACGAGGGCGTAGGAGACCCCCTCGCGTTCGATGAAGCTCGCCGCCCCCGAGCCGTCCGGGTCACTGAGGGTGCGACGCGCGCCGAGAAGCAGGGCCGTCGGCTCGATGGGCCATGACCCCAGCTCCGGTGCAAGCGTCGGGCCGTCGATGATCCCGACCCGGTCGGCCAGGACGGCGAGCGTGCCGGGGGTGTGCGCGCCGGTCAGGATGCGGGCGTCGGACGGCAGGTTGGCGGCCATCCACCCGTAGGCCTCGAGGCCGATGGCGGAGACCGCGGCGGGCCGGCGGGAGTCCGGCGACGAGCCGGCCAGAGGCGTCGCGATCGCCGCCGCGACGACCAGCGGCGCGATCGTCGCGATGGCCCGGCCCACTCGCGGTGGCAGGTACCGTCGGCGCGCCGGATCGAGCCGTCGCTGGAGGAGCCACAAGGCCACGACCGCGGCGACAACCGGCACGATGACGATGAACCGCAGGATCGAGGCCGCGCCGGTCGATCGTGCCAGCCACGTCCCACCGATCAGGATGACGACGAGGGTCAGGACGGTGACCACGAGGCCGGCCGTCGCAACGCCCAGCAGCAATCGCTGTCGACGGGCGTCGGCCACGACCCAGGTTGCCATGCCCACCGCCAGCAGCCCGGCCAGCACCAGCAAACCGAGCGCGGTCCGGCCATCGACGCGCGGCCAGGCGTGGAGTACGACCTCCAGGAGACCCTCGGCGTCGAGCGTACCGACCGGCGGCGGCTGTCCGAACCGCGCCGGCTCGACGGCCGCGAGGTACAGGTCCCAGGTGGCATCGTCGCTGGCTCGCCAGCCGACCGGCACCTCGTCGACCCGGGTGAAGATGTCGTCGCCGTCCTGGACCGGGGCGCCGGTCACGTAACCGGGAATCCCCGGCCGGCCGTTCACCAGCGTCCCGGCCGTCAAGCCGAGGACCGCCGCGGCCGCGACGACGGAGGCGGCGGTCGTGAGCGGCGCCGCCATCGCAGGACCGACTCGCCGGCGGATCCCAAGCCGTCGTCCGTACCGGTGACCCAGCCCGCCGGCACTCTCGGGACCACCACCGGGGGCGACGAGGCTGCGTCCGATCGCCACGCCCACCACGAGGGCCGCGAAGACGGCGAAGACGCCGGCCTCGGCGAGCAGGACGGCGGCCCCGACCACGGCCGCGGCGATCGCGAGCCGGCGCGATCGCTCGACCAGCGCCCGATCGGCCAGCCAGGTCGCGAACATCGCCAGCACGGCCGCCCAGGCAGCCGGATCGAAGCTCGTGAAGACCTGTCCCAGGGCGACGCTGCCGAGCAGCAGGATTGCGCCCAGCAGCTCCCAGCAGCGAGCCGGTCCAGCGACGGAACAGCGCCGTCGCGGTGACGAGGCCCGCGGCCAGGACCGTCAGCCGGTAGGTCTCGAGCTGGATCGGCAGATCGCCCGGCAGGAGCGCCAGGGCGCCGGCCAGGTGGGCGTCGACCAGGACGTGACCGGTCGGTGACGGGCGTAGCCCGCCCCACCAGGCAAGCTCCGCCGGCAGCCGGCCGTCGACGGCGATGCGGCGGGCGACCTCGACATCGTCCCAGCGAGCGGCGGCCACGGCCCCGTCCGCGGCGAGCCAGCCGGGCACGACGAGGAGGAGGGCGGCGAGGCCGGCCAAGGCGATCGCCGCCGAACCACCACCGGCGTCGCCGCCCACGCGGCAGCCGCGGCCGGCCGGGCAGCCGGGCGTGGAGCGGCAGCACGGTCAAGCCGATGAGCGTGGCCAGCAGGATCGTCGGCCGGAACAGGCCGACCATCGCCAGGGCACATGCCGCCACCGCACTGACCAGCATCGACAGGGCCACGGCTCGTGCCGCGCGGCTGATCGGCGACCTTGCCCCCGGGGCGACCGACGGCCCGAGCGTCAGACCGGGGAGGACGAACAGCAGGCCGAGGGCAGCACCGGCCTGCAGCACGCCGATGGCGAGCGTGACGACGTCCACCCCTTATGGGGCGGTGGCGGTCGGACGTGGGGTGGCGGTTGGCTTTGGTGAGGGCCAGGGCGTTGGTGGCACCCCGGGTTCGCTGAACACGCCGCTGGCCATCGCCCGGATCGCTGCAACGTCCGGGATCTGGACGGAGCCGTAGCCGTTGCGTGCGCCTCTGACGAGCGGCGACTTGATCACCACCCGGATGAAGTCCTTGTCGTCGATCTCGTCGAGCAGCACGGCCGCGTCGTCGAGGCCGTCGACCGGGAAGCTCGTCCGGACCGTGTCGCCGAGGACGTCGAACAACGTCGGGACCTGGAGGAGCAGGCTGCCGTTGGCGGTGAGCTGGTTGCGGAGCGCGAGGAGGACCTGCTGCTGGCGGGCCGCGCGGGTGAAGTCGCTCTCGCCCACGCCCTTGCGGGCGCGGACGAATCCAAGCGCCTCGACGCCGGTGAGGTGGTGGCGGCCGGCCGTGATCGAGTACCCGGGAATGCGCGACTCGTACTTGTACTCGGGATCGGTGAAGCCCTTCTCCACGTCGACGGTCACGCCGCCCAGCGTGTCGACGATCTTGATGAAGCCGACGAAGTCGAGCGTCGCGTAGTAGTGGATCTTGATGCCGAGGAGGGCTCCCACCGCGCGCTGGAGCGTCGGGATGCCGCCCAGCGGGAACTCGGCCGGGTGGTTGTCGGCGTAGGCCATCAGCGAGTTCACCTTGGGACCGAAGACGTCGCCGTTCCCGAGCGGGACGCTGACCAGGTCGCGCGGGATCGAGACCATCGACACCGTCTTGCCGACCGGGTCGAGCGAGACGACCATCATCGTGTCCGTCAGGATCGCCGTCCGCCAGGGCGTGGTGTCGAGGCCGATGACGAGGATGTTGGTCCGCTCGTTCGGGTTGAGCCGCGGCGCGGCCGTGGCATCGCCAACCTGACCGGACGCGGTCGGGCCGCCGGGGACGAAGATCCGGCCGAAGCTGTCCCGGGCCGCCAGACCCCACTGCAGCCCGACGAGGTGGGGCACCGCCACGAACACCAGGACGGCGACCAGCCCGACGGTGCCGGTGCGGCCCGCCCGAACGGTGAACCGCTGGTCGAAGAAGGCCTGGCCGACGGCGCTGAACCGCCACAGCATGACCAGCACATTGAGGACGAGGATCGGCCCAAGGATCGCGGGGTCGAGCGCCGTGGCCACGATCCGTGCCGTCGAGAACAGCTGGAACAGCAGCCAGACCAGGATCAGCGCGCCCACGGCCGGCAGCCCGAAGCGCTTGGCCAGGCGCATCCGTCCGTTGGCGATCTGGCCGAGACCGGGAAAGATGGCCGACAGGGTAGCGGCGACGAGGCGGCGGCGGTCGGTCAGGCCGGTGGGCTGCTGCCGGCTCCGGCGCGCTTGCACGATGCGGGTCGTTCGTCGTTCGGCGGTCATGTCCCTGCGGCTTCGGCTGGGCGCCAGTCTAGCGTCCAGCCATCGGCCGGGCGTGCGGGCGGGTCAGTGTGGCAATGGCAACGCCGGGCGGTCGATCAGCCTGCCAGTCACCGCCCGGCGTCGATCCTGTGACGACCAAGGGTGGTCGCCTGTTCCGCCGGGTTGCGATTTCTTCGCCTTGCGATCTATGCACAACTAGTGTGCACAATAGTTCTGCATATGGTATGGTCAGGCCATGCCCAGGTCCACCAAAGGCCCCGCCGAGGCCACCAAGCCGGTGGCGGTCTCGACCCTGCAGCTCGACGCGGCCGCCATCAAGGTCCTCGCGCACCCGCTCCGATCACGCCTCCTGAGCGCCCTCCGGACCGCCGGGCCGGCCACGGCGACGGCCCTCGCCCACCGGCTCGGGACCAATACCGGCGCCACGAGCTACCACCTCCGGAAGCTGGCGTCGGTGGGCCTGGTCGAGGAGACCGGCGAGGGCCGGGGACGCGAGCGGCCCTGGCGCGCCGCGACAGAGGCGCACACCTTCACCCAGCGCGATGTCGCCTATGACCCCGACGGGGAGGCCGCCGCGGACTGGCTTCGGCAGTACTACCTGCGGGCGTTCGTCGAGCGCTACGAGGCCTGGCTCGACGTGCACGGCAGGTGGCCGCTCGAGTGGCAGGAGGTCGCCGACGCCAGCGACTTCCTGCTCCGGCTGACGCCCGCCCGTCTCGCAGCGCTGAACGCCGAGATCGACGACCTGGTCGCCCGCTACCGCGACCCGGATCCGGATGACCCGGAGACGCGCCAGGTCGAGCTCCATGTCCATGCCTTCCCGATCGTCAAGGACCGTTCGTGACCGCCCTCGACGTCGCCTCCGCCCGCCGCCGCTACCTCACCCTGGTCGCCCTTCGGTGGCTGGCCCCCGGGTTCCTGATCCCGATCTTCGTGTTGCTGCCGCTCTCGCGAGGGCTGTCGCTGACCGAGATCGGGATCGTCTTCTCCGCCCAGGGCTTCGTGGTCCTGGCCCTCGAGCTGCCGACCGGCGGCCTCTCGGATGCCCTCGGGCGTCGGCCGGTCCAGATCCTCGCGACCTGCGTCGGCCTGGTGTCGCTGGTCGTCTTCTACGTCGCCGATTCGTTTGCGCTCTTCGTGGCCGCGATGCTCCTCCAGGGCGTGTACCGGGCCCTCGACAGCGGACCGCTCGAGGCGTGGTTCGTCGACACGACGCTGGCGGCCGACCCGGACGCCAAGATCGAGCGTGGCCTCGGTGCCGCCAGCTCTGTGCTGAGCGCGGCGATCGCCACGGCCGCCCTCATGTCGGGCGCGCTCATCGCCATCGATCCGTTCGCGGAGATCCCGACGCTCGACCTGCCGGTGCTGGTCGCGATCGGCTTGTACGGGCTGAACCTGGTCGCCGTCGTCCTGCTGATGACAGAGGAGCGCCGGGCCAGGGGCGCCCGGGCGATCGCGGCCTCGATCGCCGCGGTGCCGGCGGTGATCGCCGACGGGCTTCGGCTCCTGCGGCGATCGCGTGTCCTGCTGGGGATCGTGATGGTCGAGCTGTTCTGGGGCTTCTGCATGGTCTGTTTCGAGAGCCTGTTCCCGGTCCGCCTCAGCGAGGTCGTCGGCGGGGCGGAGACGGCCGGCGCGTTGATGGGCCCGGTCAGCTCTGCCGCCTGGTTCGCCTCCGCGGCCGGTGCCGCCCTCATCGTCCCGATCAGTGCCCGGATCGGTGTCGCGGTCTCCGCCGCGGCACTGCGCGTGATCCAGGGGATCACGATCCTCGGCATGGGCCTCATTGCCGGGCCGATCGGCGTGGTGACCGCCTATCTCGCCTGCTACATCGCCCACGGAGCGTCGAACCCGATGCACATGACGCTCCTCCACCGACAGGTGGAAGGCCCGAACCGGACCACGGTCATCTCGATGAACTCGATGGTCTCCCAGCCAGCCGGAGCGATCGGGACGATCATCCTCGCCTCCGTCGCGGACGGGGCATCGATCACGACCGCGATGCTGATCGGGGCCGTCGTCTGCGCCGTCGCGGCACCGCTCTACCTGCCCGCCTGGCGGCAGGAGCGGTCAGACCGAAGCGCCCGAACCGAGCTCGGCGGCGATCCGGGTCATCCGGTCCTCGAGGGGCGGGTGGCTGCGGTTCCAGGGCACGACCCCGAACCAGGCGAGGGCCAGGGCCCGACCGGTCCGGCGTAGGACGAGACGCGTCCGGCTGACGGGGGCGAGGCCCGGGCGATCCTCGAGGTCGCGCTCCTCGATCCGAACGAGCGCCTCGCGGAAGAACGCGGTCCGCTCCTCGTCGCCGACCGCCTCGGCCTCGGCAGCCAGCCGCGCGAGGCCGTCACGGATGCGGGCCCGCTCGACCGGGTCGCGCGGCACGCCACGGCGTTCGAGGGCGAAGATCGGGGCGAGGTCGGTGCCCATCCACCGCAGGAAGTCGAGCAGCTCGCGGCCGGCTGCATGCCGGATCGCGAACGCATCCGCCTGGGTTTCGCTCGCCCGGCTGACGACGGCCAGGACGGTGGCCATGGCAAACGGGCCGATCGCGATCGCGATCGCGAGCTCCGGTTGGGCGGCGAGCGCGCGGCGCGCCTCGGAGAAGAAGAACAGCGCCCCCACCGAGGCGAGGGCGGCGAAGCGGATCAACCGCTCCCCGAGGCCGAGCCACAGCTTGAGATAGCTGTGGTCGTGGTGGAGATGCCCCAGCTCGTGGAGGACGACACCCCGCAGGCTGCTGACGCCGAAGCGCCCGGCCTCGAGGTCGGCGACCAGCTGTTCGGTGAAGAGGATCGTTTCCGTTCCTGGGCCCATTTCCACCGCCCCGACGTTCGGCACCGCCTTGGCGAGGCGCAATTCGTCGAGCGCCAGCCTGGGCCGGGCACCGCCCGTCAGGGCGACGGCCTCGTCGACGAGCGCGGCCAGCTGGGCGCTGGACGGCCGATCCGGATCGAGTGGCTTGAACGACGCCAGGTAGAGCCGGATGCCGACGGCGGACATGAGGATGATCCCGATCGTCGCGCCGATCACGACCTGCGGGTCGACGATCGGGGCAAGGATCGAGGTGTACCACAGGGCGACGACGAGGAGGGCCGCCCCGAGGCCGGCGATCAGCGGCGTCCACCAGCGTTCGAGCGGCGTCTCCCTCACCTCCGGATCGTAGGTGTTGCGACGTGGCACCGTCTCGGCGAGGCGCGACGCGAGCGGACGGCCGGGCTGCGCTAGAGTCACCCTCCCCGGGGGGTATGGAGGCCTCCCGCGAGGACAGAGGAGCGCGCGATGAACGTTTGGCGACGACTGGCGAGCCTGCTCGCGGCGGTCGTGATGAGCAGCTCGTTGCTGGCGACGCCGGCGATCGCGGCGGCGATCGGAGGGGGAGTCCTGTGCACCCCCGAGGAAGCGGCCGCAGCCCGGCTCCCGCAGGCCGATCGCGACGGTTTTCTGCGCGAACCCGACCTGGGCCAGGCCCACGTGGACCTGCCGGCCTCGGCACAGGGCAAGGCACCATCGGACTTCAGCGTCACCATCCCGGTCTGGTTCCACGTGATCACCAGCGACGGCGTCGGCAACCTGACGTCACGACAGATCGCGGAGCAGGTCCGCGTTCTGAACGTCACCTTCGGCGGTCGCGAGGGTGGCGACGACACCGGCTTCAAGTTCGCCCTCGCCGGCGTGACCCGGACCGACAACGCCAAGTGGTTTGCCGCCAAGCCCGGCGCCGAGCACGACTTCAAGCAGACGCTCAAGCAGGGCGGCGACGAGACCCTCAACGTCTACACGACGAGCGGCGCCGGCCTGCTCGGCTGGGCCTACCTGCCGTCGATCACCGACAGCAACCAGACCTACCTCGACGGCGTCGTGATCCACTGGGCCTCGGTGCCCGGGGCGTCGGACCTGTTCGAGGATCGGTACGATCTCGGCGAGACGCTGACCCATGAGGTCGGCCACTGGCTCAACCTCGAGCACACCTTCTTCAACGGCTGCACCAAATCGGGTGACTTTGTCGACGACACCCCGGCCATGAAGGTGCCGACGTCCGGCTGCCCGGTGGGCAAGGACACCTGCCCGGCGCCGGGCCTCGACCCGATCCACAACTACATGGACTACTCGTACGACAGTTGCTACACGGAGTTCACGCCGGGCCAGACGCAGCGGATGCGCGACGCCTGGCTGTTCTACCGGGCGTCGTAGTTCCGCCGGTTGCCAGGAACGGCCTCGGTGGGATCCGGGGCCGTTTCCGATTCATTGGGCCGCGGGATGGGCACGGACCCGTAGAATGGCCCCCTCGGGGTGTGGCGTAGTCTGGTCAACGCACGTGCTTTGGGAGCACGAGATCGTCGGTTCGAATCCGACCACCCCGACCAGTCTCTCGGCGGACGGCACCGGGATGCCGTAGCGTGACACAGTGAGCCGGGATGCCGAGGACCTGAACCGGCGCCTGCTGCGCGCCCGGGATGCCATGGACCGCGCCTACGCCGAGCCGCTCGACGTCCGTGCCGTCGCCGCCGTGGCCCACATCTCCGAGGCCCACTTCAGCCGCAGCTTCCGAGCCGTCTTCGGGGAGACGCCCCACCATTACCTGCAGCGGCGGCGGGTGGAGCGCTCGATGTTCCTCCTCCGCGAGACCGACCGCAGCGTCACCGACATCTGCCTCGATGTTGGCTTCACCAGCCTGGGGACGTTCAGCCGAACGTTTCGCGACATCGTCGGCGAGACGCCGTCGGGCTATCGCGCCGGGAACGGGCCGATGGTCGCGCCAAACTGCTTCCAGATGCTGGCCATGCGACCGTTGATGGCCGCCACGAAGCCGTCGGCAGCACGGCGGCCAACGGAAGTGAGCAGTTTTGGAGAAGCCACCGCGGCGGCATCTCCCTAGGATCAGTGGCATCCCACTCGATCACCCACGGAAGGAACACCACATGGCCCCCACGAAGACATCAGCCAAGCGCAACGCCACGACCGACAAGCGGTTCACCGAAGACGAGATGGCCGCGATGCGGGAGCGCGCCCGCGAAGTCAAGGCCGAATCCAAGTCGCGCAACGCCAGGGAGGACGGCGAGCGAGACCTGCTCGCCAAGATCGCCGAGATGCCGCCGGCCGATCGCGCGATCGCCGAGCGGATCCACGCCATCGTGACGGCCAACGCGCCGGACCTGACGCCGAAGACCTGGTACGGCATGCCCGCGTACGCCAGGAACGGCAAGGTCGTGTGCTTCTTCAAGGCCGCAGCCAAGTTCGATTCGCGCTATGCGACGTTCGGTTTCGAGGAAGAAGGCCGCGTCGACGATGGCGAGATGTGGCCGACGTCGTGGGCACTGACGAAGCTGACCCCCGCCGGCGAGGCGGCGATCGCCGCGCTCGTCAAGAAGGCCTAGCCAGGACGAGCCAGCAGCGCCACAACGCGGGAGATCACCCGATGATCACGAAACTCAATGTCACCTCGATCTACGTCCTCGACAAGGAGGAGGCGCTCCGGTTCTATGTCGACAAGCTCGGCCTCGAGAAGGGCAACGACGTCCGCCAGGGCGGCTACCGCTGGCTGACGGTCCGCGTACCCGGCGAGCCGGGTACCGAGATTTCGCTGGAGCAGCCCGGTCCACCGCTCCATGACGAGGCGACCGCGGAACAGCTTCGGGAGCTGATCACCAAGGGCGCGCTCGGTGGCCTCGTCTTCATCACCGATGATGCCCGCGGCCTGTACGAGACCCTCAAGTCGCGCGGCGTGACCGACTTCACCCAGGAGCCAATCGACCACTTCTACGGCACCGACATGGGCATCCGCGACCCGTTCGGCAACGCGATCCGGATTCTCCAGCAGGGAAAGGTCGCCCAGAAGGCTTCGGCCTGATCAGTTCGTGGTCGCGGGCGCTCCCCAGCGGCGGAGCTCCGCATCGAGGTCGAGGGGCCGGATGACGCCCTCGTGCTCATCCTCGCCCCAGGCCTCGCGCGGCACGGACCACATGACCTCGAACTCGTTGCCGTCCGGGTCCGCCCCGTAGAGCGACTTCGAGACCCCGTGGTCGCTGGCACCTCCCAGGGCGCCGGCGTTCTGGAGCTCGGTGGCGGCGTCGGCGAGGGCCTCGATCGTGGGCACCTCCCAGGCAAGGTGGTACAGGCCGGTCGACCCGCGCGGTGGCCGCGGCGCGGCCGGGCCCACCGAGAACAGCCCCAGGTCATGGTGGTTGGCGCCGGTCGGTGAGCGCATGAACACGGCTCGGCCGGCGAGCTCGGACACGACCTCGAAGCCGAAGACGCGGCTGTAGAAATCGGCGGCCTGCCTGGCGTCGCGGACGTACAGGACCGCGTGGTTCAGGCGCTTGACGGGGATCATCGAGAACTCCTCCTGGTTCGGTCGCTCAGCGGCCCGTCGGGCCAACCAGCTTCCAGGCCGACTGCCACGGCCAGCCGTTCTGCATGTTGAGGCTGATATTCAGCCATGCGGCGCCTTCCAGCGTTCGAGCGACCGCAAGCTTGCCGGCATCGATCGGCCGGAAGCCGATCGACTCGACGAGCTCGAGGACCCGCGCCTTGGCCGGCTCCTCGTCGCCGGCGACGAACCCGTCGGCAGAAACGCCATCGACGACTGGCTCGGCCTGGCGGCTGGCGAAGGCGGTGTTGAACGCCTTCACAACCGGGACGCCGGGCAGGCGGACCTGGAGCTCCTCAGCGATCGACGTGCCCGGGCCGCTGGGATCCGGGGTCGGTCGATTGGCCACGTCGACGACAGGCGTCCCGACGAGCTCCTGCTGGAGCTCGCTCGCCACCGCGCCATGGGCGCTGGCAGGAACGGCGAGGATCACCACGTCCGCGGCATGGACAGCGTCCACGTTGGTCCGGGCGGCAGTCGCCCCGGTCTGCTCGGCGGCCTCGACGGCATGGTCGTAGGTGGTTGCGCTGATGGTCACCTCGTGGCCGGCGCGCGTGGTTGAGGCGGCGAGCGCACGGCCGACGTTGCCGGCACCGATGATCGCGATCTTCACGGGAACTGCTCCTTGACACTTGGTCTGTATACAACAACAATTGCTGAGAACAATATGACCGAAGATCGTTTACCTGTCAACAACCAGCCCAGGCAGCGGCCGAGGGTCGGTCCGCAGATCCGGCGGCTCCGCCAGGAGCGGAGCCTGACGCTTGCCCAGGTGGCCGCGTCCAGTGGCCTCAACCTTGGCTATCTCAGCCAGGTCGAGAACGACAAGGCGTCACCGTCGCTCGAGACGCTCGCCTCGCTGGCAGCGGCGCTCGACGTCCCGATCACCTGGTTCCTCGCCGATTCGGCGCGCCCGCCACGTGTCGTTCGCGCGGCCGACCGGCGGACCTGGTCAGGTCCTGGTGGGGGACGCATGGAAGAGGTCGACGGCGGGATTCCGCGCGACCTGCGGATCGTCCGTGGGTTGATGCCTGCGGGTGTGGTGACGGGTTTGCACGCTCACCAGGGCGAAGAACACCACCTCGTCCTGGCCGGCCGGATCCGGGTGCGCCAGGGGGAACACGAGATCGAGCTCGGGCCGGGCGACTACCTGGTCTGGGACGCGACGGTCCCGCACGACGCGGAGACGATCGGCGACGAGCCGGCTGAGCTCCTGCTCATCAGCCACCGATCGCACGGCGGCGAATCGGCACCGCCCGAAGGCTGACGCTCGCCGGGTGCGGGCACGCTTGCGCCGGGCGCATGTACGAGGGCCCTGGGCTCTAAGGTAGCCAGCCCCGGACGCGTTTCCGTTGGGCTCCTCCAAGGAGGGGGCGCGGATCCTGGCCCCCGGCGCAAGAATCGGCCATAGGGTGGCGATCTGGCCGGCCCCCGAGGCCTCCGCCGGATCAGGGGGCCCCGCTACTCGCATGAGCGACAAGCCGCAGGCGCAGATCGCCCGGGATAACCGATCCCGGGGCGCCGGCCGCGGTACCCTGCCTTGATGGCACGCCCCCTCCGCGTCGGCGTTCAGCTCCCGGAAGTGGAGCGCGAGGTTCGCTGGACCGAGTACGTCGCCATGGCCCGCCAGGTCGAGGACCTCGGCTTCGACAGCGTGTGGGTCGGCGACCACCTCCTGTACCGCTATGCCGACGGCTCGACCCGCGGCCCATGGGAGGCGTGGACGCTCCTGGCCGCGATGGCCGCCTCGACGTCGAGGGTCCAGCTGGGGCCGCTCGTCGCCTGCCTCGCCTTCCACAACCCGGCAGTCCTTGCCAAGCAGGCGGACACGCTCGACGAGATCAGCGGCGGCCAATTCGTCCTGGGTGTCGGAGCCGGCTGGAACGAGACCGAGTTCAAGGCGTTCGGCATCCCGTTCGATCATCGAATCGATCGCTTCGAAGAGGCCTTCACGATCGTGCGGAGCCTGCTCCGGGACGGGGCGATCGACTTCGAAGGCCGCTTCTTCGCAGCCCGTGATTGCGAGCTTCGACCCCGTGGCCCCACGCCGGGCGGCCCGCGACTGCTGCTGGGCTCGAACGGGCCGCGGATGCTCCGGATCGCCGCGCCTCACGTCGACGCCTGGAACTCGTGGTACGCGGATGTCAACAACTCGCCAGCGGGTGTCGCCGCGCTCCGGGACCGGGTCGACGAGGCCTGTCGCGACGTCGGTCGCGATCCGGCAGAGATCGAGCGAACGGTCGCCGTCTTCGTCGCGCTGACCGGCGGGACCGGCCGGATCATGGGTGACACGGATCGCCGGCAGCTGGTCAAGCCACTCTCCGGCCGCCCGGACGGCATCGCCGCGGAGCTCCGGAAGTACGCCGCGGAGGGCATCGCCGAGGTCCAGTTGGTGATCGATCCGATCAACCGCGCGGCCATCGACGAGCTGGCCCCCGTGCTGGAGCGTCTCGACCAAGGCTGAGACCGACGAACCTCGTCGAATCGGCCAGGAATCGGCCCCGCAGGCGGTACGAAGGTACCCTCGACCGCTGCGATCCGCGTGCTAGCATCCGGCCGACGATGCGAAAGTCGAATCGGGGGCGCACGTTCCTGGGGATCGCCGTGGCTACCGCGCTGGTGGTGGCCTGCGGTGGCGGCGCCGTTCCGTCGACTGGTCCGAGCGGCAGTTCTGCCCCGCTCGTCACGGCGGTTCCGCACCTCGTCGAGCCGGCCTCGGTCGACGACGTCATCCGCAAGCTGGTTTCGGCCGGGCTGCGCCTGACGCCCAACACCGCGTCCGTTGGCGCCACCGGTGAGCCCGTCAAACGGGTCAATGCGACCTACGGCAGCTGGCCGCTCGTGCTTACCCAATACTCGACGTCCGAGGCTCTCCGTGAGGTCGCCGAATTCGACCCGTCGCGGCGTCCGGCCCTTGGTGAATCGCCGTACATCCTCGCCGGGCTGAACATCCTCCTCGAGTTCGGCCCCCACTCGACCAACGATCGGACGCCGGCCCCGCCCAGCGAGAACCAGAAGGCCGCCGCCGAGGCGCTCGTTGCCGTGCTGGATCCGCTGATCGGCCCCCTCGAGCAGCGCTCCAGCTTCCCCCTGGACCTGCCCGGGAACGCACCCGCCCCGCCGCCCGCGACCCCGGATCCGAGCCCCGCCCCGTGACCGCCGGCCAGCGGCAGCGTCAGACGACGAGCCGTGGCTCGGACGACGTGTCCGCCCTCGACAAGCGGATCATCGAGCACCTCCAGCAGGACGGTCGGCGGCCGTTCACCCAGATCGCCAGCGAGCTCGGCGTGTCCGAAGCTGCCGTGCGGGCCCGGACGAACCGCCTCGTGGAGCGGGGGATCCTCCAGGTCGTCGGTGTCACCGACCCCCTCAAGCTCGGCTTTCAGCAGCAGGCGATGATCGGGGTGCGGTGCGAGAACAACCGGCTCCTCCAGGTCGCCGAGGCCGTGTCCGCGTTTCCCGAGGTGTCCTACGTGGTGGTCACCGCCGGGGCGTTCGACCTCCTCGTCGAGGTCGTGTGCGAGAACAACGACGCCCTGCTGGCCTTCCTCACCGAACGCCTCCGCGCGGTCGACGGCGTCCGCGACACGGAGACGTTCGTGTACCTGCGGATGGTCAAGCAGACCTACCAGTGGGGAACGCGCTAGCCGCCCTGCTGCGCGCGCTCGCGGCCTCGTTGCCGGTGCGCACCTGAAAACCGGTTTGGGGGCCGCACGCCGGGCCGGGGGCGAGGCGGCAAGCGGCTAGACTGTCCCCCTCGCGGGCCTGCGGGGGCCCCGCCGCGAGGAAGGAGGACGCGCCGTGCCGGCAGAGCCGGTCCTCATCCTGATCGTCGTGGCCGTCCTTGCGAACCTCGTGATCATGGCTCTCGTGCTGGTTCCGCCGTACTTCGGCCGGCGGGGACCCTTCACCGCCCCGACCAACGCCGAGATCGAAGACCACCAGGCGGCGAAGCTCGCCGCGGTCGTGGGCGGCGAGCAGACCGAAGCCGAGGCGCTGGGCGACGTGCCCGCCTGGGCGTACGACCGCGTCGTCCGGATCGTCAGCTGGATCTTCATCCTCGCCACATCCTCGATCGTCGCGGTGACCGGCCTGTGGCCCCAAACCCAGCCTGCCATCTTCGTCCTCCTGGCGCTGGCCGGGCTGTTCGTCCTGGTCATCCACGACCTCCTCCCGTCATCGATGCTGGGCCCGGCCAAGTTCGTGGTCGAGGGTTCCGTGGCGATCACATTTGCGACGCTCCTGGTCATGCTCACGGGCCGCGAGGAGAGCCCGTTCTTCTTCGCCTTCCCGTTGATCGTCGGCGGGGCGGCGCTGGTCGTCAGCCAGCGGGTCACGCTGGGCCTGGCCGCGGCAGCGAGTCTCGGCTACCTGGTGGCCATCACGGCCGGTCCCAACACGCTGACCACGGACACCGTGGCGACGGCCGGGATCAACCTCACCGCCCTGATCCTGCTGGCCTACGTGGCGATGGTCATCGCCCGTGAGCAGCGTCGCGCCCGCGATGCCGCCATCCGGCTATCGACCGTGGACCCGCTGACCGGGCTGTTCAACCGGACGTTCTTCTTCGCCGCAGTTGAGCGTGAGATTGCCCGCAGCGCCCGATCGGGGCGTGGCTTCTGCCTGCTGATGATGGATCTCGACGAGCTCAAGACGATCAACGACCGGCACGGCCACTTCATCGGCGACCGGGTGCTCCGTGGGGTCGGCGACGTCATCCGTGACGGCGTCCGCCGGATCGACACCCCGGCCCGCTACGGCGGCGACGAGTTCGTGGTCCTCCTCCCCGAGACCGATTCGACCGGCGCCTACGTCCTCGCCGAGAAGGTTCGTCTCGGCGTCGCCGACCTGACCGTGGAAGGCACCGAAGCCCGGGCCTCGCTGTCGGTCGGGGTGGTGAGCTACCCGGACGACGGCAAGACGTCCGACGACCTCATGATCAGCGCCGACCAGGCGATGTACGCCTCCAAGCGGAGTGGCAAGAACCGGGTGATGGGTCTGCCCGTCGGCAGCCGCTCGGGCGACGCGGTGTAGCATCGGGCCGGTGAGCTCCAACGACACGCCTTCCGGGTCCGGCGGGCAGGGCCAGGACGGCCGGCACGGCTTCACGACGCGGGCGATCCGGGCCGCCACGCACACGCCGCGGGTCGACCAGCGGCCCACCTCCGTGCCCATCTACCAGACGGCGACGTTCTCGTCGGAGGACGCCGAGGAGCTGGGCGACGTCCTGACCGGGCGGCGGGCAGGCTACGCCTACAGCCGGGTCGACAATCCCACGACCGCGGCCCTCGCGGCGGCCCTGGCCGAGCTCGAGGGCGCGGAGGCCGGCCACGTCTTCGGCACCGGCATGGCGGCAATCCATGCCGCGCTGGTCTCGCTGCTGCGGGCAGGCGATCGGGTGGTCGCCACGCGGGCCGTCTACGGCTCGACGCGGGCCCTGCTGGCCGGCGTCCTGACCGACCTCGGCGTGACGACCGAGTTCGTCGACATCGCCGACCACGACGCCGTGGCGGGGGCACTCGCCGCCGCCCCCGTCCGGGTCCTGTACGCGGAGACGATCAGCAACCCGACGATCGTCGTCTCCGACCATGCCGCCCTGTCGAACCTCGCGCACCGCCACGGCGCGGCGTACGTGGTCGACAACACCTTCGCCTCGCCGTACCTCTGCCGGCCAATCGAGTTGGGCGCCGACCTGGTGGTCGAATCGGCGACCAAGTACATCGGCGGCCACAGCGACGTCGTCGCCGGGGTCGCGGTCGGCGATCGCGCCCGGATCGCCCGGGTCCGTGACGTCCAGATCGACACCGGCGGCGTGCTCGCGCCGCTGGCCGCATTCCTCGTCCTTCGCGGCCTGCCGACCCTCGCCCTGCGCGTCGACCGCCACGTCGCCAATGCCACGGCACTTGCGGGTTGGCTGGAGCGTCAGGATGGCGTGGCACGCGTCTACTACCCCTCCCTGGCCAGTCACCCGCAGCACGATCTCGCCCGCCGCCAGCTCGCGGCCGGGGGCGGGATGCTGGCGTTCGAGCTTGCCGGCGGCCGTTCGGCGGGGGCGGCCTTCATCGACGCCCTGTCGATCCCCGAACGTACCGCCTCGCTGGGCAGCGTCCAGACGATGGTCGTCCACCCGCCATCGACGACCCATCGCCAGCTCGACGAGCCGGCCCTGGCCGAGACCGGGATCGCGCCGGGCCTGCTGCGTGTCTCGGTCGGGATCGAGGACATCGACGACTTGATCGCCGACTTCGGCCGGACACTCGCGGCCGTCCAGGCCGACGTGACCGAGGCAGTCGCGCCGATCGCCGGCTAGGAGGCACGGCCATCGCGACGATCGCCGCGGGCAGTGCCACGGCTCGGGCAGCCCGCACGGATCCGCTGACCCGGCTGGGCTCGGCCTTGTGGGGCTTGTTCACCTCGGTCAACTTCGCCGTCCTCCAGATCATCCTGCTGGCCATGGCAGCCGTCGTCGGGATGACCCTCCGGCAGCTGCCGGACATGGCGTTCCGTTCGCCCAACGCCTACGCGGAGGAGGTCGCCAAGCTCCAGGCGCAGTACGCCCCGGCGTTCGGCCAGGGGTTCGTCGGGTTCCTCGAGTGGGCCCAGCTCTTCCAGGTGTTCCGGTCGTGGTGGTTCGGCTTCGCCCTGCTCGTCCTGATCATCTCGATCGTCGTCTGCACCCTCGACCGGACGCCCCGCCTGTGGCGGCAGTCTGCCGACATCCGGGTCGTCCAGCCCGACCCGTTCTTCGACCCGCGCCTGCCGGATCGCGCCCGGCTGGCCGGTGCCGGTGCCGACCCTGCGGCCATCGACCGTGTCCTGCGCCAGAACCGGTTCCGGGTGCGTCAGACCACCATCGACGGCGTCCACTACCTGTACGGCGACCGCCACCGCTGGACCAAGCTGGCGACCCTGCTCACCCACCTGGGCCTGATCCTGTTCCTGGTCGCCGCGGCAATCACCGCCCGGTTCGGGTTCGAGGAGCCGCTGGTCATCGCCGAGGGCGACACGCAGACCGTCCAGAACGTGGGCACGGCCGGCTTGCTCCTGGTCCGCAACGTGGCGTTCGAGGCACCCGGGATCGAGACCGGGACGCCCTCGGATTTCACCACGGAGCTGCTCGTTTATCGCGACGGCGCCGAGGTCGCCCACAAGACGATCCGGGTCAACGACCCGCTGACCGTCGGCGGCTACACCCTCCATCAGAACGGCTTCGGCCCGGCGCCGGACATCGTGCTCCGGGACAACGACGGCGACGTGCTGTGGTCCGGCCCGGTGGCCCTGACCGGCACCAACGACGGCCTGCCGTACGAGAGCATGACGATCCCAGGTCGTGACATGGGTCTCGCCCTGCTCCTCGATCGGGCAGACGACGGGCGCGGCATCCTCAACGTCCTGGCCTATCGCCGAGCCGGCGAGGAGCCCGGAGGCGCGCCGCTGTACGAGACGCTCGGCTCCGCGCAGCTCGAGCGCGGTGACGTGGTGTCCGCCGAGGCGATCGATCTGACGGTCGAGCTTCGGGGCTTCAACGAGTACACCCTGCTGATCGCCAAGGCCGATCCGGGCGTCAACCTCGTCTGGATCGCCTTTGGTTCGCTGATCCTGGGGCTGATGATCACGTTCTACCTGCCGCGCCGCCGCGTCTGGGCGCGGCTCACGCCGGACGGGGAGCTGGCGGTCGTCGGCCGATCCGACCGCTACGTCGACTTCGAGCGCGAGTACGGCCGCCTGCTGGCCGATCTCGTGGCCGCGCGCCCGGCGGCCGGCACGCCGCCCTCGCCCGCCGCTCGCCCGCCGGCCTGAGCCGGTGGCGACGGTCGGAGACCTCCAGCGAACGATCCTGAGCCGGGCGCGCTCCGTAGGGCCGCCCATTGACGGCGAGCGTGCCGAGCGGGAGATCGGCTGGGTCCGCGTCCTGAAGGCCCGGGTGCCCGCCTTCGATGCCCTCGACACCGGCGACGTCGCGATCATCCCCGGCCCGGCCCTCGCTGTCGTGGCCCCGAACCCGGCCGGGATCGAGGAGCTCGCCACCGCCCTTGCCCGGGCCAGGGTGCCACTGGTCGTCCTCGTCGAGGGCGACAGCGGCGCCGACGCGCTCGAGGTCCTGGGCCGCCTGGTAGCCGACGCCGGCCTGAGCGTGGTCCGGCTGGACCGGACCGACCCGATCGGACTCGAGCGGAGCGTGATCGGGTTCCTCGTCAACCGCCGCGCCGAGCTCGACCGGCGGGCGGCAGAGTTCGAAGGCCAGCTTGCCCGGCTGTCGCTGATGGGCCGTGGGCTCGATGTGCTGGCGGCGGCCATCGGCTCCTTCTTCGGCCGGTCCGTCGTGATCGAGGGTCGGCGCGGTGATCCACTGGCGGTCCACGCACCGGCCGATGCACCGGCCGCGGCGGCCGCGTTTTCGCGCTACCTGGCACGGGCCGGCGGCGTGGCGCTGCGGGTCGCGATCCCGTCGCCGGACGACGACCCGGCGTCCGGTGGACGGCTGGTGCTGCTCGGCGACGAGGACCCGAGCGAGCTCGAGCGGATCGCCGCCGACCGGATCGCCGCGATCCTGGCCCTCGAGCTGTCCCGGGATGCGGCCGTCCGACAGGCCCGCGAGGACGTCCGGCGCGGTGATCCGCTGCCCGCCGACGGGCCGCCGTGGGTCGTCCTGATCGCCCGCCAGGCGGCGGCCGATGGTGCCGGCGACGTCGCCGCACGCGAGGAGACGCGGGCCGAGTTGCGGCTGCTGCTGCCGCCCCGACGGGCGACGCTGCGCGGCACCAGCGAGAGCCTGGAGCTGCGGATCGTGGCCGCCGCGCCGGCGGACGATCCGGAGGCCCTGGGGCTGGGCGATCGGGTTGCGGCGTTCCTCCGCCGGCCCGTGGCGGTCTCACGGCCGTTCTCGGAGCCGGGTGCCCGGCCCGCGGCGGAGGCGTCGGCCCGGTCGACGCTTGACGCGGCCGAGAACCTCGATGACCCGCCGCCGGTCGCACGGGCATCGCGATTGGCGGCCTATCTGCTGCTGCTCAGCGTCCGCAACCTGCCCGACGGGCTGCGGCAGGCCCGCGAGCTGCTGGCCCCGATCCTCGTCGGCCGGCGGACCGTGCAGGAGGAGCGACTGCGGACGCTGCAGGCCGTGCTGGAGGCGGGGTCATTGGCGGAGGCGGCCGCCCGGCTCGGCGTTCACCGCAACACCATCGCCTACCGGGTGGGCCGGCTGGAGGCCCTCGGTGGCTGGGACCTGGCCGATCCGGACCTGCGCTTCGCCCTGGCGCTGGCGGCGAGGGTGCTTCGACAGGGATCCTGACCACCTTCAGGCCAGCCTAAGGACACCCGAGCCCGGGTCCGGACCATGCGTCGCTGTGATCCGAGGTCGCCCGACCTCGTCCTCTGCCCCGCGGAGTCAAAGCGATGTCAAGACGAACCGTCACCCCCAGCGCGCTGGTTGCCCTCGCGCTCGTCCTCCCCCTCCTCGCCGCCTGCAGCCCCGCCAGCGGCGGACCGCCCGTCGCATCGCCGGCGCCCCCAGCCAGTGCGGAGCCGCCCCAGGATCCGCTCGACTGCGAGACCGCGGGTTATCCGTGCTCGCTCGGCGAGGTCGAGCCGGCGGTCGTCGACCGATCGCGCGCCCTTGCGGGCGAGGCGACGGAGCGGCTCGCCGACGGCCAGGCTGTCGCGGCGACGGCAACGTGGCTGGAAGGACTGGACGATGTTGCCGTCGTCGAGCACGACGACGCCACCATCAGGTTCCGCCTCGACGGCGGCCGCTTCACGTGGGTCCTGTCGGAGGATCCCGGCAGCGTTTCGACCAGCGCCAACGCATCCGTGATCGGTAGTGGTGCCAATCATCCCGCTCCGGCAGCGTTCCGACCGATCCCCGCCGGCGAGGAAACCCCCGCCGATCCTCGGGCCGTCGTCGGCACCCTCAGCCAGCAGAAGTCCGCGCTCGTGGTCTCACCCTTCGGCTTCTGGGACCAGTTCAAGGGCGGCGCGAACATTGCCGCCGACCTGCGCGCCATCCGTGGCTACGAGGACGGCGTGCAGCTGGTCCAGATCACCGATACGGTGACCGACGAGCTGACCGCGGACACGTACAAATCGTTCAATTCGTTCGACGTCGTCTATGTCCACACCTGGACCGCCAAGGTCTGCCCCCTCCCGAGGGAGTGTCATGCGGCGCTCGCCGCGTTTCACTTCGACGACCCTGACCTCCACCTCGCTCCCGACGAGACCGCGTTCATGGACATCATCGTCTGGAAGGCCGACGACGGCGCCGTCGAGGACGTCCTCGGTCTCGAGCCCGACTTCTTCCGCCACTTCTATCCGCAGCGGATCGGGGATGCCCTGATCGTGCTCGACGCCGGTGCCGGCGACGACCGCTTCGGCCGGGCGATGAAGGCGGCGTCGAGCCGGTTCTACTTCTGGCGAGGGACGCCGGATCGTCCAATGGGGACGAAGGCATTGCGGGGGTTCATCCGCGCCCTCGGTGAGACCGGCCGCCCGGCGGACGCGGTGTTCCAGGAAATGCAGGACCAGCTCGTGGACGGCGCAGCCAAGGTCGACGGCCTGATCTCCTCGACCATGCTGGGTCTGCACGATCTCCGGATCCGCGAGGTCGTCACCGTCCGGAACCCGGCCGGCGATGCCCTCAACGACCACGAGGTGATCGGCTTCGAGGGCGTCCCCGAGGACGGCGCGCCGGACGTGGTCCGGCTCGCGATCGACGTCGAAGGCGTCAATCCCGACGAGGCCGGGGCCCGACTCGACGTCACCGTCGGCGACGCCGAGCCCGTGAGCTTCGTCCTGGCCGACGATGGCCGGAAGATGTCGGACTATGTCTGGCGGGTCGACGTCGAGGTCGAGCACCCGGACCTGCACCGGGGCCAGGAGCTGGCGATCAGCGTCCAGGCACCGCTGCCCGACAGCGGCGCGAGCTGGCAGGAGCTGACGGTCGTCGTCGATGGTGACCCGGTGCCGGAGATCGGCCGGACGTACCAGGGCACGACCACGACGACCATCTCGGGCGCCGACGGCATCGCGGCAACCTACACCACCGATGTCACCCTGACCCGGAACCCGGATCAGGACGCCGACGCGAGGATGGTGGAATTCATGGTCACGGCCGGCAACTTCCGCTGGTCGGTTGGGCCGACGCTCAACGGCTGTGCGGCCTCGGCGCCGGTGGTCGACGTACCGATCCCCGTCGAAACGGAGTACCCCGCACTCACGATCGTCCGGCCGAAGGAGCCCGGCAAGCCCATCACCTACATCGGCAACGGCGAGCTCAGCGATGGGCCGGCGGTCGAGGTGAGCCTGGATTGCCCCAACCTGGGTGACACCATGTTCACCGATCATGCCGACGGCGTCTGGTTCTACGTGCCGCGCGACGAGGCGTTCGAGCTGACCGGCGACACGATCACCGGGACGTACCGCTACGGCGAGGAACTGGTCCGCGAGTTCCGGTGGAGCTTCAGCAAGGTGGAGTGATCCCGGCGCACCGAACTTCGCAGAATTGGCGGCGAGCCAGCGGCTCGCCGCCGCTTTTCTATGCAAGATGCCCAATGCAGCGGAGGGCAACCGGTACTGAACCGCAACCGACGCCGGTGCTAGCCTGACATCGAAGCGACCCGCGCGCGCATTTCGTGCGCGATGCACAAGGATCGCGACCGTCACAGGGCAGGAGGAACCGGATCGGATGACGACCCTCGAGCGGATTCCGGATGGCGTTGCGTCCCCGACGACGACCGTTGCTGACGTCCTCGCGCTCGCCCGCGAATTGGGCGTGCTGATGGTGGACCTGCGATTCGTCGACCTGCCCGGGCAGGCCCAGCACTTCTCGATCCCGGTCAAGGAACTCGGCGAGAACCTGTTCATCGACGGAATTGGCTTCGACGGATCGAGCATCCGGGGCTTCCAGCACATCCATGAGAGCGACATGCTGCTCATGCCGGATCCCCGCACGGCGTTCGTCGACCCGACGCTCAACGTGCCGACGCTGGCGATCTTCTGCGACGTGGCCGAGCCGGGCTCCCGCGAGCCCTACTCGCGCGACCCGCGCTACATCGCCCGCAAGGCGGAGCGCTTCCTGTCCGAGAGCGGGATCGCGACGACCTCGTTCTGGGGCCCGGAGATCGAGTTCTACATCTTCGAGTCGCTCCGTTTCGACCAGACCGGCTACCGGGGCATGTACGAGATCGACTCGGACGAGGGAATCTGGAACTCCGGCCGAAACGGGACGCCGAACCTGGCCCACCGGCCGCGGCCCAAGGAGGGCTACTTCCCGCTGCCGCCACTCGACAAGCACCAGGACCTGCGCTCGGAGATGGTCCTCGCCCTGCAGGCCTCGGGGATCGACGTCGAGGTCCAGCACCACGAGGTGGGCGGCCCGGGCCAGGCCGAGATCGACATCCGCTACGGCACCCTCGTCGAGACCGCCGACAAGGTTCTCAAGTACAAGTACATCGTTCGCCAGACGGCCGCCCAGGCGGGCAAGGTCGTGACGTTCATGCCCAAGCCGCTGTTCGGTGACAACGGCTCCGGGATGCACACTCACCAGAGCCTGTGGAAGGACGGCACGAACCTCTTCTACGACCCCGAGGGCTATGCCCTGCTGTCGGAGACGGCGCGCCACTACATCGGTGGCCTGCTCAAGCACGCCAAGGCGATCCTCGCCTTCGCCGCCCCGACGACCAACTCGTACCGCCGCCTGGTGCCCGGCTACGAGGCGCCGATCAACCTCGTCTACTCGCAGCGCAACCGGTCGGCCTGCATCCGGATCCCGACCTACTTCACGACGCCGCAGGCCCGCCGGATCGAGTTCCGCTCGCCGGACCCGACGTGCAACCCGTACCTGTCGTTCAGCGCCCAGCTGATGGCCGGTCTCGACGGCGTGATCAACAAGATCGAGCCGCCGGCGCCGGTCGACCGCGACATCTACGAGATGAGCGCCGAGGAGAAGGCCGGCATTGCCGGAACGCCGGGTTCGCTCGAGGAGGCGCTCGACTCGCTCGAGGCCGACCAGGAGTTCCTGTACCGCGGCGACGTGTTCACCCCGGACGTCGTCGCCGGGCACCTCGACTTCAAGCGCGCGGGGGCCAAGGAAGTGGCGCTCCGGCCGCACCCCTACGAGTTCTACCTGTACAGCGAGATGTGATCGTTGCCGGCACCCGCCGGCAGCGCAAATCCGTCGCCCGGTTGTGACCTTGGATCGCAGCCGGGCGACCTGATGTGTCGGGGCCGTCCGAACCCGACCGAGGAGGCAAGGCATGACCGTCGAAGCCGTCGAGGGCATCGAGAAGATCGAGGGGGCGAAGGCGGAAGGAATCCGCTTCATCCAGCTCCAGTTCACCGACATCATCGGCCACGTCAAGGCCGTGACGATCCCCATCCACCAGCTCGAGGGCTCGGTCCGCCACGGGACCTGGTTCGACGGCTCGTCGATCGAGGGCTTCACCCGGATCGCCGAGAGCGACCAGTACCTGATGCCGGACATGGCCACCTTCTCGGCGATTCCGTGGCAGCCGGGCTCCGGTCCACGGGGCACGGCCCGGGTGATCTGCGACGTCTTCACGCCCGAACGGCGACCCGTTCGTCGGCGACCCGCGGTTCGTCCTCCGCCGGCAGGTGGAGCGAGCCCGGAAGCTGGGCTACGTCGTCAACACCGGCCCGGAGCTGGAATTCTTCCTTTTCCGCCGCGACGAGGATGGCGAGATCGCGCCCCTGCCCCACGACCAGGCCGGCTACTTCGACTTCTCGACGGACCTCGCCCAGGAGATCCGCCAGGACATGGTCGACGCCCTGGAGGCATTCGGGATCCGGGTCGAGGCGGCGCATCACGAGGTCGCCGAAGGCCAGCACGAGATCGACTTCGAATACTCCGATGCGCTCCGGACGGCCGACAACGCGGTGACCTTCAAGTTCGCTCTCAAGGCGATCGCCCAGCAGCACGGCCTGTACGCGACGTTCATGCCCAAGCCGATCTACGGCATCAACGGCTCCGGGATGCACACCCACCAGTCGCTGTGGTCGCTGGCCGACGAGCGCAACGCGTTCGCCGATGCGTCGAACCCCTACGGGCTGTCGGACGTGGCCCGTGCGTACATGGCCGGCATCCTGACCCACGCCCGGGGGATGATCGCCGTGCTGGCGCCGCTGGTGAACTCGTACAAGCGGCTCGTACCGGGCTACGAGGCCCCGACCTACCTCACCTGGGGCCGGACGAACCGGTCCGCCCTGATCCGGGTGCCCAAGGTGTCACCCGGCAAATCGATCGAGGGGACGCGGGTCGAGGTCCGCTGCCCGGATCCGTCGTCGAACACGTACCTCGCCTTCGCGGCGATGATCGCGGCCGGCCTTGACGGGGTTGAGCGCGGTCTCGAGCTGGGCGATCCGGTCGAGGAGTCGCTGTTCGAGATGGACGCGTCGACGATCGCGGCCAAGGGCATCCGCGAGTTGCCCGGCACGCTCGGCGAGGCGATCGAGGAGCTCGAGGCCGACCCGGTCATCACCGAGGCCCTCGGCGACCACGTCCTGAGCCACTTCATCGAGGCCAAGCGCGCCGAGTGGGACGAGTACCGCACCCAGGTTTCCGACTGGGAGGTCGACCGCTACCTCGAGCAGTTCTAGGGGCGCGATTGGCCCGGCCGGGCTGCCCCGTCGCGGTCCGTATAGTCACAGAAGGCTTCTCCCGCCGCCAACATTGTCACCGCTGTCGCCCACGCCGCCTTCTGACGTGCGGGCGCCCTCCGTCGGAGCGGTCAACCGCCGCGTAACTGGCCGATAAGGGCGATCCGTAATCCTTCTCGGACTATGCCCAACCGTTCCAGGCGCCGCGCGGGTACCGCCAGGCTGACCGGCCGGCGGCGCGCGGAGTACCTCGCCCTTCGAATGGGTGTCTCGCTCCAAGACCGACGCAAAGCGTTGCCACTTCGCCAGGCCGATCTCGCCGATCGAGCTGGCGTGTCCCAGGCGTGGGTCAGCCGCATGGAGCGGGGACTGGGCCGATCGGCATCGATGGAGACCTGGGCGTCGGTCGCCGTCGCGGCTGGATCCCAACTCGCCTGCTTTCTCGAGGATCTGCCGGGCGCCAGCCGCCCGCGGGACTACGAGCACCTGAAGCGACAGCAGCTCGTCCTGAACGCGGCACGTTCCGGCGGGTGGACGGGTCGCGCAGAGGCACGCCTCGACCCATGGCCTCGTTCTCGATCGGTCGACATCCTCCTCGAGCGCCGAGCTCGCGCGGAAGTTGTCGTCACCGAGATCTGGGACTTCTTCGAGGACGTCGGCGGATCGTGGCGCAGTCTCGACGGGAAGATGGAAACCGTCCGGCGCGATCAACCAGCGTGCACCGTGTCCGGGCTCTTTGTGGTTCGCGGAACGCGGAGGAACCGCCAACTGGTCCAGGAATTCGGTTCGATGTTTCGCGAGCGATTCCCGGCTTCGGCGGTTGCGTGGCTTCGAGCGCTCACGACCAGTGCGCCGATGCCGCGCGAGCCGGGGCTGCTGTGGACTGATGTTCCTGGTACTCGGCTCATCCCGGCCCGCGGCTTCCGACGCCCATAGTCAGAGAAGGATTACCCGGCAGCAGAGCAGGGACTTTGCGGGCGATTGGGCCTGGTTGGGGGGAAAGGGCGTGCTCGGACGTTCGCTCATCGGCGTCGAAACCGACCTTTTTGCCGCCATGTACGCCTTCTCTGCATACGGCGAGCTGCTACAGGCTGGCCGTGCGACGAGCTCGCTGGGCTGAGGTCTCGAACGGCTCGCCGGCCTTCTCGGGGGCGGCGGCAACGGCTTCGCTGGCCACGCGGATCGGCAGGGTGAAGGAGAACGTGCTGCCGGTTCCCGGACGCGCTCTCGAGCCACAGGCGGCCGCCGTGGTGCTCGACGATCTGGCGGGAGATGGGGAGGCCCAGCCCGGTGCCGCGCGGCTTATCGGTCAGGGTGTCGCCGGACTGGGTGAACTGCTCGAAGACGCGGTCGTGATCGGCCGGGTCGATGCCCATGCCGGTGTCGATGACGCTGACCACCAGGTCGTCGCCGGAGCGGCGAACGCGGCAGGTCACGGAACCCTCGCGGGTGAACTTGACCGCGTTCGACAGCAGGTTGATGACGACCTGGATCAGCCGATCACGGTCGCCGATCGTGGGCGGGAGGTCGTCGCCCACGTCACGGACGTAGGCCAGCCCGGACGCGTCGAACAGGGCAGCCGTGGCGGCAGACGCCCGATCCACCAGGTCTGCGGCCGACACCGATTCCTGCTTCCAGTCGACCTTGCCGGCCTCGATCTTGGCCAGGTCAAGGACGTCGTTGATCAGGTGGGTCAGCCGGTTGCCCTCGGCGGCGATGATCTCCAGGTTCTCGGAGATCTGCCGCATCGCCCGTTCGGTCTTCGGGTCGTCCGAGGCGACGTGCGGCAGGACCGCTTCGTCGAGCCGCCGCTGGATGATCCTGGTAAAGCCCAGGATCGAGGTCAGCGGCGTCCGCAGCTCGTGCGACACGTTGGCCAGGAAGCGCGACTTGGTCTCCGACGCGGCCACGGCCGTCGCCCGGGCATCCTCGGCCTCCGCGGTCCGCTCGACGACCCGCGCTTCCAGCTCCCGGTTGTGGGCCTCGATCTCCGTGTACAGCCTGGCTGTCTCGATCGCCGATGCGATCAGGTTGCCGAGGGTGAACAGCAGCGGACCCGTCGCCCGCGCCAGCTCGCGGCCCGAGGAGCGGTTGTCGACGGCCAGCACGCCGACGGCCCGACCCTTGGTGATCAGCGGCGTGCCCATGAACGAGTCGACGCCCAGCGCCCGGGCAAACGCCCGGTTGCGCTCGTCGGGGTCGCCCCCGACGTCGCTGAACAGCATCGGCCCATCCGCCTTCGCCAGCTGCACCAGCTGCGATGTCTCGAGCGCGAGTGGGAGCTCCAGGTCCGCGATCAGCGCCGCCATGGCCTCGGTCCCGCCGACGCTGTGTCCGCCGCACAGCGAGCCCCGGTCCTCGTCGATCAGCAGGACCAGCGCCCGGTCGAACGGGAGATTCCCGACGACCGCCCGCAGCGCCCGGTCGAGCAGCTCGTGGAGGTCGAGCGTCGAGCTCAGCGCGAGGGCCAGCTCGTTGAGCGTGACGAGCTCCGCGACGCGCCCCTGGATCTCCGATCGGGCCGCGTCGATCTGGGCCGCTTCCTCGCGGGCGACGTCGCGCTGGACCCGCAGCTCCCGGGCTCGCCTGGCCGCGGCGCTGCCGTACAGCACCACGCCCGCCGGCAGGAGGGTCGCCCCGACGATCGCCGCGATCTCCCAGCCGGGCGGCCGCTGGAGCAGGATCACCAGCACGAGCACGGACCCGCCGACCGCGATGGCCAGCTCGCGGCGCCCGAGCCTCCGGAGCATCGTCCTGCCGGCCGTCAGGTGCCGGCCGCGACCCGGCCGATCGCCGCCTCATGGGCCCGGGCCTGGTCGATGGCCGGACCGGCCAGCGCGGCGATCGCGGCGAGGACCTTCAGATCGCCCGCCCGATACATGATCGGCGCCTCGGAGACGACGCCGATCACGCCGATCCGATCGCCCCGGACGTTGAGCGGCGCGACCGCCATCGAGCCATAGGCGCGTTCGGCCGCCGTCGACCGCGGATCGGCGGCCACGTCGTTGACGATCTCCGGTTCGCCGTCCGCGACCGCGCCGACGATGCCCTCGCCGGCGCGGATCGACTCGAATGGGCCGTCGTCCTCGGCAGCCGAGGCCGCCACCAGGCGACCCGATGCCGGGCCGCGCAGCAACAGGAAGCCCCGGCCGCCGGGAAGCCGGCTGGCCTCGGTCATCGCCACCGCGGCGACCGCGTCGACTTCGAGCCGCACTCCGATCGACTGGGCCAGGTCGTAGATCAGGTTCAGCTCGCGGTAGCGGTCGAGCGCCTCCTGGGACAGCGACCGCTTGTCGGTCTCGCGGGCCCAGGCGTAGGCCAGCACCGAAGCGATCGCGGCCGCGACCCGGGGACCCTCGACCCAGCCGACGACCTGCGTGCCATTGGCGATCGGAAAGCGGTGCGAGTCCCCCTCGGCCGCGCCGGCGTCCCGCTGCAGGACCACGTTCCCGGCCGCGTCCACGATCCGTACCCGGGCGTCGGTCCCGGCGAGCAGCGCGGAGACCATCGGCGCCACGTGGCGATGGCGGACGATCAGCCGGCGGAGGTCGAGGTCCATTCGGCCGTCAGCTCGTCGCGGCCATGCCCAGGAACTCGCGCGACCGGGCCAGCAGCTCGTCCGGATCGAACGGCTTGGTCATGTACAGGTCCGCGCCGGCCTCGATGCCCTGTGCCCGGTCGTCGAGCTGGCCCTTGGCCGTCAGCAGGACGATGCGCGTGTCGGTCATGCCCCACTCGTGCTTGACGGTCCGGCAGACCTCGTAGCCGTTCCGGCGCGGCATCATCACGTCGAGGAAGATCAGCTCCGGCCGGTGGTTCTGGATCACCTCCAGCGCCTCCTCGCCGTCGGCGGCGGTGAGCAGCTCCACGCCTTCGTCCTCGAGCTCCTCGAGGGTCTGCTCGATCAGCAGGCGGATGTGATGCTCGTCGTCGACGATCAGGACGGTCGCCATCGGTCCTCCGGGGAGCCTGCGGGACGGGGCGCAAGGGGCCTGCCGGCTCGAACGATGACCGATCCGCAGGCGCCTTGCAACGCGCGCGCCGGGATCGGTGGCGCTCCGCCATCATGGCGGCGATGACCTCCGCCGATGCGGCCGCCCGCATCCATCCCAACCGGACCCTGTGGCTGCTGTCCATCGCCCATGCGGTCAACCACGCCCAGGCCGTCCTCCTGCCACTCGTCTACCTCCAGATCCAGGACGAGTTCAAGGTCGATGCGCCGACGATCGCCTTCCTCGCGGCGGCGGGTGCCTTCGCCTCGGGTGCCGTCCAGTTGAGCTACGCCAAGCTGACCCGGGTCCTGTCGCGGCGGTTGCTGCTGACGACCGGCGGCCTGCTGTTCGGTGGCGGGTTCGCGGCGATGGGCGCGGCGCCCAGCTTCCCGGCCTTTGCCGCGGTCAACGTCGCGTCGCGGATCGGTGGGTCGCCGCAACACCCGGTGGGCAACGGTCTGCTGGCCGAGCAGTTCCCCCCGGAGCGGCGCGGGTTCGCGATCAGCGCGCACATCGCCGGTGGCAACGTGGGGACCGTCGTGGTCGCGCTCGTCGGCGCGGGGCTCATCGCGACCCTGGGCTGGCGCTGGTCGGTGGTGATCTTCGGCATTCCGGCGGTGGTGATCGCCCTCGGCATCCTGCTGTTCGTCCGGGAGACCGGCTCCGATCGCCGGGCTGCCGTGGCCGGCGGCAACGTCCGATCGGCCTTCCGGACGATCCTTCGCGACCCCGACCATCGCTGGATCTACCTGGCCTCGGTCCTCGGCGGTGGCGGTCGCGGTTTGGGGACGGTCAATCTCTTCGCCCTGTTCTACCTGACCCTGGTCATCGGTTTGCCGGCGGACCTGGTCGGCTGGATGTACGGGATCCTGATCGTGTTTTCGGTGCCCGCACCGCTCCTCGCCGGCTGGCTGTCGGACCGGCTCGGCCGCCGGCCGCTGATCATCGGCGTCTACCTGGGTGGCGCGCTGGCATTTGCCGTCTTCATGCTGGTTGGGTCGAGCGTCATCGGACTGTGGGCCGGCATCGTGCTGATGGGCCTGTTCACGTTCGCCGAGAGCCCGCAGTTGCAGGCCTTGCTGGCCGACATTGCGCCACCAACCGTTCGGGACGCCTCGTTCGCGCTCTACTTCACGCTTGCCTTCGGGGTCGGTTCGCTGTGGACGGCGGTCTACGGCTGGTTGATCGGGCTGCTGGGCGAGCACGTGGGGTTGCCGCTGGTGTTCTGGTTGATGGCGGCGGCCTTCGTCGCGGCGGCGCTGTCGGTGTTGCGGATCCGCGCCGGCGGGCGGACCGTTTCCGGGAGCCTGCTCCCGGAGTAGGCGGCAGGCTCTGGTATCATGCCCGGGCCCTGGCAGTCGGGGCATCTCGGTCGGGGCGTGGCGCAGCTTGGTAGCGCGTATCGTTCGGGACGATAAGGTCGTGGGTTCAAATCCCGCCGCCCCGACCATTCGACCGCAGGCATGACGAAGCCGGGACCCGCATGGGCTCCCGGCTTCGGTGCGTCCGGGGCCGGCGCTGCCTGCGGCACTGCTAGCATCGCGGGGTGGGTCGGGAGCGCTGGGACATCGTCATCGTCGGTGGAGGGTCGGCCGGATTGGTGCTGGCCAATCGGCTGTCCGCCGAGCCGTCGACCCGTGTCCTCGTGCTCGAGGCGGGCCGGCCGGACTACCGGTTCGACGTCTTCGTCCACATGCCGTCGGCCCTGACGTTCCCGATCGGCAGCCGGTTCTACGACTGGCAATACGCATCCGAGCCCGAGCCGCACATGGGTGGCCGCCGCATCTACCACGCCCGGGGCAAGGTCCTCGGCGGCTCGTCGAGCATCAACGGGATGATCTTCCAGCGCGGTAACCCGCTGGACTTCGAGCGCTGGGCGGCCGATCCGGGCATGGAGACGTGGTCGTATGCCCACTGCCTGCCGTACTTCAAGCGGATGGAGAACGCGACGGCGGCCGACCCGAACGACCCGTTCCGCGGCCGCGACGGGCCGTTGT
The DNA here is from genome assembly GCA_963728605.1 of uncultured Chloroflexia bacterium. Taxonomy (GTDB): domain Bacteria; phylum Chloroflexota; class Limnocylindria; order Limnocylindrales; family CSP1-4; genus JACDAV01. The sequence continues at coordinate 518,937 of CAVSKS010000002.1, read as the reverse complement.
GGCTGGAACGGGGACCGGCGACGAACCCGTTGTTCGGGGCGTTCTTCGATGCCGCCGTCGAAGCCGGCTACGAGCGCACTCCCGACGTCAATGGCTACCGGCAGGAGGGTTTCGGGCCGTTCGACCGGAACATCAAGCACGCTCGCCGGTGGTCTGCCGCGAATGCGTACCTCAAGCCGGTCCGGCGACGGCCGAATCTCGAGGTTCGGACGCGCGCCTTCGTGACCCGGATCGTCGTGGACGGCGGCCGCGCGGTCGGGGTCGAGGTCGACGGCCGGCGTATCGAGGCGGGTGAGGTGATCCTCGCCGGCGGTGCCATCAACTCGCCCCAGCTCCTGATGCTGTCGGGCATCGGGCCGGCCGACCATCTGCGCGAGCGGGGAATTGCGGTTGCCGCCGACCTGCCGGGCGTCGGCGCCAACCTCCAGGACCACCTCGAGGTCTACATCCAGTACCGGTCCTTGCAGCCCGTATCCGTCCAGCCCCAGGCCGTCCAGAAGTGGCGCCGGCCGTGGATCGGCTTCCAGTGGCTGTTCTTCCGCCGAGGACCGGGCGCAACCAACCACTTCGAGGGTGGTGGCTTCGCCCGCTCCAACGACGACGTCGCCTACCCGAACCTGATGTTCCACTTCCTGCCGCTGGCCATCCGGTACGACGGAACGGCAGGTGCCGCGGGCCACGGCTACCAGGTCCACGTGGGGCCGATGTACTCCGACGCCCGGGGCACGGTCCGGCTCCGATCTGCCGACCCGGCTGCCAAGCCGGAGCTGCGATTCAACTACCTCTCGACGGATCAGGATCGGCGGGAGTGGGTCGAGGCCATCCGGGTGGCGCGCCGCATCCTCAACCAGCCACCGATGGCGCCGTTCAACGGGGGCGAGACGTCGCCCGGACCGTCGGTCGAGACCGACGACGAGATCCTGGCCTGGGTGGCACGGGACGCGGAGACGGCACTCCACCCGTCGTGTACCGCGCGGATGGGGGTGGGCGACGATGCCGTCGTCGATCCGCTGTCGCTGCGGGTCCACGGCGTGGATGGGCTCCGGGTCGTCGACGCGTCGGCCATGCCGTACGTCACCAACGGCAACATCTACGCGCCGGTCATGATGCTGGCCGAGAAAGCCTCGGACCTGATCATGGGCAACACGCCGCTCCCGCCCGAGGACATCCCGTTCTACCGCCACGGGACCTAGCCGTCAGGGCGGACCGATTGCGGCGCTGACCGCAGCGGTCCCGACCACGACCAGCCACGGCGGCAGGCGACCGACGACGAGGGCAGCGAGCGCTGCCGCGGCGATGACGGCGTCGATGGGCCGGAGGATTGCGCTCGTCGCAAGGGGGTCGTAGAGCGCCGCCAGGAGAATCCCGACCACCGCCGCGCCAACCCCGCGGAGGGCCGCCTGCAGGTCGGCCCGGCCACGGACGAAGGCGAAGCCCGGCAGCGTCGCCACCGTGAGCAGGAAGCTGGGCAGAAAGATCGCGACGAGGGCGACGGCCGCTCCGGCGACCCCGTTGGGCGAAGGGCCCAGGACCGCACCCAGATAGGCGGCAAAGGTGAACAGCGGCCCAGGGACGGCCTGCGCCGCGCCGTAGCCGGCGAGGAACCGCTCCTCGGAGATCCAGTGCGGCGTGACCTCGGCTTCCAGCAGTGGCAGGACGACGTGGCCGCCACCGAACACCAGGCTGCCGGTCCGGTAGAAGCTGTCGACGACGCTGATGGCCTGGCTGTTGCTCAGCTGGCGCAGGATCGGCAGGGCGACGAGGAGCACAACGAACGTCACCCCGGCGACCGCTGCCGTCCGCCGTCCGATCCCGACGCTGAGGCGTGGCCGAAGGTCCGTCGCCGGCTCGCGAAGGAGTTGCCAGCCGACGAACCCCGCGCCAGCGATCACGAGCAGCTGGGTCCCGCCACCCGGGGCCAGCAGCAGGACCACGGTTGCCAACAGGCCGATCGCGACGCGCAGCGGCGTGGCGGCCAGGCGACGGGCCATCGCCCAGACGGCCTGGGCCACGACGGCCACGGCCACGATCTTGAGGCCGTGCAGCCAGCCGTCCGACTCGGGGCCGAGCCGCTGCACCACGAGCGCGAACGCCACGAGCGCGATCGCCGACGGGAGGGTGAATCCCAGCCACGCCGCCAGGCCGCCGGGCAGCCCGGCCCGCACGATCCCGATCGCCATCCCCAGCTTGCTGCTCGCCGCACCGGGGAGTGACTGGGTCAGGGCGACGAGATCGGCGAAGGCCTGGTCGTCGACCCAGCCCCGCTTCTCGACGTACTCGCGCCGGAAGTAGCCGATGTGGGCGATCGGCCCACCGAACGAGGTCAGGCCCAGTCGCGTCGCGACCGCGAGCACCTCGAGGGCGGATCCCGGCCGTGCACCCACACCGCGATGCTGGCACGCGGCCAGCCGACGGCGCAATCGGCGCGGCTACGTCGGCGGCGCCTCGAACGGGGGCGCCGTCGAGCGACGCACCTTGAGGGTGGGTGCGAGAACCACGTCGCTGACCTCCGACCGGTTGCGGTTCTGCTCGACCATCTCGAAGAGGAGCTCGGCCGCGACCCGGCCCATCTCGACGCCCGACTGGCTGACCGTCGTCAGCGGTGGGATCGTGAACCCCGCGAAGTCGATGTCGTCGAAGCCAACGATCGACAGCCGGTCCGGGATGGCGACGCCGGCCTGGAACGCCGCCTGCATCAACCCGATGGCGGTGGTGTCACTGGTGGCATAAATCGCCGTGGCCGGTGTTCGCCCGAAGTCGGCGAAGATCCGCTGGCCCAGCTCGAATGCCGGCTCCGGCTCCTGGTCGGTGATGAAGACCTGGATCCGATCGCCGGCCCCGCGGTCACGCATGAACTGCTCGTACAGCGCGATGCGCAGCCGGCCGTCGTTGGTCCGGTTGTCCGAGACGCAGATGATCGCCCGGTGGCCGAGCCCCCACAGGTGCTCCAGTGCGAGGCCCGTGCCGGCCACGCTGTCGCCGTAGACGCCCGGGATCTGGCGCCGAGTCGTCCGGTCCGTCACGCCGAGGACGTAGCGGTGCTGCTGGGAGATGACGTCAAGGGCTTCATCCCCACCCTCGAGATCGCCGATGACGATGATCCCGTCGGCGTGCGAACGCTCGAACATCGAGCCGTAGGTCAGGGCGACGTCGGGCCGGTAGTCCACGTGGCCCAGGAACATCCGGTAGTCACGTTCCTGTGAAACGGCGTTGATCCCGCGCAGGATCTGGGTGTGGAACGGGTCGGCGATGTCGCGGGCAATGACCCCGAGCAGTGAGCTCCGACTGCCTCGGAGGCCGCGGGCGAGGAGGTTTGGCTTGTAGCCCAGCTCCGCCGCCACCGCCATGACGCGGTTGCGCGTTTCCTCCCGGATCGGGACGCCCAATTCGCGACCGTTGAGGATCCGCGACACCGTCGTGATCGACACCCCGGAGCCCTGCGCGACATCGCGCAGGGTGACCGAACCGGGTGACGAGTTCGGCCGTTCGATCGTGCTCAGCTCCGGTCCTCCGGTTGGCTCCCGACCCCTTGACGGGTGGTCGTCGGCGAGTATATCCTCCGGCCGCTCATCGTCAAGCGCAAACGATAAGCGTCAGCGATAAGCGTGATCGATAAGCGTAAAACTCGGTAGCGTGGAGCTGATGGAGCGGTTTCCCACCTTCGACCTCGGTGGGCAAGTGGCCCTGGTGACCGGCGCCAACCGCGGAATCGGTCGGGCCATTGCCCTCGCCCTCGCCAATGCCGGGGCCGATGTCGCCCTCGGCTTGCGATCGCCGTCGGACGGCGACGGTCCCGCGGACGAGATCCGGACGATGGGCCGCCGGTCACTGGTCGTGCCGATGGATGTCACCCGGCTCGACGAGGTCGTCGCGGCCGTGGATGCCGTCGTCGAGCGGTTCGGCCGGCTGGACATCCTCGTCAACAACGCCGGCCTGGGCCCTGCCAACCCGGCCGAGGACGTCAACGAGGCCGACTTCGACCTGACGATGGCCGTCAACGTCAAGGGCACGTTCTTTGCCAGCCAGGCGGCGGGCCGGGCGATGATCCTCCAGGGCGGCGGTCGGATCGTCAGCCTGAGCTCGCAGGCTGGCTTCGTCGCCCTGCCCACCGAGTCGGTCTACTGCCTGTCGAAGGCGGCCGTCGCCCACATGACCCGCTGTCTCGCGGTCGAATGGGGCCGTCACGGGATCACCGTCAATGCCGTGGCGCCCACCTTCATCCGGACCGACGGTACGGCCTCGGACCTCGCCGATCCGGCCTTCGAGGCCGACGTCGTCGAGCGGATCGCCGGCGTCCACCGCATCGGCGAGCCGATGGACGTTGCCGGAGCCGTGGTGTTCCTGGCCTCGCCCGCGGCCTCCATGATCACCGGCACGACGCTGCTCGTCGACGGTGGCTGGACGGCCCGATGAGGCAGCGCCCATGACCGAGGTTGAGCAAGCCGTGACCGCACCCGACGAGCCCCAGGCCCGCAACCGCGACGATGAGACCGGCGATGTCCGAGCGCGGATCATCGCGTTCGTCCGGGGCAACGGGATCCTCCTGGCCTTCCTCGTCCTCGTCGTCGTCGGTGCTTGGCGCTCCGAGCATTTCCTGACGCCCGGCAACTTTGCCAACGTCGCCCGCCAGGCATCGATCGCGGGCATCCTCGGGATCGGGATGACGTTCGTCATCCTCACCGCCGGAATCGACCTGTCGATCGGCTCGATCCTGGGGATCGTCGCAGTCGGTTTCGCCTCGCTGCTCGCGGCCGGCGTCCCGTGGCTGGTGGCGATCCTCGGGGCGCTGGTCATCGGCGCGGCGTTCGGGGCATTGAACGGCCTGGGGATCACGAGGGGCGGCGTCCAGCCGTTCATCATGACCCTGGCGATGCTGGTCATCGCCCGCGGGGTGACGCTCACCTACACGGACGCCAAGCCGATTCGTGCCGGTGCGGCAGCCGACGACGTGGCCTGGATCGGCAATGGCACCCTGGTCGGCCTGCCGGTCCCGTTCCTGCTGTTCCTGGCCCTGGCGGCCATCGCCTGGTTCGTCCTCCGGCACACGACATTCGGACGGCAGGTCTATGCCGTCGGCGACAACCTCGAGGCAGCCCGCCTGTCGGGGATCCCCACCCGACGGGTCCTGTTCAGCGTGTACGTGATCAGCGGCCTGTGCGCCGCGATCTCGGCACTGATCGTGGTGTCCCGGCTCGGCGCCGCGGAGGCGACCGCCGGAGAGGGCTTCGAGCTCGATGCCATCGCCATCGTCGTGATCGGCGGGACGAGCCTGTTCGGTGGCTCCGGCGGGGTGGGCGGGACGCTCGTCGGGGCCGGGATCGTCGCGGTCGTCAACAACCTCCTGAACCTCCTGGCGGTGCCGCCGTTCTCGCAGCGCATCGCAAAGGGGCTGATCATCCTCGGCGCCGTTCTCCTGGAACGCCGGACCAGAAGCAAGGAGGAAGGCAGGTGAGCCCTTGACCCAGGAGGAGGTCCGGGGTCCACGTGGCCCGGGACCGCGCAGCCATCCGTCACCCGTCCAGCGAACCAGGTAGGAGGAACGAGAGGATGATTCGCAACCGACACGTCGCCGCGGTCACAGCGATCGGCTTGGTGGTCGTGCTGGCCGCTTGCACCGCGACGCCGGGCAGCGGAACCAAGCCGAAGGTGATCGGGTTCTCGCAGGCCAACGGCAGCGACGAGTGGCGGACCAATCAGAACCGCAAGGTCGCCGAGAACTGCAACCCCGTCGCCCAGACCCTGATGTCCGACGCCCTGGGCGACGACGCCAAGCAGTCGGAGCACATCGACGAGTTCATCAGCCGGCCGGTCAGCGTCCTGCTGCTCACCCCGAACACGGCCGCCGGCCTGACCGCTGCGGCCAAGCGTGCGCTCGACGCCAAGATCCCGGTGATCACCCTCGACCGAAGCGTCGATGTCGAGGTCACCCAGCACATCGGCGCCGACAACAAGCTCATCGGCCGGACGGCCGCGGAGTACGTCTCCAAGACCATCCTGGGCGGCAACGGCGGCAAGGTCATCGAGATCCAGGGTACCGCCGGTGCGTCAGCCACCACCGATCGCCACGACGAGTTCATCAAGTGGCTGACCGACAACGACCCGAGCGTCGAAATCGTCCAGAGCGTCACCGCGGACTACAAGCGCGACGTGGCGCTGACGGCGATGAACGACCTGCTGCAGGCCTATGGCCCGGGCGAGGTCGACGTGATCTACACCCACAACGACGCGATGGCGCTGGGCGTGGTGGCTGCACTCGAGACGGCCAACCGGCTCGATGAGTTCAAGGTCGTCGGAATCGACGGTCAGAATGAGGCGATCCAGGCGATCAAGGACGGCAAGATCGTGGTGACGTTCACCTACGACAACGCCGGCATCGAGGCCTGCCAGACCGCCCAGAAGCTGCTCAACGGCGAGACCGTCGAGAAGACCTGGGTCCTCGAAACGAACACGATCGACGCGAACAACGTCGACGAGTTCCTCGGCAAGGGCTTCTAGGTAGCACCCGGCACGCATCGCGTGCCGGCAACACCGGGAGGGCGGAACTGTTCTCCTCCGTTCCGCCCTCCCGATTTCAGAGGCGACATGATCGACTCTCTACCAGCCGCGCCGGCCGCCGCGCCCGTTGCCGTGCTCGAGATGCGCGGCATCGAGAAGGTCTTTCCGGGCGCGCACGCGCTGCGGTCGGTCGACCTGACGGTTCGGGCCGGCGAGGTGCTCGGCCTGGTCGGTGAGAACGGCGCCGGCAAGTCGACCCTGATCAAGATCCTGTCCGGTGCCTACGACCGGGACGCCGGCACGATCACCCTGGCCGGCGAGCCGGTCGACGCGGCCGATCCCAGCGGGATGATCGACCGCGGCGTGGCGGTGATCTACCAGGAACCCGCCCTGGCACCCCATTTGAGCGTCGCTGAGAACATCTTCATGGGCCGCCTGCCCACCTCGCGCTACGGCGTCGTGGACTGGCCCCGGCTGCGCCAGGACACGGCCATCGTCGCCCAGCGGCTGGGCCTGGACCTGTCGCCCCGGATGCCGGTCGGGTCGCTCAGCGTCGCCGGCCGGCAGATGGTCGAGATCGCCAGGGCGCTCTCGCGAGACGCCCGGCTGATCGTCCTCGACGAGCCGACGGCGGTCCTGGGCGAGGCGGAGCTCCGGGGGCTGTTCGGCGTCGTCCGCCGGCTCGCGGAGAAGGGCGTGGCGTTCATCTACATCTCCCACCGCCTCAACGAGGTCTTCGAGATCACCGATCGGGTGACGGTCATGAAGGATGGGCGGGTCGTGGCCGACGAGCCGACCAGCGCGATGACCCAGGACCGACTGGTCCGGCTGATGGTCGGCCGGGAGCTGGGTGACGTCTTCCCGCCACGACCACCGGCCGCACCGGGTCGGGTGGCGCTCGAGGTTCGCGGCCTTCGGCGCACCGGTGTCCTGCACGGGGTCGACTTCTCCGTCCACGAGGGCGAAATCGTCGGCGTATGCGGGCTGGCGGGCGCCGGGCGCACGGAGCTGCTGCGAGCAATCCACGGCGCCGACCCGATCGACGCGGGCACCATCGAGATCTTTGGGGAGCCGGTGACGATCAGTTCGCCACGGGCCGCGATCGGCCTGGGGATCGGCTTCCTGACCGAGGACCGGAAGGGCGATGGCCTGCTACTCCGACAGGACGTGGCGACGAACGTCACGATCGCCAGGATGGACCCGGTCGCTCGTCACGGTGTCATCCAGGCCGATCGAGAACGGCGCTCGGTCCGAGGCCACATCGACCGCCTGGCGATCAAGGCGCGCGGACCGGGGGCGGCCGTCCGGACGCTGAGCGGCGGCAACCAGCAGAAGGTGATCTTCGCCCGCTGGCTCCACGCAGAGTGCCGGATCCTGCTGATCGACGAGCCGACCCGTGGCGTCGACGTCGGCGCCAAGCGCGAGATCTACGGTCTGCTCCGCGATCTCGCGGCGCGGGGGGTGGCGATCGTCATGGTCTCGTCCGAGCTGCCCGAGGTGCTGGGCATGTGCGATCGGATCGTCGTGATGCGGGAGGGTCGCATCACCGCGCAGTTGGCCCGTGCCGATGCGACGGAGGAGCGGATCATGGATCACGCCACCCGGCACCAGGTCTGATGGGCGACGGTGCGGGGTCGGACGGCGGCTTCCAGACGATCTTCGGTCGTGGGCTGCTGGCCGAGCTGCCCATCATCGCTCACCCGCCGTACCTCGTCGTGACCATGGCGGACCTCTGGCCGGCATTCGAGACCGCGGTCGCGCCGCCCGGGGCGGACGTCGCCGGTGTTCATCTCGTCGAGACGCTCGATCTTGCCGAGCTTGGGTCGTTGCTGGTCGAGCTTCCGGTCGCCGCGAGCGTGATCGGGCTGGGTGGCGGGCAGGCGCTGGACGTCGCCAAGTTCGTCGCCTGGCGCCGCGGCGTCCCCCTCTTCCAGGCCCCGACGGCGATGACGGTGAACGCGGCCTTCGGCCACCGGGCGGGGCTTCGGGATGGCGGCCGGGTGCGCTACCTGGGCTGGGCGATCCCCGAGGCCGTCTACGTCGACTTCGAGGTCATCCGGTCCGCCCCGGCGGCGCTCAACCGGAGCGGTGTCGGCGACATCCTGTGCTACCACACCGCCCACCGCGACTGGCAGATCGCCCGCGACGAGGGGCGCTGCGAACCGCAATGGCCATACGACGAGCGGCTCGTCGCGGCGGCGCGCGAGCGCCTGGACTCGGTGCTGGGGGCACTCGACGAGATCCGGGACGTCACCGATATCGGGATCCGGACGCTGATGCTGGCCCACCGCTGGGGCGGCGCGGCGTTCCACGCGGCGGGTTGGAACCCGCGCCACATCGAGGGTGTCGAGCACTTCTTCTTCTACAACCTCGAACGCCTGACGGGCCGCCATTTCATCCACGGTCAGCCGGTCGGACTCGGCCTGTACGCGGGGTCGCTGCTGCAGGACAACGACGCCGAGCGGATCCTCGCCGCGCTCGTCCGGGTGGGGCTGGACATCCGGCCGGAGGCCATGGGCGTGACCTGGGAGGACGTCCGCGAGGCACTCCGAACGCTCGGCACCTACGTCCGCGAGGCGGGCCTGTGGTACTCGGTGGCCGATGTCCGCCCCGTCGACGGGGCGTTCGTCGAGCGGGTCCGGGCCGGCGTCGAGGGCGCCTTCGGGCGCTGGGAGGCACCGTCGTGAAGATCGGGCTGACGCTGCCCCAGGGGTGCGACCGCGAGTACCTGGGGCTCGACCCACGCGACGCGTGGGAACGGACCGTTGGTGTCGCCCGGGCAGCCGAAGACCGGGGGATCGAATCGCTGTGGGTGTACGACCACATGCAGGTCGATCCGCCACCCGAGCCGGCGATCGTCTTCGAGCCGATGGTCGAGCTGGCGGCCATTGCGGCGGCGACGTCGCGCGCCAGGATCGGCCATCTCGTCCTCGCGGCGGCCTATCGCAACGCCGGGCTCACGGCCAAGGCGATCTCGACGATCGACGTGATCTCCGGTGGCCGCGTCGAGCTCGGGATCGGCGCCGGTTGGAAGGAAGACGAATGGCTTGCCTACGGGTACGGCTTTCCCGACGCACCCGCCCGGCTGGCGATCCTCGCCGACCACCTCGAGATCATCACCCGGATGCTGCTGCCGGGTACGGCGACATGGGAGGGCGCGACGGCCCACGTCCGCGACGCCATCCACGAGCCCAAGGGGCTCCAGGCACCGCGGATCCCGATCGTCGTCGGGGGCAACGGGCCGCGGGTGACATGGCGGCTGGCGGCCAGATTTGCCGACGAGCTGAACCTCGACGCGCTGTTGCCGGACGAGGTGGAGCGTGCCCTGCCGGTGATCGCCGAGCGCTGCCGGGAGGTGGGTCGCGAGCCCGGGTCGCTGCGGGTCTCGGTCCACGTCTGGGGCAAGCCCGATGCACCCGCCGGCGCGGCGCGACGGCAGCGGCTACGGGACTACCAGGGGCTGGGGCTCAGCCGGGTGATCCTGCAGGGGTTCGCGGCGGTCACTGACGATCGGCTCCTGGACGCGATCGCCGAGGATGGCGCCGCCGTTGGTGCGCTGGAGCCAGTCCGGCACTGACATTCGTCGAGGGCACAAGCCGCCCGATGCCGGGTCCCCACACCCGGTCGGGGCGATAGGGTCCGATCACGCGCCCGGGCCGGACGGCCTGGGCGCATCCAATTCAGGCCCCGCCGACCGCCTGCAGCGCGCGTCGCACGTCGTCGCGGGCCAGGTCGTCGAGGGTCGCTCCCGCCCGCCGGCACCGCGCCGAGCCGATCACCCCCCGCAGCCGCCACACCTCCTTGCGGGCGGCGAGGCTGAACGGTGGAATGGCCTCGAGGCGCATCAGCGGGAGCAGCTGGGTCCATTCGCGCTCGGCCGCGGCGGGATCGGCCGGGAAGGTCCGGACGATCGCCACCAGCCGGTCGGGCATCGCGAAGCCGGTCATCGTCCCGGTCGCCCCGGCCCGCAGCTCGTCGATCAGGTACAGGCCGCCGAGACCGCCCATCGCATCGAGGCCCGGCCGCAGCCGTCGCAGGGCGGCGATCGAGCTCGACGTCGGCGGCGCCTCGGCCTTGACGCCGGCGACCAGCGGCGCTCCGGCCGCCGAAGCCAGCTCCGCCGCGGTGACGGTGACGCCGCTGCCCGCGGGGTAGTCCTGGATCACGATCGGCAACCCGCCGGACGCCGCCGCGGCCACCGCAGCCTCCAGCGACAGCGTCGCCTGTGGTCCCACCATCACCGCCGCTGCGCCGGCGACCGCCGCCTCGGCGGCCCGACGCGCCACGATGTCCGCCGACGGACCGCTGATCCCGAGGACGATCGGCCGGTCGCCAGCCTCCTCGAGCACCGCCGCAAGCACTTGTGGTCGTTCGTCGTCGGACAGCTCGGCTGCCTCGCCCATGACCCCGAGGGTCGTCAGGCCATCGACGCCCGCTGCGACATGGGCTCGGACGAGCGAGCGAACGCCCTCGAGATCGAGTCGCCCGTCGTCGGCGAAGGCAGTCGGCAGGACGCTTACGACACCTCGGAGGCGGAACGACCCGTTGATCACGGGAGGCTTCGGATCATGCCCCCGTCGACGGCCATCACGACGCCGTTGACGTACGACGCGGCCGGCGACAGGAGGAAGGCCCCGACGCGTCCGACTTCGGCCGGCTCGCCATACCGGCCAAGCGGGATCCGGGCGATGGTCTGCTGCTCGACCGCTTCGACGGTCATGCCGGAGCTGGCGGCCCGCAATTCGTCGAGCGTCCTGATCCGGGCCGTGCTCACCCGGCCCGGGGCGATGCCGTTGATCCGGATCGGCGCGATCTCGCCGACGAGGGTCTTGATCAGGCCGTTGAGCCCCGGGCGGAGAACATTCGAGGTGATGAGGGCCGGGATCGGCTCGCGGACCGAGGATGAGAGGACGATCAGGATCGCCGGGTCGCGGCCCTCGCGGAGCGCCGGCAGGCAGGTCCGGATCAGGCGTATCGCGGCCAGCAGCGTGCCCTCGATGGCCTTGGCCCAGGTCGACTCGTCGGTCGTGTCGAAGGTGCCCGACGCCGGACCGCCGGAGTTGACGACCAGCCCGTCGAGGCCGCCCAGGGCGTCGATCGCACCGTTGCCCGCGGCTTCGGGACCCCCGGCAGCGCCCAGGTCTGACGGAATCGCCGTGGCCCCGACCCGGCCGGCGAACGCGTCGAGGTCAGCCGATGGCCGGGCGACGGCGGCGACCCGCGCTCCCTCGGCGGCCAGCACCTCGGCGATCGCCGCTCCCAGCCCGCGACTCGCCCCGCCGACCAGCACCCGCTTCCCGCTCAGCCCGAGATCCACCCAGCACCTCCAGATCGGAGCGTTGATGGTAGCCGGGGCTAGCGGGGCGCGAGGGCGTAGGCGACCGCGACGACCACGACGAACACGAGCAGTGGCGGGATAGCCAGTGCCGCGAGGAAGAGGACCGCCCGCCGCCAATCGCCCAGCTCCGGCCTGGCCAGCAACCGACCATTGAGACGACCGAGCAGCCCCGACCAGCCGATCACGACGAGGAACACGAAGCTGATGGCCGCCGCGGCCGCGATGCCACTGGCCAAGGCCACCAGTGGTGCCCGTCCGTTCACGATGCCGAGCAAGGTGTACGGCAACCCCGCGAGCATGATGCTCAGCGCGAGCACGTAGGCCGTCTCGCCCCGGGTCGGGCGCCACCGCTCAGCCACCATGTCGCCGAACCAGCGCTCGTAGCCGCGGACCGGCACCGGTCCCTGCGACCGCACCTCCTGGATCGTGCGACCGTCCGTCAGCGACCGCCCCTCGACGAAGACGTCGGTCCGCATCCCGATCCACGCATGGATGAGGGCGATCGTGATCCTGACGCCGTCGATGTCAACCGCTGCCTCGCGCCACGGAGCCCTGCCGTTCGGCGTTCGAACGCGGGTGACTGGGCGCCCGTCGATCTCCACGGCAACCCAAGGTCGAACGAACGATGGGACAAGGGTCAACCGGTGCGCGATGCCGTCGACGAGCACGGTCCACAGCAGGCGATGTGTCGGGCCCGAGTTCGTGTCCATCCCTGCCATCGACGCGAGCGTAGCCGGAGCGTTGCGCCGCGGGGCCGCCTACGCGGATCCCGTTCCGCGGTGCCACGCCTCGAGGGCGGCGACCAGCCGCGCGGCGGCCGCCGGTGCCGCGTGGCCGCCCACCAACCGATCGAGCCCCAGCAGCGCCGCACCCGCCACGGGCGGTGCCACGAGACGGATCAGCGTGGCTCCTCGAGCGACGGCGGTCAGCCGCGCGCGAAGGCCCTCGATGAATGCCGGGTCGTCCGCGTCGAAGACGCTGCCGGCGAGGACCACCTCGACGTCCATCCTGGTCAGGTGGAGGCGGCGGATCAGCGCGATCGCCATCGAGGCGAGCTCGTCGGTGAGCCGATCCACGATCGAGCGGGCCACGCCATCGCCGTCCCGGGCGGTCTCGAACACGAGTGGCGACAGCTCGCCGATCCGAGCAATGGGGATCCGCTCGTCGTACAGGGCACGGGTGAGGGCCTCGGGCCGGGCCAGCCCGAAGTGCGCCGGCACCACCCGTTCGAGGATGGTCCGCGGGCCGCGCCCGTCACGGCCCCGGACGGCGGCCGCGAGTGCCGCCATGCCAACGCTCGTGCCACCGCCCCAATCGCCCGAGATGTCGCCGACGGCGGCAAACCGTGCGGAGCGGCCGTCCGGCGCGACACCCGCCGCGTTGACGCCCTGGCCACAGATCACGACCACGCCCCATCCCCGCCGCGACCCCGCGCGCAACGCCCCGAACGCGTCGTTGACGACGATCGTCTCCGAGGTGGCGCCCCGGGCCTCCAGGGCCCGGGTCAGCGAACGGCGGTCGGTCGCGTAATCGGCTCCCGCCAGCGAGTAGACCCCCAGCCCGGCCAGCGGTCGATCCGGTAGCACCCCGGCGGCCGCAGCGGCCTGGTCGACCAGGGCGTCGAGCCGATCCATCCCGGTCTTCAGGCCAACCGCCTGGTGCGAGATCGTGGGCCCACGGATGGCGTACAGCAGCCGGCCGTCGGCGGCGACGAGGGCGACGTCCGCCTTGGAGTTGCCACCGTCGACGGCGAGGATCGCCGGTCGCGGGTGCACGGTCACGGGTCGTGCGCCGGCCACGCATCGAGGGCATCGAGCCGCACCAAGTCCATGCCCGCGTCGCGGAGCCGGGCCACGGTCCCGGGGAGCGCCGCCAGGGCCGGCGACGGCCAGGCATGGAGCAGCAGGACGGCGCCGTCGCCGTGCTCCACGGCGCGGCTGACGAGGCATTCCTCGACGTCGGCCCCTGTCGCGGCGGTCTCCCAGTCCTGGGGATCCGCGTGCCAGTGGACGTGCCGGTAGCCCAGGTCCTGCAGCCGTCGATGCACCACCGGGTCGTCCGCACCGTCGCCGAACGGCAGGCGGAACCAGGGGCGCGGGTCCACCCCAATTGCCTGCTCGATGACTGCCTCCGCCTGCCGCACGTCGGTATTGAAGCCGTCCGAGGTGAACAGCGTCATCCGGGCGTGGTAGAAGGAGTGGCTGCCGACGAGGTGTCCGGCGTCGACGATCCGCCGCGCCAGACTCGGGTACGCCTCCGCCCAGCGCCCCTGGACGAAGAACGTGGCTGCGACATCCAGGGCGGCGAGGGCGTCGAGCAGACGCGGTGTCACGTCCGGGTCGGTGGGTCGATCGGGGTGTTCCGTGTCGAAGGTGAGACAGACGCGCGACCGGGTCACTTCTCCACGCCGGTCACGACGATGCCGCGGGTGAAGGCGCGCTGGAAGACGACGAACAGGATGACCGGCACTACCAGGGTCATGATGTTGCCCGCCTGGATGAACGCCGGGTTCTGATAGTAGACGCCGTTGAACCGCGCCAGCCCCACCTGGAGCGGCTGCAGGTCCGCCGCACCGGACAGGTAGATCAGCGGTCCGAAGAAGTCGTTCCACGAGTACACGAAGTGGAAGATCCCGACCGCGGCGATCGCCGGCCAGGCCTGCGGCAGGATCACCGACCGCAGCGTCCGGATGGGACCCGCGCCGTCGATGGCGGCGGCCTCGTCGTGCTCCCGCGGGATCGTGAGCAGGTACTGGCGCAACAGGAAGACGTCGTAGGCGTTGGCCAGGAAGGTCGGGATCAGCAGCGGCAGCCAGGTGTTCACCCAGCCCAGCTTCACGAAGATCGTGTAGGTCGGGATCAGGGTCACGGCCGCCGGCAGGAAGACCGTGGCGATCAGCAGCGTGAACAGCAGGCCACGGCCAGGGAATCGGAAGCGGGCGAAGCCGTACGCCACCATCGTGCAGGAGATGAGCGTGCCCACGGTCCCGATGCCCGCGATCAGCAGGGTGTTCCGCAGCAGGATCGGGAACTCGATCAGGTTCCAGACGTCGGCGTAGTTCGAGAACTGCGGGTTGAAGCGCCAGGCGGGCTCGAGCGCCCGCCACGATCCCTGCCAGGTGATGAGGCCCGCACCGGCGTTCGCCGGATCGATGAACTGGCTCTCCTGCCGGCCGGGCTCGACCAGTGCCAGCTCCCGGACCGTGCCATCGATCGGGACCTGGTAGACGTCGTAGGTGTCGCCCTCGTAGTCGTAGGTGACGGGATTGGCCGGGTAGAGCGGGGCGTGGAGCTGGGTGATCTGCTCCGGTGTCTTGAGCGACGTCATCAACGACTGGAACAGCGGCGACAGGAAGACCAGCGCCAGCAACGCGATCCCCAGCGTCATCAGGACGGTCCGAAGCGCCTCCGCAGGCGCGAGCCGTCCGGCCTCCGGCCGGCCGGACCGATCGGCATCCCAGCTCCGCCCCAAAACGCTCACGTCAGCGCTCGCCCGCGTAGTAGACCCATCGCCGCGAGGTCCGGAACAGGACCACCGTCACGACGAGGGTGATGGCGAACAGCAGCCAGGCGAGCGTGGCGCCGTACGACATCTCCTGATAGAGGAAGAACGTGTTGTACAGGTGGAGGTTGTAGAACAGCGTCTCCCCGCCCGGCTCGCCGGTGCCGTTGAGGAGCACCAGCGGGGCGAGGAAGTACTGGAAGACTGTGACGACGCTCAGGATCAGCGAGTAGAACAGGATCGGCGACATCATCGGGACGGTGATGTGCCGGAGGGTGGCCCAGCCGCCGGCGCCATCGATCCGCGCGGCGTCGTAGTACTCGGTGGGGATCGCCCGGAGACCGGCCAGGTTGATGATGATCCCGGCGCCGATCCCCCACAGGCCGATGATCACGAGGGACGGGTGGATCCAGGTCGTGTCGTGGATCCATTCGGGCGGATCCTTGACGCCGAGCAGCATCAGGCCCTCGTTGATCAAGCCGCCGACGCCCAGCATCTGCTGCCAGATCAACGCCGCCGCCACGAACGGCACGACGTAGGGCATGAAGAACAGGACCCGGAACAGCCGGGCCCCACGCAGGTACCGGGAATTGAGCGCCAGGGCGAGGACGAATGGGACGACGAGCCCGATCGGCAGCCACAACGCGGCGAACCGGACGGTGACGCTGAGCGACTGCCAGACCTGTGGGTCCTCGAACAGCACCCGCTGGTAGTTGCCCAGGCCGACGAACTCGAGTGGCTCGCGCTGTGACAGGGTCACGTTGAAGAACGTGAGGACGGCGGTGGCGACCATCGGCAGCAAGGTGAACCCGACGAAGCCGATGATCCACGGCGAGAGGAAGAACAGCCCCCAGCGCGCCTCGCGGCGCGCCAGGGGCGTCATCCGGAACCGAACGCGCCGGGGGCGCGCGATCGGACCGACGGCGAGGGCTGGAAGCCGTTCCGCCATTCGGGCAGCCTAGCTGTCCCAGGCCGCCTGGATCTCGGCCCGGAGGGCCTCGATCTCCTGATCCATGTCGAGACCCTCGGTCGTCGTCCACTTGGTGTTGTACTTGCCGAGGATCGTCAGGGTCTCGTTGTACTTGGGCATCGCGGCTTCGAAGTTCGGGTTGTCGGCGTACTGGACGCTGTCCTTGACGACCTGCCAGTCGACCTCGTCGGGGAAGCCCTCGGTCTGGCCGAGCGTCTCGAAGAACGCGTCCTGCTTCTCGGCCCGGGCGGGCATTCCGCCGTACAGGTTGAGCAGCTCGTCAGACGCGGTGTCGAGGAGGTAGGTCAAGCCCTGGAAGGCGACGTCCGGGTGCTTGGAGTCCTTGAGGATCGCGAACGTGTCGGCGTTCAACGGCGAGGTCACGGTCCCGTTGTGCGAGGGGATCGCGGCCAGGTCCCAGTCGTCACCGGAATCGGCGACGCCGTAGGTCGTCCACAGGAAGTTCTCGCTCATCGCGACCCGCCCCGAGAAGAAGGCGTAGCCGCCGCCACTGAACTCCTCGCTCTCGAAGACCGCGCCGTTCATGATGAAGTGGTCTTCCCAGATGCCGTCGTAGAAGTACTTCCAGGCGTCCTGCCAGGCATCCGGAATCACGACCGTCGAGCCGTCCTCACCGGCCAGGTTGCCGGCGCCCCAATAGGCGCCCAGGCCGCGCAGGTCGTCGCGCTGCGGTTCGAAGCCGTACTGGACGATCTTGGTCTGGGTCGAACCCCGCCTGCGTCGCGTCGACGTTGTTCTCGTCGACGGTCAGTCGAAGAGCGACCTCGCGGACGGTGTCGTAGTTCCATTCGGCTTCGGTGCCGTCCGGCCAGGTGTACGGCGCGCCGTACTCGTGCGGCGGGTATTCGAGGCCGGCCTCGTCGAACAGGTCGGCCTTGTACCACAGCATCGAGGGGTAGATGGCGAACGGGATGCCGATCTGGCCCTGGTCGCCGACGTTGTAGAACTCGACGGCGCCATCGTCGTACTGGCCAAGGTCATAGCCGAACTTGTCGATGTACGGCGAGAGGTCAAGCCACTGGCCGTCGAAGGCCGCCAGTCCACCGACGCCGGCGGGCCCGACGATGTCCGGCCCGGCGCCCGACGCGATCTGGGTGGCGAGCGTGTTTCGGGCCGCGTCGTAGGTCACGACCTCGAACTTGAGGCTGGAGCCGGGATAGGCGTCGGCGAATCCCGCCGCCACCTCCTCCTCGGTCGGGACCTGGGTGGGATCCTCGCCCGTGCCGAGGCAGCAGTACCAGCGGAGGTCTGCCGGGGCGACCGACGCCGCGGGGCTTGGCGCCCCGCCGGAGGCACTGGCGCCGGGGCCGGCCGACGATGGCCTGGGCGTGCCGGTCGAGGTCGATGAGCAGGCGCTCGCCGTCAGGACGACGACGGACAGGATGGCGAGGAAGCGCGAACGTCTGGGCTGCATGGCGGTCCTCGTGGATCGGGAGATCGGACGTGGCTGGCGGCTGGCGGTCGCGATGGCGGCCTCCTCTCAGGTCCTGGCGGTGGCCTCGAGCCGGTCGCCGAACCGGCGGTCCACCCTGATATCGGGCTCCCCAACCTCCCGGGGATCCGCCCGGATCACGACTCGTTCGACGTAGTAGCGGGTTCGGTCGCCGCGGACATACGTCCGACCGAACTCGACTGGCATGCCGTCCGGCGGTGAAGGCCGTGCCCTCGACGAGCAGGGCCGGCGACCGCGGCGGGCGGCCAAGCAGTCGGGCCTCCCGGGCTCGGAGCAGCACCGGCTCCAGGGCCTCGCGGGCCCGGGCGACGTGGGTGTCGTAGCGTTGGGTCAGCAGGTCGTAGAGCGAGTTGTGCTCGAGATCCGATGCCAGGAGTCCCGGGAACCGCTCCGCCGGCAGATGGACCTGCTCGAGCAGGAGTGGCTCGCCACCGCCCAGTCGGAGTCGCTCGACGTACAGCGTGGGCGAGCCCGGCTCGAGCTGGAGGGCCGCTGCCACCGCCTGACCGGCCGATTCCGGGCGAGCCGCGATCAGTCGCGTCTCCGCGTCCAGACCGCGGGTCTGCATCTCGTCGGTGAAGCTCCGGGTATCCGCGAGGTCGCGATCGATCCGCGGGCGGAGGACGTGGGTGCCGCGGCCCTGGGTCCGTTCGATCCGCTGCTCGCGCGCCAGCTCCGACAACGCGCGCCGGACGGTGATCAGGCTGCAGCCATAGCGCAACGCCAGTTCGCGCTCAGG
The DNA here is from genome assembly GCA_963728605.1 of uncultured Chloroflexia bacterium. Classification (GTDB taxonomy): domain Bacteria; phylum Chloroflexota; class Limnocylindria; order Limnocylindrales; family CSP1-4; genus JACDAV01. The sequence goes on along the minus strand of CAVSKS010000002.1, from coordinate 500,420 downwards.
CGGGAGGCGGTCGCCGGGCTGCCAGTCACCGGCCTCGAGGGCCGAGCGCAGGTCGAGGTAGACCTGGTGATGCAACGGGATGGGGCCGATCTCGAGACGGAAACGTGCCATTCGCCAGGGGTACCGCCGCTACGGCTTTTCGGGGGTTGTCCGCTGGGAAGTTGCTGATAACCTTATAAGCAATCTGCCCCGTCCGCGTCAAGTGCGATGATCCGCCGACAGGCGTGCAATCTTCAGAGGAGACGGTCCAGGTGGGCGTGAAGATCACCGTCGTCGGCGGTGGCAGCACCTACACCCCGGAACTGATCGACGGCTTCGCCCGCCGACCGGATCGGCTCCAGATCGACGAGCTGGTGCTCCTCGACCTGGACCAGGAGCGGCTGGACGTCGTCGGCGGTCTCGCCGGGCGGATGCTCGAGCGGATGGGCTGGTCGGGCCGCCTGGTGCTCACGACGGATCGCGACCCGGCGATCGACGGGGCCGACTACGTGCTCCTCCAACTGCGGGTCGGCGGGCAGGCCGCCCGGTTGCGCGACGAGACGATCCCGCCCCGGTATGGCGTCGTCGGCCAGGAGACCGTCGGAGCCGGCGGGTTCGCCAAGGCGCTGCGGACCGTGCCGGTTGTCCTGGAGCTGGCCGAGCTGGTCGCGCGCCGTGGCGCGCCGGGGGCCTGGATCGTCGATTTCACCAACCCGGTGGGGATCGTCACCCAGGCACTGCTGAACGACGGACATCGGGCCTTGGGCCTCTGCAACGTCGCGATCGGGCTGCAGCGCAGCCTCGCCGCGAAACTCGATGTCGCCCCGGAGCGCGTGGCCCTGGAGCACGTGGGCCTCAACCACCTCTCCTGGGAACGGGCCGTCCGCGTCGACGACACCGATTGCCTGCCGGACCTGCTGGAGCACAGCCCCGACGACCTTGCCGACATGTGCGGGCTACCGGTCGAGGTGGTGCGGGCCTACCGGGCAATTCCTTCGTCCTATCTCCGCTACTACCTGCTGCCGGCCAGCGAGCTCGAGCGCCAGCGAGGCAGCCAGACCCGGGCGCAGGAGGTGATCGACATCGAGAGTCGCCTCCTCGAGCTGTACCGCGACCCGTCACTGACCGAGAAGCCGAAGTTGCTCGAGACGCGGGGCGGGGCCTACTACAGCGAGGCGGCCGCGCAGCTCATCGCGTCGCTGCACGCCGGGACCGGGGACATCCAGGTCGTCGACGTCCGCAACGATGGCGCCATCACGGACCTGCCCGCCAACGCCGTGGTCGAGGTCCCGGCGATGATCGATCGAGCGGGCGCCCATCCATTGCCCCAGGCGCCACTGGCGCCGGAGATGCGGGGCCTCGTCCAGGCCGTCCGGGCGTACGAGGAGCTGGCCGTCGCCGCCGCGATCTCCGGCGACCGCCGGACGGCGATCCGGGCGATGGTGGCCAATCCGCTCGTTCGGCAGTGGCCCGTCGCCGAGCCACTCCTGGCAGAGCTCCTCGACGCCAACCGAGCGCACCTCCCGCGCTTCTTCGCCGACTGACGGATGGCGGGCTCAGCTCCGAAGGCGGCATCCACGCCGCCTTAACGACAGCCGAAGGCGACCCGAAGGCTCCCGACGACGATCGCTCCACCAGCGTCGCTCGACGCCCTCAAAGAACAGCAACCACACCCCAGGAGCCACCCATGACCCCGATCCAGAAGCAACTCGTGCGCGACAGCTTCGCCCTCGTCGCCCCCGTCGCCGACGCGGCCGCCGTCCGTTTCTACGAGCGCCTGTTCGAGGCCGACCCGGACCTGCCGCGACTGTTCGCCGGGACCGACATGGTCAACCAGCGACGGATGCTGATGCAGACCCTGGCGGTTGTCGTCAAGGGGCTCGACGATCTCGACGCGATCCTGCCCGCCGCCCAGGCCCTCGGCCGACGGCATGCCGGCTACGGGGTCAAGGACGCCGACTACGAGACGGTTGGCGCGGCACTGATCTACACGCTGAACGAGATGCTGGGCGAGGCGTTCGACCGCGACGTCCGGGAGGCCTGGTGCGCGGCCTACGGGCTACTGGCGGGCGAGATGCGAGCCGCTGCGGTCGAGGCGGGCAACCTCGCGGCCTGAGACGGGCCGGGCGGCGGCCCGGCGCTCCGGGCTCCGCCAGTTCTCGTGGGGGGCGACCATGGCCCACACCGGGCCGCCGGTCGGCGACGATCGGCGACGCCACTCCACCCAGTCCTGGCTCAGCTGGCTGAGCGTCATCTTGGTGTGCGGCGCCGGGCTCTTGCCCCAGGTGCTCGATGTCCGCGGATAGAACGGGTCCAGGATCCAGACGTGGGTGACCCGGAAGTTCGCGTCCTTGCGTGGATCGGCGGTCGCCTCGAAGCCGGTGACGACCCAGGCATGCCGGCCGTGCCAGACGAGCAGGCCCAGCGGCTTGCCGGTCTCGCGCATCAGCCGGGCGCCCATGTGGATCGCCTCGCTCAGGCTCTCACCGGTGGTGATCTTGTAGGTCCCCATCCCGGCGACCGTCAGGCCGGCGGCCCAGCCGCGCGACGACGCGCCGCGTGGATTACCGCTTGGACCGGTGTTGTTGAGGTTGGAGCTCGCGCCAAAGCTCGTTCGCCGGAACGACCGGGCCAGCTCCTGGAGCTCCAGCTGCCGGCCTGCCGAGCGGTTGTCCTTTTCCGACGGGCTCGCCAGGTTGATCATCATCTGCATGCTGGCGCCGACGCACTGGTAGACGTTCGTCTGGCTGACGAAGTCGCCCTTGTGGTACAGGTCGAACCGGAACGGCGTGGCCGCCGCTGCCGCCGGAGCGCCGGCAATCGACGCCAGTAGCAGGAGGGCGGCGCCCAGCGGCAGCCAGCTGCGGGCAGGGCGGCGGGGGGCAGCAACAACCGTTGTCACGACAACCAATCATACGACCACTGACAATGACCCGGATCTGGGACGATCGGCGTGACCCGAGCGTCGCGGCTCAGCGTCAGTCGGCCAGGTTGGGCGACAGCCAGCGGGCCATCACGTCGACCGGCATGCCCTTCCGCTCGGCGTAGTCGACGAGCTGGTCGGGCCCGATCCGGCCGAGGCCGAAGTACTGCGAATCGGGGTGCCAGAAATACCAGCCGCTGACCGCGGCGCCCGGGTACATCGCGTACGACTCGGTCAGCCGGATGCCGGCCAGTGCCTCCGCGTCGAGGAGCTCGAAGAGCGTGCCCTTCTCGGTGTGGTCGGGGCAGGCGGGGTAGCCGGGCGCTGGGCGGATGCCCTGGTAGTGCTCGGCGATGAGGGCGTCGTTGTCGAGCGTCTCGTTTGGCGCATAGCCCCACAGCTCGCGACGGACCAGCTCGTGGAGGCGCTCCGCGAACGCCTCGGCCATGCGGTCCGCGAGGGCCGTGGCGAGGATCGCCGAGTAGTCGTCGTGGGCGGCCTTGAACCCGGCAGCCAGCTCCTCGAGCCCGTGGCCAGCGGTGACGGCGAAGCCGCCGACGTAGTCGGCGATGCCGCTGTCCTTCGGCGCGGTGAAGTCGGCCAGGGCGAGGTTCGGCCGGCCGGGCGGCTTGACCATCTGCTGGCGCAGGCTGTGGATGACCGCCTTGACGTCCGTCCGGTCGTCGGAGGTGTACAGCTCGATGTCGTCAGCCACCCGGTTCGCCGGCCAGAAGCCCACCACGGCGCTGGCCCGGAGCAGACGCTCGTCGACGATCCGGCGGAGCAGCGCCGTGGCGTCGGCGTGGAGGCCCCTGGCCGCCTCGCCGAGCTTCGGATCGTCCAGGATCTGCGGGTAGCGGCCCTTGAGCTCCCAGGTCGCGAAGAACGGCGACCAGTCGATCCGATCGACCAGTTCCGCGAGCGGGTAGTCCTCGAAGGTGCGAATGCCAATGAACGTCGGCCGTGGGGGTTCGACGCCCGTCCAGTCGATCGCGAAGCCGTGCCGGCGAGCCTCCTCGATGGGGTGGCGCGCCTCCTTCTCCTGCCGGTCGCCCCGCTCGCGGCGGACGGTCTCGTACTCCTCGCGGATCTTCGTGGCGAAGGCATCCCGGCCGTTCTCGTCGAGCAGCGACGACGCAACGCCCACCGCCCGCGACGCGTCCAGGACGTGGATGACGGGCGCGTGGTAGCGCGGCTCGATCTTGACCGCGGTGTGGGTCCGCGAGGTCGTCGCCCCGCCGATCAGCAGGGGGATCTCGAACCCGTCGCGCTCCATCTCCTCGGCGACGTGGCTCATCTCCTCGAGCGACGGCGTGATCAACCCGGACAGGCCGATGATGTCGGCGTTCAGCTCGCGCGCGGTGTCGAGGATCCGCTGGGCCGGGACCATGACGCCCAGGTCCACCACCTCGTAGTTGTTGCACTGGAGGACCACGCCGACGATGTTCTTGCCGATGTCGTGGACGTCGCCCTTGACGGTGGCCATCACCACGAGGCCGTTCGTCTTCGCCGCCGAGGGATCCTTCTCGGCCTCGATGTAGGGGACGAGGTGGGCGACCGCCTTCTTCATGACCCGGGCGCTCTTGACCACCTGGGGCAGGAACATCTTCCCCGAGCCGAACAGGTCGCCGACGACGTTCATGCCGTCCATCAGCGGGCCCTCGATCACGTGGATCGGCCGCTCGGCGTCCTGGCGCGCCTCCTCCGTGTCGTCGACGATGTACTGGTCGATCCCCTCCACCAGGGCGTGGGTCAACCGCTCCTTGACCGGTAGCTTGCGCCAGGCGAGGTCCTCGTGGCGGCGCGTGCCGGCGAACCCGGCGACCCGCGCAGAGATGTCGAGCAACCGCTCGGTGGCGTCCGGCCGGCGATCGAGGACCACGTCCTCGACGCGCTCCCGAAGATCCGGCTCGATGTCGTCGTAGATGGCCAGCTGCCCCGGGTTGACGATCCCCATGTCCATCCCCGCGGTGATCGCGTGGTACAGGAAGACCGAATGGATCGCCTCCCGGACGCGGTCGTTGCCGCGGAACGAGAAGGACACGTTGGATACGCCGCCGGAGACCTTTGCGCCCGGCAGCTCCTCCTTGATCCGCTTGGTCGCCTCGATGAATTCGACGGCGTAGCGGTTGTGTTCCTCGATCCCGGTGGCAATGGCGAAGATGTTCGGATCGAGGATCACGTCCTCGGGCAGGAAGCCCGCCTCGTCGATGAGCAGCCGGTAGGCGCGGGTCAGGATCTCCAGCTTGCGATCGGCGGAGTCGGCCTGGCCCCGTTCGTCGAAGGCCATCACCACCGCCGCCGCCCCGTAGCGCCGGACCAGCCGGGCGTGCTCGAGGAACGGCCCTTCGCCTTCCTTGAGCGAGATCGAGTTGACCACGCCCTTGCCCTGGATGCACTTGAGGCCGGCCTCGATAACCTCCCACTTCGAGGAGTCGATCATCACCGGGACGCGGGCGATATCCGGCTCGCCGGCGATGAGGTTGAGGAACCTCGTCATCGCCGCCGCCGAATCGAGCATCGCCTCGTCCATGTTGACGTCGATGACCTGGGCGCCCGAGTCCACCTGCTCGCGGGCGATCTCAACCGCCTCGTCGAAGTGGTCCTCGAGGATCAGCTTCGCGAACTTCCGTGACCCGGTGACGTTCGTCCGCTCGCCGACATTGACGAAGACGTTGCCGGGCTGGGGGATCGTCATCGCCTCGAGGCCGGACAGCCGGGTGACGGCCTCGATCTCCGGTGGCACGCGCGGCGGGACGCCGGCAACGGCCTCGGCGATCGCCCGGACATGCGCGGGCGTGGAGCCGCAGCACGAGCCGGCGATGTTGACCAGCCCTTGCCTGGCGAAGCGGCCCATGAGGTCCGCCATCTCCTCCGGCGTCTGGTCGTAGCCGCCGAACTCGTTGGGCAGGCCGGCGTTGGGATAGGCGCTGACCGGCAGCGACGTGAGGCGGCCCAGGTCCTGGACGTACTGACGAAGCTGTTTCGCGCCGAGGGCGCAGTTGAGGCCGACGACGATCGGGCGGGCATGGGCAATCGAGTTCCAGAAGCCCTCCACCGTCTGGCCCGACAGCGTCCGGCCCGAGGCGTCGGTGATGGTGCCGGAGATGACCAGCGGTCGCCGCTCGCCGAGCGCCTCGAACGCCTCCTCGACACCGACGATGGCCGCCTTGGCGTTGAGCGTGTCGAAGATCGTCTCGATCAACAGCAGGTCGACGCCACCCTCGATCAGGCCCTCGGCCGCCTCGCGGTAGGCGATGACGAGCTCGTCGAAGGTGACGTTGCGGGCACCGGGGTCATTGACGTCCGGCGAGATCGACGCGCTCCGGTTCGTCGGGCCCAGGGCCCCCGCCACGAACCGCGGCCGGCCGGGTTCGCGTGCCTCGAAGCCGTCGGCCGCGGACCGGGCGATCCTCGCCGACTCGAGGTTCATCTCCCGGGCCTGGTCCTGCAGCTGGTAATCGGTCTGGCTGATCCGGTTCGCGTTGAACGTGTTGGTCTCGATGATGTCCGCGCCGGCGTCGAGGTACGCCTCGTGGATCGCGTGGACGATCTCCGGATGGGTCAGCGACAGCAGCTCGTTGTCGCCGCGCAGGTCGGTGGGGTGATCGGCGAAGCGCTCGGCCCGGAATTCCGCCTCCGACAGCTGGTAGGTCTGGATCATCGTGCCCATAGCCCCGTCGAGGACGAGGATCCGCCGCCCGAGGAGCGCGTTGAACCGGGCGAACCGGGATTCTCGGGTGTACGGCGAACGCGGCGCCGACCGGGCCGGCTGTCCAGGCTTGGGCGCCTGGCCGGCGGGTCGTCGTGGCGGTGTCTGGGTCGGCGCGGTCATCGGTCCTCGAATCGTGGCCGCGAGTGTACCCCGCGATCCGCACTCATCCGGGTTTAAGGCGGCCGGAAGGCGCCTGCCGACACTCTCGCAGCAATCACGACAACCGTGCCCCAGCTCGAGGAGTTCCTCACCAATGTCCACCCGACTTCTTTCCGCGGTCCGCCACCTTGCGGTGGGCCTGCTCGTCGCTTCGGCCGTTGCCTGCGGCGGTGCGCCGTCCGGTGCCGGACCGGCGGGGGACGGCGCCGGCGCCGATCCCGATGACCTCACCCCGGTCCTCCAGGCCGCCGTCGACAAGGTCACGGCGGCCGATTCGTTCACCTTCACCGCAACCGTCCAGGACTTCGGCCTCGTGCCGTTCAAGGCAACGACGACCGGAACGATCCGGACGGCCCCCGTTCCGGCCTCGGTCCTCACCTGGGTCGCGGTCGACGGCACGACGGTCATCCACCTGATCGACGATGGTGAGTTGTGGATCGACGGCGGCGACGGCAACCTCGTCAGCGTCGGCGCGGTCAGCGACAACATCCTCGAGCAGCAGGCGCCCTACGCGATCGCCGACATCTGGGACGGGCTGTCGTACCAGCTCGACGACTACGTGCAGGTCGGCGCCGAGCAGCTGGACGGCGTGGCGGTGACCCATTACCGGCTCAGCGACGCCGAGCGCGAGGATGCCGTGGAGAACATGGACATCCCTGTCGAGCAGTACAGCGCCGACATCTGGATCGACGGCGGGGGCATCCTGCGCAAGGTCTTCCGGGGCGTCCAGGCGAGCGCCCAAGGGGAGCCGACCAAGGGCCAGGCAACCACATGGACGCTCACCGCGATCGGCTGCGAATGCCCCGTCGAGGCGCCCGAACGTTAGGCGGCTGTTCGGTTGTTGCAATGGGCCGGCGCCGCCGCGGTGGCCCATTCGATAAGGCTTTCAGGCCAGCCTAAGACCACCCGAAGGGCCGCGTTGGAGACTCGGATCAACCAAAACGAGTCGATGGCGGCAGGCCTCAAGGCCACAAGGAGAACGAAACGATGGGTGCGCTGAAGGTGGATTTCCCGGTGCACAAGCCGGTGCCCTCGAGGCGAGTCATCCAGGCGGCATGGCGAAAGGTCGCTACCCGAGCCACGGCCACCGCCGGACCCGTTCGGCCGCATCCGCTGGCCGCTCGCGTCCTCGGACGGACATCCGCCTCGGCCTGATCCCGTTCAGGCCCGACAATCGAAGATTCACCGCAGGTAAGCGGCGCTGGACACGCTGGGGAGTGGTCCGCGCCGCTTCTTGCTGTCAGGCGATTGTCCAGTGTCCCGCGTCGGGGGTGCTCGCTCCACGAGCAGACCGGGGGTTCGGTGGCGCCGTGGCGCCCCGTTTGCTCGCCCCGCGAGCAATTCGACCTCAGATGGCGGCGATCGACCGCGGCGACATCCGCGGGGCGCGGCGTGCCGGTCGCAGACCGCTCGCCTCGAGGAGCCGGATGACCCGCCCCCGCTGGCCGCGGTAGGGCTCGAGCAGCTCCAGCATCCGGGCGTCATCGGCCCGGGGTTCGCCGCTGAGGATCCAGCTGACCAGGTGCGGCAGGTGGTAGTCGCCGACGCTCACCGCGTCCGGATCACCCAGGACCCGCATCCCGACCTCCGCCGCGGTCCACGGCCCGACGCCTGGCAGGGCCTGCAGACGGGCGTAGGCGGCGTCGAGGGGCATCGCCACGACCTCCTCGAGGCGCCGGGCGCGGGCGGCGGCCCAGCGGATCGTGTCGGCCCGTCGCCGCTCGACGGAGAACGGGTGGAAGGCGTGGTAGGGCAGGGCGGCCAGCGCCGTCGCGGTTGGTGCGAGCCACAGCCCCAGCGGGCCCGGTGCCGGCTCACCGTACCGGCGAACGATCCCCTTCCAGGCGGCGAACGCCTCCGAGCCAGTGACCTTCTGCTCGAGGATCGCGGGCACCAGCGACTCGAGGACCGCCCCGGTCCGTCCGAGCCGCAAGCCCGGCAGCCGGTGGGTGAGCTCCGCCACGATCGGATGCCGCGGCACCAGGGCCCCCGGTTCGTCGTCGAGGCCGACGAGCGCGGGCACCCCGTCCAGTGCCTGATCCGCGCCCGGGCCCCACGCCTCCGCCTCGAGCCGTCCGCCCCGTATCCGGAGCAGCAGCGTCGCCGCTCCGTCGGGCGTCCGCGTGGCCCGAGCGATCCGTCCGGGCGCGACCGCGATCGTCGGGTCGCCAAAGCCGTGGCGCAGGAGCCCCAGCGTCAGCCCAAGGTCGAGGGGCGCTTCGAGCGCAATGGTCCTGCCAGCCATCGGTCAGAGTCTGTCACGCGAACGAAACGCCCGCGCCATGGCTCGCCGCGGCCTGAATCGGCAGTCCCTGCTACAGTCCCGTCGACGTGCGACTCCCCCGAGTCGTCGCGAGTCTGGCGCTCATCGCAGGACTCGCCTTGGTCATCGCCCCAGGTACGGTTGGATCGCGGACCCCCGAGCGCGATCTGTCCCTCGACCCGGCCCTCTTCCAGCCGGTCGAGGCCCGCCAGTCCAGCCGTGGCGCGACGACGGCGACGGCAATTCTTGACCCGGCCCACCGCTCCGACGGTGCGCTGGACATCGAAGCGACGCTCCTCGAGCCGGCCCGCGCCCCTGCGCCCGCCGGCCGAGCCGCCGTCGACCCACCCCGGGCACCGACCGGCGTGATCGTCATCCCGGTCTGGCACTACGACCCGGAGATCAGCTTCTACGGCCCCGGCTTCTACGGCAAGCGAACGGCCTGCGGGCTGGCCTACACCAAGGAGATCATGGGCGTCGCCCATCGGACGCTGCCATGCGGCACGATGGTCCGGTTCCGCAACCCGACCAACGGCCGCCAGATCACGGTCCCGGTGATCGACCGGGGGCCGTACGTCGCGGGCCGCCAGTGGGACCTCTCCGGTGCCGCCTGCACCGCCCTCGGCCACTGCTGGACGGGCCCCATCTACTGGCGCTTCCCGTAGACCGGCGAGATCGAGCGTCGGGGCTCGATCAAGGCTTCAGCGACAGGAACGCCGCCAACGCGAAACCGAGCGCTGTCGCCAGCCCAACGGCCCGGCCGCCGTCCTTGTACGCCTCCGGGATGGCCGATTCGGCGAGCATCGCCAGCATCGCGCCAGCGGCGAATGCCTGCGCGCCCAGGATAAGGACGATCGGCGCGGAGCCGAGCAGGCCGAAGCCGATGGCCGCGGCGATCGCACTGCTTAGGACCACGAGCAGCCACAGCCCGACGACCCGCGGACGACCCACGCCGCCCTCCACCAGGTCCTCCGTTGCGGACAACCCCTCCGGGACGTTCGACAGGAAGATCGCGATCAGGATCGCCGGGGCGACGCCTTGCCCGGGTGCCAGCGACAGGCCCAGGACGATCGACTCGGGGATGCCATCGAGGACCGTTCCGAGGACGATGGCCATGCCCGCCGCCCGGGCCCCTTTCGTCCGGCGGCCGCCGTCCGACACGCCGAAGAAGCGGTCGATGGCAACGCTACCGAGATAGAACGTGACCGCCCCAAGGCCGAAGCCCAACGCGACCTCGAGGCCCGTGACCGATGCTGCGACGGCCTCCTCGACCAGCTCATAGGCGACCGAGCCGAAGAGGATCCCGGCGCCGAACGCCAGGATCAGCCCCCGGCCCGGCCACCGACGAGTCCCGTGAACGCCAGGCCGGCCCCGAGCAGCAGCGAGGACGCCGCGACCGCGCCCACAGCCCGGCCTCGATCACCCCAGCGGCTCGAAGACCGCGGTGAAGTGGCGGAGCGCCGGCGGTTCCTGGACGATCCTCAAGCCGCGCAGACTCGACGCGCCCTCGGCGACCCGGCGGACGACCTCGATCACGTAGTCGATGTGGCTCTGGGTGTAGGTCCGCCGCGGGATCGCGAGCCGGACGAGATCCATCGACGCGGGCGTCTCGGAGCCGTCCGGCTGGCGACCGAACATGACCGTGCCGATCTCGCAGCCACGGATCCCGCCCTCGCGGTACAGCGCGGCTGCCAGCGCCTGGCCAGGGTACTGGAGCGCCGGCACGTGCGGCAGCAGGGCCCGAGCGTCGAGGTAGACGGCGTGACCGCCGAACGGCTTGACCACCGGCACGCCGGCGGCGTCGAGCGCTTCGCCGAGATAGGCCGTCGATCGGATGCGGTAGCGCAGGTAGTCCTCGTCGACGACCTCGCGCAGGCCCTGGGCGATCGCCTCGAGGTCACGGCCCGCCAGGCCGCCGTAGGTCGGGAAGCCCTCGGTCAGGATCAGCAGATTGCGGCACTGCTCCGCGAGGCCGTCGTCGTGCATCGCCAGCCAGCCGCCGATGTTGGCCAGGCCGTCCTTCTTGGCGCTCATCGTCATCCCGTGGGCCAGCGACGCCATCTCGCGAACGATGTCGGGGATGGGGCGCACACCCTCGCCGTCCTCGCGCTCGTGGATGAACCAGGCGTTCTCGGCGAAGCGGCAGGCATCGAGGAACAGCGGCTTGGCGTACCGGTCGCAGACGGCCCGAACGGCCCGGAGGTTGGCCAGCGAGACCGGTTGCCCGCCACCCGAGTTGTTGGTGATGGTGACGAAGACCACGGGCACCGCATCGGCCCGTTCGGCGAGGAGGGCGTCGAGCGCCTCGACGTCCATGTTGCCCTTGAACGGATGGATCGTGGACGGCACCCGACCCTCGGGAATCAGGAGGTCGACCGCCTCCGCGCCAGTGAACTCGACGTTGGCCCGGGTGGTGTCGAAATGGGTGTTGTTGGGGATGACCCTGCCTGCCCCGCCGAGGACCGAGAACAGGATCTTCTCCGCCGCCCGTCCCTGGTGGGTGGGGATGACGTGACGGAAGGGGAAGAGTGCCTGGACCGATTCGAGGAAGGCGAACCACGACGGTGAGCCGGCATATGACTCGTCGCCCCGCTGGATGCCGGCCCACTGGTCACGTGACATGGCGCCCGTGCCGCTGTCCGTCAGCAGGTCGATCAGGACGTCGTCGGCGTGGAGGTTGAAGAGGTTCCAGCCGGCCCCCCGGAGGGCGGCGTCTCGCTCCTCGACGGACGTCAGCCGGATGGGCTCGACGGAATGGATCCGGAATGGCTCGATGATCGTCCGCCAGGGGTCCATCGTGGTGAGGATAGGCTGCTGCGACGCGCCGATGTCAGCCGCGACGAACCTCCGCGACCACCCGTTGGACGAGGCCGATCACGAGGTCCGGCCGGTCGATCGGGATCAGGTGGCCGGACCCGTCCGCGTAGTCGTAGGTCACCCGGCCCGGTGACAGGGCCTCGTAGGCCGCTTCCCAGGCGGCGCTGATCCGGTCATTGGTCGCGGCGTCGAGTCGCGGCTCACCGCGACGGGCCACGAGGACCGCGATCCGGAGACCGGCGAGGTCCGCTTCCCGGAGCTGCGCCTCGGAGGTCGGCCAGTCCAGGTTCTCCCATGCCGCGACACCGTTCCGCAGGCCGTCGAGCCGGTCGGCGTACTCCGCCTGCAGGTCGCCGAGCAGGGGATGGATCAACGCCGACTCGAGATCCGGGTCGAAGGTGTCGAGCAGGACCAGGCCGACGGTCTCGTCGCGCTCCTGGGCCGCGAACACGCGGGCATACGAGCCACCCAGCGAATGCCCGACCACCACGAACGGCGGCGCCTCGCCGGCCGCGGCAAGCAGCGCCCGCAGGTCCGTGGCCGCGTCGCCCAGGGTCCTGGTGCCCCGCGAGTCGCTGCGCCCGAGGCCGGCGCGGTCGTAGGCGCAGGTGCGTGTTGCGGCGGCGATGCCGTTGAACACCGAGGTCCACGAGCCCGCCCCGCCGCCGGCACCGGCCTCGAGGATCACCGTCGGGCTGCCGCTGCCGCGACAATCGAGGTAGAACGAGCCGCCGCCGACCGCGACCCGCTCGCCCTGCGGGATGTAGAGCGGAGCCAGGCCGCGACGCGCGAGCCACGGGTCGACGCCACCGCTCCGCGCGACGTCGGCAACCAGGCCGACGGCGAGTCCGGCGGCGATCGCGACCACGATGCGGGCGGCCCGCTGGCGGGTGAGGGTCACGGAGGGTACGGTAGCGGCATGTGCAGGAGCATCAAGACCCTTCGCCGGACCGACGAGGCCGCAACGACCGGCGAAATCGAGGCAGCGGCCCGCCAGTTCATCCGCAAGGTCAGCGGTTATCGCCAGCCGTCGGCCCGCAACGCCGAGGCGTTCGAGGGTGCTATCGCCGAGGTCGCCCATACGGCAGCGCACCTGCTGGAGGCGCTCGGCGTGGATGTCGAGGAGGGACCCAACCGCTGGGTTGCCGGCTCGGGCCGCGCGCGGGGAAGCGAGTCCACGGCGCCTTCCGCATGATCGTCACGGCCCCGTGGTGGGTCCGCCCGGGACTGGACGCGCGCGACGGCCGCCTGACGATCTGTGGGCAGGACGCCGAGGAGCTGGCGCGCCGCCACGGGACGCCGCTCTACGTCTACGACCTGGCCCGCTTCGGCGAGACCGCGCGGGAGCTCCAGGCTGCCCTGTCGGGTGCGGGGCTCGCGTCGATCGTGCGTTTCGCGCTCAAGGCCAATCGCGAGCCGGAGGTCCTGGGGGTCCTGCGATCGGTCGACGGAATCGGGATCGACGCCTGTTCGCCGGGCGAGGTCCTCCACGCCCTGGCCAACGGCTGGACCGCCGCCGAGATCAGCTACACGGGCACCAACGTTTCCGAGCGCGACCTCGACGTCCTGCTCGAGGCTGGCGTCCACGTCAACCTCGATGCGGTCAGCCAGGTGGAACGCTACGGACGCCGGGCGCCCGGTTCGGCGGTCGGGCTGCGGCTCAACCCGGGCGCCGGTGTCGGTTACCACGAGGGCCTGGCCTACAGCGGCGAACGACCGACCAAGTTCGGGATCGGGCCGGATCGGCTGGCCGATGCGCTCGACGCCGCCCGCCGCCATCGGCTGACGATCGACACGATCCATTTCCACGCCGGCTCGGGCTGGCTGGCGGATGGCCTGGAGCGGTTCGAACGGGCCCTGGAACGGGTCGCCGCGACGACCGGGGAGCTACTTGCGGACGGTCATCCGATCCGCGAGGTCAACGTGGGTGGCGGCCTGGGGCGGCCGGCACGGGACGACGAGCCGCCGATCGACGTCGCGGCCTACGCCGATGCCCTCGCCCGCCATCTTGGCCCGCTCGGCGTGACCGTCGCTTGCGAGCCGGGCGACTGGATCGCCAAAGACGCCGGGATCCTGCTCGCCGAGGTCGTGACGGTCGAGCGACGCGGCGAGACGACGTTCATCGGGCTGGACATGGGCTGGAACGTCAACAACGCCTGGTTCATCTACCGCTTTGCCCAGGAGCTGCTCCTCTGCCGCGACGCGTTGGCGGAACGGACCGAGATGGTGACGATCGCCGGCAACATCAACGAGGCGGGTGACGTGTTCGCGGCCGACTACCCGATGCCACGGGTCGAGGAGGGTGACATCGTGGCCCTTCTCAACGGCGGCGGCTACCACCAGGCGATGGCGACGACGCACTGCCTGCGACCGGTGCCACAGGCGGTCTTCCTCGAGCGCTGACGCCGCTCAGCTCGAGAGCTTGCCCCAGGATCGCGCCTCGTCGACGGTCAGCCGGATGATCGGCCGGCCCTCGAGGCGATGGGTCTCGTACTGCGGGTACTTGGCCCGGAGCGCGTTCACCGCGGTCGCATGCTCCTCGCGCTCGTGGGGTTGCGGCTCCAGCAGCTCCGCCCGGCCGTAGACGCGGACCCAGCCCAGGTTCGTCCAGTCCTCGTCCCAGTGGTGGGCGAGGACGACCGCCTCCGGCAAGATCAGCAGGTCGCGTACCCGGCCGGCGCGGTGGGGATCGGATGACGCCTTCGGCTTCTCGTCGATCGCGCTGTACAGCCGCGGCCGCCCGAGCCGGTCGTCGGTTTCCCCAAGGACGTGGCAGATCGGGACGAGCCGCGGCCGGCCGTCGGGATCGTGGGTGGCCAGGGTCGCGAACCGCGCCTCGGCCAGGAAGCGGCGCTCGTCGGCGTTCAGGATGGGCTGGTCCGGCATGGCGAGATCATGCATGGTTCGCCCGAGCGCCGGTGGCCCCTTCGGCCGCTGACCCGACTAGACTCGGGGCCGTGCCAGACCTTGATGCCGCACCCACGGACCTGCCGGTCCGTCACGTCACGTCGACCCGGGTGGTCGCCGTTCGCGGGAACGAGCTCGAGGTCCGAGGCGACACCGTCGTCGGCGAGGAGCCGATGGAGATCCGGGCCGCGGGTCCGGGCCAGGAGCCGGTCGCGGTCGCGGTCACGATGCGGACCCCAGGCGGCGAGGCGGAGCTGGCCGTCGGCTTCCTTCGGACCGAGGGCCTGATCGAAGGACCCGAGGTGACCCGGGTGACGTTCGGCAACCCGGGGACGAGCAGCCAGCCGGATGACACCGTGATCGTCCGGTTGTCGCGACCGTTCCATGCGTCGGTGGTCGCGGAGCGCCATTTCGTGGCCACCGCCTCGTGTGGGATCTGCGGCAAGGCGTCGCTCGACGAGGTCGCGGTCCGGTGTGACCCGATCCCTCCCGGGCCGGTGGTGACGCGGTCGGTGATCCTGGCGTTACCGGCCATGCTGCGAGCCGCGCAGCACGTCTTCGAGACCACCGGCGGCCTCCATGCGGCAGGCCTCTTCACGCCGAATGGCGAGCTCATCGCGATCCGCGAGGACGTGGGCCGGCACAACGCGCTCGACAAGCTGGTGGGATCGCAGATCCTCGCCGGAGAGGGGCCGCTCAACGACCGGATCCTCATGGTGTCCGGTCGGGTCAGCTTCGAGATCGTCCAGAAGGCGGCGGTCGCCGGGATCCCGATCGTCTGCGCGGTGTCGGCGCCGTCTGACCTGGCGATCCAGGCCGCCGAGCGGCTGAACGTGACGCTGGTGGGCTTCCTTCGGGGCGATGGCTTCAACGTCTATGCCCACGACAACCGGATCGACCTGCGCGACCTCCTGGGCATCGATTGAGACGCCGGCCGGGCGGCATCAGCCCGGCCGGCCCGAGCCGAGGCGCGCGGAGTGCCCGCAGAAACCGTGAGGGTGTGACCGGGCCGGTCAATCCCGGGTGGGGTCGCTCCGGTTCTGGACGAACTGGAAGCCGAAACGGCCCTTGATGCACAGATGGCCGTCGGTGACGGACGAGTCGAGCGGCGAGCCGACCTTGACGATCTCGTTGTCCTGGACGTGGAGCTCGAGCGCGCAGCCCACGCCGCAATACGGGCAGATCGTCTCGGTCACTGTCTGGGCGTTCTCGTCCCAGGTGCCCGCGGCGCGCATGTCGTGCTCGGACTTGAACATCAGCGCGCCCGTCGGACAGACCCCGATGCAGTTGCCGCAGTACACGCACGCCGACTCGGGCAGTGGCACGTTCTGCTCGGTGGAGATGCGGGCGTCGAAGCCGCGCCCGGCAACGGCGATGGCAAACGTGTTCTGGGCGTCCTCGCCGCACGCCTCGACGCACTTGTAGCAGAGAATGCACTTCGAGTAGTCCCGGACATAGAGCTCGTTGTCGACCTTGACCGGCTGGGCGACCGTCTCGGCGACGCCACCCGAAGGGGCATGGTGGTGACCCGTCTCGTGCTCATCCCGCTCGTTCGGCGCGGCAGGATCGGACGGCGGACCGTAGCGGCCCGGTTCCGCGCCGTAGCGCGCGATGTAGCCGGTCGCCGCCGGCGCGGTCGACAGGTCGACCGACGAGGCCAGGAACTCGAGGACCATCTTCCGGGAGTGCCGGACGCGCTCCGAGTCCGTCGCGACCTCCATGCCCGGCTCGACCTTGCGGGAACAGGCGGGCACCAGCACCCGGGAGCCGGTGACCTCGACGACGCACACTCGACAGACGTTGACCGGCGTCAGGTTCTCGAGATAGCAGAGCGTCGGCGTGTCGATCCCCTGGGCGCGGCAGGCCTCTAGGATCGTCGAGCCGGCGGGGACGCTGACGGCGGCGCCGTCGATCGAGAGCTCGACCGGCGCCCGGACGGCTGCGGGCGGGGCGACCGGAGGCCGGCTCGGCCGAGCCGGCGGATCCAGCAGGATCGGCGGGATCGGCAGGTCGGGGGCGGGCGGCGGCCGATGCGTCACAGCGAAACCAGCTCCGGCCGTCGCATTGCGCTTTCGATGGCCGAGGAGGCCGTCTGGCCGAGACCGCAGATGCTGGCGTCGCGCATCGCCCGGCCGATCTCGCCGAGCAGGGCAAGCTCTGCCTGTCGGCTGCCGGCCGGAGCCGCCGCAGCGAGCCTCGCCAGCAGCTCCTCCTGGCGGACGGTCCCGACCCGGCACGGAACGCACTGGCCGCATGACTCGTCGCGGAAGAACTGGGCGATCCGGCGCAGCGTTCCCACCATGTCGGCGCGCTCGTCGAACGCCATGACGACGCCGGAACCGAGCGTCGCGCCGATGGTGCGCGTCGCCTCGAACGTCAGCGGCGTCGAGAGCGCCTCCGGGCCGACGAAGACGCCGGCCGCTCCGCCCAGGAGGACGGCTTTGAGCTCGCGGCCCCCCGGGACGCCGCCGCAGAGCTCGAGCAATTCGCCGAGCGTCGTCCCGAATTCCACCTCGTAGACGCCGGGCCGAGCGACGTTGCCGCTCACGCAGAACAGCTTCGGGCCGGTCGAGCCCTCGGTGCCGATCGCCCGGAACGCTTCTGCGCCCCCGTTCTCGGCCAGGATGAGCAGGACGTTGACCAGCGTCTCGACGTTGTTGACGGCTGTCGGCTTGCCGAACAGGCCAACCTCCACCGGGAACGGCGGCTTGTTGCGCGGCTCCCCGCGCTTGCCCTCGATCGATTCGAACAGGGCCGTCTCCTCGCCGCAGATGTAGGCGCCCGCGCCGCGTCGTACCTCGATGTCGAGCGGGCCGAGGAGGCCGGCGGCGGTCGCAGCGGCGATCGCGTTGCCGATCCGGGCCTCGGCGACCGGGTATTCGCCGCGGATGTACAGGTACGCCTTCTCGGCGCCCACCGCGAAGGCTTCGATGGCCATGGCCTCGACCACCGCGAAGGGGTCGTGCTCCAGGAGCACCCGGTCCTTGAACGTCCCGGGCTCGGACTCGTCGGCGTTGCAGACCAGGTAGTGGGGCTGTGCCGGCTGGGCGGCGACGGCGGCCCACTTGCGCCCGGTCGGGAACGCGGCACCACCGCGCCCCAGGAGGCCCGATGCCGACACCTCGTCGATGACGGCCTGCTGGCCGATCGCCCGCGCCCGGTCGAGGGCCCGGAAGCCACCGGCGGCACGGTACGCGTCGAGGGACGTGGGGTCCACGACCCCGACCCGCCGCAGCAGCCGCAGCCCCGGCTGACCGGCCTGGGGCACGGACACCCTGGCGTCTGGCTCTGCCGTCGCCGAAGGGCGGTCAAGCCGGCCGGCGACGCCGACGGCGTCAACCGGGGCGACTGCGAGGGTGCGGGGGGCATCCCCGGCCAGCGTGAACATCGCGGCGGGCGCCCGCTCGCACAGGCCCAGGCACGGACTGCGAAGCCAGGTCGCGGATCCGTCGGTCGTCGCGCTCCCAGGGGGCCCGATCCGGCGTTCGAGGTCGGCGCCGACCTCCTCAGCCCCGTTGAGCCGGCACGCGATGTCATCGCAGACGTGCGCGACCACCGCCGGCCGGGGCGACGTCGCGAACAGGGCATAGAAGGTCGCGACGCCCCACGCCTCGGCCGGCGGGACCGTCAGGCGGCGGCAGACGTAGTTCAACCCGGGCTGGCTGATCCAGCCGACCCGGGACTGGAGGGCGTGGAGGGCCGGGATCAGCAGGTCGCGCCGGGACCGAGCCTCGTGCCCGCCGCGCGACGCGTGGCCCTCCGAGGTCGTATCTCGCGCCGCGCCCTGCCAGCCCGACGTCGGCGGCCCGAGGACGGCGTCGACGGCCGCCCGTTCGGCGGGCGACGCCAGCGGCCCCACCACGTGGAGATCCATCGTCCGCAGTGTAGCGACGGGCCGCCCCCGACCCTAGCCGTTGCACCACGGTGGGGCATCCCCAACCCGTTGACGTCGTTGCAACGTCGCTGTAGGCCCCGTGCAACCCCGTCTGCAAAGGCGAAACCCGTCGGGCACCCTCGATCCGCGACCATGGATCGCATGTTCCCCGTTGATCGGACCCCAGATGTCCACGCCTGCGCGACGGCTTCGTGAGGCGCGCGCATGTCAAGCGCACCCGCCTGACGGCGGTGGCGCTGCTGTTCCTGTTGAGTGCCTTGCCCGCCGCCTCGCTGGCGATTGCGGGCTATGTCGAACTGCCCGTCCAGGTGCCCGAGACGGCCTTCACCCGGGTCGACGCTGACGCCTTCGGCTCGCCACCGCCGCCGGTCGCCCGGCGAAGCCTGGCCGATGCGCCGGCAATCGGTGACTTCCGGGGCATCTCTCGCTCCATCGAGCCGCGGCCCCAGCCGAACATCGAGGTTGCCCCGCGGGTGTCGGTCGTCGGACCAGTCGTCGGTCGCACTCACCGGGTGGGCGGAACGTCCAGCTGGTACTGCCAGACGGGCGTGAGCTCGTGCCACCGCGACTACGCCGGCGGGATGTACGCCGCCGCCGGGCCGGCTTTGCGCGTCGGCGACTGGCGTGGCCGGTACGTTCGCGTCTGCAGCGGTGGCAACTGCGTCATCGTCCAGCTGATCGACTGGTGTGCCTGCGGCAGCGGGCCCGAGATCGATCTCTACAGCGACGCGTTCCGCCGCCTCTCGCCGCTCTCCGAGGGCACGATTGGCGTGACGATCACGTGGTGACGGTCTAGGAATTGATGTCCTTCGGCGCTTCGCGGACGTGGAAGCCGTGCGACGGCGCGGGTCTGGCCGTCATCCGGTGGGACGCAGCCCACTCATCCTGCACGATGACGGCGTCCATCTGGCGCAGCAGGCCGATCTCGTCCTCCTCGAAAAAGCCGGCGACAAACCGCCCGTTCCGTAACGTGCGGATCGCGATTCGCGACCAGGTAACGCTCCGGCCGGTTGCCGGGATCGGACCCAGGGAGCTCTCGTACACGCCGACGTGGGTTCCGCGCAGCACTTCCACTGTCACCACGAAGTCCCGCTCGGCGATGGCCTCGTCGACCTCGATGGCGAGGTCGGGAAATGCCGTCCGCCAGCGTCGAACAAGATCGGCGACGCCGGCCTTGAATTTCTCCCCCTCCAGGTACTCGTCCATCGCCCCGACATTGCCGTTCGTGAAGACGTCGTCGAGGTATCTGCGGACGAGGGCCTTGCCATCGAGGCTCATGGCTCCGTCCTGATCTTCCAGTAGGAGTCCTTCCGCACGATCGTGCCGTCGCGAAAGGTCCACAGGTCGCAGCCCCTGACCTCGAGCCGCTGCCCATCAGTCGTCGTCCCCCGCAGGGTCCACTCGGACGCGCCACGGTCACCGGCAACGAAGTGGTCGTCGTCCTGGTAGCGGACGTCCGGAATGCCGCTGAACCTGGCGGCGAATGCCTCGCCGATCTGTGCCAGCCCCTCGAAGCGCTGTCCCCAGGCCTCCGGGCCACGAGGCGATTCGAACACGGCGTCATCCGCGAAGTGCCGGAGGATCCGGTCCAGGTCGTGCGTGTCGAAACCCGCGGCGATCTCCCGCAGGATCGCGACCCGGTCGGTCATCCGAGCGTCTGGGTCAACACCCGCTGGGCCACGACTATTTCACCCTCCGTCCGGTTCTCGCGGCATCCTACCAGCGTCGTGGGACCTTCAGACGGGAATGCGGTCGTCTGGTTCGCCGATGCGGTCATCGGGTACGTGAGCGCGAATCTCACGCTCTAAGTCGAGATTAAGGCCGGCCGAAGGCCTGGGTCCAACACTGCGCCAGTCGCCGGCCCGAATGGTGGGTCGGCCAGGACCGGAGCCTCGACCACGATGTCTGCCCACCGCCGCCCATCCGCGTTGGCCGCGCTAGCCCTGGCCGCTGTGTCCATCGCCGCGTGCGCAGGCGGCCAGCCCGGTGGCGGCCAGCCCGCATCTGAGTCCGCGCCACCAGCCCACGCCCTCGAGTGCCAGCAGCAGCACTATCCGTGCTCGTTGACCGAGGTCGACGGCGCGGTCCGGGAGCGCAGTGGCGCCCTCGCCGGTGAAGCCGCTGCGCGCGTCCGGGGAGGGGCTCCGACGGCCGATGTCGCCGCCTGGCTGGAGGGCCAGTCGAGCGTCGTGGAGGCCGTCGCCGGCCCTGGCGGGATCCGCTTCCGCCTCGACGGCGGTCGCCCGACGTGGGTGCTGCCGCGTGAGGAAGCGGAGCGATCGGCGGCGAAGAGCGGCTCGCCGATCGGGTGGCCGGGCATTGAGGCTGGGCGCCAGGCGCCCGCCGCGCCGCGACCTGAGCGCGGGGACGAGGCCGTGACGGCGGATGCGATTCTCCATCGTGTCGTCGGGCCCGAGCGGGAGCAGAAGCGGGCGATGGTGATCTCGCCGTACGCCTGGGACATCGGCGCCGATGCGTCGTCGGCCGTCGCCCAGATCCTCGGCGAGACGAGGGGCTACGAGGGCCGTGTGTCCTACCTGGCCAACGGGTCGGCCACCGATACGACGGTCTCGGTCAACACCTGGGCGCACCTGCCGGGCAACGACGTCGTCTACATCCGGACGATGGGCGGCATGGTCTGCCCGGAAGACGCGCCGCACTGTTTCAAGGTGCTGGCCGCCCACGACATCCCCAACCCCAACTGGATCGCCGACGACGTTGGCCTCCAGCTCATCGCCTGGAACCAGGGCGGCTACGCCATCGGTCTGAGCGCGGACTTCTTCTGGCAGAACACGCCGGGCGGGATCGAGGACGCAATCCTGCTCATCGACGTGCCCGACATGTACGAGGTCGATCTCCTGCTGGCGATGACCGGCAGCTCCAGCGACCTGTTCGTGTGGGACGGTCCGCGCGATCCGGTGGCCGGAGCGGCGGCGGTCAAGAAGGTCGTGGCGCGCCTCGCCGAGACGGGCCGCACCGTCAAGTCCGTGTACGAGGAGCTGCGGGCGGACATGGCCGTCGGCAATTCGCGCTTCGTCGGCGTCAAGCCGATGGCCGGCGGCGTCAACCGCATCCGCGAAGTGGTCTGGGCCCTCGACCCCGAGACCGGCGCCGAGCTCCAATCGGGTGACAAGATCCGGGTCATCGGCGACCTCGGCGACGGCAAGCCCGACAAGGTGCCGTTCCAGATCGCGATCGACGGTCAGGCCGACGATGACCACGCCCACACGAGCGTCACCGGTGCCGTCGACCAGGTGTACTCCGACCCGTTCAACCCCAACGACGGCGAGCAGATCGATGACTTCACCTACGTGATGAAGGGCGAGATCGAGGTGCCCGACCTGACCGAGGGGCAGCAGATCGAGTTCCAGGCGCTCGCCCAGCTGGCCGAGGGCGGCAACAGCCGGCAGACCGTCACGCTGACGGTGACCGGCAAGCCCGACCTCGGCCGGGTGTGGCAGGGCGTCGCCACGGCCAGGTCGACGTCGATCTGGCCCGGCGTCTACTTCACCCGGACCGCGAGCGTCACGTTCGTCCGCGATCGCTGGGAGGAGCCTGACGACACGCGGGTCAAGTTCTACCTGACCGAGGGGACGTTCGACTGGCAGATCGACGGCACGAGCGAGAACTGCTCCTATCAGGGCTCGCATCACACCGTCCTCCACGATGACGAGCAGGATCGGATCGTCTTCGACCTCGAGACCGACGTGCCCGGCCAGGTGGCGTACCACGGCGAAGGCGACCTGGCGGACGGGCCGGTCATCAACGTCCTCATCGACTGCGGTGATTGGAGCGTCGACTACCGCACCGGAGCCGAGGGCGTCTGGTGGATGCTGCCCCAAGACGAGGCGATCGAGTTCAACGGCGGCACGTTGAGCGGCAGCTGGACGAGTGGCGAGGAAGGCGACATCCAGACGACCTACACCTGGAACTTCACCCGGGTCGAGTGA
Organism: uncultured Chloroflexia bacterium; assembly: GCA_963728605.1. Lineage (GTDB taxonomy): Bacteria > Chloroflexota > Limnocylindria > Limnocylindrales > CSP1-4 > JACDAV01. Next base: position 477,812 of record CAVSKS010000002.1, on the reverse strand, counting down.
CCCCCGGCCTGGGTAGTGCGGCGCCTGCTCAGGCCGGAATGCGATCCCTGAGCGTTTCGATGCGGATCGCGGTTGCCTTGAACTCGGCCGTGCCGGACTTCGGGTCCGTGGCGTCGATCGTCAGCAGGTTGGTGGCCACGTCGTCCTGGAAGTGGAGGGTCATGAACGTCAACCCCGGCCGGAGGGACCGATCGATCCGGATCGGGGCCTCGACCTGGCCACGCCGTGAGACCACGCGGACGCGTTCGCCCTCGGCCAGCCCATACGCGGCGGCGTCTTCGGGGGAGATGTCGAGCGACTCGCCGCGCCGGAGGGGTGACGTATACCCGCCGGTCTGGACGCCGGTGTTGTACGAATCGAGGCGGCGGCCGGTCGTGAGCCGGATCGGGAAGTCGTCGTCGAGCTTGTCGACCGGCGGGTCATGGTCGACGGCGACGAACGGCACCCGGTTGCCGGGCACCGGGTCCTCCCACAGCCGGCTGTGGAGGAACAGCTCGCCCGGGTGGTCCTCGTCGTAGCACGGCCACTGCAGCCCGCCGAGCTCCTCGAGTCGCTGGTACGACATCCCCGCGTGGACCGGCGACAGGGACCGGACCTCGTTCCAGACCTCCTCCGCCGTGGGCATGCCCCAGTCATTGCCCATCCGGCGCGCCAGCTCGTAGACGATCCAGAGGTCGTCCCGGGCCTCGCCCGGCGGGTCGAGGGCCTTGCGTACCCGCTGGACCCGCCGCTCCGAGTTGGTCACCGTCCCCTCGCTCTCGGCCCACGCCGCGGAGGCCGGCAGGACCACGTCGGCGAGCTCGGCCGTCGCGGTCAGGAAGATGTCCTGGACGACCATGAACTCGCGCGACTCGAGAAGCCGCCGGGCCCGGGCCTGGTCGGCCTCCGACTGCAGCGGGTTCTCACCGATGCAGTAGATCGCCTGGAGCTCGTCGCGGTCCATGGCGTCGAACATCTCCGACAGGTGCCAGCCGCGCTTTGGCGGGACCGTCACGCCCCAGGCTCGGTCGAAGTTGGCCCGCAGCGCGTCGTTCTCGATGTGCTGGAAGCCGGGCAGGCGATTTGGCAGGGCACCCATGTCGCCGCCGCCCTGGACGTTGTTCTGGCCACGCAGCGGGTTGACGCCACTCCCGTACCGCCCGATGTGGCCGGTCAGCAGGACGAGGTCGATCAGGGCGAGGACGTTGTCGACCGCGTTGTGATGCTCGGTGATGCCGAGCGTCCAGCAGATCATCGCCCGGGGCGCCTTGGCGAAGGCGTGGGCCAGCTCGCGGATGGCGTCGGCGGGGACGCCGGTCTCGCGCTCGGCGTACTCGAGGGTGTAGCTCTCGACCTTCGCCTTGTACTCGTCGAACCCCTCGGTCGCCCGGCCGATGAACTCGCGGTTCTCGAGGCCGGCGGCGATGATCTCGCGCCCGACGGCATTGGCCAGGGCGATGTCGCTGCCCACGTCCAGGCCCATCCACACGTCGGCCCATTCCGCCGACGACGTCCGGCGCGGATCGATCGCGTACAGCCGCGCGCCGTTGTGCACGCCGCGGAGGAGGTGGTGGAAGAAGATCGGGTGCGTCTCGCGGGCGTTGCTGCCCCACAGGACGATCAGGTCCGTCTCTTCGATCTCACGGTATGAACTTGTGCCGCCACCGGCACCGAACACCATCGCCAGACCGGCGACGCTTGGGGCGTGTCAGGTGCGGTTGCAGCTGTCGATGTTGTTGCTGCCCAGGACGGCCCTCGCGAACTTCTGCGCCGCGAAGTTGACCTCGTTGGTCGCCTTCGAGCACGAGAAGACGCCGAACGTCGTGGGTCCGTGCGCGGCGCGGGCCGCGGTGAACCCTTCGACGACGCGGTCGAGCGCCTCGTCCCACGTCGCGGGCCGGAGTTCACCGCCCTTCGTGTCGCGGACGAGTGGCTGGGTCAGCCGGACATAGTTCTTCGGCAAGGACGCGTGCCTCCGCTACGAGGTGTGTTGCTGGATTGCCGCGATCAAGGCCCGGGCCTGCTCCTGGTCCTTCTCGTTGGGGTGGGTGTGGTCGGCCATGATCCCGCAGTAGACGTCGTGGATGGCCCGGCTCATCGAATCCTGGTCCACCACCGCGAGGCCGCTCTCGTGGAGCTTCCGCAACGTCTCCCCATCGCTCCGACCCATCGCTCGATCGAGCGCTTCGCGCATGGTCGTCGTCATCGGCGAGCCCTCCTCCTGGTGGTAGGCAAAGAGCCTACGACGGCTGCGGCCAGATGTGAACTCCATCGTGGGCGTGATCCAGCCCCGCGACTCTAACGAGGTGAGCCGTTGTAGCGGACGGCTGCCAGTGCCGCCTCCAGGCCGCCGGTCCACGGGTCGCCGTGGCCTGGCAGGACGAGCCCTGCCTCGAAGCCGTCGAGCCGGCTGAGCGATTCGAAGGCCTGCCGGGTGTCGGCGCTGAAGTTGGGGAAGAGTCGCGGCCCGGTCTCGCCGGTCATCACGTTGAGCGTCACGAACGCGTCGCCGACGAAGACCGCGTCGCGTGACGGGACGTGGAGCGCGGCACTGCCGGGCGTATGACCCGGGACGTGGATCACCCGCGGCGAGCCCGGCACGTCGAGCGTCGCTCCATCGCCGAACGTCGACACCTCGCCGAGGTTGGCGGTCCGCAGCCCGCCCTTGCGGAGGCCGTGGAGGAGAAACCGGACGACGGGCAGGAGGCGCAGTGGGCCGCCCTCGTTCTTCGGCTTCACCTCGCCGCGGGCGAGCGCCGCATCGTCGGCGTGGATGTGAACGGCCACGCCTCGCTGGCGAACGCGCTCCGCGAAGCCGATATGGTCGCTGTGGGCGTGGGTGAGCAGCACCGCCCGAACGTCGGCCAGTGACCGCCCCATCTGCGCCAGCTCGGCGACCAGGTCGCGCCAGTAGCCGCCGACGCCGGCGTCGATGACGGTCACCGCTCCGGCCTCCTCGACCAGGTACACGTTGACCATGCCGCTGCCGAGCCGGCGCACGCCCGGACCGATCTCCACGCCGGCAGCTTACCCGCGGGTCGGATCGGTGGGGTCCGCGATCTTGACGGGCGTGGTCCCGGGAGGCAACCTCGCGCCAGCGTCATCAACGAGGGGATCATGGCCACCGATCTGACCGCCGATCCGACGGCGGGCACGTCTGCCGCCGCGGACGAGCAGGGCGCGCTGTTCTGCTACCGCCACCCGACCCGCGAGACGTACATCCGCTGCGGCCGCTGCGAGCGCCCGATCTGCACCGGCTGCGCGATGCTCGGCCCGGTGGGGTCGCGCTGCAAGAGCTGCGGCAAGCTCGCCAACGACCCGTTGACCTCGTTCACGCCGCTCCAGCTGATCGGCGGCGGCGGGGTCGCGGTGGGTGGAGGGTTCGTCGGCGGGCTCGTCGGCGTGACCGGGTTCGGATTCCTCTCGATCATCATCGGGTTCTTCGTCGGCGGCTTCACCGCCGAGCTCGCGATGCGAGTGGTCGGCTGGAAGCGCGGCCCGGTGATGATCGCGATCCTGATGGGCGGGCTGGCGCTCGGGTCGGCCATCGCCCTCGGCTATTCCGTGCTGCCGTACCTCGGGTTCGTCGACGAGACCGGCCTGGGCTTCCCGTGGTTCTTCCAGCAGTTCGCCACGGGCACGCTCGTCTACGCGGCGGCGGCGATGGCCGGCGCCTGGACGCGGATCCGCTAGGCGAGACGGACCAGGGGCGACGGAGCGGTCTCGACCCGGCCAACGAGCCAGTGGGCGATGCCCGCTCCATCCAGCCCGGCCCGAACGGCCTCCACTCGCTCCTCCGGCACCGCGGCCAGGAGGCCTCCGGATGTCTGCGGATCATGAGCCAGCGTCACGACCTCCGGCGGGACGTCCGCCGCGATGTCCAGCGCCGCGGCGACGAACCGCCGATTGTGGGCGGCTCCCCCGGTCTCGACTCCCGCCCGGGCCGCCTCCAGTGACCCGTCGAGCGCCGGCAGCGACGCGGCATCGAACGAGAAGCACGTCCCGGATCCGCGGGCCATCTCCAGGCCGTGCCCCAGCAGCCCGAAGCCGGTCACGTCCGTCGCCGCGGCCACGCCGTTGGCGACCAGGACGTCCGCGGCCGCGCGATTGAGGACCCGCATCTGGTCGATCGCCGCCCCGAAGTCGTCGTCGCCCACCCGCCTCTGCTTGTGGCCGCCGACCAGCAGTCCCGTGCCCAGGCGCTTGGTCAGGAGGAGGGCGTCCCCGGGAGACGCGGCGCCCTTGCGCAGCAGCCGCTTCGGATCGGCCGCCCCGATCACCGCCAGTCCGTACTTCGGCTCGGCGTCCCGGATCGTGTGCCCCCCGGCGAGCGTGCCGCCGGCCTCGCGGACTTTGCCCGCCGCCCCGGCGAACACGGCCGCCAACGTCTCGCGCGGCAGCTCCTCGGGGAATGCCGCGATCGACAGGGCGAAGAGCACCCGGCCACCCATCGCGAAGACGTCGCTCATCGCGTTGGCGGCCGCGATCTCGCCGAACGTGGCGGCGTCGTCGACGAGTGGAGGGAAGAAGTCGAGCGTCCCGATGATCGCCAGGTCCGGCGAGACGAGGTAGGCCGCCCCATCGTCCGGGGTGTTGAGGCCGGCAATGAGCTCCGCCGGTTCGGCTGCGGCGCCGAACCCGCCCAGGGCCTCCGCAAGCAGGTCCGCCCCGAGCTTGGCCGCGCAGCCGCCACAGTCGGTCAGCTCGGTCAGCCCGATCGGCGGGAGTCGCTCGGGGGTGGCCATCAATGGATCATAGGCGGATCGGCGGACCCGCCAGGTTCGTCGCGCGGCAGGACCCGCCAGGCGAGCGCCAGGGCGACGAGGCCCAGCGCCGCCGACCACGCGCCCGCCGCCCCGAAGCCACGAGCCTCGATGATCCGCCCGCTGACGATCGGTCCGATCACCGCGCCCAGGTTGAAGGCGCTGCTGTTGAACGCCAGCATCGTGGCCCTGGCCGTTTCGGACAGGCCGGCGACGATGCCGTTCATCGCCGGCGAGGCGATCCAGGTCCCCGAGGCCCAGACCGCGAAGACCGCCAGCGCCAACGGCAGGGACGCGCCCGTCTGGGGCAGCAGCGCGACCCCCACGATGAAGCCGACCATCCCCAGGAGCACGGTTCGTCGCGCCCCCAGCCGGGCGATCACCCGGTCGCTCGTTCGGGCGGCGATCACGCCCACCGCCCCGACGGCCAGGTAGGCCAGGCCCGCCTGCTCGGACGGGATCGCGAACGCCTGGTGGAAGAACTCGGCGACGTAGACGAACATCCCGACCGCGCCGCTGAACCAGACGACCGTCACCAGCATCACCGCCAGCGCCCGGCGATCGCGGAGCACCTGGCTGAACGTCTGGGCGTAGCCGGCCGTCGCGGAGCGATCGGTCGGAACGTCGCTCGACCGGGCCAGGCCGAGCAGCACGATCACCGCCACGATGGCGATCAGCAGGAACGGCCCGCGCCAGCCGAGGACGATCGTGGCCAGGGCGCCGATCGGCAGGCCCAGCAGGTTCGACAGCGGAAAAGTCGACGACAGCACCGCGATCGTCCGGTTCCGGGCGACCGGGTCCGGCAGGTCGCCCGCCCACGCGAACGCCGCCGGCAGGAGGATCGCGCTGCCGACGCCGTTGATCGCCCGGGCGGCCAGCAGGAGCGGCAGCGTGGGCGCCACCGTGCAGGCAAGGACGGCCACGAGGAACAGGCCGAGGCCGACCACGAGGGCGAATCGGCGGCCCCGCTGGTCGGACAGCGGCCCGAAGACCGGGGCGAGGATGGCTGTCGGGAGGGCGTAGGCACTGGCCAGCAGCCCGACCGAAGCGATCGACTCGCCCAGGTCGTCGGCGATGGCCGGCAGGACCGCGGCCACGATGTAGATGTCGACCCCGACCACGAAGACGGCCAGCGTGAGGAGCAGCGAGGCGGGCACCCGCGGAGGGTAGCGCCCGGTGGCCGGTTCGGGCGGTCGCGCTACCATCGCTCCGGGAGTGGTTGGGTCCCGGTGGGCCCCCCGGTCTTCAAAACCGGTGGCGCGGTGCTTGCGCGGCGCGGTGGGTTCGACTCCCATGCGCTCCCGCCAGGAGGGTCGGATGGTTGCACGATCGCGGCCGCCAAGCGTCGAGCGGGTCCTTGGCGAGCTGCGCGGGATCGTCGGCGATGGCACCGAGCCCGCCGCCCTGACCGCGGTTGCCCGGGCGGTCGTCGACGAGGAGCGCCGGCGGCTGGTCGCGGGTGCGCCGCCGCGCGAACCACCGACCCTCGCCGCCGAGGCATCGCAGCGGCTCGCCGCGTTCGGAGCGGTGGATCTCGGCGTGATCAACGCGACCGGGGTGATCGTCCACACCAACCTCGGCCGGGCGCCGTGGCCGGCCGCGGCGATTCGGGCGGTGGCCGAGGCAGCCGCGGGCTCGCTGCTGCTGGAGCTGGACCGGGAGAGCGGCCGGCGGGGCGCCCGCTTTCGCCAGGCGGAGGAGCACCTGATCGCCCTGACCGGCGGCGAGGATGCCCTGGTCACCAACAACAACGCCGCGGCGGTGGCACTGGCGGTCGGCCTGGCAGGGCGGGGCGGCGTCGCGGTATCGCGCGGCGAGCTCGTCGAGATCGGTGGCGGGGTGCGGATCCCGGAGATCATCCGGCGGGCCGGTGCGCGCCTGATCGAGGTGGGCACCACGAACCGGACCCGGGTCGACGACTTCCGCGAACCCCTCGCGAGTGGTCGGGCGCGCGTCGTTCTGCGAGTCCACCGGTCGAACTTCCGGCAGGACGGCTTCACCGAAGACCCCGAGCCGTCGCTCCTCGCGTCCCTTGCCCATGAACACGGCGCCCTCGTGGTCGACGACCTCGGCAGCGGAGCCCTGCTCGACACCGCGGCGTACGGGCTGGTGCACGAGCCAATGCCGGCCGAGCGCCTGACGGCCGGCGCGGACGTGGTGACGTTCAGTGGCGACAAGCTCGTCGGCGGGCCGCAGGCCGGCCTGATCGTCGGTCGCCGCGATGCGATCGATCGCATCCGCCGCGATCCGCTGGCCCGGGCGATGCGACCGGACAAGGCCACCCTGGTCGGAGTCGCCGCGACGCTGGGCCTGTACCGGGCCGGCCGTGCCGTCGCGGAGGTGCCGCTCTGGCAGATGATCGCGGCACCCGCGGCCGAGCTCCATGCGCGAGCGGAGCGGATCGCCGAGACCGTGGGTGGTGCGGTCGTCGAGGCCCGATCCACAGTCGGCGGAGGCTCACTGCCGGGGGAGACCATGGCCTCCTGGGCGGTATCGCTGCGCGGCCGGCCGGCTCCCGCGCTGTTGACCGCCCTTCGCCGGGGCACGCCGTCGGTGGTCGCCCGGATCGAGGACGGCTCTGTCATCCTCGACGTCCGGACGGTGCCGCCAGCCAGCGACGCCGCGCTGGCGGAGGCCGTGCGGGCGGCCACGGCCGCCGCATGACGGTCGTCGTCGGGACGGCCGGCCACATCGATCATGGCAAGACGACGCTCCTTCGTGCCCTGACCGGGATCGACGCCGATCGCCTGCCCGAGGAGCAGCGGCGGGGCATGACGATCGATGTCGGCTATGCCCACCTGTCCCTCGACGACGGCCGAACGATCGACTTCGTGGACGTCCCGGGGCACGACCGCCTGGTCGGCAACATGCTCGTTGGCGCCGGCGAGATCGATGCGGCAATCCTCGTCGTGGCTGCCGACGACGGCCCTCGCGCCCAGACCCTGGAGCACCTGGAGCTGCTCGACGGCCTCCGGATCACGGCCGGCATCGCGGTCGTGACCAAGGTCGATCTCGTACCCGCGGATCGCGCGGCGGACGTGGCGAGCGCGGTCCGAGACCTCCTCGACGGCACGAGCCTCGCGGGTCTCCCGGTGATCGCGGCGTCCGGGGCATCGGGCCATGGCCTGGACGCTGTCCGGCGGGCCCTCGTCGCCATCGCCGACCGCGCCGAGCCCGACGCGGCCGGCGGCCCAGTGCGGCTGGCAATCGATCGGGTCTTCTCCGTCACCGGTCGAGGGGTCGTCGTCACCGGCTCGCTCCGTGGCGCGCGGATCACGGCCGGCGACCAGCTTCGTCTCGAGCCCGGGGGCAGGACGGTCCGGGTGCGGGAGCTCCAGGTCCACGGCGCGGCGGTCGCAGGCGCGGCGGCCGGCCGCACGGCGATCAACCTCGCCGGGGTTGGCGCGTCCGACCTGCATCGGGGCATGGTCCTGACCACCGACCGCGCCGTCACCGCCACCGACCGCTGGCTCGTCGCACTCCGGCCCGTCCCCGGGCGTGCTGGCGGTGGGCCGAGCCTGCCCCACGATCGGTCGCGGGCGCGGCTCCACGTTGGCACCGATCAGGTGGATGCGGCCGTTGGCCGGGCCGGCCGCGAGGCCGTCGTCCTGCCGACCGGCGAGGTGACGGCGCTGCTTCGCCTGGACCGACCCGTTGCCGTCGCTGCCGGCGACCGGTTCGTCCTCCGCCGGCCGTCTCCCGCCCGGACCGAGGCCGGTGGCCGCGTCCTGGACCCGGTTCCGCCGCGGGGCGTGGCCCGCCGCCGGATCACGCCGGAACGGCTGGCCGCCCTGGCCGGGGCCGCCTCGGCGGAATCGCGGGACCGGGCCCGGCTCGACCTGCACGGCGCCGTGGCCGACGCCGCCTCCGTCAGGCTGGCCTCCGATGTGGCGGCCGTCGGAGCGAGGATCGTCCTCGAGCGGGTACGCAAACTGCATCTGCTGGATACGGCGGCGCCCGGTGTCCCGCTGGCCACGCTCCGACCGGTCCTGGTTCGGGCCCTTCGGCGCCTCGTCAACCTCGACGACTCGCGTCTCCTCGCCGCCGCCGAGGGCATCCTCGACGGGCTGGTCGCAGACGGGCAGATCGTCCGCGACGGTGGCGTCGTCCGCGACCCGTCCCACGCGGCGCCCGCCCTCGCCGAACCCGTGCTGGCGGCCATGGGGCGTCTCGAGACGGCACTGGACGTGCCCGCGCCGCCGTCGCTGGCCGAAGCAGCCCGAGCCTCGGGCTGCCCGCCCGCCGGAATTCGTGCCCTCGAGGAGGAGGGGCGCCTGATCCGTGTCGACGACGACCTGGCCTGGGCCGCGGGCGCGTGGCGCTGGCTCGCCAGGACCGCCCTCGACCTCGCCGGCCGTGGGCCGCTGACGCCGGCAGCCCTCCGCGATGCGACGGGGACGAGCCGCAAATACGTCATGGCCCTCCTCGAGGACCTCGACCGGCGGCAGATCCTGCGCCGCACGCCGGCCGGCCACGTGCCGGGACCACGGGCCATGTCGCTGGAGCCGGTGGTCGCGACGGTCGCCGGCCAGTGACGCCGGACCTGCCGCCGGCGACGGCGCTCGTCCTGGCGGGCGGCCGGTCGTCGCGGTTCGGGCGCAACAAGCTGGCCGAGCCGCTCGATGGCATGACCCTCCTCGATCGCGCCGTCCGGGCGGCCGCGGAGGTGGCCGCAGACGTGGTCGTGCTGATCCCGCCGGTCGGCGACGAGCCGGCGTTGGCCAGCACGACCGCGGCGTCCGGCCGGCCCCGCATCGTCCGCGACCCCGAGCCGCACGGGGGGCCGCTGGTGGCGTTGCTGGCGGGGCTGGAACGGGCCGGCGAGTCCTACGCCCTGGTGATCGGGGGCGACATGCCGCACCTGGCCCCGGCCGTGCTTCGGCTGCTGCTCCGGACCCTGGATGCCGATCCGGATGTCGATGCAACCGCGCTCGTGCTGCGCGGTCGCCGCCATCCGTTGCCGGTCGCGCTCCGGGTCGGATCGGCCACGCCGGTTGCTCGCCGGGTGCTGGCCGACGGCGAGCGCAGCCTCAACGCATTACTGGCGCGGCTGCGGACGCGGGAGCTTGCCGAGGTCGCCTGGCGACCGCTGGACCCGTCGGGTGGGACGCTCGTCGACGTGGACCGTCCGGGGGACCTGGGGCGCTGATCAGCGCCGTGAATCGAACGACGACGCCCGTGGAGGAGGATCGGGCGTCGTCGTCCGTTGGTCGCGGAGCCGTGGAGGGTCAGCCCCGGGTCGGATAGCCGTCGAGCGAGGGCAGCGCCGGGTTGAAGTCGCCGGCGACGATCGTCAGGGTCTCGCGCACCGACGAGACGAATGAGGCGAGGCGGCCGAAGGGCTTGCGGGGCGCATTGCTGGCCCGCGCCAGTCGGACGGCGGCGGCCTCGCGGTGGAGCTCGGCGGCCCGCCCCTCGGCGAGACGGAGAGCCTGGTCCGCGTAGAAAGCTCCGAGAGCGAACATTTCGAGGTCTCCTTCCTGCCGCTCCGATGGGTTCGGCTGCGTGCAGGTGCACTGTCCGTCAGTGCCGCGCGGAGCCACACGGACATGCGCCGGGAATCGGGCTACGTCATCCGTCGCGCGCCCCGCGGCGGCTCAGCCGTCGAGCGCCGGGTCCTCGAAGACTGGTGCGCCGTCGACGAGCGTCAGCACGACCCGCGCCTCGCCGATCGGCCCTCCATCGGGAGCGAAGAGGTCGCGATCGATGAGGGCCAGGTCGGCCGCCTTGCCGACCTCGATCGAGCCGGTTGCCGCCTCCAGCCCGTTGGCCCACGCCGAGCCGATCGTAAAGCCACGGATCGCGGTCGCGAGATCGAGCCGCTGCTCGGGCAGGAACGGCGCCCGCTCGCCGCGGTGGGCATCGTCGATCCGGGTGACGGCCACCTCGATCTCGAGGAGCGGGTTGGCCGTCGACACGCCCCAGTCGCTGCCCATCGCCAGCCGCGCGCCGGCATCGACGAGCGAGCGGAACGGGTACTGCCAGCGGGATCGTTCCTCGCCCAGGACGGGGAGCGTCAACGTCTCCATCTGGCTCTCGAACACGGCCCAGTACGGCTGGGCGTTGGCGATGACGTCGAGCTCGGCGAACCGCGGCACGTCAGCCGGGTGGACGACCTGGATGTGGGCAATCTGGTGGCGCAGGCCCGACGGTCCGTTTGCCCCTCGAGCGACGGCGATGGCGTCGAGCGTCTCGCGGACGGCGCGCTCGCCGATGGCGTGGACGTGGGCGTGGAAGCGCGCCGAATCGAGCCTGGTGATCAGGCCGCCCAGCGCAGCCGGGTCGTGGATGCTGTCGCCGCGGTTACCCGGACTGCCGCCGTCCGGCCCGAGGTACGGCTCGATCAGGGCGGCCGTCCGATTCTCGATGATCCCGTCCTGGAACAGCTTGACGTGGGTTGCCCGGAAGCGGCCGCCCACGGTCCGGGCTCGCAGCTCCTCGAGCTCGGCGAACGGCCGTCCCCGATGCGGATCGCCGCGAATAGCGCCGACCACGCGCCCGGTCAGCAGCCCGCGGCCTTCGACCGCCAGCCACGCGTCGATGTCCTCGGATTCGACGCTCATTTCCTGCCAGGCCGTCAGCCCGAACGCATGCAGCTCCCGCTGGACGTCGAGAATCGCCGCCTCGCGCTCGGGTTGCGTGTTGGGCGGCACCAGCTCGGCTACCAGCCAGATCGCGCTCTCGTGGAGCGAGCCCTGGGGCTCGCCATCGGCCCGGCGCTCGATCCGGCCACCCGGTGGATCCGGCGTGCCGGCCGCGATCCCGGCCAGCTCGAGTGCACGGGAATTGGCCCAAGCGATGTGGCCGTCGCTGCTCCAGAGGAAGGCAGGTCGATCGGGAACGACCGCATCAAGGGCCTCGCGGTCAGGCGTGCCATCGGGAAACGCGACCGGCGGCCAGCCTTCGCCGCGGATCCAGGTGGCGTCAGGGTGGCTGGCCGCGTACGTGGCGATGTGGGCCGCGTACTCGGCCGGCGCGATGTCGTGGAGGTTGCAGCCCAGCCGCCCGAGGCCGCCGTCCAGGGCGTGGATGTGGGCGTCCTGGAAGCCCGCGACCAGCAATCGGCCGGCCAGATCGATGACCCGGGTCCGGCTGCCGATGTGCCGGCCGACCTCGGCCGCGGTTCCGACGGCCGCGATCCGGCCACCGGCGACCGCCACCGCTTCGGCGCGCGGGCGGGCGAAATCGGAGGTGAAGACGTGGCCGCCGGTCAGGACGATGTCGGCGGGCAAGTCGAACGACACGGCGGCTCCATGGTGGCTGGATTCGGGCGGCCCGAGGATCGCAGACATCGGTGCCGCTCGGCGCCGGGGGCGCGTCATCCGGGACCGGCCGTCGCTAGGATGCGCGGATGACAACCACGGTAGACGTCCTCCACGCCGGCTACAACACCGGTCCAACCACCGGCAGCACGGTCAGCCTGGTGCGGGACGGCGAGGCCAGGATCGTCGTCGACCCGGGGATGGTCGCCGACCGCCGGCTGATCCTGGATCCAATCCGGGCGCTCGAGCTCACGCCGGAGGACGTGACCCACGTCTTCCTGTCCCACCATCACCCGGACCACACGATGAACGTGGCCCTGTTCCCCAACGCCCAGGTCGTCGATTTCTGGGCCCGCTACGTCAACGACCAGTGGCTCGACCACGACGGCGACGGATACCGGCTGTCACCGAAGGCCCAGCTGTGGCTGACGCCGGGGCACACGGAGGAGGACATCACCCTGGTCGTCGAGGCGGATGGCGCCGTGTACGCCTTTACCCACCTGTGGTGGTACACGGACCGAACGCCGGAGATCGATCCGTACGCGTTCGACCAGGCGGCCCTCGAACGGGCACGCGAACGGGTCCTCGACATGGTCGATGTCGTCGTCCCTGGCCACGGCGGCCCGTTCCGGGTCCGCTGATCAGCCCGGCGCGCGGGTCGCCAGGATGTTGAGCCGGATGTAGTCGAGGACCGGTTCGCCCAGTTCTGCCGCGACGGCCCTTGTGAACGCCCGCCGTTCGTCGGCCGGCAGGCCCTCGACGTGTTGACGGAGGCAGACCGTCTCGAGGAAGTCCTCGAACGGAGCGCCGGGCTCGAACCGCGTCGGCTCCGGCTGGAGCCAGGTCTCGATGTCGACGAACCCGGACGCGGCCAGCCGCTCGGCGGTGTCCTCCGGTCCGGAGAACTGGCGCGCGACCGGGATATCACTGACGGTCGCCACCGCGGCGACGAAGCGAGCGATGTTGCCCTTGCCACCGCACTGGGCCACGAGCGGGCCAGCGGGCCGGAGGACGGCGGCCAGGTGCCGGAACAGCCCGTCGTGATCCGGCACCCAGTGGAACGTGGCGGTGGAGAAGATGGCGTCCACGGGAGCGGCGATGGGCAGTGGCTGCCCCAGGTCGGCCTCGACGTACTCGATCCGGTCGCCGAACCTGGCCAGCCGCTTGCGGGCCTCGTCGAGCATCTCGGTCGACGCATCCAGGGCCACGACGGACCCGTTCGGCAGCCGCTCGGCCAGCTGCTCGGTCACCCGTCCCGAGCCGCAGCCCGCATCGAGGACCCGCTCGTCACCCCGCAGCGGGAGCCGGTCGAGGACCGTCGATCCCCAGCGCAACTGGGGATCGGCGACGCGGTCGTAGGTGGCGGCGTCCCAGCGGTGACTCACGGTCCGGGGAGGATAAGCGGGCTGCCGCGACGGCGCACCACGAGTGTGCGTGACCCCCTAGCCGAGCGCGTTCCCGGTCTGTACGCTCTCCGAAGCGCGCCCGGCGTGCGGGTCGCGCCCACCAGGGTGGGAGGCCAAGCCCGGCGACCGGAAGGACGTCGTGCAGATAGGGAGGGTGTTCATGGTCCAGCAGATCTGGAGCAAGTTCAACGCGAACGAACGCATGGCCGCCATCGGGGCGATCGTCATCATCATCAGCTGGATCGTCGGCCTGGCCGGGTCCTTCGGGCTGGGCGGCAGCATCCTGGCCCTGCTCGGGGCGATCGCGGTCCTGGCGATCTACTACCTCAAGTACAACCCGACGTCCAACATCACCTGGCCGGCGCCGATCCCCTTGCTGGTGCTGGGCATCAGCGCCGTCGTCGCGCTGATCTCCGTGTTGGGCGTCCTCCCCTGGCTGACCAGCTTCGGGGTCCTGGGATCGTTCTTCGGGCTTGCCTTCCTGGCGGTCCTCGGCACCGCGATCGGGTCGGTGATCATGGTCTGGGGCGCCTGGCAGGAGTACCAGGCGATGCCCAAGACGACGCCGCCCGCGCCGCCGGCCCCGCCCACGCCACCGGCCTGACCGCCGGGGCGCCCAAGCCCCTGCGCATCAGATCACGACCGGGCGGTCCGCCGCCCGGTCGTCCTGTTTTGTGTCAGCCGGCTGCCGGCGGTGACGCGTCCGATGCGGACGTGCGGCCCGGTCGCGAGTCGCGCAGCGCCAGGCTGGCCAGTCCGCCCGCCGCCAGCAGGACCGCGTTGACGATCGACGCAAGGTGGAACGCGTCGGTCGACGCCTCGCGCGCGGCCGCCACGATCTCGTCCGACGCGGTCTCGGCCGGCGGGTTGAGCGGCTGGACGGCCGACCGCAGCTCCGACGACGCCGGGTCGAGGTTCGGAACCTTGTCCGCCAGGGCCGCGTAGAAGGTGCCCGAGACGACGATGAAGATGACCGCCGACAGCAGTGGCGAGCCGACCCGCGAGATGGCGTTGTTGATCGCCGAGCCGAGACCGGCATTGCGAACCGGCACGGAGCCCATCAGGGTGCTCGTCAGCGGCGCCACCACGAGCGTGATCCCGATTCCGAACAGCAGGTTGGCGGGCAGGGCGTCGATGAGCGTGGCCACCGGTGGAACGAGGCTCGCCGGCCGGTTGATCGCCGCCAGCCAGGGCTCGCTGCTGGCCGGCACGCGTGCCCACCACAGCATCCCGGCGGCCATGATCATCGGCCCCGCGACGAGGAACGGCCAGGCACCCGTCCGCCCGGCGATGGCGCCGACCCGCGTCGAGAACAGGGTCAGCATCAAGCCGGTTGGCAGGGCCAACAATCCCACCCCCAGGGCGGTGTAGCCGAGCACGCCCTGCAGGAAGAGCCCCTGGAAGTAGGCGGACGAGTACAACGCCCCGTAGATCAGCAGGGTCGCCACGTTGATGACCGCGAACGGACGCGATCGGAAGAGGCTCAGCGGGACGAGCGGATGCGGGCGGCGAGCCATGAGCACCGGGAAGGCCACCGTCGCCACCGCCCCCAGCCCGAGCGCGGTGAACGCCGTGGCATCCGTCCATTGCGTGGCCTGACCCCGGATGGCCCCGAACGCCAGGCCGCCCACCGCGACTCCCACGACGGCGGCACCCAGCCAGTCGAACCGTCCCGTGGCCGACTCGTCACGCGACTCGGGCATGTGGCGAACGGCGGCGTACAGCGCCAGGCCGATGAGCGGGACATTGATCAGGAAGGCAGCTCGCCACGAGACGGCGTCGACGAGGATCCCGCCGAGCACCGGCGCCAGCAGTGACGTCGCGGAGGTCGCCGCCGCCCAGACGCCGAATGCCCGGCCGCGTTCCGGTCCGCCGAACGTCGCGGTGATGATCGACAGCGAGCCCGGGACCAGCAGCGCCCCCGCGGCACCCTGGAGGATGCGGGCCACCACCAGCAGCTCGAGGTTCGGGGCCAGGCCGCAGACGACCGATGTGGCCATGAAGCCGACGAGGCCGATGATGAAGATCCGCCGCCGGCCGTAGTAGTCGGCCAGGGCACCGGCCAGGATCAGCAGTGCGGCGAGCGTCGCGAGGTAGCCGCTGGCGACGTAGGTCTGGCCTTCGAGGACGTCGATCAGGGAGGCCGGCAGCTGGCCGATCTTTGGCAGCGCCACGTTCACGATCGTCCCGTCGAGGAACACGATGGCCGATCCGAGGATCGCGGCGACCAGCGTCCAGCGCTGCGTTCGGGTCATGGAACGGCCAGTGTAGGGTCGGAGCGGCGGGCGCCGCCCGCGAGGTCAGCCGGTACCGGCGCTATGCTCCGCCCATGCCCGGTCCCGTGGCGCTCGTTGGCGCCGGTGAGTTCCTACCCGAGATGGCGGAATTTGACCGTGGCCTGCTGCGCTCGACCGGCCGGTCCCGGCCACGGGTCGCGGTCATCCCGACGGCCGCCTGGCCCGATGGCCCGCAGATCTTCGAACGCTGGGCGGCGATGGGCGTCGACCACTTCACCGCCCTGGGCGCCGAGGTCGAGCCGGTCCTCTTCCGGGACCGCCACGAGGCTGACGACGCGGCCCACGCGCAGGCCATCGGGGAGGCGGACCTCGTCTACGTCTCGGGCGGCAAGCCGGCCTGGCTGATCGGAGCGCTGGAAGGGACACGAGCCGGCCTGGCCATGCTCGACGCGCATCACCGCGGCGCGGTCGTCGCCGGCTGCTCGGCCGGTGCCATGGTCCTCGCCGAGCGGCAGTTCGATTTCCGGGGGCGGCGACTGCCGTGGCCGCTGCGCTGGCGGCGAGGGCTCGGCCTGGTGGCCGGTGTCAGCGTGATCCCGCACTACGACCGCTGGCCGGAGCCGTTGTGCGCGTTGATGGCGCTCCAGGCGCCACGCGGGTCGCTGGTCCTGGGGATCGACGATGGAACGGCGGTGGTCGGCGTGGCCGGCACGTGGCAGGTCCACGGCACCGGCCGGGTCACGGTCTGGCGGGGCCGCCGCCGCGAGCGGTTCCGTGCCGGCGAGGCATTCGGGCTGGGATAGCCGGCCGGTGAGGGCTGTCAGCCCGGTCCGCGTCGCTTACGCATGGGATGCGTATTGGACGGGCCGGAAAACGGGACGGCGGGCAGCGCCTCCAAAATCACCGATCCCTCACGCACGGGATGCGTACCTGACCGGGAATCGTCCGCCGTCGGGCCGGACGACGGCCGAAATGGCGTCCATTACGCACCCAGCGCGTAGGTGAAGGAGCCGCGTCGAACGAGAGGGGTCGGGCAGGTCGCCCGGCCCGACGGGTGGGGTACGGACCCCTAGTCGGGCTTGACCTCGCGGAAGCAGTCGGAGCAGTAGACCGGGCGGTCCATCCGCGGCTTGAAGGGCACCTGCGCCTGGTTGCCGCAGGACGAGCAGATCACCGCGAAGTACTCGCGGCTGGGTCGTTCATCGCCGCGCTCGTAGCCGCGCGGCCCACCGATGTCGCGGACGTCGTAGCCGGCGTCGCGGGCCGCCCGTCGCGAGGCCCGGCAGCTGGCGCAGCGCTTCGGATCGGAGGCAAATCCCTTCTGTGAGTAGAACTCCTGATCTGCCGCCGAATGAATGAATTCCACCCCGCAATCGACGCAGTTGAGGCTTCGATCGGCGTAGGTCACGATGGCTTCCTCCCCCGAGCGCGCTGTCGCCGGGACGCTGGGTCTGGGGCGTGCCACCGACGGGGACGGATCGGTGGGACGTGCGCTGGCCAAGAAGCCGGGGCCGCGCGCCCGCCGGTGCCGATCTGGAGTCCCTGCTCGGGGCGCACCGTTGATACGGTTCCGGGAGGATACCCCGGTCACCGGATCGGTGCAGCAGGACGATTGGGCCAGAACAAGGAAGCTTCGGGTGGCTGGCAGCCGTGACATCCAACCTGTCACAATGACGGCCGAGATTCGGAGCGGCGAGCGAGGGCAATTGGGGGCTCCTCGCTCGCGCCAGCCTCGGGTGGTCGTCTCGGCGGCTGCCCGGACGGGCCTGACGCTCCGGTTCCTGCGCCCGGAAGCTACCGTCGAGGGAGGCCAGCCGAACCCGGATGCTCCGACTCCTCCATACCGCGGACGTCCATCTCGGGGCTCGGCACGCGGACCTCGGCGAACAGGCATCGGCACAGCGCGAGCGGCAGTTCGCCGCCTTCAAGGCGACGGTCGACCTGGCCATCGGCGAGAAGGTCGACATCGTCCTGATCGCCGGCGACCTGTTCGACTCGAACACCCAGCCCAGGCGCTCGGTCGAGCGCGTCGCGGCGGAACTGGCCCGGCTCAGCGCGGCGAAGATCCGCACGGTCATCATCCCGGGCACCCACGATGTCTACGACCGCGCCTCCATCTACCGGGCCCACGATCTCGCGGCGCTGGCCGGCCAGGGCCCGGACGATGACTTCGTCACGGTCCTGACCCCGGATCGGCCGGAGATCGTTCTCAACGCCTGCGATGCGGTCGTCTACGGCCGCGTGTTCGCCACCAAGAAGCAGGACCACAGCCCGCTGCGGGGGCTCGACGCGGCCGCCGAATCGCGCGCCACCTGGCGGATCGGGCTGGTCCACGGGGCGGTCGCGATCCCCGGCAAGACCGATGGCGACGACGTGGTGGTGACCAAGGACGAGATCGGGGCGACCAACCTCGACTACCTCGCCCTCGGCCACTGGCACTCGACCCAGCAGGGCAAGGCCGGGACCGTCACCTATGCCTACGCCGGCGCGCCGGAGCCCCTCGCGCTCAACCAGGACGGCGCCGGCAAGGTCCTCCTGGTCACCCTCGAGGATGTGGCGGGCAAGCGGAGCGTGACCATCGCCGAGAAGACGGTCGGCAAGACGAGGTTCGACAAGCTCGAGCTGGACGCGGCCGCCATCGCCAGCCAGGCCGCTGCTGCCGACCAGATCCAGGCCAAGGCCAGCCCGGACCTCATCCTTGACGTCCGCATCGTCGGCGTCCGACCGGACGAGCTCGACCTCGACCCCGACGAGCTCGAGAACCAGCTTCGGAAGTCGTTCCTGCGGCTCCGCATCCGGGACCAGTCGCTGCCGGCCCTGACCGAAGGTGTCCTGCCGCCGGCCGACACGATCGCCGGCGCGTTCATCCGCGACGTCGAAGGCAAGATCGCCGAGCTCGAGGCATCGGACCAGGCGGCGCAGGCCGCCGAGTTCCGCGACGTACTCCGCCTCGGCCGCCTCCTGCTGGCGGGGCACGAGGTCTCCCTGTGAGGATCACCCGGCTCCAGATCAAGGACCTTCGGCGGCGCGACATCGACATCGCCCTGTCGCCCGGCCTGACGGTCATCCGTGGCCCCAACGAAGCGGGCAAGACGACGATCCAGCGGGCGATCGAGCTGGTCCTGACGCGCAAGCCAACCAGCAGCTCCGCGGACCTCGACGGCATGCGGTCGTGGGGCGGCAGCGAGGACGCTCGGCCTGTCGTGACGATCGAATTCGAGCAGGACGACGAGGAGGGCAACAAGACCACCGGCCGCCTCGAGAAGGCGTTCCGCGGCTCGAAGGGCACCGTCCAGCTCGACCTCAACGGCGACTCGACCGTGGATCCCGGCCGGGCCGACCAGATCCTGGCCGAGCTGACCGGCCTGCCGACCGAGGCCTTCTTCCGATCGACCGCGTCGGTGCGCCACCACGAGGTGTCCGACCTGAGCCGCGACGACGGTGCCCTCCGCGACCGCCTCCAGGCCTCGATCTCCGGCGCCGATCGGGGCACGTCGCGGGCCCGCAAACGGCTGGAGCGGGCGATCCACGAGCTCAACACCAAGGGCGAAAAGAACCCGGGTCGCCTCAAGGTCGCGGAGGAGGCGGTCGCCCAGTCCCAGGCGGCGCTGGAGCAGGGCGAGCTGGCGCTGGCGCAGCTCGAGCGCGACCGCGACACGCTGGTCGGCGCCCGGGAACGCCGCACGGAGGCCGACGCGATCCTCGTCGAAAGCCGGTCGATGCTCGAGAAAGCCCGCCAGGCGGAGCGGCTCACGACCGAACGCGATGCCGCCCAGGCCCGGTTCGACCGCTATCGCGACGCAGTCCGGATCCGCGACGAGGTCGCCGAGCTCCACGATCACCACCCGTCGGCCAACCCGCTGGCGGTCCTTCGCCAGATCGTCAGCCGACTGACCGCCCTCGACACCCGGATCACCGAGCTCAAGGCGCTCCTCTCGGGCGAGGTCGAGGTCCGCTTCGAGGTCGCCGCCGAGCCCACCTGGCGGCCGCTGTCACGGATCGCGATCATCGCCGTGATCGTGGGCGTTCTCCTTGCCGGCGCCGCGTTCGCCGGCGAGATCCTGAATATGTCGATCCTCCGACCCCTCGGCGACGCCGGGACCTACCTCGGAGGAGGCATCGCCGGGATCGGCCTGATCCTCGCCCTCGTGGCCTTCTGGCTGCGTCGCAGCGATCGGCTGCAGCAGGAGATGCGCGACCTCGAGATCGACCGCCGGCTGCGCGGCCGCTCGCAGCTCGAGGAGGAGCTCCGGCTGGCCGAGGCCGACACGTCCCAGCAGCTCGAGACGCTCGGTCTCGACGATGTTGCCGCCGCCCAGGACCTGCTCAACCGCGAGGAGGAGCACGTCAAGCGGATCGAGCTGCTTACCGCGCAGCTCGATGGCCTCGTCGGCAAGGAACCGCCCGAATCGCTGCCCGACCTGCGCGACGCGGCGGCCCTCGAGATCGAGCAGAAGACCCACGCCCTCGAAGCCCTTGGCCCGATCGCCCGCGAACCCCGAGCGCGGGAGCGCCTGGAGGTCGAGGTCCGGGACGGGGAGGCGGCCCTCGAGCGGGCCCGCGACGACGAGGCCAATGCCCGGGCCCGGGTCGAGGCCAACGCCGTCGACGCCGAGCAGGTGGCCGGTCACGCGGAGCGGCTGGCCCAGGGGCGCGAGCAGCTGGCTGCGCTGCAGCGGCGGGCACGCGTCCTGACGATGACCCTCCAGACGATGGAGCGGGCCGAGCAGGCCACGATGCGGACCGCGACCCGGTTCCTCGAGAAGCGGATGGTCGCCGACCTCGAGCGTGTCACCGACGGTCGCTACCGACGGGTCAAGGTCGACGACAAGACGCTCGACATCAAGGTCTTCGCCCCGGAGAAGGGCGACTGGGTGGACGTCACGGAGCTCAGCCAGGGGACGCTCGACCTGGCCTACCTGGCCGCGCGGCTGGGGTTGGTCCGGCTGGTCACCGGCGATCGCCGGCCGCCACTCGTCTTCGACGATCCGTTCGTGACGCTCGACGACGAGCGGGCGGGGCGGGCACTCCAGCTGCTCAAGGAGATCGCGGCCGATTTCCAGGTCATCTACCTGACCACGTCGAACCGCTACGACGCCGCCGCCGACTCGGTCGTCGAGCTGCCCGGCCCGACCGCGGTCGACACCCTCGCCGGAGCTGGCACCAGCGCCAATGCCTGATGCCGGCCCGTTCGGGCCGGCATCCGTCGTCGTCTTCGGCCTCATCAGCGCGGCGGCATGGGGCGCGGCCGACTTCGGCGGTGGCTGGACGAGCCGCCGCGTGGCGCTGTTCGGCGTGGTGCTCATCAGCCAGCTCGTGGGGATGGTGATCGCCTTCGGGCTGGCGATCGTTCGCTCCGAGCCGGTGCCCGCGCTCGCCGATCTCGGTTGGGGGGCTGCCGCCGGTGCGACCGGAGCCGTCGGCATCCTTGGCCTCTACGGCGGCCTGGCGGTTGGCCGGATGGGCATCGTGGCACCCGTCACCGGTGTCCTCGCCGCGGCTCTCCCCGTGCTCGTCGGCATCCTCCTCGAGGGCCTGCCACCAACCGTCGTGACGCTCGGGATCGTGGTGGCGATCGTCGCGGTGCCACTCGTCTCGCGGGTCAGCGACGACGGCGGCGGCCGATCGGGGATCGAGCTCGCGTTGATCAGCGGGCTGGCCCTCGGGTTGACCAGCGTCTGCCTGTCGCGGATCGATGATTCGGTCGTCTTCGGGCCGCTGACCGCGATGCGCCTGACCGAGGCGGCCATCGTGGCAGTCGTGATCGCGGTCGCCCGCCGACCGGCCCGGGTGCCGCGGCGTGTCCTGCCGGCGGTCTTCGTGGTCGGCTTGCTCGACATGGCCGGTAACGCGTTCTTCCTGTTCGCCGCGGCAACCGGCCAGCTTGCCGTCGCCGCGGTCCTGACGTCGCTCTATCCGGTCGGGACGGTGATCCTCGCCGCCGTCCTGCTCCGCGAGCGGATCGCTCCTGTCAATGCCGCCGGGATCGGCCTCGCCCTCGTCGCCATCGGCCTCATCGCGGGCGGCTCGCAGACCTGACCAGCTCGACCTCGTCGACGTCCGCCGGCCGGTTGAGCAGGACGACGCTGTCGAATCCGTCGCCCTCGATGTCGCCGCGATCGACCGCGACGCGGAGGGCCGCCAGGTGGCGCTGGACAATGTCCTCGGCGACCTGGCGCGTTCGATTCCGGTTGCGGCCGAGGACCACCTCCGGTGGCAGGTCGAAGACGATCGCGAGGGCCGGGGTGGCAGCCGCCCGGGCTCGGGTCAGCAGGCTCCGCCGCGCATGGCGCTCCAGGTTGGTCGCGTCCACGACCGTGAGCCAGCCCTGTGCCAGCCGTCGGCCGAGCTCGCGGTGGAGCCGCGCGAAGGCCGGCCGAGTGGCGCCTTGCTCGGCCGCGTTGCCGCTGATCAGCTCCCGGAATCCGTCCGACGACAGGATCTCGTCCGCCGCGAAGTGACCGCTCGCGAACGTGCTCTTGCCGGCACCCGCCGGGCCGACCAGGACCACTAGCGAGGGATCGGGCACGACGATCCGGAACACGTCCCGATCCCAGCCGAGCGTCCGGTCAGACGGCGGCGCGGCGTGCCTCGTAGCCCGTTCCGCTCTCGGCCTTCCGGACCTCGTATCGCGGCTGGTCGTAGACCGTGGGCGCGCGCATCGCCTTGCCATCGGCGAGGCGGAACCGCGACCCGTGCCACGGGCACTGGATGCAGCCATCGACCAGGGTGCCCTCGGACAGCGGTCCACCGGCGTGGGCGCACTGTTCGTGGAGGGCATGGATCGTCTCGCCCTGCCGGACGAGGACCAGGTTGTTGATCCCGAGCTTGGCCTTGATCGGCGTGTTCTCCGGGATCTCCGTGGCGGCCCCGAGATCGAGGGCGATCCATTTCGTCCCGGCACCCCGGAAGGCGTGACGACTGACCATGTTGCCCAGGACGTAGACGACGTCGCCACCGACATAGGCCCCCGCCGTGAGGATCAGGTAGCCCACGATGGAGAGGACGATCGGCAGGGTGCGATCGGCCGGAGCGCCGGCACGCAGCAGCCACGACACGAGGTAGACGAGCAGCGCGATCACCATCAGCGTGGCGTGGACCGTGGCCCGGACACGGGCGGTGCCGTCGGTGTCGCTGTAGTCGACCGCTCCCGGGACCGCGGCGGCCAGCATCGTCAGCACGCCAACGATCAGGGCGATGTCCGCCGCTGCGGGCTGGCCGAGGAGGTCGAGGACGATGACGACGGTCAGGACGCCGATCGGCAGGTCCGTCGCGGCGCTGTGGAGCGGGTGGCCCAGCCAGCGTCCGTGGAGCAGGTCCTTGATCGTCCACATCCGCCGGAACAGGGCGGACAGCCAGCGCTGGTTGAAGTCCCCGAGGGGACGGGCCCAGGCGGCCTGCGCATCGATCAGTCGGGTGAGGAACCGGGCCATTCGCCACCTCCCGCTCGAAGCCCCCGGAAATATCCTACGGGACCGGGGGACTTTCGCGATAGGTACGAATCGGGGCTGGGCGCGGATCGTTCGCGCGGTTCGGCGGGTCAGGCCCCCGCGGGCGATGGCCCGGCGAACCGCTTGGCCGGCGCGGGATCATCCAGCCCATCGGCAGCCCGCGCGCCGGAACCGTCGCGTCGAGGGCCCTTGTCGCGCAGCGGAATGATCGCCAGGAGCATGCTCAGCGACCCGTACCACATCGCCGGCAGGGCAATCATGGCCGCGACCGGGACGGCCCAGCGGCGATCCGTCCGGGCACCCCAGGCGACGACGGCGACGGCCAACGGCAGGCGGACCCAGAACGGAACGGGCAACGCGGCCCAGGTGCCGTCACGGCCCGCATTGGCAACCAGGACCTGGAACCAATCGGCCCAGGCGGCCGGCATCAGCATCGCCGAGGCGCCGGCGACGATCGCCGTGGCGCCGAGGGCGATCGCCAGCGACCGCCACTCGCGCCTTACTGCGAACCACAGCAGCCCTACCCCCGGCGTGACCTTGGTGAGGAGCACGAACGCCCACGCCGCCGGGTAGCGGAACCCGGCAACGATGGCGACGGCGAGCAGCAGCGAGATGTTGCCACCGGCCAGCTCCGCAGCGGCGACCAGGACGCCCATCGCCAGCAGCCGGCTGCCGGTGAGGTAGGCCAGCGCGCCGAGCAGGATCGCGGTCCACGCAGCCACGAAGCCCTGCCACGGCAGGCCGGCGAGCGGCGCGACGAGCTGGAGGAAGGCCGGCGAGTACACGTACGCGGAGGGCATCGTCCAGTTGGCGTTGGCGTACGGATCGGCCAGCGACGGCAGCCAGTAGGAGCGAGCATCCTGGGCGGTGCCCCACAGCTGGCCGAACGGCTCCGAGAAGACGACGATCAGCAGCCAGGCAGTCATGGCCGTCGCCAGGCCGAGGAGGACGGCAGCGGGCTGGCGGGACAGGAACTGGGCGATCGCGCGCCGGGGACTGGCCGCGGAACGCGCGGTGGGCAGGTAGGTCATGGCTCCAGGGCAATCGGATGACGGACGCCGGTACGACGCGGCAGCGGGGTAGATTGCATCATGCCGCAAGACGGCCCGGCGTGTCGGATTGCCGACAGGCAACACCCTGCGCCATCCGTCCATGCCGCCACTCTGCCCGCCGCCGCTGCGCCCGCCGAGCCGCGGTTTCCCGCGTGGCCCTCCGGGATTTCACGGACACGGATCGGCCCGATCGGCTGCTAGTGTGCCGGGATGCGACCGTCGCACATCCTCCGCCTGGCCCTCGTTGCCGCCGGGCTGTCGCTCGTGGCGGGCATGCTGACGCTCCTCTACGGCGGCACCGATCTCGGGATCCAGCTGGGGTTCAATCGCGAGGGCCTGATCTCGGTCACCCGCGTCGCGCCGTACGGCTGGGGCAACGCCCAGGGCGTCCGGGAAGGGATGCTGGTCGTGCACGTCAACGGCGTGACCCAGGTCCTGATCCCGCAGCCGATCATTGAGCTCAACGAGGCGGAAGGCACCGAGGAGATCGTCGGCTGGGATCGCGATCGTCCGGAGTACCTCAACCTCCCGCCCGAACAGACAGATGGCCTGCTCTCGCAGCCCATCCACGCGCTGGTCGTCGCCGACCGGTCGTCGCTGGAGGAGGGTATCGAGTTCAGGGAATTCGGCCCGTTGTACGTCAGCGTCGGCGGCGATTGGCTTGCCGGCTCCCCGGAGCTACCCTTCCTGGTCGGACTCGTCATCCTGCTGGGTGGGGGCTGGGCGCTGGCTACGGGCAGGGCCGGCGAACAGCTCCGACACCTGACCGTCCCGTTGGCTGGAGCCGCGGCCGCCCCGTTCCTGCTGGTCCCGCTGCTCGCCACGATGAACGAGGCGGCGGCCGCCATCCACGGCATCCTGCTGATCCTCGCGATGGTCCCGCTGGGGCTGGCCCTCGTGGAGCTCGTCGAGGATGCCGGCCAGCGACGGATGGCGATCTTTGGCGCGGCGGGACTCGCCGCGGTGGCCGTGGTGGCGACGCTCGCTCGGGCGACGAGCCATCCCAGTGAGGGGATGCCGGAATTGCTACAGGTCCTGGGCGCGGCCGGTGTTGCCCTCGTCCCGGGGCTTGCCGCCGCGGGCCCCACGGGGGGCGCTGCCGGGACGCGGGGTTCGACGAGCGGACGGCTCCTCCAGTCGGCGGAGTTCGCGATGGCCGGGGCAACGCCACTGTTTTCGATGGCCAGCACGATCAACGAGTTCGCCGGCCTGCCACTGCCGCTGTGGCTGCTCTTCATCTCGCTCGCCGGGCGGCTCACCGTTCGCCCGCTTGCCCGTCTGGCCACCCGGGCCCAGCTCCAGCGTGACCTCGTCGTGGCGGCCACGGAGGCCGAGCGGGCGCGGGTCGCCGCCGACATCCACGACGACGCCCTCCAGGAACTCACCCTGCTGGTCCGCAAGCTCGACGCGGCAGGGGACACCGAGAGCGCGGAGATGGCGCGCATCGTCGCCGAGCGGTTGCGAGCCATCTGCGGCGACCTGCGCCTGCCGATCCTCGACGACCTCGGCGTGGGACCGGCGCTCGACTGGCTGGTGCTGCGGATCGAGCGACTCGCCGGCGGCGAGGTCCGCCTCGAGCGGGCCGACGGAACGCGACCGCCACCGGACGTGGAGCTGGCGTTCTTCCGGGTCGCCCAGGAGGCGCTCGCCAACGCCGTCAAGCACGGCCGGCCGCCGATCGTCGTCCGCTACCGCGCAACCGATCACGGCGCCTCGCTGTCGGTCGACGACGCCGGACCCGGGATCGCGGCCGACGCCGGTCCTGCGGCCGAGCAGGCCGGCCACTTCGGGCTGCTGAACATGGCCCAGCGGGCGGAGCAGATCGGGGCCATCCTCGACATCCGGACGTGGCCCGGCGGGGGCACCCACGTCGCGCTGGAGTGGCGCCCCGGGTGATCCGGGTCGCGGTCGTCGACGATCACCCGGTCCTCCGCGACGGGACCGCCGCGCTCCTTGCCGACCAGCCGGGAATCGAGATTGCCGGCACTGCGTCGTCGATCGAGGAGGCGCGAGCCCTCGTCGGCTCGACCCAGATCGACGTCGTGCTGCTCGACATCCGGCTGGGCACGGACAGCGGTCTGGCGCTGCTCTCGGGCGGCGGGCCGGGGCCGGCGGTGGTCGTGGTGACCGCCTACGACTACCCCCAGTACACGGAGGCGGCACTCCGCCTGGGCGCGGCCGGGTTCGTCCTCAAGACCAGCCCGTTGCGGGAGCTGGTCGAGGCGATCGAGCGGGCCGCGGCCGGCGGGATGGCCTTCGGCGTCCGGCCGCGTCCCGGATCGGCCGCCCGTCTCTCGGCCCGTGAACTGGACGTCGTCCGGCTCGTCGTCGACGGACGGAGCAACGACGAGATCGGAGCCGCCCTCGGCATCGGCGCCAAGACGGTGGAGACCCACCTCCGGCGGATGTTCGAGCGGCTCGACGTGGCATCGCGGACGGAGCTGGCCACGCGGGCGCTGCGGGAGGGCTGGCTGGAGGTGCCGCCCGGCTAGCCGGAGCCACGGGCCGGCGGGCTACGATGCGCCCGTGCCAAGCCTGTCGATCCCGCCCCGCCTCCGCCGAGCCACGGTCGCCCCCGCGCTGGACGGCGAGACCGCCCACCAGAACCGCCAGTCGGTCGAGCAGGGTGGCCTGCGCTGGATCCACGTCGACCGGCCTCGCCAGGCCGACCGGGACTGGCTGGCCGCCGAATTCGCCTTTCACCCGCTCGATCTCGAGGACGTCGCGTCGCGCAACCAGCGGCCCAAGCTCGACGTGTACGACGACTACCTCTTCCTGGTCATGCACTTCCCGGTGTACGACAAGGCCAACGACCGCCTGCTGACGTCCGAGCTCGACCTGTTCGTGGGCCAGGACTTCCTCATCACCCTGCCCAACGAGCCGCTCCCACCGCTCGACGCCATGTTCGCCCGCTACGCGGCCCGCGAGGAAGTGCGCGAGACGACCTTCTCCAAGGGCTCCGGCTACCTGCTGTACCGGATCGTCGACACCTGCGTCGACGCCTCGTTCCCGATGCTCCGCAAGACCGGCGCCAAGCTGGAGCGGCTCGAGGACGACATCTTCGAGGGCCGCTCGTCGGAGATCGTCCGCGACATCTCCACGGCCAAGCAGGAGATCATCAACTTCCGGAAGATCGTGCGGCCGCAGCGGGCCGTGCTCGGCGACCTGGAGCGGACCAAGCAGCGCTACCTGGCCGAGGAGCTGGAGATCTATTTCGACGACATCCAGGACGCCGCCGAGCGGATCTGGGACATCCTCGAGAACTACAAGGAAGTCGTCGAAGGGCTGGAGTCGACGAACGAATCGGTCCTCTCGCACCGGCTCAACGACTCGTTCCGGATTCTCACTGCGGCCAGCGTGGTGCTCCTGCCGCTGACGCTCGTGGCCTCGATCTTCGGGATGAACGTGGCCGTGCCGGGGCAGGGCGACATCACCGCGTTCTGGGCGATCCTGACGGCGATGGGGGGCCTGCTGATCGTGCTGGTGCTGTTCTTTCGGCGGCGCGGCTGGCTGTAGCCTCCCGGGCGACGATTCGAAACGGTCGTCACGAGGCATCTCAGAGACGTGAACGACGTGATGGGCCGGGACCTCGGGGGTGCGATCGTCGATCGGGCGTCGACCGGCGATGCGACCGCCTTCGCCCGGCTCGTGGCCGCCCATCACGAGGCGATGGTCCGGGTCGGGTACGTCGTCACCGGCGATGCCGATCTCGCGAACGACGCCGCGCAATCCGCGTGGGCGATCGCCTGGCGCAAGCTCGGGACCGTCCGCGATCCCGACCGCGTCAGGCCGTGGCTGATGGCGGTCACCGCAAACGAGGGCCGCCAGCTGCTCCGGCGTCGCGGTCGGCGGTCGGTCGTCGAGCTGGACGTCGTCGCCGACATGACCGCGCCCCCTCGGGGCGGTCGGGGTGACCCGGCGAACGAGATCGATGCCATCGACCTCGGCAACGCTCTCGCGCGCTTGAAGCCGGCCGACCGCGTATTCGTGGGGCTCCGCTATTCGGCCGGGATGACGTCCGACGAGATCGGCGCGGCGCTTGGCATGACCGGTGGCGGGGTTCGCGCCCGGCTCGGGCGGATCCTCGATCTCCTGCGGAAGGACCTCAGCGATGGATGACCTGACCGGCCGCCCGCGCGGCGAGGCGCCGTCTCCGTTCGAGGCGCGGCTCGCCCGCGGGGTCGCTCTCTACACCGAGCGCGCGATCCGAACGTACGACCCAGCGGCGGTCACGCAGGCCGCCGCACGCGCCGCCCGAGGCCCGTTGGCGACGTGGGCGTGGCCGTCGTCGCTGCGGCTGCTTCGGCTGGCCGTCCTCGCACTGATCGTCGCCCTCGTCGCGGGGACCGCGCTCTTCGCGCTCGTCATCGGCGGCCACCGCCGCATCGTTGCTGACGCGCCACCCATCGTCTACGCGCGCGATCGCAGCATCATCGTCCTCGACCCGAACACCAACGCCGAGCGCCCGCTGGGCATCGGCGACGACCCGGTCTGGTCGCCGGACCACGACCGGATCGCCCTCGGACGGGGTGACGAGCACGTCGTGTTCGACCTCGTCGACGGCTCGGAGGTCGTGCTCGGGCCGTGGTTCGGCCCGGTCGTCTGGTCGCCGGACGGCTCCTCGGTGCTCGCCGCCTACCGCACCGGGCCTGTCGATACGGACGGCTCACGCGATGACGAGTTCACGATCCTGCCGATCGACGGGGGCCCGCCGGTCGGACTCGGGATCGAACCCTGGTCGGACGCCGGCAACGGCGCGTGGTCGCCAGATGGCGAACGGGTCGCGGTCGTCACGAACGGCAGCGTCGTGGTCGCGGCCGTTTCGGGCCGGGGCTCGGAGGTGCTCCACGGCGGCGGAAGCCCGTGGCTCGTCGACTGGTCGAGCGCGGCCGACATGATCACGTTCTCCGACGAGCGCGGCATCTGGGTCACGGACCCGGACACCGGCGCCGAGCGACTCGCGGTGGGGCTGCCTGGCCTTGCCCAGTCGCTCGAGTGGTCGCCGGATGGCACGAAGCTCGCCTACGTAGACCGGGCCACCCTGCCGGCGTTCGTCCACGATGTCCGCACCGGCGAGACGAGGGAGGTCCTCCTGCCGCCCGACGGGCAGCAGGCCGTCGCGGTCACCTGGTCACCGGCGGGCGACTCGCTTCTCATCACGGTCGCGGAGGGTTGGGACACCATCGACATGACGGCAAGCCTGTGGATCGTGTCGGCCGACGGCGCACGAAATCAGCTGCTCGCCCAGCCCGCCGCGTACGAGCCCCACTGGTCGCACCCGGACTGGTGACGCGCTTCGCCCGGCTGGAAGCTTCAGGTCGGGTCGGGCGCGACCCACCGGGTGCCGAGCAGCCGGTCAACCAGGGGTAGCGCAAGCCACGGCCGGACGACCGCCTGACCGTTGACCGTGACGGATCGGGCGGGCGGATCCTCGAGCACCCGCAGGCGATCGACCGGCGCGATGTGCCGCCACCGCGGGAACCACAACCGAAGCTCGACCGTGCTGACCCAGGCCCGCCAGCCGAGGCCCGATTCGCGCAGCCCGCTGTAGACCAGGTACCGGATCAGGGCGTTCGCCAGCTCCGGATCGAAGTTCGGGGCGTTGAGGATCACCCGCCGAACCTCGCCGGAGGCCATCGGCGAATTGGGCGGATCGCCGACCGCCACGATCTGCGTCCCGTCGCGGACGGTCATCGAGTCACGCCACGACCCGGTCCAGTGTCGCTCCGGGACGCGAACGACGAGCGTCTCCTGGCCGACCTCGACCTCCACGCGGGTCATCAGCCGGTGCGTCAGCCTGGGAGGTCCCGTTCGGCGGAGCCCACGTACCGGACGTCCGGTCGGATGAGGCGGTTCGCGCCGGCCTGCTCGAGGACATGGGCCGTCCAGCCGGCGTGGCGAGCCAGCGAGAACGTGGCCGGGAAGAGGTCCGGCGTCAGGCCGACACCCTGGAGGACCGGCGCCGCGTAGTACTCGACGTTGGTCTTGAGCGCCCGCTCCGGGTGCCGCTCCTCGAGCAGCCGAAGGGCGACGTCCTCGACGGCGATCGCCAGCTGCAGCCAGTCGGGCTTGTGGTCCATCGACTCCGCCACCTTGCGGAGTGCCGCCGCCCGGGGGTCGTAGGCCCGGTAAACCCGGTGGCCGAAGCCCATCAGCCGCTCGCCGCGGTCCAGTGCCCCGCGCAGCCATTCCTCGGCGTGCCCGACCGACCCGACCTGGGACAGCTGGTCGACGACCTCCGATGGCGCGCCGCCGTGGAGCGGCCCCTTCATCGTCCCGATCGCGCCACCGATCGCCGACGCGATGTCGGACCGGGTCGAGGTGATGACCCGGGCCGTGAACGTGGAAGCGTTGAACCCGTGCTCGGCGCCGACGATGAAGTACGCGTCGAGCGCCCGCGCCGTCCCGGGCTCCGGACGCTCACCGTTGAGCTGGTACAGGTAGCCCTCGACGAGCTGGAGCGACGGATCCGCCTCGATCGGGTCCTTGCCGGCGCGCAGCCGGGCGAACGCCGCAAGGGCGGACGGCGAGAACGCCGTGAGGGCCCGTGCCTGCTCGACGGTCGGTGGCCAGTTGAGGGTCTGGCAGGCACCCCACGCCGAGACCGCCGTTCGCAGCGCGTCCATCGGCTTGGCGCTGCGTGGCAGGGCCCGGAGCGCGGTCATCACCGGCTCCGGAACCGGCGCCGTGGCCAGCCGGTGCCCGGGCTCCCAGTCGCCGGTCCACAGGAGGTTGGCGACCGCCGGGTACGAGCCGCGCTCGACGAGATCGCCGATCCGATAGCCCCGGTAGGTCAGCCGCCCTCGCTCACCATCGACCTGCGAGAGTTCCGTCTCGCCGGCGATGACGCCCTCGAGGCCCGGGGAATACGGTCGGTCGTCGGCCGGCGAAGGCTTGGTTGGCGCGGTCGCGTCGGTCATCGGTAGGGGAGGTGCCTCGTGCGTGGCGTCCATCGTAGCGCCGGAGGCCTTAACGATCCTCCTTCGGGGCTATCGCCCCGATCACCACCCGGATGACGACCGCGCCGAAGAACGCCACGACGAGGGCACCGGCGAAGCCACCTGGGTCGCCGATCTCGAGCTCACGGGCGAGGTAGCCACCCACGATCCCACCCAGGATCCCGACCAGCAGGTTCGGCAGGCAGCCCCGCGCCGACCGCCCGGGCACCACGAGCGACGACAGCCAGCCGGCGAGTACGCCGATGAGCAGCCAGCCGATGAAGTTGTCCATGGCCCAGAGTCTGGCACGCCGCAGGGGGCGCCGTCAGCGCTCCCTTGACCCTCCCACCGGGCTGAGACCGACGCGGATGGCGGTGACGAGCTCCGACGGCGTGAACGGCTTCTGCAGGAACCCCGCCAGCCCGCGACCGACGAACCGGGCGCTGGCTTCCTCCTCGGCGTAGCCGGACATCAGGACAATCGGCACCTGCGGCCGGATGCGCCGGATCGCCTCGAATGTCTCGACGCCGCCGAGCCGGGGCATGGTCAGGTCGAGGAGGACCAGTGAGAACCGGTCGGGATCGGCCTCGAAGTGGGCGACCGCATCCACCCCGTCGATCGCGGTCACCGTGGCCAGGCCCGTGGGGGCGAGCATCTTGGCCGCCATCGCCCGGACGGCCGGCTCGTCGTCGACGATCAGGATCGTCCCGGCGGCGGTCCACGGTTCGGCGGGCGGCTTGACGCTGGCCGGCTGGGGCCCCCATTCCGCGACCGGCAGCAGGATGTTGAACGACGATCCGCCGGCCCGGCTCGCTGTAGACCCGGATGGTCCCGCCGTGACCGCGGACGATCCCGAGGACCGCGGCAAGGCCGAGCCCACGGCCGGTGAACTTGGTGGTGAAGAACGGATCGAAGATCCGCTCCCGCGTCGCCGGATCCATCCCCGAACCGGTGTCCACGACCTCGAGGGTCACGTACCTCCCCGGCGCCAGCTCGTCGGCAACGAGGGCGCCGCGAAGGTAGCGCTCGTCGGCGTCCACTTCCGCGGTCCGGATGCGGACGGTGCCCACCTGCTCCCCGATGGCTTCGCCGGCGTTGACTACGAGGTTCATCACCACCTGTCGGAGCTGGGTGGCGTCGCCCTCGATCGGCGGCAACGTGGCGTCGAGGTCATACCGGATGTGCACCGACTTGGCGACAGACACCGACAGGAGGTGGGCGATCTCGCGGACGATCGCATTGACGTCGAGGGTCTGGATCACGAACCGGCCCTTGCCCGAATACGCCAGCATCTGGCGGGCCAAATCTGCCGCCCGCTGGGATGCGACCTCGATCTGCTGGAGGTTCTCCCGGACTGGTGATTCGGGGGCCAGCTCCGAGAGTGCGAGGCTGGCGTTGCCGAGGATCGCCACCAGCAGGTTGTTGAAGTCGTGGGCAATCCCGCCGGCAAGCATGCCCAGGCTCTCCAGCTTCTGGGACTCCTGCATCCGGCGCTCCATCGTCCGTTGCTCGGACTCGGCCTGGCGGATCGCGGTCACGTCGCGGAAGACGACGACCACACCGGTGAGCGTGCCGTCGGCCAGGCGGATGGGGGCGGCACCGTCGTCGATGACCCGCTCCGTGCCACCGCGGGCAGCGAGCAGCACCGGCGCGGGCAGGGTCTCGATCTCGCCGCGTTCGACGACGCGGCCGATGAGGTCCGGGATCGGCGCCCGATCCTCCTCGTTGCGGGCATCGAAGACCTCCGCGAACGGGCGGCCGGTGGCGTCCGCCTGTGACCACCCGGTCAGGCGTTCCGCGACGGCGTTGAGGAGGACGATGCGACCGGTCGCATCGGTGGCGATGACACCGTCGGCGATGCTCCGAAGGGTGACGTCGAGCCGCTCGTGCTCCGCCTCCAGCTGACCGCGGGCCCGCACCAGCTCAGCGTTGACGTCCAGGCTCTGCTCCAGGGCATCGGTCAGGCGGTAGCCGAACTGCCACAACAGGACCAGCACCAGGCCGACGACGGCCCCGGTCGACGAGATCAGGAAGGCGCCAAGGAACCACTCCGGGAGCGGGGATGGGATCGGGCGGATGACACCCAGGGCGGCGATCGTCACGGTCGCGGCGGCGCAGGCGCCGAACAGCCTGATCAGGGCACGGCCTCGCAGGTGGGGCATCCCGACGGCTGCCGCGATGAACGGCACCAGGGCGAGGCTGGCGGCAATCGCAGGCTGGACGAGGGCGATCCCGACCGCCGTCACCAGGATTCCTGCCCATACCAGGGTCACGGCTTCGGCCAGGCGGTTCTTCCTGAGCCAGTTCCAGGCGATCACCAGGGCCATCCCGTAGGCCAGGATCATCGCCCCGGCGGCACCGGTCTGCGGATCGCCGAAGACCACCAGCGCGAACGCCTCGAGCAAGCCGAAGAAATACGCGATCGGGATCAGGATTTGCAGGAACTGCCGCAGGCGGGCGACCTGCTCCAGCGGATCGACCGGCGAGGTCGATCCGGGATGGCGCGCGCTCGGACCGTTGCCTGTTCGAATGTCACACCCCCCGGTGGATGCGGACGGCTACGGTACTCCCTCGAGGAAACTTTCCACGAGCCTTACGAATTCGTGGGCGTGGGTGTGATGGGCCGCGTGGCGGGCCCCGGCGATCACCACGACCTCCCCGTTCGGGAGCCGCGCGTCGAGTGCCTGCGTCGCCGCCCGGAATGACGGTGCGCTGTCGCCGCCCAGGATCTGCAGCACCGGCGTCTGGATCTGACCGAGGGCGTCGAGCGAGGCCGCGGAAGCCGTCTCGGCCTCGACCTCGCGAAGGATCGTGTGCGCCGCCGCCACCCGCAGCGGCCAGACCGGGTTCGCCTGGTACGCCGCGAGGTCGGCCGGCGGCATGCGCACGACGTCCCGCAGGAAGGTGATGAGCAGCCCCTCCCAATCGGTCGCGTCGCGGTGCGTCCGCAGGCGGTGGAGGAGCGCCGGGTCCTGGTACGGCTCGTCGGGTGCCGGAGGTGCTCCCTCGTAGACGACCAGCCGGCCAATCGCCGGCGTCACCAGCGCCGCCCCGAGAGCCACGCGGCCCCCGAACGAATGACCGACAACCCCGACCGGGGCGCCCGACTCGCGGGCGAGGACCTCGGCCACGGCGGCCACGTCCTCGTATTCGCGATCGATGGCGTACGGTTGCGTATCCGAGCTGGCACCACGCCCGCGGCGGTCGACCTCGTGCACGGCGTGGTGCTCCGCGAACATCGGGCCGACCACCCGGAACGTCGTGTGATCCGCGGCCGCCCCGTGCACGAGCACCATGGGCGGACCCTCGCCATGGCTGAAGAGGGCAAGCTGGGTGCCGTCGGGTGAGCGGATCAGGCGGCTGGGATTGCGCACGCACCGCAGCGTACGGAATCGAACGGCCGGGCGGTGCAGCCGCCCGGCCGTGTCGTCCCGAGACCGAGGTGCGGGCGATTCCGGCCACCCGCGGGTTGGCGGTTCGGCCGCGGGGCATCGCGTGCGGCCGTTCCGTCGAGGTGATCTTCGGGCGACCCGCCCCCTCCGCCCACGACTCGATCGGACCACTCCGCCCAAACAGAAGTCCCGCCCCATCACCCGAATCGAGAATTGTCCGACCGGGGCGTGCCTAGGCGCCGCCTGACTCCGTGATCAGCGCAGGCTCGAGGCCGCCCGGCCCGCAGCCGCTTCGTCGAGGAGCCACAGCACGCCCTCGCGGCGGGCCAGCTGGGCGGGCCAGCGACGTGGGTCGCGCTCGGGACCCAGGAGGGTGGCGATGATCTCCGCCTTGCTCTCGCCGTGGACGACGACGATGACCCGCCGCGCCACGCCGAGGATCGCGGGGTTGAGGGTGACGCGGCTGACGTGCGGCTCGACGTGGCTCGGCGCCGGCACCGGCAGGACCCAGTCCCTTGCCTCGAACGCATCCGAGCCGGGGAAGACCGACAGCAGGTGGCCGTCCGGCCCGATCCCCAGCAGTACGACATCGAAGACGGGCCAGCCCTCGGCGACCTCGATGCCAGACCCCCGAAGCTCGTCCTCGTAGCGGGCGGCCGCCCAGGCCGGCCCGCGCGATTCGCCGATCGCCTCCGACATCGGGATGGCATGGATCTGCTCGGCGGGGAGGGCCGCACCCGCGACCAGGCCAAGGTCTACGTCCACCGCGCCCTCACCGGTTCCCGAGATCCCGGCTCGGGCGCTTGCCGCGAGGAGCACCTGGTCCGCCGGCAGGACGTTCGAGAGTGGGTGATCCCGGGGCACATAGCGGTCGTCGCCCCACCACAGCTCGACGGACGCCCAGGGCACCTCGCTCGTGAGCGGTTCCGCACCCAGGTGGCGATAGATGCCGACCGGCGCGCTGCCCCCGGTGGTCGCCCAGTGGGCCCGCCCCCTCGCCTCGACCGCGTCCCGCAGCCGTCCGGCAACCTCCGAGGCGGCGGCGGCCGACACACCTTCGGCGTCCGCCAGGACGACGATCTCGGGCTCCCCGCCGCCCCCGTCCGTCATCGGTCGCCCTTGCCGCCGGGATCGTCCCCGATCAGTTGCGCCGCGAAGGCGAGACTCTCGTCCTCGACCCGATCGCGGCCCGACGCCTCGATGGCCTCGGCGAGGAGCTCGACGTCGGTTCGCCGCGGCGCCGGGAACGAGCGATCCAGCGACTCGATGCCGTCGAGCCAGACCCGAACGCGGACGACGCTCTTCTCCGCGGTCACGTCCGCTCGCAGATCCGAGCCGCGCCGTTCCGCAAGCAGCTCCACTCGCAACGTGGTTCCGGACGGCATCTCGCTCCGCACCGGCCGGATCACGACGGCGACCTGGCCGCGACCCTGGCCCAGCGTCCCACTGATCCCCCGACTGGACAGTGGCCGGCCAGGGCGGGTGCCCAGCGGGTTGACCACCCGCATCCCCAGCCGCGACCCCAGCCACGACACGTGGTAGATCGGCTTGACCAGGTTGGTCGTGCCGAAGATCTCGGTCTCGTCGTGGGTGGCGTAGGCGACCGCGATCCGCCGGACCGAGCCGATGAACGGCAGGAACTCCGGCATGTCGAAGATCGACGCGATCGCCTCCCGCCAGCGTGACTGGCGCAGGAACGCGAAGTCGCGGATCGACAGCTCCGCCGACGCGAGCAGCTCCGCCAGCCGGCCGAGCCGGGTCAGCCCGTCTTCGGACCACGACGAACCATCGACCACGAGTCTCGTCGCCATGGCCAGCAGGTCCTTGGCCGGCTCCGTCCCGAGGGGTGGGTCGCCCGGCCACCAGACGATGGCCGGCAGGTCATGAATGAGCAGCGGCGCCACGATCGAATCGAGGTGCCGGCCACTCTCACCGCCGGCGTTGAGGTAGATCGTCTCGGCGCAGGTCTCCGCCGAGCCCTCGCGCGGCAGGATGCAGTGGGCCTGGATGTGAGCGTCGAGCCACGAGGGTCCGTCCGGATCGGCCACGCCCAGGATCAGGGTCCGGGAGGGATGCCGGCCGGTCAGCTGCTGGATCGTGGCCGCGCAGCGCTCGCCGACCTCCGGCCGGCGGGCGATGACCACCAGGTTCATCACGCTGGTCCGGGCGGCGATATGGCGGCCCGGCTCGCCCTCGACCAGGGCTTCCAGGTTCGGCTCCGACCAGATCCGCGACAGCTCGGCTTCGATCTGCTCGATCGTCCGGGCCCGCGACCGCCACCGCAACGTCGGCTCGCCCGGCCTGGCTTCGGTCTCGAGCATCACCCGACCGCTGCCGGCCGCCCTGGTCCCGACCGCGAGGATCTCGCCGATCTGCCCGCCACCCGAGCCGTTGCCGCCGCCGCCCGCCGACGGTCCCTCGACCATCAGATGCGCCGCCAGCGGCGTCCGGCGCGCTGGACCAGCTCGTCGGCTGCGTCCGGCCCCCACGTCCCCGCCTCGTAGTTCGGGAAGTCCGGCGCCGGCTCGTCGGCCCAGGCCTCGATGAGGGGATCGACGATGGCCCACGCGCGCTCGACCTCGTCGGCCCGGGTGAACAGCGAGGCATCGCCCAGCATGGCGTCGAGGATCAGCGTCTCGTAGGCGTCGGGCGAATCGACCGCGAACGCCGAGCCGTAGGTGAAATCCATCGTCACCGGCCGAACGTCGATCCCCAGCCCGGGAATCTTGGCGGCAAACCGGAGCATGATCCCCTCGTCCGGCTGGATCCGGATGGCGAGCAGGTTCGGGTCCGGCTCCGCGTTGGAGTCCTTGAACAGCTTGTGCGGCACGTCGTGGAACTGGATTGCGATCTCCGTCGACCGCTTCGGTAGCCGCTTGCCGGTCCGCAGGTAGAACGGCACGCCCGACCAGCGCCAATCGTCGACGGTGAACTTGGCGGCGACGAAGGTCTCCGTCTCCGACTTCGGATCGACCTCTTCTTCTTTGCGATAGCCCGACACCGGCTGGGCGTGGACCCAGCCTGGACCGTACTGGCCACGGACGACGTTGTCGCGGATCTCGTTGGGCGGCATCTCCGTGATCGCCCGGAGGACCTTGACCTTCTCGTCGCGCAGCGGATCGGCCTCGAATGTCGTCGGCGGCTCCATGGCCACCAGGCTCATCAGCTGGAGCATGTGGTTCTGGAGGACATCCCGCACCGCGCCGGTCTCCTCGTAGAACGCGCCTCGCCCCTCGACCCCGATGGCCTCGGCCACCGTGATCTGGACATGGTCGATGTGGCGGCGGTTCCAGATCGGCTCGAAGATCCCGTTGCCGAACCGGAAGACCAGGAGGTTTCGGACGGTCTCCTTGCCCAGGTAGTGATCGATCCGGTAGACCTGCGACTCGCGGAACACTCGGCCGATCTCGCGGTTGAGCCGCTTGGCCGATTCGAAGTCATGGCCGAACGGCTTCTCGATGACGATCCGCCGCCAGCCGCCGTCGTGCTTCTCGTGGTCCAGCCCCACCCGGCCCAGCTGTTCGACGATGTCCGAGAACGCAGACGGCTGGACGGCGAGGTAGAAGAGCCGGTTGCCTTTGGTGCCGCACTCCCGATCCAGCTTGTCGAGCCGCTTCGATAGCTTCTCGTAGCCGGACGGGTCGGCGAAGTCGCAGCGCTGGTAGGTGATCCGCTCCGCCAGCGACCGCCAGGCCTCCTCGTCGATCGGCTGGACGCGGGAGTACTTGTCCAGGGACGCGCGGATTTCCTCGCGATAAGCGTCATCGTCGTACTCGCGGCGGGCGACCGCGAGGAGCTGGAACTCGTGTGGCAGGAGGTTCGTCCGCCACAGCTGGTAGAGGGCGGGGATCACCTTCCGGTGCGCGAGGTCGCCCGTCGCCCCCATGAGGATCACCACGGCCGGGTCGGGGACGCGCTCGAGGCGGAGCCCCTCGCGCAGCGGATTCACTGGCGGCTTGGCGCGGGTCCGCTTCTGGCCATCGCGTGACTCGCGCAGCTCGCGCATCGTCCGCGGCGCATCCTTGGGACGGGGCGCGGGGTGGGGAATCCTGTCCGGAGCCGCCTCGGGCTTGGAAGAGTCCGGCGGCTTGGCCCCGTCCGTCTTGGGCGCCGCCTTCCGGGTCGCCGGCTTTCGGGTGGTGGTGGTGCGCGCCATCGGACCGGTCCGGGGCTGCCCGGATTACTCGGTCTTCACGGCATGAACCTCGGGCCAATGGCGTCGCGGAGCTCCGCCTTGGAAACCTCGGGCGGATGGCTCGCAGGGGCGTCGCCTCCGCCCTCGGTGAGCGAGTGCCAACAGAACGGTGAGGGTGCCATCTCTACTCCGTCTTCACTGCGTGCCCGCCGAACTCATTGCGGAGTGCCGCCAGAACCTTGGCGCCGTACGAATCGTCCTGGCGGGACCGGAAGCGCATCAGCAGCGAGAGGGTGATGACGGGCGCCGGGACGTCCTTGTCGATGGCCTCCGCGACCGTCCAGCGTCCCTCGCCCGAATCGGCCACCCAGCCCTTGAGGTGGGTCAGGTCCTGGTCGGCCACCAGGGCGGTTTCCAGCAGCTCGAGCAGCCACGACCGGACCACCGAACCCCGGTTCCAGAGCTTCGCGATTGCGTCGAGGTCCAGCTGGTAGTCGCTGGCGTGGAGAATCTCGAAGCCCTCGGCGTAGGCCTGCATCATCCCGTACTCGATGCCGTTGTGGACCATCTTCACGTAGTGGCCGCTGCCCGGCCCACCAACATGGAGATAGCCGTCCTTCGGCGCGAGCGACAGGAAGGCGGGCTCGAGGCGCTTCACCGGCTCCTCGTCGCCACCGACCATCAGGCAGAAGCCGTTGGCCAGGCCCCAGATCCCGCCGGAAACGCCGGCGTCGACGTAGTGGATGCCCTTGGCCTTGAGCTCCGGATAGCGACGCTGGTCGTCGTGGAAGTTGGAGTTGCCCCCGTCGATGATCGTGTCGCCCGGCTCGAGGTGCTCGAGGAGCTCGTCGATCTGCGCTTCTGTCGCATCACCCGCCGGGACCATGATCCAGACCGCGCGGGGCTTCTCGAGTTGCTTCACCAGCTCCTCGATCGAGAACGAGGCTACGGCGCCTTCGCCGGCAATCTCCTTGGTCTTCTCCGCCGTCCGGTTGTAGGCCACGATCTGGTGGCCGTCGCGCAGCATCCGGCGGACCATGTTGGCCCCCATCCGACCGAGTCCTATGAAACCGAGTCGCACGGGTCAGGCCTCCTGGGCTGGAGTGGCGAGGGCCGCCGTCAGGGCCTGCTCGAGGGCGGCAAGGCCGGCGTCCGGGTCAGGTCCGAGATGAACGCGAAGGATCGGCAGGTCGTGGGCCTCGATCGCCGCAAAGTCGCCGGCCGCCTGGGCGTCGATGAGCTGGCCGAAGGTATAGGGCCAGCCAGGGATCGGCAGGTCGTTCGGGTGATCCGCGGTGAGCTGGAGGAACCAGCCGCTCGGCGGGCCGCCCTTGTGGAGCTGCCCGGTCGAGTGGAGGAAGCGCGGGCCGTAGCCCAGGGTCGTCGCTCGCCGCGTACTCGCCAGGAGCGCCGCCCGGATTCGGCCGAGTGCCTCGTCGCGTGCGGCCGTCGGGGCGATGAATGCCTGGATCGCGAGGTAGGCGTTGGAGTGACGCCGGTCGAGGTGCCGTCGGAGCTCGCCGACCAGGGTCCCATCGCCTCCGGTGAGGCGCAGCGGCGCGTCGCCGATGAGGGTGATCCCGGATTCGGCTGCCAGGAGGGGCACGACCTCCGGTGCGGGGGCGCCGGCCCCGGACCTCGCGGCCAGCACCTTCCTCGTCAGCTCCTTGGCCTCCTCGACGTTGGGCTGGTCGAACGGGTCGATGCCGAGGACCGCGCCGGCGATGGCCGTGGCAATCTCCCAGCGCACGAACTCGCCGAAGAGATCGAGGGTGTCGCCCAGGTGCAGCTCGATGATCGGATGACCGGCGGCCCGTAGTCCAACGAGGAGCTCGTCCGCCGCAGCGTCTCCCGCCGAGCCGGTCAGCGTCAGCCGGACAAAGACGCGATCCGGACCGTAGAGCTCGGCAGCCGCCAGCGGCTCGAGGTCCACCGGCACGATGCCGACGCCGTGCTTGCCGGTGCTCTCCGCGATGAGCTGCTCCGCCCAGGCCCCAAACGGCGCCAGTTCAGGATCCGGCAGGAACGTCAGCTTGTCCCGGCCTGATTTGGCCAGGGTGCCCATCGCGAGGCCCAGGAGCACCCCGGGATTGCGCGTTGGCTCAGGGTCCAGGCAGTGGTCGAGCATGGCGAGGGCATTGGCGAGCCCGGCGTCGGCGTCGATCCCGAGGAGCGCGGCCGGGATCAGGCCGACGTAGCTGAGTGCCGAGTAGCGGCCGCCGATATCCGGCGGGTTCAGGAACACCTCCCGGAGCTCGTCGTGGTGGGGAATCGCACCGACGGACTTGCCGGGATCGGTAATCGCGACCATCAAGTCGCCGGGTGACTGTCTCGTGTCGTTGGCCTCGAGGGCCGCCTTCACCCGCGCCCAGGCCTCGGCCTGGAAGGCGAGTGGTTCGGTCGTGGTGCCCGACTTGGTCGCGACGATGAACAGCGTCGCCAGCGG
This sequence comes from uncultured Chloroflexia bacterium, assembly GCA_963728605.1. Lineage (GTDB taxonomy): Bacteria > Chloroflexota > Limnocylindria > Limnocylindrales > CSP1-4 > JACDAV01. Next base: position 436,751 of record CAVSKS010000002.1, on the reverse strand, counting down.
ATCGCCGGCGTCGAAGGCGGCCGACACCGCATCCGGATCGGTCGAGTCGAGGACGCCGACATCGATCCCCTGGGCCCCAACGCCGAAGATCCGGGCCAGGACATCCGGGGCGAGGCTGCTGCCCCCCATCCCCATCACCAGCGCCCGGCGGAACCCCCGCTCGCGAATGCCGTGGGCGAAGCCCTCGATCGCCGGGGTGTCGTCACGGAAATGGGACGGCGAGTCGAGCCAGCCGAGCCGATCGGCGATCGCGGCGCCCACCCGCTCGTCCGAAGACCAGAGCGACGGATCGCGGTCCGACAGCCGCTCCGCCCAGCGCTCCGTGCGGGCCCTTGCGACGGCGTCGTCGAAGGAGGCGGTCGCGTCGCCGAGGTCCAGGCTGGACAGGTCCGTCGGGGGAGCAGCACGGTCGGGCATGGTGCCTGCCCATGGTACGTCCGCGCGCAGCGGAGGACCTTCGCGGCGGGGTCCCTCGCCTATCGGGCGCCTCGCGGCATCAGCTGCCCTCGGCGGCCTCGATGGCGAGGACCTTGTCGAGACGGCGCTGGTGGCGGGGCTCGCCGCTGAACCGGGCCGCCAGGAAGGCCAGCGCCGCCTCGAATGCCGGTTCCGGCCCGATCACCCGCGAGCCCAGCACCAGGACGTTCATGTCGTCGTGCTCGACGCCCTGGTGGGCCGAGTAGGTGTCGTGGCACACGGCCGCCCGAACGCCGCGCACCTTGCAGGCGGCGATCGACGCGCCCACGCCGGAGCCGCAGATCAGGATGCCCCGGTCGGCGTCGCCGTCACGGACCGCGTAGCCGAGGCGCGAGGCGAAGTCCGGGTAGTCGTCATTGGGATCCGAGCCGTCGCCGCCAAGGTCGATCAGCTCGAGGTCCTGGCCGGCCGCGCCGAGCCGCCGCAGGAGCTCGGCCTTGAGCGCGGCGCCGGCGTGGTCCGCAGCGAGAGCAACGCGCATCGTCGCCCGTCAGCCGTGGCCCGGATCGGAGCCGGAGGTGCGATTCACCCCGCTCTCGCCCTCGTCGATCGTGGGGTGGTCGCCGCCCCCGCCGTGGCCCCGGCCGACAGCCGGCAGGTGGCCCGGCTCGAGGGTCTCGATCGGGCCGTGCAGACCCTCGCGCACGACCTTGCGGGCGACGTCCGCTACCCGATCGACGGTGAACCCGAAGCGCTCGAAGATCGTCCCGGCCGGCGCTGAGGCGCCGAAGTGGTCCAGCCCGACGATCGCGCCGGCGTCGCCCACCCAGCGGTCCCAGCCAAGGGTGACCCCGGCCTCGATCGCAACGCGGTACCGGACGCCGGCAGGCAGCACGGATTCGCGATAGGCGGCGTCCTGGGCCGCGAACAGCTCCCAGCACGGAAGGCTGACGACGCGCGTGGCGGTGCCGTCAGATTCGAGGAGGTCCGCGGCGCCGATCGCCAACTGGAGCTCCGATCCCGTCGCCATCAGGATGATTTGCGGCTCGGATTTCGAGTCGCGCAGCACGTAGCCCCCGCGTCGGACGCCCTCGCGCGCCTTCTCGGCCGTGCCCGCGAGGACCGGCAGCTTCTGCCGGGTCAGCGACAGCGCCACCGGCCCCGAGGGAGCGTCGGTGTGGCGCGCGATCGCCGTCGCCCAGGCCGCAGTGGCTTCATTCGGGTCGCCCGGCCGGATGAACCACAGGTTCGGAATTGCCCTGAGCGCGGCGTAGTGCTCGACCGGCTGGTGGGTCGGGCCGTCCTCGCCGAGGCCGACCGAGTCGTGCGTCCAGACGTAGATCACGTGCAGCCCGGACAGCGACGCGAGCCGCACCGAGCCGCGCATGTAATCGCTGAACGTCAGGAACGTGCCGACGTACGGGAGGAGCCCGCCGTGGTAGGCAATCCCGTTGGCCGCGCCGCCCATCCCGTGCTCGCGGACGCCGAAGCGCAGGTTCCGGCCGGGGTGATCGGCCGCGAAGTGGTCGTGGCCGTCGGCCTTGATGTCGGTCAGGTTGGATTCGGACAGGTCCGCCGCGCCCCCGAAGAGCTCGGGCAGCGGCCCGGCCAGCGCCTGGATCGCGTCCTGGCTCGCGTTCCTGGTCGCCAGCTCCGTGCCGATCGCGTAGGTCTTGAGGCCGGCGTCCCATCCGTCGGGCAGCCGGCCGTCGAGGCGCCGCCGCAGCTCCGCGGCGAGGTCCGGGTGCTCGGCCGTGTATCGGTCGGCCCGGGCCTGCCATTCGGCGACCAGCTCGCGACCGCGGGCGACTGCGCCGCGGAAGTGGTCGCGGACCTCGTCGGGGACGTAGAACTGGCGGTCGGGGTCCCAGCCGTAGGCCTCCTTGGTCAGTCGGACCTCGTCGTCGCCCAGCGGCTGGCCGTGGGCCTTCTGGGTGTCCTGCCGGTTCGGGCTGCCAAAACCGATGTGGGTCCGGACGGCGATCAGCGACGGTCGCTCGTCCCTTCGGGCCGCCTCGATCGCGGCGGCGATCCCCTCGGTGTCGTTGCCGTCGTCGACCCGCTGGGTGTGCCAGCGGTAGGCGTCGAACCGGGCGACGACGTCCTCTGACCAGGCCCAGGCGGTTGGGCCGTCCAGCTGGATCTGGTTGTCGTCGTAGAGGAAGACCAGCTTCCCGAGCCGGAGATGACCGGCCAGCGAAGCCGCCTCCGACGCTACGCCCTCCTGGAGGTCGCCGTCGGAGCAGATCCCGTAGGTCCAGTGGTCGATCACCGGGTGGCCGTCACGGTTGAACTCGAACCCCAGGCGCCGCTCGGCGATCGCCATCCCGATGGCGTTGGCGAAGCCCTGGCCAAGGGGTCCCGTCGTGGCCTCCACGCCGGGTGTCAGGGCGTACTCGGGGTGGCCCGGCGTCTTCGAGCCCCACTGGCGGAACGACTTGAGATCGTCGAGCGTGACCTCGTAGCCGGTCAGGTGGAGGAGCGAGTAGAGGAGCATCGAGGCGTGGCCGGCGGACAGCACGAACCGGTCGCGGTCGGGCCACGATGGATCCGACGGCGCATGCCGGAGGAACCGGGTCCACAGGACGTAGGCCATCGGGGCGGCGCCCATTGGTGCGCCGGGATGCCCGGAATTCGCCTTCTGGACGCCATCGATCGAGAGCGTCCTGATGGTGTCGATCGCGAGGCGATCGAGTGTCGTCCCGGCAACGGTCATGGGCGTTGGGCTCCGTTCGCGTGGAGCGGCAATTGTACGGCCGGACCCCGTCGGACTTGCCGCCAGCGGTCGTCGTTCGAGTTGCAGATCGCTATCCTCGCCTCGTGCCCCAACTCTCCCCACCCGGCCGACGGGCGCGCTCCGGGCCGCGGGTCGTGGTCCTCGGTGACCTGATGCTCGACATCGTGCTCGCGACCGCCGACAGGCTCGACCGCGGCACGGACGTGCCGGGAACGGTCTCGTTCCGGCGCGGCGGATCCGCGGCGACCACGGCGACGTGGCTGGCGCGGCTCGGGGCGAAGACGACCCTGGTGGCATCGGTTGGCCGCGACCCGGTTGGCCGGACGCTCGTCGACGCCGTCCGGGCCGATGGCGTCGTCGTCCGCGTCGCGAGGATGGCCGGTGCCCGGACGGGGCGGATCGCTGTCGTGGTCGAGGCCGGCGGCGAACGCTCGTTCGTGGCCGACCGTGGCGCCGCCGATCTGCTGCGCGCTGCGGACCTGCGCCCGTCGTGGTTCGGCGGCGTCGAGCTGGTCCACCTGCCGGCCTACTCGTTGATCTCCGAGCCCCTCGCCGGCGCCGCTCGCCGAGCGGTCGAGCTGGGGCGGGCCGAGGGCTCGCTGGTCAGCCTCGACCTGGCATCGATCGGGCCGCTGCTGGCCCGCGGCCGGCGGGCGGCCATGGCACTCGTGACGGGCGCCTCGCCGGACGTGCTGTTCGCGACGGCCTCCGAAGCCGAGGGGCTGCTGGGCGGCTACCGCGTCGAGGCGCTCCTGGACCTGGCGCCGGTGGCGATCGTCAAACGGGGCGTCAAGGGCGCCACGGTCCTGGCCACGGCCGGGGAGGACCGACTTCGCTTCGAGGTGGCGACCCAGCACCTCACCGTCTCCGACACCACCGGCGCCGGTGACGCATTCGACGCCGGCTTCATCGTCTCGTGGCTTGGCTCGCGGGCGGCGGGTCGCTCCCTGCCGGCGGCCCTGCAGCGCGCGGCACTGGCCGGGCACCGGGCGGCGGCGCGGCATCTTGGTGCCGCGCCTCCCGAGCTTCCGATCGCATGACGCCGCCCGATTCGATCCGCGAGCGGCTGGTGGTGGCGCCGGAGGTCGCTGACGCGCTGGCCCGGTCGCGACCGGTGGTCGCGCTTGAGTCGACGCTCATCAGCCACGGCCTGCCGTACCCGCAGAACCTCGAGGTTGCGCAGGCCTCGGAGGCCGCGGTCCGCGAGCGTGGTGCCCTGCCGGCGACCGTGGCAATCCGCGAAGGCCGGTTGCTGGTCGGGCTGGACGCCAACGCGCTCGAGGCGCTGGCCACGGCACCCCGCGGCTCCGTGCGCAAGGCCGCCCGGCCGAGCCTGGCGCTGGCCCTTCACGAGGGCGGTTGGGCCGCGACGACCGTGTCGGCGACGATGATCGCCGCCCACGCGGCCGGGATCCGCGTCTTTGCGACCGGTGGTATCGGCGGCGTCCATCGCGATCTGCCGTACGACGTCTCGTCGGACCTCGAGGAGCTCGCCCGGACGCCGATGGTTGTCGTCTGTGCCGGCCCGAAGGCCATCCTCGACGTGGCCGCGACGCTGGAGGTTCTCGAGACGCGCGGCGTGCCGGTCGTCGCCGTTGGCCAGGAAGACTTGCCGGGGTTCTACGCTCGGAGCAGCGGTCTCCGGGCGCCGGCTGGCGTGCCCGACATCGACGCGGCGGCGGACCTCGCGGCGGTCCATTTGGGGCTGGGCGTCGGATCGGCGATCCTGGTCTGCGTGCCGGTTCCTGCAGCCGCCGCTCTCCCGGAGGCGGTTGCCCGCGAGGCCGTGGAGCGGGCGATCGGCGAGGCAACCGCGCAGGAGATCTCGGGTCCGGCGCTCACGCCGTGGCTCCTGGCCCGCATCGCCGAGCTGACCGACGGCGCATCGGTCCAGGCGAACACGGCGCTCATCGTCAACAACGCCCGCGAGGCGGGTCAGCTGTCGGTCCGGCTCGCGAGCTGAGCGGCGGTTGATTGCGGCTGCTCGCCCCACGAGCAAACGAGCGTCCCATTAGCCGGTGGGCCCGCCGCTTGCTCGCCCCAGGAGCAAATGAGGCGTCTCTGGCCGGTGGGCCCGCTACTTGCTCGTCCCACGAGAACACAAGGGCCCCTTTCGGAGCGTCGCGCCGCCCGTTTGCTCGTCCCACGAGCACACATGGGCCTCCCGAAGCGTCGCGCCGCCGGTTTGCTCGCCCCACGAGCCGCCCGGAGGTTCGGCGCGCCAGTCCCCGCCGGTTTGCTCGCCCCACGACCAGCCCGGAGGTTCGGCGCGCCAGTCCCCGCCGGTTTGCTCGGCCCACGAGCAGCCCGGAGGTTCGGCGCCACTCCCCGCCCGTTGGCTCGCCCCGCGCGCAGCCACGGGGCGGCAGGGCCGGTGCCTTGCTGGTGGCGGAGACGGTCGGTACACTCCCGCCCACGGTACGTAGCGAGCGAGGGACGGAATGCGCATCTACGAGGGCAGCCCGCGCCAGGACTTCGAGGAAGTCTTCCGGTCGATCGGCGCCTTCCTCGACCAGCGCGGCATGAAGGACGTTCTCCTCGCCGAAGCGCCGGACGGCTTCATCGTCCAGGGCCTGGTCGTTGCCGGAACGGAGGCGACCAGCTCGTGGTCGGAGACGATGGGCACCCTCGTCAAGGAGACGCTGACCTTCCTCGACGACGACATCGCCCGGTTCATGGAGGAGGCCCTCACCCGTCGTGGCCGCGGCGAGGAGCCGGCGCAGACCGGGCCGGCAGGCCACTATGAGCAAGCCTTCCGCGTCCTGGGCCGCTACATGGACGAGCAGAAGCCGCGCGACGTCTTCTTCTTCGAGCAGGACGGGGCCTTCGTGCTGCGATTGCTCATGGGTGGCCAGGCCGGCGCCCGCCATACGCTCGCCGAGTTCACCAAAGAGGACATCGACGAGATGGTCAAGCGGGGTCCGGGGCTCCGCATCCCCGAGAAAAAGCCCGAAGGGACGCCCGCCAAGGCCTGATCCAGATCCAAACGCCAACCCACCACCCCACCCGTAGGAGGTTTGTTCATGAAGGCCCTCAAGACCGTCGCCGTAGCCCTCGGCGTCACCCTCGCCGCGTTGATCGTCATCCCGCTCATCGTCCTGGCCGGCCTGTTTGTCTGGCTCAAGCTCACCGAGGAGTCGGACGAGGAGACCCTCGAGCTCGACCAGGACACCGTCTGATCGACCACCACGCGAGCGCCCCGCCGACGGGGACGCCCACCGCGAACACCGAACGCCCGCTGGAGCATCCAGCGGGCGTCGATGTATCTGCCCGCCACGTGGCCGAGGCCGCGGTGATCGTGGTCATGGTCCTCTGGGCGGCCAACTTCATCGTCGTCAAGGCGGCTGTCGCAGCCCTGCCGCCGATCGGCTTCACGTTCCTCCGCTTCGTCCTGGCGGCCGTCACGTTGATGGTGCTGCTGCGTTGGCGCGAGGGGAGCATCGGCATGCCGCGCCGGGACCTTGCCACGATGCTCTTCCTGGGCGGCCTGGGGTTCGGCCTCTACCAGATGCTGTGGACAACCGGCCTCACGACGGTGGCGGCCGGCGACTCCGCGCTGATCATCGCGGCGACCCCGGTGCTCGTCGCCGTCCTGGCGGTCGTCGCGGGGTCTGATGTGCTGACGCCGCTCAAGCTGGCCGGCGTGTTGATCTCGTTCGCCGGCGTGGCCATCGTCATCGCGTCCGGCCCAGGGTTGTCGATCGGCGGTTCGCTGGTCGGTGAGGCGATCACCTTCGGCGCGGCGGTGCTGTGGTCGATCTACACCGCCTTCGGGGCGCCACTCCTACAGCGACATTCGCCGCTGCGGGCCACGGCCTGGGCGACCGTTGCCGGAACCGTGGTCCTCGCGCCGGTGGGTATGGCCCAGCTGGCAAACGTGCAGCCGGCGGCGTACACGATGGAGGTGGGCGGCGCGATTCTCTACTCGGGATTCCTGGCCGCGGGCATCTCGAACGTTGTCGTCCAGCACGGCGTGAAGGTCATCGGGCCCACCAGGACGTCAGCCTTGCAGTTCCTCGTCCCCGCCCTCGCCGTCGTCCTCGCGGCGTTCTTCCTCTCGGAGCCCATCCGTCCGGGCCAGATCATCGGCGGCCTGGTCATCGTGGCCGGCATCGTCCTGCTCCGGGTCTCCGGTCGCCGTATCGTCCAGGCCTTCGGCCGGTGACCGAACCCGCACCGATCCCCGCACTGCAGCCCGGCACGATTCCCCTCGCGATCCTCGTCGACTACGACGGGACGATCGCCCAGACCGACGTGTCCGACGCGCTCATGGCGGATTTCGTCGATGCCGAGTGGGAGGCCAGGGCGGCCGAGTACGACGCCGGCCTGATCGGCTCCCGAAGGTTGATGGAATGGGAGGTCCCACTGATCGCCGCGCCAGAGGCGGAGTTGTGGGCAGCCGCGGCGGCCCAGCCGCACGATGAGGGGTTCGCGCCGTTCGTCGATCGTGCCCGAGCGGCAGGCATCCCGGTCGAGGTCGTGAGCGACGGCTTCGGGTTCTTCATCGCCCCGGCCCTGACCGCGCTCGGCGTCGGCGACCTGCCCATCGTCACCGCGACAACGACCTTCCCCGATGGCGCCCGGCCACGGATCGAGTTCCCGAACGGCCACCCGCGGTGCTTTGTCTGCGGGACCTGCAAGCGGAACCGGGTGCTGGCCCACCAGGACGCCGGCCGGGCGGTCGTCTTCATCGGCGACGGCGAGAGCGACCGCTACGCCGCCGGCTACAGCGACGTCGTGTTCGCCAAGCGATCGCTGGTCAGGCTCTGCCTCGACTACGGCTGGCCGTTCCATCGCTGGACGGAGTTCTCGGAGATCGACGCCTGGCTCGCGGAGACGATCGCCGCCTGGCAGGACGACCTGGGGACGCTGCCCCCACCCCGGCGCCGGCCGTACTTCTGCGGGCCGGAGGTCTGGGGCGAGGGTCATTGGGATCCACCAGCGACGGGTAGCACCGGGGATTGAAAGAGGGGCCGGGCGCGGCCCACTGGTAGGGCGAGCGGCCCGAGTGCCTGATCGCGGGCAGCTGATACCGACCACGGCCGGGACGTGGAAGCGCCGCGTCCCGGCCGTCCGCTCGTCGCGCGACGGCCGTCGATTACCGATTCGCATCCCGGGCCGCTTTTCGATAGCATTCGAAAAACCCCCGGAGGACCCGACCCATGGCGAAGTATGTCTTTGTGACCGGAGGCGTGACCTCCTCTCTGGGCAAAGGCATCACCGCCGCCAGCGTCGGCAGGATCCTCAAGGCCCGCGGTCTCCGCGTCTCGATCCTGAAGCTCGATCCGTACATCAACGTCGACCCCGGGACGATGTCGCCGTACCAGCACGGCGAGGTCTTCGTCACCGACGACGGCGCCGAGACCGACCTCGACCTGGGCCACTACGAGCGGTTCATCGACGAGAACCTGACCCAGCTCTCGAACGTGACGACCGGCCGGATCTACCAGGCCGTCATTGCCAAGGAGCGCCGCGGCGACTACCTGGGCGGTACGGTCCAGGTCATCCCCCACATCACCAATGAGATCAAGGAGCGGATCTCGCGCGTCGCCCGGCAGGGCGACCCGGACGTCGTGATCGTCGAGGTCGGCGGGACGGTCGGCGACATCGAGAGCCTGCCGTTCCTCGAGGCGATCCGCCAGATGCGCAAGGACGTCGGCCGGGCGAACGTGCTCTACGTCCACGTGACGCTGCTGCCGGCCCTCGCCGCGACCGGCGAGCTCAAGACCAAGCCGACCCAGCACTCGGTCCGCGAGCTGCGGGCCATCGGTATCCAGCCCGACGTCATCGTCCTCCGCAGCGACCACCCGGTCAGCGACGAGATCCGCGAGAAGATCGCCCTCTTCACCGACGTCTCGACCGAGGCCGTCATCCCGGCCGAGACCGCGGAGACGATCTACGAGGTGCCCCTCCAGTTCGAGGCCGCGGGGCTCGGCAAGCTCGTCGTCCGCGAGCTTGGCCTGGGCGACCCGGAGACGGAGCCAGACCTGGAATCGTGGGAAGCCCTCGTCGAGCGGATCAAGCGCCCCAAGCCGACGCTCGAGATCGCGCCTCGTCGGCAAGTACATCGAGCTGCCGGACGCCTATCTCAGCGTCACCGAAGCGCTCCGGCACGCGGCCTGGGCGCACGAGGTCGACGCCAAGGTCCGGTGGGTCGATTCGGAGGCGCTCTCCAAGGAGAACCTGCACGAGCGGCTCGACGGCGCGGCCGGGATCCTCGTCCCGGGTGGTTTCGGCCACCGCGGGATCGAGGGCAAGGTCCTGGCCGCCCACTACGCCCGCGATCACAAGGTCCCGTACCTGGGGCTGTGCCTCGGGCTCCAGTGTGCGGTGATCGAGCTGGCCCGCAAGATCATCGGCACCAAGGACGCCAACTCGACCGAGTTCGACATGTTCACCGAGAACCCGGTCATCGACTTCATGCCCGACCAGCGCGAGCTCGAGGACAAGGGCGGGACGATGCGCCTGGGCCTCTACCCGGCCCGGCTCACCGCCGGCTCGAAGGCCGCCGCGGTCTACGGCCAGGAGGTCATCTACGAGCGGCATCGTCACCGCTTCGAGGTCAACAACCGCTATCGCCAGACGCTCGAGGCCGCCGGCATGCTCCTGTCCGGCCAGTCCCCGGACGGCCGGCTGGTCGAGATCGTCGAGCTGCAGGACCACCCGTGGTTCGTGGCCAGCCAGTTCCACCCGGAGTTCAAGTCGCGGCCGGAGCGGCCGCATCCGCTGTTCGACGGCTTCGTCGAGGCGGCACTGGCCATCCAGGAGGGCCGCGAGCCGATCCTGTCCGCCCGACCAGAGCCGGAAACGGCCCGAACCCACGAGGCGATCGATCGCCCGGAGACCGCCTCCGCGGGCTAGAGCCTGCGCAATTGGCTACGGCGCCACGACTGCGAAGCCATCGACGTCGGGGACGACGAGCTCCGACGGCCCGCCTGACGCAGCGACGGACTTCAGGTCGAGGACCGTCGGTGCGCCGGGACCGGATGCGAGATAGATGATTCGGGCTCCATCCGTGCTCCACGCGAGCGGTGGAGCGACGGTGAATTCGCCCCTGATCTCGGCCGTTTCCCAAGTGTCCGTGATGACCGCGGTGCCGGCGACAATTGGCTCGCCGATGCGGGCCGGCGTCAGGTCGAGCACGCGGATCCGGTTCGTGATGAAAACGCCGTTGATCCCCTCCGGAATCGGCTCGCCATCGAAGGTCACCGCGGCGATCCGGCGACCTTCCGGCGCCCACGCGAGCCAGTCGTATCGCTCCGCCGGGGCAGGGTCCCCCGGCGCTTCGATTAGCAGCGTCACCTCCATCGTCGCGACCTCGATGACGGACAAGGCAGAGCCACAACCGTCGCAGCGGGAATGGCCGATGGCGAGCCTGCCGTCCTCGCGGTCCCAGGCAACGCTGTGGACCGACCCGAGGTCCGCAAGCTCGACGGATCGCAACTCGCCTGATGCGGCGTTGAGCAGCCACAGCCTGGTCGGCGGGCTGTCCGTGCCGATCGATTGGAAGGCGATCCATCCGGACGGGCCCCACGCGAGTTGGCGTCCACCGCCGGTGTCGGGCCCATCCGCAACCCTGGCATAGGTTTCCGTCGCCGCGGCGGGGAGGTCGAATTGCCGCAGCGGCGTTCCATCGAGCGCAAATAGCCCCAGGCTCAGGGTGGAAGGGCGGTCCCCGGTCTCTGATTTCGGAGCCGTCGTGGGCAGGGCGGCGACGGCGATGGACCGGCTGTCGGGCGCCCAGGCGATCCCTGGTACCCCGCCTGCCGCCAGCTGGATCCGCCCGACGGTCTCGCCGTCGAGCCGGATGATCTCCACGATTGGCTCCAACAGTTCCTCGCCGTCGTCGCGGACGGCAGCGAGGTGGCGACCGTCGGGTGACCAGGCCGCGGCGACGTAGCCTCGGCGCCCCGAGCTCAGGTCCCCGACCCGGAACGCTGCCAGGTCGCGAGATTCGCCGACGGTATGCGCGATCTGCCCGTCGCGGAGGATGACCAGATCGGTCGGGACGAGGCCGGGCGGCCTGCGGAGCGCTCCGGCCACGGCGACGGCCAGCGCCGCGACGAGCAGCATCGCGGCCGCCAGAAGGATGGTCCGCGTCCGGCCGGTCGATCCGGACCGACCGACCGAGATCCGTCGTGCGATCCGCCCCGCGACGAGGTCGACCGCCTCGAGGCTCGCGTCGGCCGCATCCGCGCGCTCCATCAGGAATGTCCGGATGCCGGCATCCAGGAGATCGTCGCGTTCGGAACGCATCATGCGGGGCCCTCCCCGAGGTGGACGCGGAGTCGTTCCCGGGCGAGACGCAAGCGTGATCGCGCCGTCTCGACCGGCACGCCAACCATGTCGGCCGCTTCTGCGACGGTGTACCCGGCGTAGAGATGCAACGCCACGATGGCCCGTTGCGCGACCGGCAGGGCGAGCCAGGCGGTCTGCAGGTCGGCCCGCTGTTGGGCCAGGGCTGCCGGCCGAGCCGATGGATCGATCGGTTCGACGGAGATCTGCGTAACCGAGCCAAGAAGCCCGAACAGCCGACGGCTGCGTCCGGTCCGAATCGCCTCCCGGACGACGATCCGGTCGAGCCACACCTTCAGCACGGTCGGATCGCGCAGGGTGGACCGGCCACGCCACGCTCGCTCGAGCGCCGCCTGGACGGCGTCCTCGGCGTCCGACGTATTGCGGCAGACGACAGCCGCCAAGCGGATCAACCGCCGGTGATGCTGGGCGACGAACGAGACGAGCTCGGCATCGGCCTCTGCCCGTGCGGCGTCCGAATTCGCGGCTCGGACACGGGTATCGAGGCTCATCGGGCGGCCGCGAGCATCGGCGTCATACCCCTTACAGAACCAGCAGGATGGCCGATTGGGTCAACCCGGGCGAGGTCGCCGGATCACGCGAAATTCGAATTGACCCTCCGGGACAGATCGCGGGTTCTGTACTGGCATCAATCGGCGATGGCGCGGCCGGCCTGCCGAACAAGGGAGCCGTTCTGAGGGAGACATAACTCATGGCCATTCACTCTGCCCCGCGAACCGCGCGCACCGGGATCTCGATTGCTCCGAGCGTCCTGACACTCCTGCTGGCTGCGGCCATAGGTTTGGGCGCTGCAATCGGCACGATCGTCGCCGGGCCGGGGAAGACCGCAGCCGGCCAGGCTATCTCGACTGTGCCGGCGTCGACCTTCGACTCGGTCGGCTTCAGGGCGGGGGAGCGGGTGCCACTCGGCTCACAGCCATTTGACGCCGTTCGGTTCCGCGCCGAAGAGCGAGCCGAACTCGGCAACTGAACCTCGGATGCGGGTTGGCGGGCAGGGAGCCTCCTGGCCGCCAACCCGCGTCTGATCTGCACGGCCTTGCGAGCAATGCTGGCCCGGTTCTAGGGTGAACGAGAGGCGAGGCGTAGAATCCTGTCCTGCAACGATCAGGAGCCGCCCGCATGAAAATCTTCCTCGACACCGCTGACATCGAAGAGATCCGCACCGCCGCCCGGTGGGGAATCCTCGATGGCGTCACCACCAACCCAACTCTCTACGCCAAGATCGGCGGCAACTACGAGGAGATCCTCAAGGAGGTCTGCTCGATCACCAGCGGCCCCGTGTCCGCGGAGGTCGTGGCGGACGACGTCGACGGGATGCTCCGCGAGGGCCGTGAGTTCGCCAAGCTGGCCCCCAACATCGTCGTCAAGGTCCCGATGTCCGAGGAAGGCCTCGAGGCGATGTCACGATTCGCCGAGGAAGGCATCAAGACCAACTGCACCCTGATCTTCACCGCCAACCAGGGCCTCCTGGCCGCCAAGGCAGGGGCCAGCCTGATCTCGCCGTTCGTGGGCCGGCTCGACGACATCAACCAGGACGGGATGATCGTCATCCGCGAGCTCGCGGAAATGTTCGCGATCCACGATATCGAGGCGGAGATCCTGTCGGCCTCGATCCGCAACCCGCTCCACGTCACCCAGTCGGCGCTGGCCGGGGCCCACATCGCGACGATGCCGTTCAAGGTCCTCCAGCAGATGGTCCACCACCCGCTGACCGACAAGGGGATAGTCCAGTTCCGGTCCGACTGGGACAAGGCCCGCAAGGCCCTCGCCGAGAAGGCCGGATCGAAGGAGCCAGTCGGCGGCGCGACGCCTCGCCCGACGAGCTGACCTCGGGCGTTGCCCCGGCAACGCCGCACGACTAGAGCTCGGCACCGTTCGGTAGGCGACGGCGTGCGCCCCTTGGGGGCCCTGGCCGCCCGATATCGAACGATTGCAGCACCGCCCACACTCATGCTCGGTGGCGGCGCCCATCCGGCGTCGACACCGGGAGGTAGCGAGTGCTGCGGACAATGGTGGACCGCGCGAGGGGGGGCGACGAGGAGGCCTTCGGCGCCCTGGTTCGTGAGGTCGGCGACCGCTGCATCTACATCGCGCATCGGATCCTGCGCGACGCCAACCTCGCCGAGGACGCGGTCCAGACGGCCCTCGTCCAAGTGTGGCGGGAGCTCCCCGCCCTGCGCGACCTCGATCGGTTCGAGGCGTGGCTCCACCGCATTCTCGTCAACGCCTGCTACGCCGAGGCCCGGCGCGGCCGGCGCTACGCGGCCGATGTCGTCCTGCTCGAGACGGACGCACCGACCGCGGCCGACGAGTTCCTCGCCGTCCACGACCGCGACCAGTTGGACCGCGGTTTCCGGCGGCTTCCGCCGGAGCAGCGTGCCGTTCTCGTCTTCCATCACGCCCTCGGGCTGACCGTGCCCGAGGTCGCCGATCACCTCGGCATTCCACTCGGGACGGCGAAGTCCCGACTTTCCTATGCAACTGCGGCGATCCGGGCGGCCCTCGAGGCCGACGCCCGGACGTCCGTCCTCGACCAGGAGCAGCTGGCATGACGACCATGCGCGATCCAGACGCACTCCTCGCTGCGTATCTCGCCGATGGCATGGAGGTCCTGCCGGATCGGGTCGTCGATTCCGTCCTGGACGAGGTCCACCGAACCCGTCAACGGGTGGTGTTCCACCCGCGGAGGACCCCGATGATGTTCAGACCCGCACTTGTCGCGGCGGTCCTCGCCGCGCTCGTCGCCACTGGCTCGTTCCTGGTGCTGTCAGGGGTCAATCTGGACCCGAGGCCGAGCGCGCGTCCCAGCTTGCCGGGCATCGTGGGTCCGAGCCCGACGCCCGGCGGGCCATCAGAACGGCCGACCCCAACCGCTGTCACGAATCCCGGCGGCGTCTGGATCCTGACCGGGACGATGGGTACGCCTCGCGATGGCCCCGCCACGGTGCGGCTCCTTGATGGCAGGGTGCTCGTTCTGGGCGGGTCCACCGGTAGCGAGGCCAGTGGTGACTATTCCAACCTGACATCCGCCGAGTTGTACGACCCGCTCACCGGTACCTGGACGGCATCCGCGAGCATGGTCAACCCACACGAAGGCGATGCCACGCTGCTGCACGACGGCCGGGTGCTCGTGGGCGATCTTGACGGCGCCAGCCCGGATGACCCCACCAGCGGGGTCCACGGCGCCGAGATCTACGATCCGCAAAGCGGGACCTGGACCGAGACGGGCAAGATGGTCAATGGTGGCGTCGTGACGACGCTGCTTCGTGACGGCAAGGTGCTCGTCACGGGCAACGGCGTGGCCCCCACGGGCAACGGAAGCGCCCAGGTTTTCGACCCCGACCAAATGACCTGGACCGCCGCCGGGCGGATGATCTACCCGCGCCACGGCCATGCCGCCATCCTGCTGCTCGACGGCAGGGTGCTCGTAGTGGGCGGCCACATCGTCCCCGAAGTCGCGACAGACTCGGCCGAGCTGTTCGATCCCGCCACGGGAACGTGGACCGCGACCGCGAACATGCACATCCCGCGCGAGCTCATCCATGGCTTTCTGCAGCCCGATGGCAAGGTGCTCGTGCTCGGCTCCACAGACGGCGACCCGCTGTCGGCGGAGTTGTACGACCCGGCCAGCGGCACCTGGACGAGCACCGGGGACGTGTCCACGCCGGGCACTAGCCACGAGCATGCCACGTTGCTGCAGGATGGCAGGATCCTCTTGACCGGCGACGACAGCACGCCGGCCGAGCTGTACGACCCTGCAACCGGGTCCTGGAGCGCCGCCACACCCACGCTCCGGCCGCATTCAACGGCCGTCCTCCTGCTCGATGGCACCGTCCTCATGGCGGGTGGTAGTGCCTGCTCGGACCAGGTGTGTGTTCCGACGGGCTCGGCGGAGCTGTACGTCCCTGCCGGGGTGGCGCCGCCCCCGTTGCCGGCCTTCCCGACCCCGCCTCCTCCAGTCTTCCCGACCCCGACCCCGAGGCCCTCCGCGTACCCGCCCGCGACCGGTCCCGTGCCGCCGAACGCCCGGCCCTGGACCGTCACGGTCGTCAACGACAGCGCTCAACCCGTGACGCTGTTCATGGCCGAGGATGACGCGAGCGACACATTGAAGGAGCTGTGCGGGTCCGTGACCCCCAACGTCGTGCCAGCCGGTGTCACCGAGCAGGTGACCTTGATGCTCCCCGCGACGAACGTGAGGGGCTGTGCCCTCTTCGTCAACCCGGTTCCAGGCGACCTCGGAGGGTTGTTCGAGACGTTCGAGGTGCCCAAGCCGGGCAAGGTGTGGATCACGGCGGACGGCCAGATCGGCTGGCTGGGCCCCTAGCCGCGGAGGTTTCCGACCCCGGGGGAACAGCCTCCACCACGTCGCCCGAGAGAGGCCGTCATGAACCGCACGACATCTATTCGGACTGCGCGGTTGCTCGCGCCATGGACCAAGGCCACGGAACGGTCGACTCGACTTCGGCAACGCATTGTGGCCGTGCTCCTCTCAGCGCTCGCACTCGTCGCGGCAGCCTGTGCCGCAACGCCCGTGGTCCCCAGTACGCCACCCGGCCCGACCGTTTCGCTGCCGCCGACCGCAACCACATCCCCGACCCGCGTACCAGCCAGCCCGACTGGCGTACCGGCCCCGACCTACCCGGCGGACGTCATGGATGTTCCCGATTTCTCGCCGCTCGAGGTTGAGACCTACTTTGTCGAACCGGTTGCCACGGACATCCAGGTCTTCTACACAATCCCCGCCGAAGGCTGGATGAGCTGGTTCGGAGCGTTCAAACCGGGATTGCCGACGGACCCGCCCAATTCGGTCGTTGGCCTGAGCATCCTCAACGTGACCAACGTCGTCCAGGACGGCTGCACCGGGCATGTGGCCGCCGTTCCACCGGTTGGTCCGACGGTCGACGACATGGCCACGGCCCTGACCGCCCTGGAGCCGTTCGACCTCACCAATCCGGCCAGCGACGTCACGATCGACGGCTTCAGCGGGACGTACCTGGAGCTGACCGTTCCTCCCCTCGCCTTCGAGGAGCTCGATGACGGCAACAAGTTCACCGACTGCACGGACGGCGAGCTGTGGAGCTGGATCGGGGCGCCGCTGTCGTTTGCCTACCACGGCTACAGCCATCCCGGCCAGGTCGAAGAGATCTGGCTGCTCGATGTCGATGGCCAGCGCCTGATGATCGTGGCCGGCACGTCGCCCGGATCGTCCAACGCCCACATCGCCGAGCTCCGCGCGATCCTCGATTCGATCGACATCGTTCCGTAGCAGCGAGCTTCGAACGGTCCAACGCCCGGCCGCCGGGAGTGTGTCATCATCGATGATCGATGACCTTTCCGTTGACGGAGGAGGACCGGGGCCGTGGCAGCGACGGAGGAGATCCTCGGCCAGTTCCTGGGCGACGAGACCTTCCCGGTGAGCTGGGATTCGGACATCGAGAAGGACTTCTTCTGGGTCTACGACGACCTGCACATCCCCCACCCGGTCAGCCCCATGTTCTTCGACATCGGTGGCTGGTGGCTGAGCTGCGACCACATGTTCCGGCGGTTCGGGACGCCGTTCGCCGTCGATTGGCTGGCCAAGAACGTCAACGGCTACGTCTACACCACCGCGATCCCGGCCGACCCTGACCTCCGGATCGAGGGGACCGAGTACAGCTCGCGTTACAGCGCCCGCGTTCCTCGCGACGCGGCGTTCGCCTCGACGATGGGGGCGTACCTCGACACGGTTCTGCCGGTCTACGGCCAGCAATTCGCCGACTGGTGGCGTGACCGGCTGGTCCCGGAGATGCAGCGCAACTTCACGTTCCTCGAGGAGCGCCTCGACGAAGCTGACGGGATGACGCTCGCCGAGCTGGCCTGCCTGCTCGAGGACGCGATCGACATCCACGATCGGCACTGGAAGATCCACTGGATGCTCAACTTCGCCCAGCTCTCGGCGACGCTCAACCTCCGGGCGGTGATGGAGAAGACGCGGGGCACGATCGACGAGCAGCTCCTTGGCCGCCTCCAGAATTCGGCGTCGGACCGCAACTGGGACTCGATCGAGGCGCTCTGGCGGATGAAGAACGAGGTCCGCGACGACGACGAGCTGCGGGCGGCCTTCGGAGCCGGGGATGCAGAGGCCATCAGTGCCGCCCTACGGGGTTCGGAGCGTGGCCGTCGGTTCATCACCGGGCGGATCGAGCCCTATCAGCGCGAGTTCGGGTGGCACGCCGTCTGGAGCCACGAGTTCATCTTCCCCACGGTCCGCGAGCAGATGGAACCGGTCCTCGACCTGGTCCGCGACTACCTCGCCAGCGACTACGACTTCCCGACGGCAATCGAGGGGATGCGCAAGGACATCGACGCCGCCGCGCGCGAGATCCTCGAGGGCCTGGAGGGCGAGGCGCTCGAACAGATGCGAGCGGCCAACGAGATCAACCTCCGGATGGCGCCGCTGACGCCGGACCACCACTTCTACATCGACCAGGGCGCCAACGCCCACGTCCGCCTGGTGCTGCTGGCAATCGGGCGGAAGCTCGTCGAGGAGGGCCGGCTGGACCAGCCCGACGACGTCCTCTTCCTGCGCTACAACGAGCTCCGGACGCTGATCGGTGACGAAACCGCGATCGACGCCCGCGGAGTCGTCGCCCAACGGCGCGCCGAGCGCGACGCGGCGAAGAAGGTCAAGCCGCGCGACTGGGTCGGCACGGTCACGCCGTCCCAGCTGGCTTTCCCGTACCTCGTCAACTGGGGCTACCCGGAGCGGTTCCACCGCGGCCAGACCGCATCCGTCGATGGCGGACCAGTCACGGGGATCGCCGGCTCTCCGGGGACGGTCGAGGGCATTGCCCGGGTCGTCACCACGATCGACGAGTTCGACGACGTGACCGACGGCGACATCCTGGTCTGCCAGATGACGAACCCGGCCTGGGTGGTGCTGTTCACCAAGATCGCTGGGCTCGTGACCGACACCGGTGGCACCACGTCGCACCCGGCCGTCCTGTCGCGCGAGTTCGGCATCCCGGCGGTCGTCGGCACGTCCGACGCCACCCGCCGGATCTCGACCGGCGACCGGATCCGGGTCGACGGCACGAACGGCGTCGTGGAGATCCTGGGCTCGCAACCCGCCGAGGCGGCAACCGCCGGCGCTCCGATCGGGCGTTGACGGAGCGCCATCGATGGCCGTGACCGAGGCGCTCGCCCGCAGCGTCCTGGCGGACCAGGTCAAGGAGCGGATCCTCGACGGGATCCTGTCGGGCCACTACCCGCCCGACTCCAGGATCGTGGAGACCAAGGTCGCCCGAGAGCTCGGGACGAGCCAGGCGCCGGTCCGGGAGGCGTTGCGCGGCCTGGCGGCGCTGGGCGTCGTCGAGATCGCACCGTTCCGTGGCGCGCGCGTCCGCCGCCCGTCGCGCCGCGAGATCCTCGAGGCGTATGCCGTCCGCTCGGCGCTCGAGTCGCTGGCCGCCCGGCTGGCGGTTCCCCGGATGACCGACGACGACCTGCGCCAGCTCGCCGGCTACCTCGAGGCCATGCAGGCCGCCGCCCGCGACGGCGACGACCACCGGCTCGCGGAGGCCGACGCGTCGTTCCACGAACGGATCGTCGAGCTGGCCGACAACACGACCCTCGAGAAGGTGTGGCGGTTCCTCGAGCCGTTCTCGCGGACCTACCTCACGCTCGTCGCCCCGGGCGCCGACCCCAAGTGGTCGGCCGGTCTCCATGCGCCGATCCTGGCTGCGCTCAAACGCAGAGACTCGGACGAGGTCGTCGCGGCCCTGCGACGGCACTTCGATGAGGTCAGCGACAACATGGCCGGACGCTGGCCGGAGGAGGCAACAACGTGATCACCTCGACGCTCCGGCTATCAGAGGAGATGACCGCGGGGCCCGCCCGGCTGCGGATCGACGTCCACGGCGCCGAGCCCATCGACCAGCTGCTCGACGACCTGAACTTCCTCAACTACCGCCTCGCCGATGTTCAGGTCGCCCCGGAGGTCACGCTCCCGGTGCCCGACATCCTCTGGGACCGCGACGCACCGAAGGACGTGAGCTACGACGGCCGGCAGTTCACGTTTGGCGGCGCCTGGCCGGCGGGTCCGATCCAGAAGGTGCTCGTCACGATGCTGGCGCTTCGGATGGAGGCGCTCGGCCACCACCCGTTCCATGCGTCCGCGGTTCGCTACCGCGACCGGAGCATCCTGTTCCTCGGCGGCGAGTCCAACCATGGCAAGTCGATGGGCCAGATCGAGGCCTGCCGGCGGGGCGCCAAGCTCGTCTCGACCGAGACCACGGTCATCGACGAGAACGGCGTCGTCGTCGCAGGCTCGAAGCATCCGTTCCTCAAGAAGCGGGCCCAGGGCACCGAGCGGGCCGACAAGGCCGCCCCTGAGCGTGGGGTCGAGAAGTTCTTCGGCGACATGCCCACCTGGGAGCTCTACCCCGACCCGGCGCCGGTCGACGTCGTCGTCCTGCCGGCGATCGACGGCAACTTCGACCCAAGCCTGGCCGAGATGATCCCGTTCGAGCGGCAGTTCCAGACGCTCCACTCGCTCCAGAACTACTTCCTGCTCAACGAGCTCCTGGCACCCGGCTTCCCGATGCCGATCGTGGACACCGAGCCGCTGCGGCGGGCCAGGGCCGGCTTCGTCGAGCGCTTCTCCGACCGGCCGTACTACTTCGTCCGCGCCGCGACGCCGCAGGTGCTCCTGGACGAGGTGGAGCGGGTCATCTAGTCGATGCGGGCCTTTGGCTACGCCCGCCCGACCAGCCTGGCCGAGGCCGTCGGCTTGCTCGCGGATCTTGGCGAGCGAGCCCGGCCACTGGCCGGCGGGACCGACCTGATCATCCGGCTCCGCGACGGGACGATCCGGCCGGACGTCGTGGTTGACGTCAAGCGGATCGCGGAGCTCGACGCCGGGATCGCCGTCGACGGTGACCGCCTGGTGATCGGCGCCCGGCGCGGTCATGACCGGCATCGCAGCCCACGAGCGCGTTCGCCGGGACTTCCCGGCGCTGGCCGAAGCCGCGGCCGTGGTCGGTGCCGTCCAGATCCGGAACCGGGCGACCCTCGCCGGCAACATCTGCAACGCCTCGCCGGCGGCGGACACCGCGCCCGCGCTGCTGGTCTACGACGCGGTCGTCGTCGTGGCCGGCCCGGACGGGTCACGGCGGATCCCGATCGACGAGGTCTTTGTCCGTTCCGGCGTCACGACGCTGACCTTGGGCGAGTTGGTCACGGCCGTCGAGTTGCCGCTGCCCGGCGGCCCTCGCGGATCCGTCCACCTCCGGCGGACCCGGCGGCGCGGACACGACCTCGCGTCGGTCACGGTCGCCTGCGCGATCGGGCCCGATGGCGTGGCCCGGGTCGCGTATGGCAGCGTCGGGCCCCGGCCGGTCCTGGCGTCCGACCCGACCGGCGTCCTCGCCAACCCGGCGACCCCGCTGGCCGAGCGCTTGGGTGTCCTCGACAAGCTGTTCGCCGGCGCCAGGCCGTCACCGACGTCGATGCGGGCCGGCCCCGACTACCGCCTCGCGATGCTCCGGCTCCTCGGCCTTCGGGCGGCCGGTGTCGCGGCGTCACGGCTGGCCGCCGGCGGCGCCTCGTGACCGAACACTTGCCGATCGAGGTAGCCGTCAACGGTCGGCACCGAGTCGTCGAGGTCGCCGTTCATCACACGCTGCTGGACGTCCTGCGAGCGGATCTCGCGCTGACCGGAACCAAGGAGTGCTGCCTCGTGGGCGAGTGCGGCGCGTGCACGGTGTTGCTCGACGGCCGGAGCGTCGATTCGTGCCTCGTTCTGGCGGTGGAAGCCGACGGCAGCGAGGTCACCACCGTCGAGGGGCTCGCCTTCGACAGCCGGTTGAGCCGGGTCCAGCAGGCGTTCCTCGACACCGGCGCCGCCCAGTGCGGGTACTGCATCCCGGGCCAGCTCGTGTCCGCCCACGCGCTGCTGGCGACGACCCCGGCGCCGTCCCGCGACGAGATCGAGGAGGGCCTGGCGGGCAACCTCTGCCGCTGCGCCGGCTACGAGCAGATCATCGAGGCGGTCCAGCTGGCCGCCGGGACCGGCGAACGGCCGGTGGGGACGCCGGCGCCTGTGACCGCCGACCGCTCGGCCACGCCCGATGCCGACGTGGCGCCGCAATGAGCGACACCAGGATCGGCGGCTCCCCGGCTCGCGTCGGCGGCTTCGAACGGGTCACCGGCCAGCAGCAATACGTCGCCGACCTGCCGCACGACGACGCGCTCCACGTCAAGCTCGTCACCCTCGATGTCGCCCGGGCCCGGATCGACGGGAGCGACGCCTCGGCGGCATTGGCCGTGCCCGGCGTCCGGCTGGTCATGACCGCGACGGACCTGCCGCAGCCGGTTCCTCGGTTCGGGCCGCAGCGGCGCGATCGGCCGGTACTCGCGGACGGGGAGACGAAATACCACGGCGAGCCGGTGGCGGCGGTGGCCGCTGAGACCCTCGATGCCGCCGAGGAGGCCGCTCGTCTGGTCCGGGTCGATTGGACCGAGCTGCCGGCGCTATACACGCTCGAGGCAGCCCTCGCGGACGGCGCGCCGCTCGTCCAGGAACCGGCGCTCCGCCCCGGGGACGCGCAGGCGGGCACGAACGTCCTCCACGAGCACCGCCACGGCTGGGGCGACGTCGAGGCCGCTGCCGCGGAGGCTGAGGTGGTCGTCGAAGGCACCTACAACTTTCCGATGGTCACCCAGTTCGCGATCGAGCCGCATGCCTTCATGGCCGCTCCTGACGGCGACGGGATCGTGATCTGGAGCTCGATCCAGCATCCCTACTGGCTCCAGCGGATCATCGCCGACGTGATGTCGCTGCCCTTGGCGAAGGTCCGCGTAATCGCCCCGGACCCGGGCGGCGCGTTTGGCGGCAAGCAGCACGCCAAGTACGAGCCACTGCTGGCGTTCATGGCCCGCGCCACCGGACGGAAGGTTCGTCTGGTGCTGACGCTCGAGGAGACGTTCCAGGCCGTCCGCCGTGGCGCGTCGGAGGTCCGGGTCAGGACCGGGTTCGGGCGAGACGGGCGCATCCGGTTCCGCGACATCGAGGCGAACTACCTGATCGGGGCGTACGCTGACATCGCCGATCGGACGGTGGCCAAGGGCAGCTACACGGCCAACGGGCCGTATCGCGTCCCCGCGGTCCGGATCGTCGCCCGCAGCGTCCTGTCCCACACCGTCCCGTCGACGGCGTTCCGCGGCTTCGGCAATCCCCAGCAGATCTGGGCGGTCGAGTCGAACATGGACGAGGCCGCCCGAGAGCTCGGCGTCGATCCGGTGGAGCTCCGGAAAGTCAATCTGGCGAAGCCCGGGGAGCCGTTCATCCCCGACGACCGGCCCGCCGACGGCAACTGGGCGCAGGCCGTCGAGCGGGCGGCGGAGCTCATCGGCTGGGACCAGCCGCGCGATCCGCAGCGCGGCAGGGGAATCGCCGTCGGCCTCAAGTCCGGGCCCACGACGGGCCTCTCGTACTCGACCGTGCGGCTCCTGGCCGATGGCAGTGCCATCGTCTATGCGGGCACCTCGGACATGGGCCAGGGGGCGCGGACGATCTTCGCCCAGATCGCGTCGCAGGAGCTCGGCGTGCCGCTCGAATGGGTGACCGTCGTGATGGGCGACACCGCCGTCGTACCGTATGACCAGCAGACGTCCGCCAGCCGGTCGTCGGTCCTGATGGGCAACGCCGTGCTCGGCGCGTGCCGCGATGTCCAGGCGAAGATCGCCAGGATGGCCGCCCGCCTCGAATTGGTCGCCGAAGAAGACGTCGTCGTCGACCTGGGCGAGGTCCGCACCGGCGACCGGACGCTCCCGATCCGTGACGTCCTCGCTCGCGGGCTGGGTCGGCTGGGTGGCGAGGTCACCGGTCTCGGCGAGAGCCGCAAGGAGGCGGACCCGGACCATCCGCTCGGCGGGACGTCGGCGTTCTACGAGTTCAACTGCACGGCGGCCGAGGTGTCCGTGGACACCGAGACCGGTGACGTGACCGTCGAGCGGTACGTGACAGTGTCGGATGTTGGCCGGGCGCTCAACCCAACGCAGGTTCGCGGCCAGGACGAGGGTGCGGCCGTCATGGGTCTGGGCCACACCCTGATGGAGCACTACATCCTCGACGACGGCGGCCGGATCCGGAACCTCGGTGCGATCGACTACCGCATCCCGACCACCATGGACCTGCCGAAGCAGATGACGAGCGACCATATCGAGAACGGCGACGGACCCGGGCCGTACGGCGCCAAGGGGATGAGCGAAGGCGCGCTGCTGCCGGTCGCGCCGGCGGTCGCCGCGGCCGTCCGCGACGCAACCGGCGCCGTGATCCGCGACCTGCCGCTCAGTCCGGAGCGCGTCTGGCGGGCACTGCAGGAGCGTGACGAGGCGCCTGCATGACCCGCGTCTACGCCCTGGACCACTCGCACGACCTGCCGTTCGAGGAGGTAGAGGCCCTCGTAGGCGGGAAGGCGGCGGCGCTCGGCGTCATGACCCGAGAGCTGGGCCTGCCGGTTCCGCCAGGGTTCGTGCTGACGACCGCAACATGCCGCGAGGTCCTCGCCGGCGGCTGGCCCGAGGGCCTCGACCAGGAGATCCGGGAGCACGTCGTGCGGCTGGAGGAGGTCGTCGGCCGCCGGTTCGGCGATCTCGCCGACCCGCTGCTCGTCAGCGTCCGGTCCGGCGCGCCGGTCTCGATGCCCGGGATGATGGACACGATCCTGAACGTCGGCTTGGCACCGGGCGCCGTCGTTTCGGGCGACGCGGCGTTCACTGCCGTGCTCCGAGAGCGGCTCGGAGCGATGTATCGAACGACCGTCGGCGCCGACGTGCCGGACGACCCCTGGGCCCAGCTCCGCGGGGCGATCGAGGCGGTGTTCGGCTCGTGGAACACGGACCGCGCCCGGGCATATCGGCGGAAAGAGGGTATTCCCGACGACATGGGCACGGGCGCGACCGTCCAGGCAATGGTCTTCGGCAACCACGGCGAGCGATCGGCGACGGGTGTCGCGTTCTCGCGGAACCCGGCGACCGGTGAGCCGACGCTGTACGGCGACGTCCTGTTCGGCGCCCAGGGAGAGGACGTCGTCGCGGGCACCCACGCGACCGAGCCGATCGCTGTCCTCTACGAGCGCCTGCCGGCTGTCGGGGCCGAGCTGCGCAGCCACGCGGACCGCCTCGAGCACCACTTCGGCGAGCTGTGTGACATCGAGTTCACGATCGAGGATGGCCGGCTTTGGATGCTCCAGGTCCGGGCCGGCAAGCGAAGCCCGCAGGCGGCGCTCCGGATCGCGATCGACATGGCCGAGGACGAATTGTTCCCGCTCAGCCGGGAAGATGCGGTGCGGCAGGTCGCCCAGTACCTCGTTGACCCGCCGAAAATCGCGGTGGCCGCCGACCGACCCGAGGTGCCGCCGATCGTGGTCGGTCTGCCCGCCTCGCCGGGTCGGGCGAGCGGCGAGATCGTGACCGACGCGGAGGCGGCGGTTTCGGCCGCCGAGGCTGGCCGAACGGTCATCCTCGTTCGATCGGAGACGTCCCCCAACGATGTCCACGGCATGGCCAGGGCTGCCGGCATCCTCACGGCACGAGGTGGCCTCGCGTCGCATGCCGCGGTCGTGGCCAGGGGGTGGGGGATCCCGGCGGTCGTCGGCGCGTCGGAGGTCGTCGTTGACGGCGACGGGATCGCGATCGGAGAGCGACGGCTCGGCAGGGGCGAATTGATCACCATCGACGGCGGCACGGGCGAGGTCTTCGAGGGCGTGGTGACCGGCGCCACCGAGGTCGCGCCCGAGGCCGCCACGCTGCTGCGCTGGGCGCTGGAGCTGGGCATCCCGATCGGGGAGGCGCAGGTTGCCGATCGGT
The DNA here is from genome assembly GCA_963728605.1 of uncultured Chloroflexia bacterium. Classification (GTDB taxonomy): domain Bacteria; phylum Chloroflexota; class Limnocylindria; order Limnocylindrales; family CSP1-4; genus JACDAV01. Next base: position 411,427 of record CAVSKS010000002.1, on the reverse strand, counting down.
CACCGATCGGCGAGGCGCCGGTGACCGCCGAAAGCTGCCTGCGCGCCCTGGCGATCAAGGGATTCGCCACGGCCGATGGGCTGGCCGATGCGCTCCGTTCGAACCCCCAGGACGTCCAGCCGGTCGTCGACGAGCTCGCCGCGGCGGGGGATGCGGTGGCCAGTGCCGGGGCCTTCCGGCTGACCGATGCCGGCCAGGCCCGCGCCGCCGAAGTGGCGGCCGCAGAACGCAAGGCCTGGGGCGTGGAGGCAGCCTCGGCGGCCCTGGATGCCTTCCTCGAGATCGACCACGAGGTCAAGTCGATCATCACCGCCTGGCAGATGCGCGATCCGGATGGCCAGGTCATCAACGACCACAGCGACGCCGACTACGACGCCGCCGTGCTGGATCACCTGGCGGCCGTCCATCGGGAGGCGGTGGGCTGGCTCACCGAGAATGAAGCGGGCTACGCGCGACTTGCTACGTATCGGGCCCGGCTCGCATCGGCGCTCGTACACGCCCAGGACGGCGACGGCCGCTACGTCGCCTCACCCCGCGTCGACTCGTACCACGGCGTGTGGTTCGAGCTCCACGAAGACCTCATCCAGCTCTGTGGCCGCACGCGCGAGGAAGAGGCTGCCGCAGGCAGGGCATAGTCGGAACGCCTTTGAACGGCAAGAGGAGACGACATCGATGCTCACGGCCACCAAGGACCTCATGCTCCCGGCGACCGTCACCGGCTCGTGGCCGCGGCCGCGCTGGTACGACGGCGGCCTGTGGGGCCGGCCGCTCGACACCGCGCTCCTCGACGTCCGCTTCCGTGAGCAGTTCCTCGACGCGCATGCGACGGTCATCGCCGACCAGGAGCGGGCCGGCCTCGACATCCTGACGAACGGCGACTACCACCTCGACGAGGACTTCGCGGGTCGGTCGTGGCACCACTACCCGCTCCAGCGCTGGAAGGGGCTCGAGCATGAGGAGCTCCAGTACGAGGACTCGCGCGACGGGCTGCTCGACTTCCTGCCGGGCACACTGATGAACGAGATCGAGACGACCTGGCGCTGGCCGCGCGTCGTCGGGAAGGTCGAGCACGACCCCAAGAACCCGCTCGAATACGCCAAGCTGTGGCGGATCGCCCAGGCCCGCGCGGCGTCGGGCAAGCCGGTGAAGTTCGGGACCTGCTCGTCGCAGGTGCTGGCGATCTTCCTCGACAGCCATACGTCCGAGTACGACCGCGACGACAAGAAGCAGCTGATCTGGGACATGGCCACCGCCATGAACACGGAGCTCCGGCAGCTCGCCGCCGCCGGGGCGAAGGTCATCCAGATCGAGGAACCGACCATCCACTTCACTGCCTGCTTCCACCCCGAGCAGACGGAGCTCCTCGACTTCATGGTCGACGCCTTCAACCACGAGGTGGAAGGCCTCGACGACGTCGAGCTGTGGATCCACACCTGCTGGGGCAATCCGAACATGCAGAAGGTCTACAGCGGCGAGTCCTACGAGAACTCGATCGACATCTACCTCAACCGCCTCAAGGGCGACGTCTGGACGATCGAAGCGACCGAGAACGAACTTGCCCAGATCGACCTGTTCAAGCCGTATGCGAGGGACCTGGCGAAGAAGCTCGCGGTCGGCGTCGTCAGCCATCGCCAGCTGCAGGCCGACGTGGCGCCGGTCGTCGCGGGCCGTGCGCGGCGCGCCCTGGAGGTCATCCCGGCCGACAAGCTGATCCTGTCGAGCGACTGTGGCTTCGGGCGCCAGGGCTTCAACCGGACGGTTGCCTACTACAAGGCGGCGGGCATCGCCCAGGGCCGGAATATCGTGCTCAAGGAGCTCGGGTTGGACGAGCGTTACGTCGCCGCAGCCGAACGGTCACTCCAACCCGACGTCCGCCCGGATCACGAGCCGCTGACCCACCTGCGGTCCCCGTGGCAGGGCTGAACGCGACTCTGGCGGTAGCATCAGCTCGTCGACCATGCCTGAGGCGTGGAGGCTGACGATGCAGTCAGTGTTGGGTCGTCGGAGCTTCGTGGTTGGTGCCGGAACTCGGGCGGTGCTGCTCCTCGCGACGTCGCTCGCAATCACCGCTTGTTCCGAATTGCCGAACCTCGATGACGGCAGCGCCGGTTGCCAGAATGCGAGGGGCATCGGTCCGACCGATGGGCAGGTCCCATTCGCGAACGAGTTGCTTGACAGGCACCCCGCGGCGGCGGCGGCGGTCGCTCGATCTCGTGGCCATACCGTCGTATTCAACGTCCAGCTTCCGAACTACGGCGAATGCTGGTGCGACACGCCACCGATGGGAACCGTCATCGACGCCTGGTGGGGTCAGCACGGCGCGCTGTGGCTGATGGTCGACGGCGTCGATGTCGGCCACACGCCCGAGGACCAGCCCTTCCTCGGATGGGGATGTGACTAGATCGGCCGGCCTTGGAGCGGCGGGTACGGGACCATGGTCAGCGGCCTTTCGAGTAGGCCGTGGCGGTGAGCTTGTCCCAGAGCGAGCCGGCGTTGTTGTTCTGGATGTGATCCATCATGTAGGCCTGCCCGACGTCGACGGGGCCGAACTCGTCGTCGAACCGGACCTGGGCGATCGTCTCCTCGCGCGACCAGCCCTTCGAGACCGCGTCGGCGACGGCCGCCTTCCAGCGCAGCAGCACCGCGCGCTGGGTCTGGATGTAGTCCAGCGTTACGACCGGCCCGTGCCCGGGCACGACGTGCTCGACGTCCGGTAGCGCCCGGATCCGTTCCAGCGCCTCGAGCCACTGGTCGACGTTGGACGTCATCAGCCAGGTCTGGCAGCCACTGAAGATCGTGTCGCCGGTGAAGACCACCCGCTCCTCCGGCACCCAGACCGCGAGCTGGCCCGGGGTGTGGCCCGGTGTCCACAGGCAATGGATCGTGTGGTCGCCGACGCGCAGCGTCAGATCGCCGGTGAACACGACGGTTCCCCGCGGCAGGTCCGCGTAGTAGGCGTCGCGGTCGGGGAGGAGTGCCGCGCCCTCGGGATCGTCGGTCGGAATGGCCTCGAGGGCGTAGTCGAACGGGTCGAGCGCCGCCTTCGGGTCCATGAAGATGTCCCACAGCGCCTTGTGGTTGACGATCTCGCCGGCGCCGCGGAACCAGTAGTTGCCAAAGATGTGGTCGACATGGTTTTCGGTGTTGATGAGGTAGCGGATCGGTCCGTGGGTTTCGGCCGCCTGGCGCATCGCCACCGCCCTCGTCGGGAGCTGTGGGGTGTCGATGACGACCACGCCGTCGGACGTCACGACGAAGCTGGGATTGCAGCCCCGGAGCTTGGTCGTGGTGAAGACGTTGGGCGTGACGCTCTCGAGGTCCATCGGACTCCTCTATTGGGTGGCAGTCAGGCCGCCGTCGATGCCGAGGATCTGGCCCGTGACGAACGACGCGGCGTCGGAGCAGAGGAAGATCGCCGGGCCGACCAGGTCGCGCGTCTCGCCGACGCGTCCCAGCGGGATCCGGCTGACGATCCCGGCCTTGAACTTGGGGTCGCCCAGGAGCGTCGCGACCTGGGGCGTGTCGACGAACGTTGGCATGATCGCGTTAACCCGGATCCCGTACCTGGCCCACTCGGTCGCCCATTGCCGGGTCAGCGCGCTGATTGCGCCCTTCGCCGCGACGTAGGCCGAGTAGCCAGCGTTGATGCCCAGCATCGACCGGACCGACGAGATGTTGAGGACCGCCCCGCCACGGCCCGCGTCGATCATCTGCCGGACCGCGGCCATCGTCGGCACGATCGCGCTCCGGACGTTGAGCTCCATGATCCAGTCCCACGCCTCGCGCGGGTAGGCCTCGGCGGGATTGAGGACGTTGCCAGCCCCGCCACCGACGGCGTTGACGACGATATCGAGCCGGCCGAATTTGTCGAGCGTCTCGCCGACCATCCGGTCGGCATCTTCTTCGCTGGTCGCATCGGCGATGATCGCCAGCCCCTCCGACCCCGCCGCTTTGACCTTCTCCACGGTCCCGTCCAGCGTCGCCTGCGTCCGCCCCGCGACCGCCACCCGACAGCCGGCACCGGCGAATGCCTCGGCCAGCGCGGCGCCGATCGCGCCGCCACCACCGGGGATCAACGCGACACGACCATCCAGGGTGAAGATGTCGAGCTGGGACATGGGCCTCCTCGCCCGCGTTTGATCGATTATCGAGGATGATACGCCGTGGCGGCCTCGCGCCGGGCGAGCCGTAAGATCATCGGACGAGTCACCCACCACCATCGGAGGACCGATGTCGCTCAACCTCGACGGCCTCATCCCCGCCACCGTCCTGCCGATGCACGCCGACGGCTCGATCGATGAGCCTGCCCTCCGCTCGTACATCGGCTGGGTCGTTGACCAGGGACCGGTTGCGCTGGCGATCAACGTCGACACCGGCGAAGGGCCGCACCTGACGCACGACGAGAAGGTCCGAATCCTCGGCATCGTCCGGGACACGACCGACCTGCCGATCGTGGCCGGCCTGGCCGGGCCGTCGACCGATGCCGCCGTTCGCCAGGCGCGTGACTTCAAGGCCGCCGGCGCGAACGCCCTGCTGGTCTTTCCGATCCCGGCCTACCTCTCCGAACCGCTTGACCCGCGTGTGCCCGTCCAGTACCACGAGGCGATCGCGGACGTGGGGTTGCCATTGATCCTGTTCCAGCTCCAGCCGGCGCTGGCCGGGCTCAACTTCGAGCCGGATGTGCTGCGGGCGATGGCGGCGGTCGATGGGGTCATCGCGATCAAGGAGGCCTCGTTCGACGCCCGCCGGTTCGTCGACACGGCACGGTTGCTGGAGGACCTGCCGCGGAAGATCACGCTCCTGACCGGCAACGACAACTTCATCCTCGAGTCGTTCATGCTGGGGGCCACCGGGGCGCTGATCGGCTTCGGGGCCGTGATGACCCGCGAGCAGGTCGACATGATCGACGCCTGGAACGCCGGCCGGATCGACGAGGCCCGGGCGCTGGGGCAGCGGGTCCAGCGCCTCGCCGACGTCGTTTTCGCCCGCCCAGTGGGGGATTACCGGGTCCGGCTCAAGGAGTGCCTCAGGAGCCTGGGCGTCCTTGAGCATGCGCACGTCCGAAAGCCGCTCCAGCCGATCTCGGATGCGGAGCGTGCCCACCTCGCCAATGTGCTGGCCGAGGTCGGACTGCTTCAGGACCCGGCGGTCGCGGCCCTCTCCAGCTGAGGCTGGCTGTCGTTGGAACTCAACGGGTTCCAAACGACGTTCGGCCATTCCTTTCGTCACTGCGGCCGTTGCTTGGAACCGAATGGGTTCCAAACAACGAGCGAGACCCCTTCCGTGCCCCGAATCCGGTCCGCCGACGGTCACTTGGAACACGTGGGCAGGTCGGCGAGCGCGATAGAGAACGTTTGCTATAGGCTGTGCCGACACCCTGCTGAGGTCCTCGTCCGTCGCCAATTCGGAGGAACCTGCCTTGGCCACTGACCCCGCCGACGTCCTGATCATCGGTGCCGGCGCGTCCGGCGGCGTGGTGGCCAAGCGCCTGACCGAAGCTGGCTTCCGGGTCGTCTGCCTCGAGCAGGGAGACTGGCTCGACCGGGCGGAGTACCCCGGCAACAAGCTCGATTGGGAGCTGAAGGCGCGCAAGGACTGGGCGACCAGCCCCAACATCCGCGGGCTCGCCCAGGACTACCCGATCGTCGAGGACGACACCCCGGTCTCGCCGCTCATGTACAACGCAGTCGGCGGGTCGACGATCATCTTCGCCGGCGCCTGGCCGCGGGCGCTCCCGTCGGATTTCCGGGTTCGGAGCCTCGACGGCGTCGCCGACGACTGGCCGCTCGACTACTTCGAGCTGCTGCCGTACTTCTACCGGACCGACCGCGATTTCGGCGTCTCCGGACTGCCCGGCGACCCGGCGTACCCGCCCGACAGCGAGGACGCGCCGATGCCGCCGCTGCCGATCGGTGCCGCGGGGATGAAGATCGCCCGGGCCCACACCAAGCTTGGCTGGCACTGGTGGCCGGAGTTCAACTCCATCAACTCGACGCCGTACGACGGCCGCCGGCCGTGCGTCCAGCGGAGCACCTGCCAGTCCGGCTGCAACGAGGGCGCCAAGGCGTCCACGGACCTGACCCACTGGCCGAAGGCCATCGCCAAGGGCGCCCGCCTCGTGACCGGCGCCCGAGTCCGCAAGATCGAGACCGACAAGGACGGGCTGGCCACCGGCGCGACGTGGATCGACCGGGACGGCAAGGAGCACTTCGAGCCGGCGAAGGTCGTGGTGGTCGCGGCAAACTCGATCGGCACGCCCCGTCTGCTGCTGCTCTCGGACAGCTCGCGCCACCCGGACGGTCTCGCCAACTCGTCAGGGCTGGTCGGCAAGCGGCTGATGATGCACCCCTTCGCCAACGTCGCCGGGCTCTTCGAAGAGCCGCTGATGAGCTGGCAGGGCCAGTTCGGCGACCTGATCGAGTCGCTCGAGTTCTACGAGACCGACGAGAAGCGCGGCTTCGTGCGCGGCGCCCGCTGGGGCCTCGCTCCCACGGGAGGCCCGATCAACACGGCCCTCCCCAGCCGGGCCGGCGAACAGGCCTGGGGACCCGATCACCACACCCACGTCAAGACCCACCTGGGTCACGGGGCGAACTGGGGCCTCTTCGCCGAGGACCTGCCGGACGAGACGAACCGGGTCACGCTGTCGTCGACGGTGACCGACTCCGACGGCATTCCGGCCCCGGAGATCCACTACACGATGGCCGACAACGCTCGCCGGATGCTCGACTTCCACATCGAGCGGGCGAAGGAGTCGATGGAGGCGGCGGGCGCCTGGAAGATCGAGGTCGACCGGCTGATGCGGTACTCCGGCTGGCACCTCCTCGGGACCGCCCGGATGGGCGACGACCCGAAGACGTCCGTGCTCGACCGCTGGAACCGAACCCACGACGTCCCGAACCTGTACGTCGTCGACGGCTCCTGCTTCGTGACCTCGTCGGGCGTTAACCCGACGTCGACCATCGTCGCCCTCGCCCTTCGGGCGGCCGACCACATGATCGAGACCCGGCTCGAGCAACAGGTGCCGGCATGACGACCGAACGGACCGGCGCCCCGACGGACCTCGAGGGCGGCATGCCGGCAACCAGCGGTGACACCGCCACGCCATCGATCGCCGAGCACGAGCGGGCGCTGTTCAGGGAGATCGCAAACCACCTGATTCCCGCGGCTCACGGGATGCCCTCGGCCGGCGAGGTCGTCACCGACGAGCGACTCGCCTTCGTCCTCCGGGCCCGCCCCGACCTCAACGAGCCGCTGAAGTTGGCGCTCCGATCCGGCCTCGCCTCGAACGTCTCCGACCGCCTGGCGCGGCTCGCCGACGAGCCGGCCAATCTCGCCGCGCTGCAGCTGGCCATCGTCGGCGGCTACTACACCGACAAGCGGGTCCGGGAGCTGATCGGCTATCCGGGCCAGATGGCCATCGAGGTCAAGTCGTGGCTCTACCCCGCCTACCTCGAGGAGGGCCACATCGACGCCGTGCTCGCCCGCGGCCCGGTCTGGCGTGACCCCGCGACCGGCAAGAGAGCCGTCGCGAACGAGACGCCACGGACCTACGCCGAGCGCTACTCGGGCGAAGCGCCTGTCGAAGGAGGAGACTGATGGCGACCATCGCCCCCGATCCCACCGAAGCCTCCGCGCCGGGCTGGCTCGCCTCGTTCGTCGAGACCTGGGAGCCGGGGAGTGGCGAGGCGAGCGAGGATCGCGAGCCCGCTACCGGCCGGCTGATCGCCACGGTCCGCGGCTCGACGACGGACGACGTTGCAAGGGCGGCCGCCGCGGCCAGGGAGGCCCAGCCCGCGTGGGCCGAGACCTCCTACCAGGAGCGGGCCCGCATCCTCCGCAAGGCCGCCGACATCTACGAAGCCAACCGGGCCGAGTTCGGCACGTGGACGATGCGCGAGACCGGCGCCTCGCACAGCAAGATGCACCACGAGTCGAACTTCGCCCACGGCGAGATCCTTGCCGCCGCCACGCTCCCGTGGCAGCCCTACGGCCAGCTCGTCCCGACCGCGGTGAAGGGCCGCCTGTCGATGATCCGGCGGATCCCGGTCGGCGTCGTCGGTGCGATCACGCCGTGGAACTCGCCCAGCGTTTTGGGGATGCGAGTCGTCGCCCCGGCGCTGGCCCTCGGCAATGCCGTCGTCCTCAAGCCGGATCCGCAGACGCCGGTCATCGGCGGCGCGATGTTCTCGGCGGTCTTCCGCGAGGCCGGCCTGCCCGACGGCCTCTTGCAGATCGTTGTCGGTGGAGCCGACGTCGGCGAGGCCCTCGTGACCGACGCGAATGTCAACCTCGTGTCGTTCACCGGTTCGACCGCCGCCGGCCGCCGGGTCGGCGAGCTCGCCGGGGCGCGACTCAAGAAAGTCTCGCTCGAGCTCGGCGGCAACAACGCGTTCATCGTCCTCGACGACGCGGACCTGGATGCGGCCACGGCGGCCGGCGCGTTCTCGTCCTTCCAGTTCCAGGGCCAGGTCTGCTTCGCCGCCGGGCGCCACATCGTCCACGAGAGCCTGGCCAGCGACTACATCGACGCGTTGCAGGAGAAGGCGCAGAAGCTGCGGATGGGCGACCCGTACCGCGAGGACGTGCAGCTGGGCCCGATCGTCAATGAGAAGCAGGTCCGCCGCGTCGCCGACATCGTCGACAGGTCGGTCGACGGTGGTGCGCGGCTCGTCACGGGAGGCTCGTTCGAGGGACTGTTCTACCAGCCCACCGTCCTCGCCGACGTGACGCAGGACCTGCCGGCCTGGACCGAAGAGATCTTCGGACCGGTCGCCCCGGTCACGACGTTCCGGACGGACGAGCAGGCGCTGGCCCTCGCCAACAACAGCGACTACGGCCTCGTCGGGGCGGTCTACTCTCGGTCGATCTCCCGCGGCCTGGCCCTCGCCAACCGGATCAAGGCCGGCATGGTCCACGTCAACGACGGCACGCTCAACGACGAGGCGACGATCCCGTTCGGCGGCACCGGGCTGTCCGGCAACGGTGCCCGCTACGGCGGCGAGGCGAACCTCGACAACTTCACCGAGTGGCAGTGGGTGACGGTGCGCGACGAGCCGCCGACGTTCCCCTTCTGATGTCCTCGATCACGGAGGTCGCCCGGCTCGCCGGCGTCTCGACGGCGACCGCGTCGCGGGTCGTCTCGTCGTCGACCTACCCGGTCAGCCCGACGACGCGTGAGCGGGTCCTCGACGCGGCCCGCGAGCTCGACTACGTTCCGAACGCGCTGGCGCGCGGCCTGCTCAAGAGCACCGTGCCGGTCGTCGGTGTGATCGTCCACGACATCACCGACCCGTATTTCGGCGAGGTCGTCCGAGGGATCGAGGACGCGGCCGCGCTGGCCGGGCACCTCGTCATCACGTGCTCCTCGGACCGAATCGCCGAGCGCGAGAACTCGTACGTCCGGCTGCTCCGGTCGATGCGGGCCGGGACCCTGATCTTCGCCGGCAGTGGCATCGACGACCCGGCCAGCAACGAGGAGATGGCCCGCCATCTGGCCGCCATGCGGGCCTACGGGGCGGCCGTCGTCCATCTCTCGCCCCATGCCTTCGGCCCCCCGGAGGTCAGCATCGACAACGTCGCAGGTGTCGCCGCGATGGTCGCCGAGCTCGTCCGCCTGGGCCATCGGCGGATCGCGTTCCTGGCCGGTCCGGCGTCACTCTTCGTCGCCAGGGAGCGGCTGGCCGGCTACCGGCGTGGGCTCGCCGCGGCCGGCCTGCCCGACGACGACCGACTCGTCGTGACCACGCCGTTCACCGCCGAGGGCGCGGCCGCAGGCATCGACGAGCTCGTCGCCCGTGGCGCCCCGTTCTCGGCCGTGGCCTGCGCGAGCGACCTGCTGGCACTGGGCGCCCTGCGACGGCTGGCGGAGCTCGGGATCGCCGTCCCGGGCCAGGTCTCGGTCTGCGGGTTCGACGACATCCCGATGGCGGCGATGGTCGCGCCGCGCCTGACGACCGTCCGCCTTGCGCTCCACGAGCTCGGTGCGCGTGGCTTCGCGTGGGCCGAGCGCCAACTTGCCGGCGCCGAACCGGAACCCGTGGTGCTGCCGACGCAGGTCATCCTCCGCGACTCGACCGCGCCACCGGCGCCAACGGTGCTGACCGCGTGACCGGCGCATCGCTCGCCGAGCGCGTCGTCCTCGTCACCGGCAGCAGCCGCGGGATCGGCGCCGAGACCGCCGTCAAGGCGGGCGCCGAGGGGGCAACCGTGGCGATCCACTACCACCGCGCGGCGGACGCGGCCGCGCAGACCCTGGAGCGCGTCCGAGCGACTGGCGGCGAGGGCGCGATCTTCTGCGCCGACGTCGCCGACGGGGCGCAGGCAGAGGGCCTGGTCCGGGAGGTCCTCGACCGGTTTGGGAGGCTGGACGGGTTGGTCAACAACGCCGGATTGACCCAGGTTGGTCCGTTCCTGGAGATCGAACCATCGGAGTGGGACGCCGTCCTGCGGACCGACCTGAGCGCGGCGTTCCATACCTGCCGCGCCGCGCTGCCCTCGATGGTCGAGCGGGGCACCGGCTCGATCGTCAACGTGGCATCGCGCCTGGCCCAGTTGGGTGTAGCCGAGACGGCGGCCTACTCCTCGGCCAAGGCGGGGCTCATCGGCCTGACCAGGTCGCTGGCCCGCGAGTTCGGCCCGAAGGGCGTCCGCGTGAACGCCGTCGCGCCGGGGATGACGCTCACCGACATGACGACCGACCTGGCCGACAGCGAGGAGGGCCGCCGCCGGCTCAAGGACATGGCTCTCGGCCGGTTCGGACGGGCGGACGAGGTCGCCGAGGCCGTGATCTTCCTGTTGTCGGACGCGTCGTCGCTGTTCCTGGGCCAGACCCTCAACCCGAACGCCGGGGGCTACATGCCGTGACCAAGATGATCGGCGTTCGCGACGCCGTCGGACTCGTCAAGGACGGCGACACGGTCGTCATCGGCGGCTCCGGGGCCGGCCACGCGCTGCCGCAGCGGTTCATCGACGAGCTGGCGACGGTCTTCACCGACGAGGGGCGGCCGCGCGACCTCACCACCGTCCGGGTCGTCGGCATCGGCGATTTCGCCGATCGCGGCTTCTCGCAGCTGGGCCTGCCCGGGCTGATGCGGCGGACAATTGGCAGCAACATCGGCAACGAGCCGCGGCTTGGCGCGCTCGTCGAGGCCAACGAGATCGAGTCGTACTCGTTCCCCCAGGGCGTGCTTTCCCAGCTGATGCGCGAGATCGCCGCCGGCCGGCCGGGCCTGGTGACCGGGGTTGGCCTGGGGACGTACGTCGATCCGCGGCAGACCGGCGGCAAGCAGAACGCGCGGACGACCGACGACCTGGTCGAGGTGGTCGTCCTCCGCGGCCGCGAGTGGCTGCTGTTCCACGCCTTCCCGATCGACGTCGCCGTGATCCGCGGCACGACTGCGGACGAGGACGGCAACGTGACGATGGAGGGCGAAGCCGTCCAGGGCGAGATGCTGGCGATGGCCATGGCGGCCCGGAACTCCGGTGGCATCGTGATCGCCCAGGTCCGTCAGCTGGCCACCCGGGGCAGCCTCCGGACCCGCGACGTCAAGGTCCCGGCCGCGCTCGTCGATCACGTCTACCTCGATCCGGACCAGTGGCAGACCTACATCACCCGGGACTCGCCGTACTACGCGGGCGCCCAACGCCGGCCGGTGACCCCGGAGCCACCGCTGCCGCTCGACGTCCGCAAGGTCATCGCGCGCCGCTCGCTGCTCGAGTTCCCGCGTGGCGCGATCTGCAACCTGGGCTTCGGGATCAGCCAGCTGATCGGCCGGGTGGCTTGGGAGGAGGGCATCACCGACCAGCTCGTGCTGACCGTGGAGCAGGGGATCTTCGGCGGCGTGCCGGTGGCCGGCAACGAGGGCGGTGCCGGGTTCAACTACCAGGCGATGATCGACCAGCCGTACATGTTCGACTTCTATGACGGCGGTGGGCTCGACGTCGCGAGCCTGTCGTTCGCCGAAGTCGATTCCGAAGGCAACGTCAACGTCCACGCCTTCGAGGGCCGGGTCCGGGGCCCGGGCGGCTTCCCGAACATCAGCGCCCGGACGCCGAAGATCAACTTCGTGGGGACGCTCACCGCGCAGGGCCTCAAGGTCGAGTTCGGCGACGAGGTGACGATCGCCAGCGAGGGCTCGTTGCCCAAGTTCGTGCCCCAGGTCCGGGAGATCTCGTTCAACGGCCGGCTGGCGCGGGAGCGCGGCCAGCAGGTCCGCTACATCACCGAGCGGGCGGTGTTCGCCCTCGAGGCGGGCGGCCTGGCGCTCATCGAGGTCGCCCCCGGGATCGACGTCGAAGGCCAGGTCCTGGGCCAGATGGGCTTCCGGCCGCGGGTCGCCGACGATCTGCGGACGATGGACAAGCGGCTGTACGCGACCGGTCCCATGGGCCTCGCGGCCGACTTCGGGACGCCATCGTGACCGAACGCGTCAGGCTCGAGTTGGGCACCGTCGCGTACCTGGAGCTGAACGACCCGCCACTCAACCTCGTCACCCGCGAGCTGCTCGATCAGCTCGATGCCGCCCTGACCACGCTCGAGACGCAGCGACCCGGGGATTGCCGAGCCGTGGTCGTCACCGGCGCCGGCGATCGAGCGTTCTCGGTCGGGTCGAACGTCAAGGAGTTTGAGGCGCACCGGGCCTCGCCGATGGGTGGTCGCCACCGGTTCGAACTGGAGGCGCGCGTCGCCCAGCGGCTGGCCGGTTTGCCGATGCCAACCATCGCGGCGATCGAGGGCAATGCCCTGGGTGGTGGCCTGGAGCTGGCCCTTTGCTGCGACCTCAGGGTCGCGTCGGAACACGCCCAGTTGGGACTGCCGGAGGTCCGGCTCGCCGTGACGCCCAGCACCGGCGGAACGCAGCGGCTGCCCCGGATCGTGGGCATCGCCCGGGCCAAGGAGCTCCTGCTGACGGGCCGGATCATCGACGCCGCCGAGGCCCACAGGATCGGGCTGGTCAATGAGGTCGTCCCTGCGGGCGGCACCGTCGCCCGTAGCCGCGAGATCGGTGAGGAGATCGCACTTCGCGGGCCGCTCGCGGTCCGGGAGGTCAAGGCGCTCGTGGACGCGGCGCTGGACCGCGAGCTCAACGCCGGCCACGCGGCCGAGGTCGAGGCATCCGTTCGGATCTTCGCCACCGACGATTTGCTCGAGGGCGCTCGATCGTTCGTCGAGAAACGGGAACCCACCTACCACGGCCGCTAGGCCATCAAGCGAGAGGTCCAGCAACGCATGAGCGAGATCGGCCGGTTCGGGGTCTTCCTGCCGTCCTACGTCTGGGAAGGCGACGGCGCCGAGCGGGCGCGGGGCATCAAGCAGTTCGCCCGGACCGTCGAGGACCTGGGTTTCGACTCGCTGTTCGTCACCGACCACCTCCTCGTCGGGAAGCGGTTCTACTCGGTGAACTGGCTCGAGCCGATCCTGTCGCTTGCCGTCGCGGCCGGGGTGACGGAACGCGTCCGGCTTGGGACGTCGATCCTGATCATGCCGCTCCGCAACCCGGTGCTCCTCGCGAAAGAGCTGGCGACTCTGCAGTTCCTCAGCAGCAACCGGGTGGTCCTGGGTGCCGGCGTCGGCTGGAACGAGGCGGAGTACGAGGCGGTGGGCGTGCACAAGTCGGAGCGCGGCAAGCGGACCGACGAGATGCTCGACATCATGCTGCCGCTCCTCGAGGGCGAGACCGTCACCTACCACGGTCGGTACTACTCGGTGGACGACGTCTTCATCGAGCCGCGCACCGGTCAGCGGCCGGCCATGTGGGTCGGTGGCGGCTCGCAGCTCGCCAACCCGAAGTCCCCCGACGTCCCGAAGTTCGTCGAATCGGTAAAGGCCCGAACGCTTCGGGCGGACGGCTGGATCCCGCGACCGACCTGCCCGCCACCGGACATCAAACGCGACTGGGACGAGCTGCAGGCGTTCTTCCACCAGAACGGCCAGGACGCCGGCGAGCTCTCGGTCGCGCACGAGAACTTCCTCCATCTCGTCCTGACCAACGATCCGGTGAAGGCCCGCGAGGAGCAGCACCGGGCGTTCCTCGAGGTGATGAGCGGCGAGCGCGGGCCCGACTACCTCGAGTCGGTCTACCTGTTCGGTACCCCGGACGAGATCGTCGCCTCGCTCCAGGCCCGGGTCGACGCCGGGGTCGAGCAGTTCATCCTCCACACGATGACGCCGGATCCGAAGCAGCTCGAGGCCTGGGTCCGCGAGATCATCCCGAACGTAACGTTCCCGGTGACGGCCGGGCCCGTCCGAAAACCGAACCGGAACGGGGTCGCGGTCGCGTGACGCGCCGCGTCGCGCTGCTCGGCAAGCCGCTCAAGCGGCGACATTCGCAGGTCATGCACGACGCCGCGTTCGACGCTGCCGGGATCGACGCCCGCTACGTCCTCCGGGAGCTGGATCCTGACGAGGTCGAGGCCGTGGTGCGGGAAGCACGTGGCCCGGAATGGCTCGGCCTGGGTGTCACCGCGCCGTACAAGCAGGTCGTGGCCGGGCTGGTCGACGAGGTCGAAGCGGATGCCGCGACGATCGGGGCGGTCAACAACGTCGTCCGAACCGACGACGGCCGGCTCATCGGGATCAACACCGATGCGCCGGGGTTCCGTGCGGGCGTCGAGCTGGCGATGGGCCGTCCGCTGGCTGGTGCCGACATCGTCGTGGCCGGCGCCGGCGGGGCCGCCCATGCCGTCGTCTTCGCCTGCCTCGACGCCGGAGCTCGTCGAGTCACGGTGGGCAACCGGACGGACGATCGTGCAGGTCAGCTTGTCGGGCGGTTCGCCAAGGTCGGATCGGGGGAGGTGATCGCGGCCCAGCTCGGCGGACAGGACTTCCTCGACGCGCTGGCGTCGGCCGACCTCGCCGTTAATGCCACCACGGTTGGGATGGTCGATCCAGGCGCGACGATCGACGTGGAGCGGCTTCGCCCGGACGCGACGGTCTTCGACCTCGTCTACGTGCCGGCGGAGACACCGCTGGTCGCCGCCGCTCGGGCGCGGGGCCTCCGGGCCACCAATGGCTCGGAGATGCTCATCCAGCAGGCCGCGATCGCATTCGAGCGCTGGACCGGCGTCGGCGGCATGGCAGACGTGATGCGAACGGCGATCGAACCACTCCTCGCCGACGCCACGGTCCGCGCCTGACCGAATGCGGCTCGCCACGATCGTCGACAACGGCATCCAGCGGGTCGCGCTCGTGCGGGACGAGCAGGTCCTGACGGTCGTCGGGTCCGCGTCGATGAAAGCCCTCGCGGCAGCCGGCGTCGACGGGCTGGGCAAGCTCACCTTCGATGGGACCTGGGTTGGGGCGATCGAGTGGGCCGCGGCGGTTCCCGATCCCGGGGCGATCTACACGATCGGCGCGAACTACCGCTCGCCCGACGAGGTGCGTGGCACCCGCCCCGAGCGGCCGATGGTCCTCGCCAAGCTGCCGACATCGGTAACCGGGCACGGCTCCACCGTGACCTGGGACCGGTTGGTCACCGCCAACGTCGACTGCGAATGCGAGCTGGGGGTCATCATCGGTGCAGGCGGATCGGTGTTCGGGTACACGATCGTCAACGACATGAACTCCGTCGACCCGTGGCTCGACGGCGACCAGTGGCTGCTGGGCAAGTCGATGGCAGGCTTCTGCCCGGTCGGGCCGTGGATCGTGACCGCCGACGAGCTCGATCCGGCCGACCTGCGGCTCGGCTGCACCATCAACGGGGAGCCGATCCAGGACGGCCGGACTAGCCTGATGCGGTTCTCGATCGCCGAGGTCATCTCGTACATCAACCGGCACGTGGAGCTTCGGCCGGGTGACCTGATCGCGACCGGCACGCCCGCGCGGTTGGCGACGCCGCCGGGTCCCGACCGCCACCTGCAAGCTGGCGATACCGTCACCTGTTGGATCGAGGGGATCGGGGAGCTGACTACCCACATCGCCTGAGTCACCGAGGAGGAGATCCATGCCGAAGCCGCCGACGGTGTTCCTGGGGGAAATGACCAACCCGCAGGTCGAGCGCTTCCTCGAGGGCCACAACACCGTGATCCTGCCCGTCGGCTCGCTCGAGCAGCACGGCCCCCACGGCCCGCTGCTGACCGATGTCCTCGTCCCCAACGAGGTCGCCCGCCGGATCGCGCCCGAGGTGGGTGCGCTCGTCGCCCCGCCGATCAACTACGCGCTGTCCTATCCCCACGCCGGGTTCACCGGCGAGATCCACATCCGGATCCCGACGTTCATGGCCTTCATCGGTGACGTCGTCGTCGGCCTGGCGACGATGGGCTTCAAGCGGGTCGTGCTGCTCAACGGCCACTACGACAACACCTACGCCCTCGCCTACGCCTGCGCGGACATCGCCGACCGCCTGCCCGATGGCGCGCGGGCCTTCCCGATCAACTACTGGGACGGCCTGTCGGCGGAGGAGTCGGCGGAGTTCTTCGGCGCGACGACCGGGCTCCACGCCAACCAGAGCGAGACGTCGGCGGTGATGGCCATCGACCCGGCGCTCGTGGACCTCGACAACGCCAACGCGGAGATGCCGCCATTCCCCGAGGTCACCAACGCGGCGCCGGTCCACACCGCCTTCTTCTTCTCATCCCCGGGCTCCGTCTACCGGGCGACGCAGTCGGGTACCTGGGGCGACGGGCGGGGCTCGACCGCGGAGTTCGGTCAGCGGTTCCTGGGCGTCGTCTCGACCGCGACGATCCGCCTGCTCGACGACATCGAGCGGACCTTCCAGGCGATGCCGGGCCGCTGAGGCTGTGGCGGCCCGGGGACTGGATCAGCCGCCCGAACCTGTCCCGTTCGGCCCCTCGACCTCGAACTGGACGACGAGGCCGTAGCGATCGGCCGGATAGCGCGATTCGGTCGCCTCGATCCGCCGGCCGTGCCCGTCGACGACCGGCCGGACGAGCCGCTCCAGGACCCGCGAGCTCGGCACGCGCCCCGCCCGCCGCATCTCATGGCTGAAGGTCATCAGCCGGTTCGTCCGCCGGTGCGGCGGCGGCTTGGCCACGAAGCTGCCACGGCCCGGCTCCCGGCGGATCAGCCCGTCTTCGGCCAGCTGCTGCATCGCGTGCCTGGCCGTCATCCGGCTGACTCCGAACTCGGCGCACAGTTCGGCGTCGGACGGCACCCGATCGCCGGGCGGCATCTTGGCGATCCGCTCCCGCAGGGCCCGCTCGATCTGGCGGTACTGCGGCTGGTGGCCACTCCCGGGCACGACAGCCATGCGGTCAGCTCGCCGCCGCCGGCGCGCGGGCGCCGCCGGGGACCAGGCCCTGGGATGCCTCGGCGCCATGGACGGCCGCCCCGATCGCCCCGGCCCACGTCCCCAGCTCCGCGGCGACGATCCGGATCCGCTCGATCGACGTCATCCGGACCCGCCGCCGGAGCTCGTCGAGGATCGGCTCCCGCAGCAGGTCCGTGGCCGCCGCGGTGCCCCCGCCGAGGATCACCAGCTCCGGCGTGACCAGCGTCACGACGTTGGCGATCCCGATCCCAAGGTAGCGGCCGATCCGGGCCAGCCCTGCCACCGCTCGTGCCTCGCCGGCCCTGGCCTGGGCGATAGCCTCCTCCGCCGTCCGGGTGCCACAGGCAAGCGCGATCTGGTCCGCCCGGGCGAACGCCTCGAGACAGCCGTGGTTGCCGCAGCCGCAGAGCGGCCCGTCCGGGTCGAGCGTCTGGTGGCCGATCTCTCCCGCCGTGCCATCGAGGCCATGGAGCACCCGCCCATCGATCGCAATGACGCCGCCGACGCCGGTCCCGAGGGTCAGGCCGATCATCGACGTCGCGCCGCGACCGGCACCCAAGCGCAGCTCCGCGAGGCCGAAGGCGCGGGCATCGTTGATCAATGTCGCCGGTACGCCGGCGGCCGCTGCCACCGGTCCGGCCACGGGCACGCCGGTCCACAAGCCCGGCAGGTTCGGCAGGAACCGGATCTCGCCGGCGGTCGCGTCGTAGCGGCCCGGAACGGCGATGCCAACCGATTCGACCGGTCCTGCGGCCGCCAGAGCCTGGACTGCAACGTCGACCAGCTGGTCGATCAGGGCGGCCGGAACCAGGTCCGGCTCAGCGCCGATGTGGGTGGCAACCTGCGCCCGGGTGACGGAGCTCCAGTCGCCGGCGCGGTGCTCGGCGATCGCCCACTTGAGGTTCGTCGCCCCGACGTCGAGTCCGAGGTGTCGGCTGGCGCGCGGCCCGGCGCCGGCGTCCATCAGGTCTCGCCGGTGACCCGCGTGTAGGCCGCGGCAACGACGACGATGATGGCGCCGTACAGGATCTGGCGGACCGCCTCCGGCTGGCCGAGGGCGGTGAGCAGGGCGCTGATGACGGCCAGGATCAGCGCGCCGACGATCGTCCCGCCGTACCCGCCACGACCGCCGAAGATCGACGTGCCGCCGATGACCGCCGCCGCGACCGACGGCAGCAGCAGTGAATCGGCCAGGGTCACGCTGGCCACGTTCGTCCCGCCGGACAGCAGGAACCCGGCGATCGCCGCCATGACCGCCGAGATGACATACAGCACGACCAGGACCTGCCAGCCGCGCGCGCCCGACAGCCGCGCCGCCACCGGGTTGTCGCCGATCGCGTACAGCATCCGGCCGTAGCCGGTCCGTCGCAGGGACACCAGGACGAGCAGGGCCAGCGGGACGTAGACGACGAAGTTGTAGGGGATCAGCCCGCCCAGCGTCCGTTCCGAGCCCACCGCACGGAGCTCTGGCGGGACACCCGTCGAGCTCTGGATCATCAGCAGCTGCCAGGCGTTGGCCAGGCCAAGAACGACGAAGCTCACCCCCAGGCTCATGATCAGTGGATGGACGCGGAAGATTCCGACCCCGATGCCGGTAAGCGTGCCGGCCAGGATCGCCGCGATCATCGCCACCACGAGGCTAACGACCAGACCCTGGTCGTTGACCAGTGATGCGACCACGAACCCGGCCATCGACGCCACTGCGCCCACGGACAAGTCGATCCCGCCGGTCAGCATCGTCAGCGTCTGACAGGCAGCGAGGATCGCAAGCGGCACAGCGCCGCGCATCAGGGTTCCCAGCCAGTCGCCGTTGACGACTCCTGGCCGGACCACCGAGTAGACGCCCACCAGGAGGACCAGCAGTGCGGTCAGCGGGATGATCGACCGTTCGCGCAGGAGCCGTCGCCAGGCCTCCGCGGTCCGCCACTGGGTGGCGCCGGCTGCCACGCTCATCGTCGGCTCCTCCGCCACTGGATCAGGCTGCCGAACATGACCACCCCGATCAGGATCACCCCCTGGGTGACGAGCGTCAGGTTCGGGTCGAGGCGCATGAACGCGAGGTCCATCCGGACCAGCTCGAGGATGGCCACGGCCAGGATCGGCCCGATCAGCCCGCCCCGGCCACCGGCCAGGCTGACGCCGCCGAGGACGACGGCGGCCACGCTCTGCAGGGTGTACGGCCCCGGCACCGGGTTGCCGATGCCGGTCGCAGCGGTGAGGCTGAGCCCGGCGAGCGCGGCGAACAGCCCGGTGAAGGCGTAGGCGACGATCTTGGTCCGACCGATCGAGACGCCGCTCCGGTACGCCGCCAACTGGTTGCTGCCGGTGGCGTAGATCGACAGGCCGAGCCTGGATCGCCGGAGCGGGAACCAGACGACGGCCACGATCACCAGCAGGACGACCACCGCCTTGGGCAGCAGGTCGAACCCGAACGGCCCCAGGACCAGCGACTTGAGCCATTGGGCCGAGCCGCCGGCCGGTGTCTTCAACACCAGGAGTGCCGCACCGCCCCAGACGAACGACATGGCCAGTGTGACGACGATGTCCGGCACCCGGGTCAGCACGATCAGGGCGCCGTTGATCGCCCCGAACAGCATCCCGAGGACCAGCGTCCCCAGGATGATGGCCACCGCGAGCTCCTCGCTCTGGCCCTTCATCAGCGCGGCAGCGATGACGCTGGTGAGCGCCATCAGCTGGCCGATCGAGAGGTCGATCCCTCCGCCGATGACGCAGATGGCCTGGGCCGCGGCCGCCAGCCCGAGTTGCAGGACCGTGATGCCGAGGTTCTGGAGCGCGGCCGGGCCGAACACCGGGTTGATCTGCTTGGTGTAGCCGAGCAGGATCGCGAGGAAGACGAGCAGCCCGAGGTTCCAGGCGTTGCGCCGGAGCCAGCCGGTCACAACCGAGGCCGCCGAGCGGCCGCCGGCGTCCATCGTCGTCGCGGCCGCGGTCATCGTTCGGGGTCCTCCGCGGACGGGGCACCGGAAGCGCCGGTAGCCGCGGACTCGGGCTCGGCGTCGGTTTTAGCCGGTCCGGAGGATGGTTCCGCGGCGATGACCTCGGCGGCGATCTCCTCGGGCATCGCGGCATCGGACTTGAGGTTGTAGGCCGCTCGCAGGAGGGTCGGCTCGTCGGCGTCGGCCACGTCGATTTCGGCGACCAGGCGACCGCCGAAGATCACGATCGCCCGGTCGCAGGCGAGTTGCACCTCCTTGAGCTCGGAGGTGTAGAGCAGGACCGGGGCGCCGGCGGCGGCGAGCTCTCGGAGGAGGACGTAGATCTGCTGCTTGGTCCGGATGTCGATGCCCCGCGTCGGATCGAAGCACAGCAGCGCCCGGACGCCACCGGCGACCCAGCGGGCGATCGTCACCTTCTGCTGGTTGCCGCCCGAAAGCCGCCGCACTTCGCCGCCGGCCCGGGCGTCGATCTGCAGCCGGTCGACGGCGCCACTGACGCGCCGCCGCTCGCCCCCGAGATCGATCAGGCCCCAGCCGCCAATGGTTGAGAAGAGCGGCAGCGAGATGTTCTCGGTCACCGAGCGTTGCATGAGGAGCGCTTCGGCCCGGTCGGCCGCCACGTACACCACGCCGGCGCGGATGGCATCGGCGGGGTGGCGGAACGTGACCGGCTTGCCGTCGACGTGGATCTCCCCGCCGCCTCGGGGCCGCTCCGACCCGGACAGGATGTCGAACAGCTCATCCTGGCCCTGGCCCTCGAGCGCGACCACGCCGAGGACCTCGCCCGGGCGGAGATCGAACGACACGTCCTGGAGCTTGGTCTCGAATGTCAGGCCGCGAACGGACAGCCGCGGCACCTCGGCGGAGCGGGCGGCCTGCGCGTCGCTCGCGTTCTCGCGGGCCGGCATCCCCTCCACGATCCGGCCGAGCATCAGCTCCACGATGCGGTTCTCGGAACCGGCGGTGACGTCGACCACGCCGACCGTCTCGCCCTCGCGGAGCACCGTGGCCCGATCACACACGGCGGCGATCTCGATCATCCGGTGGGAGATGAAAATCACCGCCCGCTCGCCGCCGCGCTGGCGGCCGACGACCTCGAGGACGCGCTCGGTGAGGTTGGCGGGCAGGGCCGCCGTCATCTCGTCGAGCATCAGGACGTCCGGCTCGTGGGCCAGGGCGCGAGCGAGATCGATGATCCGCAGCGATGCCAGCGGCAGCTCCCGGGCCACCTGCGAAAGGTCGAGGCCGCCCAGGCCGAGCTCCTCGAGCCAGCGACGGAACGCGTCCACGGATGTGCCGGTCAGGCGCAGGTTTGACCGGATGTCGAGATCCGGGATCAGCGCCGGCTCCTGGTAGACGGAGAGCAGCCCGCCACGTCGCGCGTCTGCCGGCGAGCCGAACTTGCGCTCCCGGCCCCGGACCATGATGCGACCGCTGTCCGGGTTGACCGTCCCGGCCAGGATCTTGACGAGGGTGCTCTTGCCCGCACCGTTCGCGCCCATCAGGGCATGGACCTCGCCAGGGCGGACCGCCAGGGAGGCCGAGCGGAGGGCCACCACGGCGCCGTACTTCTTGGCGACGCCGGAGATATCAAGGAGCAGGTCGGTCGCGGTGGCGGTCATGGGCGCCTGCATGGTCGGGTGGTATGAGACGGGGGATGCCGGCTGAGCCGGCATCCCCCGAGTGTTACGACTGGTGGTTCAGGCTATTCGCCCGGGCCCTTGCAGGCGATCGCCTGCTCGGCGGTGTAGGTGGTCCAACCGTCGATGGTCACACTCAGCGGCCACAGCGCGTTGAGCCCGTCGACCTGCCAGGACTCGAGCAGCGCCTTGCCCTCATCCGTCGTGTTGTCGGCGAGGACAGGGTCGAGGAGGACGGTGTTGGGATAGGGCGCGTCGTCGGCGGTGTCGATCGTCTCGCCGTTGAGCACCTTGATGGCCAGGTTGACGCCGGCGCCGCCGACGGCGGCGGTATTCGTCACGGCTGCACCGGTCAGGCCGGGGTAGCCCGTCTCGTCGAGGAGGTAGTCGGCGAAGGCGCCGAGATCGGCACCGACGATCGGCTTGAAATCCTTGTTGGCGGCCTTGACCGCGTCGACGACCTGGGAATCCATGCCGGACGTCCAGACGCCGGCGATGGTGTCCCACTGGCCGCTCGAGATGAACTCGTTGGCCAGGTTGGTTGCCGTCGTGGGATCCCAACCCGTGTGGACGCCCTCTTCGTTCGGGACGACCTCGATGTTCGGGAACTCCTCGAGGGCCTGCATGAAGCCGGTGTGGCGGTCCGTGTCGGCCGGATGGCCGGCGATGCCGCGGGTGTACCAGATCTTGCCCGTGCCGCCGACCTGATCGAACAGCCACTTGGCGCCGAGGTAGGCGTACTGGACCTGGTTGTTGTAGAACTTGTAGGTCTCCGGATCGGTCACGTATGCGTCGACAGCGACGGTGACGATGCCGGCAGCCTGGGCCTCGTCGAGCGCCGCGTTGAGGGCGTCGGCGTGACTCGGGTTGAAGACGATGGCATCCGGCTCCGAAGCGATCAGCGTCCGGAGGTCCGCCAGCTGCTGGTTGGTATCGGCGTTGCGGGCGATCATCTCGACCGACTCGACCTCGCCGGACGCGAGGGCCTCCGCCTTGGCGGTGCAGTTCTGCTCCTCGCGGAAGCCGTTGCCGGTACCGCCGGTGTTCGAGAACCCGATCTTGTAGGGTCCCCCGCTGACCGCACTCGGCTCAGTGCTCGGCTCGTCACTGGCGGCCGATGTAGGCGCCGAGCTTGCCGTTGCGCTGGTCGACGGCGCCGTGCTCGCGCCCGGCGTGCAGGCACCGATGACGAGCATCGCCGCCACCATCGCCCCTAGCAGCCGAAGTGTCCCGGTTTTCTCCATGAATGCCTCCTCCTTTGCGACCGGGCCCACCATGGGTCCCGGCTCGCCACACCGTTGCGCGTGGATGGCTCCTCTCGTCACCCACCTCCTCGTGCTGGCCGATCACACGGGCGGGTCGCCGCCCTGCGCTCGATAGGCCTGGTTGAACGCGAATCGCCGGGTCCGCGCGCGGGTGTGCCCGGCAGGATGACAGGCATCGTCAGTACTCGCCATCGGCGGCACTTGGAACCGCTGCCCGCTCGGCGCCGGCCTTGCGAGCGCGGAAGTCGTCGAGGATCGCCGCGGTCGCCGTCGCGCCGATCCGCGTCACGCCCAGCTCCATCACGGCCAGCAGCGCATCCAGCGAGCGGACCCCGCCGGCAGCCTTGACCTGGACGTGGGGCGAGACCGTCCGGCGCATCAGCGCCAGGTCCTCGTGGGTCGCGCCGCCGCCGGCGAAGCCGGTCGACGTTTTGACGAAGTCGGCCCCGGCAGCCTCGGTCACCTTCGAGGCCCGAATCTTCTCGTCGTCGGTGAGGTAGCTGTTCTCGAGGATCACCTTGACCAGCGCGCCGGCGCCATGGCCCACCTCGACGACCGCCTCGACATCGCGCCGAACATCGTCGTCGCGCCCGGACTTCAAGGCCCCGATATCGATCACCATGTCGAGCTCGGTCGCACCGTCGCTGATCGCCTGGCGGGCCTCGAACACCTTGGTCGCCGTGGTCGACGAGCCGTGCGGGAAACCGACCACCGTGCCAACCGCTACGTCCGTGCCCTCGAGGATGGTTCTCGCCCGCTTGACGTCGACCGGCCGGACGCACACCGAGGCGACGTCGTACCGCGCGGCCAGCCGGCAGCCGTCCTCGACGAACGCATCGTCCAGCTCCGGACGCAGCAGGGAATGGTCGATCGTCTTCGCCACGTCGCGATAGGTCAGGTTCTGTACGTCGAGCGCCATCAGTGGCACAAGGGCCTGAGCACGTCACGGGCGATGAGGAAGCCCTGTTTGACCTTGTCGTCCGTGCCCTCGAACCGCCGGTCTTCGTGTTCGATGATGCAGTCGCCCTCGTACCCCTGGCGGTACAGCTCGCCGTGGACGACGCCCCAATCGACCTCGCCCAGGCCCGGGATCCGCGGGATCTGCCAGCCCATCCCCATCGAGAAGACCCCGCGCTCGTAGAGACCGTCGCGGTCGATCATCAGGTCCTTGGCCTGGTAGTGAAGGACGTTTGGCCCGAACTCCTTGAGGAACCGCCCGATGTCGATCATCTGGAGGATCAGGTGCGATGGGTCGAAGTTGAGCCCGATCGTCCCACTCCACTGCTCGAGGATCCGGCGCCACATCCTGGGTGTCGTGGCGATGTTGTGGCCGCCCGGCCACTCGTCGTACGAGAACAGCATCGGGCAGTTCTCGAACGTGATCTTGCGACCGTGGTCCTGGGCGAACCGGACGATGTCCGGCCAGACCCGCAGCGCCTCCGCCCAGTTGTCGTCCTGGTTCCTGGCCCCGTCACCGCCCATGAACGTGTTGACGAGCGGGACATCCATCTTCTCTGCCGCCTCGATCACCAGCTTGAGATGGCCGATGACCGTCGAACGGTGCTCCGGATCGGGATGGAGCGGGTTCGGGTAAAAGCCGAGGCCGGAGATCGCCAGACCCTTGGCTTCGATCTCGCTCCGGATGTCCCGCGCCTGGTCCGCTGACAGGTTCGCCACGTCGATGTGGCTCGTGCCGGCGTACCGTCGGGCGGGCCCGGTCTGCTTCGGCCAGCAGGCGATCTCGAGGACCTCGAAGTCGGCGCCGGCGGCCCAGTCGGCGACCTCCATGAGCGGGGTGTCCGCAAACGGCGCCGTCAGGAACCCGAGCCTCATCGCGTCACGACCTCCTCCGGCGTTCCCGCGGCCAGCCGGGGAACCGGCTCCCAGCGACCGGTCCGGGCACTCTCGGCGACCGCATCCCCGACGAGCATCTCGTCATGCCCGTCGGCGAAGGTGGCATACGGCGGACGCGCGGCCGGCCGGCCGGCCATGACATCCCCGTAGATCGCCCGGAACAGGGCGCTGAACGTGTCGGCGAAGCCCTCGACGTGGCCGCCCGGCAGGGCCGCGGCCGTTCGCCCGGCAGCACCCATCAGGGCCGGGTTGCGGAGCAGGATCTCGTTGGGCCGGTCCCGATGACCGATCCACAGGTGGTCGGGCGTCTCCGAGTCCCAGGCCGCCGCGGCATCGGAGCCATCGATCTCCCATTGCAGCGAGTTCTTCCGGCCGGCGCTGATCTGGGACACGGCGACGGTGCCGCGGGCGCCGTTGGCGAACCGCAGCAGGATCGACGCCACGTCCTCGGTGGCCATCTCGCGTTCGACGGTCTCGGCGCTGCGCTCGATCGAGAACGTCTCGACCGGGCCGGTGGGCTGCTGGCGGACCTCGACGAAGGTCGCGAGATCGGCCATGACCTCGACGATCGGCTGGCCCGTGAGGAACGTCACCAGGTCCAGCCAGTGGGAGCCGATATCGCCGACGGCTCGGAGCGCTCCGCCCTTGCCGGGATCGAGCCGCCAGTTCCAGTCGGTGTCGAGGAGCAGCCAGTCCTGGAAGTAATGACCGGTGACGAACCGCACGTCACCCAGCCCGCCGTCGGCGATCAGTTCGCGGACGTGCTGGTGGAGCGGGTAGAAGCGGAGGTTGAAGTTGACGACGTTGATCAGCCCGGTCTCCGCCGCCAGCGAGACGAGCGCCGCCGACTCCGCCGCGGTCATCGCCAGCGGCTTCTCGCACACGACGTGGCGGCCCGCCTCGAGGATCGAGCGCGCCTGTTCGACGTGGAGGTGGTTCGGCGAGGTCACGTGGACGACGCGAACCTCTGGATCGGCAAGCACCGCGTCGAGGGACGGATAGGCCCGCGGCACGCCCAGGGCGGCCGCCCGCGCCTCGCCTCGCTCCGGGGAGCTGCCGAGGACGCCGGTGACGCGGACCCCGATACGGCGCAGGGCCTCCACATGGACGGTACCGATGAAGCCCGTCCCGATGACGGCGGCGCCCACCTCTGCGAGGCCGCTCAACGTTCCATGACCATGGCGCTCGGCACGACCTGTCTAGACGGTCTAGATGGATGACGGATGCTACGAGAGGACGAGGGATAGGGTCAAAAGCGTCGGACGTCGGATGCCAGCGCCGCGCGGGGCGCTTCACTCGGATTGCCGGACTGATCGTATTTTGCCTGTCAAGTGCAAAAGTCGTTCGATGTCCGGAGGAAGCGCGGGTATGATCGCCTCGTGAACGACGACCTCGAATCGATCGCCACGACCCCCGGCCCGGTCCCGGACGACGCCCTCGATGCCCTGGTCATCGTCCTCGACGAGATCCGCCTGGGGCGATCCCGGTCCCGTTCGGAGCTGGTCCAGCGGACCGGGCTGGGACGGGCGATCGTCGCCCAGCGGGTGGGTGAGCTCCTCGAGCGCGCGTTGGTCGTCGAGGGCGAGGTTGGCCCCAGCACCGGCGGCCGGCCACCGCGCCAGCTCCGCTTCAATGCCGACGCCGGACGGGTCCTGGTGGCCGACCTGGGGGCAACCAGCATCGCGGTCGCCCTGACCGACCTCGCCGGCCGGATCCTCGGCCACTACGCGGAGCCCGCGGACATTGCCAGTGGGCCGGAGCTGATCCTGGGTCGCGTCGACGAGCTGTTCGGCGAGGTCCAGCACACCGCCCGGAGCAATGCCGGTCCGGTCTGGGGCGTGGGCCTGGGCGTGCCCGGACCCGTCGAGTTCGCCTCCGGCCGTCCGATCTCGCCGCCGATCATGCCCGGCTGGGACGGCTACCCCATCCGGGAGCGCTTCGCCGCCCGCTTCGACGCGCCGGTGTGGGTCGACAACGATGTCAACGTCCTCGCCCTGGGCGAATGGCGCTCCGGGATCGCGCAGGGCCACGACAACGTGGTCGTGATCAAGATCGGCACCGGGATCGGGGCCGGGATCATCTCCGATGGGCGGCTCCATCGCGGCGCGCAGGGCAGCGCCGGCGACGTCGGCCACATCCAGGTGGTCGACGACTCGCGGGTCGTCTGCCGCTGCGGCAACATCGGCTGCCTCGAGGCCCTGGCCGGGGGCGCGGCCCTTGGCCGGCATGGCGAGGCGGCGGCGCTCGAGGGCCGGAGCCCACGGCTGCGGGCGGCGCTGGACGAGCACGGCGAGCTGACGGCCGAGGACGTCGCCCGGGCGGCTGCCTTCGGTGACCCGGTCGCGGTCGACCTCCTGCAGTCCGCCGGCCGGCGCGTCGGCCACATGCTGGCCAGCGTGGTCAACTTCTTCAACCCGTCGCAGATCATCATCGGCGGCGGCGTGGCCCAGAGCGGTGACCAGCTGCTGGCGTCGATCCGGGAAACGGTCTATCGGCGCTCGCTGCCGCTGGCGACCCGGGAGCTGCTCATCCAGCGCTCGTCGCTGGGGCTGCTCGGCGGCGTGATCGGGACCTCGGCGCTCGTCGTCGACCAGCTGTTCGCCAGGGAGGCGATCGAGCGCTGGCTACCGGCCGGACTGCCCGCCGGGCTGCCGGAGGTCGCCACCACCTAGCTGTTCCTCGGAGGGCTGCCTCGATTGATCCCCGTGGACAAGATCGGCACGATCACGTTCACCCAGCGTGACGTGCTGAGCCGTCGCGGGATCGCGGCCTCAGCTGCCGCGGGGCTGCCACCGACGATGGGATTCCTGGGCGGCCCCGGCTTCCCCGAGGACCCAACCGACCTGGGACCGTCGGTGCCCCTGCCCGGCGGCTGGCGAGAGCTCTTCGAGTTCCTCGCCGGCGTCGGGTTCGCCCAGATCGAGTTTGCGGGCTACACGCAGGAGGCCAGCAACCCGGGCGGCGGACAGCCGAACTCAGCGCCCACAGGTGGTACGACGCCGGGGTCACGGGCGGCATACATGGCCTACGGCCGCACCCTTCGGGGCTTCCTCGACGAGTTCGGCCTGCAGGCCATTGGCAACCATGGGTTCATTCCGAGCACCTGGCCCGGCGGCCCCAACGGCGGCATGACGACGACCGACTATGACCGCTTCCAGGCCGAGCTCGAGTTCGCCTCGATCCTCGGCATGCCGTTCATGGGAACGGGCGATGACCCGACAAGCGCCAACGACCGCAACATCGAGGCCTGGGACCTTGCCGGGGAGAAGTGGGAAGCCCTCAACCGGCTGACGCTGGAGTGGGGGATCCACCTCTATCCGCACAACCACTCGCCGGCCTACGACTTCCTCCAGGACGGCCCGATGGTGTGGCAGACGGTGGACCGGGTCACCGGGGAGCCCCTGCCGGCGCCAGTCCAGATTCGCGGTGAATCGGGCAAGCGGCTGATGGAGCACTACCTCGATATCAGTGACCCGGAGCTGTGCCTCGTCGAGCTCGACATCTTCTGGGCCCACGTCGCCCAGCACCAGCATCGTTGGTATTTCGACTGGGAGGGCAACCGGGTCGAGAGGATCCTGGATCCGGTGGCGCTCGTCGCCGCACGTCCGATCCGGTTCCCCCTGTACCACGCCAAGGACGGCGCTCGGACGGCCGATCCGGTCGGCGTTGGCCAGGGCTACGCCTTCGTCCCGTTCGGCGATGCGACCAGCGACATCGAATTCGAGACGTTCTTCAAGTACCAGGGCGTCCGCCGCTACCACAACCCCAACTACGAGCAGGATGACGCGCCCGGTGGCGACGCCGACCCGGGCCGCTCGCTGCGGGCCTCCAGGTTCAGCGCCTTTCACATGAAGAGCCTTCGGGGCTGAACTCCGGCCGGCCCTTCGCATCGTCCTACCGCTTGCGCGGCATCGTTCAGGACGTCGCGATCGTCCGATGGAGCCGGCGGAACGTCGGTCGGAAGCCGAGTGCCGGCCAGGCCCGGCTCGCCAGCAGGTTCGTCGACCGCCAGTCGGTGACGACCCAGTCGTAGCCGGCGTCGCGTGACCAGGCCATCACGGACTCACCCAGCGCGCGCCCGGCGCCCAGCCCGCGGGCGTCGGGGAACGCCGCGGCAAAGCCCAGGAAGCCGGCCGATGCCGGCCGGGTGATGCCCCCGTGGAGCGACGACAGCTCCAGCGAGCAGCCCACCGCCGAGCCGAGGATCCGCCCGTCGAGCTCCGCCACGAGCACGGCGTACCGGGGGTCGTCGAAGTCGGCCTCGAGCTCAGTGACGGTTGCCTCCAGGGTGGGCACGGCGAGCGGCGAGAAGACCGGCGACGCTGCCTGGTGCGTGGGCAGGACCAGCTCGAGTTGGGCCAGCAAGGGAATGTCGCCGCGGGTCGCCCGCCGGACGCTGACGCCGTGGCGCACCGTCGGCGTGAAAGCGGCGGGCGGCGCCTCGCGGATGCCGTGGACGTGCTGCTGGCCGAAATCGAGGCTGAACCAGGCGTCGACGAGGGCCTGCTCGGTGGCCGGCACGATCACGTGGTGGTTCGTCCGCCCGGCTGCGACCCAGCGGGCCGCTGCGAATCCGTACAGGTCGCGGATGTCCTCCGGCTCGGTGGTGGCGTGGCCGGCACCGTCAACCCAGATGTTCGGGCCCCAGGTCGCGTCGTCCTTCGGGGCGCCGAGCAGGAACGCCACGATCTCGCCGCGCCGAACGCCGACGGCCCCCGACGCACCCGGAGCCGCCAGTGCCGCCGAAACCGCCGCCACGGCGACCGGGGTCGTCTCGTAAGTCGCGTCGAGCCCCGGCTCGACAAGCCGGTGCGCCCGGTGCCGCGCCGCCAGCAGACGGGCTGCCCGGCCGACGTGGCTTTCGGTAAACGGCAGGATCTGGAGGTCGGGCATTGGTAGGGGAGGATAGCGGCAGCCCGTTGACGAGCGTTCGCGGGACAACTATTCTCCGCATATCCCGACAGGCGCCCGCGCAGCGGACCGGATTCGCGCGCACGTACGAACCGTCGGCCCCCGTCTCCCAAGCAGGTACCCCTACCCATATGCCCGGACCAACTCAGGATCAGCGATCCCGCAACCGCCGCCCACGGCGTCGTACCCCCGGTGGAGGGCTGCGCGCCCCGGTAACCGAATTCGAGGAGCAGCAGGAACTCGAGGCCGCCCGCGAGCGCAACGACCTCGACGTCAGCGACCTGCGCGAGATGAGCGTCACGGAGCTCCGCCAGGTCGGGCGCGAGCTCGAGATCGACGCCGCCTCAGGCGATCGCAAGGATGAGCTGGTCGACCGGATCCTCCAGCGCCAGACGGAGCGCGCGGGACACGCCTACGCGACCGGGATCCTCGACATCGTCGACGAGGGCTTCGGCTTCATGCGCCGCCACGGCCTGCTGCCCAGCCCGGACGACGTCTACGTCAGCTCCAGCCAGGTCCGCCGCTTCGGCCTCCGGATCGGCGACCGCATCTCCGGCGCCGTCCGCGCCCCGCGTGATGCCGAGAAGTACTGGGGGATGCTGCGCGTCGATGCGGTCAACGGCGTCGACATCGAGACGGCCCGCCGGCGGCCGGTCTTCGGCGACCTGACCCCGGTCCACCCCGACGAGCTGCTCAACCTCGAGAGCGATTCGAAGAACCTCAGCCAGCGGCTGATCAACCTCGTCAATCCGCTCGGCAAGGGCCAGCGCGCCCTGATCGTGAGCCCGCCCAAGGCCGGCAAGACGTTCCTCCTCAAGCACATCGCCAACGGCGTCACCGCCAACTACCCGGACATCCTGCTGATGGTCGCCCTCATCGGCGAGCGGCCGGAGGAAGTCACGGACATGCGGCGCAGCGTCAAGGGCGAGGTCATCAGCTCGACGTTCGACGAGCCCACCGAGAACCACACCCACGTCGCCGAGATGGCCCTCGAGATCGCCAAGCGCCAGGTCGAGACCGGCCGCGACGTCGTGATCCTGCTCGACTCGATCACCCGCCTCGCGCGGGCCTACAACCTGGCTCTGCCGCCGTCGGGCCGGACGCTGTCGGGTGGTATCGACCCGATCGCGCTGTATCCGCCCAAGCGGTTCTTCGGCGCCGCCCGGAACATCGAGGAGGGCGGCTCGTTGACGATCATCGGGACGTGCCTCGTCGACACTGGCTCCCGGATGGACGACGTCATCTACGAGGAGTTCAAGGGCACCGGCAACTCGGAGCTCATCCTCGACCGGAAGCTCGCGGAGAAGCGGATCTTCCCCGCGATCGACGTCCAGCGCTCGGGCACCCGGCGCGAGGAGCTGCTCCTCGAGGACGGGACGCTCAAGATGGTCTGGACGATGCGCCGGATGCTGTCCGCGGTCGGGACCAACGAGGGGATCGAGCTGCTGCTCAACCGCTTGGCCAAGACCGATAACAACGCCCAGTTCCTGGCTACGTTGACGAAATCTCTCGACGCGTGACAGCCCGCTGATCTGGCTCACCCCGCCGCGCTGGCCGGTCCGCGCGCTCGCTTGTGCTCCCGGCCGCCTTCCGGTTGGACCAGCTGAGCGGGCCGAGTCGATAGGGAGCCGCTGGCGCCAGCAACCTTGATGTCATCGGCGTAGCACCTGGCATAGGTCACCTGTCGCATTTGCGACATCTTTGGGACCCGTGGTACGGTGGCCTTGAAGGTAAGAGGCCCGCGGGGAGAGCGACGGGCCCAGGCCGCGTACAGAGACCCCCAGCTCGATATCGCGACCCCACGGACGGTCCAACCCTGGCGCTTACCCGGCGCCGCATCCCCAGCGCCGGACCGTCCTCTGCGCCAGGAGAGCGTATTGCTGAACGCATCGGTTGGCGTGCAGCGCGTCTTTGGACGGCTGCGCCCGGCCCCTAGCCGCCGGTCGTCCGGCACGATCAGGTTTCATCGTCGAAGCGTCGCCGTCGCCCGGGACCTCCATGTCCGCGCGGCGTCGGTCGCCGCCAGCGCGCAGGCGACGCCGGCTCGCGCGACGAGCGCCGCACGTGGCGTCCCCCGCCGGATCCGCTCCGACGGCCTGGTTCCCGTAGCGGTCATCGCCATCGTCCTGGTCGCCTCGGTGATGAGCTGGCTGCCGGGTACGCCGGCCAGCGCCGGTCCCATCGGCGATACGAGTGCCGACTTCGGTTCGGAGGCCCGGATCGCCCTCGGCGGTGGTACGGCCTATCGCGACGGCGCAACGGCCGTCACCGACGAAGTGATCGATCCCGGCACCGAGGCCAGCACCGTCGCCGACCCGCTCAGTGCCGTCGACCTCGACGGCACACTCCTCGCCGACGCGACGCCACCCCAGATCACCGGCGCGTTCCGGGCCGACGGCACGCTCCTCAAGCCGATCGCGGTCAACACCGCGGTCGCCGACGGCAAGGACCTCCTTCGGTCGTACAAGGTCCGCCAGGGCGACACCCTGACCGGCATCGCCAACCGCTTCGGCGTGTCGATGATGACGATCTGGTGGGCCAACAAGCTGTCGGCCAAGGACAGCCTCGTCGTCGGCCAGTCGCTGACGATCCCGCCGGTCAACGGCCTCGTCTATTCGGTCAAGGAAGGCGACACCCTCGAATCGCTCGCCACCCAGTTCAAGGTGTCCCCGGACGAGGTGTACGAGACCAACGGCCTCGAGGACCGGGCCCTGCTGGTGGGTCAGACGCTGATCCTCCCCGGCGCGGTTGGCAAGGCGATCGAAACGCCCAAGCCCAAGCCACCGGCCAGTTCCGGCGGAGGCTCCAGCTCTGGCGGCACCGTCAGACCGCCATCGACCTACGGCGGCGGCTCGTTCGCCTGGCCGGTCGTCGGCGGTGGCAACCAGATCAGCCAGTACTTCCACTACGGCCATTACGGCATCGACATCGCCGCGGACTATGGCTCGCGCGTCCGGTCGGCCGCCAGCGGGACCGTGATCTTCGCCGGCTGGAAGAGCAACGGCGGTGGCTACCAGGTCTGGATCGCCCACGGCTCCGGCCTGTACACCACGTACAACCACATGTCCGGGGTCAGCGTCGGGCGCGGGCAGCACGTCTCGCGCGGCCAGCAGGTCGGCCGGATCGGGTCGTCCGGTTGGGCCACCGGTCCGCACCTCCACTTCGAGGTCTGGCGAGGCCCGATCTGGAACGGCGGGTCGCGCGTCAATCCGCTGCGCTACTTCTGACCGACGCTCCGGCCGCGCCGGCGGTTCGTCCGGCGGCCCGTGCGAAGATAGCCACGATGTTCCTCGACCGGGTGAAGATCTGGCTCCGTGCCGGGGACGGCGGTGACGGCGCCGCGACCTTCCGCCAGGAGGCCCACGTCCCGCGCGGCGGCCCCGATGGCGGCGACGGTGGCCGAGGCGGCTCGATCACGCTCCGGGTCGACGCCGGCCAGACCACCCTCCGTGACTTCCGTTTCTCGCACCACTTCAAGGCCACGCCGGGTGGCCGGGGCACGCGCGCCCGGCGGCACGGCAAAGCCGGCGACGACCTGGTGCTCGCCGTTCCGCCGGGCACCGCGGTGTACGACGACGCGACCGGCGCCCTCGTGGCGGATCTGGTGGCGACCGGGCAGGAGGCGCTGGTGGCCAAGGGTGGCCGGGGTGGTCTCGGCAACGTGCACTTCAAGTCGTCGACCCACCAGGCACCCAAGCACGCCCAGAAGGGCGAGCCCGGCGAGGAGCGGTGGGTCCGGTTGGAGCTGCGACTCATCGCCGACATCGGCCTGGTCGGACTGCCCAACGCCGGCAAGTCGACGATCCTTGCCGCGCTGACCGCCGCTCGCCCGAAGATCGCCGATTACCCGTTCACGACGCTCGAGCCGAACCTCGGCGTGATGGACCTGGGCGACGAGGACGAGCGACGGCCGACGATCGCCGACGTGCCCGGGCTGATCGAGGGCGCATCGTCCGGAGCTGGGCTCGGCCACGCCTTCCTGCGCCACGTCGAGCGGACGCGGATCCTGGTCCATGTCGTCGACGGCGGCTCGCGAGATCCCGAGTGGGACTACGGGGTCCTCCGCGACGAGCTCCGGGCCCACGACCCCGCCCTCCTCGAGAAGCCGATCCTCGTCGGCTTCAACAAGCTGGACCTGCCCGCGGCGGCGGAGGGGTGGTCGACGTTCCGGGCCGCGCGCCGGCGCGACGGCATCCCGGTCGTCGGCCTGTCGGCGGCGACCGGAGAGGGTCTGTCGGGCCTCCGCGAAGGGATTGCCCATCTCCTGCCGTCTGCCGAGGAACTGGCGGCCGCCCCCGAGCCGGCGGGCGTCGTCGTCCACCGGATCGAGACCCTCGGCGACCACTTCGTCGTCGAACGCGAAGAGGACGCCTTCCGGGTCCGGGGCAAGCGGATCGAGCGGCTGGCCGCCCAGACCAACTTCGACGTCGAGGAATCCGCCGAGCGGTTCCAGCGCAACCTCGCCCGGCTCGGCATCGACGCGGAGCTCCGTCGGGCCGGGGTGGCGGCCGGCGACACGGTCCGCATCGGACGGCAGGAGCTCGAGTGGGAGCCCTCGCCCTGGGAGGACGATTGACGGCCAGGCCCGGCTCGGTCGCGCTGATGGGCGGCACCTTCGACCCGATCCATTTCGGCCACCTGGCGGTCGCCGAGGAGGCGCGCGAGGTCCTCGGCATCGAGCGGACGCTGTTCATCACGGCCGGGATGCCGCCCCACAAGCCTGGCGTGCCGGTCACCCCGGCGGAGGACCGGCTGGCCATGGTGCGCCTCGCGATCGCCGGCAATCCGGCGTTCGAGGCCAGCCGGATCGAGGTCGATCGACCCGGCCCGTCCTACACCCTCGATACGGTCCTGGCCCTCGCGGCGGCAGAGCGCGCCGCCGGCCGCGAGCCGGATCTCACGGTGATCCTGTCGGCCGAGTCGTTCCACGGCCTGCCAACCTGGCACGAGCCAGACCGGCTGCTCGCCGAGGCCCGGATCGCCGTCACTCCACGCGACGGGTTCGAGATGGCCGGACCGGCGTGGCTGGCCGCTCACTTCCCCGGCCGCGAGGACCGGGTGACGTTTCTCGAGGCACCGCGGATCCGCATGTCGGCCAGTGAGCTGCGCGAGCGGATTGCCGCCGGCCGGTCGATCCGCTACCTCGTCCCCGACGCGGTGATCCGCTATATCGGGGACCATGACCTCTATCACGCCCAGCCAGGAGAACGATCCGAGCAATGACCGCCCAGCCAGCCGCCCGGAGGACCCGACACCCGTGACCGACCCAGGCGCCGCCATCGAAGCTCCCCGACCCGACGGCCTTCCGAAGCGCGGGCGACGCGCCGCATCCTCCGATCGTTCCGCGCTGGACATCGCCCGGCGGATCGTCGAGCTGGCCGAGGACAAGAAGGCGGCCGACATCGTCCTGCTAGACCTGACCGGGCTGACGACGATCGCCGACAACTTCGTCATCTGCTCGGCCGGCTCGGAGCGGCAGCTCGACGCGGTTGCCGACGGGATCATCGAAGGGCTTCGGGCGGAGGGCATGCGGCCGATCGGGCGGGAGGGTGTGGCGGCCTCGCACTGGGTGCTGGTGGACTTCGGTTCGACGATCGTCCACATCTTCACGCCACCCGAACGGGACTTCTACGGGCTCGAGAAGCACTGGTCGGAGGCGAAGACCATCCTCCGCGTCCAGTAGGGGCGGCACGCGAATCGGTACCTCTGGTCCCCGTACCGTCGGGTCATGTCGATGGACCGGGGCGCTTCCTAGCATCGCGACAGCGGTTGGCCACCTGGCCGACCCGGTCCGCAAGGAAGCCCGCGAATGTCCCGCCTCCGCGATCGATGCCCCGCCTGCACTCGGCGCCTGATCACGACCCGGTTCGACACCACGTTCCGGCTGCCGGATCGGAGTGAGCGGCTGTGCTTCGGCATCCCGGGCGGGCTGTGCGAGGACTGCCACCAGCTCTACATCGACCCGGAGCTGATCGAGCTGCTCGACCTCGGCGACGCCCGCTGCGTGTTCGCAATCGAGAGCGACCTCGTCGTCCAGGAGCAGGCCTGGTCCAGCTGACCCCCGGGTCAGCCGCAGGCTGACCTAGGCCGCGGGCGCCACGCATTCGCTGATCCACAGGTCAAAGGCGAGCCGCCGCTGGGCGTCGCCGGCGCCGTAGCCTGGCGCTCCCCGGACCGTGGCGTCCAGCTCCACGAGCCCGTCGAGAGCGGCATCGAGCTCCGGCAGCGTCCACGACCTGGCCTGGGCGACGCGAAGCTCGGCAGGGTAGGGCTTGATCCCGAGCGCCTTGATGACCTCCTGGTTGCGGGCCCCCGAATGAAGCAGGTCCGCGGTGATGACCAGTTCCTTGATCCGGCGATGCATCTGAGCGAGAAGGACCAGCTCGGGTGTTGTCTCCAGGAGCCGATCGAGGATCTCCACGGCTCTCGCCACGCGGCGCGACGCGACAGCATCGAGGAACGCCCACGCCGAGCCGGGCACCACCTCGGCGACGAGCGCCTGGACGTCCTCCACGGTGACCGGCCTCGTGGACCGGTAGAGGGCCAGCTTCTCCAGCTCCCCGACGGCCATCTGGCTCTGCCGACGACGGTCCACGTCGCCCTCCCGGACGAACCCGCCGATCCTGGTGGCCAGCTCCCTGGCCGCGCCGGGAGCGAGCGTCATGCCTCGCTCGCGGGCCTGCGCCTCGATCCAGGCGGCGAGCTGGCCCTCCTTGGGCGCGCGGAACTCGCGGGTCTCGCCGCCGGCGTCGCGAACCAGCTTCTCGAGGGCGACGAGGCCGGCCGGCCGGCGGTTCGAACCGTCGGTTGGCTCGAGGACGACGAGGCCGTTGCCGGGCGCGACGAGGCCCAGCAGGTCGGTGAAGGCATCCCGGTCACCCTTCGATCGGAGGAGCGGGCCGGGATCGGTGAGGACGACGAGGGTGCCGCCGCCGAACAGGGAGCCGGTGGCCAGCCGCTCGCCGATCCGGGCGAAAGCCGTGTCGTCCCCGCCGACGCGAAGCCGTTCGACCCCCGGGGATGCCGCCCCGAGCCGCTCGAAGACGCCATCGGCGGCGCGGTCCAGCGCCCAGGCGTCGTCGCCGTAGAACCAGGCCAGGGTCGTCACCCGGGGATGGTAGCCCCGTCGCGGCCTGGGCCCAGCCCGTTGGGTTCGCCTACGACTGCGCCTCCGGTTCCGGGACGTAGAACGCGGTCGAATTCGCGACCCCGCGGGCGACCGTCGCCGAATCCGCGCCGGCGACGCGGTTCGCCTCGCCCCACGCCTCGCTGCTCTTCGTCGCGAACTCGCGGCCCTCCGTCGACAGCTGCCAGGCGATGGGATCGCCCACCGATTCGCCGCGCAGGTGGAGCGTCAGCCCCAGCATGCCCTGGTCCCAGCCGATCCCGACGGCGCCCGGCCCGTACTCCAGCCACGGTTCCTCGGGCACGACCGCCACGTGCTCGAGCTCGACCAGTGTCGTCCCGCCGTCGACGGCCGACAGTCGGACCTCGAGCTCCGACACGTCGGCGTCGCCGGCCACCTCGCCGTAGGCCCACGTCACCTTGAACCGATGGGGCCGTTCGCAGGCGAGGATTTCGCCCCCGGCGTTGCCCTCCAGCTGGTACCGGCCGCCGAGGCGGTAGTCGCCGCTGATCGGCAGGAACCAGCGGCTGATCCGCTCGGGATTCGTCACGGCGTCCCAGACGTCCTCGATCGGCGCGTCGTAATCGCGCTGGAGGCGCAGCGAACGCCCCACGCCGGCCGGGACGCGGCCCTCGCCAACCTCGCGCTGCACGGCTTCGATCTCGCGAACGATGTCGATCATTTGGTGGGGTCTCCTTTCGAGTTCTCCTTGGGGGCCGCTCGAAGGCGGCGTTCGCGCTTGCCGCGCGCGAGCTCGGTTGCGAGTGAGTCAAGACGCTGGTCCCAGAACCGGCGGAAGTGGTCGAGCCACTGGTCGACCTCGCGGAAGGAGGCGGCATCGACCGCGTACAGCCGGCGAGTGCCTTCCGGCCGGACGGACGTGAACCCCGCCTCCCGGAGCACCCTGAGGTGTTGCGACACGGCCGGTTGCGAGATCCGGAACTCCGCCTGGACGGCCGCCGTGATCGCCCCCGACGAGAGCTCGCCATCGGCGAGCAGCTCGAGGATGCGGCGACGGACGGGGTCTCCCAGGACGTCGAAGGCGTGCACAAACGCATATTAGAATGTGTGACTTATATAAGTCAAACCTAAGACGATACTAGGCGATCGCCGCCGGCGGCAGGCCCGACAGTGGACCGTCCGGCCTGGGACCCACCAGCTTGGGTTCCGGGCCGCGGTCCAGCTCACGGGCGGCGAGCTGGGCTTCCAGCTGTGCGATGAGGCTGGGGAGGCTCGACTGGAGCGCCGCCCCGTACGCCGGGCCGATCTCACGCATGAGAGCTGCCTCCCGGCGGGACTTCGGTGCCCCGAATCGGAGGTGAATGACCGTGCCCACCGCGACCGGCTCGAGCTCGATCGTGTGGAGCACCTTCACCGGCCCGCTCGGAGTTGCCAGGATCGTCCGATCGGTGACGTAGTCGTATGGGCGCCAATCGAGGATTTCCTCGATGACGGCGTCCGGTCCGTGCATGCAGTGGTTCGCCGAGCCTACGCCGCGTCGCCCGCCTGTCGCGCCTTTGACCTCGACCTCCGTCACCCACGGCTGCCAGGTCATCCGCTGGCCTGGCTGGGTGAGGAATTCCCAGGCCACCTGGGGTGGTGCCTTCGTCGGCACGGAGATCGTGAGGATCGATTCCTCGGGCGTGACGCGGACGCGCGCGCGAGCCTCCTCCTCCTGCCAGCGTCGCTCCAGGTCGTGGGCCCAGGTCCGCACGTCGCCAATTCGATCGTAGGTTTCGGTGTGCTCGATCATGCCGAGCGCGGCCGGCTCGAGGTCGGATGCGTCGATGCACTGCTGGCTGATCAGCGCGTAGGCGCTCATCCCCAGCCGCTCGACCACCTCGTTCTTCAGTAGCCGGTGGGCCACGATCACGTCCGAGCCCAGGAGTTCCTGGCGGCCGGCGACCTTCTGGTGGATGGCGGGCCCGTGGTGGGCCACGAACTTGAGATCGAGGTCCGGGATCCGGGCGCAGGCGCTGCAGTCACACGACGTCGCCTGGCGTACGTCCCTGCGGCGGCGCCGGAACCCGAAGTAGCAGCGCTCGATCGTGTCGAGGAGCATCGATCCGTCGACCTCATCTACCGCCTGGAAGGTGAATGCGGCGTCGCCCTCGAGCTTCGCCAGCCGGAAATTCGGCCGGAGCGCGGAGACAACCGCGCCGATGAGGTCCGCCAGGATGTCTTGGGCGTGATCCAGCTCGACATCGGCGAGGTAGCCGGTGTAGCCCGAGATGTCCGCGATCAGGAAGCAGGTGGGTTGCGCGACTGCGAGCATCGCCCCTCGTCGGTTTGGGGGTACCGCGACGGTCCATCACTCTATATGCCGGCACCGGTCGCGATCGGGATGGCACAGCCGAACGGGTTCGGCACAGGGTGCGTGACCGATCCGGCAGCCGCAGTCAGCCGGGCCGTGACCCGTGGTCCTGTGCTCCGGACCCGGATCCCATCACCGCCGATCGAGAGCTCGACGCTGCCGTCCGTGTCGGTCCGCAGCACCCGGCCGCCGCTTCGCTCAAGCCGCGCGATCGTGTCGGGCGACGGATGGCCATACGGGTTGTCCGCGCCCGCCGAGACGACTGCCACGGTGGGTCGAACTCGCTCGAGGAAGGCGTCGGTCGACGCGGTTCGGCTGCCGTGGTGCGCGACCTTGAGGACGTCGAGCGGTGGCAGGCCACGGGCGAGCAGAAGCGGGTCGATGCCCTCCTCGACATCGCCGGTCAACAGGACGCGCCGCCCGTCGACCTCGCCGAGGAGGACGATCGACACGTTGTTGATCCCGGTTCCGGTGTCCGGCGGCTCATCGGGGACGGACCCGGGATCCGGCCACAGGACGTCGAACCGGACGTCGTCGACGGCGAGGGCATCACCGCTGACGAGCCGCGTGACCGGCGGCCCGCCGGCCGATAGCCGGTCCTGCCACGCGGCATAGCCCGGACCAGGCCCACGCATGCCGGGCTCGAACACCCGGTCCACCCTGTACCGCTCGAGGAGCAGCGCCAGGCCGCCGACGTGGTCCTCGTGGGGGTGAGTCAGGACGATGGCATCGAGCCGGCGGTCCCACGGCGGAAGTCGCTCGTCGAGCGCGACCAGGAGCCGGTCCGGGTCCGGGCCGCCGTCGACGAGGAGCCGGCCCCCGCCAGGCCCTTCGACGAGGATCGCATCGCCCTGCCCAACGTCGAGGACCGTGATCGTCGTTCGGCCGTCGGGTCGGTAGGTCACCGCCAGGGCCACGGCGACCAGCGAGGTGGCGACGGCGACGATTGCGACCTTGGCCGCCCTCGTGATGCGATGGCCTTGAGGCGTCGACTTGCGGGTCAGCGTCGATTGCGGAGGCCGTCGGACGGCAGATACGATCCGGCGGAGCCAGCCAGGGCGCATCGCGACGATGACCAGGCTGCCCGCCACGGCGAGGGCGGCGAACGTGTCGGCCGGCGGCGTCAGATCCAGGCTCGCAAAGGGGAGCGCCGCTCCGGCACGGACACAACCGACGATCCAGGCGAGGAGCCCCCATGCCGGCAGGCCGCCGATGGTCGCCACGGCGCCCGGGACCGCCGGGACCAGGACGAGGAAGCCACACAGCAGGGCGAAGGCGCCGGCGGCCATCGCCGGTGCGACAGCCGGGACCACGAGCAGGTTCACGATCGGCGAGACGAGTGCCAGCCGGCCGAACGTGGCCAGGACCACCGGCAGCGTCGCCGCCTGGGCAGCGAGCGAGACGCCGAGCGACTCGACGACCCAGCCGGGGAGGCGTCCGCCGGTGGCCCGGTCGACGATCGTGCCAAGGGGCGTCCCCCAGGCGATCAGCCCGGCGGTCGCCAGGGTAGAGAGCTGGAACCCGGCGTCACGGACCAGCGATGGATCGACCAGCAGGATCAGCACCGCGGCCCAGCCGAGCGCCGCCGTCGCCCGCCCGGCGCGGCCCGATTCGCGGGCGAGCAGGACCACGCCGGCCATCGCCGCCGCCCGCAGGACCGAGGGCGTCGGGCCGACGAAACAGACGTAGGCGACGATCGCGCCGGCGGTCAGCATGGCGCGCCGCCGGTGGGCGAGCCGTCCGCCGAGGGCGCCCACCGACGCGGCGACGATCGCGATGTTCCAACCTGAGATCGCCACCACGTGGCTCGCGCCAACCGTCGTGAAGGCCGCCGCGAGATCCCGGTCGACGCGGTCGCGGAGCCCGACGAGGATGCCGGCGGCGAGGCCGGCCTCGGGCTCGGGGACGGCTCGCGCGATCGCCGCCGCAGCGGCTCGTCGCCACCGCTCGAGGTCCAGGCCACCGGCGACGCCGGGTTGCACCTCGACCGTTCGCGATCGAAGTGTTCCGGCGACGTTGATCCGTCGCAGGTAGTCGCCGTACGGGTCGTCCTCCGGCGGCTCCCGGATCGAGCCCGCGACGACGATCCGAAACCCAGGTTCCACCGCGGGAAAGCGCGGCAGGATGGCGGCAACCCGGATCGGCGGATCGTCGAGCCGGAGCGCCGCCGGCTGCTCGCCTCGCCGCGGTGCCGCAACCGACTCGACGACCGCGGTCCACGGCCCGTCCCCGGCTGGCAGTGCCTGTGGGCTGATGACGGGAGCTGGCGACACGGTCAGCCGGATGGCGATCGCGGTCACGCCAACCGCTGCGGCGATGGGCCAACCGGACGATCGTCGACCAAGCGCCCGGACGGCGACCGCAGCAAGCGCCACGCCCGCCACCGCCAGCCAGATCGGAAGGCGGACGGGTCCGGCCGGGATCGCCAACGCCGCCCCCGCCGCGCCGATCGCCAGCGCCGTGGCGCGCGACATCAGCGTGCCTCGATGAGGCCGCGGATCTTCTCGAAGGTTGCCGGTCCGACCACGCCGCGAGACCGCAGATCGTCCACCGAAGCGAACGGCTGTTCCTCCCGGGCGGCGATGATCTTGGCGGCCGTTACCGGCCCGATCCCGGGCAGCGACTCCAGCTCCGCCGACGTGGCGGCGTTCAGATCGATCAGGCCGCCGCCAGGGCCACCTCCGGAACCGCCAGCGACCGACCCTCCACCGCCAGTCGCCGCATCGTCGCGTGATGGCACCCGGACCTGGTCGCCGTCGGCCAGCAGGGCGGCGAGGTTGAGCTCCCGACTGGCGCGCTCCGCGTCTACCCGGGGCCCGTAGCCGCCGGCAGCCGTGACGGCGTCACCGACGCGCGAGCCGGCCGCCAGACGGTAGACGCCCGGGCGCTCGATCGCCCCGACCACCTCGACGACGAGTTCGAGGTCACCGCCTGGACGCGCTGAGGAAGCCGCTGCGCCGCCCGACCGGACTCGCATCGCCGCCCGAAACAGCCAGTTCGCCACTGCTCCCCGATGCGATCAGGTAGGCCACGACGGCGAGCGCGACGGCGGCCACCAGGCCGGCGGCCGCCAGCCACCGCTGGTCGTTCGGGGGCTCCGCCGCGGCCGGTCCGGGACCCGTCTCGAGCGCCCGCCACGGGGCGGCAGTATCGTCCATCCACGGCTCCCCGGCGGGAGCCCCGAGGGCCGACGAAACGGATCGACGTCCCGCCGCCTCGGGGGCACTTCCGACGCGGCGGGACGTCTCGCCGGGACTCTACTGATCGGCGCTTCAGCTGCCAGTTATCTGGGGGCGCTCGACCGCCTCTGATGGCGTCTGGTGCTACCGTGGCGAACTCGCAAGCACCACGACCAGTTCGGTGGCGTTCGCTGGAGGAGAGAACCGAGGCGATGAGAGCGGTTGCGCTGATGGCGCTCCTGTTGGTCGGCTGCACCGCGGGTCCGGGCGCGACAGCATCGCCCTCGACGGCCACGCCGACGGCCGGCCCACCGACCGCCGAGGCGACCGCTCCGCCGTCCCCGACGCCCAGCCTAAACACTGTCTACACGGCCGATGACGAGGAGCTCGCAACGCTGATCCGGGCGGGCATTGACGAGGCGATTCCGCAGCTCCTGGTGCTCAACGACATGGATCCGCAGAAGCTCGAGGACCTCTTCCTGCCGTTGGAGGTCTGGATCACCGCCCAGCGCGAGGGCGTTGCGGCGTACACCGCCAGTAACTGCACATCGGACGCCCTGGAGCTGTTCATCGACGGGATGGTCCAGTACGACGACATCCGGGAGAAGTTCATGGAGTGGCGGGACTGGGGCGCGCAAGGGCACGCCTTCCCGGTCGGGGCTCCCGGTGCGGCCATCAGGACGTTCGAGGAGGCGCTGGTCGAGCTCGAGGCGCACTGCACCACCTGAGCCATGGCGTCGACCACCGCGTCGCCGCGTATGCCTCCCCTGCGTTCACCGTAGGCGCATCCCCCACCATCTCGCCATGGTGCCGACACCGGTTCGGCGCCATGCTTCGGGTAGAGGCCGCAGGGCGCCTCGAGTGTGGGGAATCTCGTCACCGATGCCGATCGAACCACTGGCCAGGCTCAGCGCCGCCTACGCCGACCTTCGTCATGCCCATCGGGCGCTGGCCGTCCTGACCGCCGCGTCCGACCTTCCGATGCGGGTCGCGATCCGTGATGGCGACATCCCCCTGACTGTCGTCGACATCGAGGTGACGGCGGAGCACCGGCCACGCCTCGAGGCCCTCGTGCGGATGACTGGCGGCACACCGCTCCCTGCCGCGGGTTGACCGCGGATACCAAAGAGCCCGGTCCTCATCGACCTCAGGGTCGATTTGGACTGGGCTCCGGAGGCAGCCAGGGTCTCCGTCGTGGCGCCGTCACGGGTCAGGCCAACGAGGATCGGCCGCGCACCATGGCCTCCCCGTCGAGCCGATTGGCCACCGATGCCGAGCTCCGGCTGAGCGCAGCGGCGGCACGGGCAATCGAGCGTCGTACGACGTTGGGGCCGTGATCGAAGGAGCGGAAGCGATTGAGGCGCTCCGCGTCGCGGACGCGCTCGTTGGCGATGTCGAGCGCCAGAAGCGCGTAGAAGTTGGGGTTCATGAGGTCAAGTCTCCGGGCAGCGAGGGAACGATGTTTCGGATCGACGGCCGGATTACCAGCGCTCGTTGAGGCGCAGATCCCGGGAATCGGTCCCGTGGATCAGGGCAGCAACGTCGAGCACCAGCAGGCCGCCGACGATGGCGATGATCGCGAACAGTGCTTCCATGGCGGACCTCCTTGAGTCTCGTTGTAGTAACCAGTGAATGTATCTCTATCGGTTACGAACAATACACCCTTGCGCGTAACCTGTCAACCCATGTAGAGTGGTTACGTGAGCACGGAAACACCCCACAGTCACGAGATCGAACTGGACCTCAGTTTCGAGTTCCTCAACACGCGAGAGCTCGAATCGGGTGCACTGATCGACCACTTCCGGACGGCCGACGAGGCCTTCGACTGGCTCGCCGGCCATGGCGTCATCCACGACGAGTTGCTGGACGTCGAGCGCCGCCGGACGGCGGCGGTTCCCGGGGCCGGCGACCGGGCGCTGGGGCGAATCCGCCGGGTCCGCGACAGCCTGCGCGAGGTCACCGACGCGATCGTCGAGCGCCGGCCGCCGACGTCGGCGGCGGTGACGGAGGTCAACCGGGCGCTCCGGGCCCGCGAGGTCATCCAGCTCGAGGCCGCCGCCGACGGCGTCGAGGTCGGCCACCGCCACATCGGCGACCCGATCGACGACGGCCTGGCGCGGCTCGTGGAGCCCGTCGTCCGCGAGATCAGCAGCGGTCAGCCGCAGCGCCTCCGGATCTGTGCCAACGACACCTGCCGCTGGGCGTTCTTCGACGACTCGCCGACCGGCCG
Source organism: uncultured Chloroflexia bacterium (assembly GCA_963728605.1). GTDB lineage: Bacteria > Chloroflexota > Limnocylindria > Limnocylindrales > CSP1-4 > JACDAV01. Next base: position 366,720 of record CAVSKS010000002.1, on the reverse strand, counting down.
CCGGCGGTGGTGCGACATGGCGACCTGCGGCAACCGGGCCAAGGCCGCCCGCCACCGCGCCCGCCAGAAGGCGGCCGCCGCGAGCGACGCCGTCAGCCGGCCTCGAGCCTCGGCCTGACCTCCGTCGCAAATCGGGTCATCGACTCCTCGTCGTATGGCGAGGGAAACCCGCAGATGAGATGGCGATAGCCGAGCTCGAGGTAGGGCAGCAGCCGGTCGACCAGGTCCTCTGGCGTGCCGACCGGCTGGTCGTCCCAGACGGCTGAACGCCCGTTCCGCTCGTGGATCTGGCGTTGGACGCGTCGCGCCTCGTCGCGCGAATCTCGGACGATCACCGTCCCGATGTTGGTCGTCCGCTCGATCTCCGAAGGGTCTCGGCCCACCCGCTCGCAGTGCTCGAGCAGGATCCGCTCCTTGCGCCGGACGCTGGCGATGCCGCCGCCGACGTTGTTGCCGTCGGCGTATCTGGCGACGAGCTTGAGGGTGACCTTCTCGCCGCCGCCACCGACGATGATCGGCATCCGCTCCTGGATCGGCGGCGGATCGTTGATGACGCTGCCTGCGCGGCGTAGCGCGGCCCGGCCGCCGAGGGTCGCTCGCCGTGAAGCATGCCGCGGATGACCGGGAGCGCTTCGCCCAGCCAGCGGAGCCGCTCCGGCGGCCCCGAACCGAACGGCAGCCCGAAGGCCGTGTGCTCGGTCTCGAACCACGCCGCCCCGATGCCAAGGATCGCCCGGCCACCGCTGATGTGGTCGAGGGTCGTCGCCATCTTGGCCGTAACGGCCGGTTCCCGGAACGTGTTGGCGCCGACCATCAGCCCGATCCGGATCCGCTCCGTCGCCTGGGCCCACGCCGCGAGCGTCAGCCAGGCCTCGAACATCGGCCCGCGGTACGACCCGACGATCGGGTAGAGGTGGTCCCAGGTCCACAAGGTGTCGTAGCCGAGCCGATCCGCCAGAAGACCGGCCTCCAGAAGCGACCGCCAATCGGTGTACTGGTTCCAGCACAGCGCTCCCAGGCGAACCGAATCCGTTGCCATGCGTCCTCCAACGTGTCGCCCCGCCCAGCTCAAGTATCGGCGAGATGCCGTGGGCTCCCCGCCGGTCTGCGACAGTACGATCTGTCGTGGTTCCGAGCTCCGAACGGTTCGGGCGCGGCGGTGGTGAGGAGAATTTCATGCGTTCGAGGCGTCTTCGGTCGGCCCATGTGCTGGTGCTGGTGCTAGCCGGCGGTGCCATTGCGTTTCCGCTCGGCGTGGTCGCCAGCCACCAGTTCTCGGACGTGCCGCCCTCCAACACGTTCCACGCCGACATCGCCGCGATCCGCGATGCCGGCGTCACGTCCGGCTGCGCCCCGGGCAAGTACTGCCCGAAAGACTTCGTCACGCGGGAGCAGATGGCGGCCTTCCTCAACCGCCTCGGTGCGCTCGAGGCAGACAAGACGCCGGTCGTCAACGCCGACCGCGTCGACGGGCGACACGCACAGGGCCTCACGCGCGTCGCCCAGGGTGGCGCCATCGCGACGACCGCGATCACCTCAACCGGTATCGTCTACGTCCAGGTATCGATCGAGGCGCCAACGAGCGGCTACGTCCAGCTGACATCGTCGGCCAGCATCCAGGGCGCGGGCTGCTCCATCCTGTGCAACGTTACGGCCTATCTGACCCTGACGAACGGGAACCCGATCAGCCTGCCGATGGTACAGACGGTCGCGGGATCGACGTACGAGACGGCCGGCCCCACGACCGTCACCGCCGTCGCTGCCGGCACGCACATCTTCCAGCTCCGGCTGATCCGCTCGGACGGCGGGAATGGCGTCATCAGCGGCTGGTACGGCGAGATGACGGCCCACTTCAGCCCGTTCAACGCCACCGGCGGCGTCCCAGCCTCGGCGCCCACCGATGCCTCGGCGGACTGGAAGCCGAAGGAGCTTGCGCCCGGCGACTAGCCGCTGGCCGAGCATGGCTCGCTCGGGCCGCAATCTGGCCTCGACCTGGCGGCGGGCACGTGCCACAGTTGGCCACGTCGCGTCCCGGGTCCGGTGGAGGATCGGCGCGGTCTGTTGAGGGAGGTCAGCCATGCGCGCCAACCATCTGCTGCTGCTCGGCGTCCTGCTGGTCGGGGGTGCGATCTCGTTCCCGCTCGGGGTGATCGCGAGTCACCAGTTCACCGATGTTCCCGATTCCAACACCTTCCATGACGACATCGACGCGATCCGCGACGCCGGGGTCACAACCGGCTGCGCCACGAACCTCTATTGCCCCAAGGACTTCGTCACCCGCGAGCAGATGGCGGCATTCCTGAACCGCCTCGGCGCCCTCCAGGCCGGCAAGACGCCGGTCGTCAACGCCGATCGAGTTGATGGCTACCAGGCCGGCTCGCTGGGCATCGTGGTCTCTGCCCGCGAAACGGTGCAGACGTTGATTGGGCCGGGGGAGACAGAGATCACCTACGGCACCGTGGAGATCACCGCACCCGTGGCCGGTTACGTGCTGGTCACTGCGGCGACGACGCTCCGAAATACCGATTGCCTCACGGACTGCGTGGTCATCGGCCGCCTGTATCACAACGAGATTGGACTGGACGCACTTCCGCACCAGGTCTCGGTCGCGTATGACGGGTACAGCAGCCTGTCGTCCACCGCGGTTTTCAAGGTCGAGCCCGGCGTCAACACGTTCAGACTTCTGCTCGGTCACTGGCCCGACGCGGATGGAGACCTGTATGGCTATTGGGGCGAGCTGACGGCCCACTTCACGCCATTCGCCGGCGTGATTCGGCAGTAAGCGCGCAGCTACCGGACGACGATGTTGACGAGGCGGCCGCCGCCGGCGTGGATCACCTTGTCGGGTACGCGGCCGCCCAGGACGGCGCGAACCTTGTCCCGCGCCAGGACGAGTTGCTCGAGCTCGGCCTGCGAAATCCCCGCCGGGACGGTGACCTTGTCCCGTAGCTTGCCGTTGACCTGGACCGGTACCTCGCGGGTCTCGTCGGTGGCGACCGCCTCGTCGACCTCGGGCCAGCGCTCGGTGTGGATCGACGACCAGGCGGTATCCGCCGCGGCCAGGCGGCGCGACCACAGCTCCTCGGTGATGTGCGGGGCGGCCGGCGCCAGCATCAGCAGCAGCAGCCGGACCGCCTCGTCCCACTCGGCAGAGCCGGCGACCGGCGTCCCGCGATAGCGCATCAGCGTGTTCGCGAGCTCGATCACGTGGGCGACCATGGTGTTGAACTTGAAGGCTTCGTACTCGCCGGTCACGATCCTGAGCGTCTTGTGCGCCGCCCGCCGGATGGCGACCCGCGCCCCGGCCTCGTCCTCGCCCGCGGGCAGGTGGCCGCTGTCGGCGTCACCCGGCTCCACGCCGTGCGGGTCGAGGGCGATCGTCCAGACACGGTTCAGAAAGCGGTGGACGCCGCCGATCCCGGTCGGGCTCCACGGGCCGCCCTGGTCCCACGGCCCCATGAACATCAGGAACAGCCGGATCGTGTCCGCGCCGTAGCGGGCGACGAGCTCGTCCGGATCCTGGACGTTGCCGCGTGACTTCGACATCCGTTCGCCGTCGGCGCCCAGGATCTGGCCCTGGTTGAAAACCCGCTTCCAGGGCTCGTTCTGGTCGGTGAGCCCGAGGTCCCGGATCATCTTGGTGAACTCGCGCCCGTACAGGTGGTGCATGACGGCGTGCTCCGCGCCGCCGGTGTACAGCTCGACCGGCGTCCAGGCCTCGACCATCGCGGGATCGACCGGCCCGTCGGTCTTGTCCGGCGTCAAGTACCGATACCAGTACCAGGATGAGTCCATGAACGTGTCCATCGTGTCGGTCTCGCGCTTCGCCGGGCCGTCGCACGACGGACAGGTCACGTTCAGGAACGCCTCGTCGCGGGTCAACGGGCTCACGCCGACGCCGCCGTAGTCGACCGTGTCGGGCAGGAGTACCGGGAGGTCGGCCTCGGGGACGGGCACGATGCCGCACTGTTCGCAGTGGATGACCGGGATCGGCGTGCCCCAGTAGCGCTGGCGGCTGATCAGCCAGTCGCGCAGGCGATACGTGACCGACGACTTGCCCTTGCCGCGCTCGTCGAGCCAGGCGACGATCCGGCGCCCGCCCTCGTCGGCGGGGAGGCCGCTGAACTCGCCGCTGTTGACCAGGACCTCGTCGTCCGCGTGGGCCACGTAGGCCTCGGAGAGCGCATCGCCCTCGGTGCCGGGTCGGGCGACGACCTGGCGAATCGGCAGCCCGAACCGCTGCGCGAACTCGAAGTCGCGCTCGTCGTGCGCCGGCACGGCCATGATCGCGCCGGTCCCGTAGCCGGCCAGCACGTAGTCGGCGGCGAAGATCGGGATCCGTTCGCCATTGACCGGGTTGATCGCGTCGGCGCCGATCGGTACGCCGGACTTCTCGCGATCGGTCGACAGGCGCTCGATCTCGGTGGCCACGCTGGCCCGTGCTACATACGCCTCGACCTCCTCGCGACGCTCGGGGGCCGTCAGGGTGGAGGTCAGCGGATGCTCGGGCGCGAGGACCATGAAGGTCGCCCCGAACAGCGTGTCGGGACGGGTCGTGAAGACGCGGATCTGCTCGCCGCCAGGGTGATGGCCCGACGCAGCCGACTCGAAGGCGACCTCGCCACCTTCCGACCGGCCGATCCAGTTCGTCTGCATCAGGCGAACCGGGTCGGGGAAGTGGATCTCGCCGAAGTCGAGCAGCTCGTCGGCGTACTTGGTCACCCGCAGGTACCACTGCGCGAGCTCGCGCTTCTCGACCTTGGCCCCGCAGCGCCAGCAGCGACGATCGGTGCCCTCGACCTGCTCCCGGGCGAGCGTCCCGTCGTTGGGGCACCAGTCCACCTCGGACTTCTGTCGGTAGGCGAGCCCGGCCTCCAGGAACTTGACGAAGAACCACTGGTTCCAGCGGTAATAGTCGGGGTCGCAGGTGACGACCTCGGCGTCCCAGTCGAACGTCGCGCCCATGGTCCGCAGCTGGCGGCGCATGTTGGCGATGTTCTGCATCGTCCAGTCACGCGGGTTGACCCGATTCTTGATCGCCGCGTTCTCCGCCGGTAACCCGAAGGCGTCGAAGCCGATCGGCAGGAAGACGTTCCGGCCGTGCATCCGGTGGAAGCGGGCCAGGGCGTCGGTCGGCGTCTTGATGTACCAGTGGCCGATGTGGATGTCACCCGACGGATAGGGGTACATCGTCAGCAGGTAGAACTTCTGGCGAGTGTCCTGGAGGTCGGTCTTGTAAAGGCCCAGCTCTTCCCAGCGCGCCTGCCATCGCGGCTCGATCTCGGCCGGCTGGTAGCGCTCGATTCGGGTTCGATCGGAGGTGCTGGTCACGACTCGCTCACTGATAGCAAGAAACCCCCCGCGCCGGCGAGGGGTCCCGTGTCGGTGTCGGCGTCAGGTATTTGGTGGAGCTACGGGGATTCGAACCCCGGACCTTCTGAATGCCATTCAGACGCTCTCCCAGCTGAGCTATAGCCCCACGCCGGAGGGCGGAGTATAGCAAGGGGGTGGGACCCGATGCCGCTCCGCCCTCGGTCAATCGCGGGGATGAGTCTCCTCGCCCGCTGGGGCGGCGGCGCCTGCCGGGTTGCCGGCGCCGTTGAACGGTAGGTAGATGGCGTCCAGCTTGCCGTAGGTTACGAGGTTGGCTGTGCCCAGGGTCTTGATGCCGATGACGGAGAACGTGCGGTCGACACCGGTCGGAACCACGGCGAACCCCTGGATCGCGGCCACCTCGTCGGTGTCGTTGTCGCCGACAGCGATCGCCGGCAAGTCGGCCAGCACGTACGGACTGACCTCGGCGCCGTTCTGGTCCCGCAGCTCGAGCCGGAATTCGCACGGGCAGCCGGCCGCGCCGGCATAGACGTTGACGTTGACCGCCAGGTAGACGAGACCTGTGCCGCCCACGACGTTGCCGGCCTTGATCGTGACGGTACCGAGGGTTGCTGCGGTACCGGTCGTGATCAGGGTGCCACTCAGATTGCCCTGCGCCAGCCGGCCGAGCCCACGGTTGAGGAATGCCGTCATCTGACCCCGAGTGACGGTCGCATCGGGGCAGAAGGTCGTCGGGCTGCAGCCGGCAGTCAGGCGCGTCGCGTAGGCGTCCGCGATATCGCCATGGAACGTGTGGGAGTCCGGCACGTCGGTGAAGCTATGGGCCGCGAATGCGCCCGACGGCAGTACCAGCGCGAGAACCGCGAGGACCGTCGCCCACCGCCGACGCGACCACTGCCGCGGCCTCGGCAGATCCAGTTCAACCGTGATCCGCATCCTTGATCCTCCTGCGTTCGCGCCGGCCCGTCGTAGCCACTCGCGGCCCGCGACGTCGTGGCGGCATGATGGCTGCCCAAGCAGGCGGTGCCAAGCCGGCGCCGTCAGGCCCACCCGCGACGCCCGTCGAGCCGACATCGCCGGGCCGCTGGCGCTCGCCGGGACCACAGCGGAGCCCCGAAGTCCGCCCAAATTCAATCCAGACCGCACCGTTCTTCGAACACGTTGACGTGGCGCAACGGAGTACTAGTACGAACGGGGTATCCTCTCCGGAACCTCGACCAGGAGCACTCGGGTCGAGGGCATTTCGAAGGCACCAACGCCGCTCGGGGAGGTCCAGGTCATGACGTTGCTCCAGCGCATCGAACGAGCCCAGAAGGCTCGCGAAGCCGCGGAGCGCGCCAAGCAGGCAGCCGAAGCCGCGAAGCAGGCGAAGGAAGCCCCGGCGCCACGCGAGGGAGGGGGCGTCGCCACGGCCACCGCGCCGGCAACCGAAGCGCCGCCGGCCGCGAGCAACGTCGACACCCAGACGATCAAGCCTAGTTCCCCGGCCAGCGGGGCGCTGCCGATGCCCCCGCCAGTAGCGCCGCCCGACGCGCCACCGTCCAGCGCGCTCGTCCCGGTGGGTCCCGGCGGGATGGCCGTCGGCCCTGCCGCCGACACGACGGCCGTGCCGACCACCCCGATCACCCCCACGACGACCGGCCGGGATTCCAAGTCTGTGGCTCCCGCGGCACCGACACCCGGCCAAATCCAGGCCCCCCGCGTCCAGTCTCGCGACGAGCTGCTCCGTGACCTGCGCCACCATCTCCAGGCCAAGGTCGTGAACGCCTTCGATACCCTGCTCGACGTCTCCGTCACCGACGTTCAGCCCAAGATCGAGACAATCGTCGACAAGGTGATCGCCGAGCGCAGCTTCGCCGTCACCCGCAGCGAGCGCCTCAAGCTCGTCGAGGCGATGGTCCACGATGTCACCGGCTTCGGGCCGCTCGAGCCGCTGCTCCATGACCCATCCATCACCGAGGTGATGGTCAACGGGCCCGACAACATCTACATCGAGCGCAACGGCAAGATCCTCAAGGTCGACAGCCACTTCATCAACAACGAGCACGTCGAACGGATCATCGACCGGATCATCGCTCCGATGGGCCGCCGGATCGACGAGTCAAGCCCGCGGGTCGACGCCCGGCTGCCCGATGGCTCGCGGGTCAACGCGATCGTCGCGCCGCTGTCGCTGGTTGGCCCGGTCATCACCGTCCGGAAGTTCGCGGCCAAGCCGTTCACCGTCGACGACCTGATCGGCTTCGGGACCGCGACACCGGAGATGTTCGCCTTCCTCCGCTCGTGCATCGAGGCGCGGCTCAACGTCTTCGTCTCCGGCGGTACCGGCTCCGGCAAGACGACGTTCCTCAACGTGCTCTCGTCGTTCATCCCGAACGACGAACGGATCGTCACCATCGAGGACGCGGCCGAGCTGCAGCTCCGGCAGGAGCACGTCATCACCCTCGAATCGCGGCCCGCCAACCTCGAGGGCGAGGGCGAGATCACGATCCGCAACCTGCTCCGCAACGCGATGCACATGCGCCCGGATCGCATCATCGTCGGCGAGTGCCGATCCGGCGAGGCGCTGGACATGCTCCAGGCGATGACCACCGGCCACGACGGCTCCCTCTCGACGGGCCACGCCAACAGCCCCAAGGACATGCTCCGGCGCCTGGAGACGATGATCCTGATGACGGGCTATGACCTGCCGTTGCGGGCCATCCGCGAGCAGATCGCCTCCGCCATCGACCTGATCGTCCACACCGCCCGGCTCAAGGACGGCACCCGCAAGGTCGTCAACATCACCGAGATCTACGGGATCGAGGACGACGAGATCCTGGCCCAGGACATCTTCGAGTTCGTCCAGACCGACTTCCACGACGGCAAGATCGAAGGCGAGCTGCGCCCGACCAACATCCGGCCGACGTTCATGAGCGCCTTCAAGCGGGCCGGCGTCAAGCTGCCACCGGGCGAGTACGGCATCCCGCCGGAGGATCCCAAGAAGCCGATCAAGGCGCTCAAGGGTCGCCTCGGCGCGGCCGACAGCGACAAGGCACCCGATCCGGAGATGCTCCGGAAGCTGGGTCGCGGCAAGGCGGTCAAGGCCGGCGGCATGGTCTATGTCTCGTCGGTCGGGCCGGTCGACCTCGACAGCGGCCGCGTCACCAGCCAGGCCATCAAGGTCCAGGCGCGCCAGTGCCTGACCAACCTCAAGGCAAGGCTCGAGGAGGCGGGGACGTCGCTCGACAAGGTGGTCTGGGCCAACTGGGCACTCCGCGATCCGAGCGAGTTCGACGCCTTCAACGAGGAGTGGGCGGAGTGGTTCCCGGGCGACGCCCCGGTCGGCCAGGGGACCGTGATGCCGTCGCTCCAGCGGCGCGCCGGGTTCCGGATTTCGATCGGCGTCATCGCCGAGGCCTAGCCCGGCCGTACGTCGCCCGGTTTGCAGGCGCTCACAGGCTGAGCGCTATCACGAAGCGGCCCATCGGCGACTGCAGCGGTCGCCCGAATCGCCCCGTCAGCCCATCGCCCTGGACCGAGCGTCGTCGTCTGTGGTCAGGTCCGAGGCGGCGCGCTCGCGCCGGGCCAGCCAGGTGAACGGCAGGGCGAAGGCCATGATGCCGGCCGAGATCACGTACGACACACCATAGCCAGCCAGGTCCGCGCTGCGGCCCAGGGCCGGTTGGGCCACCACCCCGCCTGCCGATCCGACGAGGTTGTCGAACGACAGGACCGTCGCCCGTTGCTGTGACGGGATGAGGCCGTTGATGAAGGCCTGCCGGATCGGGCCCTCGACGGCGAAGACCACCGCCCAGGCGGTGATCAGGATGAGGACCACCGCGAAGCTGGGGATGAGTCCGATCAGGCCCAGGAGCACCACGTTGGCGGCGACGCCGATCAGCAGGGCATCGGTCCGCCGTCGGAACAGCCGGCGGACCTTCGGCACGATCACGCCGCCCACGATCTGCGCGCCGGCCACGAGCGCAGCGGCAAGGCCGGCAATGCCGTACGCCGTGGGGTCGCCGTACAGTTCGAGGAGGTACGGCTGGGCGGCATAGAAGCCGTACAGACCGACGCCGAAGGTGAACGGTCCGGCGAGCATCAGCCAGCGTACGGGCGGATTGCGCCAGCCGTTGTCGAGGGCCCCGCTGACGATGGCCTTGACCTCGGCCCCGACGTTGGCCCCCCGCTGGGGCGTGAACCCGAGGTCGCGCATGAAGCGGAACGCCACCACGAAGGTGACGCCCAGCATGGCCGCCCGCAGGATGTAGGGCACGCCGAGGTTGGTGGCCTGGGCGACGACGCCGCCGAGGATCGTGCCGGTCAGCATCGCCGCACCGCTGACGATCTGGGCACGCCCGAAGACCGGCTCGAGGCCGCCGTCGTAGCCGGTCGAGGTGAGGGCATCGACAAGCCACGCCTCGACGGCGCCGGAGAAGAAGGTGAACCCGAGGCCGAGCAGGATCGACGCCACTGCCCAGCCGAGCAACGGCGCCTCGATCTGCCACATGAACAGGTACAGGAGCGTGGACCCGAGGAGCGTCGCCGCACCCAGCAGGAACGAGAATCGCCGGCCGCGACTGTCGGCCACGACACCGGTGGGGACCTCGAACAGGAACTGGCCGAGGGTGAAGAACGCGTTCGCAGCAAACGCCTCGGTGTTGGAAAGGCCGGCGTCGAGCAGGAAGAGGGTGTTGACGCCCCAGATAAACGACGCCGCCAGGGTCGTCAGGAGCGTCAACACGAGGTAGACGCGCTGGACTCCCCTGGCGGCTTCGTTCACCACCAGATGGTATTGGGCGGCCGGCTGGGCCGCCGAGGGGTCAGGGTTCGACGATCACCCGGAACATGTACGGGACGCTGTACGTGTCGCCATCGAGGGCGCCGCCGGTTCGCAGCAGGACCATCCAGTCCCCCGGTCCTGGCGCCGCGAAGGTCACCGACGCCGAGCCACCATCGAGGTCGACCAGGGAGTTGAAGGTGACGCCGAAGCCGTCGGCGGCAATGAGCTCGTCTGAGCTCGCGAACGTTCCGGTCAGGCCGGTGATCTGCCAACCGTCCCCGATCTCGAAGGTGAGCTCGGAGCCGGCGGCGACGTGGAGGGCCCGATCGGCCGGAACGACGGGATAGGCGGCCGCACACGAGTCGGAGGCGGTCGATCCGTCGGCCAGTTGGAAGCTGAGGCCGCACGCCACGACCGATCGCGAATCGGCCGCCGGGCCGATCAGCGTGGCAGCGGGCGGGATGAACTTGAGGTCGGGGTTGCTCTCGAGGTCCTGGGCCAGGAAGCGGATCTTCCACGAGGTGTTGGTCGTATCGACGGTGAAGTGGATCAGTTCCGACGCCGGCGGGACCGACGAGAACAGGGTGCTGGTGTTGGGGCCGTCGCATTGCTTGACGTGCGTGCTGGTGCCATCGGCCAGCCGGAGCTCGCCGCCGCCGGTGCACATCACGAGGGTCAGGATGTTGTCCGTGCCGGCCGGAACCGGCAGGTCGAGCTGGGCGCTCGCCTCGCTTCCACCGGACAGCTCGTCGAGGATCGTCGTGTTGTCGACCTCGGCGAACTCGCCGAGTGGCCCCTGGGAGACCAGGGCCTCGGACGGTACGCCGGCGACAAGACGCCACGCTGCGCGGCCGTCGACCGAAATGGAGAGCTGATACGGGACCTCGGTGGCCGGCGTCATCTCCGTGAAGTCGGGCCGGCCATTGCACTCGATCTCCGACCCGACCTCGAGATCCGAGGACCCTTCCGGGCTGAGCCAGAACTCGAGCCTGCCCTCGCCGAGGCAGACCGCCGCAACCTGGACGATCGGGCCCTGCAGCAAGGTGCCGACCGGCATCCGGATCTGATTGCCGATCGAGCCCGTCAGCGGCTCCTTGTGGTCACTGCCCACATCGAAGGAATCCATCAGGTTCCAACCGGCAGCGTTGATGTCGAGGTCCGGCAGCGTTGCCTGCGGCTCGTAGGCGAGCACCCGCCATGACGTCTCGCGTGGCGCGGAGACGGTCAGCAGCGTGCCTGCCGGCTGCTCCGGACTGGAGAAGTGCTCGATGTCGCCCTCGCAGGACGGGACTTCAAACGACGTGAGGACCTCACGAGTGTCGGGGTCACGCCAGGCGACCCCGAACGGGCCGGGACCGGTGCAGTCGTGAAGGATGCCGTACACGCCGGCGGTTGCCAGCTGGCCGATGTCGGTGGTGACGAGGTCGTCGTCACCGGGCGTCACGTTCAACGACTCGCCGCGCAGGACCTCGATCCCGCCCGGTCCGGCGAACTCCAGCATGTCCTCGAACGTGCCCAGAGCTGGCGACGGCGTCGCCGACGGCTGCGGCGAGTGGCCGACCGTGCTGCCCGGCCCCTGGTTGGCGAGAAACGCACCGACGCCGACCACGATGACCACCGCGGCGGCCGCGGAGAGGATCCCAAGCCGGGAGACCGGCCGCGGTCGCTGCGCGAGCCGGACGTTGAGGTCGTCGACGGTGATGGTGAAGGGCAGCGCATCGGCCTCTTCATGGAGGGCGCGGCGGAGGCTGTCCTCGAGTCGGGTGTCATGCATGGTTGGCCTCCGGGACGGTGGCGCCGAGCGGATCGGCGAGGGAGGTTCGGAGTCGATCGAGCGCCGTCTGGAGCTGCGCCTTGATCGTGTTCGGGCTCTTGCCGAGAGCGGCGGCGACTTCGTCGACGGACAGGTCGGCGTAGTAGCGGAGGACGACGGCGGCTCGCATCGCGGGCGACAGGTCGGCCAGGCCGGCGAGCAGGGCAACTTTGTCGGTCGAGGCCTGGCCTGGGTCCGGATGGCCACCGTGATCCGGGACGACGTGGAGCTGCACGATGCGGGCACCCTTGCGCCGCATGCCGAGCGCGTGGTTGGTGGCGATCCGGAGCAGCCACGACCGGAAGGCACGCTCGTCGCGGAGTGAGCCGGCCCGCTCGTAGGCGGTCAGCAACGTCTCCACGACCACGTCTTCCGCGGCGGATCGGTCGCGCAGGATGAGGTAGGCAACGGCCTGGAGCTCCCGCCCATAGGTGGCGAGAAGATCCTCCAGCGCCTCGGGTCGACGCCTTCTCAGGGCTTCGACGGTCATCGTTCCATCCCAGTAATTCCCTCGTTGGAGCGACGTCCGTAGCGCCGCTTCGAAGGATAGATGCGCGGGCGGGCCGAATTGGGCTAGTGCGCTCTGGCACCATTCCTGCGATGACGACGGAGCTGCCGATGACCGTCCGGCTGCCGGGCGGCGCGATCGAGGTCACCGTGCGACGGACACCGCGTGCGCGACGCCTGCGGGTGACCATCGATCCTCGCCGCGGGGTCGTTGTCTCGCTGCCTCCGCCAACGAGGCGCGGTTGGGCCCGCCCGGAACGGACGATCGAGACCTTCCTGGCAGATCGGGAGGACTGGCTGCGGCGGCATCTCGCCCGGCAGGCGGCCCAGCGGACCGAGCTGGCCGGGCGCGGTGGGCTTCGTGATGGAGCGCTGCTCCGGTTCCGCGGCGAGCTCCACCGGCTGCGCATCGTGGCCGCGCCGGGCGCGCGGCGGTCGGGCGTCACCCGTGTCGGCGGTACCGACGGTGACGAGCTGGTCGTCCGGCTCGCCTCGCCTGACCGGCGGTCCGTCGCCGCCGTGCTGGAGGCCTGGCTCCGGGATCGTGCCCGCGATGCGATCGTGCGAGAGATCGACCGCCATGCGGGACCACTGGGCGTGGCAGCCGCGGCCGTCGGCCTGCGCGACCCACGGAGCCGGTGGGGTAGCGCCTCCCGCGAACGTCGCCTGTCGTTCTCCTGGCGCCTCGTGCTCGCCCCACCGGAAGCGCTCGAGACGGTCGTCGTCCACGAGCTGGCCCACCTGCGGGTCTTCGGCCACGGCCCTGGCTTCTGGGCGGTGGTCGCCTCCCGACGGCCCGATCACCTCCGCTGGCGCCGCTGGCTGCGCGAGCACTCGCTGGAGCTCCACGAGGCGCTCCGGGACCGACAGGACGAGGCCGCCTGATGGACGAGGTACGGATCCCGCATCTCGATCGGCCGCTGTCGCGCCTGGTCATGGGGTCGGCCTGGTTCTACGAGGAGGACAGCGACCGGATCGAGGCGCTGCTCGACGCCTGGGTGGAGCTCGGAGGCACGACGATCGACACCGCCGAGAACTACAGCGGCGGCCAGAGCGAGATCGTGATCGGCCGATGGCTGCGGGCCTCGGGCATGGCCGACCGGGTGATGGTGATCTCGAAGGGCGGCCACCCGTATGACGGCCGCAACCGGGTCACCGCGGCCGACATCGAAACCGACCTCCTGGGCAGTCTGGATCGGCTGGGGCTGGAGCGGATCGACCTGTACCTGCTGCACCGTGACGACCCGTCGGTGCCCGTCGGCGAGGTCATCGACATCCTCAACGGTCACCGCGAGGCCGGGCGCATCACGGCATTCGGCGGATCAAACTGGTCCACGGAACGGCTCGCCGAGGCGGGGGCATACGCCGATGCCAACGGCGTCCAGGGGTTCAGCGCCAGCAGCCCGAACCTGTCGCTGGCCGTCTGGACCGAGCCGCCGTGGGAGGCCTGCATCGCAGCCTCGGACCCGGCTTCCCGGGCGTGGTACGAGCGGACACGACTCCCGCTGATCGCCTGGTCGTCGCAGGCGGCCGGCTACTTCGCCGGCCCGAACCGGACGTCCGACCGTGTGGCGGATGCCGGCCGGCGCGTCTATGACACCGACGACAACCGGGAGCGCCACGCGAGGGCCGAGCAACTGGCAGCAGAACGTGGGGTTGCCGCGAGCCAGATCGCCCTGGCCTGGGTTCTCGAACAGCCATTCCCGGTCATGGCGGTCGTCGGCCCGCGGTCCGCAGACCAGGCTCGCGGGAACGTCGCCACGCTCGATATCCGGTTGTCCGCCGCCGAGCGCGCGTGGCTCAACCTGGAATCCGATGCCAAGCCGGCTGCAGGATAGGGGACGTGGTGGAGATGAGGGGACTCGAACCCCTGACCCCCGCGATGCGAACGCGGTGCTCTCCCAGCTGAGCTACATCCCCACGGGCCAGCGAGTTTAGCACGGGGTCCGGTCCCGGCCGACGGCACGTCGTCGCTCCGGGAGGGCTCGCCCACTACGATCTGCGGCCATGCCCGAACTACCCATCGGCCTCCTCTTCGGCCTCGGCGCGGCCGTCACCTGGGGCATCACCGACGTCGTCGCCTCGTTCGGCGGCCAGCGGCTGGGCAGCCTCCGGGTGCTGGCGCTTGCCCAGGTCGTCGCCGTGGCGGTCGCGGTCGGGCTGGCTGTAGCACTCGGCGACGCGCTGCCGGCCGACCCGTGGGTGACGGTGGGCGCGATCCTGGTCGGCCTGGGTGGCGCGGGCGCCTACCTGTCGTTCTTCACGGCCCTCCGGATCGGTCCGCTGTCGGTGGTCAGCCCGATCACCGCCGCCTACGGCGGGCTGAGCGTAGTGCTGGCGGTGCTCCTACTCGGCGAGACCTTGTCGATCCAGCAGGCGGTTGGGGCGGCCGTCGCGACCGGGGGCATCGTGCTGGCCGGCCTGATCTTCGATGGCGGGCTGCGGAGTGCCCGGGTCGTCGGGCCCGGCGTCGCCTTCGCGATCGTCGCGCTGATCCTGTTCGCGGTGATGACCATCGGCTCGGCCGGCCTGATCCAGACGGCCGGCTGGCTGCCGGTCCTGCTGATCGCTCGGCTCACCAACGGGCTAGCGGCTGTCGGCCTGCTGGCGTTGGCGACCCGGTGGCCCAGCCGGCTGACCGCGCCGTTGCTCGAGGCGCCGCTGCCACGGACCCAGAGAGCGATCGCCTTCGGCTTGCTGGCCGGGCTGTTCGACGTCCTGGGCTTGGTGTCGTTCACGATCGGCCTGGAGCGGGCAGAGACCTGGCTGGTCGGCCTCGCCAGCTCGTTCGGGCCGGCGATCGCGGTCCTGGTTGGCGTCGCGCTGCTCCGGGAACGGCCGCGCCGGACGCAGTGGCTGGGCCTGGTGCTGATCGGGATCGGGATGGTGCTGGTGGCGACTGGCGGGGAGGGCTGAGCCGGCCAGGTCGGCGCCCAATTCGGGCCTCCTTGTCGATGCTGGCGTCGTGATGAGCCGATGCGCGCACCCCGAGCACCGGCTGGGCCAGGAGGGCCACAAACGGGCGCACACCGTGTCATTCGGGCGTTCCATTGCATTGGGACGGCGGCCTTTGGGCATTGACGATATCGAACGTTTGTTCGATAATCGGCGTCCGATGCCGAACCTCTCCCCGGACGTGACGGCGGCCCTGGCGACCCTCCGGTCGCGGTGGGGCACCGCAGCTCCGCGACAGGGAACGGTGGGTGTCGGTGAGGCGGTCGGCGAGGTGGTCGGTGCCCTGGCCACCGCGCCGCTGCCGTCGGAGCTCCCGGGGGAACGGCCGCTCCCGTTCCGGTTACCGGAGGGCGTCGTCTCGACCGGCTTCCCGGCCCTCGACGCGATCCTGGGCAGCGGCGGGATTCCGCGCTCCAGCAGCCTGGCCCTCCGTGGCACCGGC
Organism: uncultured Chloroflexia bacterium; assembly: GCA_963728605.1. GTDB lineage: Bacteria > Chloroflexota > Limnocylindria > Limnocylindrales > CSP1-4 > JACDAV01. The sequence continues at coordinate 350,907 of CAVSKS010000002.1, read as the reverse complement.
GGCAGCGGCAAGACGACGCTTGCCCTGCGGCTGGTCGCGGAAGCCCAGGCCGCCGGCTCGATCGTGGCCTGGCTGGACCTTTGCCGGAGTTTCGATCCGGTGGAGGCCGTCGCCCGCGGTATCCGCCTGGAGTGGCTGGTGGTGATCACCCCGGAGGACCTCGAGGAGGGCCTCTCGATCGCTGCCGCGCTGCTCAGCGGCCGGACAGTGGACCTGCTGGTCGCGGACCTGCCGTCCCGCCTGGAGGGTGGCGCCCGGCCCGCCCGGGTCGCGGATCGGCTCCATCGCCTGGTGGCCCTCGCCCGGCGGACGGAGATCCTGCTCGTCCTCCTCGAGCCGCCTGCGGCGCCGGCTGCCCTCGGGACGGCGGTCGGCGAAGCGGCCGGCCTCCGGCTGGAGCTCGCTCGCCGGAGCTGGATCCGGCTGGGTCGCGACGTCGTCGGCCAGTGGACGGACGTGGTGGTCGCCCGCAACCGGGCCGGGCCGCCGGGCCGCCGGGCGGAGCTCCGGATCCTCTATGCCGATGGTGGCGAGCGCGACGCCTGCCTCGGCCGCGACGAGCTGCTGGTCGCGCCACCCATTCCTGCCCCCGTCATCCCCGTGCCCGGGACATCGACCGATGCGACTGCTCCACCTCTACTGGCCCCATCTTCCGCTGGACCTCGCCCGCTTGCGCCTCTCCGGCTCGTGGCCGGACGGCCCAATCGTCCTCGGCGGCCAGCCATGGACGGACGGCCTGGTGATCGACGCCAACGACGAGGCGAAGGCCCTCGGCGTCCGGCGCGGGATCCCGCTCGGGACGGCCCACCGGCTCGCGCCTGAGGCGGTCTTCCTCGATCCTGCGCCGGAGGCGGACGGGGCGGCGGTCGATGCCGGATTTGACACGCTGGCCGGGTTCAGCCCGGGGATCTGCGGCGCGACGGACCCGGCCGATCCGGCCTTCGGGCTCCTGGAGATCCAGGTCGACGGCCTCGAGCGCCTGTGGGGGACCGAGCCGCAACTCGTCGAGCGGTTGTCGACGGCCGTGGCGGACGTCCTGCCCGGCCGGCCCCGGGCCGGGATCGCCGGGACCCGCTTCGCGGCCACCGTGGCAGCCGGACACGCCCGCCCGGGAGCGCCGGTCCTGGTTCCGCAACACGGGGAGGTGGCCTGGCTCGCGCCACTCCCGGCCCGTCTCCTGACCCCGAATCCGGATGTCCGGTCCCGACTCGCGAGGTTCGGGCTGCGCCACATCGGGGCGGTGGCGGAGCTGCCTCGCAGTGCCCTCATCGCCCGGTTCGGGGTCGAGGGGGAGCGGATCCATGCCCGGGCCAACGGCCAGGAGCTGGTGCCGTTCCGGCCTCGCCGATCCCCGGAGCGGTTGGCCCTGGCCCTGCCCATCGAGCCGCCCGTCGCCGATCTCGAGCCACTCCGCTTCGTCCTCCGCCGGCTGGCGGCCACGCTCGCCGATCAGCTCCTCGCCCGGGGCGTGGCGGCGGCGCGTGCCCGGCTTACCCTGGAGCTGGACCTGGCCTTCGCGCCGGCCGGCACGCCGCCGCGGCTGGACGTCGAGCAGCGGTTTCCCGAGCCGACCGCGGAGGCGGAGGCGATCGAGCGGCTCCTCCTCGCCCGGCTGGAGCGGACGCCGCCGCCGGCCGCCGTCGCCCGGATCGAACTCGAGCTCGGTGGCGTCGGACCGGCGGCGGGTCAGCAGCTGCCGCTGTTCGTGCCCCAGGCCGCCCGGGACGCCCGGCTCGGCTGGCAACTCGCCCGCCTCGCCCTGACCTTCGGCGAGGATCGCGTCCAGCGGGTGGAGGTCACCGATCCGGAGGCCTCCCTCGCGGAGCGGCGCTGGACCTGGCGGACGGCCGGGGACGGCGGCCCGGCATGACCCGCCTCCTCCGCGAACACCCCACGATCGATGCCGAGCTCGATCCGGAGGGCCGTCTGGTCGCGATCCGCTGGGCCGGCCGCCGAACGGCCGTCGAGGTCTGCAACCGCTGGCGGGTGGACGAGGACTGGTGGCGGGCGCCCATCTGTCGCGACTACTTCAAGGTCGTCGGGCCGGAGTGGCTGGCCCTCGTTTACCTCGACCGGCTCGAAGGAACGTGGCACCTCGAGCGTCTCTACGACTAGCCCGCGAGCTGCGCAGGAATGGAGAAGCACCGATCAGCGAGCCCCAACTAGCATGACCGTCATGCAAACCACCACCAAGCCGTCCGCGGCGCTGCCTGTCGCCGACAGCCACGATCTGATCCGCGTCCAGGGCGCGCGCGAGAACAACCTCAAGGACGTCAGCATCGCGATCCCGAAGCGCCGGCTGACGGTCTTCACCGGCGTTTCCGGCTCGGGCAAGAGCTCGCTGGTGTTCGACACGATCGCCGCGGAGTCACAGCGGCTGATCAACGAGACCTACAGTGCCTTCGTCCAGGGCTTCATGCCGACGCTGGCGCGGCCGGACGTCGACGTCCTCGACGGGCTGACCACGGCGATCCTCGTCGACCAGGAGCGGATGGGCGCCAACATCCGCTCGACGGTCGGCACGGCCACTGACGCCAACGCGATGCTGCGCATCCTGTTCAGCCGGCTCGGCCTGCCGCACATCGGCTCGCCGCAGGCGTTCTCGTTCAACATCCCCTCGGTCACGGGGACCGGCGTGGCAACGGTCGACCGAGCCGACGCCAAGACGATCGAACGGGAGTTCACGCTGCTCGGCGGCATGTGTCCAAGGTGCGACGGAACCGGCAGCGTGACCGACATCGACGTGACCCAGCTGTACGACGAGAGCAAGTCGCTCGCCGAGGGCGCCATCACGGTCCCCGGCTACACCGCGGATGGCTGGGCGGTGCGCATCTTCATGGCGTCCGGCCTCGATGCCGACAAGCCGATCCGCGACTACTCCAGGAAGGAACTGGACCTGTTCCTCCGCCAGGAGGCGACCAAGGTCAAGGTCGAGAACATCAACATGACCTACGAGGGACTGATCCCCAAGGTCCAGAAGTCGATGCTGTCCAAGGACCGGGACGCGATGCAGCCCCACATCCGGGCGTTCGTCGATCGGGCGGTCACCTACACCGCCTGCCCCGAATGCGGTGGCACCCGCCTCAGCGCCAACGCCCGATCGTCGAAGATCCGCGGCATCAACATCGCCGACGCCTGTGCGATGCAGATCAGCGACCTGGCAGTATGGGTCCGGAACCTCGACGAGCCGTCCGTCGCGCCGCTGCTCGGCAACCTGCTGCACCTCCTCGACTCGTTCGTCGAGATCGGCCTCGGCTACCTGTCGCTCGAGCGACCGGCCGGCACGCTGTCGGGCGGCGAGGCGCAGCGGACCAAGATGATCCGCCACCTGGGGTCGTCGCTGACCGACGTCACCTACGTGTTCGACGAGCCCACGATCGGGCTGCACCCCCACGACATCCAGCGGATGAACGACCTGCTCCTCCAGCTCCGCGACAAGGGCAACACCGTGCTGGTGGTGGAGCACAAGCCGGAGGTCATGGCGATCGCCGACCACGTCGTCGACCTGGGCCCCGGCGCCGGCACTGCCGGCGGCGAGGTCGTGTTCGAGGGCACGGTCGACGGGCTCCGAGCAAGCGGCACGATCACCGGACGACACCTGGACGACCGAGCGTCGCTGAAGGCGTCCCTCCGGCAGCCGTCGGGCGCGCTCGAGGTCCGCGGCGCGAGCACCCACAACCTGCAGGACGTCGATGTCGACATCCCGCTCGGCCTGCTCGTCGTGGTGACCGGCGTGGCCGGGTCGGGCAAGAGCTCCCTGATCCACGGCTCCGTGTCGGGTCGGGACGGCGTGGTGTCGATCGACCAGGGGTCGATCCGCGGCTCGCGCCGGAGCAACCCGGCGACCTACACGGGGCTGCTCGATCCGATCCGCACCGCGTTCGCCAAGGCCAACGGCGTGAAACCGGCACTGTTCAGCGCGAATTCCGAGGGCGCCTGCCCAGCCTGCAAGGGCGCCGGCGTCATCTACACCGAGTTGGGCTTCATGGACACCGTCGTCACCCCGTGCGAGGAGTGCGAGGGGAAGCGCTTCCAGGCGTCGGTGCTGGAGTACCACCTCGGCGGTCGCGACATCAGCGAGGTCCTGGCGATGCCGGTGAGCGAGGCAGAGGCGTTCTTCGGCGCCGGCGAGGCCAGGACTCCAGCCGCCCACGCCGTCCTGAACCGGCTCGCCGACGTCGGGCTCGGCTACCTCACCCTCGGCCAGCCGCTGACGACGCTGTCCGGTGGCGAACGGCAGCGGCTCAAGCTGGCCACCGCGATGGCCGAGAAGGGGAGCGTCTACATCCTCGACGAACCGACCAGCGGCCTCCACCTGGCCGACGTCGCCCAGCTACTGGGCCTGCTCGACCGGCTGGTCGACGCCGGCAAGTCGGTCATCGTGATCGAGCACCACCAGGCGGTCATGGCGCACGCCGACTGGCTAATCGATCTCGGCCCCGGCGCGGGCCATGACGGCGGCCGGATCGTCTTCGAGGGCACGCCCGCCGACCTGGTGGCCGCCCGCTCGACCCTCACCGGGGAGCACCTGGCGGCGTACGTCGGCGGCTGATCCAGGCGGCGAAACAGAACGAGCGATCGAGATGGGCGTGGGCTACAGCCCCGGCGCGCCCACCCACAGCGTCACCACCAGCAGGATCAGGAACAGCCCAATCACCAGTGCGAGCAGGCCGAGGTCGCGCGGCCGAGCGGTCTGCATGTCGAAGTCCCCATGCCGATCCGAACCGTGCCCGGTTCGTCGATCAGTGTAGTCTGCCTTCGCCTCAAGTGGTGCGTTGGATCAACACCCGCTGATGCCGGCGGGCGACAGGCAACGCGTCGTCACTCGAACGGGCAGGCCGCGCCGTACAGGACAGTGACGATCGAAGCATCCCCGGCCGGGGCGACCGTCGTCTGGACGCGACACTCGGTCGAGTCTGGTCCGACCGAGACGAGGACGAACTGCCCGCCCTCGAGCGGTCCGGAGAGCGATTCGGTGCTGAACGCCGCGCCTTCCATCGCCCCCTGCAGGAAGGTCGCCACCGCGGAGACATTGCCTGGCGCATCGAATTCCGCGCTCGCCGGACCCGCCCCGGTTTCGGTGGGCGTGGAGCCCGGCACGATCGGGAAGCCCGCCGGCAAGGCGTCCCAGATCCGGCCGAACTCGGTGTCGGTCTGGCCTGGTGGCGTCGGCGCCGGCTCCGACGCCGATTCCGATGGCGCGGCCGTGGCTGTCGGCGACGTCGGGGCGGTGGCGGTCGCGTCCGGTGAACGCGACGGTTCGGCCGACGACGGCCGGGGCGAGGCCTGCGGGTCGCTGCAGGCCAGGAGGAGGCAGGTCAACGCGAAGATCGCGAGCGGCGACGTGCGGCGAGGCAACGGCGACCTCCGGTTCAGGTGGAGGGGAATCGTACCCCCGGACATGAGGCAGGACCCCGTCGCCCCCAGCGCGACGGGGTCCTGCAGGCCTTCGCAACCGCTCACCAGTTGCGTCGGCGGGTCGACGCCGGCCGTCGCGGCCGGTCGTCGCCGAATCGTCTCGGGCCCCCAGGCGCGAGACGGTTTGTGGATCAGGTCGCCGTGGCGGCCTGGGCGGCGATCGCCGCCGGAAGGAGCACGAGGATCAGCAATGCCGCAAGGCCGACCATCAGGAGGCTTCGGCCGAGGGCCAAGGCGAGGGGGCGGAGCGGTGATCGCATGTGCCTGAGACGCCAATCCTGCCCCGGATGTTTCGGCCTTCGGATGGGAATCTTGGGGCAGGACTTCGCGGCGTTCCTGGATCGACAGAACAGAACATGCGTTCTATCATGGGATGTCCTGTCAATGCCCCCCATCCACGGGATCGCCGAATGGCCGGGACACCCTACGCCGAGCTCCACTGCCACACCAACTTCTCGTTCCTCGACGGCGCCTCGGACCCCGATGAGCTCGTGGAGCGGGCCGTCGAGATGGGGCTGAGCGGGCTGGCGGTCACCGATCACCGCGGCCTGTACGGCGTCGTGCGGTTCGTGTCGGCCGCGGAGGCCGCCGGGCTCCACCCGGTGGTCGGGATCGAGATCGAGCTCCGTGACCCGCTCGTCGCGGATCCAGCCGGCGTCGTCATCCCGGCTCGACGGCCTCGCCGGCGGCGCGGCGGGGTCGCGGAGGAGCCGTTGGTGGGCGACGGCAAGCCGATGCGACCGCGGGCGGCGAGGGCTCGGCTGCCCGGCCATCGGGAGCCAGTCAAGGAGGACCTCCGCGGGATCGGCGATCGCCAGCGGGGGCCGCACCTGGTCCTGCTCGTCCGCGACACCGTCGGCTATCGGAGCCTCTGCCGCCTCGTTTCACGAGCCAACCTGGCCGGCACGAAGAACATGCCCCGGTTCACCCAGGCGCTCCTGGCGGAGAACGTGGAGGGGCTGGTGGCGCTGTCGGGTGGTCCGGACGGCGAGATCGGCCGGCGGTTGCGGGTCGGCGATCGCGCTGGCGCCCGGAAGGTGGCGGAGGGCTATGCCCGCCGGTTCGACGGGTTCTACCTGGAGCTCCAGCACCACCTGCTGCCCGACGACGATTGGCTCGTGACGGAGACGGCGGCACTCGCCGGGGAGCTGGGACTGCCGGTCGTCGTGACCAACGACGTCCACTACGCCAAACCCGAGGGCCGGGAGCTCCACGACGTCCTCACCGCGATCCGCCACGGCCGGACGCTGGACGAGCTGGCCGACCTGCGGCGCCGCGACTCGGAGTCGTATCTCAAGGGCGGCGACGAGTTGGCTGCGATGCCGCCGTCCTCGGATCCCGCGGTCGCGGCGGCCTGGGCGGAGGGCCTCGCGAACTCGGTCGAGCTGGCGGCTTCGTGCGTCATCGACCTGGGATTCGAGCAGTACCGGTTCCCGGGCTTCCCGGTGCCGAACGGGGAAACGCCGTTCTCGTACCTGTCGGAGCTGTGCTGGGCCGGTGCCCGCCAGCGCTACCACCCACTGACGTCGGCCGTCGTCAACCGCCTCGCCCATGAGCTCGACGTGATCGAGCGAGCCGGCCTGGCCGAGTTCTTCCTGATCTGCTGGGACCTGATGCGGTTCGCCCGGGAGCGGGGCATCCCGGCCCAGGGCCGGGGAAGCGCGACCAGCTCGATCGTGTCCTACACGCTCGGGATCAGCCGAGTGGAGCCGATCCAGCACAACCTGCTGTTCGAGCGGTTCATCAACGAAGGCCGGACGACCTACCCGGATGTCGACATCGACTTCAGCTCCGAGCGCCGGGAGGAGGTCATCCAGTACGTCTACGAGCGTTACGGCGAGGAGCACACCGGGATGGTCTGCAACCTCGTCACTTACCGGGCGCGGTCGGCGGTCCGGGAGGTGGGCTACGCGCTGGGATTTCCGCGGCCGCTGGTCGACCGGGTGGCAAAGGCGCTTGAGACGTACGACAGCGTCATGGTCCGGCGCGACCTGGAGGCCGACGGCGGCTTCGCCGAGTTCTTCAAGCGACCCGGGGAGACGCCGGCGCCCGTGCCAACCGAGGCCCGCGGCCTGACCGATGCGATGGGCCAGCTGCGGCACGCTCGCGGTGGCCGGATCGCGACCGGCGGTGCGGACGAGCACGGTGACGGCCGACTCCCTCGCCGCGAGGACGCCGCCCGGGAAGCGGGGGACCTTGGCGACGCCGTGATCACCAGGTGGTCAGAATCGCGGGACCGAAGCCCACAGGCACCGGATCCGAGGGCCTCCGTGGCCCCGTCCACGCTCGACGCCACGGCCGCGACCGGCTCCGGGACCCCTTCCGCCGCGCCCGGCAAGCGGGTCGAGGAGGAGGTGGGCACGCAGCTCCTCGATGGGCTGGGGCAGCTGAATACCCGGGTCCCGCTTGTCGGTAAGGTGCCGCCATGGCGCCAGCCGCCAGAGCCGGTGGATCCGAACGCGCCACGACCGTTCGGCTGGCTGCGGGACACGCCACTGGGGGCCGATGCGGGCGCGGTCGATCAGCTACGCATCGGGCGCGTGGGAGACGAGCCGAATCCGCCCTCCGGCCAGGTACCCGGCCCCGCTCACGCACGGATCCACCATCCGACCGCTGGTCCGGCGGCTCCCGAGGCGTCCAGTACGCACCAAGGGCGTAAGCGGCGCGCCGATCCCGGGACCTGGGACGGCGCACCGGATTCCCCGCCCTCGATCCGCTTCGGTGGCCACGAAGACGACGAGGGTGGTCCGGGTGACACCCCGGCGAGCGTCGCCTGGCTCCGGGCGGGGCGGGGGACGGGCTACGGCGCCGGTCCGCGGACGGTCGTGGCCCCAGTTTCTGCCGCCGTAGTCACAGAAGGCTTAGCGGACCCCAGAACCGGTGGCAGCACGGCCGCCAGAGCCGATTCTGACCCGTTGGCGGCCGAATCCACGCACGAGGTCGGCGGCATCGTCGTGGATGAGGTGCCAGGCGAAGTCGTTCGCGTGCCTGGTAATCCTTCTCTGACTGCGCCGCCGCTCATCGACGGGCGGCGGATCAACCCCGAGAGCGGCGAGCTCGAGCCACCGGGCCGCCGGACGGACCGCCTGGGCCGCCCGAACCACTGGGATCCGCCACAGTCCAAGGTGGCCCGGATCGAGCCCGAGCCGCCACCCCAGCCCCGTGGCGGCTCCACGAAGGACCTCTCCGACTGGGAGCGCTGGCTGGAGTTCTGCGCCCGGATCGACGGCTTCCCGCGACACCTGTCGATCCACTCCGGCGGGATGCTGGTCACCGCCGCGCCGCTGATCGACATCGCGCCGCTGGAGCGGGCGACGATGCCCGGCCGCGTCGTCGCCCAGTACGACAAGCGCGACGTCGAGACGTTGAAGCTGATCAAGCTGGACCTGCTGGGCCTCGGCATGCTGGCCGCGATCGACGAGACGATCCAGCTCATCGAGCACGACTGCGGCCTGTGCCTCGTCCTCGACCGCCTGCCGGAGGAGATCCCGGAGGTCTTCGCGATGCTCCAGGCGGCCGACACCGTCGGCGTCTTCCAGGTCGAGAGCCGGGCCCAGATGCAGACGCTCCCCAAGTCCCGTCCCCACAGCCTGGACGACCTGGTGGTCGAGGTGGCGATCATCCGACCGGGCCCCATCCAGGGCAATGCGGTCCATCCCTACCTGCGGCGGAAGCAGGGCCTCGAGCCGGTCACCTACCTCCACCCCTCCCTCGAGCCGGTGCTCCAGGACAGCCTCGGGGTGATCCTCTACCAGGAACAGGTGATGCGGATCGCGATCGAAGTCGCCGGCTTCACCCCGGCGGGTTCGGATGCCTTCCGGCGGGCGATGGGGACGTGGCGCTCGACCAGGGAGATGGAGAAGCTCCACGTCGAGTTCGTCGAGGGCGCGATCGCCAAGCACCAGATGCCGCGCGACGACGCCGAGGAGCTGTTCCGCCAGTGCGCAGCCTTCGCCAGCTTCGGCTTTGCCAAGTCGCACGCCGCCGCGTTCGCCCGGACGGCCTACGAGTCGTCGTTCCTCAAGCTCTTCTACCCGGCCCAGTTCCTGGTCGGGCTGATCAACGCCCAGCCGATGGGGTTCTACCCGGTGGAGGTCCTCGTCAACGACACCAAGCGCCACGGCGTGACCGTGCTCCCGATCGACATCAACGCCAGCTCGTACAAGACCACGACCGAATGGGTGGGCCGGCCCGGCTGGGTGCTGGCGGGCGCCGCCGGCGACGACGGCTCGCACGACGGCGACGCCGGCGAACCGCTGCCCGACGGCTGTGGCGTGGAGGCGTACGCCAGTCCGGTCCGCTCACCTGCCTGCCTGATCCCGAACGCCGCCGCCCGCGACCGATGGGCGGCCGAGAACGCTCCGGGCTGGGGTGTCCGCCTGGGCCTGTCGCTGGTCAAGGGGATCGGCGAGCAGCACGAGGCGCTCCTCGATGCGGAGCTGGCCCGCGGCCCGTATGCCGGCCTGACCGACGTCGTCGAGCGGACGGGCCTGCCGGAGGAGGTCATCGAGCGGCTGATCCGGGTCGGGGCGCTCGATTCACTGGGCCGGCCGCGCCGCGAGCTCCTGTGGCAGCTCCGCGAGGTGACCGGCACACGGACGGTGAAGGCACGGGCGACCGGCAAGGCGGCCGGCCGTCCGGTCGGGCTGCGGCTACCGGCGACCGAGGCGCCGCCACTCCCCGGGTTGACCGAAACGGAACGGCTTGGCGATGCGTACGCGGTTTCCGGCCTCGACGCTCGCCGCCAGGCGGTGTCGCTGTTCCGCGAAGCGCTGGATCGGCTGGGGGTCATCGCCAATGCGGACCTGGCCACGCATCGGCCGGGACGGGTCAGGATCGGCGGCCTGGTGGTCACCCGCCAGCACCCGATGACCGCCCGGGGCACGGTCTTCCTGGCCCTCGAGGACGAAACCGGGATGGCCAACGTCACCCTCTGGCCGGATACCTGGGCGAGGTGGCGCGGCGCGGTCCGCCGTCATGCCCTGCTCCTGATCGACGGCGAGCTGCAGCGGGAGGGCAACGTCGTCAACGTGATCGCCCACGAGGTCCGGTCGCTGGTCGAAGTGGCCCGCGACGCCGGCGGCCCGATCCAGCCCGACGGCGTGCGGCAGCTCGGTCATGCCGGCATGCGGAGACTGGGCTAGGTGCTCCCCCTCTAGCGCCGCGGGCTGGCCCGGTTGCCCGCGTTGCGGCCGCCACGGCCGGGCGGCGGGCGGCGCATGCCGCGATTCGGGTTGGCGAGGTTGAGGAACCGCTTGTACCAGGCCGCGGCCGAGGCGAACATCACTCCGCCCAGGATGGCGGTGATGTAGCTCTCGGCGATGCCGCTGCGGAGGTCCTGGGCCGTCGGCAGCCGCGGGGTTGGCGAGGCGCTGGGCCCCGCCGACGGGTCGGCCGCGCCCGACGGCGCGGGCGGCGTTACCGACGCACCCGGCGGCGCGCTGGAGACGGCCGGCGAGGCCGAAGCCCCCGCGCTCGGAGTCGGGCTTCCCGATCCATCGTCCAGCCCGGTGTAGCCCAATGCCCGGGCCACTGCCAGAGGGCTGGTCGCGACCGCGACCGCCAGGCACGTCGTCGCGAACGCCCCGATCAGCGCGCCGCTGAGGTAGCTGGCCCGCGGTGCGAAGAACCCGACGATGAAGATGGCCCCGATCTGGGGCGGCAGCAGGAAGTACGGGAACAGGATCTTGGAGATGACTTCCTGACCCTCGAAGGCGACGATGGTGCCGATGACGGCGGCGATGCCGAGGGCGGTCGCCAGCATCGATCGGGCAAGCAGGATCTGCGGCAGGTGGGCGAGGTCCTCGCGCAGGTTGGCCGACCGGAACGCGCCGCGGAAGGCGTTGGCGATTCCCGGCCTGGGTGGAGCCGCCGGCTGAGAACCGCGCGCCGCGGGGCCAGCTGGCGCCGAACGCGAGGGTGGGGCGACCTCCGCGCCGTCGTCGTCGGACTCGTCGCCGAGCTCGGCGTCGGCCGCGGCCTGCTGGGCGCGGAATCGACGGCGGGCCTCGGAACGGTCCGTTCGCTTGGCACGAGCCACGTGGGATCTCCTGCTGCTGGTCGCGTGGTCAACGCGGGGGGAAGGTCGCCAAATCCTAGTGGATGGACCATCGAGCGGCAGGTCAGCGCCGGGTGAGCCGCGAGTAAGCGCGGAATGCGCGGCGCGTCGATCGCGCGCTAACCGGCAGGCAAGCCTCGTCTGGTAGAACCGTTCCTCCGCCGATCCGCCGGCAGCCCGTCCCCTGGGAGGTCGTCGATGGATCGCGCCCGACGCGCGGTGATCACCGCGCTGGTCATGGTCAGTGCCGCCGCCACGCTGGCGGTCGCAGGCAGTGTGTCGGCGCCTGCACCACGTGCCCCGGAGGCGGCCGCCCCAACCTGGCCGACAGCCACGCTCCTGATGTCCGAGGTCATGACCGGCGGCGGCTCCGCATCGGACGAATTCGTCGAGCTGTTCAACGCCGGCGCGACGACGATCGATCTGGCCGGCCTCGAGGTCGCCTACGTGACGTCGACGGGCTCGACGGTCACCCGCAAGGCCACCTGGGCGGCGACCCAGCCGCTCGGAGCCGGCCAGCACATCCTCATCGCCAACACCGCCGGCATCTTCGCGGCCACGGCGGACGTCACGTACTCAGGCGGGTTCGCGGCCACGGGCGGAGCGTTGGTGCTCCGTCCGATCGGCGGCGCGCCGATCGACGCCGTCGGCTGGGGCGACGCGACGAATGCCTTCGTCGAGACCACGGCCATGCCCGCGCCGGCGGCCGGTTCGAGCGGCGAGCGACGACCCGGTGGGGCTGCCGGCAACGGGATCGATTCGAACGACAACGCGGCCGACTTCCTGGTCCAGGGGTCGCCGAACCCGCAGAACCTGGCCGCCGCGCCGATCCCGGTCGGCAGCCCGACACCGAGCCCCACGTCGAGTCCGGCGCCGTCACCCACCGCCACGCCGACGGCGAGTCCACCGCCGACACCCACGCCCACCCCGACGCCCACCGCCAGCACGACGCCCAATCCGACCCCCAGCCCGGGCCCCACTCCCTCGCCGACTCCCACCGCCAGCCCAACGCCATCGCCCTCCCCGACGCCAACCCCCACGCCGTCGCCCACGCCGACAGCCACCGCGTCGCCAACCGTCGAGCCATCCCCGACCCCGTCGCCCACGCCATCGGTCGCCCCCTCCGGCTCGCCGTCGCCATCCGGCGAGCCGCCCACGCCGATCGCGACCGCCCGCTCCTTGCCCGACGACTCGACCGTCCGAATCGCCGGCACCCTGACGACCACGCTCGGCGCGCTCGAGGCGGGCCGAGGAGGGTTCGTCGAGGACACCAGTGGCGGGATCGCGCTCTACCTGTCGGCGGTCGTCATTGGGACCTGGCCGCCGGGCACGACCATCGAGGTGACGGGGGTTCTCGACGACCGGTTCGCCCAGCGAACACTCAGGATCGATGAAGCCGGCATCGCGATCACCGGGACGGCGGCACTGCCGATTCCCCTCGCGGCCGGCACCGGCGAGGCCGGCGAAGCCCTCGAAGGTCGGCGTCTTGCCGTGACCGGGACCACCGTCGGCTCGCCGAGCGCCCTGACCGATGGGACAGCCGTCACGATCGACGACGGCTCCGGCGAGCTGCGGATCGTCATCAGCCCACCGGCGCTCGGCGGCGCCAGCCTGCCGTCCGGTACCCGGATTGCCGTCACCGGGCCGCTGGGACAGCGCGACAGCTCCGGGACCGGCCTCGAGGGCTACCGCCTTCACGCCACCGAACCCGGCGACCTGCTCGTCGTCGAGCCACCCCCGACGCCACCCCCGACGCCGACCCCAACGCCGACCCCTCCGCCGACGCCCTCGCCAAGCCACAGCCCGAGCCCGAGCCCGAGCCCGCCCAGCCCAACGGCATCGCCGACGCCGGGGCCGTCCGCAGCGCCGATCGCGATCGCCGACGCTCGAGTCCAGGCCGTCGGCAGCCGCGTCACCGTCGAAGGCGTCGTTACGGCCGAGGCGGGTCGCCTCGGAACGCCGGCCCTCGTTTCGATCCAGGACGCCACGGCGGGGATGGTCGTCAAGATCCCGGAGGGATTTCCAAGGCCGCCGCGTGGGACCGTCGTCAGGGTGATCGGCGCGCTGGCCGATCCCTACGGCCAGCTCGAGCTTCGGCCGTCGGCCGATGGCGCGGTGGTCCTCGGAACGAGCGGCCTCCCGGGAGCGGAGGAGATCGACGGCGCGGAGCTCGGGGAAGCCACTGAAGGACGCCTCGTGACGATGACCGGCACGCTCGAAGGGTCGGTCCGCCGGGCCACCAGCGGCGACATCAGCCTCGACCTCGTGACGGCCGACGGCACCAGCGTACGGGTCCTCGCGGACGCGTCGAGCGGCGTGGCCCGGGAATCCTTTGCCGCCGGGACGTCCTACCGCATCGTCGGGATCGCCGGCCAGCGCGCCAGCCGGAAGGGTCTCCTCGACGGCTACCGGATCTGGCTTCGTGATGCCCAGGACCGCACCGCCCTCGCCCAGCCACCCGGCCCGGGCGCGTCGACCCCGCCCGGTGGCGCTTCGCCGGGTTCATCGGTCGCCGGGGTCACGATCGCCCAGGCACTCCTGGTCCGTGATGCGCCCGTGACCGTGCAGGGCACCGTCACCGTGGAGGTGACGCTCCTCGATTCGACCGGTCGCCGGATCATCATCGAGGACGCCACTGCCGCCGTGGAAGTGCTGCTTCCCCAGGATGTGGCGCCGCCCGCGGTCGGCAGCCGGCTTGCCGTCAGCGGGACGATGGGCCGGGCCTACGGTGCCCCGCGGCTTCGCGCAACGGACGTCCGAGTCGTCGGCTTGGGGCCGGCACGCCGTCCGCTCGATCTCCGCTCGGCCCCCGGCCCGGCCCACGAATGGCGCCTCGTCAGGATCAGCGGCCGAATTGTCGACCTGCGGCGGCTGGGCAGCACCTGGCGGGCGGAGGTCCAGGTCGGGGCCGTCCGGATCCCCGTTTCGGGCCTGGCGGGGGCCGAAATCCCGTCGTCGGCGCTGTCAGAGGGCCGGTCGATCACCGTCACCGGGATCGTCAAGCGCCCCCATCCATCGGCGACCGACCGCCGTTACGCGGTGGTCCCCCGCGGCCCAGCTGACCTCGCGGTCGGGCCAGCTGGGGGCGACGCCGGCCGCCGGGTCGGGCGGTGGGAGTGCGGGCGGCACGGGCAACGGCCCGGTGCCGTTCAGCGGGCCGACCGATATCGACCTGGTCGATCTCGAGGCACACCTCGGCCAGACGGTCCGGGTCGGTGGCCTGATCGTCGATCTCGTCGCGAACGGCTTCGCCCTCGACGACGGGACGGCCGTCGCGACCGTGGTGCTGCTCGATGGCGCGGCCGAGTTCCTGCCGTTGCTCGAGCCGGGCGACGCCATCAACGCCACCGGCCGGATCGAGCGTCGCGGCGACGCCGTTGCGGTCGTGGTCCGCGATCCGCAGGGACTTGCCCGCGTCGGCGACCTCGACGCGGTCGGTGTGGCCGCCTCCGAGGAGCCGTCGGCGCCCCCGGCGTCGCTCCACGGGCCACTCGCCGCCTCGACCAACCCGCTCGGCCTCGACGCACCGAGCGCCGCCGGCATCGCCACCCTCGTGCTCCTGTCGACGGCTTCGGCGACCGTCACGATCATCCGGCGGCGTCAGCTCCGGCGGCGGCTGCTCGCCCGAATGACGGCCCGGCTCGCGGCGATCTCGGGCCCGCGGCCGGCCGGTGGCGGCGGTCGAACGGCCGGACACGGGCCCTCCGAACGGCCATGAGACCCCCGATTCACGCCCGACAGCCGGCCGTCCCACGCTCACCGCCGCTTGACGCTCGTGAGAAGGCGGGACTATCCTCGCCGCGGTTCGCGAACGGGCGAACCGTGAACGGAGAGGAAGGCACTTGCCGAACGCGGATCACCGCGTCGCGCTCCCAGTAGGAGAACGGCAGTACCACATCGGACTCGGCCCCGGTGAACTGGCCGAGTACATCCTCCTCCCCGGCGACCCCGATCGGACCGGCCGGATAGCAACCCGCCTGGACTCGATCGAGCTCGAACGACGTCACCGCGAGTTCGCCAGCGTCACCGGGACGTTTCGCGGTGAACGAGTGTCCATCGTCTCGACCGGGATCGGGACGGACAACGTCGAGATCGCCGTGGCCGAGATCCTGGCGATCACCGAACGGCCGACGTTCATCCGCGTCGGTTCGTGCGGGGCGCTCCAGCCGGAGATGCGGCTGGGCGACCTCGTCGTGTCCACCGGAGCCGTGCGGCTCGAATCGACGACGAGCTTCTTCGTCCACGACGGCTACCCGGCCGTCGCGGACTACGAGGCCGTGGTCGCCCTGGTCGAGGCAGCCCATCGCCTCGGGCACCGCACGCACGTGGGGCTGACGGCTACGGCACCTGGGTTCTTCGGAGCGCAGGGACGCCCGATTCCGCAGCTTCCCATCCGCTACCCTGACCTCGCAGAAGACATGGCGCGCCAGCGCGTCATGAACTTCGAAATGGAGGCATCGGCGCTCTTCGTCCTGGCTGGCCTGGCTCGATGCCGGGCGGGCGTCGTCTGTGCGGTGTACGCGCAGCGCTCGACCGGCGATTTCGTCACCGGGGAGGCCAAGGACGCCGCCGAGGCCGCGTGCGTGGAGACGGGGCTCGAGAGCCTGCTGATCCTCGCCGAGATCGACCGCCAGAAGCGGCGGGCCGGGGAAGATCGCTGGCGACCATCACTCTGGGAGTCATCAGATCGGCGGATTACGGACTGAGGGTCACGTAACGCCACACTCACGCTCGAGGAGGAGCCCAATGGCTGAGGCCTATTGCGTCAAGGACAAGCAGAAGGTCGAAGTCGTGAACCCGCAGCGGATCACGATGAAGAACGGCAAGCCTGCGCTTCAGGGCACCTGTCCGAAGTGCGGCGGCAAGGTCTTCAAGATCGGCGGCTGACGCAGGCCCAAGTCCCAGCACAGCCGAACCCCCGCCGGATCGACCGGCGGGGGTTCTCGATTCAGCCTCTAGCATGGCAACCCGTGGTGACCGCCGACGGACCCGTCCTCGCCCTCGACCTGGGTGCCACCCGGATGCGTGCCGCCGCGATCGGCGCCGATGGCCGCGTCCATGGCCGTATCGAGGCGCCCACGCCGGGCGGGGATGGGCCGCGGGCCGTCATCGACGGGGCGGTCGGGCTGCTCGAGCGGGTCAGGGACGGCCTGGCGCCGTCGCTCGTGGCGGCCCTCGGCGGGATCGGGATCTCCGCGCCGGGGCCGCTGGACCCGCGGACCGGGACCCTCATCGACCCGCCGAACATCGGGCCGGGGTTTCGCGACGTCGCATTCGCGGCCCCGATCGGGATGGCACTCGGCCTGCCGGCCGTGCTCGATCGCGACACCAACGTCGCGGCCCTGGCCGAGCACGCCCACGGCGCCGCCCGCGGGGTGCGGCACTTCCTCTACCTCACGGTGTCGACCGGGATCGGTGGCGCGATCGTGGCAGACGGCGAGCGCTTCGGCGGGGCCGACGGGCTGGCCGGCGAGATCGGTCACCTTCCGGTCGTCCTCGATGGGCCACCCTGCGGTTGCGGTGGCACGGGTCACCTCGAGGCGCTGAGCTCGGGTAGCGGGATAGCCCGCCAGGCCCGCGCACTGGCGGCGAGCGGGCGTGCGCCAGGGATCGCGACCTTCGTGGCGATGCTCGAAGGCCGCGACATCGAGGCGCGTGACGTCGTCCGTCTCGAGACGTCCGGCGACGCCGACGCAGCAGCGATCATGGACCTGGCCCGCCGGGCGTTCGCAGCCGCGATGGTCGGGCTGGTCGACGTCTTCAACCCGGAGCTGATCGTGGTCGGTGGCGGGCTCGCCGCGGCCCAGGGCGATCGGCTGCTCGAGCCGGCGCGCCGAGAGGTGGCCCGAGTCGCGTTCCGGATCCAGCGCGAACGGGTCAGGATCGTTCCCGCGGCCCTCGGCGATGACGTCAGCCTGGTGGGGGCCCAGCGGCTCGTGGCGCTGCGACGGCCGTGAGCCGTTCGGCCCGCCCGTTCCCGCCAGGCGGTGCTTCCGGGATCGGCGGGGCCCTCTGCTAGAATTCCGGCGCATTCCCGAGAACGCAGCCCCGAGGTTCGCCCTGTCGCCACGACCGGCCAACATCCTCGATCCGGGCAGGGCCCGGATCCCGGCGGCGACGCATGCCGCCCGCAGGGACCGTTCGGAACGCAGGCATCCCAACCCGACCCGTAACGCGTCGGCGCGAGCCGGCGGTCGCCCACCTGGAGGTTCCTGACATGGCAGTCCGCGTCGGTATCAACGGCTTCGGCCGGATCGGTCGCCAGTCGCTCAAGGCGCTCCTCGAGCGAACCCCGGACGTCGAGGTGGTTGCCGTCAACGACCTCGTCGACGCCGAGATGAACGCCCTGCTGTTCAAGCACGATTCGACGTATGGCGCCTATGACGGCACCGTGTCGGCCGGCGACAGCTCGCTGATCATCGATGGCAAGGAGATCAGGATCCTTGCCGAGAAGGACCCGGCCAACCTGCCGTGGGGTGATCTCGGGGTCGACATCGTCCTCGAGTCGACCGGCATCTTCACCGAGGCGGCCAAGGCCAAGGCGCACATCGATGCCGGCGCCCGGAAGGTGATCATCAGCGCACCGGCCAAGGGCGAGGACATCACGATCGTCCTTGGCGTCAACGAGGACCGCTACGACCCGGACGCCCACCACATCATCAGCAACGCCAGCTGCACGACGAACTGCCTGGCGCCGGCGGCCAAGGTCGTCCACGACGCGTTCACCATCGAGCGCGGCCTGATGAACACGATCCACTCGTACACCAACGACCAGCGGATCCTCGACGTCGCCCACAAGGACCCCCGACGGGCCCGGAGCGCCGGCCAGAACATCATCCCGACGACGACCGGCGCGGCGAAGGCGCTGGCCCTCGTGATCCCCGACCTCAAGGGCAAGTTCGATGGCTTCAGCCTGCGCGTTCCGACGCCGACGGTGAGCGTCGTCGACTTCACCGCCGACGTGGCCCGGCCGACGACGGTCGAGGAGGTCAACGACGCCTTCCGGAAGGCCGCCGCTGGCCCGATGGACGGGATCCTCGGCGTGTCCGATGAGCCCCTCGTCTCGACCGACTTCCGGGGCGATTCGCGATCCTCGATCATCGATGCCGAATGCACGATGGTCCTCGGCGGAACGATGGTCAAGGTCATCAGCTGGTACGACAACGAGTGGGGTTACAGCTGCCGGGTGGCGGACCTGATCGGGTTCGTGGCGGCCAGGCTGCCGCAGGCCGCCCGAGCCGGCGCCTGATCGCCCCCGATCGCGCACGAGCCGCATGACGATGGACAAGCTGACCGTTCGGGACCTGGACGCACGCGAGAAGCGCGTCTTCGTCCGGGTCGACTTCAACGTGCCGCTCGAGGACGGCCGGGTGACCGACGACTCCCGCATCCGGGCCGCCCTGCCGACGATCTCCCACCTCATCTCCCAGGGTGCACGCGTGATCCTGGCCAGCCACCTCGGCCGGCCCGATGGCAAGGTCCAGGACGGGCTGCGCCTCCGGCCGGTCGGCGAACGCCTGTCGCTGCTCCTGCGGCGGAATGTGCCGGTCACCGGCGACGCGCTGGGCGTCGGTACCGAGGACGCGGTCAAGCGGATTCGGCCGGGCGAGGTCCTGCTCCTCGAGAACCTCCGGTTCCACAAGGAGGAGGAGGCCAACGACGAGACCTTTGCCGGCCAGCTGGCCGCCTATGCCGATGTCTACGTCAACGACGCGTTCGGCACGGCTCACCGGGCGCACGCCTCGACCGTCGGGATCGCCAAGCTGCTGCCGGCCTACGCCGGGCTCCTCATGGAGCGCGAGATCGCGGCGCTGTCGAAGCTCCTCGAGGCTCCTGAGCGACCCTTCGTGGCGGTCGTTGGCGGGGCAAAGGTGTCGGGCAAGCTCAAGGTCCTCGAGAACCTGCTCAAGAAGGTCGACAAGCTGATCCTGGGTGGCGGGATGGCGAACACCTTCCTGCTGGCCCAGGGCAAGACCGTCGGCAAGAGCCTGGCCGAGCACGACATGGTCGACCAGGCCCGGCGCATCCTGGCGGAGGCCGAGAAGCGCAAGGTCGAGGTGATCCTGCCGATCGACGTCATCGTCGCCAAGGAGGTCACCCGGGGCACGGAGTACAAGACCCTGATGGCCGAGAAGATCCCCGCCAGCTGGCACATCGTCGACGTCGGCAAGCTGACCCTGGAACGGATCGAGGAGGCCCTGGCCGACGCCCGGACGGTCATGTGGAACGGCCCGATCGGGGTGTTCGAGATCCCGGTCTTCGGCGCGGGGACCCGCCACGTGGCCCGGCTCCTCGCCGACAAGGCCGATTCCGGGGCGACGGTCGTCGTCGGGGGCGGCGATTCGGTCGCCGCCGTCCAGGGCCAGGGGTTGGCCGAGCGGATGACCCATATCTCGACCGGCGGTGGGGCATCGCTCGAGTTCCTCGAGGGTCGTGAATTGCCCGGTGTCAGCGTGCTCCTCGATCGCGAGGTGGAAGCGCCCGCCAGGAAGGTGCCGGCCGCGGCGGGCAAGGCAAAGTCGTGAACACCTCGATCGACGTCGTCGACGCCCGCGAGATTCTCGACTCCCGCGGCAATCCGACGGTCGAGGTCGACATCGTCCTGGCCGATGGGTCGGTTGGCCGGGCGGCGGTCCCGTCCGGTGCCTCGACAGGTGCCCACGAGGCCGTCGAGCTGCGCGACGGCGACAAGGCCCGGTTCGGCGGCAAGGGTGTCCGCAAGGCCGTAACCAACGTCACGGATGCGATCGCCCCGGAGTTGCTCGGCATGGACGCGGCGGACCAGGCCGGCGTGGACCAGCTGCTGGTCGAGCTCGACGGCACGCCGAACAAGGCCAACCTGGGCGCCAACGCGACGCTCGGCGTCTCGCTGGCCTGTGCCCATGCGGCCGCGGCTGCCCACGAAATGCCGCTATACCGCTACCTCGGCGGTGTCGGCGCCCGCGTCCTGCCGGCGCCGATGTTCAACATCCTCAACGGCGGCAAGCACGCCCAGGACTCCACCGACTTCCAGGAGTTCATGGTCATGCCCGTCGGGCTGGAGACCTACACCGACGCCCTCCGGGCGGGGTCGGAGATCTTCCATGCGCTGAAGGCGATTCTCCACGACGGCGGGTTCGCGACCGGCCAAGGTGACGAGGGCGGCTTCGCGCCGTCCCTGGCCTCCAACGAGGCGGCGATCGAAGTCGTCCTGCGCGCGATCGAGCGGGCCGGCTATCGGCCTGGCGTCGACGTCGCGATTGCCCTGGACCCGGCAACGACCGAGCTCGTGGAGGAGGGGAGCACCGCCGACGGCGGGTTCAACTACCGGCTCGCCAAGGAGGGCCGGACGCTAACCTCCGGCGAACTGATCGACCTGTGGGCCGACTGGGCGGCGCGGTTCCCGATCGTGTCGCTCGAGGACGGGCTGGCCGAGGACGACTGGGCCGGTTGGCAGGAATTGCGGCGCCGGCTTGGCGGCACCGTGCAGCTCGTTGGCGACGACCTGCTGGTGACCAGCACGGAGCGGATTGCCCGGGCGATCGAGCTCGAGGCGGCCAACTCGGTGCTGATCAAGCTCAACCAGATCGGCACGCTGTCCGAGACGATCGAGGCGATCGAGCTCGCCCGGCGGGCCGGCTGGTCGGCCGTCGTGTCGCATCGATCCGGCGAGACCGAGGACACCACGATCGCCGATCTCGTCGTCGGGATGGGCACCGGCCAGATCAAGACCGGGGCGCCGTCGCGCTCGGAGCGGGTCGCAAAGTACAACCGCCTGCTCCGGATCGAGGCCGAGCTGGGCGACGGGGCGCGGTACCTGGGACGGGCGGCCCTGTCCGGGGCGCCGGCGCCGGCCCGGTTCGCCCCCGAGCCAGCGGTCGCCGCCGGGGCGTGACCCGGATCGTCGATCGCGGCGCCGTCACGGCGGCGTTCGTGGGCATCGGGATGGCGGTCACGATCGCGATCTCGTTCCTGCTGGTCATCCCGATCGAACCGGTCTACTGGCTGCTGGCACTGCCGGCCGGCCTGCTGATCGGCTATTACGCCAACCAGCGATCCGGCTGGCGGCGGGGGTTCGGGCGCCTCTTCGCCAACGCCGCGTTCGCCGGCCTCGCCACCGGCCTGACCTTCGCCGTGTTGCTGCTTGCCATCAAGGCCCTGTTCTTCTTCGCCGACAACGGCTATCGCGATCCGGGTCAGGGCGGTCCCATCACCTGCCAGGGTGGCGCGGACTGCGTCTACCGCAGGTACCTGGCGGACGGGCGGGGCGCGGAACTCGAGGCGGCCGGCGTCACCGATGCTCAAACGTTCGCCGGTTCGTACTGGTCGCAGCAGCTCACGACGGGTGCCGCCCTGCTGGCCGTCACGACGATCGGCGCTCTCGTCGGGGGCGCGCTCTTTGCAATGACCCAGCGGCGGTCAGGGTCCGGCGCCCCGAAGACCACGAAGGCCACGGTCCAGCCACCGAACTCGCCGCCGGTCGGCGTTCGCGGTGAAACCCTCGCGGAGCGCGTCCGCGCCTTCCGCTCGATCGGCTTCTTCGCCGGTGACCCACGCGGTGACGACGAGATCGCGGCGGTCGTCGACGACCTCTACGCCGCCGCCTTCGGCGCGCCGCTGCCGCGCGACGGGGAGGCCGCCGAGCTCGGGGTCGCCGCCCATGACGCGACGCGCGTCTGGTGGCAGGACATCGAGGCCGATGTCGACCAGGAGAACGCGGTCTACGAGGCGACCCTCCGTGAGTGGTCGGCCATCTCGGTCGGGGCGTTCCGGCCGGAGAGCATCACCGAGCGCTGGGCGACGGAGCGCGGGCCGATCACCGTCGACGTGACGCTCGATGGGCGGATGCACACGTTGCGGCCGGCGTACCAGGACGACTGGATCGACCTCGGGATCGTGCCCCAGCTCAACCAGGTCATCCGCGCCTCGGGGCGGCAGTTCGAGGTTGTCGCCGCGTTCGACCAGACCGCGGTGATCCTGGCTCTGACCCCGGGTGAGAAGGCCCGGTTGATGCGCGAGCGCGGCTGGCGGTTCGCCGGAAGCTAGAGGAATCGGAACGCCCCGGCCGGAGCCGGGGCGCGCTGCACTCGACCGCAGCCGGGCTAGCTCTTCGCGGCGGTCTTCTTCGGGGCCGGCTTCTTGGCCGTGCTCTTGGCGGCGGGCGAGGCCTTGGCCTTCGTCGTCGTCGACTTGGCCTTGGTCGTTGCCTTCGCGGCCGGCTTCGCCGTCTCCTCAGGCGCGGTGGTCGCCGCGGCTTCGGTTCGGGTGGTCTTGGTCAGCGCGGCGCGGGCCTTGCCGGCCGCTGTCTGGGCGCCCTTGGCCTTGACCGCCTTCGAGGCGGTGATCCGGGCCTTGGCGGCCTTGGCGGCCTGGGCCTTGGACGTGGCCTTCGCGACGTGAGCCGCGGTCTCCTGCCGGACGCCACCCAGGGCGGCGTTGACGTGGCGGGTCAGGCGCGACTTGCGGCGGGCGGCCGCATTCGGGTGGATCGCACCGGCCTTGGCCGCGCGATCGAGCGCGCTCAGCGCCTCCGTCAGGGCGACCGTTGGGTCCCCGCCATCAGTCGGCTGCGTGGAGACCCGGAGGGCCTTGGCGACGAGCGTCTTCGCGGCACTGCGGCGGGGCTGCAGGACGGCATGCCGGGCTTCGGCCTGGCGGACGCGCTTGAGTCCCGACGGAGTGCGGGCGCCCGTCCATGTTCGGGGCGTCTTGGCCAAAGGGGCGGACCTCGCTGCTGGTGAATGCGGGCTGAATCGGGCCGCGCGGATGGGGCGCGGACGCGAAGGCGCATGGTAGCAGAGGCACACCGGGGTGGCCATTCGGCCACACTCTCCCGGTGATCGCGATCCTCGGCGGCCTTGGGACCGCTCTTGCGTGGGCAATGGCCCTGCTCACGTCGGCCGCGGCGGCCCGCCGGATCGGTGCCCGCTCCACGCTCGCCGGCGCGATGCTCGTCGGCCTCACGATCGCGGTCCCCGCCGTCCTGATCAGCGAGCGACCGGTCCTCGGGCCGGTCGACCTGGCGTTCCTCCTGATTTCGGGACTCGGCAACGTCTTCGGCCTGCTGCTGAGCTACTCCGCCCTGCGGCTGGGGAAGGTCTCGATCGTTGGGCCGATCACCTCGACGGAGGGTGCCATCGCTGCGGTCATCGCGGTCATCGCCGGCGAGCAGCTCGTGCCGGGTGCCGGGATGGTGCTCGCCATCATCGTCGTTGGGGTCGTCCTCGCCGCGCGGGAGCCGGACCGCGACGGTGCGGCCAGCAGCGTCCCGGTCGGCCGCGTCGTCGCCTATGCCGCGGGTGCCGCAGTGCTGTTCGGCTGCAGCATCTACGCCACCGGGCGGGTGGCGGAGGCCCTGCCGATCGCCTGGACGCTCCTGCCGGCCCGCCTCGCCGGGACGCTGATCGTGGCCCTGCCGTTGCTCCTCCGCGGCGGGCTCGGGATCACCCGGCCGGCGCTACCCTTCGTCGTCGCCACGGGCCTCGCCGAGGTCGCCGGGGCGCTGTCGTTTGCCCTGGGCTCGATGGACAGCATCGCGGTCACCGCGGTCGTCGCCTCGCAGTTCCCCGTCTTCGCCGGGATCGGGGCGTTCTTCCTGTTCCACGAGCGGCTGAGCCGGGTCCAGCTGCTGGGTGTGGTCGTCGTCGCCATCGGCGTCGCCATCCTCGCCGCGATGCGATCATGACCCCGTGGATGCCTTCCGACGGGTCTTCGGGCTGGGGCCGGATGAGCAGCCGGCCGGTCCGAACCGTGACGCGTCCGACCCGCAGTGGCTCGGGGGCTACGACGGGCAGTCCACCGACGAGCTGATCGCCCTCGAGGGCCCGTACCGCACCGACTCGATCGTCAGCGCCTTCTCGCAGGCGATCGCCCGCAAGGCGACCGGGCCCGGAGACGGCGGGCTGACGCCAACCGAGCAAACGGTGCTGGCCGTCGAGGCCATGGACCGCGACGTCAACCACGACGGCTTCGATGGCTTCTTCGCGTACAACGCCGAGCTCGTACCCGGGCTGGTCGATTCGCTGCGGACGATCGGGGCGGATCGCGCCGCGGAGCTCGCCGAGGAGGCAATCGCGGTCCTAAGAATCGATGGCCAGATCACCCCCGATGCCGTCCGTGCAGCGATGGACCGCGACGACGCTGCCCGCGCCGACGCCCTCGGGACGATCGATCAGGCCTACTACGCGGCCAAGATCGACATCGCGCCCGTGCTGATGGCGTTCATCCGCGACCATCGCGACGAGATCCGCCTGCCCTGACCATCGACGGTCACCGCCCGGCGACCGGCGGAACTCCGGCCTCGTGACGTCAGAGAAGCTCGGTCCCGAAGGTCGTACTCTCGCTCCGTGCCCGATATCGAGCGACTCCGTGCCGCGGCCCGTGGCTGGCTGGAGCACATCGGCGACCTGGATCACTCGCCCGTCATCGTGCCATTCGGTGATCCCGACGGCGTCGAGCAGCACGCTCGGTACGAATTGGCAAAGACCTTGCGCGACGAGCTCTTCGAACCGGTTCGTCACGGCGCGATCTATGTCTGGTCGGGTGAGCACCCCCTCGACGGTCGATACCAGCACTGGGGAGGCTCGGATCTCTGGCGTTGCGACGACCACCCGGAGTGGCAAGGGGAGGAGCTGGGCAGCTGGGCGTCGTACTGGATGTTCGTCTCCGGCGACGAACGCCAGGCGGGGAAGCGCAAAGCGGACGTCAGGCGTGCGTGGGAGGACGAGTCCCTGGAGGCCCATGCTGCCATCCACGGCGTCGAGATCTAGCCTCCCGTCTGGCATGCTCCGCCGGTGAAACGAAGCGAGGACGTCGCAGCTCAGCAGGGTCGGTTGCAGCGCCGTCCAGACGGACGGGGTGGTCCGATTGGACAGGATCGGCTCCGCAACTTCTCGATCATCGCCCACATCGATCACGGGAAGTCGACGCTCGCCGACCGGCTGCTCGAGCACACCCACACGATCGACGCCCGGCAGATGACCAGCCAGGTCCTGGATTCGATGGACCTGGAGCGAGAGAAGGGCATCACCATCAAGGCCCGGGCGGTGCGGCTGGAGCACACCTCGAGCCGCGACGGGCTGCTCTACGGCCTGAACCTGATCGACACGCCGGGCCACGTCGACTTCTCGTACGAGGTGAGCCGCAGCCTGCAGGCCTGCGAAGGCGCGATCCTCGTGATCGACGCCGCACAGGGGATCGAGGCGCAGACGCTCGCCAACGTGCACCTCGCCCTCCGCGAGGGGCTGACGATCATCCCGGTCATCAACAAGATCGACCTTCCATCGGCCCAGCCGGACGTCGTCATGGAGGAGCTTGAGAACATCCTGGCCATCCCGCGCGAGGAGGTCCTCCTGGCCAGCGCCAAGGACGGCACCGGCGTCCCGGAGATCCTCGAGGCCATCGTCGAGCGGATCCCGCCGCCCAAGGGCGATCCCGGTGCCGCGCTCCAGGCGCTGATCTTCGATTCGCACTACGACCCGTACAAGGGCGTGGTCGTCTATGTCCGGCTGGCCGCCGGCACGCTCCACCAGCACGAGAACATCCGGCTGATGGCTTCGGGGGCCGAGGCGGAGCTCCTCGAGCTGGGGTTCTTCCGGCCCCAGCTGGTGCCGGTCAAGAAGCTCCATGCGGGCGAAGTCGGGTATGTCGCCACCGGGCTCAAGAGCGTCCGCGATGCCCAGGTGGGCGACACCATCACCAGCGCCCGCCGTGCGGCCAAAGAGCCCCTGCCCGGCTACCAGGCGGCCAAGAGCCTGGTCTTCGCGGGCATCTACCCCGTGACCGGCGAGGACTACCCCATCCTCCGCGACGCGCTCGAGAAGCTCCACCTCAACGACGCCAGCTTCACCTACGAGGCGGAGAGCTCGATCGCGCTCGGGTTCGGGTTCCGGTGCGGCTTCCTGGGCCTGCTCCACATGGAGATCGTCCAGGAGCGGCTGGAGCGCGAGTTCGACCTCGAGCTCATCGCCTCGGCGCCGTCGGTCGAGTACCGGGTCCGGCTGACCCACGGCCGCCCCGAGGTCGCGGTCGACAACCCGGCCCACCTGCCAGCCATCTCCGACATCGAGGAGATCGCCGAACCCTGGGTGACCGTCAGCGTCGTCACGCCGACGACCTACATCGGCCCGTTGATGGAGCTGTCGACGAACCGGCGCGGTGCGTTCGTCGACATGGAGTACCTCGATCCGCAGCGGGTCCTGATGCGGTTCGAGATGCCGCTCGCCGAGCTGATCGTCGACTACTACGACCAGCTCAAGAGCCGGACCCAGGGCTATGCGTCGATGGACTACGAGGAGGCGGGCTACCGGCCGGCCAACCTCGTCAAGCTCGATGTCATGGTTGCCGGCGAGCCCGTCGACGCGCTGTCGCTCATCGTCCACCGCGAGAAGTCGCAGCAGATCGGGAGGGCCCTGACGGAGCGTCTCAAGGAGCTGATCCCGCGCCAGATGTTCGAGGTTCCGATCCAGGCCGCCATCGGATCGAACGTGGTGGCCCGCGAAACGGTGCGGGCGATGCGCAAGAACGTCATCGCCAAGTGCTACGGTGGCGACATCACCCGCAAGCGGAAGCTGCTCGAGAAGCAGAAGGAAGGCAAGCAGCGGATGAAGCGCGTGGGCTCGGTCGAGATTCCGCAGGAGGCCTTCCTCGCCATGCTCGGGATCGGCGAGGGCTGAGGTCATGGAGCTGCCGGAACCGCTCGGCGCGCTGATCGCCCTGGGACTCGTCCTGCTGCTGATCATGCTCCGGCTCGATGCCGAGCGATTCGGCGCCGCCGAGTACGACGAGGCCGCACGCGACGGGCACCTGCCGTCATTCCGGCGCCGGATGGCCTGGTACGTGCTGGGCATCGGCCTCGTCCTGGCCATCCTGTTCGTCCACCCACAACCGGACGTCGACCTGTTCCTGGGCACCGGCGACCGGCTGGCGGCACTGCTGGGCGGGCTGGGCTACGCGATCATCGGCGCCGGCCAGGCAGTGGCCTTCGCCTGGCTGCGGTATCGCCACCTGCGCCTGCCGGACGTGGCCTCGTATCCCGGCGCTCTCGTCAACGCCATCGCAACGGCGTTCATCGACGAGGCCGCCTATCGCGGCGCCCTCTTCGGGATCCTCCTGACGGCCGGCGTCAATCCGGGCGTTGCCAACCTCGTCCAGGCGATCGCCTACGCGCTCTCGACCCGCCTGGGCGCGCCCGGCCGCGACCGCTACATGCTGGTGCTGGCGCTCATGATCGGCCTGGCCGGCGGCTGGCTGACGACCGCGACCGGTGGCATCGCGGCCGCGTTCCTGGGCCACGCCGTGACCCGGTTCGCGGTCTTCCTGTGCACCGGCCACGCCGGCCAGGTGGCGCTGCGCGGTCGCGAGACCGAGGACATCGAGAAGCGCCGCCGGCCGCCCGACGGCTGGCGGATCATCGGCTCGCGGTAGGGTGGCGGTCGCCGAACCTGTGGTGGCCGGTCCGCCGGTCGCGCTCTACGTCCACGTCCCGTTCTGTGTCTCGGTCTGCCCCTACTGCGACTTCGTCGTCTACGCCGGTGCGGCGGCGCGCGGGCCGCAGAATCGCGTCGCGGCCTTCCTGGCGGCGCTGACGGCCGAGCTGCGCCTCCGGGCGGAGGCGCTCGATGAGCGGTTCGCGGAGCGGCCGCCGCTGGCGTCGCTGTACCTGGGCGGGGGCACGCCGTCGCTCCTGCCGGCCGACGCCGTGGCGGAGCTGGTCGAGCGGGTCCGCGATCGCTACGGGCTGGCACCCGACGCGGAACTGACGCTCGAGGCCAACCCCGGACCCGACGACCGAGGCGACCTCGTGGGCTTCGCCCGGGCCGGGGTGAACCGGATCTCGTTCGGTGTCCAGAGCCTGGATTCCGGGGAGCTCCGCCGCTTGGGTCGCCGCCACGCGCCGGCGGACGTCATCGACGCCGTCGCGGGCGCGCGTTCCGCGGGGATTGCCTCGGTCAACCTCGACCTGCTGTACGACATTCCCGATGGCAGCCTCGCCGGCTGGTCGTCGACGCTCGACGCCGCCCTCGATCTCGAGCCGGACCACCTGTCGCTCTATGCGCTGACCCTCGACGACCCGGATGCCGAGGGGCTCACGGGTCCGCTTGGTGACCACCTGCCGACGTCGGCCGGGGCCCGCCGCTGGCGCGGCCGGGCCAGGCCGGCGCAGGACGACGACCTGGCTGCCGCCCAGTACCGGTCGGCCGTGGCGCGCCTGGCCGCCGATGGCTGGCACGGCTACGAGATCAGCAACTGGGCCCGACCGGGACACGAATCGCGGCACAACCTGGCCTACTGGGAGCGCCGTCCGTACGAGGCCGTGGGTCCGGGCGCCCATGCCTTCGACGGCGTGACCCGACGCTGGAACGCCGCCCGGCTCGACGGTTGGCTGGCGGCGTTGACACCGGGTGATGGCTTGGCGCCTCGACTCCCGCCCGGCGGCGAGGAACGACTCGACGATACCGTCGCGGCCGCGGAGCGCACGATCCTGGCGCTGCGCACGGACCGCGGCCTCGCCGGCAATGTCGCGTCCGCGCCGCCACTGGCCGATGCGATGACCTGGGCGCTGGGCGAAGGCCTGCTGGAGGCGGTCGACGATCGGATCGTCCTCACCACCCGTGGCCGGTTGCTCTCCAACGAGCTGTTTGCCCGGCTGATCTGACGCCCCGCTCGCGTTGACACTCGGCCTCGCCCACTGCTACGATGCCCGCACGTTAGTTAGCACTCTCCCATCGAGAGTGCTAACCAGATGGAGGAGCACGGATTGGCGCGACGAGTACGGCGCACCACCGGCCCCCTGGACCTCCGATCCCAGGCGATCCTGCGGGCCGTCATCGACGAATACGTCGCTACCGCCACGCCCGTCGGTTCGCAGGCGCTGGTGGATCGGTACGCGCTGGGCGTCTCCAGCGCGACGGTCCGCAACATCCTCGCCGAGCTCGAGACGGCCGGGTTGCTCACCCATCCGCACACCTCGGCCGGTCGGACCCCAACCGACGCCGGCTACCGCTACTACGTCGAATTGATCGGCGAGAGCGTGCCCCTGCCACCCGTCGAGCAGCTGATGATCCGTCACCAGTTCGGCCAGGTCGAGTTCGCCAGCGAGCACTGGTTCCGGCTGGCCGCCACGACCCTGGCTTCGGTGACCCGCTCGGCCGGCCTCGCCACGCCGGCCAAGCCCCGCGCCGCCCACGTCCGGCGGGTTGACCTCGTCCTGATCAACGAGCGGCTTGCAAGCCTGATCCTCGTCCTCCGCGAGGGCTCGATCAAGCAGGGCCTGATCAACGTCAGCGAGGGCACGGAGCAGGCGGCCCTCAACCGCGTTGCGCTGCTGCTCAACGAGCGCCTGGCCGGACACACGGTCCGGGGCGCGGCCGCCTTCTTCGAGCGGATCACCGACGCAACCCCGGACGCAGAACTCCTTCGGCCCATTGCCGGTCGTCTGCTGCAGATGCTCAGGGAGTATGACGCGGCGGCGATCGAAGAGGTCTTCAGCGACGGCCTGCTCAACGTGATGGCGGCTCCCGAGTTCGCCCGCAGCGACAAGCTCCGCGAGGTCTTCGCAATCCTCGAGAACCGGGCCTGGCTCGGCCAGTTGATCGGCAGCATCACCGGCGCACGCCGGGTCACGATCTTCATCGGCCAGGAGAACGAGCCGGCGGAGATGCGCGACGTGTCGCTGATCCTCGCCCCCTACGGACGCCCGGGGCGGGCACTCGGCGTCGTCGGCGTGCTGGGACCAACCCGGATGTCGTACCCGCAGGCGATCGGCACCGTCAGCTTCGTCTCGGGGCTGATGGACGAGCTGGTGGACCACCTCTATGCCTGATCACCGCCGACCCGAACGCACGACCGGGCGCACTCGGGCCCAGCAGCGGATCGACGAGGCCGACATCCGGCCGATCAAGCTGCTGGCCGACATCGAGGCGCTCAAGACCGAGCTCGACGATGCCCACCGCGCCGGCGAGGAATACGTCGCCCTGCTCCAGCGTGAACGGGCCGAGTTCGCCAACTACCGCCGCCGCACCGCCGAGGAGCGCGAACGCGACGCCGGGCTTGCCGGCGAGGATCTCATTCGGAAGGTCCTCGTGATCGCCGACGACTTCGATCGGGCCATCGATGCCCGGCCCGCGGACATCGCCGACCACGCCTGGGTCGAGGGTGTCACCGCGATCGATCGCAAGCTCCGATTGCTGCTCGAAAGCGAGGGCGTCAACCAGATCGATGCCGCCCCGGGCCGACCGTTCGATCCCCGCGAGCACGACGCGATCGTCAACGTCCGCGGCACGGGACGCGCCCCGGGCGAGATCGTCGAAGAGGTTCGCCGCGGCTACCGCCTCCGCGACCGGGTCATCCGGCCGGCGCTGGTCGCCGTCGCCGACGACGATGACTCGACCGCCACCACCACATTCAACCAATCGACCACCCCCGAACCCGACATCCGCAACGACTGAGGAGCCAGACAGAGACATGGGCAAGATCATCGGCATCGACCTCGGCACGACGAACTCCGTCGTCGCCGTGATGGAGGGCGGCGAGCCGACCGTCATCGCCTCGGCTGAGGGCGGTCGGACCATCCCGTCGGTCGTCGCCTTCACCAAGACCGGCGAGCGGCTGGTCGGCCAGCTGGCCAAGCGTCAGGCCGTCACCAACCCGACCAACACCGTCTATTCGATCAAGCGCTTCATGGGCCGCCGCTGGGACGACCCGGAGGTCAAGCGCTCCAAGGACCTGGTGCCGTACACGGTCGCCAAGGATCCCAAGAGCGACGGCGTAGCGGTCAAGGTCGCCGACGACAAGACCTACACGCCGCCCGAGATCAGCGCCATGATCCTCCAGAAGCTCAAGACCGACGCCGAGGCGTACCTGGGCGACAAGGTCACCGAGGCGGTGATCACCGTCCCCGCCTACTTCGACGACACCCAGCGCCAGGCGACCAAGGATGCCGGCCGGATCGCCGGCCTCGACGTCAAGCGGATCATCAACGAGCCCACTGCGTCGGCCCTGGCCTACGGCCTGGACAAGAAGCAGGACGAGAAGATCGCGGTCTACGACCTGGGCGGTGGCACGTTCGACATCTCGATCCTGGAGCTGGGCGAGGGTGTGTTCGAGGTCAAGGCGACCAACGGCGACACGCATCTCGGCGGCGACGACTTCGACCAGCGGGTCATCGACTGGCTGCTGGCCGAGTTCAAGAAGGACCAGGGGATCGACCTGTCGAAGGACCAGCAGGCCCTCCAGCGGCTCAAGGAAGCTGCCGAGAAGGCCAAGATCGAGCTGTCCTCGACGGCCACGACGGAGATCAACCTGCCGTACGTGACGGCCGATGCCTCCGGGCCCAAGCACCTCGTGATGTCGCTGTCGCGGGCCAAGCTCGAGGATCTCGTCTCCGACCTGGTCGAGAAGACCGCCGGGCCGGTCAAGGCGGCGCTCAAGGATGCCGGCCTCAAGCCCGGTGACATCGACGAGGTGATCCTCGTCGGCGGTCAGACCCGGATGCCGGCCGTCGTCGAGGCGGTCAAGGCCATGTTCGGCGGCAAGGAGCCCCACAAGGGCGTCAACCCGGACGAGGTGGTGGCGATCGGCGCGGCGATCCAGGCCGGCGTCCTGGGCGGTGAGGTCAAGGACGTCCTGCTGCTCGACGTGACCCCGCTGTCGCTCGGCATCGAGACGCTCGGCTCGGTCATGACCCGGTTGATCGACCGGAACACCACCATCCCGACCTCGAAGTCGCAGGTGTTCTCGACGGCATCGGACAACCAGAACCAGGTCGAGATCCACGTCCTCCAGGGTGAGCGTGACTTCGCGACCGACAACAAGACCCTCGGCAAGTTCATCCTCGACGGCATCCCGCCGGCCCCCCGGGGCATTCCCCAGATCGAGGTCACCTTCGACATCGACGCCAACGGGATCCTCGATGTCAAGGCCAAGGACCGGGCAACCGGCAAGGAGCAGCAGGTCCGGATCACGGCCAGCTCGATGCTCTCCAAGGACGACGTCGACAAGATGGTCCGCGACGCGGCCGAGCACGCCGACGAGGACAAGGCCCGGCGCGAGGAGGTCGAGACCCGCAACCAGGCGGAGGCGCTGACGTTCCAGGCGGAGCGAGCGGTTCGCGACCTGGGCGACAAGGTCTCGTCCGAGGACAAGGCCGAGGTCGACAACCAGGTGGCCTCCCTGCGCGAGACGCTCAAGGGCTCCGACGTGGAGGCCATCCGGAGCGGGATGACGTCACTCGCCGAGACGCTCAACCGGATCTCGACCGCCGCCTACCAGGCCGCGGCCTCCGACACCGCCGAGGGCGGCAACGGCGCCGGCCCCGAGGGTGGCGAGCCCGCCGGTCCGGAAGGCGCCGGCGAGCCCGCCGGTGCCGGTGTCGGCGGCGACGGCGCCGACGAGACGGTCGAGGGCGAGTACAAGGAGGTCTGATCCTCCTGGCACTCGCCACCGCCACGATCCGCAACGGCCCCGGGCACTCCGCACCGGGGCCGTTCGATTCACACCCGCGCCCCGCTCTCGCCAGATCCTCCTGCCCCGCCGCCGGTGCCCTGACCCGGGCGACCTAGCCGCACGCCGTTCACCGACGCAGGATGAGCGGCCGCCCTTCACTGGCGCTTACCGCGGCCGATACGATCGGCTAGTGACGCTTCGTGGCCGGCGCCCAGGTGATCGGCGGGTCAGAGTCGGACGACCACAGCCGAGCGAATACCGGATCCTTCCGCCCAAGCGGATCCGGCGCCCGCCCTCGCCATGGCTCGTGCTGATCGCCACGTTCGGAATCCTCACGGTCGTCGGGACCGCGCTGCTCGCTCTCCCGCTGGCAACGGAGCCCGGCGCGGTCAGTCGCCCCTCCTCGACGCGCTGTTCATGGCAACGCTCGGCCGTCTCCGACGTACGGGACTCGTCCTCCACGACACCGCCGAGCATTGGAGCCTGTTCGGCGAGGTCGTGATCCTGCTCCTCGTCCAGCTGGGTGGGTTCGCCTTCATGACCGGGTCGACGCTGTTCCTGCTGATCCTCGTCGGTGGCCGGACGAGCCTTCAGGACCGCCTCCGCGTCCAGGCAGCCGGCGGATTGCCGACCTCGGTAGCCTGACCTGGTCGTCCGGCGGTGGCCGTCTTCACCGCTCGCCTGCGAGGCGGTCGGCGCCGCCGTGCTCATGGTCGTCTTCGCTCGCGCAGGGCGATCGCCGCTTACGGCCGCAGGCTGGGGCTTCTTCCATTCGGTCTCGGCGTTCAACAACGCCGGCATCGACCTGTTCGGCGGGCTCGCAGCCTGACCCATCTCGCCGACGTCCCAGCGATCATCGTCCCGCTCGGCTGCCTCATGCTGCTCGGCGGCCTGGGCTTCGCGATCGTCGGCGATACGTTCAGGCCAAGCGGCGCTGGGCCGGCTCGCGCTCGAAACCAAATTGGTCCTGACCGTGAACGGCTGTCCTGCTCCTTGGCGGTGGCATGGCGACGATCGCGTTCGAATGGTCGAACCCCGTGACGCTTGGGTCGACTGGAACCGCGGACCGCGGGTCAACGCTTCTTCCACTCGACCAGTCTTCGGAGTGCGGGCTTCGACTCGGTCGCCGTCGAGCGGCCTGACTCGACGAATCGCTCGTGCTCGGCATCGGGCTGATGTTCATCGGTGGCGCCTCCGGCTCGACCGCGGGCGGAATCAGGCTCAACGACCCTGGCCGTCTCGCTCGTCGCCGCCATCTCCGCCGTCCGCGGCCATCCGTCGGCCACGGTCTTCGGACGTCGCATCCCCCATCTGATCGTCTATCGGGCCGTTGCGATCGTCCTGGTCGCCATCGGCGGCGCCTTCGGCCTGACGCTGCCGTTCAGCTCACGGGGGATCATTCGTACTTCCTCGCGTGCGACTATCGAGACCGTGTCGGCACTGGGGACCGCGGGGCGTGTCGACGGGCCTCACCACGGCGCTCGACCCCATGGCCCAGCTCTGCTCTGCGGCGGCGATGTTCGTCGGGCGGCTCGGACCGCTTACCCTCGTCCTGGCACTCGGGGCACGGTCACGGCCGGTGCCGCACCGGCCGGCCATCGAGTCGGTCCGCATCGGCTGACCTGGAGGCACAGATGAAGCAGTCGGTCCTCGTGATCGGACTCGGGCGATTCGGGACGTCGGCCGCGCGTGAGCTGATGCGGCTGGGTCACGACGTCCTGGCCGTCGACCGTAACGAGGCCAGCGTCAACGAGGTGGCCCCGGAGGTGACGCACGCCGTCCAGGCGGACGCGACGGACGTCGAGGCGCTCAAGTCGATCGGCGCTGCCGACTTCGCGCACGCGATCGTCGCCATCAGCAGCGAGGCCGAGCCCAGCATCTTCGCGACGATGGCCCTCAAGCAGCTGGGCGTCGCCAACGTCGTCGCCAAGGCCGGGACGACGCTCCACGGTTCGATCCTCGAGCGTGTCGGTGCCGATCGCGTCGTCTACCCGGAGCGGGAGATGGGCGCCCGGGTCGCCCACGAGTTCAACATCCGGAACGTCGTCGACTACCTCGACGTCGCGCCGGGCTTCGGCATCGTCCGGATGCGTCCCTCGGCCGACTGGGTGGGTCGAACCCTCCGCGACCTGGACCTGCCCAAGCGGATGCTGCTCAGCCCGATCGCCCTGCGGCGCGGCTCGAACGTCGTCATCAACCCCAGCTCCGACGAGCGGCTCACCGAGGCCGACGAGCTGATCCTGATCGGCCGCGACGAGAAGCTCGCCCTCCTCGGCGAGTAGCGGGGCAGCCGCCCTGCGTCAGTCCAGGAAGAGGTCCGCCGACGGCGCGACGGCGGCGACCACCAGCACCGCGGCGTAGGCCACGATCAGCAGGATGCCGACCCAGGTGTGGACCTTGACGTTGGCGCCCATCACCGCCATCAGGCCATACGGGTTCTCGTAGTTGGGTTCGAGCCCGGCGCGGACGCGGAGGACGAGCGGCACCGCCAGCAGTGCGAGGAGCGCCGTGACCGGGAGGATGCCGCCGATCACCGCGACAACGACGCTGGCGAACGCGATCGCCGCGGCAATGTCGTAGAGGCGCAGGACGGCCAGCTTGGGCAGGCGGACCGGAAGCGTGCGCTTGCCGGCCCGAGCGTCGCCGCGGCGGTCCGGGATCTCGTTGACGTACAGGATCAGGGCGACGAGCAGGGCGTGCGGGATCGATGCCACCAGCGGCTCCAAGGCCAGCGACCCACCCGTCTGGACGACGTAGGCGCCCAGGATCAGGAGCGGTCCAAACGCGAGTGCCACGGCCAGCTCGCCCAGGCCCCGGTAGACAAACTTGAGTGGCGGCGCGGTGTACCCGAGACCCACGACCAGCCCGCCGACCGCGATCGCGACCAGCGCCGGCGAACCCCGCAGGACGAAGAGCAACACGCCGATCGCGCCGGCCGCCACGAACAGGCCCGCGGACACGGCCGCCATCCGGCGCCGCGAGACGAGCCCGTACTGGATGACCCTGGAACCACCGCTGTACTGGGTCGGGGTGACGTTGGCGTCGTCGGCGCCGAGCGAAGCATCGAACACGTCGTTGGACACGTTGACCGCCAGGTGGGCCAGCGCTGCGCCGGCGACCGTCAGGATGGCGGTGACGAGGTCGAACGAGCCGCGGGCGGCCGCAATCAGGATGCCCAGGACGACGGGCAGGACCGTCGCCGACAGGAACGGCAGGCGCGTCGCCCGCAACGTCAGCCAGCCGAAGGACAGCCGGGGCCGGACGGGCGTCCCGCGTTCGGCCGACAGGGCATCGAAGTAGCGTCGGGCGCGGCCGACCGACCGTTCGGAGTACTCGAAGAACGGTACCTCTGCCTCGTCCCAGCCCCAGGCCTTCTCGGCGCTGAGGGTGAGGCGGCCGTCGGCGGCGGTCGTCACGCGACCCCAGACCGTGACGTGCCGCCGCTCGTCGTAGCCGTAGCCCGGCTGCGGCCGGATGTGTGAGCCGGTCAGTGAGACGACCCTGCCGCGCGGAACGGTCAGCCCGGCCGGTTCCCGGAACGAAGCGACGCCCGTCGGCGCGTCCACCGCTGGCTCGACGGCGGCGCTGACGGGATAGCCATCGTCGTCGGCCCAGGTGAGGATCGCGAATGGGTAGGTGGCAAGCTTCTCGAGCCCGCCGCGGGCATCGAGTGCCGGCGTCCTGCGCATCACGCGGCCTCCTTCCCGACGACCGTGACGAGGGGCGGGGACGTCGTCGATCCGTCCGGCCAGTAGAGCACCCGTCGCGGCGTGACCTCGATCAGCGACCGTTCGAAGAACAGCGGCAGGGCCACCCGGGCCTTGAGGAACGCGACGATCGCGGGCTCCTTGGCCTCCCAGACGGGGAGAAGCCGCTCCCAGCCGCCGTGCGGGTCCTCCTCGATCACCCGGGCATCGCCCTGGACCGTCGCCCGGTCGATCCGGCCGCCAACGGCAATCGGGTCGGTGATCGACAGGCAGACCCGGGGGTTGGCCTTGATGTGCTCGAGCTTGCGGCTGAACAGGACGGACGAGGTCAGGTAGATCCGCTCGCCGTCGTATAGGGGGATCAGCGGGTAGGTGACCGGCCGGCCACGGGCGTCCACGACGCTCAGCTCGCCGACCAGGGCGGCTTCGAGGAGCCGTTCAACCGGAGAAGGAAGGATGCCCATCGCACGCCTCGGCTGTCATTTACTGCTACTGCAGGATAGCACGTTTCACGGCGTCGTTGTCAACCGGGCGCGGCAGATCATGACGACCCCCGACGGGAGGGCTGGAGTACCATGCGGCCCCATGCCCGAAGCCCCCGGTTCCTCGCTCATCCATGCCCGCGGACTGACCAAGCGGTTCGCCGCCCTGACGGCCGTCGACGGCATCGACTTCGACGTCGCCCCGGGCGAGGCGTTCGGTTTCCTGGGCCCGAACGGGGCCGGCAAGACATCGACGATGCGGATGATCGCCTGCGTCTCACCGGTCACCGAAGGGACGCTCCGGATCCTGGGTCTCGACCCGCAGAGGGACGGGCCGCAGATCCGATCCCGGCTGGGGGTGATCCCCCAGAAGGACACCCTCGACACCGAGCTCTCGGTCAAGGACAACCTCGTGATCTACGGCCGGTACTTCGGCCTGTCACGATCCGAGGCGGCCCGCCGGGCGGTCGGCCTGCTCGACTTCGTCCAGCTGTCCGACCGGGCCAACGACCGCGTCGAGCCCCTGTCGGGTGGCATGAAGCGGCGGCTGTCAATCGCCCGCTCGCTCATCAACGACCCCAGCCTGATGCTCCTCGACGAGCCGACGACCGGCCTCGACCCGCAGGCCCGGCACCTGCTGTGGGACCGCCTGTACCGGCTCAAGCAGCGGGGCGTCACGCTGGTCCTGACGACGCACTACATGGACGAGGCCGAACAGCTGTGCGACCGGCTGGTCGTCATGGACAAGGCCAGGATCGTGGCCGAAGGCTCACCGCGCGCCCTGATCGACGAGTACGCCACGCGCGAGGTCACCGAGCTCCGGTTCGCTGCCGGCGTCCAGGAAACGCTGGACGGCCAACTCGACGGTCTCGGCGAGCGGATTGAGCACCTGCCAGATCGGGTGCTGGTCTACTCGAGCGATGGCGAGGCGGTCGCCGGGGCGGCCCATCAGCGAGGCCTCCAGCCGGAGACGGTGCTCGTCCGCCGCTCGACGCTGGAGGACGTCTTCCTCCGCCTGACCGGCCGCACGCTGATCGAATGACGGCCGCCGTCACCGGCTCTGGGCCGCCGCCCGCCGCGCCGGGCAGGGTCAGCTTCGTCGCGTCGTTGCTGGCGAGCTACGAGCACCAGGCCCTGCTGTACCGGCGGACCTGGCGCGGGTCGATCTTCGGCAACTTCCTGACGCCGGTCATGTTCCTGCTGGCGATGGGCGTCGGCCTCGGTGGCTTCGTCGACCGGGCCGGGAGTGCCGCCCTCGGCGGCGTGCCGTATCTCGCGTTCCTCGCCCCGGGCCTGTTGGCCTCGTCAGTCATGCAGAGCTCGTCGTTCGAAGCGACGTTCCCGATCATGGGTGGCTTCCGGTGGATCGGCCGGTACCACGCGATGTACGCGACACCGCTGACCCCCGCCGCCATCGCACTGGGGCAGATGGGCTGGATCGCGACGCGGGCGCTGCTGGTGAGCACGATCTTCTTCACCGTGATGGTCGCCTTCGGCACGGTGTCGTCACCCACGGGCGTGCTGGCGATCCCCGTGGCGGCCCTGACCGGGCTGTCGTTCGCCGGGCCGATCGCCGCCTACATGGCCACCCAGCGAAACACCGAGGCGTTCAACGCCGTGTGGCGGTTCGGGATCATCCCCCTGTTCCTGTTCTCCGGCACGTTCTTTCCGGTGTCCCAGCTGCCCGATTTCATCGAGCCCGTCGCCTGGCTCTTCCCGATGTGGCACGGGGCAGACCTGGCGCGGGCGCTGACGCTCGGCACCGTCGGCCAGGCGCCGCTGCTCCACCTGGTCCATCTCGCGGTGCTCGTGGCGGTGAGCACGGCCGGTCTCGCGGCGGTCGTCGTGAGCTTCCGGCGCCAGCTGCTGACGGGCGCCGGGTCATGACCCTGCCGCTGCGGATCCTGCCGCCGATCGCGATCGGCAGTCGTCGCTCGCTGCTGCTCATCGAGCGCAACATCTACGTCTATCGGCGCACCTGGCTGGTCATCGTATCGGGCTTCTTCGAGCCGCTGTTCTACCTCCTCTCGATCGGCCTCGGGATCGGCGGCATCGTGGGCATGATCCCCGGCCCGGACGGCCAGCCGATCCCGTACCAGGTCTTCGTCGCACCGGCGCTGCTGGCCCAGGCGGCCATGAACGGCGCGATCGCGGAATCGACCTTCAATGCCTTCTTCAAGCTCAACTACGAGAAGGTCTACGACGCGGTCCTGGCGACGCCGCTGGGACCCGGCGACGTTGCCCTCGGCGAGATCTGCTGGGCCCTCATCCGGGGGACGCTGTACGCCATCGGCTTCGTCATCGTGATGATCGCCCTGGGGCTGACGCCGTCGCCGTGGGTCCTGCTGGCGGTCCCGGCGGCGACGCTTATCGGGTTTGCCTTCTCCGCGATCGGGATGGCCGCCACGACCTTCATGCGGACGTGGCAGGACTTCGACCTGATCCAGCTCGTCATCCTGCCGCTGTTCCTGTTCTCGGGGACGTTCTACCCGGTCGAGGCGTACCCCGAAGCGCTCCAGTTCGTCGTCAAGCTGACGCCCCTGTGGCACGGCGTGGACCTGCTGCGGGCGCTGGCGACCGGCACGGTCGACGCCGGTGCGCTGATCCACGTGGCGTATCTCTTCGCCCTCGGCCTGGTCGGGCTGATCGTGGTCTCGCGGCGGCTCGACAAGCTGCTGCTCAAGTAGGGGTGATCGCTGCCGCCGAGCCGGCCGACCTGGCGGCGCTGACGGCCGAGATCGTGGCCTGCCGCCGATGCCCGCGGCTCGTCGCCTGGCGCGAGCTGGTCGCCCGCGAGAAAGTGGCCCGCTTCCGGGACGAGCCGTACTGGGGCCGGCCGGTTCCCGGCTTCGGGGACCCCGCGGCGCGGATCCTGCTCGTCGGGCTCGCGCCGGCGGCCCACGGCGGCAACCGGACCGGGCGCGTCTTCACCGGCGACGCGTCGGGCGACTTCCTGTTCGAGGCACTCCACGCGGTGGGGCTCGCCAACCAGCCCACCAGCCGCCGAGCCGACGACGGGCTACGGCTCCTTGGCTGCTACGTGGCCGCCGCCGTCCGGTGCGCGCCGCCGGCCAACAAGCCGACGCCCAGCGAGCGCGACAACTGCGCGCCGTACCTGGCACGGGAATTGGCGCTGCTGCGTGGCGTGCGCGTCCTGGTCGCCCTCGGGGCGTATGGCTGGGAGGCCGCGATCCGGGCGGCGGAAGCCCAGCCGGGAGCCGTGAGGACGCGGCCACGGCCGAAGTTCGGGCACGGGGCGGAGGCGCGGGTGGGGGAGTACCAGCTCATAGCCACGTACCACCCCAGCCAGCAGAACACGTTCACCGGCAAGCTCACCCAGCCGATGCTCCAGTCCGTGCTCGCCCGCGCCCAAGCCTTGACCGAGCCGCCGACCACCAGGTGAGCAAATCGGCAGCAACGGCGCCCGGAAGGGCGCACCTCACCGATCGGCGAGCACGCGGTTGCGGGTCACGTGCACGAACCGGGCCCCAACGAAGCTGACGACCGACCTCCGGGCCGGTGCTGTGGCAGAAATGCCCACCTGGTTAGCGCCACCGGGTGCTACCGGGCCTGGGCGGCCTCCCAGCGGTCGAGGTAGCGGTCCAGTCGGTCGAAGACGACCCCATCCAGCTCCCGGATGGCGGCGATGAACCGCTCCAGCAGCCGCATCCGGTGGCCGCGGCCGATGCACTCGGGGTGGACCGTGAGCATGAACAAGCCACCGGGCTCGTGCTCCCAGGCCCAGCGAACTTCCTCCGTCCAGATCTCGAGGACCTTCGATGGCGCCGACAGCGCGTCACGTCCGGGTCCGGGCTCGAAGTAGATCCAGTCGTCCTGGGCCCAGTAGACCGGCACCTCGATCAGCGTGCCCTCGCGGCCCCAGGTTGTCCCCTCGGTGACCGAGTGGCGGTCGCCGTGGCGGACCCGGTACGGCCACGCGTCGCCGGCCATCAGCGACGAGTCGTAGCGGAAGCCAGCGGCCTGCACCAGCTCGATCGTGTGCGCGGCCAGCGTCCAGTACGGCGCCCGGAACCCCTGCGGTGCGGCGCCGGCCACGGCCTCCAGCGCGTCCCGCGAGCGCTCGAGCACTTCCCGAGTCTCGTCCCGCCCGAGCTCGGCGAAGTCCTCGTGGAACCAGCCATGGGCGCCCAGCTCGTGCCCGCTGGCGGCGATCTCCCTGGCCTGCTCGGGCCACGTCTCCAGGGTGTGCCCGGGAATGAACCACGTCGCCGGGATCGACTCCCGGGCGAACAGCTCGAGCAGGCGCGGCGCGCCCACCCGCGGGCCGAACTCGGCGTGCGAGACCTTGACGGGCGGATCGCCACGGCGAACCGAATCGGAGATCGCATCGTGGTCCACGGTCAGGGCGACGGTCAGGCGGGGGGCGGCCTCGGGCATGGAGGGATCGTACCCGCCCGCTACCATTCGGCCGATGGCCACGGAGCGCGATTTCTACCAGGTCCTGGGCGTTGAGCGGGGCGCGACCGACGCCGAGATCAAGCGCGCCTTCCGACGGCTCGCCCAGCAGTGGCACCCGGACGTCAACACCGACCCCGCCGCCCAGGCGCAGTTCAAGGAGATCAACGAGGCCTACCAGGTCCTGTCCGATCCGCAGCGCCGCCAGATGTACGACACCTTTGGCCGGGCGGGTCTGGGCGGTGACCCGGAGGGCGGGTTCGCGGGCTTCGGCGGCTTCGGCGACATCTTCGACGCGTTCTTCGGCGGCGCCGCGACCGGTCAGCGACGGGGCCGGCCGCAGGCCGGTTCGGACCTCCGCTACGACCTCCGGATCACGTTCGAGGAGGCGGCCCGGGGCACCGACAAGGAGATCGAGTTCCGCGTCCTCGGCGCCTGCGAGACCTGCGGTGGCAGCGGGGCCAAGGCGGGCACGGCGCCGATCACCTGCCCGCAGTGCGAGGGCCGCGGCGAGATCCGATCGGTTCGCCAGACGATGCTCGGCCAGATGGTCAATGTCACCACCTGCCCGCGCTGCCGCGGCGAGGGCCGGGTTGTCGAGGAGACGTGCGAGACGTGCCGCGGCGACGGCCGGACCGAGCGGACCAGGTCACTTCGAGTGACGATCCCGGCCGGGATCGACGAGGGTCACCAGATCCGGCTGTCGAACGAGGGCGA
Organism: uncultured Chloroflexia bacterium; assembly: GCA_963728605.1. Taxonomy (GTDB): domain Bacteria; phylum Chloroflexota; class Limnocylindria; order Limnocylindrales; family CSP1-4; genus JACDAV01. Next base: position 308,686 of record CAVSKS010000002.1, on the reverse strand, counting down.
GGTGGGGCCACGCGGAGGACCGGCCGGCTCGTTGTACGTGGCCGTCCACGTGACACCCCACCCGAAGCTCCGGCGCGAGGGCACCGAGCTGGTCTTCGAGGCCGATATCTCCATCGCCCAGGCCGCCCTCGGCACGCGGCTCATGGTCCCGACTGTCGACGGCGAGGAGGAGGTGGAGATCAAACCCGGCACCCAGCCCGGCGCCGAGCTGCGGCTCCGCGGCAAGGGCGTGCCGCACCTGCGGCGCACGGGCTCGCGGGGCGACCTCCACGTGTTCGTCAACGTCGTCGTCCCGAGCAAGCTGTCGAAGCGCCAGCGTGAGCTGCTCGAGGAGTTGGCCTCCGACGCGGGCGAGGTCGTCTCGTCGAACGGCAAGGGCGGGATCCGCGAGAAGCTGCGCGACGCGCTTGGCTGAGCCGGGCGCCTGGCTCGAGCTGGCGGTGGAGGCGGACGTCGAGGCTGTCGAGGCGATCAGCGAGATCCTCGGCCGGGTCGCGGGCGGTGGCACGAGCGTCGAGCCGGCGTTCGAGCTGGTCGAGGAAGGCCTCGGGGCCCGGATCGATCCCACCCGACCGGCAACGGTCCGAGCCTACGTGCCCGCTCGCGACCCGGCGGCCGCGGAACGGGCCGCGGCGGAGGCTGCGGAGTCGCTGGGTCACCTTCGCGCGTTCGGCCTGCGGCCGATCGGCGAGCTGCAGACCCGGATCGTCCACGAGGCCGACTGGGCCGACGCGTGGAAACGGCACTTCCCGGTTCTCCGAGTCGGGCGACGGGTGGTCATCCGGCCGACGTGGCGGAGCCACCGACGCCGACCAGATGACGTCGTCGTGGCCCTCGACCCGGGGATGGCCTTCGGGACGGGCCTCCACCCGACCACCCGCCTCTGCCTGGCAGGGATCGAGGGCGTGGCCGACCGTGGCGGGATTGCCGGGCGGCGCGTCCTCGACGTGGGCTGTGGCTCCGGCATCCTCGCCATCGCCGCGACCCGGTTTGGCGCCGCGGAGGTCCTCGGCGTCGACACCGACCCGATCGCGATCGAGGCGACCATCGCCAATGCGCGGCGCAATCGCGTAACGAGGAAGGTCACCGCCCGCCACGGCTCGCTGCCGACCGGCGACAGGCCGTTCGACGTGGTCCTGGCCAACCTGATCGCGTCCGTCCTGGTCGCGCTGGCGCCGCAGCTCCACGACGAGCTGGCACCGGGCGGAACCCTGGTCTCCTCCGGCATCTTTGTCGACCGGGAAGCTGTGGTCGGGGACGCATTGGAGGGCGCTGGGCTCGAGGTCACCGGTCGCCTGGCGGAAGGGGACTGGGTCGCGCTCGAGGCTCGTCGGGCGTAGGCGATCGGACCCCGGCCTACAATCCGGACCGATGCCCGCCTCGCTCTTCCCGATCCTGCTGGCGACCCACATCACGCTCGCCATCGGGCTGTTCCTGCCGTCCTTGCTGCTGCCGTTCACGTTGCGGGCACAGCGAGCCACGGTCGAGTCGCAGAGCCCGGTCGTTCGGAGCCTGCTCTGGATGCAGAGCCACGGCACGCTGGTGTTCGGGATCGGCCTCGCCGTCACCGGCACGGCGCTGTTCGCGAGCCTCGGCCTTCGGCTCCTCGAGGAGCCATGGCTCCTCGTGGCCCTTTCGATCTACGCGTTCAACCTGGGCCTCGCGTTCTTCATCCAGCGGCCCAACCTGCGGCGCCTGATCGGCATCCGGGCAGCCGCCGACGACGCGACCTGGCGCGCCCGCGCCAGGCGCCAGCGCTACGTCTCGTACGCGATGGCCGGGCTGGTCGGCACGATCGGCTTCCTCATGAGCACGAAGCCGCAGCTGTGGTGACCGCGACCGCACCCCGGACGGCGGCGATCACCAACCTGGGCTGCAAGGTCAACCAGTCGGAGATGGAGGCCGCGGCCCGGCTGCTCCGCCAGGCAGGCGTCCGGCTCGTCGCCAGCGGCACCGAGGCCGACCTCCACCTCGTCAACACCTGCACGGTGACGGCCACGGCCGACCAGAAGTCGCGGCAGGCCGTCCGGCGCGCCCGGCGGGCCAGCCCGAACGCCCGGATCGTCGTCACGGGCTGCTCCGTCCAGGTGGGCCGGGACGCATTCTCGGCCGCCGACCCGGCGGCGCTCCTCGTCGACAACCGGGCCAAGGACGCGCTGCTCGCCGAGCTGGCGTCGCTCGTCGGCGACGGCGGATCCGGTTCGATGCTCGGCCCGCTCCCGACCCTGTCGGGCGTCGAGGTCGATGGCATCGTCGACGACCGGGCCGCGGTCGAGCGGACGCGAGCCTTCGTCAAGGTCCAGGACGGCTGCTCGTTCTTCTGCACCTACTGCATCATTCCGACCGCCCGCGGGTCGGAGCGATCGCTCGCCCCCGAGACCGTGCTGGCCGACGTCCGACGCGCGCTCGCCGCCAGTCACCGCGAGATCGTGCTGACCGGGATCAACATCGGCACCTATGACGGCGGCTGGTCGGAGCGGGGGCCGCGCGGGTCGCATACGAGCGCCGCCCTCACGCTCGCAGGCCTCGTCCGCCGGATCCTGGCCGAGACCGCGGTCGAACGGCTACGGCTCTCGTCGATCGAGCCGCAACACGTCGACGACGAGCTCCTCGAAACCTGGACAGAGAGCCGCGGCCGCTGCCTGCCGCACTTCCACCTGCCGCTCCAGTCGGGCGACGACGGCGTGCTGCGGCGGATGGGCCGCCGTTACGACTCGGCGTTCTACGCGGGGCTTGTCGAGCGGATTCGGGCCGCGATCCCGGGGGTGGCCATCCACGGTGACGTGATCGTGGGCTTCCCGACCGAGGACGACGCCGCGTGGCGGCGAAGCCTGGCGTTCATCGAGTCGATCGGCTTCGCCGGGATCCATTCATTCCGCTACTCAGCCCGGCCCGGGACGCCGGCCATCCGGATGACCGGCCAGGTCGACGAGCCCACTCGCAAGCGGCGGGCGACGGAACTCCTTGCCCTGGCCGCGGCTGCACGGGCAGACTTTGCGCGCCGCCAGCTCGGGCGGACGGCGTCGGTCCTGTTCGAATCACCACTCCCCGACGGCCGCTGGGCCGGCCACGCGGAGAACCACCAGGTCGTCGCTGTCGAAGCGGCCGCGGACCTCGAGAACACCATCGGGCGAGTCGCCCTCACCCGCGTCGACGCGTCGGCACCGGACCGCGTCGTCGGGCGGGTCCTCGACCGGATCGCTCCCGCCCGGCCCATCCACCGTGCCCTGCCGGTGCTCGCCATGGAGGTCGCTCATGCCGGATGACTGCATCTTCTGCCGGATCGTGGCCGGGACGGTGCCATCGGACAAGCTCCACGAGGACGCCGACGTCATCGCCATCCGCGACATCAGCCCCCGCGCCCCGACCCACATCCTGGTGCTGCCGCGGGCGCACATCCCGTCCGTCACCGACCTGAGCCGGACCGATGGTCCGCTGTTGGGCGCGATCTTCGGCACGATCGCCGATCTCGCCGACAAGGAGGGGGTCGCCAGCCACGGCTATCGGGTCGTCGCCAACGTGGGGGAGTGGGGCGGGCAGAGCGTCGACCACCTGCACTTCCACCTGTTGGGCGGCCGGAACATGGCCTGGCCGCCCGGGTGACGATTCGGGCGACGCTCCTGGTCCTGTGCCTGCTCCTCGTGGCCTGTGACGGGACGACGACGACCACGCCGCGACCCACCGGCGCGGCGCCGTCCGGTGGCGCGACCTCCACCGCGACCGAGCTCACAAGGGCGGACCTCCAGCGCGCCCTTGGCGCCGCGAGGCTGCAGATCACCGACCCGCAGGTCCCATATCGCCCGGCGGAGGCGCCGCCGCTCGTCGGCGCGCCGCGCCGGGTCGTCCAGGTGGTGCTGCCAAACGACCCGACCCACGGCTACATCGTGATCTACGACCTAGGCGACCCTGCCGCGGCGCGGGCCGCGGGCGATGCGCAGGCCGCCTACGTCGCCAGCGGGCCGGGCCGGATCCAGTTCCCGTCCGACGCCCGGTTCGTGATCCGGCAGGTGGGCTCGACCATCGTCTTCTATGCCTGGTCGCCCGGCAGCAGCATCGACGAGTTCGCACCGGAGATCCAGCCGGTGCTCGAGACGATCGGCTCCGAGATCGCCGTCCCCCGTTAGCCCGTCGTGGCCCAGTCCCGGACGGGGTCCCGCTTGACCTTCAGGGTGTGGGTCCTGGGGAAATCTTCGTCCGGCCAGACCCGCCAGGCTGCGATCCGCTGGTTCGGCCCGAGGGCGGCGTTGGCCTCCTTGACCGCAGCGTTCGTCGCGGCGGCGTCCGGGGCATTTGCCGCCAGGACCACCGCCTCGATTCGGCCGGGCTGCGTCTCCACGACCACCGCGTCCCGGATGCCGGCGTTGCGGAGCGCGTTCTCGATGTCCTCCGGGTAGACCTTGAACCCGTTCGGCAGGACGATCCGGTCCTTGGTCCGGCCGCTCAGCACCAGCCGGCCGGCGGCGTCGAGGTGGCCGATATCGCCCGAGTGGTACCAGCCATCCGGGTCGATCGCGCGGGCCGTCGCCTCCGGGTCGTCCCAGTAGCCCTTGAACAGGGCCGGGCCACGGAACAGGACCTCGCCGTCGTCGGCGACCTGCATCTCGACCGGCGCGACCGCCCGGCCCACGGTCCCGGGACCGTGGTCGTCGAGCGTGTTGATGGTCCCGAAGCCGTTCTCGGATGAGCCGTAGCCCTGGAGGACCACGACGCCGACGTCCTCCCAGGCCTGCTGGAGGCTCGGTGGCAGGAACGCGCCGGCCGAGACGAACAGTCGAAGCCCGCCGCCGAGCCGCTGGTGGACGCTCCGGAACAGCAGCCGCCGCAGGGCGAACGGCAGGCGCCGAGAGATGCCCCGGAGGCGGTCGAAGAGCCCCTTCCGGCCGGTTCGTTCGGCCTCCCGCTCGATCGCGCTCCAGAACAGGTCGAGGACCTGCGGAACGAGCAGCATCGTCGTCACCGCATGGTCGCGGAGGGCCTCGAAGATGACCCGCGGATTGCGGCTGCGGACATAGAGGATGCTGGCCCCGACGTCGAGGGCGTACAGCAGCCCGATCCCCTGCTCGAGCAGGTGCGACAGGGGCAGCACCGAGACGACCCGGTGGTCCATTCGCGGAATGACCACGTGGATCGTCTGGATCGTGGCCAGGAAGTTGTCGTGGGCGATCATCACGCCCTTCGGCGTGCCGGTCGTGCCGGAGGTGAAGATCAGGTCCCAGATCTCGTTCGGGCGCGGCCGCTCCCAGGCATCCAGTTGCGCCTCCCAGTCCGCGGGAAAGGCGTCGTCCGGGTCCGCGGTCAGGGCGTCGATGGTCGTCGTCGGGAAGGCTTCCAGCCCGGCATCGCCGGGGTTCGGGGCGTCGCGGCCGGTGCCCAGCGCCAGGTGCTTCGCCCCGGAGCGGGCGACGATGGCGGTGATCGCGTCGCGACTCATCCGAAGGTCGAGCGGGACGAGGATCAGCCGGGCCCGCATCGCCCCGAAGTAGGTAGCGGGCAGCTCCGGCGCGGACGGTCCCCAGGTCAGCAGGCGGTCACCCGGCGCGAGGCCCAGGGCCCGCAGCCGCCAGGCGGCGATCCGGCTCCGACGATCCAGCTCGCGGTACGTCCAGGTGACGCTCGACCCGTCGTCGTGCCGGACGCCGACCGCCGGCCGATCGGCATGGACCAGGAAGCTCCGGTCGAGCAGGTCCAGCAGGGTCGTTTCCACGCGCCGATCGTACGACGCTCAAACATGTTACTTGACACGCGCTAGTTTTCTGCCACGCTAGGTCCGATGACGGACGATGGCCGATCCTTCGCGGTGACCGGGGCATTCGGGTTCACGGGCCGGGCGATTGCCGAGGCGCTGCTCGACCGGGGCGATCGGGTGGTGACGCTCACCAACCAGCCGCGGCCAGCCGATCCCCTGGCCACGCGGCTGTCCGTCGCGCCACTAGCATTCGACGATCCGCCGGCGCTGGTCGCCGCGCTCGCCGGCACGGACGTCCTGATCAACACCTACTGGCTGCGGTTCCCGCGCGGCGACCGGACGTTCGAGCGGGCCATCGTCGAGACAGGCGTCCTGCTCCGCGCGGCTCGCGAAGCTGGGGTCCGCAGGGTCGTCCACATCAGCGTCGTCGGGGCGGACCCGTCGGCACCGACGCCCTACGTCCGGGCCAAGGCCGTCAACGAGGTCGCCGTCCGATCCGCCGGCATGGAATGGGCCATGGTCCGTCCGACCCTGACCTTCGGCCCGTCCGACGTGCTCGTCAACAACATGGCCTGGGCGCTCCGCCGCCTGCCGGTCTACGGGATCCCCGGGCTGGGGCGCTACCCGATCCAGCCGGTCCATGTCGACGACGTGGCCCGGATCTGCATCGAGCTCGCCGACGGGCCGTCGGAGGTCGTCGCCGACGCGGCCGGTCCGGACACCCTCGAGTACCGCGACATGGTGGCGGCCGTCCGGTCGGCCGTCGGCAGCCGGTCGCTGGTCGTGCCGATGCCGGCCTTCGCGGTGCTCGCCGCCGGCCGGGTCCTTGGGCGGATCGTCGGCGACGTCGTGCTGACCCGGGACGAGGTCCGCGAGCTGACAAGCGGCTTCCTGACGTCCCGGGATCCACCGCGCGGCCGGATCCGGTTCGGCGACTGGGTGGCGGCCAACGGCGCAACGCTCGGTCGCCGCTGGTCGAGCGAGCTGGCCCGGAACTTCACGCGCTAGGACTCCTCCCATCGCCGCTATCGAGGACCTGGTCCACAACGCGACTCGTTGACACTCGCGTTGCACGGCGGCCCGCCTCAGGTCGGCCCTCCGGATCGGCCGCGATCCCCCAGGTTTCTGCATGCGCTCTCCGGGGGAGCATTAGGAGAACCCAGCCCGGCGCGGAGGCGCCGAACGCCCTGAAATCCCGCCGAAATGACCTCAAATGCTTCCGGGTGGAGCGTATGCGAGCACTTCGCCGCCTGGCGGCCCAGAGGTATGAGATAGCGCTCCCCGGGGGAGCGTATGCGAGAAACTCGCGACCGGTGGCAGGGTCGGGACTGCAAATCGGGGCCGGAGCGGCACCAACGCGGCGCCGTCGGCGGCGTTGAACCTGCATCGCGCGCGCTCAGCGAGGCGTTGGAGCACGTTTGACCCCTCAGGGGGCCTCGGCTACACTCCCGCAGCCTTGCCGTCGGGTGCCCTGAGGGAACCGGCGGGACGCGGCGCGCCGTCGGGCTTACGAGCGCTCCCGCGAGGTCCGAGACCCAGCCCGAGGAGGTGAATCCGGATTGGCCGAAGTCCGAGTGGGTGAGAACGAGACGTTCGAAAGCGCCCTTCGCCGCTTCAACAAGAAGATCCAGCAGAGCGGCATCCTCGCCGAGGCTCGCCGCCGCGAGCACTACGAGAAGCCGAGCGTGAAGCGGAAGCGCAAGGAAGCGAAGCGCAAGAAGAACGCCCGCACGCAGCAGGGCTAGCACGGCTGCCCGCGGGCGAACAGCGACTCCCTCGTCGCCCGAGGTGCCAATCCCGGTGTCCCTTCGAGATCGTGTCCAGACCGAGGTCACGGCCGCCATGCGGTCGGGTGACTCGCTGCGCCGCGATGTCCTCCGGATGGTGGTGAACGCCGCCTACAACCTCGAGAAGCGTGACCAGAAGGCGCTGACCGAGGACGAGTTCCAGGCCGTCGTCAACCGCGAGGTCAAGACGCGGCGCGAATCGGTCGAGGCGTTCCGGAAAGGTGGCCGAGAGGACCTCGCGACCAAGGAAGAGGCGGAGATCGCGATCCTCGCCGAGTTCCTGCCGCGCCAGCTCACCGACGAGGAGCTCGGAACCCTCGTGGCCGACGCGATTGTCCAGACCGGCGCGACCTCGGCCCGGGATCTCGGCAAGGTGATGGGCGCGCTCGGCCCGCGAACCCGGGGCCTGGCCGATGGCAAGAAGGTCGCGGCCGCCGTCGCCCAGGCGCTGGCCCGGGCCGACGTCGTCGGCCACGATCGCGCTGGCCACGAGACGAACGGCTGACCGAACCATGCTGAACCAGGCCATCGAGCAGCGCATCCGCTTCAGCCGCCGTGACGCCACCCGCCTCGGCGTGGCATCGGTCGTCCTAGTGATCCTCCTGACGGTGCTCCTGGCGGCTGACTTCCTGCGTCCCAGCGTGGCCGTCGAGGAGGGTCGGCCGGCGGCCCAGGACATCGTTGCCCCCGGCCCGATCTCGTTCGTCAGCGAGGTCCAGACCGAAGCCGAGCGCAACCGCGTCCGGGCGGCGGTCGAACCGCAGTACGACTACAGCCCCGACGACGCGATCCTCGTCGCGGCCGCCCAGATCTCCGACCTCCGGCGGGCCCTCCTGCCCGCCGATCGGGCGTTCTCGCCCGAGACCTCGCCGGCCGAGCGCCAGCAGCTCCTCCAGCAGGTCCTGCCGGATCTCCCGGAGGAGGCCCGCGACCGGCTCGTCGGCCTGGCCCCCGGCCGTTGGGAGCCGATCAAGGCCGAGGCGCTGCGGGTCCTCGATGCCGTCGAGCGCACGGAGATCCGCGATTCGGAGCTCGTGGAGGTCAGGTCGGACCTGTCGCGCTGGTTCGGAACGATGCTCCAGGAGCAGGAACGCGCCCTCGCCGAGGACGTGATCCGGCCGTTCGTGGCCCCGAACTCCACCTTCAGCCAGGCCATCACCAACCAGGAGGCCGATCAGCGGGCGGCCGAGGTCGAGGACGTCGTCGTGACCGTCCAGGCCGACCAGATCATCGTCCGCGCCGGCGACCCGATCGATGCCGCCGACATCGAGATCCTGCAGCGGGCCGGGCTGCTGGGCGGCGACGGCCTCAACGTCCCGGCCATCACGGGCTGGTTCCTCCTCGCGGCCCTCCTCGTCGGCCTGCTCCTCGCCTGGGTGTGGCGGTTCCGGCGCGACCTGTGGCACCGCAACAACGTGCTGGTCCTGGTCGGCCTGCTGCTCGTCTTCTCGGCGTTCGCCCTCAAGCTGACGGCCGGCCGTCCGACGCTGCCCTACCTGCTGCCGATGGCCGCGGTGGGGATGCTGATCGCCGTGCTGCTCGACGCCGGCGCGGCCACGGTCCTGATGGCCGTGCTGGCCGTGATCGCGGGCACGGTCAATGACAGCTCGCTGGAGATGACCGCGTACGTGTTCCTGGGCGGGTTTGCGGGCATCGTCGCGGTCCGTCGCGGCGATCGCCTCCAGGTGTTCGTCCAGGCCGGGATCGCGGTGTTCATCGTCAATGCCCTGGTCGTCTCGGCGTTCTCGTTGCTCGGTACCCGCGATCCCCGCGGCGTACTCGAGCTCTGGGGAGCATCCGCGGCCTCGGCCGGTGGCGCGGCCGTCGCGGCCGTCGGCACGTTCGCCGTCCTCGGCAGCCTGTTCGGCATCCTGACGGTCTTCCAGCTGCTCGAGCTTGCGAACCCATCACAACCGCTGCTTCGGCGGCTCCTCGTCGAGACGCCTGGCACGTATCACCACTCGATCATGGTCGGCAACCTCGCCGAGCGCGCGGCGGAGGCCATCGGCGCCGACCCGCTGGTGACCCGCGTCGCCGCCTACTACCACGACATCGGCAAGCTCTCCAACCCGGTCGCGTTCATCGAGAACCAGGCCGGCGGCGAGAACGTCCACGACGAGCTCGAGCCCGAGGTCTCGGCCCAGATCCTCAAGCAACACGTCGCCGACGGGATCGATCTCGCCTACAAGGCCCGCCTGCCGAAGTCGCTGATCGCGTTCATCCCCCAGCACCACGGCACCGCGCCGATGTCGTACTTCCTCGCCCGGGCTCGTGGCTACGCCGCCCTGCCCTACGGCGGGCTCGAGACAGCCGAGGGTCGGAAGGCCGCCGATGCGGTGGACGAGCGGAAATTCCGGCACGCCGGCCCCAAGCCGCAGTCCCGCGAGGCGGCGCTGATCATGCTGGCCGACGGGGTCGAGGCGTCGGTCCGGTCACTGTCGTCGCGCGACGAGCCGGCCATCCGGGCAATGGTCGCCAGGATCATCGACGAACGCCTGACAGACGGCCAGTTCGACGAGTGCGAGCTGACCCTCCGCGATCTCGAGCGGATCAAGGAGGCGTTCGTGGGCCAGCTCCTCGGGATGTACCACACCCGCATCGCCTATCCCCAGAACAAGGTCGTGGAGCTGGAGTCGCGCCGCGCCGCCGGTGGTGGAGGCGGCACCGACGCGTCGTAGGATCGCGCCGTGCGCTCGATCTACCTCCCGCCCTGGCGGATCGACATCGACCGGCGTCCCGGCGTCGCCCGGCTGCTGAGCGACGCCGAGCTGGCCCGGACGATCTGTCGAGCCCTCGAGGCAGCCGGCGCGCCGAGGCCGGCATCGGTGGCGCTCAACCTGGCCGACGACCGACGGCTGGCCGCGTTGAACGCGACCCACATGGGCGAGTCGGGTCCGACCGACGTCCTGTCGTTCCCGCTGCTCCCCCCGGAGGCGTTCGGCGGCGGTCGTCGGGTCGTGGCCCGCGGGTTTCCCCTGCCGCCCGGTGCCCGCCAGTCGCTCGGCGACATCGTCGTCTCCGTCGAGCGGGCAATCGAACAGGCCCATGCCGGGCGCGGTGGACAGACCGGAGACGTCGCCTGGTCACCAGCCGACGAGCTGCGCCTGCTCGTCACGCACGGCACCCTCCACCTGTGTGGCTGGGACCACGCCGAACCGGAGGACGAGGCGCTGATGCGGGCCCTGGAGCGACGGCTCCTGGGTTCGTAGCTCCGGGTCCATCTCTGGGTGGGTCCAGTCGCTTACCCGTCAGGTGACTGGTAAGCGAGAGGCGGGCTGCGGACATCGGGTCCGAATGCGTCGGCCACGCACGGACGGTGCGCAACTGGAGCCCGGCACGGGCCCGAGGCTCGCATACCAGTCAGGGGACGGGTACCCGACGGGGGTGTGCGCTGCGAGCGTGGGAGTGCCGCCGCGCGGCGGCGCGGGGCGGGCTACCATTCGGGGACAGGCCGCGTCCATCTCGGACGGGGCCTCTCGGCGTCCGCGGGCCGTGCCGCGGACGCCCATCGGCATGCCTGAGGAGGCTCGTTGAAGCTCGTCGTCGGTCTCGGGAATCCGGGCGACCGGTACGCCGGCACCCGCCACAACGTCGGCTGGCTGGTGCTGGACCGGCTGGCCGAGCGCGCCAACTGGAGCGGCGGCCGGGAGCGCGATGCCTCGCGGATCGTCGGCGGCCGGTACCGGGGCCTCGACGTGACCCTCGCCAAGCCGCTGACCTACATGAACGACTCGGGGATCGCGATCCGCAAGCTGCTCGCCCGCGAGCACGCCCCACTGGGCGACCTGCTGGTCGTGGTCGACGACTTCGCGCTGCCGTTCGGCAAGCTCCGGTTCCGGGAGGGTGGCGGGCCGGGCGGCCACAACGGGCTCCGGTCGATCATCGACGAGCTGGGCACGGAGAAGTTCAGCCGGCTGCGGATCGGCATCGGCGCGCCAGGACGTGGGTTCTCCGACCATGTCCTGAGCCGCTTCGAGCCCGACGAGGTCCAGCGCCTCGACGAGCTGCTTGACGCCGCGGCGGACGCGGTCGAGGCCTGGGCCCGCGAAGGCACGAGCAAGGCCGCCAATCACTTCAACAAGTTCGAGCTCCGCCCGGCCGATGCCGAGCGGCTGGCCCCACCGGGTGCGATCGACGGCCCGCCGGGCGAAGACGGCATCCGACGGACGCGCACCGGCTGGCGAAAGGCGCGCCCCGCGGAGCCCGAGGCCGGCCGATGACCGAGCGTCGCCAACCCGTCCTGCGTGGCAAGCGCGGGAAGGAGCGCCACGTCGGGGATCGGGCGGTGGCCGACGCGCTCGCCCGCCGGACGGCCCTCGAGGAGCGCGCCGTCGATTTCGACATCGCGGAGGCGGACCACGAGGTTGCGGATGCGCGTCGACCCGCGCCGGCGCCCCGCCCCGCCGCCCCCGACGCCGGCACCCGTGGCCCCGGTCGGCGGCTGCCGGACCTGTCGGCCCTGCCGCCGTTGCTCCATGCCACGGGCTCCTTCGGGGCGCTGCGCGAACGGCTGGGTTCGCCGGACGGGGACATGCGGGTCGGCCGGCACGCGGGACTGACCTCGGTTCCGCACGGTGCCAAGACCTACCTGGCGGCGGCCCTGGCATCGGGCGCCATCGGCGAGCGGCTGGTCTGGGTCGCCCGCGACGCGGAGATCGGCGACCGGGTCGCGGAGGAGCTGCAGGCGTGGCTGGGCGACCCGGATGGCGTGGCGGTGTTGGAGCCGAGGACGTCGCTGGCCTACGAGCGGAGCGAACTCGTCCCGGACGAGACGGCGGCCCGGGTCGCGGCACTGGCGGCGTGGCGCCACGGGCGGGCGGGGATCCTCGTGGCCAGCGTCCAGGCCCTCCTGCAGCACACCATCCGGCCCGACGATCTGCCGGCCGAACCACGACGCCTGGCGGTCGGCTCGAGGGTCGCGCCCGACCGGCTGTCGCACGACCTGCTCGACCTGGGCTACGTGCCGGTCCTCGAGGTGGCCGGTCGTGGTGAGTTCGCCCGCCGCGGCGGGATCCTCGACCTGTTCCCGCCATCGGCCGCCCTCCCGATCCGGCTCGAGTTCTTCGGCGACGAGATCGACTCGCTCCGGGCGTTCGATCCGGCCGACCAGCGGACGGTTCGGGCGGTGGAGGGCGTGGTCATGCTGCCCGCGACGGAGTTCCTCCTTCCTCCCCGGGGAGTTGCCGCGATCCGCGAGACCCTTGGCCGCGCCGCCGACCGCCTGCCGGAGCGACTGGCCGCGGACCTCGCCCGGTTCGAGGGCGACCTCGACGGGACGCGTGCCCTCCGCGATCAGCCGGAGGGGCCGATCACCCGGGCGCTCCGGGTCGGCGACGCGGCCGAGGTCTGGGCGGCTCACCTGTCGCCGGCCACGGGTCTCGATCACATCCCGGTAGGCACGCTCCTCGTCCTCGACGAGCCGGGGGACCTGGCGGAGGCCGCCGACTTCCTGTGGCGGCAGGCCGACGAGCGGCGAACCGACCTGACCGAGGCGGGCGATTTGCCGAAGGACTGGCCGTCCACCTACCTCCCGCGCCGGGATTGGAAGGCCCGGCTGGTCGCCTCTCGGACCCTCGAGCTCACCTGGGAATCGGAATCGACCGGCGCGATGGCCGGCCGCGGCCTGTCGTCCGGCGACCTCTTCGGCTGGCGCGAGCCGGAGCTGCCGCCGGGCCGCCTGGCCCGGCTGCCGGAGGCCGTGGAGCGCTGGCAGGAAGACGGCTCGCGGATCGTCCTTGCCAGCGATCAGGCAGCCCGGCTGTCGGAGATCCTGTCGGAGGCGGGTCACCCCGCGGGCGTGTCCGCCGCCCTCGTCGAGCCACCACCGCCGGGGGCGATCGCCCTGCTCGAGCGCAGCCTCAACGATGGCTTCGCGGGCGGACCGGACGGCCTGGTCTTCGTCACCGATCGCGAGCTCTTCGGGTCGGTCCGCGTCCGGCGGCCCAAGGCGATGCGGCGGGTCGTCCCTCGCGACATCCTCGAGCGCCTCACGCCAGGAGACCTCGTCGTCCACATCGACCACGGCATCGCTCGCTACGAGCAGATGCTGCGCCGTGGCGGGGCAGGGGAAGAACGCGACTACCTCGAGCTCCGCTTTGCCGGGACCGACGCGATCTTCGTGCCGGTCGAGCAGATCGGCCGGATCTCCCGGTACGCGGGCGGCGAGCACCCGCAGCTCTCGAAGCTTGGTGGCACCGATTGGCTGCGGACGAAGCAGCGGGTTCAGAAGGCCGTCACCGTCCTGGCGGAGGACCTGCTCGGGCTGTACGCGGCACGGGAGAGCGCGCCGGGCCACGCCTTCCCCACGGACACGCCCTGGCAGGGCGAGCTGGAGGCGGCCTTCCCGTACGAGGAGACGGTCGACCAGCTTCGGGCGGTCGCGGAGGTCAAGCTGGACATGGAGGCTGGCCGGCCGATGGACCGGCTGGTCGTCGGGGACGTCGGCTACGGCAAGACCGAGGTCGCCCTGCGGGGCGCGTTCAAGGCGATCCAGGACGGCAAGCAGGTGGCGGTGCTGGTGCCGACCACGGTCCTCGCGGCCCAGCACTTCGAGACGTTCGGCCAGCGGTTCGGCGCGTTTCCCGTGGAGGTTCGCCTGCTGTCGCGGTTTGTTTCGGCGAAGGACCAGCAGCTCGCGATCGAGGGCCTGGCCGATGGCTCCGTGGACCTGGTGATCGGGACCCACCGACTGCTGTCCAAGGACGTCCGGTTCAAGGACCTGGGGCTCGTGGTTGTCGACGAGGAGCAGCGGTTCGGGGTGGCCGCCAAGGAGAAGCTGAAGCAGCTGCGCCGCGAGGTCGACGTCATGACCCTGTCCGCCACCCCGATTCCGCGAACCTTGAACCTTGCGCTCGCGGGCGTTCGGGACCTGAGCGTCATCGAGACGCCGCCCGAGGACCGCCTGCCGATCCAGACCCGGGTCGCCGAGGCATCCGCGGGGCTCGTTCGCGACGCGATCCTGCGCGAGCTGGACCGCGGTGGCCAGGCGTTCTACGTCCACAACCGTGTCGAGACGATCGAGGCCCAGGCCGAGCAGCTCCGCAAGATGCTGCCCGGCGTCCGGATCCTCGTCGGCCACGGGCAGATGGCGGAGGGTGCGCTCGAGAAGGTGATGGTCCAGTTCGCCCGCGGCGGCGCCGACGTGCTCGTCTGCACGACGATCATCGAATTGGGGCTCGACATCCCCAACGCCAACACGATCATCATCGACCGGGCCGACACCCTCGGGCTGGCGCAGCTGTACCAGCTCCGAGGTCGCGTCGGGCGGTCGTCGCGGCGGGCGTACGCCTATCTCCTGTACCGGCGGCGGGAGCGGCTGTCCGACGAGGCCAGGAAGCGGCTCCAGGCGATCTTCAATGCCTCGGAGCTGGGTGCCGGGTTCCAGATCGCCCTCGCGGACCTCGAGATCCGGGGCGCGGGCAACATCCTAGGTGGCGAGCAGTCGGGTCACATGGCGGCCGTCGGGTTCGACCTGTATTCGCGGCTGCTGGCCGAGGCGGTCGAGGAACAGAAGGCGCGCCGCGAATTGCGCGAGCCGGTGCGGGAGGCGCCGCAGGCCGTCGTCGACCTGCCCGTCTCGGCCCACCTGCCCGACACCTACGTCCCCGACACGGCCCAGAAGCTGGAGCTCTACCGGCGGCTGGCGAAGGCCCGCACGGCGGGGGACCTGGCGGCCTTCCGCCAGGAGGTGACCGACCGGTTCGGCGCGATGCCCGAGCCGGTGGCTCGCCTCGTCGAAGTGGCCGAGCTCCGGCTCGCCGCCGAGGCGGCCGGCGTTTCGTCGATCTCGCGCGAGGAGGGTCAGCTCGTGGTCCGCTTCGGGGCCAGCCTGACGCGCGCGACGACGATGCGGCTGCTCGCCGGTGGGGGACTACCCGGCGTCAAACCGACGGACATCTCGTTCTTCTCGAACCAGTTCCGGATCCGCCTGCCGTTCCTGCCCTCCAAGGCGTGGGCGCTTACCCAGGCGGTCGTCGCGCGGCTCTCGCTTGCCCAAACCGCGGAGGATGGATCGTGAGCGTGCTTCGCCTCGAACTCGAGGTCGACTCCGACGAGGATGTCCGAGCCCTCCGCGCAGCGCTGCTGGCGGCCCGCGCGTCGGAGCTGGCGGAGATCCGCCGCCGAAGCGGACGGCTGAGCTACGGCTACGGCACTGATTCCGCTCGCGAGGGCATGACCGCCGAGGTCGAAGCTCGCGAGCGCCGGCACCGATTGCTGGACAGGCTGATCGATGCCCTGCCCGACTCGGAAGCCGAGACGTGATGGCCCGACCAGTGGCCTCGTCGCTCCGCGTCCAATGAGCGGCGTCGCGCCCCTTTCCCGACCATGGCACCTTCCGATGTCAGGCCGCGACCAGGGCGAGCGCCATCGAGCCGCGACCCCGCTCGAGCTGCTCTTCGACCTGTGCTTCGTGGTTGCGGTGGCCCAGGCGGCGGCCGCGCTCCACCACGACCTGGCGGTCGGCGCTGTGAGCCACGCCCTTTTCGGCTACTTCTTCGTGTTCTTCGCGATCTGGTGGCCGTGGGTCAACTTCACCTGGTTCGCCTCGGCCTTCGACACCGACGACGTCCTGTACCGGCTCCTCACCTTCGTCCAGATCGCGGGCGTGCTGATCGTCGCGGTCGGCGTGCCGAGCGCCTTCGAGGCGCTCGATTTCCGGGTGATGGTCGTCGGCTACGTGATCATGCGGATCGCGCTCGTCGGCCAGTGGCTGCGCGTCGCCCGCGAGGATCCAAACTACCGGCAGACCGCGATCCGGTTCGCAACCGCGATCACCCTCCTCCAGGTGGGCTGGGTCCTTCGGCTTGCCCTCGGCGGCGGGCCGATCGGCGCGATCTCGATCCTCGCCCTTGGCGCGCTCGAGTTGCTCATCCCGATCTGGGCCGAGAGCGCCGGCCGCCCGACCCCGTGGCACGCCGAGCACATGACCGAGCGGTACGGGCTGTTCACGATCATCGTGATCGGCGAGTGCGTCCTCGCCGCGTTCACCGCCGCCCAGGCATCCTTCGGCGCGGGCGGCGTGACGGCGCCGCTGCTCGCTGTCGGCCTCGGCGGGTTGCTGCTGGTGTTCGGCTGCTGGTGGCTGTACTTCAAGGACAGTGCCGCCCTGCCGCGCGGGGCGTCGCTCCGGACCGGGATCCTGTGGGGCTACGGCCACTACGTGGTGTTTGCCTCGATCGCCGCCCTGGGCGCCGGCCTACAGGTGGCCACCGAGACGATCCAGGGCCATGGCGAGCTGTCGCCAACCGGCACGGCGCTCACGGTCGCCGTGCCCCTCGTCGTCTATCTCGTCGCCATCGGCGTCCTCCACGGCCGATCCGGCGCGTTGCCGGTGGTGGCGTCGCTGGGTCCGCCGATCGTCGCGATCCTGGCCCTCGCCGCGTTTGCCGGCTCGATCGGCGTGCCGGTGGCGGTGCTGGTGATGGGCATCGTCCTGGCCAGCCTGATCGGGACGCACATCGACTGGAGTCGCGCGCGGCCGGGACCGGGACCGCTACGATCAACCGATCAACGCTGATTCGGAGGATCGATGGATCCCAACGCCGCGGCCGCCATTCCGCTGCTTGCCGTTCTCAAGCCCAAGGAGCGCGCGGCCGTCCTCAGGTCGGCCAAGCATCGGACGTACGAGCCCGGCGACGTCGTCGTCTCGCAGGGCAGTCCCGCGCTCAACCTCTTCCTCGTCCTCGAAGGGCACGCTGAGGTGGAACAGGAGGGGCTGGGCCGCGTCGGCCGGTTGGGACCGGGTGACTTCTTCGGCGAGTTGGGGCTGATCGAGGAACACGCCCGGACCGCGACGGTGATCGCCGCCGACCGCCTGACCTGCGTGCTCCTGCCGGCGTGGGAGTTTCGGACGTTGCTCCAGGAGCATCCGCAGATGGCGGTGCCGATGCTCCACACCCTGATTGCCCGGCTCCACCGCAAGGAGCACCACGAGGGCTGAGCCGTCGGGGCGCTACCCTTCGGCCCCGTGACCACTCCGCACCAGAGCCACGACGGACTGTGGTCGCCGCGCCACCGCGTCCTGACCGTCGGGCTCGTCCTCACCATCACCCTCGTCGCCTTCGAGGCGCTCGCCGTCTCCACGATCATGCCGATCGTCAGCGACGAGCTGGGCAACGAGCGGCTCTACGGCTGGGTGTTCAGCGCCTTCCTGCTGGCCAGCCTGCTGGGGATCGTGGTCGTCGGCGGGCTGATCGACCAGGGCGGCCTGGTGAAGCCGTTTGTCGGCGGCCTCGCGCTGTTCTCGATTGGGCTCGTGGTCGGCGGGCTCGCGCCAACGATGGAGATCCTGGTCCTGGGACGCGTCCTCCAGGGCCTCGGCGCGGGCGCCATCCCGCCGGTGGCCTACGTCGCCATCGGGCGCGCCCTGCCCGAAGCCCTTCGGGCCCGGATGTTCGCCACGCTCTCGACGGCATGGGTGCTGCCCGGCGTGATCGGACCGGCGCTCAGTGGCATCGTGGCGGAGCAGTTCCACTGGCGGTTCGTGTTCCTGGGCCTGCTGCCGTTGATCGCCGTCGCCGGCACCCTGACCCTGCCGGCCCTGCGGCGATCCGTGCCGATCGAGCGACTCGAAGCGGCGCCTGACGCGGCATCCGTCAACCGGCGTTTGCCGTGGGCCGTCGCCCTCGTTGCCGGGACCGGGGCCGTCCTCGCCGGGCTGACCGATGCGACCCTGGTCCCGGGCGGCGTCCTGGTCGTCGTCGGGCTCGTGCTCGGCATCCCCGCGTTTCGCCACCTCACGCCGCCCGGCACCCTGCGGGCCGCGCCCGGGGTTCCGACGGCCATCCTGGCCCGGGGCTTCACGACGTTCGCCTTCTTCTGCCCGAACGCCTATATCCCGCTGGCGCTCCAGGACTGGCGCGGTCTGGACGCGGCAACCGCCGGGATCGCGCTGACGGCCTCGACGCTGGCCTGGACGACGGGCTCCTGGATCCAGGCGCAGCGGTACATGCGTATTGGCGCGCGGCGGTTCGTGACGGTCGGGATGTCGACGGTGGCCCTTGGAACCGTGGTCCTGATGGCGGTCCTCGTGCCGACCGTGCCGGTCGTCGTCGGCATCGTCGCCTGGGCCATCGCCGGGCTGGGGATGGGGATGTCGTACGCGCCGCTGTCGCTCGTCGTCCTCGCCGAATCGCCGCCCGGCGGCGAGGGTGCGACGACCTCCGGCCTGACGATGTCCGATGTGATCGGCACGGCGGTCGGGACCGGGATCGGCGGGGCGATCGTCGCCGCCGCGGCCCTTGGCGGCCAGGAGCGGTGGGTAGGCCTGATCGGCGCCTTCGCCGCGGGCACGACCGCCGCGGTGATCGCGGCCCTGCTGGCGCGCCGGCTGCCCGGCCCGCGCCGGCCGCGGGTTCCAATTCCCGTCGCCGAGCCCGCGGTGCCGCTGGGGTAGACTGCACGGGCCGCGGCGGCGCCCCACTGACGAAGCCCCGCCAGCCAGTCCAGGAGGGTCTCCAGCCCATGTCCGCCGAGGAGCTTCGCGCGAAGATTCGCGAGATCCCCGACTTCCCGAAGCCCGGCATCCTGTTCTACGACATCACGACGCTGCTCAAGGACGGCAAGGCCTTCCGGGAAGCGATCGACCTGATGCTCGAGCCATACAAGGGCGAGAAGATCGACGTCGTCGTCGGCATGGAATCGCGCGGCTTCATCTTCAGCGCACCGATGGCCTATCAGCTCGAGGCCGGGCTCGTGCCGGTCCGCAAGCTGGGCAAGCTGCCGGCCGAGACGATCACCGTCGAATACGCCCTCGAGTACGGCTCCAACACCCTCGAGATCCACCGTGATGCGATCACCGCCGGCCAGAAGGTGCTGATCGTGGACGATCTGCTCGCCACCGGCGGCACGGTCAAGGGCACGATCGAGCTCGTGGAACGGCTAAAGGGCGAGGTCGTCGGCCTGGGCTTCCTCGTCGAGCTCGAGTTCCTCAAGGGCCGCGATCGACTCGACGGCCGGCGCGTCACCAGCGTCATCAAGTACTGATCCGCCCGTTGGCCGAACCACCCACCGGGACCGAGACCCCCACGAACGGCACCGAACCGGCGGTCGCCGAGGCCACGGCCGAGCCGGTGCGCGACGCGGACCTTGGCCGGCGGCGGTTCTTCGCCCGGTTCGCGGGCGACATGATCCAGACCGCCGCGACGGTCGTCGGCGCAGCCACGGCCCTCCAGCGCACGTCCGCGGAGGCCGCGAGCGCAATCCTCAACCCCGAGAGCGGGGCAGCCCTCATCGACCCGGACGGCACGCTTGGCGTGGTCGTCAACCCAACGGGGTTCCGGACGCCGTTCCGATGGGTCTCCGAGGACATCCTGCTGCTGATCGACCAGCGACGGCTGCCCCACGAGCTGGTGGAGTTCGAGGTGCGATCGGCGCCCGATGCGACGTGGGCGATCCGGCACATGATCGTCCGGGGGGCGCCGGCGATGGGCCAGGTGGCGGCGATCGGCCTGTCGCTGACGGCCCGGCTGGCCCGCAAGTCGAAGCCGTACGCCCGGCGGGCCACCCTGCGCGGCGCGGCCCGGGCACTCTCGATGGCCCGGCCCACGGCCGTCAACCCGAAATGGGCCGTCGAACGGCTGATGGCCCGCTACGCCGAGATCGGCGAGCTCACCCCCGACGGTGAGGGCCTCGCCGCGGCGCTCCGCCAGGAAGCCGATGCGATCGTCGCCGAGGCGACCGAGGATCACGGCCGGCTGGCCGACTTCGGGCTGGCCGAGCTACCCGATCCGATCGATCACCCGGTCCGCGTCCTGACCCACTGCAACACCGGGCCGCTCGCCTGCGGTCAGTTCGGCACGGCACTGGGGATCGTCCAGGCCGCCCACCATGCCGAGCGGCCCATCCACGTCTGGGTGGACGAGACCCGGCCATACCTCCAGGGCGCCCGGTTGACGGCCTGGGAGCTGGCCCAGGCCGGCGTGCCGCACACGCTGATCGCGGACGTCGCGGCCGGCCATCTCATGGCCCGCGGCGAGGTTGACGTGGTCCTGGTCGGCGCTGACCGGATCGCGGCCAACGGCGATACCGCCAACAAGGTGGGGACATACACGCTGGCCGTCCTGGCCGCCCGCCACGGGATCCCGTTCTTCGTCTGTGCGCCGCTCAGCTCGATCGACGGCGAGGCCGAGAACGGCGACGCGATCCCGATCGAGGAGCGACCCGCCGACGAGGTCCTGACCGTCCGTGGCCAGCGCATCGCGCCCGCCGACACCGAGGTCCGTAACCCGGCCTTCGACGTGACCCCGGCCGAGCTCATCACCGCCATCGTCACCGACGAGGGCGTTCTGCGGGCGCCATTCGGTCCCGCCATCGACGCGGCCTTCGAGCGCTCCCGTGTCCGCCGGGGCGACGGCTGATGGCGACCGTGGCCGTCTCGCGCCGCGAGGGAGCGATCGAAGTCCGCCAGACCACCGATCGAGCTCTGCTGCGGAGCTTCCTCGAGCGCGACCGGCTGTTCGCCGCGTACGCCCTGTGCGACCTCGAGGACCGCGAGTTCGGGCGGACGCGGTGGGGGATCGCCTGGGAATCGGGCGAGGCCATCGCGGTCGGGCTCGAGTACTCGGGCCTGTCGCCCCAGCCGCTGTTCGTGATGGGCAGCAACGACGGGATCGACGCGATCCTGCGCGACCTGCTTCGGCCGCGGGCCGCCTACATCGCCGCCCGCCACGAAGCCATTCCGGCCGTGGAGCGCCACTACCGCCTGGACCTGGGGCCGCCGATGGTCCGGATGTGGGTCGACCGCGCGACCTTCCAGCCCTACCCGGCCGACGTCCAGCGGCTGTTGCCGGTGGAGATCGGCGAACTGAACCGGCTGTACTCGCTTGGCTTCGCGTCGTGGCTGCCGTCGTCGGCCATCGCCGAAGGCGTGTACTACGGCATCCGCGTTGGCGGCAAGCTCGTCGCCGCGGCCGGCACGCATGTCATCTCGCCGCGCGCCCGGTTGGGCGTCGTCGGCAATGTCCTAACCCACGTCGACCATCGCGGCCGCGGCTATGCGACCGCGGTGACCGGCGCCGTCACCGCCGAGCTGCTCCGGACGTGCGAGCAGGTCGTGCTCAACGTCCGATCGGACAACCCTCCGGCCCTGCAGGCGTATCGTCGGCTGGGCTACGAGGAGCACGTCCGCTTCGAGGAGCGCCTCGCCCACCGGCTGGGATCGCCGTGGTCCCAGCTGACCGCCCCGCTCCGCCGCCTGCTGCTGACCCGCAAGGAGAACCCGCCTAGATGACCACCTCGACCAACCCGACCACCTCGACCTCGCTGCCCGCCCACGACATCACGGACCTCGGCCTGGCGGCCGAGGGCGTCCGCCGGATCGAGTGGGCGGAGCGGGAGATGCCCGTCCTGCGCCTGATCCGCGAGCGATTCGAGCGCGAACGCCCGTTGGACGGGCTCCGCGTCGGTGCCTGCCTCCACGTCACGACCGAGACCGCCAACCTGATGCGAACCCTGAAGGCTGGTGGTGCGGAGGTCGTGCTGGCCGCCTCGAACCCGCTGTCGACCAAGGACGACGTGGCGGCGGCGCTGGTCGCGGTGTATGGGATCGGCGTCTTCGCCCGCCGGGGCGAGGATCGGGACACCTACTACGCCCATCTCAACTCGGTCGCCGACACCCATCCCCAGGTGACGATGGACGACGGCTGCGACCTCGTGTCGCTGCTCCACTCGGACCGGCCGTCACAGGTCGAGGAGGTCATCGCCGGCACCGAGGAGACCACGACCGGGGTCATCCGGTTGAAGGCCATGGCCGCCGACGGTGCGCTGCGGTTCCCGGTCGTGGCGGTCAACGAGGCACAGACCAAGCATCTCTTCGACAACCGCTACGGCACCGGGCAGTCGACGCTGGACGGCATCCTGCGGGCGACCAACCTCCTGATCGCCGGCCGGAACGTGGTCGTTGCCGGCTATGGCTGGGTGGGCAAGGGGATCTCCGCCCGGATGGCCGGCCACGGCGCCCATGTCGCGGTCATCGAGGTCGACCCGGTCCGGGCGCTCGAGGCGCTGATGGACGGCTACGCGGTCATGACCGCTCCGGAGGCTGCCGCCTGGGGCGACCTGTTCATCACCGCGACTGGCAACATCAACGTCTTCCGCCGCGAGCACTTCGCCGCGATGAAGGACGGCGCCGTGATGGCCAACTCCGGCCACTTCGACGCGGAGCTGGATCTGAAGGCGCTCCGCGAGATGGCCGAGGGCCATGTCCGGGAGGTCCGCGACAACGTCCAGGAGTTCGACCTCGGCGGGAAGCGGATCCACCTGATCGCCGAGGGCCGCCTCGTCAACCTGGGGGCCGCGGAGGGCCACCCGGCCGCGGTGATGGACATGAGCTTTGCCAACCAGGCGCTCTCCGCGGAGTACGTCGCCCAGCACCACGCGGAGCTCGAGAACCAGGTCTACGTGGTCCCGGAGGCGATCGACGCGGAGGTCGCCCGCCTCAAGCTGGCCGCGATGGGCATCACCCTCGAGGACATGACGCCCGAACAGAAGGCGTACGTCTCGTCCTGGCAGCACGGCACGTGAGCCGGCGAGGGCCGTCGAAAGCCGAGAAGAAGGCCCTTCGCAAGGCCGGGCGGGCAATCACGCGGGCGGCCGAGAGCGCGGAGTGGGACGAGCACATGGTCCTCGAGCCCGCCGAGTTGCGAGCGCTCCTCAACTACCTCGATGCCGAGCTCGGTGAGGTGACCTGCGAGCACACTCTGCGGCTGACCCTGGCCTGGGCCAAGACCAACGGCAAGGACCCGGATCGGCTCGTACCGTCGCTCAACCACTTCGGTGGCGGCTGCGATTGCGAGGTGCTCGCCAACGTCGACCCCGAGACCCGGGTCGATACCTGGGCCCGGTACTAGAAGGCAGTGAGCAAGGCCATCCGACCGTACGGCAGCTGGCCGTCGCCGATCCCGATCGAGATCCTCGTCGTCGGGCGAGTCGGCCTCCAGGACACCCGGTTCGACCTCGCCGACGACGGGGCCATCACCTGGCTGGAATCCCGCCCCGGGGACAAGGGCCGCCAGACGCTGGTCCGGTGGACGCCCGGCGGCGAGACGCGCGACATCAGCCCGGCCGGGATGAACGTCCGCGACCGGGTCCACGAGTACGGCGGGGCGCCGTACCTCGTCGACGGCGAGCTCGTCATCGTGTCCGACTTCGCCACCGGCCGGCTCCATCGGGTCCATCCGGATCGGACCTCGGAGCCGTTCACGCCCGAGGGTCCGTTCCGCTACGCCGATTACGAGCTGGACCGGCGCCGGAGCCGGATCCTGGCCGTCCGGGAAGACCATTCGGGCGGAGGCGAGGCGGTCAACACGATCGTCGCCATCCCGCTCGACGGCGGCGAGCCGGAGATCCTGGCCGGCGGGTGCGACTTCGTCGCCGCGCCGCGCCTGTCACCCGATGGCGACCGGCTCGCCTGGCTGCGCTGGAACCACCCGAACCTGCCGTGGGACGGCACCGAGCTGATGGTCGCCCGTCTCGACCCCGACGGCCGGCCGATCGACAAGCAGATCGTCGCCGGCTCGCCAACCGACTGGATCAGCCAGCCGCGCTGGTCGCCGGACGGCGTCCTCCACTTCGCCGCCGAGCCCAAGGGCTGGCAGAACCTCCACCGCTGGGTCGCCGGCCGGGTCGAGGCGATCACCGACGAGGCCATGGAATTCGGACACCCGGACTGGCTGTTCGGCTACCGGCAGTACGGGTTCTTGCCCGACGGATCGATCCTGGCCATCGCCCGCAGCCGCGGGACCGACCGGCTCTACGTTGTCGGGCCCGGCGGCGCGCCCAGGCAGGTCGACCTGCCGTTCACCGAGCTCGCCTACCTCAGCGTCCTCGGGGAGGTCGCGACGCTCCTGGCCGGCGGGCCGGACAGCCCGCCCACGGTCATCCGCCTCGACGTCGCCAACGGCGCGTGGGTCGCCCTCCGACGCTCCTGGACGACGGCGCTGGACCCCGCGGGGATCGCCCACCCGGAGCCAGTCGAATACCCGACGACCGGCGGCAAGACCGCCTACGGGCTGTTCTACCGGCCCACGAACCCTTCGATCGAGGGTCCACCGAGCGAACGCCCACCGCTGATCGTCACCAGCCACGGCGGTCCGACATCGCAGGCCTACGGCGGCCTCACCGCCGCCACCCAGCTGTTCACCAGCCGCGGCTTTGCCGTCCTCGACGTCGACTACGGCGGGAGCACCGGCTACGGCCGCGACTACCGCCGCCGGCTGGAGGGCGAATGGGGCGTGATGGACGTCGACGACTGCGTCAACGGCGCCCGGTTCCTGGCCGATCGTGGCGACGTCGACGGCGATCGCCTGGCCATCCGCGGCGGGAGCGCCAGTGGCTATACGACGCTCAGTGCGCTTGCCTTCCGGGACGTGTTCGACGCCGGGATCAGCTACTTCGGGATCGGCGACCTGATGGCCTTCACCGCCGAGACCCACAAGTTCGAGTCGCGCTATCTCGACCGGCTCGTCGGTCCGCTGCCCGAATTGGAGGCCGTCTACCGCGAGCGCTCACCCAACAACTTCGCGGACCAGATCCATTGCCCGGTCCTGATCCTCCAGGGCCTCGACGACCGCGTCGTTCCGCCCGCCGAGGCGGAGCGGATCGTGGACGCGCTGTGGGAGCGGCGGATCCCCCACGCCTACCTGCCGTTCGAGGGCGAGGACCACGGATTCCGCGGCGCGGATGCGATCCTGGCCGCAACACGGGGCGAGCTGTCGTTCCTGGGCCAGGTCTTCGGCTTCGAGCCCGCTGACGACATCGAGCCGATCGAGGTCGTCAACCTCGAGGCTTGGCGGGCGTCCAAAGCGACGGCGTGAACGCCGCCGCCCTCGCGGCGATCGAACCCGCCGCGCCGCACCCGGTGGTCGGGGCGATCGAAGCGGTCCTCGTCCTCCTCATCGCGGCGACCGCGCTGGCCATCCTGGCTCGCCGGCTGAGCATCCCGTACCCGATCCTGCTCGTCATCGGCGGCCTGGTGCTGGGACTCGTCCCGGGCCTGCCGCGGGTCGAGCTCGAGCCGGACCTGGTGTTCCTGCTGTTCCTGCCGCCGATCCTGTTCGGGGCAGGCTACTTCACCTCGATCCGGGACTTCAAGGCCAACCTCCGTCCGATCGGCCTGCTCGCGGTCGGGCTCGTGCTGGTGACGACGACGGTCGTGGCGGTCGTTGCCCAGGCGCTGATCCCGGGCCTGGGCTGGGCGCCCGCATTCGCCCTTGGGGCCATCGTCGCGCCGCCCGACGCCGTCGCCGCCACTGCCGTCTTCCAGCGCCTGGGCGTCCCACGCCGGGTGGTCACGATCCTCGAAGGCGAGAGCCTGATCAACGACGCGACGGCGCTCGTCGCCTACCGGTTCGCGGTGGCCGCGGCGGTCACGGGCGCCTTCTCGATCGTCAACGCGGGTTTCAGCCTCGTCCTCGTCGCGGCCGGTGGGATCCTCCTCGGGCTGGCCGTGGGCTGGGTGGTCAGCCGGATCACGGAACAGGTGGACGACCCGGTCTTCTCGGTCGTGATCACCATCCTCGCCCCGATCGCCGCCTACCTGCCGGCCGAGGAACTGGGGCTGTCGGGCGTCCTGGCGACCGTCGCCGCCGGGATCTACCTGGGTCGCCACGCGCCGCGACGGATGAGCTCGGAGGTCCGGATCGCCGGGGCTGCCGCCTGGCAGGTCCTCTTGTTCCTGATCAATGGCGCGGTGTTCATCCTCATCGGCTTCCAGTTGCCGGCGGTCCTCGACGCGCTCGGCGGTCGGCCGGCTGAGGAGCTTATCGGCCTGGGCCTCGCGATCTCCGCCACGGTCATCCTGGTCAGGATCGCCTGGGTCTTCCCGGCAACCTATCTGCCGCGACGGCTGAGCGCCCGGATCCGGACGAAGGATCCATACCCACAGCCGCGGAACGTGTTCCTCGTCTCGTGGGCCGGCATGCGCGGCGTCGTCTCGCTGGCGGCGGCCCTGGCCCTGCCCCGGACGCTGCCCGACGGCAGCCCGTTCCCGGAGCGCGACCTGCTGATCTTCCTGACGTTCGCGGTGATCCTGGCGACGCTCGTTGGCCAGGGGCTTACGCTGCCGCTGGTCATCCGCCGCCTGGGGATCGCCGGTGAGGGTGGCGACGTCCACGAGGAGGCCCACGCCCGGATCTACCTCGCCGAGGCAGCGGTCGCGCGGATCGAGCGGCTGGCCCAGGAGTGGCCAACCCATCTCGAGCTCGTCGACGCGCTGCGGGCCCAGTACGCGCACCGCAGCGAACACCTGGGGGCGCATGGCGACGAGGACGGCGAGCCGACGGATGAGGCCGAGCGCGAGCTGCTCGAGCACCGCCAGATCCGGCTGGCCGTGATCGAGGCCGAGCGCGAGGCGCTCCTCCGGCTGCGGGAGAGCGGCGGCGTGACCGACGATGTCTTCCGACGGGTCGAGCGTGACCTCGATCTCGAAGAGCTGCGGATGGAGGCCTAGTCCAGGATCACGACTCGTTCGGGTGGCTCGTACCAGGAGAGGCCAAGGACCCCCGCCATCCGGTCGGTGTCGAGGTCGATCGTCGACGTCGCCCCGTCGTCGAGCCGGAGCAGGACCAGGCGAAGGGGATGGAGCGACGCGCTCGGAAAGTCGCTCACGAAGCCCAGCAGCAGGTGACCGTCGCGGATGTCGGTGAGTGAGACCCAGGCCGGATGACTGGTCACGAGCAGGGGTGGACCCTGGGTACCATCCGGCGTCCACGGCGTCACCCGAATCGTCCCGATCTCGTCGCGTCCCTCGGTCTCGACGGTGATGAGACGGCCATCGCCGGCCCACACCATTGCCAGGATCGCGCCGGGCACCGCGAGGCGGAATGCGACCGTGCCATCCGGCTCGAGGACGGCGGGGCCGGTCTGGTCGAAGGTCGCGGTCCGGCCGGTCAGGGGATCCCGATCGGATTGATAGCCGAAGCCCACGACGGTGGCCGCAGCCGGCCCCGTCACGGGCAGTTCGTCGATCGGCTCGACTTCGGTCGTGTCGACGGCGATCCGGATGATGGATTGCCACCCGCTGTCGATCGTCATCTCGCCGCCGTACAGATACGTGCCGTCGGCGGAGAAGGCGATCGGGACGATGCGGTCCACGGAGAAGGGCTCGAATGGCCGAGGGCTGGGTTCCGGGGCCCCGGAGGGCTGCGGGACATCAACGGTCATGGGACTCGGCGGGAACGCCGCGGTGTCGATGATCCACCACGAATCCTGGTCCTCCATGAGTGCCAGGAACCGCGAATCGGCCGACCAGACCGCCCGGCCGGGCATGATCGTCGTCCCTTCCCAGATGGTGCCCGCCGAATCGGTGACGAGGCGGACCGGCCCTTCGACGCCGTCGGCCCGGCCATAGGTCAGGATCAGTGCCGCCCGGCCGTCGGGCGACGGCAGCGTGACGGCGCTGTCTCCGCCCACCATGCCCTCGAATGCGCCCGGGATTGTGGCGGCAAGCTGGAGCTCGTCGAACCCGGGCACCCAGTGCCGGATCTCGAGGTCTTCGCCGCGGCGCGCGTAGAACGCCGGGTGGGGCGCGTCCAGCATGACCTCGTTCGGGATCTCCGGCAGGGGCGGGAGCGTTGGCCGCGGCGAGCGCCTCGGCGTGGGATCTGGCGTCGCGTCGGGACTGGCCCCCGGGCTGGCCTGCGCAACCCCGGGCGGTGTCTGGCGGATGCCGTCCGAGGGCGATCCCTTGGGCACGGCAAAGAGCACGATCCCGACGGCGATCGCGATGGCGATCAGCGACGCGCGGCGGGCACTCTGGTCGCCGCGAGGACCGCCACCGACCGGCCGCACCGGGACGTCGAGCGCCGCGCTCGCCTCGTCGTCCAGCCGACGGCCACCCATCAGCGTCTGTCGCGATCGGCGGCCAGCGAACGCAGGACGTCGATACCCAGCCGAACGTCGGTGAAGCTCGTGCTCAGCGGCGGCAGGCCCAGCCGGATCGAGTCTGGTTCACGGAAGTCGGTCACGACGCCCGCAGCGGTCAGCCGCTCGCTCAAGGTTCGAGCCTCGGGGTGCCGGACAGAAACATGCGACCCGCGACGGCTGTTCTCTCGCGGGCTGCCGAGCCCGAAGCCGAGCGGCGCCAGCCACGCGTCGTGCAGCTCGATGGCGTAGGCGGTGAGGCCGATCGCCTTGGTCCGAACCGCGTCGATCCCGGCCTCCTCGACCAGGCCGAGGCCCTCGTCGACCGCCGCCACCGCCGTGATGGTCGGCGTGCCGGTCAGCCAGGCCCCGATTCCCCGCCTGGCGTCGTAGGCGGGTCCCATGGCGAACTGGTCCAGCTGGCCGAACCAGCCCTGGATCGGGTTGCGGAGCTCGCCCTGGAGGTCGCGGCGGACGTACAGGAACGCCGGCGCCCCGGGCCCTGCGTTGAGGTACTTGTAGGTACAGCCGACGGCGATATCCACGCTGGCCGCGGCGAGATCCACCCGGGTCGACCCGGCTGCGTGGCAGAGATCCCACAGCAGGAGCGCGCCAGCGTCGCGGGCCAGCGTCGTCAGCGCCGGCAAGTCGGCGATCGCGGCGCTCCGGTAGTTGACGTGCGACAGCACGACGAGGGCGACGTCGGGGTCGAGCGCGGCGGCGAGGTCGGATGTTGTCGGTCCTTCGATCGGGTCGCTTTCCAGCCAGCGGATCCGCCGGTCGAGGACCTCCGCCAGGCCCTCGACGACGTAGCGATCGGTCGGGAACTCGGAGCGGTCGATGACGATCGTCCGGCGGCCCGGTCGGGCCGACAGCGCGGCGTGGGCCAGCTTGTAGAGGTTGACGGTGGTCGAGTCGGAGATGACGACCTCGCCCGGGTTCGCGCCGACGACGACGGCGGCCAGCCGATCGCCGACCTGGAGCGGCAGCTCCAGCCAGTGATCCCAGGCCCGGATCAGCTCGCCGCCCCATTCGTCGTCGATGACCCGGCCCAAACGCTCCCGGGTGGCCTTGGGTAGCCGGCCCAGCGAGTTGCCGTCGAGGTAGATCAGCCCCGGATCGTCGATGACGAAGCGATCGCGAAACGCGCGCAGCGGATCCGCAGCATCAAGCGCTTCGGCGCGCGCCGGATCCGTGATGGCAGGATCGACGAGGGTCATCGTCGGGAGTCTAGACCCGGCATCCGTCCTGCGCGGTCGGGGTCCCGTGGTACCCTGCCCGCGTTCCAGCCCAGGGCCTCGAGTGGGAGCCGCATGACCAGTATCGTCGACGCCGAGCACTACCTGTTCACGTCCGAATCGGTGACCGAAGGCCACCCCGACAAGATGTGCGACCAGATCAGCGACGCCATCCTCGACGCGATCATCAAGGACGATCCGGGCGCCCGGGTGGCGTGCGAGACGGCGACGACCACGGGTCTCGTCCTCGTGCTGGGAGAGATCTCCACCTCGACCTACGTCGACTTCCAGGCGGTGGTTCGGGACACCGTCCGCGACATCGGCTACACCCGGGCCGACTACGGCTTCGACTACCTGACCTGCGGCACCCTGGTCTCGATCAAGGAGCAGTCGTCGGACATCGCGATGGGCGTCGATTCGGCGCTCGAGGTCCGCGACGACGCCGCGCCGGCGCACGAGCTGGGTGCCGGCGACCAGGGGATGATGTTCGGCTTCGCCTGCCGCGAGACGCCAGAGCTGATGCCGCTGCCGATCGCCCTTGCCCACCGAATGGCTCGCCGGCTGGCCGAGGTTCGGAAGTCCGGCCAGCTGCCGTACCTCCGCCCGGATGGCAAGACCCAGGTGACCGTCGAGTACGACCGCGGCGTCCCCGTCCGGGTTCGGACGGTCGTGGTCTCCGCCCAGCACGATCCGGACGTCCGGGCCGAGCGGCTTCGCAGTGAGATCGTCGAGACCGTGATCCTGCCGACGATCCCCCGCGAGCTGCGCGAGCAGGACCCGGTCATGCACGTCAACCCGACCGGTCGGTTCGTCACCGGTGGTCCGATGGGCGACGCGGGCCTGACCGGACGGAAGATCATCGTCGACAGCTACGGCGGGATGGCCCGCCACGGTGGTGGCGCGTTCAGCGGCAAGGACCCGACCAAGGTCGACCGATCCGCGGCCTACGCCGCCCGGTGGGTGGCCAAGAACGTCGTCGCCGCCGGGCTCGCCGACCGGTTCGAGGTCGAGGTCGCCTATGGCATCGGGATCGCCCGCCCGATCTCGTTCTCGGTCGAGTCGTTCGGCACCGGCCGCATCCCCGACACGGACATCCAGGCGCTGATCGAGCGGCACTTCGACCTCCGCCCGGCGTCGATCATCGAGGCCCTCGACCTCCGCCGCCCGATCTTCCGCCAGACCGCGGCCTACGGCCACTTCGGCCGGCCCGACCTCGACCTGCCGTGGGAGCGCACCGACAAGGCGCAGCTGCTGGCCAGCGAAGCCGGACTCGGCAAGGTCCCCGAAGCGGTACCCGCTGCGACCTGAGGCACACTGGCCGCGGTCAGCGAGTCTCGGTGATCATTCCCGCTACGGTCGCCTCGTTGCCGCGCGCGCCGGATCGGCGAGCGTTCCAGGCCAGGACGACCTGGCCGATCAGCAGGGTCCCGATGGTGATAGCGAAGATCATCGCCGCGAGCGCATTGGTCTCCGGCGTGACGCCCCGCTTGACCTGGCCGAACACGTACAGCGGCAGCGTCGACGACCCCGGCCCCGATACGAACGAGGTGATGACGTAATCGTCGAAGCTGAAGGTGAAGGCCAGCAGGAAGCCCGCCACGATCGCCGGTAGCAGCTGCGGCAGGGTGATCTGGCGGAACGTCCGCCACGGCGTCGCGAACAGGTCGTAGCTCGCCTCGACGTGGGTCCGGTCCATCGTCGACAGGCGCGCCCGGACGAGCAGCAGCACCAGGCTGGTGTTGAACAGCACGTGGGCGGCGATGATCGTTCCCTGGCTCATGCCCAGCTTGAGTGCACCCGGTCCGCCGGCGGCGAAGATCGGGTTGATGAAGTCGAACGCGGTGGCGAAGAAGACCAGCGTGGCGAGGGCGATGACGATCTCCGGGACGATGATGCTGACGTAGGTCAGGACGTCGAAGACCATCCGCAGCTGGCGTGGGACGCGCTGCAGTCCCAGCGCGGCCATCGTCCCGAACGCCGTCGCCAGGAAGGCGTTCGCGATCGCGACGATGAAGCTGTTCTGGAGCGCCTTCTGGATGACCCGGTCACTCAGCGCCTCGCCGAACCACTCGGTCGAGAAGCCGGTCCAGACCGTGGCCAGCTGGTTGGCGTTGAAGGCAAAGACGATGACGACGACGATCGGCAGGTACAGGAACGAGTAGACGAGCAGGGCGTGCGCGCGGAAGGCGGTCTCGACGAACGCGCCCAGCCGCTCGCGCCGAGGTACGGCCGGCCCGGTGGCGACCCGGGCTCCGGAGACGGGGATCGCGGGCGCGGTCACCGCCGCCTCACAGGACGCTCACGTCGCGAGTACGACGGCCGCGGTTCACGAACCACAGGTAGACGGTGATCGTCAGCATCATCACCGCGATCAGCCCCACCGCCTTGGCCGAGCCAGCCGGCCAGTGCCGCGCCTCGAGGAAGTCGAGGACGAGGGCATTGCCGATGAGGAACGTCCGGCCGTAGCCCAGGATCGCCGGGATGACGTACTCGCCCATCATCGGGATGAAGACGAGGATGCTGCCGGTGATGACGCCCGGCAGGATGACCGGCAGGGTGATCTGGCGGAACGTGGCCCATCGCGCGGCGCCCAGGTCCTTGGATGCCTCGACGAGGGTCCGGTCCATCCGCTCGAGGGTCACGTAGATCGGGAAGATCATCAGCGGCAGGTAGCCATAGACCATCCCGATGAGCACGCCGAGGTCTGTGCCCAGGATCCGGAAGGCAGGGTCGCCGATCGCGTCACCAATCCAGCCCGCCGCTCCCCTGGGACCGAGGATGATGAGCCATGAGTAGGTTCGGATCAGAAAGCTCGTCCAGAAGGGGATGACGAGCAGGAGGACGAGGACGCTCTTGCGGCGCGTGGCGCGGGTCGCGATGAAGTACGCCAGCGGTAGCGCGATCAGCAGGGTCAGGATGGTGCCGAGGCCCGCCAGCCGGAGGCTGTCGAGGAACGGGTCCGGCCGCTCCAGGACCCTGCCGTAGTTGTCGAGCGTGAGCGCTGGCGTGTAGCCACCGTTGGGGGCCTTCTCGCCGAGACTGAAGATGACGACGATGACGAGCGGGGCGACGAGCAGCAGGACGTACCACAGCCCGGCCGGCAGGAGCAGCAGCCCCGTTGCCAGCCTCGACGGGCCCATCCGATCCGGCCGCCGCGCCGCCGCCGTCACCGCCATCGCCGAGTCAGCCGATGCGAGAACCGTCCCCGGTGATCAGCCGATGGCCGACTTGAACTCGGCCCACAGGGCGAGCCGGCCCTCGTCGGTCGTGACCGCCGGGTCCGCGCCCTCGAGGTTCGGCAGGACGTCCTCCGGCGGGAAGATGGCCGGGTCGTCGAGCAGCTCCTGGGCGACGAGCTTCTTGGCCTCGAGGTTCGGCGTCGCGTAGCCGTTGTACTCGGTCTCCGCGGCCTGGACCTCGGGGTCCTGGATCCAGTTGAGCCATTCGTATGCCGCGTTGGGATGCGGCGCGTCGGCCAGCTTGACCCAGACGTCGAGCCAGAACAGCGAGCCCTCGCTCGGGACGACGTACTCGGTGTCGGCGGTGTCCGCGTTCTCGCGCAGCTCCAGCAGCGGGCCGGTCCAGCCGAGGCAGAGGACCGCCTCCTCGCTGGCCAGCTTGTCCTGGTAGGTATCGGAATCGAGGGCCAGGATGTGCGGCGCGAGGTCGAGCAGGATCTCGCGGGCCGCGGCGAGGTCCGCCGGGTCGACCGAGTTGAGCGACTTGCCGAGCATCTTCATCGGCATGACCAGCACGTCGCCCATGCTGTCGACCAGGACCACCCGCCCGCTGTAGGTGCCCGTCGCGAGGTTGAAGAACTCCTCCCACGAGGTCACCGGCTCAGACACGAGCTTCTTGCGAACGAGGATCCCGGTCGTGCCGTAGTCCTTGGGCACGTGGTACTCGTTGTTGGGGTCCCAGGCCTGCGACATGAGGGTGGGGTCCATGTGCTGCATGTTCGGCAGCCGGCCCTGGTCGAGCTTTTCGATGAATCCGCCCTCGACCATCGGCACGAGGTACTCGGCGGTCGGGCAGGCAAGGTCGTAACCACTCGCCCCGGCCTGCAGCTTGGCCAGGAGCTCGTCGTTGTTGGCGAAGGTGTCGTAGGTGATGGTCAGGTTGTGCATCCCCTCGAACGCGGTGATGTTGTCCGGGGCGATGTAGTCCGACCAGTTGTAGATGAACAGCTCGGATTCGAGCTCCGGGGCCGTGGTGGCCGCCGCGCTCGCGCTTGCGCCCGGCGTGGCGGACGATCCGCCGCCCGGCGAAGACGCCGGTGGGTTGCTGGCCCCGCCCTGCGTACAGGCCGCAAGGAAGGCAGCCGTTCCGGCCAGGCCGGATGCGGCCAGGAAGCTGCGCCGGTTGACCCGCGTCCGGGCCATCTCCGCCAGCAGCCGGTTGAGGTCCTGATCTGCCACGTCGCGCTCCTCCTCCGGGGTTTGCCCGGACCTGCCTGAATCTCAGCCCGTCAGGATGAGATTCGCCTCCTCTTGCCACTTCACGACCACGGGATCACCGGGGCCCACCCCGTGCCCGGTTGCGACGCCCGCCGTGTTCTGCCGTCGGACGACCAGTTCACCCGCTGCCGTCTTGATGCGGTATTCGGTCTGTTCTCCCAGGTAGGTTCCTTGATCGACTCGCCCGGAGACCGAGGTCCAGCCATCGGCTGCCTCGGACCCATTCGTTCCGGCCGCCTCGACCTGCATCCGCTCCGGTCGGATGGCAACGGTCACCGGCGTGCCTTCCGCAGGGCTGCTGTCGGGATTGGTCACCATACCCCGAAGCTGCAGCCCGGTCTCGGTCTCGACGCGAGCCAGTCGGGTCTGGCCGTCGAACGCCGTCACCTTGGCGGCCATCGGGTTGGAGACGCCGATGAAGTTGGCCACGAACTTGTTGACCGGACGCTCGTACAGGTCGGTTGGCGAGCCCTGCTGCTGGATGAGGCCGTCGAGCATGACGACGATGACGTCGCTCATGGTCAGGGCCTCCTCCTGGTCATGGGTCACGTACACGAACGTGATCCCGACCTCGCGCTGGAGCGCCTTCAGCTCCAGCTGCATCTCCTTGCGGAGCTTGAGGTCGAGCGCTCCAAGCGGCTCGTCGAGGAGCAGGACGGTTGGCCGGTTGACCAGCGCCCGGGCCAGCGCGACCCGCTGCTGCTGGCCGCCCGAGAGCTCCCAGGTTCGGCGCTTGCCGTAGTTGCTCAGCCGGACGAGGCCGAGCGCCTCGTCGACCCGGCGGCGCTCCTCGTCCTTCCTGACGTGCCGTTGACGCAGCCCGTAGCCCACGTTCTGGGCGACGTCCATGTGCGGAAAGAGGGCGTAGTGCTGGAAAACGGTGTTGACGTTGCGCTTGTAGGGGGCGACGCCGGCCACGGGCTGACCGGCCAGCAGGATCTCGCCCTCGGTGGGCTGCTCGAAGCCGGCGATCATCCGGAGGGTGGTCGTCTTGCCGCAGCCCGACGGCCCGAGGAGGCTGTAGAACGCACCCCGACCGATCGACAGGTTCATCCGGTCGACCGCGGTAACCGAACCGAATCGCTTCGTGACCCCGACCAATGAGACGTCCGGGATGCCCGGCGCGGCCGTCTCCGCGGCAGCCGCGGCGGGGCTGACCCCGGGTAGCTCCGTCGGTACCTCGGCCGGCTGATCCGGAGGTGGCGAGACGGTCAAGCGGCCCTCTCCGCGAACAGGAAGGTTCGTTCGCCCGGCTGTAGCAGCGCTACAGGTGCGCCGAATGGTACGAGTGCTGGATCGGCAACGTCAACGCCGTCTCGCTGCGAATTCCGCACCGATGGTCCCCGGATCCTGCTTGAAACGAACGTGACTGAAGGTATGCTTCAGAGATCTGTAGCGGCTGATGGGTCGGGGAGAGGCGGATTGGCCACGGAGCTCCAGCTGGGATCCCGCATCCGGAGCCTCCGCCAGGCGCGCCGGCTGACCCTCCGCTCGCTGGCCGACCGGGCCGGCGTGACGGAGAGCTTCCTCTCCCAGGTCGAACGGGAGCGGACCAGCCCGTCCATCGCCTCGGTCCAGCGGATCGCCCGGGCGCTCGACCTGTCCATCGCTCAACTTTTCGCGGAGGAGCCGTCGGAGGGTCGCGTCGTCCGCCGGGAGGCGCGGCGACGGCTGGCCTACCCGGGACTGAAGGCGGTCGACGAATTCCTGACCGGCAACATGGCCGGCCGACTGCAGGTGATCCTGTCGACGATCGAGCCGGGTGGTGGCACCGGCGAGGAACCGTATACCCACGACTCCGATGAGGAGGTAGTGATTGTCCTCGAGGGGGTCCTCGACCTGTGGGTCGGCGAGGAGCACTACGTCCTCCGGGAAGGTGACGCGATCACGCACCCCTCCAGAACGCCGCACTGGAACATGAACCACGGCGACGTCCCGGCGGTCGTCCTGTTCTGCATGACGCCGCCGAGCTTCTGAGCCGTCGACCGCCGCAGGTACGGGACCAGGGTCCGGTAGGACGCCCCTGACCATTTGGCCGCTCGCGGCTCGCCCCGGCGCGGGGGACGATGGCAGCGATGCCGACACGAACCGTGGGCGGCCGGCTTGGCCGCGCCGTCCTGCTTTGCCTGACCCTCGTGCTGTCGAGCGGTCTCGTCGCGCCCGGCCTGGTCCTGGGCGCCGGGCGTGCGCCTGCGGGAACGCTGACCCGCATCGAGACGATCGACATCAATCTCTACCACTCGTACGCGGTCGTCCGGCAATACACGAGCTACTGGTGCGTGCCAGCCAGCGTCCAGACGATGCTGAACGTGGTTCGCGATACCACCAACCAATCCCGCAACTACCAGGCCCGATACGCCTGGCACGTCAAGCGCCACAACCGCTACACGTACCCGAGCCGCGGCAACGATCCCCAGGGCTGGGCGGCGACGCTGGACATGTTCGTGGGCGGCGAGTGGCACTACGACGATCGCCGGTTCGCCAGCCAGAGCGTAGCGATCGATGCGATCGTCGAGTCGATCGAGCGGACCGGCCATCCGGTCGGGATCGTCGTCGATCGGGGAAGTCACGCCTGGACGGTGCTCGGCTTCCGCGCCGAACGGCGGGACGGTGATGCCGAGACGCAGACGATCCTGGGCCTGTACGTCACGGGCCCGCTGTACGGCCGGGATCCGTGGCCGTTCAAGTTCTTGCCCCTGGCCCAGTTC
This sequence comes from uncultured Chloroflexia bacterium, assembly GCA_963728605.1. Lineage (GTDB taxonomy): Bacteria > Chloroflexota > Limnocylindria > Limnocylindrales > CSP1-4 > JACDAV01. The sequence goes on along the minus strand of CAVSKS010000002.1, from coordinate 271,951 downwards.
GCGACCCGCTTCACCCGCTACCACGAGTCGTCGCGGTCGGTCATCTGGGAGGGTCAGTACGTCATCGTCAGTGAGTAGCTGACGGAGCGTCCTTTCCCCCTTGGATCATCCAGCGATCCAGGTTGGAACCCGACATGTTCAAGCGACCGCTGGGCACCCGGGCCGCGCCGCCAGCGGGTGCCCCGATCGCCGATTGGAACTGCCGCGGTTCCAGGCGACCGCTGGCGGGGTCTACCGAGGCGTACCGCCCGACTCGTCGGTCGTTTGGCACACGGGCGGTTCCACCACGATCGGGCACGCCCCCGTGCCGCTTCGGGCGCCGGGCCTAGAATGTCCGACACATGTATGCCGTGATCCTGGCCGGCGGTGGCGGGACGAGGCTCTGGCCGCTGAGCCGGCCCGATCGGCCCAAGCCCTTCCTCCCCCTGCTCGGCGACGAGAGCCTCTTCCAGCGGACGGTGCGCCGCCTGGGGCCGCTGGTCGAGCCATCGGACATCTTCGTCGTCGCCGATCGGCGCTACGGCCACTTCGTCCAGGAGCAGGAACCCGGCGTCCGGCTGATCGTCGAGCCGAGCGGCAAGAACACCGCCGCCGCAATCGCGCTGGCCACCGCCTTCATCGACCGCCCCGACGACGAGGTCATGGCGGTCCTCCCGGCCGACCACTGGATCGAGCGCGAGGAGGCCTTTCGAGGGGTTCTCGAGCAGGCGCACGCGCTGGCCGCCGGACCGACAGCAACCGACGGGGAACCGCCGCTCGTGACGCTCGGCATCCGACCCGATCGAGCGGCAACGGAGTACGGCTACCTGCTGCCCGACCTCGACCGGCGGGTCGGTTCGGACCTGACCGCCTACTACCTGCGGGCGTTCGAGGAGAAGCCGGAGCCGGCGCGGGCCGTCCAGTTGCTCAACGAGCCGGGCGTTGCCTGGAACGCGGGGATGTTCCTCTGGCAGCGGGGCGTCATCCGGGCCGCACTCGAGAAGTACACGCCGCTGATGATGCTGATCGGCACGGCCACCGGCTCCGACATCGCGCTGACCGGCGCCTACGACCGGATCCAGCCGATCTCGATCGACTTCGCGGTCATGGAGGGCGCCGCCCGCGACCATCGGGTCGTGATGGGGGCGATGGACGTTGGCTGGAGCGACCTCGGCAGCTGGACGGCCCTGCTTGCGGCGCTGGCCGGCGGGAACGGCGCCGTGGCCGGCGCGACCGGCCGCGTGGTCCAGTCAGGCGAGATGTTCGATGCCGGTCCCGATGACCTCGTGATCCGCCCCGTCGACGGCCGGCTCGAACTTGCCGAGCTGCCGGTGGGTACGATCCAGCCAGACGCCGTGTGGGCGCACCTGTCCGGCGCCCGCCATCTCGGAACGCAGGTCCAGGCCCTTCTCGACCGCGTCCAGCGCCAGGAGACCCGAGCGTGACCAACGTCGCCGAGCGGCCCGCCGCTACCACGATCGTCTTCGGCACCGATGGCTGGCGTGCCAAGGTCGCCGACGACTACACCTTCGAGAACGTCCGCCGCTGCGCCGACGGCGTCGCCCGCTACGTCGTCGACCGCGGCGAGCAGGCGAAGGGCGTGGTGATCGCCTACGACCGCCGGTTCGCGTCCGAGCACTTTGCCGCCGCGGCCGCGGAGGTGGTCCTGGCCCACGACATCCCGGTCGCCTTCTCCAAGACCGCGGTCCCGACCCAGATGAGCTCCTACGAGGTCGTCGAGCGCGGCGCCGCGGCGGGGATCGTGATCACCGCCAGCCACAACCCGTGGACGGACAACGGCTTCAAGGTCAAGTCGCCGACGGGTTCGGCGGCGGGTCCGGACATCCTGGCGGTCCTCGAGGCCCAGATCGAGCGGAACGGCGGGACCGCGATCGAGCGGCGGCCGTTCGCCGACGCCGAGGCGGCCGGTCTCGTCGAGTGGTTCGATCCGTTCGACGGCTACGAGCGCTTCCTCCGCCGGACCGTCGACCTCGACGCCCTCAAGGGGGCCGACGTGCGCGTCCTCGTCGAGCCGATGTGGGGCTCCGGCGCGGGCTGGCTCACCCGCCTCCTCGCCGGTGGCACCATCCAGGTGACCGAGCTCCATCGCGAGCGCAACCCCTACTTCGGCGGCGTCAACCCGGAGCCGATCCGGCCGAACGTCGACGAGGCGCTCGGGATGCTGGCCGGCGGCGGCTACGACCTGGGCCTCCTGCTCGACGGCGACGCCGACCGCGCCGGTGCAGCCGACGAGAAGGGCACGTTCATCCACCAGCTCCAGGTGACCGGGCTGCTGATGTACTACCTGGCCGAGCACCGCGGCTGGCGCGACCCGGTCGTCATCAGCGTCAACAACACGTCGATGGCCCGCCGCCTCGGCGAGAAGTACGGGATCGACGTCCACGAGACGTCGGTCGGGTTCAAGTACATCGGCCCCAAGATGATCGAGACCGGGGCGATGATGGGCGGCGAGGAGTCGGGCGGCTTCGGGTTCGGGATGCATCTCCCGGAGCGCGACGGGATCTACGCCGACCTGCTGCTGCTCGACCTGTTCCTCCGCGAGAAGGCCGCCGGCCGATGGCCGGTGTCGAAGGCGATCGAGCACTTCCACGAGGTCGCCGGTCCGTCGTGGTATCGCCGGATCGACGTCCACGTCGACCGCAACGAGTACGCGGAGGTCAAGCGCCGGCTGCTCGTGGATCTGCGCGAGAGCGCCCCGGCGGAGCTGGCCGGCCAGGCGGTCACCGAGACCGTGCCACTGACGACGAACGACGGCTTCAAGTTCTTCGTCGCCGACGGGTCGTGGCTGCTGGTCCGGACGTCCGGCACGGAGCCCCTCGTCCGGATCTACACCGAAGCGACCTCCGAAGCCACCCGCGAAAAGATGCTGGAGGCCGGCGAGCGCCTGGTCCGCGGTTCGTGACCGACGCGACGACCGAATTCGAGCCACGGCTCGTCGACAAGCCGTGGGGCCACGAGCAGATCTGGGCTCTGACCGACCGCTACTGCGGCAAGATCCTGGTCATCGAGGCCGGCAAGCGGCTGTCGCTCCAGTACCACGAGCGCAAGGACGAGTGGGTCCACGTGCTCTCGGGCCGGCTGCGGCTCTACCTCGACGACGATGCCGGGGACCTGCAGATCCGGGAGCTGGGTCCGGGCGAGGGCGCCCACGTCCGGGTCGGCCGCCGGCATCGCTACGAGGCCATCGACCGCAGCGAGGTCCTCGAGGTCTCGACCCCGGAGCTCGAGGACGTCGTCCGCATCGAGGACGACTACGGCCGTGAGGGCACCAGCGCCCCGTAACGGCACGACGAGCTCCAGTTCGATCCCGAGATCCTGTACGTGTCCGCGATGCTCCATGACATTGGCCTGGTTCCGGCGTACGACCTCGGCGGCTGCTTCGAGGTCGACAGCGCGATCGCCGCGGAACGTCTTGTGCGCGAGGCGGGCGAACCGGAGGCGCGCGCCCGAGCGATCTACGACGTGATAGCACTGCACAACAACGAGACTTTGCCGCCCGATCCCGCGTCGGAGGTCGTGCTCCTCTGGGACTCGACCGGCACCGACGTCACGGGCGACCGCTTCACCGACGTTCGACCCGAGATCGTCCCCGGATTGCTTGCCGCCTATCCGCGGCTCGACTTCAAGCGCGAGTTCGCCGCGCTCTTCGTCGACCAGGCCTCGCGCAAGCCGACCTGCGCGGCTGCGGAGATGGTCGCCCAGGGCATCCTCGAGGAGATCGCGCAGGCGCCGTTCGAAAGCTAGCGTCAGCGCACACCCGGATGTGGGTGGAACGTCTTATGGACGATGCGCCAAGCGTCGTCGATCCGGAGCATGGACAGATCGTCGCTGTACCACACGCCGGCGTACTGGCCGCCAAGCCTGACCAGGGCGGTGTCGCCTTCAAACGAGAGGCCATCGATGCGCCATTCGTGCGGTCCCGCTTCCGCGACGGCCTTCTTACAGTCGGCGACAAATTCGTCGAGGGTCGCCCAGTACAACTCGCCCTGCTCGTTGCCGACGATGGAGGCACGAGGATGGAACGCGCGGCCAAGCTTCGCTTCGTCGCCCACCATCATGCCGTCGTAGTAGGTCCGGACTATGTCCGTCACCGCCGCGATGTCCGCCTCGTTGGTCCGCTGACCCATCAGCGCGCTCCCTTCTCCGTCGTCGACTCCCAGTCCCATCCCGGCGCGCCCGTGCGCACGCTCCACAGGTTTCTGCATACGCTCCCCGGAGGAGCATTAGGAGAACCAACCCGGGCGCGGACGCGCGGAACGGCCCCGAATTCGGTCGAACTGGCGTCAAATGCTCCCGGGGGGAGCGTATGCGAGCACCTTGCCCTCTGGCGACGCCCGAGACATGCGATAGCGCTCTCCGGGGGAGCGTATGCGAGGAACTCGCGGCCGGAGCCTGAGTCGGTGCCTCGGCCGAGCGGCCGGAGCACGGAAGCCCGCGGCGTGGCACCAATTCGCGACCCAGCGCAGCCATTTGGGGGGTGACCGACCCAGCCCTCCGGTGTAGGCTTAGGTCACGCGACCGCCATCACCGGTCGATGGTGCATGACCGGACGGCGGGCTGCCAAGGTGCCCTCTCGGGGGCCGGAGGTTCGACCGCGATGCACAGCTCACTGATCGGCAAGGTCGAGAAGGCAAACCGCTACGCGCGGGAGCTCGATCGGATCACGATCGACCGGCTCTCGCTCACCTTCCGTGGCGACAACGACACCCACCATGTCAGTCTCGACGCCGGTTCGTGGCATTGCACCTGCCATTACTTCGAGAGCTGGAGTTCGTGCGTCCACCTGCTGACCTTGCAGAAGATCATGGGCGTCATGCTGCCCGAAGAGGCGCAGGTCTCGATCTTCTCCGCCCAGCAGCCCGTCCCCAGCGCCTGATCGCGGCTGCCCTCAGGGCAGCCAGCTGACCACGCCCCGGACCGCGCCACCAGGCAGTTCCCGCGAGTCGACCTCGCCCCAGGACGTGCCCTCGCGCTCATAGATCGTCATCACCGACGGTTGCCCGTCGGACCGCTCCCAGATGGCCGCGAGTCGCTGGCCGCGCCGGTCCAACGCGAGCCCGCCAACGCGTCCGTCGCCCTCGAGCGACGCCTCGACCGCGGACCCGCCGGCCAGCCACGCCGCCGTCAGGCGTACGTCGATCGTGCTGCCGTCCGGGCGGGCTACGGCGCTCCGCTCGCCGTCGGCGGCCACCGAAAGCAGGCCGACCCCCGCCGGCCCCGGGATGACCTCCCGGGTCTGGGTGTTGAGGACCGTGATCCCTTGACCCGCGGCGATGACCACCCGGTCGTCGTCGAGCCAGGCCGGAGGCGCCGGGACCACCGCCGGAGCGATGGCGATCTCGAGGGTCGCGTCCTCGAGCGGGTCGATGATGACCAGGGTCCACCGCTCACGCAGGTCGGTTGCGATCGCCGCTGCCGCCAGACCGTCCGGCGACCAGGTAGCGAAGTAGAGCGGCTCGTTCGGCAGGTGGGCGTCCTCATCGGGCGTCGGTTGCCACTCGAAGGGGTCGCCGGACGTGAGCAGCGTGCTCCGCCGGAGCGTGCCATCGGCCAGCGTGACCAGCAGCCGTCCGTGCCGGTTGGCGGACAGCCAGGCGGTGCCGGGGTCCGCGAGCGGGAGGTCGCGCTCCGACCCGCCCGTCTCCCAGGTGACCAGTGACTGGGCGTCGGTCGTGCCCGACAGCAGGACGAGACCATCGAGCGGCGGTCGCTGCGCCGTACGGCTGGGCCGGTCGGGGTCCGCGCCGCAGCCGACCACGGCCATCGACAGGAGCAGGACGGTCGCGCCGCGGAGGATCATCGCCATGAGCGTGCGGCAGTGTGCCATCACCGGCCGGATCTGGCAGTCCGGGCGGCTGTGCTACGCTCAACAGACATTCCAACAAGCCGCGTCGGTCGCGAAGCCGGTGTGAATCCGGCACAGTCCCGCTACGGTAACCAACGCTCACCAGAGCCACGGAAGTCCGGTCGCCGACCCCGCGGAGGTTTGCTCACCTTCGAGAGAAAGGGCAGGCACCATGCGTCCGACCGGCTGAACCCCTCCTTCGACCTGAAGCGAGGGGTTTTCGATTCTCTCGCGCTTCATCCCGCCTGCCGCTCGGAGACCGCCGTGGCTACTCCCATCTCCCCGATCCGCCGTTTCCCGTTCCTCGTTGCGCTCGTCGTCAGCCTCGCCCTGGGCGCCGCCTGCACCGGCCCGGCTGCCCGGGTCACCGTCCCGCCCGACGCCACCCAGTCGATCGCGCCGGCCACGTCGGCCACCCCGGCGCCGTCCCTCACCGCCAGCCCGCCGCCCTTCCCGGTCACGCTGACCGACGACGACGGCATCGACGTCACGATCCCGGAACAGCCCGAGGCGATCGTGTCGCTCACCCCGGCCGCAACGGAGATCCTGTTCGCCATCGGCGTCGGTGATCGCGTCGTCGCGAAGGTCGAGGACATCACCCCGTACCCGCCCGAAGCGGACGACCTGCCGATCGTGGCGACGTTCCAGGGCGTCGACGTCGAGGCGATCGTCGACCTCGAGGCCGACCTGGTGATCGCCGGTGGCGTCAACTTCAACCAGGGCGACGCCATCGACCAGCTGCGCCTGCTCGACGTGCCCGTCCTCGTCCTGTACCCCGCCGACACGGCGTCCGCGTTCGGCGGCATCGAGAAGATCGGCGATGCGACCGGGACCGGCGAGGAAGCCCGGCAGCTCACCGCCGCGATGCAGGATGCCTTCGACGCGATTGGCGCCGCGACCGCGGACCTGCCCAAGCCGCGGGTCTTCTACGAGATCGACGCCACTGACACGATCTACACCCCGTCGGCCACGTCGGTGTACGGCGAGATGCTGGAGCTGGCCGGCTCGGCGCCGATCCTGACCGACGACAGCTACGTCATCTCGCTCGAAGAGCTGCTGACCGCCGATCCTGAGATCATCCTGCTCGGGAACCCGGCGGCGACGCCGGACCAGGTGCGCGAGCGCCCGGGCTGGGGCGGGATGACTGCGGTCAAGGACGGCGCGATCTACCCGGTCAACGACACGATCATCACCCGACCCGGGCCGCGTCTCGTCGACGGGCTGCAGGAGCTCGCCCTGGCCATCCATCCGGACCTCGAGCTGCCCGAGGCGTCGCCGCTCGCTGCAGCCCTGGCCCGCTGACGATGGCGGCCGGCGGCGAGGCGATCACGGTTGGCCGGGCGTTGGCCCGGCCGATCCTGGTCCGTCGCCGGCCGCTCCTCCTGGCCGCGGCCGGCTTCGTGGGCCTGGCCATCGCCCTGGTCGCCGGGGTGGCCCTCGGTTCGGTGGCGGTCGCGCCGGGGGACACCCTCGGGATCCTCGGCAACCGGCTGCTGGGCCTCGACACGCCGGTGACCTGGACGCCCGCGTCGGAGACGATCGTGTTCGATCTCCGCCTGCCACGGGTCATGACGTCGATGTTGGTCGGCCTCGGCCTGGCGGTCGCGGGCGCCACCTTCCAGGGGCTGCTGCGCAATCCGCTGGCGGACCCGTATGTCCTCGGCACCGCATCTGGCGCGGCCCTGGGGGCCGCGATCGCGGTCCTCATCCCCGTCCGGGTGCTGTTCCTCGAGTTCGGGCTCCTCCACGGGCTGGCCTTCCTCGGCGCCCTGGGGGCCGTGCTGACCGTCTACCGCCTCTCGCGTGTCAGCGGCCTGGCGCCCCTCACCAGCCTGCTCCTGACCGGCTATGCGGTGGGTTCATTGCTGGCTGCCGGGCTGGCGATGGCGATGTACCTCTCGGGCGCCAGCCTGCGCCAGATCTTCTCGTACCTCCTAGGCGGGTTCGAGGGCGCGACCTGGCTCCGCCTCGCAACCGCCGCCCCGCTGGTGCTGATCCCGGCGATCCTCGTCGCGGCCAGGTCCAGGGCATTGAACGGACTGCTGTTGGGCGAGGAGGCGGCCGCCCATCTCGGCGTCGACGTCCGGCGGGAGCGCGCCATCCTGCTGGCCCTCGGTTCACTGATCACCGCCGCCGCGGTGGCGATCAGTGGCCTGATCGGCTTCGTTGGTCTGGTCGTGCCGCACGTCGTCCGGCTCCTCGTCGGCCCGAACGCCCGGCTCGTCCTTCCGCTGTCGGCCCTGTTCGGGGCCAGCCTGATGACGTTCGCCGATCTCGCGGCGCGCCTGCTCGGCGACATCCCGGTCGGCGTGGTGACGGCGGCGATCGGGGCACCCTTCTTCCTGGTCCTCCTCCGCCGTGCCCGAACCGGGTACGAGCTGTGATCCGGCTGGACGGCGTCACGGCCGAGTACCGCCAGCGCACGGCACTCCACGACGTGACCCTCGAGATCGCCAAGGGTGAGCGGGTCGCCCTGATCGGGCCGAACGGTGCCGGCAAGTCGACGCTGCTGCGGGTGATTGCCGGCGTGCTCAGCCCGGCAAGGGGGCAGGTGACCCTCGGTGGCAGGCCGCTCGGCAGCCTCGACCGGCTGGCGATCGCCCGCCGGCTGGCCGTGGTCCCGCAGGGGGCGACGATCCCCTTTGCGACCACCGTCGAGGAGGTCGTGGGCCTGGGCCGCCTGCCGCACGAGGACCCCTTCCGGGGCGCCCGGCCGGCCGACCGGGCAGCGGTCGCCGGTGCCATCGAGCGGGTCGGGGTGGGACATCTCCTTGGCCGCGACGCACGGGAACTGTCGCTCGGCGAGCGGCAGCTCGTCCTGCTGGCGATGGCGGTGGCGCAGGCGGCCCCGGTCCTGCTGCTCGACGAACCGACCGTCCACCTCGACCTCCGGCACCAGGTGGGGGCGATGGAGCTGCTGGCCGATCTCAACGAACGCGACGGGACGACGATCCTGGCCGTCCTCCACGATCTCGGGCTGGCGGTGCATTTCTTCCCGCGGCTAGTGCTGATCGACCGCGGCGAGATCGTCGCCGACGGACCCCCGGGAGAGGTCCTGACGGGCGAGCGGATCCGGGACGTCTTCGGGGTCGACCCACAGGTGGTGCGGCTGGCCGGCTAGGCCGCCGTGCTACCCTCGCCGGCGTGAACCGAGCGCGGACGACGCGGTCTCGGACGGGACTCCGAACGAGCGCCCACCGGATCGCGGCCCTGTCACTCGTCGCGCTGGCCGTTCTCGCGGGATGCGACCCCGGCGCGTCCGCGACCGAGCCCAGCATCTCCGACACGCCCCGCGTCTCTGGCGCCGCAGTGCCCACGACGCCCCCGCCACCGGTCGAGACGCCGCTACCGACCCCCACGGATCCGCCCGAATCGCTCCCGCCCGTGCCGGAGACGCCCCGACCCAGCGTGACCCCGGGGACCGCCGCCGGCTGCACCGGGGAGGAACGCCACCAGGACTTCTACGCCGACGTTGCCGCGGCCGTGGACTGGGACGTCTACTGCGCCGTCCTGCCGAACGGCTGGTTCTTCGAGGCCGGCAACTACCAGCTCGCCAGCGGCGGCCGGATGGCCGCCACCTATCGCGGTCCGGGCGGCACGAGCTTCGAACTCAAGGAAGGCGCCTTCTGCGAGGACGGCACTGGCTGCGTCCCGGCAGGCCAGGACGCCGGCCCCGCGGCATTCGGCGATCGTGACGCGACCCTCGTGGTCGGCACGGAGGGCACGCTGGCGATCGTGGCCGATCGGGGTGCCGCGGTCAGCTGGCTGGCAGTGGGCCACGGCCTCGGCGAGGCGGCGTTCGTGGAGCTCGCCGCCGGTCTGCTCCGGGTGGCCGACTAAACGGGGCCGAGCGCCGCCTCCACCAGCGTTGCGACCGCATCGACCGTCTTCGGACGATCGCCACCCGCGACGAGGTTCAGGCCCGTCGCCCCGAAGCCGACGACCGGCATCCGTCCGGCCAGAGTCCTGATGGCCCTGGCCGCCGTCTCCAGCGAAAGGCCGTTCGGTTCGGGGAACTGGACCGCCCAGCCGCCGGCGCCGTCGAGGACGTCGTGGTCGACCGCCACGTAGATCCCGTCGACCCGTGCGGCGACGGCCGACGCCCAGCCGGCGACCGCCGCCATCCCGGCGTTGGTTGCCAGCATCCCGGCCCCGAAGTGGGCGACCGGGGAGGCCGCCAGCATCCGGGACTCGGTCTCGTCGAGGACCTGGCCGCCGAACAAGGCCGCATCCTCCGCGGCCACCGTCGGTCCGTCGCAGGCGTCGACCAACTCCGCCGACCCGCGACCCAGCAGCATCGCGAACGGCATCCCCCAGACGTCGCCGGACGGGGTCGTGTCCGGGGTGTTGGAGTCGCCGTGAGCATCGAACCAGGCGATCGCGAGCCGTCGCTCCGGGCGGGCCTGTCGGAAGCCGGCCATTGCCCCCGCATGGGCGGTGCAGTCGCCGCCCAGGACCAGGAGGCGGGCTCGCTCGGGCGCCTGGCCGAGGGCGCGTGCGACCAGGTCCCGTTCGCGAGGCAGGAACTCGGCGATGGCCGCTGCGTTCTTCGCCGTCGGGTGCGGGTCAGCCTGGAACCCTGGCTCGATCGCCAGGTCGCCCGAATCGAGCACCTCGGCGCCGCTGAGCCCGGGCCGAGCGACCAGCAGGTCCAGCAGCCCGAGCTCGCGGAGCCGCGTCGGCGTCTGCTCCTGGCCGGGCTTCGCGCCACCCAACGCCGTGGGCACGCCAACGACCACGATCGGTCCGCTCATCTGACGAGGATAGCCGGGGAGCCGCATCATCTCCGGTGATGCGCCTCGCCGACTTCGCCCTCGAGCGCTACTTCGCCCGCTGGGAGTTCAACGTCCGCTACCTGCTGTGCGCCTCCGACGTCGAGGGCTGGCGGATGGCGGACGTGCTGGCCCTGGCCGACGACGAGACACGCGCGATGTGGGACAGGCTCCACCTCGGCTACACGGAGGCGCCCGGTCACCCGCTGCTGCGGGCGGAGATCGCGGAGCTGTACGAACACGTCGACCCCGACGGGGTCCTCGTCTTCGCGGGGGCGGAGGAGGCGATCTACTGCCTGATGAACGTGGCCCTCGGACCGGGGGACCACGCCGTCGTCACCTGGCCCGGCTACCAGTCGCTCTACGAGGTGGCCCGCGGCGCGGGCGCCGAGGTGACGCTCCACGAGCTCCACGAATCCGAACGCTGGGGGCTCGACGTCGAGCGGCTCATCCGATCCCTGCGTCCGGAGACGAAGCTCGTCGCCGTCAACGCGCCGCACAATCCCACCGGCATGCTGCCGACCCACCACGAGTGGGCCCGCCTGACCGACGAGCTCGCCGATCGGGGCATTCACCTCCTGGCCGACGAGGTCTACCGGTACCTCGAGATGGACGAGGCCGACCGACTGCTGCCCGGCGCCGACGCCTACCGGCAGGGCATCTCGCTCGGCGTCATGTCGAAGTCGTTCGCCATGGCCGGCCTCCGGATCGGCTGGCTGGCGTCGCGCGACCACGACCTGCTCGACCGCTGTGCGCGGATGAAGGACTACACGACGATCTGCTCATCGGCCCCGTCTGAGGTGCTGGCCCTGATCGCGCTGCGCGCTCGCGAGCAGGTCCTGGGCCGATCGCTCCGGGTCGTCCACGACAACCTCGACGTGCTCGACGACTTCTTCCGGCGACGTTCCAGCTGGTTTTCGTGGGTTCGGCCCCGCGGCGGCTCCATCGGCTACCCGCGGCTGCTGTGCGACCTACCGATCGACGATTTCGCGGCGGAGCTCGTCGAGGCGGAGGGCGTGCTGCTGCTCCCCGGGTCGCAGTTCGGCCACGAGGGAAACCACTTCCGGCTCGGGTTCGGTCGGGAGAACCTGCCGGAGGGGCTGGCCCGGCTCGAAGCCTTCGCGGAGCGGCGACTGCGGTGAGGGCGGCGCTGGCGGTCGTCGCGGCGATCGTCGTCGCGTGTTCGACGGCACCGACACCGCCGGCCCATCAGTGGGCCGACCCGTCCGCCCACCTGGTCGACGGGATCTGGCTGACGAGCGAAACGCCATGCCTTGCGGCGGGGCGCGGGTGCGAGGTCGACGTCGAGGCCGCGCTGGGGGCCGTTGATCCGCTGGACGTCATCGCCGCGTCGACCGCCGGGCTGCCAACGAGCTACGAGGTGAACGGCCAGACGATGCTGGGTGCGTTCGGTGGGCTGAACCAACCCTCAGCCGTCGTCTTCGATCTGGCCGATGGCAGCCGCCGGGTCGTGGTGCTGCTTTGCCATGGACCCATCAGCGACGGCAAGGTCGTCATCGAGCCTCGGGAATGCTTCACCCACGATGTGTCCTGGGTCCACGAGGGCCGTGAACCCTGGGTTGTGGGCGGCTTCCAGTGAAGGAGCTGGCGAGCTAATCATTCCCGTCGCGGCGGATGCGCCAGACCGGCGGATCGAGCAATCCGGTCGCCTGGTACTCGATCGTGGCGTCGGGCATGTCGGTCGCGATCCGGCGGTCGGCCTCGAACGCGGTCATCGGATCTGCCAGGTCCAGGTGCTCGGTGGTCAGCCCTTCAACGACGTCCGCGACCGCGCCGAGCAGCTCGGGGTCGTCGGGATCGACGTCGAGTTCGATGGCGTCCATCCGCTCAGGATGGTTGCCCGGTGGCATCGGACGCGCCAGCGAAATCATGCGCGGCGTTGAAGCCGTCTTGCGCGATCAGGCGCGCTTGCGCTCCAGATCGAGGAATGGCAGGTCGACGACGTTCGCCCGGACGCGGCCGCGCCGCCCTTCGACCGTCCACTCCACGTCGACGCGGGCACCGGGCCGCTCGTGCGTCTGGGGGACCGAGGCGAGAGCGATGGCCTGCTTGAGGATCGGGCTCCAGCCGAGGCTCGTGACCCGCCCGATCTGGCCGGCCCGCTCAGCGAAGACGGGTACCGGTGAGCGGTCGACCGCCGGGGAGATTCCCGGCGGAAGGCCCTGCTCCGTATAGAGCGCCTCGATCCCGTACCAGTCGAGCTCGAGGCCGACGAGTCGTCGCTCTGGTCCGCCCCGCTGCTGCTCCCGCTCCAGCGCCAGCCGGCCGACGAAGTCGGACTTGTCGAAGCTCACCAGCCGCCCGAGGCCGATCTCGAAGGGCGAGTAGTTCTGTTCGGGGTTGATCGCGTGGCGGGCGGACGTGTAGTCGACCTCCAGCAGGATCAGCCCGGCCTCGAGCCGGACGACGTCGAGGGCCAACATCCCCGCCGGCCGGATGCCGAACCCCCGGCCGGCGGCCACCAGGGCATCCCAGGCGGCCACCGCGTTCTCCGCCGGGATCCAGAGCTCGTACCCGAGATCGCCGGTGTAGCCCGTCCGTGAGACGTCGATGGCGGCGCCGGCCAGGGACGATGCCCGCCGCCGGAAGTAGCGAAGGTCCTCGAACGACTCGCCGGTGGCGGCCTCGAGGACCGCTCGCGACAGCGGACCCTGGATCGCCAGCGCCGCCGTGGACTCGCTTTCCTCGTCGATCTCGACGTCGAGGCCGCGGGCGTTCATCCGCAGCCAGCGGAGCTGTGGGTCGGCGGCGGTCCAGCGGAACGCGCCGTCGTCGAGGGCATGAACCGTACCGTCGTCAATGACCTTGCCATGCTCGTCGCACCACGGCGTGTAGTACACGCGGCCGGACGTCAGCTTCGTGGCATCGCGGGTAATGACGCGATCGACGAGCCGCCCGGCATCCGGTCCGTGGACCCGGTACTTGTACAGCGGCGAGACGTCGATCAGTGCCGCAGCCTCGCGGATCGCGTTGTACTCGATGTCGTGGGCATCGGCGTAGACGCTCGACGCGAAGTAGCCCGACCACTCCCGCCATTGCTGCTTGCGGTTCAGCGGCGCGGTCGCCGGATGGAACGCAGTCCCGACGCTCATCGCCCCGAGTATGCCCGGTCCGCCGGGCCGGCTGTCGGCGGGCATCCATCGTGCGAGACTGGGCGCTTCGTTGAGCGACGCTCGGCTACAGTGCATGAACCGTATGCAGACTGGATAGTCCGGAGGAGGGGCTCGAAGCGTGGCCCAGCGCTATGACGCGGTCATCATCGGCGGTGGCCACAACGGCCTGGTCTCGGCTGCCTACCTGGCCCGAGCGGGGCTCAAGACGCTGGTCCTCGAGCGTCGCCACGTCCTTGGCGGAGCCGCCGTCACCGAGGAGCTGTTCCCCGGCTACCGGTTTTCCGTCTTCTCGTACGTCGTGTCGCTGCTTCGGCCTGAGATCATCCGCGACCTCCAGCTGCCGCGCCACGGGCTGGACATCCTGCCACTGGACGGCACCTTCACCCCGCTCCGGGCGGGGGAGGGGCCACCTGGGGGCGACTACCTGTGGCGGGTCAACGACCACGGCCGGACGGTCCGCGAGCTGCGGCGCTGGTCGAAGAACGATGCCGAGGCGTACGAGGAGTACGGCCAGCTGATGGTCGACATGGCCCGGTTCATCAAGCCGATCCTGTCGATCGTCCCGCCGGATCTCACCTCGCTCGACCCCCGACCGCTGCTGCCGCTGGGCGGCCTCGCCCGCGCCTTCCAGCAACTCCCGGAGCGCCAGCAGGCGGTCTTCGTCCAGCTGATGACGATGAGCTCCGCCGACTTCCTCGACCAGTGGTTCGAGACCGATCCACTCAAGGCGACGATGGCCGCCAGCGGGATCATCGGCACGTATCTCGGGGTCCGGTCGCCGGGCACCGCCTACGTTCTGCTGCACCACTACATGGGCGAGATCGACGGCGCGTTCCGTGCCTGGGGGATCCCGAAGGGCGGGACGGGCGGCATCTCCAACGCCATCGGCAGCGCCGCCAGGGCGCTCGGCGCGGAGATCCGGACCGAGGCGCCGGTCGCGCGGATCGTCGTCAAGCGTGGCCGGGCGACCGGGGTCGCGCTCGAGGACGGCGAGGAGATCGAGGCCGGAGCGGTGCTCTCGTCGGTCGACTCGCGGCGGACGTTCATCGACCTCCTCGAGCCGGGCGCGCTGACCGCCGAGTTCGAGGACGAGGTGCGCCGCTTCAAGTTCCGCGGCAGCTCGGGCAAGGTGAACATGGCCGTCGACCGGCTGCCCGACTTCACCTCGCTGCCGGGCGAGGGCGAGCACCTGCGGGGGGCCATCTCCTTCAGTCCATCGATCGAGGAGATGGAGCAGGCCTACGACGACGCCAAGTACGGCCGCTGGAGCTCCCGGCCGTACATCGACATGATCATCCCGACGCTCGTCGACCCGTCGATGGCACCGCCCGGCAAGCACGTGATCTCGTGCTTCGTCCAGTACGCGCCGTACAAGCTGGCCCCGGAGCTGGGGAGCTGGGACGACCATCGCGAGGCCTTCGGCGACGCCGTCGTCGACCGGATCGCCGAGTTCGCCCCGGGCTTCCGTGACAGCATCCTGTTCCGGAACGTCCAGACGCCACTCGACATCGAGCGGACCACCGGCCTCACCGAGGGCAACATCTTCCAGGGCGAGCTGTCGCTCGAGCAGCTCTTCTTCAACCGACCGGTCCCGGGCTACGCCCGCTTCAAGACCCCGATCCGGGACCTCTGGCTGTGCGGCTCGTCGACCCATCCGGGCGGCGGGATCATGGGCGCCAACGGCCGGATTGCCGCCCTCGAGGTGCTCAAGGCCAAGGGCCGGCGGGCGGCATGACGGCGACGACCGGGACGGGTCGCTGGGACGCGATCGTCGTCGGCGGCGGGCACAACGCCCTGGTCACGGCGGCCTACCTGGGCCAGGCCGGGCTGCGGACGCTGGTCCTCGAACGTCGTGAGACGGCCGGCGGCGCCGCGGAGACATCCGAGCTGGCGCCCCATGCCCGCGTCCCGACCCTTGCCCACACCGTCGGCCGGATGCGGGCGTCGGTGGTCCGCGACCTCGACCTGCGGTCGCACGGCCTGTCGCTCGTCGCGCCACGGGTACGGGTCTTCGCCCCCCAACCCGACGGGCGGGCCGTCTCCCTGTGGGCCGACAACGACCTGACCGCCGCCGATCTCCAAGCCTGGTCCGATCGCGACGCCGGCCGCTATGCCGACTTCGACCGACTGGTCCGGTCACTGGCCAGGTTCATCGGCGAGATCGCCGCCACGACGCCGCCGGACATCCACTCGCCCGGCCTGGCCGACGCGCTCGCCGGGCTCAAGCTGGGCCGGACGTTCCGGGGCCTTGGCAAGCACGACGCCCGAACCATCACCCGGGTCCTGCCGATGGCCGTCGCCGACTTCGCCGCCGAGGCCTTCGAGACCGGCGCGGTCCAGGCGGCGATTGCCTGGCGGGGCATCCAGTACTGCTCGCTGGGACCGTGGTCGGCCGGTTCGACGGCCGTCCTGCTGGCCAATTCGGCCGGCAACGACGGTGGCGCCGCGGGTCAGACCGTGTTCGCCCGCGGGGGCCCGGGCGCGCTGGCGACGGCGCTCGTGGGTGCCGCTCGGGCGGCCGGCGTCGAGGTTCGCAGCGGCGCCCCGGTGACCGCCATCCGGTCGCACGACGGGCGGGTCACCGGCGTCGCCCTCGAATCGGGAGAGGAGCTCGAGGCGCCGGTCATCGTGTCCGGGCTCGACCCCAAGCGGACGCTGGTCGGGCTGCTCGATCCGGTCGCGCTCGGGCCGTCGCTGGGCTGGCGAGCCGGCAACATCCGCCAGCCGGGTGTCGTCGCCAAAGTCAACCTCGTGCTGCGCAAGCTGCCGTCGTTCCCGTCGGCCGGCGACGACGACCAGCGCCTGCGGGGCCGGATCCTCGTCGCGCCGGGGATCGATGTCATGGAGCGCGCTTTCGATGCCGCCAAGTACGGCCGGATCAGTGATCAGCCCATCCTCGAGGCCACCATCCCGTCGCTGGTCGATCCGTCGCTGGTCGAGGGAGCCAAGGCGGGCACGCACGTCATGAGCGTGGTCCTCCAGTACGCGCCGTACCAGCTGCGGGACGCCAACTGGGACGACTGCCGGGAGGCCGTCGGCGACGCTGCCATCCGGGTCCTCGAGACGGTCGCCAAGGGGATCGGCAAGCTGGTCGTCGCCCGCCAGGTGCTGACGCCGCTCGACCTCGAGCGCGACTACGGGCTGACCGGCGGCCACCCGCTCCACGCCGAGCCCGGTCTCGACCAGTTCTTCCTCTGGCGGCCACTCCTTGGCCACGCCCGCTACCGGATGCCGATCGACGGCCTCTACCTGTGCGGCTCCGGTGCGCATCCCGGGGGCGGGCTCACCGGCGGCCCCGGCCAGAACGCGGCCCGGGAAATCCTCGCCGACTGGAAGAAGCGCCGCCGCTAGGCCCGCTATCTCGGCTTGGCGGCGTCCTCAACCGGCGACGAGCGGCAGCGCCCGGCGGAGACCGAGCGGTGCGATCAGCCGCTCGACCGCGAGCCGGACGGACGTTGGTCCGCCCGAGATGGGCCGCCGGGTGGGAAGCAGGCTCGGCGGCGTCGTCCGGCCGTGCCACGGCAGGTACCGGGTCGGACGGATGAGGATCGGCTGCGAGTAGTCGCGGACGTAGGACTCGTCGTCGAGACCGATGGCGGCCATCCGGTCCCGGTACTTGGCGAGGTGGCCGGCGGGCAACAGCTCCGCCGTGGGCACGGGCGGCAGCTCCGCATGGGCCTCGACCAGGCCGACGTCGAAGTCCTCGTCCGGCTCGCCCAGGGCCAGCATCAGCCGCGGATTCGCGCGCAGGTTGCGGACCTTCCGAGCGTCGGGCTTGGAAGCGACGAACAGCTGCTCGCCGTCCCAGCTGAACCAGATCGGCACGAGATGCGGCGAACCGTCGGGCCGGACCGTGCTCAGCCAGACGATCGCCTCGCGCGACAGCAGGCCGTCGATTCGGGCGGCGGGGGCGAGGCGGTCGGCCGAGGTCATGGCCGTCAGTGTCGGCAAGGGCGGAGCCCCATTCGTTGGGCGGACGTCAGGATCGGCGCATGGACATCCGTCCAAGCCGCCCGCGTCGGAGGTCCTGCGCTACGCTTCGGCCCGATGAGCCCCCGCGACCCCGGCCTCGGCCCCGAGTGGTGGCGCGAGGGCGTCTTCTACCAGATCTACCCGCGCAGCTTCCAGGACGCCGACGGTAACGGCATCGGCGACCTGAAGGGCATCATCAGCCGGCTCGACCACCTCAACGGTACGCCCGAGTCGCTGGGGATCGACGCCATCTGGATCTCTCCCTTCTACCCGTCGCCGATGGCCGACTTCGGCTACGACGTGGCCGACTACTGCGGCGTGGATCCGTCGTTCGGGACGCTGGCCGACTTCGACGAGCTCCTTTCGGAGGCGCATCGCCGCGCCATCCGGATCATCGTCGACCTGGTCCCGAACCACACATCCAGTGAACACCCATGGTTCCTGGAATCACGGAAGGACCGGACGAACCCGAAGCGCTCCTGGTACGTGTGGGCCGATCCCGCGGCCGATGGCGGCCCGCCCAACGATTGGCGCAACGTCTTCAGCCGGGGCAAGGGCCCGGCCTGGACGTTCGACCCGACCACCGGCCAGTACTACCTCCACTCGTTCCTCAAGGAGC
Organism: uncultured Chloroflexia bacterium; assembly: GCA_963728605.1. Classification (GTDB taxonomy): domain Bacteria; phylum Chloroflexota; class Limnocylindria; order Limnocylindrales; family CSP1-4; genus JACDAV01. The sequence goes on along the minus strand of CAVSKS010000002.1, from coordinate 253,609 downwards.
AGCCCGACCTCGATTGGTGGAACCCGGAGGTCCGCGCCGAGTTCGAGCGGATCATGCGGTTCTGGCTGGATCGCGGCGTCGACGGCTTCCGGATCGACGTCGTCCACAAGACGGTCAAGCCGAAGCAGCTGGTTGGCCTGCCACAGGCCGAGAATCCGCGGGGGACCCCGGACACGACGCCGCCGGCAGACGAACCGGAGCTCCACTCGCTGCTCCGATCGTGGCGCAAGCTGCTCGACGAGTACGACGGCGACCGGATGATGGTCGGCGAGGCGGTCGTCATGGACCCCGAGAAGTTCGTCGGCTTCTATGGCGAGTCGGCCGACGAGCTCCACCTCGCCTTCAACTTCATGTTCCTCCGGGCACCCTGGTCGGCCGAAACATTCCGGGAGCGGGTCGAGACGTTCGAGCGACTGCTCAACAGGGAGGCCTGGCCGGACTACACGCTGTCGAACCACGACAACCCCCGGGCCCGGACCCGGTACGAACCGGCGGGCGCGCCCGAACGTGGCGACCGCCGGGCCCGCGTCGCGGCATTGCTGCTGCTGACCCTCCGAGGGACGCCGTTCGTCTACTACGGCGAGGAGATCGGCATGTCCGACGGGCCGATCCCCGCGTCGCGGATCGTCGACGTGGCCGATCGCGACCCGTGCCGGACGCCGATGCAGTGGGACGGGTCCCGGTGGGCCGGGTTCAGCTCGGCCGAACCGTGGTTGCCGGTCAGCCCGATGGCGGCCACGGTGAACGTGGCCGCCCAGCGGGACGATCCGGCATCGACGTTCTCGTTCTACCGGGCACTGATCCGGGAGCGACGCGCCTCGGAGGCGCTGCGGCACGGGGCGTACCGGACGCTGCCATCGCCGCCCGACGTCTTCGCCTATCTCCGCGAGGCGGGCGACGAGCGGCGGCTGGTTGCTCTGAACATGGGCGATAGCGCGGTCGTGCTCCGGCTTCCCGACGAGTTCGCCGCGGCCATCGTGACCCTGTCTACCGATCCCTCCCGAGCGGTTGGTGAGCCTGCCGGAACGCTCGATCTGGCACCGGACGAGGGCGTGCTCCTCCGCCCCTGAGTTTCGCCTAGCGCCGCTCTCGCTCGTGTTCTTCGGCCAGCTCGTGGTCACGATCCTGCTGGACCGGCTCGGCCGGGCCGGGTGGCGCGGCGGCCGGGCGGCGTCGCTTTCGGGCGGTCGACTTCGGCGCCGCGGACTCCAGGCCCCAGGTCCAGGTCTTGAGGCGGCGCAGCAGGCGGCGGCCGGTCAGGTCGAGGTGGATCGGGGTGACCGCGATCCGGCGGTTGACCACGGCGTGGAAGTCGGTGCCCGGCACCGCCAGGCCGGACGGTGGCGGGCCGCCGATCCAGAAGTAGGGAATCCCCCGCGGGTCGACGCGCTGGATCAGCTGGTCCTGGTAGACCCGCTTGCCCAGCCGGGTCACCTCGATGCCCGCGCAGTCCTCGGGTTCGACGGCCGGCACGTTGACGTTGATCAGCTCGCCCGGCGAGAGGCCGTGCTCGAGGATGTTGCGGGCGACCAACCGGGCGGCCAGGGCAGCCAGCGTGAAATCGGGGTGCTCGTAGTACTCCTGCGAGATCGCGAACCCGGGGCAGCCGTTGATGACCGCCTCCATCGCCGCGCTCACCGTCCCGGAGTAGGTGATGTCGTCGCCGAGGTTGGCCCCGTAGTTGATGCCCGAGGCGACCAGGTCGAAACCGTGGCCAAAGTAGCCCAGGAAGGCGAGGCTCACCGCGTCGGTCGGGGAGCCGTCGACCGAGTACGCCAGCGAGCCGTCGGCGAGCGTCCGCTCCCGGACCCGCAGTGGCCGCATCAGCGTCTTCTGGTGGCCGACCGCCGACTGGTTGGTGTCGGGCGCGACGACGAACGTCTCGCCGAGCTCCTCGAGCGCCTGCTTGAGCGCCAGCAGGCCGCGCGACTCGACGCCGTCGTCGTTGGTGATGAGGATCTTCGGTTTGGTCGTCCAGTCGCCCAGCGGTCGGGCCATCCGTCGCAGCGCCCGGGGACCACCCCGGGCGGCACCGCCGGCCAGCGGTTCACCCCGTTCCTTGTCGAGATCGCGACGCTCGGTCCGGGCCCGCTCCCGGGTCATGTCCGGCTGCTCGCGCCGGCGCCGGCCGTCGGTCATTCGTTGGGGCTGCCGGTGGGCGCGACCGACGGGGACGGCGACTGGGGTCGGGGGTCCTCGACATCGTCGTCCACGGCGGCGTCCGGCTCCTTCGGCACTCGGACCGGTCGTCCCTCGCGTGTCTCCAGCCGGTGGGCGGCCCGCGAGGCCACGGGCCGGGTGTCACGGGTGAGCTTGAGGAAGTGGAAGAAGAACGCCGACAGGACGGCGGCGATCGGGATCCCGAAGATCGCCCCGACCACCCCGGCGACCTTGGCGCCGATCAGCACCGAGCCGAGGACGACGATCGGGTGGATCCCCACCGCCTCCTGCATGACCCGCGGCTGGACGACGTTCATGACGATGAACCAGCCCACGCCCATGACGATGAACGCCGGCAGGGTGGAGTCCGGGGCAGTGAAGATCGCGACGAGAACCGGCGGCGCCCAGGCCACGAACGGCCCGAAGAACGGGATCGCCATCAGCAGCCCGGCAAGGGCGCTGGTGACCGCCAAGTAGGGAAGGTTGAGAGCGGCGCTGGTCAGCACCGCGACAGCGCCGTAGACCACGCCCATGATTGCCTGCCCTCGCAGGAATCCGCCGAACGACTTGCCGACGCTGGTCTCCAGGAGTCGCGCCTCCTCCTTGAGCGCCTGCGGCACGATCCAGAAGAAGAAGGTCAGGAACCGGTCGCGGTCGATGACGATGTACAGCGACAGCACCAGGACGAACAGCAGGTTGCCGATCGCCCCGACGCTGGCGACCGCGAGGGCCTGCAGCGGGCCGGCGAGTTCCTCGGCGTAGTCGTTGAGGTTGGCCAGGAAGATCGTCGACTGGTCGACCAGGTCCACCTGGCCCAGGCCGAGGGCATCGAATCGCCGCTGCCACGGCTCCAGCAGCTCCGGGAGCTGTGTCTGGAGCCTCGGGACGCTCGTCACGAAGTCGGCGATCGAGCCTGCCAGCGCGCCGGCGATCAGGATCGTCAGGAAGATCATCGCCCCGACCAGCACGGCGTAGACGACGATCACCGCGACCACCCGCGGCAGGAACGGCAGCAACCGGTCGACGACCGTGACCACCGGTCCGAGGATGAACGCCAGCAGCCAGGCGAGGAAGAAGATCAGGATGATGTCGCCGAACCAGAAGAAGATCTGGACGACGTGGCCGACCACGATGAACCCGACGGCGAGCGTCGAGAGGATCAGCAGCGCCCCGAGCCAGCGGCGTTGCTGGGGCGTCACCTCGAAGGCCATCGGTCCGGCGTCAGCCTCAAGAAACGGAGTTCGATGGGGAGTGGCGGCCCCTCCCCTCGCGGTTCATGGTAGCCGGTGCCACTCACCCGCCGCGTAGCTGCCGCTTCGCCCTCCAGGCACTCGCCAGATACGCATCGGGTGCGTACTGGCCACGGCTCCCGACCGGGTCACGCCCAGTTGCTTGTCAGATACGCGCCGGGCGCGTAGGCGACCGTGGAATTGACCCCGTCAGACAACGCTCGGCGCCTACGACGCACGTCGCGCGTAGATGACGAACGGAGACACAGAACGCCGGCGATCCCGAAGGACCGCCGGCGTCCAGGACCCGACGTCAGTCGGGCAGCTCCAGCTTCTCCGTCACCGCAGCGTAGGCATCGACGATGCCGTAGCCGTAGAACCCGTTGAACTCGAGATCGCCCTCGCAGAGGGCATTGAACTCGGCCGGCCGGCCTTCGTTCACATACGTCTGCAGCGGTGGGACCGGGCAGGCATGCTCGGCCGCCGTGTTGACCAGGACGAACTCGGTCTTGTGCGGGGCGAGCCGAAGGCCGCCCAGCTTGTTGTCCTTGATCCCGTACTGGCTCACGATGAGCGCGGCGACACCGGTCGCGTGGGGCGAGGCCATCGACGTCCCCTGCAGGTACTGGTAGTACGCGCACACGCCGTTCTGGCAGTCACGCACGACCGTCGCGGTGTTGGGGCTGCCGTCCGGGTTGAGCTGGCCTCGTAGCTCGGCAAGCGCCTGTGGGTAGGTGGACAGGATCAGGTTCGGGTTGGTCCGGTGCTGCGGGGTCCCGAAGAGATCGCGGAACCAGCCGCCCGGTGCCGCTACCGAGATCTGCTCGACGCCGTAGTTCGAGTAGTCGGCTTTGGCGCCTGACGGGCCAAGCGCTGACACGCCGATGACGTGCGGGCCTTCGACCGGCAGGTCGACGCAGGTCGCGTTGTCGATCGGCCGCGGATAGGCCGCGCCGGGCGGGAAGTCCGGGCTGCTGAAGTCGGTCCGTGGGTGGCCGAGGTCCTCGTGGTTGTTGCCCAGCGAGCCGACGAGCGTGACGCCCTTGCTATTGGCGTAGTTCAGTGCCCGGTTCATCCCCTCGATGATCGTCCGCTGCTCCGCCTGCGCCTCCGGCGAGTCCGCGGGGTTGGCGGTGCAGTTGTAGAGCCACGGATCGACGTAGAACGACATGTTGATCACGTCGACGCCGACGTCCGCGCCGTAGGTCAAGGCGTCGGTCACCGGACCGAGGAACAGCCACCCACCGTCCTGCCCGCCTCGAATGTTGACCAGGCGCACACCCGGGGCAACGCCCGACAGGCCCAGACCGTTGGCTTCCGCGGCCACGGTCCCGGCAACGTGCGTGCCGTGGCCGTTGTCGTCGGCCGTCACGGGATCGACGCAGCTCGCGACCTCGCAGGGCCCGTCGATGAGCGGGATGTCCGTGACGAAGTTGCGGGACAGTCCGACGTCTACCTGACCGTCGAGGTCGGGGTGCGATGCGTCGATTCCGGAGTCGATGATCCCGACGAGGACCCGCCGATCGCCGGCATTGACCTCCCGGGCGTCGTCGGAGCGGACCATCGCCAGGCCCCACAGGGAGCTGTCGAGCGGGTCCATGCCGGCAGTCGAGCCGCCGCCGGGCTTTTTGGCGCTGCCCGCCCCGGCCGCTGCGATCGCCGCGGCATCCGGCACGAGCTCCTTGGCCGGTGCGTCGTCTGGGATCCGGCCGAGCGGCCGCTGACCAGTTGCCCCAAAAACGGCTGGTGAGGCACTGACGGCGAGAATGAACCCACTGGCCGGGCCGATCGCCGTGTACGTGCCGATGGCCGCGTTGTGGCCGGTGACCCGGCCGCCTGCGGCCGCGACCGCCGCCCGAACCGCCGAGGCGGAGGCGCCGCGCTCGGCGACGACCACATAGTCCGCCTGGGCCCCCGATCCGATCGCTCCCGCCGGGAGACTGAGCAGCAATGCCGCGGTGAACATGCCGGCGAGCGCGCGCCGATAGCTGGATCTCACGATCTGACTCCTCCCTGTACGTCCGTCTCGTGGACCGACAGTTTCGTCCTCGCGAACGGCCGGTGTCCAACGGATGTGCACGTCCGTTGACGAGACGCACCGCTAGTTCAGCGGAGGCCCATCCGTTCGCGGACCTCGTCGATCGTGGCCTGGGCGATCGGCCCGATCCGGTCGGCGCCGGCCTCGAGAATGCCATCGAGATCGGCCGGCTTGGACAGCAGCTCCAGGTACCGGTCCCGGGCCGGCGCGTAGTGGCGGGCGATCCGGTCGCCCAGCAGGCGCTTCATGTCGACGCAGCCGGTTCGCGCGGTGCGCTCGCCGTCCCACAGATCCTCGTAGTCGTCGCCGAAGAAGCGCTGCAGCTGGCAGACGTTGCATACCTCCGGCCGGCCCGGGTCGGTTCGCAGGATTCGCTGGGTGTCGGTCACCATCGACATGACCTGGCGCTTGATCGTGTCGGCGTCGGCCAGGATCTCGATCGCGTTGCCGAGCGACTTGGACATCTTTCGGACGCCGTCGGTGCCGAGCACGACCGGCGCCTCGGTGAACACCGCCGCGGGCTCAGGGAACGTTTCCCCGTAGCGATGGTTGAAGGCGCGGACGATCTCGCGCGACAGCTCGAGGTGGGCGGCCTGGTCCTTGCCGACCGGAACGTGGGTCGCCTTGTAGATCACGATGTCGGCGGCCTGGAGGATCGGGTAGGTCAGCAGGCCGTGGTTGACGTCATCGGGCTGCTGGGCCTTCTTCTCCTTGTACGTTGGCGTCCGCTCCACCCACGACACCGGCGTGACCGTCATCAGCAGCCACGCCAGCTCGGTGTGCTCGGGGCGGTGCGACTGGACGAACAGGGTGCAGCGCTCGGGGTCGAGGCCCAGGGCCAGCAGCGACGCTGCCATCTCGCGGACGCCGCGCCGCATGGCCTCGGGGTCGTGGACCGACGTCAGGGCGTGATAGTCGACGATGCAGTAGATCGACTCGTACTCGTCCTGCAGGCGGACGTAGTTCCGGATCGCCCCCAGGTCGTTGCCCAGGTGGACGACGCCCGATGGCTGGATCCCGCTGAATGTCCGCGCCCGGGTGATCAATTCGGTGGCCATGGCCGCGGAGTGTAGCCGAGCCCGGTCCTGCAACCGACCCGTAACGTCGTTGCGAGAACTGACATGCGGCTGTGAGGACTCCACCCGTGCGACGACCATAGCCTGCGGCCGAATCGCCCGACTGCCCCGCGGGGGAGTGTGCGGCTCGGCGGAAGGAGGTGCGCCGGCAGACCTCGGCCCGATCCCCGCGCGCAAGGGACCCCCAGCCTCTTCAGCCCAGAAGGAGTGCACCCTTGGCCACAGCGGCAGCAGCTCCGAGCAGGCCCTACCGTCTCCCATTCGTGATCGGTGCGTCGGCGGCTGGCACCGTCATCGAGTGGTACGACTTCTACCTCTACGGCGTCCTCGCGGCGTTCTTCGGCAAGCAGTTCTTCCCGCCCGGCAATGATGTCGCCGCGCTCCTCGCTTCGCTCGCGACGTTCGGTGCCGGCTTCGCCGTCCGACCGTTCGGCGCCGCCGTGTTCGGCCGGATCGGCGACATCATCGGCCGCAAGTTCACGTTCCTGGTCACGATCACGGTGATGGGCGTGTCTACGGCCCTGGTGGGTCTCCTACCGACGTATGCGCAGATCGGCATCCTGGCGCCGGTGATTCTGGTTGGCCTGCGCCTCGCCCAGGGCCTGGCGCTCGGGGGCGAATATGGCGGCGCGGCGATCTACGTTGCCGAGCACAGCTCCGACAAGCGGCGCGGGTTCAACACCAGCTGGATCCAGACAACGGCCACCGTAGGTCTGCTGCTGGCCCTCGTCGTGATCTTCGTGACCCGCACATCGATGTCGGCGGCAGACTTCGAGGCCTTCGGCTGGCGGATCCCGTTCGTCCTGTCGGCGATCCTTGTCGGCCTGGCGCTCTATATTCGACTCCGGCTCCAGGAGACACCCCTGTTCAGCGCCCTCAAGGAGCAGGGCAAATCATCGTCGTCGCCGTGGCGGGAGAGCTTCGGTGACCCGAAGAACCGGCGCCTGATCATCCTTGCCCTGCTGGGCGCCACGGCCGGCCAGGCCGTGGTCTGGTACCAGGGCCAGTTCCAGGCGCTCTTCTTCCTCAGCACCAACCTCGGCGTCCGCTTCCAGGACGCCTATCTGATCGTCGGGACGGCGATCGTCCTGGCCACGCCGTTCTTCCTGGTCTTTGGCGCGCTGTCTGACCGGATCGGCCGAAAGCCGATCATCCTGGCGGGTTGCGCCGTCGCCGCCATCACGTATGTGCCGATCTACAACCTGATGATCCAGTTCGCCCATCCCCAGGGCACGCTGGCAACATCCGGGGCACAGGTCGGCAAGTTTGTCGATGCAGCCGGGGTAGCCACCGTCGCGCAGCCCGAGGTCCTCCCCCTGATCGGCCTGGTGTGGGTCCAGGTGATGTACGTCACCATGGTCTACGGGCCGATCGCCGCCTTCCTCGTGGAGTACTTTCCGGCACGCATCCGCTACACGAGCCTGTCCATCCCGTACCACATCGGGAACGGCTGGTTCGGCGGCTTCCTGCCCCTGATCGCCGGGGCGGTGATCGCCGCGACGGGCAACCTCCTGGCGAGCCTCATTTACCCGATCGCCATCGCGATCATGACGCTCATCATCGGCGGCCTGCTGATCCGCGAAAGCCGGCACGTCCGGATCTGGGACGAGGTCGGCGGCGAAGTGGGCACGGCCGGCGCCGAAGCGGCCCGTCCAACCGCGGCGCCCGTCGGACCGTCCACAGGCGCCGGTCCCTAGCCTGTGAGCCGGGGTAGCCGACGGCGATCGGTCGTCGGCTACCATTCGGCCGATGTCGAGCCGTCACTTCGACGCCGCGTGAGCGGCACCCCATTGCGGGTCGCCGTGCTGGGTGCCGGGACGGTTGGCCGCCAGGTGATCGAGCGGCTCCGGGGCGCGGCGGATCCCGCCTCGCCGATCCACGGGACGCCGCTGGAGCTGGCGGGGATCGGTGTCCGCGACCTCGATGCCGCGCGGGCCCGCGGCCTGCCGGCCGACCTGCTGACCGATGCGCCGGCCCACCTCGTGGCCGCGCCCGATACGGACATCGTCGTCGAGCTGATGGGCGGCGACGAGCCGGCCCGAACGCTGATTGCAGCGGCGCTCACCGCCGGAAAGGCGGTGGTCACGGCCAACAAGCACGTCATCGCCCACCACGGCGCGGAGCTCGAAGGAATCGCCCGACGTGCGGAAGCTCCGTTCCGGTTCGAGGCGGCGGTGGGTGGCGGCATCCCGGTCCTCTGGCCACTCGCCGCGGACGTCGCCGGCAACCGGATCGAGCGCGTCCGCGGCATCGTCAACGGGACCACGAATTTCATCCTCACCGCGATGGCCGCCGGGGAGGGCACGTACGAATCGGTCCTCCGGGATGCCCAGCAGCGCGGCTATGCCGAGGCGGATCCGAGCGGCGATGTCGAGGGCCGCGACGCCATCAACAAGCTGGTGATCCTGTACCGGCTGGCCTTCGGCGGCTGGATTGATCCATCGACGGTGATCGGGCGGCCGCCGGGACTTCGCCGATCGGCGGGTCCGGGGATCACCGGGGTGACGGCGGCGGAGCTGGAGGCAGCGCATCGGCTCGGGTTGACGCTCAAGCTGGTCGCGTCGGCCGGTCGATCGGCGGCGACGGTCGTTCCCACGGCAGTCCCCGTCGAGAGCGGCCTCGGACGGACGGGCGGCGTCGCCAACCGTATCGAGGTCACCGCCGCAGGGCTGGGGACCGTTGGCTTCGACGGGCCGGGCGCCGGCGGCGAGGCGACGTCGAGCGCCGTGATCGCCGACCTGGTCGCCATCGCCCGCGGCGCCGGGAGCAGCTGGGCGAGCCGGCCCGCCGCCGCGGCGACGACCCTCGACTCGGCCGACGGCGACTGGTCCGCGCGATGGTTCCTGCTCCTGCCGGGCGTCCGCGCCGGGGCCTTCCCGGGCGACCTGGCCGAAGCGACCGCCGAGACCGACACCGGGCTCGCCGTCCGCACCGGCTGGCAGCCCTCGGCGTCGGTTCGGGCGCGGCTCACGGACGCCCTGCCGGCCTCGGCTGATGCCCCGCTGTATCCGATCGATGACTGACGTCGCCGGCCGGCCGCGGCTCGTCGAGCGGTACCGCGCCTTCCTGCCGGTCAGCGATGCCACCCCGGACCTGAGCCTGGGCGAGGGGTTCACCCCGCTCGTGCGGCTGCGACGGCTGGGCGTGCAGATGGGGGTCCCGAACCTGTACGCCAAGGTGGAGGGCCAGAACCCCACTGGCTCGTTCAAGGACCGGGGCATGGTGCTGGCGGTCTCCAAGGCCGTGGAAGAGGGCGCCACCGCAGTGATCTGCGCGTCGACCGGCAACACCTCCGCCTCTGCCGCCGCCTACGCCTCGGCGGCCGGCGTCGAGTGCCTGGTCATCCTGCCGAAGGGCCAGACCGCGATCGGCAAGCTGCTGCAGGCCCTCGTGGCCGGGGCGCGGGTGGTCGCCATCGATGGCAACTTCGACGACGCCCTGCGGATCGTGCGCAACCTGGGCGACGACCCGGATCACGACGTGACCCTCGTCAACTCGGTCAACCCGTACCGGCTCGAGGGCCAGAAGACGGCGGCCTTCGAGATCTGCGACGACCTTGGACGGGCGCCCGACGCGCTCGCGATCCCGGTCGGGAACGCGGGCAACATCAGCGCCTACTGGGCGGGGTTCGCCGAGTACGCGGCGGCCGGCCGGGTCGGGTCGCGGCCACGGATGCTCGGCTTCCAGGCGGCCGGGGCGGCGCCGATCGTCGAAGGTCACCCGATCGAGCGGCCGGAGACCGTGGCGACCGCGATCCGGATCGGCAACCCGGCATCGTGGCGGAAGGCCACCGCGGCGCGGGACGAGTCGGGCGGCCGGATCGAGGCGGTGACCGACGATCAGATCCTCGCCGCCTGGCGGGACCTCGCCCGGCTCGAGGGCATCTTCTGCGAGCCGTCGTCGGCGGCCGGCGTCGCCGGCCTCCGGATGCTGGCGGAACGTGGCGAGCTGGCGGATCTGGGCGAGGACCCGGTCGTGGTGGCCGTCCTGACCGGCACCGGCCTCAAGGACCCGACGACAGCCGAGAAGGCCGTCGAACCGGTGCTCGAATCCGACGCGTCGATCGATGGCGTCCGACGGGTGCTGGGATGGTGACCCACTGGCTGGCCGAGCTGGACGGCCGGCGGATCGGGGTCGAGGTCCCGGCCTCGACCGCCAACCTCGGCGCGGGCTACGACTGCCTGGGGATGGCGCTCGCCCTGACGAACCGGATCGAAGTCGAGGTGCGCGGCTGGAGCCGCGGCGAGGTCGAGCTCTCCGTCGAAGGCGAGGGCATCGGCGAGCTGCCCGAAAGCCGCGACAACCGGTTCGTCATGGGGCTGGAGGCGGTCCTCCGATCGCAGCGTGGCGAGCTGCCCGAAGGCGTTGGCTGGCGGATCGAGATGCAGAACCGGGTCCCGCTGGGCCGAGGGCTGGGGTCGAGTGCCGCGGCCACGGTGGCCGGCCTCGTCGCCGGCAACGCCCTCCTCGGCGAGCCGCTGACCAGCCGCGACCTGCTCGCCCTCGCCACGGAGATCGAGGGCCACCCCGACAATGCCGCGGCGGCGCTCTTTGGCGGCTTCGTCGTCTCGGCGTTGACGCCGGATGGCATCGAGGCGATCCGCTTCGATGCCCCCCGCGACCTGCGGGCCATGCTCCTCGTCCCCGAGATGCGGCTGGACACGAAGCAGATGCGCAAGGTCCTGCCGACCAAGGTGCCGCTCGCCGATGCGGTCGCCAACCTGGGGAGGGTCGCCCTAGGCGTCGCCGGCTTCGCGACCGGCCGCTACGAGCTGCTCCGGACGCTGACCGTCGACCGGCTCCACGAGCCGTACCGGGCGGCCGCGTACCCGCAGCTGCCGCGGCTCATCGAGGCGGCTCGGGCGGCGGGCGCGATCGGCGCCTGCCTGTCGGGTGCCGGCTCGTCGGTCGTCGCATTCTCCGATTTGGTGGCCGCCCTGACCCGGATCGAGGCGGCCTTCCTCGCCACCGCCGCCGACACGGACCTGCCCGGACGGGTGATCGTCGTCTCCCCGCGGAACACCGGCGCCCAGGTGGTCAGCCGCTCCTGAGCGATGGGGGAGCGGGGTGGTCGGGAGCGGTGCGTCCGTCTTGACGCTCGGGGCACACTGCAGGCATGGACGGACTCCTGCGGGCCGTGGGGAACGGGATCACCGGCCTCGTCAGCAATGCCTTCGACGTGATCGGCGGAACGCTCCGCTACATGCTCGATTCGGCGAACAACGCGCTGCCGTTCCCGTGGCTGGCGATCATCGTGTTCGTCGGGCTCGCCGGCACCGCTTGGGCTTTCGCCAAGCGCTGAAGCCTCAGCCGTCGGGCTGAGCCTCATCGTCGGCTCGCTGGTCGCCGCCCTGGGCGGGTGGGGTCCAGGACCGGTTCGCGTACCGCAGCTGGCGCTGCTGGAGCTCGTCGAGCCGGGCCGACTCGCCACGGAGCAGCTCACGCTCGTGCCGGAGCTCGAGCTCGTCGACGGAGATGGCGGGCTCGGCGTCGTCCACGTCGGTTTGGACCGGTTCCGTGGCCGGTTCGCCGCCACCCAGGAGTCGCCGCAGGAAGTTCACGCGAGCGATCCGCCGCGAACGAACGACAGGACCTCGGCCCAGGCAGCGTCGGCGGTCCTGGTGTACTCGTCGGCCTTGCGATCGAAGAACGCGTGGGGGGCGCCGTCGAAGGTCAGGAGGCGGTGGTCGACGCCGGCCGTTCGCAGCCCTGCCTCGAACGTGGCGACGGCACTGGCCGGGATCCCCGAATCCGCGCCCCCGAACAGGCCGAGCACCGGGCTCGTAACCCGGTCCACCAGGTCCGCCGGCGCGGGGACGCCGGCTCGCCCGGTACCCACGGGGTTACCGTAGAAGCCGATCACCCCGGCGAGGGCGAGGTCCATGGTCGCTGCCACGAAGGACAGGCGGCCACCGAAGCAGAACCCGACGGTGTAGAGCCGCGGCGACCCCGTCGGATCGGCGGTTCGCTGGTGCTCGGCGCCTGCCCTGACGTCAGCGGTGAGACCGCCGAACGTCGCCGCCTCGACGTGCGGGCCATGCTCGAACCCGGCGCCTCGGCGTCCCAGGCCGGCCGTCCGGCCGAAGTAGTCGATTGCCAGCGCGTCGACGCCGTTCTCGGCAAACCGCAGCGCCAGGTCCTCGTAGAACGGGTGGAGGCCGCGAACATCGGGCAGGATCACGACGCTCGTCCCGGACGGCTCGGCGGCGCGGGCGCGGAACGCGGTGAACTGGTTGCCGTCCTCCGCGGTGAGGGTCAGCTCCTCCGAATCCAGCGCGCCGCCACTGATCGGCACGATCGGCGGTCGGCTGTCGTGGTCGTGGCACATGCCGTGGGCACCTCCGGGCCCCGAATTGTACTCGTGTAGCTTGTGCCCGGGCCCGCGCCGCGCGGCACGTGACATTCGCGCACGCTGAGCGAAGCGACGCATACAACGATGCGCAGCGCGACGTGCCGAGGAGCTGGATACGACTCGATGGGGTGAAGGGAGCCGCTATGTACGCCGTCGTGGTTCGAGAAACCGGGCAAAGTGAGGCAATCGAGGGCAGCGCGGAGCTTCTCTCGACCAACCTGTTGCCCCGAGTCCGTGCGGCGCCGGGGGTAGTCTCGGCCTCCTTCATGTCGGATGGGGAGGGCGGGACCCTGAACGTACTCGTCTTCGAAAGTGAGGAAGCAGCGCGAGCCGCTCTCCAGCTCACCCGCAATGCCCCACGCCCAGGGTTCCTCGAGCTGGAGAGCGCCGACCTCTACCGGGTGCTCGCGCACTTCTGATGACTCGACCTCATGACATTGGCGGACGCTGAGCGAGACTGGCCGGCGTCAGGCGCGATTCCAGGGCGGCACGGAGCCCGTTTGTCGTGGGGCGACTAAAAGAGCGAACGAGCCCGGGCGGGCCGGCAATCTCGCTCGCCTGGCGACTGAACCGACGATCCGGGAGTTGGTCCCAGGGCGCCACGAGAGGACGGATCGCACCCAGCTTGCCCACTGCCTCAGTCACTCGTGGGCCGAACGGCGCAGTCGGGAGGGCCGGATTGCCGCTGCGTGATCTGACGCCGATAGACGCGGCCAGATTTCCACCCCGGGACAGCAAAGCCGCGCTTTGCCTGTGTCCGGCGCGGGTTCGTGCGTGGACGGGCGCACCTGGAACCATGAACGTGGTCTTGCTTTCATGGTGTGCAAATCTGGCCAGGAATGCGGGGGCGGCGCGCGGAGCGCCGGCACGGCCGGAGCCCCGAATTGCCGCTGCTAGAATCCCTCGGATCATGGCTGCCCCCGTCGTCGTTCAGAAATTCGGCGGTTCCTCGCTGGCCGATGCGGACCGGATTTGGCGCGTGGCACGCAGGGTCGCCCGGGAGCGGAGCGCGGGCAGCGACCTCGTGGTCGTCGTCTCGGCGATGGGCGACACCACGGATCACCTGATCGCTCTTGCCGGCGCCGTCACCGACGAGCCGGACGAGCGCGAGCTGGACGTGCTCCTCGCGACCGGCGAGCACCAGTCAGCCACCCTGGTCTCGATGGCCCTCCACGCGATGGGCGTCCCGGCGATCAGCCTGACCGGCGCCCAGGCCGGCATCACCACCGATGGCCGCTACGGCAAGGCCCGGATCGCCGGCGTCGAGCCGCGGCGAATCCGCCAGGAGCTCGAAGCCGGCAAGGTCGTGATCGTCGCCGGTTTCCAGGGCCTCAGCGAGCAGGCGAGCGCTGATGCCGAGATGACCACGCTTGGCCGAGGCGGCTCGGACACGACGGCCGTCGCCCTTGCTGCGCGGCTCGAAGCCCACAAATGCCAGGTCTTCACGGATGTCCGCGGCATCTACACGGCCGATCCCCGGATCGTCCAGGGCGCCCGCCAGCTCCCGGTCATCGGCTACGAGGAGATGCTCGAGCTCGCCAACCAGGGCGCCCAGGTCATGCAGACCCGGGCCGTCGAGCTCGGCTGGGTCAACCAGGTCGCCATCGAGGTCCTCAGCTCGTTCGAGGACGCCCCCGGAACGCTCATCACGGAGGACCCGCACGTGGAACAGCGGAACAAGGTCCGCGGGCTGGCCCACGACCGAAACGTCGCCAAGGTCACGCTGGTCGAAGTGCCCGACAAGCCGGGCGTCGCCGCCCACGTCTTCCAGCCGCTGGCCGATGCCGGGATCAACGTCGACATGATCGTCCAGAACGTGGGTCACCACGGCGCGACCGACCTGAGCTTCACGATCCCGCGGGTCGAGCTGGCGAAGGCCAAGCGGATCCTCGAGCCCGTGGCCCGCGATCTCGGCTTCCGCGAGCTGACGACCGACAGCGCCGTGGCCAAGGTCTCGATCGTCGGCGCCGGGATCCACAACACGCCGGGCTACGCGGCCCGGATGTTCCAGACGCTGGCCGACGCCGGGGTCAACATCGAGATGATCTCGACATCGGAGATCCGGATCACGACGATCATCGCCGAGGATGCCCTCGAGACCGCGCTCAATGCCCTCCACCGGGCGTTCGAGCTCGAGCGGCCCGAGCCCCTCGAAACCGCCGCCGCCGGCTGAGCGTGGTGACGGCCGCTCCGCCCCTGCTTTCCAGGATCGAGCGCTTCGAGCGCGTCGGCTCGACCAACGACGTCGTCCGCGACTGGCTCGCGGCGGGCACCCAGGAGGTCGCCGTCGCGGTCGCCGACGAGCAGACTCAGGGTCGCGGCCGGGAGGCCCGCCGCTGGATCGCTCCGGCCGGCGCCGCGCTCCTGCTCTCGCTGGGCTTTCGGCCGTCCTGGCTGGCCGCCGACCGCACCTGGCGCCTCGCCGCGACGATCAGCCTGGCAATGGCGGAGGCGGCCGAAGGCGCCGCCGGCGTCGCCCCCGGCACGATCCGCCTCAAGTGGCCGAACGATCTGGTCGTCGAAACAGCGACCGGCGTTCGCAAGCTGGCCGGCGTCCTCGGCGAGTCGGTCGGGCTGGGGACCGATGACCCGCGCGTCGTGGTTGGTATCGGCGTCAATGCCGGCTGGGCCCGAGAGGACTTCCCGGCCGAGCTCGCCGAGACGATGACCTCGCTCCACGAGCTTGCACGCGGTCGGTCGATCGATCGCGAGCGCCTGCTCGTCGGGTTCCTGGCGGGATTTGAGACCCGCTACGCGGCGCTGCGCCGCGACGAGTTCGACCAGCCGGCCTGGGCCGGACGCCAGGCGACCACCGGCCGGCAGATCACGATCGAGACCGCCGGCGGCCGGCGCGAGCAGGCGACCGCGCTGGACGTCGACGCCGCTACCGGGGCCCTCGTGATCGGCGGCGCCAATGGCCCGCGTTCCATCTCCTCGGCGGAGATCGTCCACGTCCGGCTCGCGGGCGGGGTGTAACGCGATGGCCCGACCGGTGTTTGGAAGAGCGAACCGTCCAAAGCTCACCCATCTCGATCGCGACCGTCCGCTGGTGGAGGCGGCACGCCGCGATCCCCAACGGTTCGAGGCCCTTTACCGCAGGTATCTCGCCCAGGTGTACAGCTACGCGTACTACGAGCTCGGCGACCATCACCAGGCCGAGGACGCGACCGAGAAAACGTTCCTTGCCGCCCTCTCGAACCTCCACAGGTTCGACGAACGGGCACGCCCCGAAGACGGGGAGGGAGCGTCGACGTTCCGCGTCTGGCTGTTCCGGATCGCCCGCAACGTGGTCGCCAACGAACGGCGGACCCGCAATCGCCACCCCGAGGCATCGCTCGAGGCGGCCGCCAACGTGCCGGACGAGGCCGACGTGGAGCGCCAGGTGACCCTCCGCGACGAGGCCGCCGATGCCTGGCGGGCCGTGAATCGCCTGCCGGCCGATCGCCGCCGGGCGATCGTCATGCGCTTCGTCAACGAGATGACGACCGCCGAGATCGCCGGCGTCCTTGGCCGAACCGAGGGCGCGGTCCGGGTGCTGCTCCATCGGGCGCTCCGATCGGTCGGCCGCGATCTCCGTGACGGTCCGCGGTGATGGCCGAGTCGCGGGACGACCACGAGGTCGAGGCGCTCCGGACCGATCGCTACCTCGAGGCTTTGCTGACCGCCGCGGAGCGCCACACCGGCGACGTGCCAACGGACGCGGAGCTCGACCCGGCCGTCCGTGACGCGGCCCGGACCCTCGCCCGCGAGCTGGTCCGGTTCCATCCCTCGTTCCGGTTCGAGGAGCGGCTGGCGGCGCGGCTCGGACGGGCCGCCCAGGAGATGCAGCTCGCGTCGGCGGCCGGCGGCGAGACCCTGCCCGTGCCGCTCCTGCCGCTGGCCGGCATCGATCCCGACTTCGACCCGCTCGCCGATCCGCTCCGCGACGAGCCGGACGAGCCGCAGACGATCCGGCCCCTCCTGATCGGTGGCGCGCTGACGTCCGCCGCCCTGTCCCTCGCCGGGGCCGCCTGGGTGGCCTGGCGCCGGTCGCAGGCCCCGGCCCGCCGCGGGTCGCCGATGGCCCGCGCCGTGCGGGCCGCCCACCAGGCCCGCAAGTCCGGCGCGATGCGCTCGAGCCAGCGCTGATGCCGATCAAGCTGCCGTCCTTCCGCCCCCGCCGGGACGCGCACCCGCCGGACCTGTGGACCAAGTGCCCGTCGTGCGAGGAGATGCTGTTCAACAAGCAGCTCGACAAGGTGATGCGGGTCTGCCCGTCGTGCGGCCACCATTTCCGCCTGTCGGCCGAGATGCGCCTCGAGCAGCTGCTCGACGCGGGCACGTTCGAGGAGCGCGATGCGGGGCTCCAGTCGGTCGACCCGCTCGGCTTCGTGGACCAGAAGACGTACCCCGACCGGGTCGCGGCGGCCCAGCTGGCGACCGGGCTCCGGGACGCCGCGGTGTGGGGGATCGGCGCGATCGATGGCCGGCGGGTCGCGATCTGCGTCATGGACTTCGGGTTCATGGGTGGCTCGATGGGTGCGGTCGTCGGCGAGAAGGTGGCTCGCGCTGCCGAGACGGCCCTTGCAGCCCGGCTGCCGCTGATCGTCGTCGCCGCGTCGGGCGGGGCGCGAATGCAGGAGGGCAGCCTGGCCCTGATGCAGCTGGCCAAGACCATCGCCGCGGTCGAGCGGCTGCGCGCCGCCGGCGTGCCGTTCATCAGCGTCATGAGCGACCCCACCACCGGCGGCGTGTTCGCCTCGTTCGCCGTCATCGGCGACATCAACCTCGCGGAGCCCAACGCCCTCATCGGCTTTGCCGGCGCCCGGGTCTCCGCCGGCACGATCGCCCAGGAGCTGCCACCCGGCTTCCAGCGCTCGGAGTTCCTGTTCGAGCACGGCTTCGTCGACCGGGTCGTCCACCGCTCCCAGCTCCGGCCGGAGATCGCCGCCCTGCTGGGCTTCCTCGAGCCGGCGCCGGCCGAGGCAACCAACGGCAGCGACGACTTCTCGTTGCCCTCGTTCCGGCCGCTGTCCTTCCTCTCGGCCCTGGCCGACCGGGTGATCCCTGACGCCGACGGCGAGGGAAACGGCCGGCCGTCCCAGCCCGCCGAGCCACCACCGACTCGTGAGCCGACCCTCGCCCTCCCGCCCCGCTCGAACCCGCCACGCGGCAAGGCCAACGGAGATGACGATGGTTGACCGCCTGCTCGGCCGCGGCCGCGAGCAGGCTGCCGCGGCGGCCCAGGTCGATCCGAAGGATGCGGTCTGGAACCGCGTCCAGCTGGCTCGCAACCTGCGGCGTCCGAGGACCCTGGAGCTGCTCGACACCCTGGCCGACGAGTTCATCGAGCTCCACGGGGACCGGTCATTCGGCGACGACCCGGCGTTGGTCGTGGGGCTGGCCCGGATCTCCGGCCGGCGGGCGGTGGTGATCGGCCAGCAGAAGGGCGCCGACACCGACGAGAACATCCGCCGCAACTTCGGCATGCCCCACCCCGAGGGCTATCGCAAGGCGATCCGGGCGATGGAGCTGGCCGAGCGTTTCAACCTGCCGGTCGTGACGTTCGTCGACGTCCCGGGCGCCCACCCGGGCCCCGAATCGGAGGAGCGCGGGATCGCCGAGGCGATCGCCCGCTCGATCGCGCTGATGACCCGCCTCCGTGTCCCGATCGTCGCGGTGATCACCGGCGAAGGTGGCTCCGGTGGGGCGCTGGCGATCGCCGTCGGGGACATCGTGATCGCCCTCGAGAACGCCGTCTATTCGGTGATCAGCCCCGAGGGTTGCGCGTCGATCCTGTGGCGAACGCCGGAGGAGGCGCCGGCCGCGGCGGTGGCGATGCGGATGACCGCGTCCGAACAGGCCGAGCTGGGCGTCATCGACATCGTCGTCCCCGAACCGGGCGAGGGCGCCCACACCGACCATGCCGAGACCGCCCGGCGGCTGCGTGCCGTGATCCTCGAACAGCTCGTCGCCCTGGAGCGCGTCCCGGTCGATGCGCTGGTCGACGCCAGGTACCGCCGGTACCGCACCCTGGGCGCCTACACTGAGGTGGAAACGGCGCCACCGACGGCGGCTCCGGATCGCATTGGCCTGGGCGACCGGCTGCGAAAGGCGTTCGATCCGGGACGGTGGTCCAGCGGATTGCCCGGACCGGGACGCGGCCGGGACGAGCCGCCGGCCCGAGAGGAGGTCTGACGAGTGCCCGACCCTCGCCCCAACGCGAAGCCTCGCGCGCGGGCGGCGGACCATGCCGAGATCGAGCGGCTCAGCACGGAGCTGCTCCCGGCGCTGATCGCGAAGCTCGCCGCGACCGGCCTGGGCGAGATCGAGGTCCGCGAGGGTGACTGGAAGGTCCGCCTGCGGCGCCCCGGCGACGGTCCGAACCAGGGCCGCCGGGCGACCGACCGCCCGTCGCGGTCGCAGCCGGGCCACTCCGGCCATGGCCACGCACCGGCGGCGATCGAGGGACACCGCGCCGCCCGGCAGGCCGGGATGGCCACCGGCCACTCGTCGAACGGCAGCGGTCCGGCGGAGCCCGTCCCCGTGGGACCGGCACGGACCGATACCGGCCAGCCCGGGGATCGGCGGCGCGGAGACGCCGACCAGCACCGCACCGTCGCCACGTCACCTGCGGTGGGCGTCTATCGCCCGTCGACGCAGATCCGGGCGGGCACGCGCGTTCGGGCCGGCGACCGGATCGGCAACGTGGACATGCTGGGCGTGCCCCAGGAGGTCATCGCCCCGGCGGACGGCATCGTGGGTGCCAGCCTCGCCGAGTCCGGCGACGCGGTGGAGTACGGCCAGGACCTGGTGGTGATCGAGCTGATCGGGTCCACCGCGAGGATCGGCGACCCTTCGCTTGACGACGCACCTGTCGCGAGCCCCGAAGGCGAGGGCTGATGTTCCGCAAGATCCTGATCGCCAACCGGGGCGAGATCGCCCTGCGGATCCTGCGCGCCTGCCGCGAGCTGGGCGTCGAGGCGGTGGTCGCCTACAGCGAGGCCGACCGCGAGAGCCTGCCGGTCCAGCTCGCCGACGAGGCGATCTGCATCGGACCGGCGGACGCCAAGCGCTCCTACCTGTCCGCGCCGGCGGTGATCTCGGCGGCGATCGTGACCGGCTGCGACGCCATCCACCCGGGCTACGGCTTCCTGTCCGAGGACGAGGGCTTCGCCGAGGTAGTCCGGGCCCATGAGCTGACGTTCATCGGGCCGCCGCCCCAGGTCCTCGAGCGGTTTGCCAGCAAGGAGGGCAGCCGCCGGCTGCTCGGCGCCCAGGGCCTGCCGACGATCCCCGGCTCGCTCGGGCTGCTGCGCGACGACATCCACGCCCTCGAGGAAGCGGAGCGGATCGGCTATCCGGTCCTCATCAAGCCGTCGGCCGGCGGCGGGGGCAAAGGGATGCGGATGGTCCGCTCGCCGCGCGAGCTCGAGTCGGCGGTCAAGGTCTGCCGGTCGGAGGCCAAGGCCGCCTTCGGGGACGACTCGCTGTACCTCGAGAAGTGGCTCGAGGACAACCGCCACGTCGAGGTCCAGGTCGCCGTCGACCGGTACGGCCGTGGCGTCCATCTTGGCGAGCGCGACTGCTCGGTCCAGCGACGCCACCAGAAGATCCTCGAGGAGGCACCCACGCCGGCCCTCTCGCCGGCCGCCCGTACCGAGCTCTGCGACCGGGCCATCCGGGCGGTCGTCTCGGCCGGCTACGAGAACGTGGGCACCCTCGAGTTCCTCGTCGATCGCGATGGCAACCCGTACTTCATCGAGATCAACTGCCGGATCCAGGTGGAGCACCCGGTCACGGAGATGCTGACCGGGATCGACCTCGTCGCCACCCAGATCAAGATCGCGGCCGGCGAGCCGCTGGGGTTCAGCCAGGCGGACGTCGAGGTCCGCGGGCACGCGATCGAGTTCCGGATCAACGCCGAGGACCCGGAGCACGACTTCCGGCCCGACACCGGCATCATCGAGCGATACGTCGTACCGGGTGGTCCCGGCGTCCGGATGGACTCGCACCTGTATGCCGGCTACGAGGTGCCACCGTGGTACGACTCGCTGCTCGGCAAGCTCATCGTCTGGGGCCCGGACCGGGCGTCGGCGATCGAGCGCTCCAAGCGGGCCCTCGACGAGCTGCTCATCGAGGGCCTCGTGACCAACGTCGCGATCCACCAGGCCCTGCTTGCGTCGGAGGCGTTCCTCGAAGGCAAGGTGACGACGAGCCTGCTGGACCGGGTCGGAAGCGCCGCGTTCCTGGCGGCTGCGACCAGGGCGTGACGGCACCCGGAGGGGGGCCGCGCCGCGCAAGGTGCACCGAAATGTCGTGCAGACCTGCACGCAAATGGCCGCGCGACTCGAGTGAATAGCCGACACTGCAAGCAACCGAACCGGAGCTGCCCGTGACCGAGACCACCACCGCCCCAGCGCCCTCGCCCGCCGCCACGACCACGGCGGGGATCGTCCATACGACCGCGGAGATCGAGGGTCTGATCCCGCATCGCTGGCCGATCCTGCTCGTCGACCGGATCGTCGAGTACGACCCGGAGGCCAAGCGGATCGTCGGGATCAAGGGGGTGACGGCGAACGAGTGGTACTTCCAGGGCCACTTTCCGGGTCTGCCGGTGATGCCCGGCGTGTTCCAGGTCGAGGCGCTGGCCCAGACCATGGCGATCTACGTTGCCAAGCAGCCCGGCTTCGGCGACCGGATCGGGCTGTTTGCGGGGATCGACGAGGTCCGCTTCAAGCGGATCGTGGCCCCCGGCGACACCCTCCGGCTCGAGGTCACCATGGAGAAGCTCGGCTCGCGCTTCGGGCGCGGGAGGGGCGTGGCGACGGTCGACGGCGAGGTTGCCTGTGAAGGGCTACTGAGTTTCGTCATCCCACCGGCGGGGGTACTGCGGTAGTGGCTCGCCTCGCGATCCTGTCCGACACCCATGGCAACGCGACCGCGCTGGCGGCCGTCCGAAAACAGGTCAAGAGCGCCAAGCCGGACGCGGTGATGATCTGCGGCGACCTCGTGCTCATCGGTCCCGAGCCCGCGGCGACGCTCGACGGGATCCGCGAGCTCGAGGCCGACGGCGCGCTCGTCGTCCAGGGCAACACCGACATCGCCGTCGCCGACTTCGACTACACCGCCGCCTTCCCCTGGCTCACCGAGGGCGTGCCCGACTCCTTCCGGGCGGCCGCGGAATGGGCCCACGACCAGATCGGCTCCGACGGCGTCGACTGGCTGCGCAAGTTGCCGGCCGAACGACGCCTCCGGATCGGCGAGACGCTGGTCCTCATCACCCATGCCTCGCCGGGCTCGCAGACCCAGGGCTTCGATCAGGCGCTCGACGCGTCGGTGGTCTTCGAGCGCGCGGCCCGAACCGACGCCCGGGTCATCGGCTGCGGCCACACCCACATTCCGGAGATCCGTGACCTGGGCTTCAAGCGGATCGTCAACGCCGGTTCGGCCGGCTACGTCTTCGACGGCGACCCCACGGCGTCCTGGGCACTGATCGAGATCGACGAGGGGGGCGGTCCTGCCCCGGCTCCCGACCGGGACGCCGACGACGACGAACCGCCCGCCCGCCGGGATCCGGTCACCAAGGCCGAGATCCGGCGGACCGAGTTCGACGTGCTCAGCGTCGCCAACGCCATCTCGGCCCGCGGCCTCCCCGGCGACGTCTATCGCGCCGCCACGGTCCGCACGGGCAAACTCGTCCGATGAGCGGGAACGGCACGCCGCGCGTCGTGGTTACCGGCATGGGCGCGATCACCGCCCTCGGGCCGGACGTGGCGAGCACCTGGGACAGCCTGGTCGCCGGCCGCTCAGGGGTCCGGCGAATCGAGGCCTTCGACCCGTCGCGACTCACCTCCCAGATGGCGGGTGAGGTCCGCGAGGTCGACGCATCGCACATCCTCGATCGGAAGGACCTCCGGCGAACCGATCGCTACATCCTGTTCGGCCTGATCGCCGCCCGCCAGGCGATGGACCAGGCTGGCCTGCCGGCGCGCCTCGAGGGCGCCGACGCGGAGCGGACCGGGGTGATCCTGGGCACCGGCCTGGGCGGCGTGGGGACGCTCGTCGAGGGGATCACGATCAACGCCAGCCGGGGTCCCGATCGCGTGAGCCCGTTCCTCATCCCGATGGGCATCCCCAACATCGGCGCCGGCCAGATCGCGATCAGCTTCGGGATGACCGGTCCGAACTTCACGACGGTGTCGGCCTGCGCGACCGGCGGTCATGCCATCGGCGAGGCGTGGGAAACGATCCGCCGGGGCGACGCCGAGATCATGATCGCCGGGGGCAGCGAGGCGGGGATCTTCGAGGCGCTGGTGGCCGGCTTCTGCGCGATGCGTGCCCTGTCGACCCGCAACGACGACCCGGAGGCCGCATCGCGGCCATTCGACCAGGGCCGCGACGGCTTCGTGATCGGCGAGGGCTCGGGTGTCCTCGTCCTGGAGACGCTCGACAGCGCCCAGCGAAGGGGCGCCGAGCCGCTGGCGGAGCTGGTCGGCTACGGGGCCACGGCCGACGCATCGCACATCACCCTGCCCGCCCCGGGTGGCATCGGCGCCGTCCGGGCGGCCCGCCGGGCCCTCGAGAAGGCCGGCGCCCGGGCCGACGAGGTCGACCACGTCAATGCCCACGCCACCTCCACGCCGGAGGGCGACAAGGCCGAGATCCAGGCCATCCGGACGATCTTCGGCGACCACGCACCGAAGGTCGCCGTCACCGCCAACAAGTCGATGCTCGGCCACACGCTGGGGGCGGCCGGGGCGATCGAGGCGATCGCCACGATCCAGGCGATCCGGACCTCGTGCGTTCCGCCCACGATCAACCTCGAGCGGCCCGACGACGCGGCCGTGGGGCTCGACCTGGTCCCGAACGAGGCCGGGCGCCGCGACATCAGCCTGGCGATGTCCAACTCGTTCGGGTTCGGCGGGCAGAACACCGCCCTCGTCTTCCGGCGGTGGGACGAATGACCGAGGAGGGGACACGCCCCGGTCCCGCCGCGGGTGATTTGGGGTCCGGTCCCGTCGAAGCCGGCGACGCGTCGCTACTGGGCCTCATCGACCGGCTTGCCAGCCTGCTCGATCGGAGCGACCTCACCGAGCTCGAGGTCGAGGCCGGTAGTACGGGCCTCGTCCTGCGCAAGCCAGCGGCGATCGCGCCAGCCGAGGCACCTCCGGCGGCGGCGGCACCGCCCGCGGAGCCGGCGACCGATGCGGCCCCGGCGGGCGCCCCGCCGTCCAAGCCCGCCGTCCTCGCCCCGCTGACCGGGATCTACTACGCCTCGCCTGCGCCCGGATCACCGCCCTACGTCACGGTCGGTGGCGAGGTGGCGACAGGCCAGATCATCGGGCTGATCGAGGCGATGAAGCTGTTCAACGAGATCAAGAGCGACCTCGCCGGCCGGGTGGTCCGGGTCGTTGCCGAGAGCGGCCAGCTGGTAAAGGCCAAGCAGCCACTGATCGAGGTCGAGCCGCTGTGACCACGCCAGTCCGGAACGCCCATGTGACCGGCTGGGGCCGGTATGCGCCGTCGCAGGTCCTGACCAACGCCGACCTGGAGCGGATCGTCGACACGTCCGACGAGTGGATCGTCAGCCGGACCGGGATCCGCGAGCGCCGGGTCGCGGCGGCCCACGAGACCACCGCGTCGATGGGGGCGGTGGCGGGACTCCGCGCGATCCGGACCGCTGGCCTCGAGCCCGACGACATCGACCTGATCCTCCTCGCCACCCTGACGCCGGACTACTGGATGCCCTCGACCGCCGCGCTCGTCAAGGAGGCGATCGGCAACACGCGGGCCGCCGCGATGGACGTGATGGCCGCCTGCAGCGGTTTCGTCTACGGCTTCTCCACGGCCCAGGCCTACATCAAGGCCGGGCTTGCCAACCACGTCCTGGTGATCGGCGCTGAGCTGCTGACCCGCTTCCTCGACTACACCGACCGGAGCACCTGCATCCTGTTCGGCGACGGCGCCGGGGCGGTGGTCGTCAGCGGTAGCGAGGAGCCGGGCGGGGCGATGGGGATCGAGCTGACGACCGAACCGCAGGGGGCGTACATGATCTGGCTGCCGGCCGGCGGCGCCAAGGCGCCACCGAGTGCCGGGACCGTCGCCCGTGGCGAGCACTACGTCCGGATGGAGGGCAATGCCACCTACCGGTTCGCGACGAAGACCATGGCCACGACCGCCCTGGAGTCGATCCGGCGATCCGGGCTCCGGCCCGAGGACATCGACCTGTTCATCCCGCACCAGGCGAACATCCGGATCATCGAGGCGGTGGCCAAGGGTCTCGACCTGCCGATGGACCGGATCTACGTCAACCTCGATCGCTACGGCAACACGTCCGCCGCTTCCGTGCCGATCGCCCTGGCCGAGGCGGTCAACGAGGGCCGGCTCAAGGTCGGCGACAACGTCACGATCGTCGCCTTCGGCGCGGGCTTCACCAGCGGTGCGGTGACGATCCAGTGGACCGCCGATCCGGCGCGGGGCATCGCCGGCGACGCCGCGGTCCAGCCCGAGGACGTCACGGTCCGGCTGCCGGTGGACTGGGACTCGGTCGATCCGATCCCCGACGCGCTGGCGGAGATCATGGCCCGCCCGGGCCCGGTCGACGTGCCGCTCGACGATGTCGTGCCGGGTGAACCGGAGCGACCGAAGCACCCCGTCGGCAGCTGAGGCGCCGTCCGCTCGCATGTCCGATGCCTACCGGGTCCAGATGGTGACCGTCGACGGCGGCCCGACGGCCCTCGGCTCGGCCGGGCCGCTGACGCTAGTCGCCGACCGTCCGATCGCGGCGGGCGGCGGGGGGCATGGCTTCAGCGGCGGCCAGCTCCTGTACCTGTCCATCGCTGCCTGCGTCTCCAATGACCTGTATCGGGAGGCCGGGTCGCTGGGCATCGCCCTGCGCCGCGTGGCAGTCGAGGTCGACGGCGACTTTCCAGCCCGTGGGGCCCCGTCCACGCCGATCAGCGTCGTGGTGGACGTCGAAGCGGACGCTCCGGAGGAGGCGATCGACGACCTGATCGCCGAGGTGGACCGCGTCGCGGAGATTCCGAACTCGCTTCGAGGAACCGTTCCGGTCGTGATCCGGCGCGCCTGACCAGGAGGAGGCTCCAGTGATCGATCTCTCGGGCAAGAGTGCCGTCGTGACCGGCGGCTCGCGGGGCATCGGCCGGGCCGTCGTGCTCCGGCTGGCCAGGCAGGGTGCCGACGTCTGCTTCAGCTACCGCGGCAACGAGGCGGCAGCCAAGGCCACCGCCGCCGACGTCGAGGCACTCGGCCGGACGGCGATCGCCCACCAGGGTGACGCGACCCAGCAGGAAGCGGCCGAAGCGCTCGTCAAGGCCGCGCTGGACGCGTTCGGCAAGGTCGACATCCTGGTCAACAACGCCGGTATCACCCGCGACGACCTGATCATGCGGATGAGCCCCGAGAACTGGCGTGACGTGCTCGAGACGAACCTGTTCGGCGCGTTCTACGCGATCAAGGCCGTCACCCGGCCGATGCTCAAGGCGCGGTCCGGGCGGATCGTCAACATGTCGTCGGTGTCCGGCCAGGCCGGCCAGACCGGCCAGGCGAACTACTCGGCGGCCAAGGCCGGGCTGATCGGCCTGACGAAGGCGACGGCCCGCGAGCTCGCGTCCCGTGGCATCACCTGCAACGCCGTGGCGCCGGGCTTCGTCCTGACCGAGCTGACCCAGGACCTGCCGGCGGACCTGCAGGCCCAGATCACCGACCGGACTCCGCTTGGTCGATTTGGGACCGTCGACGAGATTGCCGACGCGGTTGCCTTCCTGGTCAGCGACGAGGCCGCCTTCATCACCGGCCAGGTGCTCGCCGTCGACGGCGGCCTGGTGATGATGTAACCGCGGACGGGCCCGACCAGAACAGGTACGAGGCGGCGGTCAGCGGGTCCGAATGGCCGCCGTCACCTGCCTTGGTGGAGGACCATGGCCGGGATGGTTCGAGCGATGATCTTGAGGTCGAGCCACAGCGACCAGCGGTCGATGTAGTCGAGGTCGATCTCGACCCAGCGGTCGAAGTCCTGCTCGTCGCGGGCCGAGACCTGCCACAGGCCGGTGATCCCGGGGGTCATCGACAGCCGCCGGCGATGCCAGACGTCGTAGCCGGCGACCTCCCGCGGCAGCGGCGGCCGCGGCCCGACGATGCTCATCGACCCGACCAGCACGTTCCACAGCTGTGGCAGCTCGTCGAGGCTGGTCCGTCGCAGCCAGCGACCGGTCCGCGACAGGCGGGGATCGTTCGTCACCTTGAAGGCGTGGCCGCGGACCTCGTTGAGCTCCTCGAGCTCGCGCAGCTGGGCCTCCGCGTCAGGGACCATCGTCCGGAACTTGAAGGCCCGGAATGGTCGCCCGTGGAGACCGATGCGGGTCTGGCGGAACAGGACCGGCGACCCGTCGAGCGCCCGTATCCAGAGCGCGATCGCAACGAAGACCGGGCTCAGGACGACGAGCGCCGTGGCCGCGATGCCGATGTCGAGCAGCCGCTTCGCGACGAGCCCGAGGACCCGGTCCGGCCCATAGACGAAGGACATCACCGGGATCCCGTCGAACTCCTCCACCCGCCCGCCGGTCAGCGGGCCCAGCGTGTCGAGCGGGATGCGGACGACCCGACCCTCTTCCTCGCACAGGCGGGTGATGGGTTCGACCAGGTGGAGCGAGGTGGGCGGGAGGCAGATGGCGACTTCGTCGACGATCGTCTTGTGGAGGATGTCCTCGATGTCGTCCACCGTTCCGAGCACGGGCCGGCCGGAAATCACCGCCGGTCCGGGCTTGAGCGACAGCATGCCGACCACCCGCAGGCCCAGATCACGGTGCCGCTCGACGCGCTCGGCAAACGCGATCGCCGGGGCCGCGGTGCCAACGACGAGCAGGTAGCGGGTGTTGTGGCCGCGCTGCCGGATCTTGGCGAAGATCCGGCGCAGCACGAACCGCGACAGCAGGGTGAGGATGACCTGGGCCGGGAACAGCAGCACCAGGAACAGGCGGCTGACGTCCGGCAGCTTGAGCAGGAACAGGAGGGCGAACGAGACGAAGGCGAGGAGGGCCCCCGCCCGGAGCAGGTCCACCAGTTCCGACCGGACCGACCACCGGCTCCGGAGCCGGTACAGCCCCGACACCCACAACAGGAACGGCCAGGCGACGGCATAGACGAGGGCCGCCTGCGTCGCATCGACCCCGGCGATCTCCCACGTCCGGACCCAGTCGCTGCCGAATCGGATGATCGAGAGGGCGACGAACAGGCCCCCTGCGGCGAATGCGTCGGCCGTCATCAGGCCGAGCCGCAACGTCGTGATGTGGCGGCGGATCACACGCTCCTCCAGGCGAGCTCCGATGCGCGCTCGCGAGCGCAAGGTACCACGCCGGTCACGGGGCTCCCTGGGCCGTCGCCGCTGGTCCCTCCCCGGACGCCGGTCCGATCAGTCCTCGAATGCTCGCCGGAGGAACGCCGCCATCTGGCCCCGGGTCACGAAATCGGTTGGGCAGTACAGCTGCGCCGGAACGTTGCAGCCGTTGGTGATGCCGGCCGCCGCGATCCGGTTGATGTTGATCTCGTGGGTGTTGCCGTTGTCGTCGACGAACGCGTTGGGCTGGGTGCCGGTGAGCTCGAGCGACCGCGACAGGAATGACGCCATCTCGTCGCGACGGACGTTGTTGGCGGGGCAATAGAGCTGCTGCGGGATGTTGCAGCCGGTCGTGATCCCGGCGGCCCTGATCCTGTTGATGTTGAGCTCGTGGGTGGTGCCGTTGTCATCGACGAACGCGTCGGGCGGGGTGCCGGTGAGGCCCAGCGCCCGCGACAGGAATGACGCCATCTCGTCACGCCGGACGTTGTTCGTGGGGCAGTACTTGCCGGCGGCGCAACCGCTGGTGATGCCGTTCTCGGCCAGCCAGATGATGTCCTTCCGGTAGATGCTCGTGCCGGTGTCGTCGAAGTAGTTGTCCCACGAGGTGACGTAGGTCTCCGTTGCCTCGCGCCAGCCCTGCGACGTCACGCCGACGCGCGCGATCGCGCCCAGGCCGCCCGCCGGGATGAAGAACTCGACCGTGTAGTCCCCGCTGCCGAATGCGGGGATGACATCCGGTTCGGTGTACGCCCACCAGACGTCGATCACGTCGCCGGCCGAGTCGTACAGGGTGACGTTGGCGTCGACGAACTCCACCGGGAACGGGTTCGGATTGGTCACCGTGCCGTGGTACTGCACCAGGCCGCTGCCGGAGGTGGTCGCGCCCTGGGTCACCCGGAGGCCGCCGCCCACCTGGGTTGCCGCTGTGCCGGGATCGACCGTGAGGAGGTACGTCCAGGTGTCGTCGGGTGTGCCCTGCACTTCGACCAGGAACGGCGACACCGAACCCGGGGCCAGCCGCTCGAGGTAGACCGGTACCTCTGCCGTGCCCTGGACGACGTCGTTGCCGTCATAGAAGGTGACCGTGACCGACACGCCGACGCGCCGCGTCGACATCAGGTTGATGACCTCGCCGACGACCCAGGCGAAACACGGGCAGGGCGCCTCGCTGAAGTAGCCCAGCGCCGATGCGACGCCGACCGTCCCGGACGGAACCGTTCCGAACGGACCCGGCTGGCCGGCCAGCTCGCCGGCGACCTGTGGCCCCTCGGCTCGGGCGGACGGTGCCCTCGACCCATCCCAGGCGGCCACGCTCGCCGTTCCCACGACGGTCAGCACGACTGCCACCAGGAGCAGGACAAGCCCGCGCCGCGTTCGTCCGGACTGGATCATCCCGCACCTCCCATGAATGACTTCGGCCCGAGCGAGCCTAACGGAATTGAGCGTTTACCCGTCACCTCTGGCGGACTCGAGTGCTGCCTTCCGGCATCGCTTCGAGCCGCGGCACCGGAACCTGGTCCGGCCGACCCAGGCCGACCGCCTCGTACCGCAGGCCGGCTGCCTCGACGACATCGCCATCGAGGAGACGCCGGCCGTCGATGACGATCGGCACGCGGAGCCGGGCCCGGATCGCGGCCCAGTCGAGATCACGATATTCCGGCCACTCCGTGGCGACGACCAGGGCGTCCGCGCCGGCCGCGGCCTCGTCGGGTGACGACACGATGACCAGGGCCGGCAGTGCTCGATAGGCGTTCCGCGCCGCCTGCGGATCGTGGGCCCGGATCGTGGCGCCGGCGTCGAGCAGGCGCTCCGCAAGGGCGATTGCCGGGGAATCGCGAATGTCGTCGGTGCCGCCCTTGAACGCCAGCCCCAGCAGCGCGATCGTCCGGCCCGCGACCCCGCCGACGATCGCGTCGATGCGGTCGGCGAACCGCGACTGCTGGGCCGCGTTGGCGGCGGACGCGGCGATCGTCACGTCCATCGGCAACCCTCGCGTCGAGCCGGCGACGGCCAGCGCCTGGAGCTCCTTGGGCAGGCAGCTTCCGCCGAATCCGAAGCTCGGCCGCATGTATTGCGATCCAATCCTTGGGTCGAGGGCGATGCCGGCCAGGACGTCGTCGACGTCGGTCCCGTACTCCTCGGCCAGCGAGGCCAGCTCGTTGGTGAAGGACAGCTTCAGGGCGAGGAAGGCATTGGCGCCGTTCTTGATCAGCTCCGCGGCGGCGACATCGACGAAGAGTCGCGGGGCCTCGATTGCCGCGTACAGCGATTCGACGACGGCCTGGGCAGCCGGGTCGGCGTCCGGGAAGCGGCCGATCACGATTCGGGCCGGGCGTCGGAAGTCCGCCAGCGCCGATCCCTGGCGCAGGAATTCCGGGTTCGTGAACACCCGGCTCGTCGACAGGCTCGTCCACCCGACGGCGGCCCGGGTCGACCCCGGTGGCATCGTGCTCCGGATGACGATCGGGGTCGTCGGCGAGAGGCTCGCGGGCAGGTCCTCGAGCGCTCGCTGCAGCTGGCTCAGGTCGCTCCGGCCGTTGGGCAGGATCGGCGTACCGACGCAGATCAGGAAGGCCTTGCCGTCATGGGGGACGGCATCCGATGCGGTCAGCCGACCGTCGGCGACCGCCGCGGCCAGCGCCGGCTCGAGGCCTTCCTCGAAGATGGGCGACCGCCCGGCGCGGATCTCGTCGAGGCGATCGGGCCTCGTTTCGACGACGTGGACCGAGTCATTCAGCTCGGTCAGGCCGACGGCGGTGACCAGGCCCACGTAGCCTGCGCCGACGACGACCACGCGGCGGGAGGGCTGGACTTCCACGCCGCAGAGCCTAGCATTGGCGGCCGGCGGCAGGTGGTGGAGTGAGGGGTACTCCGGGACCATTGGGGGATATGCTGCCGCCTGGTTCGTCAGCCAACATGCCTCCCCGGACGAGGGCGTCCAAGGGCGCGGGCAGGAGGTACTGGAACTTGATTCGACGCAGGACGGCGGCACTCGCGGCCGTGGGATTGGCGATCGTGCTGGTGTTCGGCGTCGTGGCCGTCTCGGCGCTCATGCCCGCTGCGCCGGGGGCCGCGGCACTCGTCCCCAGCCCGTCGCCGACCGCCGTACCAACTTCGACGCCGACCCCGACCCCCCGGCCCACGCCCTCGCCCATGCCGGTGCCGTCGCCCAGCGTCGCGCCCCCGACGCAGGCCGAGTCACCCCTCACCGGCCAGCTCGTGCCGATCGCGCTTGCCAACCGCCTGCCGATCGCCGTCTCGATCGACGACAATCGGATAGCCCGGCCCCAGTCCGGCTTCAACGGCGCGGCCATCGTCTACCAGGCGCCGGCTGACGGTGGCGAGACGCGCTACCTGTTCGTCTACGGTCCGACCGACAGCTCCGACATCGGACCGGTCCGGAGCGGCCGGATCTATCTTGCCGAGTGGGCGTCCGAGATGCGGGCGGCCTTCGGCCACTACGGCGGCGACCGCAAGACCCGCCGCTGGTTGTCCGCCAACCACGGCCGGGTGATCTGGAGCCTGGACGGCATCGTCCTCGGCAAGCCGACGTATCACCGGATCTCGACCCGCCGCGCGCCGCACAACGCCTATACGTCCACGGCGGCCCTCCGCAAGACCGTCGTCGCCCGCGGGGCCGAGGATGTGATCGCCGTCGACGCCTACCGCCGCCAGTTCATCGACGAGTCGCCGGTCGACGCCCGGGGGACCGGGCGATCGATCCGGGTCCCGTACAGGACCGGCCTCGTGACCTATGCCTACGATCGCGCGACCAACCTCTACCTGCGGTCCGTCGACGGCAAGGCGCAGAAGGACCCGGCGGACGGCAAGCGCGTGACGACCCGCAACGTCGTCGTCCTGTTCATGAAGTTCCGGATCGACACGAAGATCGAGCCCGGTCACGCCCGACCAGTGGTCGAATCGATCGGGACGGGCAAGGCCTGGGTCTACCGTGAGGGCCGCGTCGTCCTCGGCACGTGGCGAAAGGACTCGGCGACCTCGCCGACGATTCTGTACGACGCGGATGGCAAGGAACTGCCCCTGGTCCGCGGCCGGACCTTCTACCAGATCGTGCCGCTCGGAACCAAGGTTTCGCACGCCGACTGACCCCTCGCCCGTCGGGGTTTTCGGCCGGGCTCTTGAGCACCGGCCCTGAACGGGCAAGGTGGTATTCTTCGCGGCGCCTTGAGCCCCGATGCCCCCGTCACCAGCGCTGCTCGTGAGCGTTCGCCGGCGATCGTCGCCCTCCTGTCATTCATCTGGCCGGGCCTGGGCCACTGGTACATCGCCCGTCCCCGGGTCGCCCTCGCTTTCGCCATCCCGGTCGTGGTCGTCGCCCTCGCCTTCCTCGCGGTCGCCGTTCGAGGGCTCGGCCAGTTCGCCGTCCTGTTCATCAAGCCGGACAGCGCCATCACCATCGCCCTGATCGCGATCGCCCTCGGAATCTGGCGGCTCGCCGCCATGGCCGAAGCCGTACGCGCCACCGAGCCGCCTGGGGCCTGGCGTCTTGGTCGCCGGCCGGCGCTCCTCGTCGTCCTCAGCCTGGTCATCGTCGCTTCCCACGCCTGGGTCGCGTGGGTGGGCTGGGCCGGCTACCAGGCGGCCCAGGCGATCTTCGTGGCCGATCCGATGCCGAGCGCCAGCCCGCCGCCGCAGACGCCGGGGCCGTCGAATGGCGCCAACCCCACGCCGGCCCCCTCGCCCACGCCGGTGGTCCCGCCCCGGATCAACATCCTGTTGATGGGCGTCGACTCGGCGACGAACCGGACCACCGAGCTCACCGACACCCTCCTCGTCGCCAGCATCGACCCGACGACCAAGCACATCGCCCTGGTCAGCTTCCCCCGCGACATCTCCGACTTCCCGCTGTGGGACGGCCGGATCTATCGCGGCAAGATCAACTCCCTGGTGAGCTGGGCTCGCCACCATCCCGATGATTTCCCCGATGGCCCCCAGGGGACCCTCGTTCGGGAGCTGGGCTTCCTGCTCGGGACGACGATCGACTACTACGCCGCGGTGGACCTGGCCGGCTTCCGGCGGCTGATCGACGAGGTCGGGGGGGTCACGGTGGTCAACGAGAATCGGATCGCCGACGCGCGGTACGACTGGATGGACGGCAGCCGGGGGTTCTTCCTTGCGGCGGGTACCCATACCCTCGACGGCCGCAACGCGCTGGCCTACGTCCGGTCGCGCTTCACCCCCGGCGACAACGACTTCAACCGGGCCCGCCGCCAGCAGCAGGTCCTCCTGGCGCTCCGCCAGAAGCTGACGACCCCGCAGATGCTCGTCCGGATCCCCGCCCTGTTCGACGTGGCGGCCGACTCGATCCGGACGAACTTCCCCACCGACCGGCTGGAAGAGATGATCGACCTCGCGACCCAGGTGGATGCGGACAGCGTCCTCCAGGTCGTCCTCGGACCACCGTACGCGACCAATCCGCCGTTGAGCACCACCGGCGGGATCTACATCCTCCGCCTCGACATGGCCAAGGTTGCCGAGCTGTCGATCAGGATCTTTGGCGAGCAGAGCACCTACGCGCAGGGCTGACGGTCGCGCCGGATTGTTCCGGTTGTCATGCCGAATCGAGCCAGGCGGGCGGCTGCCACGGCGTGCTGCTAACGTCGCCCGGTGAGCAATCCCTCCCGAATCGCCATCATGGGAACGCGTGGCGTGCCCGCGGCCTATGGCGGATTCGAGACGTTCGCCGAGGAGCTCGGGGCGCGGCTGGCGGATCGCGGCTACGACGTCACCGTCTACGGCCGCTCACACGTGGTTCCGAGCGGCCTCCGCCGGCACCGGGGGATGCGGCTCCGGGTCCTCCCGACGATCCGGCACAAATACCTCGACACCGTCGTGCATACCGCGGTCTCCGTCTTCGACGGCCTGTTTCGCCGATTCGACATCGTTCTCATCTGCAACAACGCCAACGCCCCGTTCGCCATCGTGCCCCGCATCACGGGGGCCAAAGTGGCGCTGAACGTCGATGGGCTCGAGTGGCACCGCGAGAAGTGGAGCCGAGTCGGGCGCTGGTACTACCAGGCCTGTGCCTGGCTGTCGCCGAAGCTGCCGATCACCCTCGTCACCGACGCCCAGGTCATCGCCCGCTACTACCACGACCGGTTCGGGAAGTCGACGGCGTTCATCCCCTACGGCAGCGACAGCCGGCGGCTGCCACCCGGCGCCACGATCGAGCGCCTCGGCCTGGAGCCGGGGCGCTTCATCCTGTACGTCAGCCGATTCGAGCCCGAGAACCACGCCCACACGGTGGTCGAGGGCTACCGTCGGGCCGGCGGACTCGAGGGGCTGGGTGTGCCCCTCGTCCTGGTCGGCGACGCGCCGTACGCCACCGCGTACCGGGAGCGCATCGAGCATCTCGCCGCCGATACCCCGGGCGTGATCATGCCCGGCTACGTTTTTGGCGACGGCTACGTCGAGCTCCAGTCGAACGCGCTGCTGTACGTGCAGGCAACAGAGGTAGGCGGAACCCACCCGGCCCTGGTCGAGGCGATGGGTCGCGGAGCGACGATCGTCGCCAATCGCGTGCCGGAACACAGCGAGGTGCTGGGCGACGCGGGCTGGTATTACGAGCGCAACGACGCGACGTCCCTTGCCGAACAGATCACCACGCTGGTGGCACAACCGGGGACACGGGAGGAGCTTGCGCGTGCGGCTGCGGCGCGCGCCGAGGAGCAGTTCTCATGGCGCCACGTCACCGATGAGTACGAGGGGCTGTTCGATCGCCTTCGAGCCCGCCCTGCGACGGTCGCTGCGCCTGGCACGGTCACCCGTGACGCCGGGCGAAGGGTGACCCTCTTCGGACTCGACATCGACGCGTTGACGATGGAGGAGACGCTCGACGCGATCGACGCGATGATCGCCGAGGGTGGCACCCACCAGCACGTCGTCGTGAACGTTGCGAAGGTGGTCCAGGCCAGCGAGGACCCCGAATTCCGGGCCATCGTGAACAGCTGCGACCTCGTCAACGCCGATGGCCAGCCGATCGTCTGGGCCGCGCGGCTCCTGGGGCGGCCCTTGCCGGAGCGGGTGACCGGGGTGGATCTCATGATCCGGCTGTTCGAGCGGGCCGAGAAGGCGGGCTACGGGGTCTATCTCCTGGGCGCGCGAAAGTCGGTCGTCTCCGCCGTCGTCGAGCGCCTCGCCCACGATCATCCACGCCTCCGCATCGTGGGCTGGCGCGAGGGCTACTGGACCGAGGAGGAGGAGGAAGCGATGGTCGACGCGATCGCCGCGACTCGTCCCACCATCCTCCTCGTGGGGATTCCCTCCCCGGCCAAGGAGCACTTTCTCGGCCGCTGGAAGGAACGGATCGGCGCGTCGTTCGTGATGGGCGTGGGCGGTTCCTTCGACGTCTACGGCGGACTCGTCCGCCGCGCGCCCCGCTGGATGCAGCGGGCGGGGCTCGAATGGATGTTCCGGATGATCCAGGAGCCGGGTCGGATGTGGCGACGGTACACGTACGACGGGACGCGGTTCCTGTGGCTGGTGATCCGAACGGTGGTCCGGCGCCGCCCGTGACGCGATCGGCGGGGATCCAACTCGATGACGAGCGGGACGAACCCATCGGACCGGGCGGGCCGCCGAAGCGAATGGAGACCGGATCCGTCGTCCTGAGCGCGACCGTCGTCTTCTTCGGCAACTTGGTCGCGCGCGGCCTGGGCTTCCTGTTCCCGGTCCTCGTGGCCCGGGCCACGGGTCGGGCCGACTTTGCCGCGGTGTACTTCTTCATCACGACCGGTTTCACGGCCGGCGAGCTCGTCCTTGCCGGCTACCCGACCGCGATGACGCGCTCCCTCGCCCGGCCCGGTCGGCGCACCGACCTGGTCGCGTCGGCGGTCGTCGCCGGCTTGCCGCTCCTGGCGGCCGCCGTCGTCCTGGGTGAGGCGCTTGCCGCGGGTGCCGACCTCATGTCGTTCCTGATCACGATGGTCATCGTTGGCCTGTCCGTGGACGCCTACTACTTCGGGATCCTCCGCGGACTTCGCCGGTTCGGCCTGCTGGTCGCCTATCGCATCAGCGCCAACCTGGCGCAGCTCGTGCTCCTCGGCCTGGCCGTCTCCATGGAGATGGCCAGCGTCCCGGTCCTGGTCGGCATTTACGCGGCGGTCTACCTGGTGCCGATCGTGATCATCGAGCTGATCATCGGCCCGGCCAGGGAGCTCGTCCGTCGCGGCCCGGGGGAGGCCCGGATCAGCCGTGCCGCAGTGGCCGAGCTGACCCGGTTCGCCGTGCCGGCACTGGTTTCCGGAACGGCCTATGCCGCCATCCTGGGTCTCGACGTGTTCTTCGTGCGCGCGTTCGCGCCGGCGCAGCTCGCGGATTACGGCGCCGCGCGCGCCCTGGCGATGCCGATGACGCTCGTCTCGTTCGCCATCGGCACCATCGTCCTGCCGCACGCCGCCGGCCTCGGAGAGCCGGCCCGGCGAGCTTTGCTGCTGCGAGCGGTCGGTGGGACGGTCGCGCTTGCCATCGTCGGCGTCGCGGCGTATGCCGTCCTGGGCAGGATGGTCGTCGACACGGTGTTTCCGGCGGCCTACGCCGGGGCCGTGGAACTCCTGCCGGCCCTTGCGCTCGTCGTTGGGCTGCTGGGGATCTACTCGGTCCTCAGCCAGTGGTGGATGGGAACGGGTCGACCGACGGTCCCGGCCTTCTGCCTGGTCACGGGCGCCGTGACGGCCGCGCTCGCCCACACCGTCCTGACGCGCCAGCTCGGGGCGGTCGGCGCCATCGGCGCCACCGGGATCGGCGCCGCGGTCGCCATGCTGCTGCTTGGCGCCTTCACCGTGCGGCATCCGGACTTCGGATCCGGGATCGCACCGGAGGTCGCCGCGAGCGACCCCGGCGGCGCGGGCGTCGCCTGAGCCTCGCGACCGTCCTCCGTGGGCCCGATGTACGACACTGGGAGCCGATGACCTCGCCGCTTGCCCCGCGCTCGAACGCCGGGCG
The DNA here is from genome assembly GCA_963728605.1 of uncultured Chloroflexia bacterium. Taxonomy (GTDB): domain Bacteria; phylum Chloroflexota; class Limnocylindria; order Limnocylindrales; family CSP1-4; genus JACDAV01. The sequence continues at coordinate 216,450 of CAVSKS010000002.1, read as the reverse complement.
CCGTTCCGCGATGGTTGGTCGCCTCCAGAGCGAGGTGGCGGCCCTGCGCCAGAGCGCACGGAGCGCCGATCCGCTCGTGCTCGTCGGGCTCGGGAGCCTGGCGGTGGCCCTGGTGCTGACGGTGACAATGCCGCCAACGCTCCTGCGGCCCGTCCTGGGATTCATCGCCGTGATCGGCCTCAGCCGGTCGAGGAAGCTCGGCCCCATCGCGGCGGGCCTGCTCGTGTTCGTCGCCGTCCCGTTCGGCAGAGCCGCCGACAATGACCTCGCGGAGCTCGCCGGTGTGCCACTCCGGTTCCATGACGGCGTGATCCTGGCGACCGGCCTGCTGGTCCTGCCCTCGCTCCGGCGGGCCACGATCCGGCCGGCGCTGGTGCCGATCACCGGGCTCTGGCTGGTGGTCGGTCTCGTCGCCCTGATCGTCGGCTTCACGGATGGCCAGGCCCAGCGGGACATCCTCCGTGACGCGCGCTGGTGGATGCTCTACGGCTTGGTGCCGTTCGTGCTGTGGACGGGCACGACCCGGTCCACGATCGTGCGAGGGCTGCTCGTCGGGGCGACGATCTACGCCGTGCTGCTCCTGGTGACGGCGGTCCTGCCGGCCTTCGACGGCGGCCTAAAGGATCGGGCCATCACCTACGATCGGGGCCTCCTGCGGCTGCAATTCAGCAACAACACGTTCGTGATCGTCGCGGCCGCGTGGGTCCTCCACCGACTGCTGGGTGCACCGTCATGGCCTCGCGCCGCGTGGTTCGCCCTGCTCGGCGGCGGCATCGCCCTGTCCCTGACCCGGATGTCGATCTTCGCCCTGGCCGGTGTCGTGGGTCTGTCCGTCCTGATCTTCATCGGCGAGCACCTGGCCGCCCGGCGAACGGACCGGTCCCTCGGCCGGGTCGTCGTCGTCGGCGGTTTCCTGGCGGTCGCCGTGGCCGGGGTCATGGGCGGCCTCGTGGTCAGCGCGGTCTCGATCGGGGGCGGGGGCGACGATCCGCTGGCACGGCTCTTCTTCCAGGCCCCGAACTCGGGGCTCGACGCGATCGCCCGCGGCCGGGGTGCCACGTACGCGGCAGCCCATGAGCTGATCGCCGAGCAGCCATTCCGCGGACACGGTCTGGGGACGCTCGTCCAGTACACCTTCACCCCCGGCGGCGCGAGGCCGTCGACCCTCGGCATGCAACCCGCCGTCGACAACGCGTACATGACGGTGGCGATGAAGGCCGGCATCGTCGGTGCCGCCGCCTTCGTCCTGCTGGTGGGGTGGCCACTGGTGGAGGTGATGCGGCGACCGCGGGACCGGCACCGCCGATGGTTCGGAATCGCCTGGCTGGCCGTTCTCGTCCTCACCGTCACCCAGTCCTATGCGTCCGGCGGGTATGGACCGTTCGCCCTCGCCGTGCTCATCGCGTTCATGTCGCTTGGACATCGATCCTCGACCCTGGCGGCCCGCGCGGAACGCCCCGCCCAGCCAGGGTGAATGACCAATCCGACGCGCGGTCCCCGGCGCGACGCCCCCGCGTCTTCCTGGTCGGCTACTACGGCACCAACAACGTGGGCGACGAGGCGATCCGTCTGGCCGTCGAGCGTGCCGCCGACCGGCTCGGCGTCGACATCGTCCGGTTCGCGACGCGGGGCCCGTCGTCCGACCCGCGGGCTGTGCCGGTTCGCGGCGCCGGCGTCTGGCGGTACCTGCGAGCGGTCGTCGAGGCAGACCGAGTAGTCCTCGGTGGCGGCGGCATCCTCAAGGACGAGGGCCTCCGGCTGCCGGTGGAGCTGCTGCTGACGGCGCTGTGGGCACGGCTCCTGCGACGACCCGTGGCGCTCCTGGCGGTGGGCGTCGGGCCGATCCATCGACGGATCGGGCGCTGGCTCGTAGCGGCGACGAGCCGGCTGGCGACCATCCGCACCGTCCGGGACGAGGCGTCGGCGGTCGAGCTGGCGCGCCTCGGGGTGGCCCGCGTTGCGGTCGGCGCGGATCCGGTCGTCACCCTGGCCGAGCGCCAACCGCCCACCCGAGCAGCCGGCGAGCCCCGCCGCCTCGTCGTCTCGATCCGCCCCTGGTACCTGGGCGAGGGCCCCGAGCGGCAGGCCGCCCGACGGCGGCTGCGGGCGGCAGTGGCGGACGCGATCCGGATCGCTCGTGCCGCCGGCTGGCAGGTTGCGCTCGTCCCCCTGTACTGGCCGAGAGACCGGGACGAGGCCCGCCAACTGCTGCACGAGGCGGAGCTGACCGGTGCGGAGATCGTCGATGCCCCGCTCGACTGGGACGGCCTGACCGCGCGCGTGGCGGCGGCCGACCTCGTCATCGCGATGCGGTACCACGCCGTCCTGTGCGCGGCCATGCACGGTCGCCGGACGATCGCCCTGGCCTACGAACCCAAGGTATCGGCCCTCGCGGCGGACCTCGGTCTGACCGCGTTCGACGTCGCCATGCCGGCGCAGCTGGATGGCCTCGACGCCCGCCTCGGGGCGGCGGTGGCGGACATCGTCGGTGGCGCCGACGAGCAGCCGCAGGTCGATCCGGAACGGCTCGCGGTGCTCCGGGGTCGGGCGGAACGGGTCCTCCGCCTGGCGCTCACGGGCGAGAACGACGGGGTCTGAGGAGCCGGGTCGCGACGGCCGCCAGGGCCGCGTCGTTGTCGCGTTGAAACCGATCGCGAAGCTCGACCGTCGCCGCCGTGGCCGCCGACGGCTCGGCGAGAACCCGTTGGATGCCCTCGGCGATGCCGGCCGGGGTCGACTCGACGTAGGTCGGGCCAGGGCCGAACGTCGCCCGGAGGGCCTTAGTGGCGGAGAGGACAAGGGGCCGGCCGAGGGCGAGCGCCTCCCACGCCCCCGAGAGCAGCGTGGCATCGCGGGTCGTGAGGACGACGACGACGTCGGCGTCGGCGACGGCGCGCACGAACGCGTCATCGGCGAGGAACCCGGTGAGCTCGACGTTGGGCGGCAGGTCGAGCGCCCGCCGCGGCCGGCCGGTGATGCGCAACTGCCAGGGCTTCCCGCGGGCGGCATCGACGAGCGACTCGATCGGCTCGTCATCGCCCCAGCCGCAGATGGCAACCACCCGGTTCCCGGGTTGGCGCGGTGGCAACATCGTGTCGAAGCGGGGGAGCGGGTCCGGCACGGTCGCCGTCTCGACCCCCATGCGCCGCAGCCGGGACCCCAGGTCGTCGAGCGTGACCAACGCCAACTCGGACCTCCGGCACAGCCAGGCCAGGATTGGCACGGCCCACCGCCAGCGGCGATCAAGCAGTGCCCCGCTGTGGATGTCGACGGCAAGGCGTCCGCGGAGCACGACCATGATCGGAACGGCCACGAGCGGCGCCACGAACGGAGGCGCCACCACGACCGCCGCCCGCGGACGACGGCGCACCAGCGCGGCGACCGTTCGGACGGCCATCGCCGGATACGCGAACGGAGCCGTCCAGGGCCGGCGGAAGCCCGATCGGCCCAGGAGCAGCAGGTCGAACCCGAGCCGCTCGGCGAGGGTCTCGCTCCGTCGGCTGACCGGCATCCAGGCGATGACGAGGCCGCGATCCCGGGCTGGCACTTCGGTGGTCGGCACGCCGGGAATGGCCGTCAGTCGCCTGCGGACGCCAGGCAGGCGGCGATCCGAGCGGCGGCCTGGCCGTCAACCGGTCCAGTCATCCGCTCCATCGACTCCCGCCGCTCCCCGAAGAAGGCCTCTCGCGCGGGCCCATCGGTGAGTGCGCCGACGTGGCCGGCAAGATCGCCTCCTGAGCGAGCCCGCGGGAGGCCCAGCTCGGCGAGCTCGTCGTCAGCGATGGAGGCCGGTCCGTAATCGGCGACCACGACGGGCGTTCCCGCAGCGAGCGACTCGAGGGCGACCGTCGAGCGGAACAGGAACGTGACGTCGGCCCACAGCAGGAGCGGCACGAGGGACTCGCGCCGCGCGACGACCATCCGCTGGCCGAGCCCGGCGCCGGTGATGAGCCGGAGCATCGGCCGGGGGTCGCCCGCGCCCGGGTGGAGCTTGACGATGCAGCCCAGACCACGATCCTGCCGGCAGGCATCGATGGCGATCCGGAGGACCGCGAGGTTGGCGTCGATGCCGAGCGGCGAGAGCACGACCAGGAGCCGCCGGGAGGCGGTGATCCGGCGCTCCGCGTCGATTCGATCGCGGGTCGTTCGCCGGTCGAGCTCGACCAGGTCGTCCAGGCGAGGATTCCCAAGGACCCGGACCCGGGCCGCGTCCACGCCGCGTGCCGTGAACCAGTCCCGGACGCCATCGGACCAGACGCAGATCTCGTCCGCGACGAGGGGCAGAAACCCGATCGGCGTCTGCGGGAGGCCGTGCTGCAACACCACGACCTTTGTTCCGCTGCCCTTCGCGGCGGTCACGGCGAGCCGGCCGATCCGGTGCTGATCCGTCGCCACCACGATCGTCGCCGGGTGGCAGGCGGCGACGATGCGGCGCAGGGCGCGCAGCTCGATGGCAAGCCATGGTGCGGAGTTGAGGATCAGGCTGCGGAGCGCGCTGACGGCCGGTTCCGTGACATCGCTGCCGTTGAACTCGAACAACGGCTGGCGCGCCGTGAATGCGGAGACCGCCGCCTTCGCCGCCCGGCGGGCGCGGGCCAGGAGCCGGCGCTCCTCGAGCCAGGGGAGCAGGATCGGGCTTGCGGGAATGCTGCGGTCACGCCAGTGACGCAGGACGCGGGGGTCTGCCGCGGCGACGGCCGTGCGTTCGCGGGGCATCGCCTGGGCGACGCGGACCGACGGCTCGAGCATCGACGGCGTTGGGAGCTCGCTCACGAAGAGGGTGCCGTTTGGTTGCCGCCGTGGGAGCCCGGCTCGCCCCATGAGGCGCATCGCGTGCGCTCGCAGCGCCCGGTCGAGGCCGCGTTGCTTTGCCGTTCTGGTGAACGAGAAGCCATGGTGATCGGAGGTGATGTTCCCGACGCCGACGGCGATCCGCAGGAACGCTTCGAAGGCGTCGACCTGCAGCGGCCAGCCGATCTCGACCCCGCCGACCTCGAGCGGTGGGTCATCCGGCAGGAACCAGGACTGGGCCTGCGTTTCGGCCCAGTCGCGTGCCTCGATCCAGCCGGATTTCACGGCGCAGGCGAGGCCCGGGTGTTCCGCCGTTCGGCCGCGTCGGCCAGCGCGATGGCGAGGGCGGCGGCGAGCAGCAGCCACGCGAAGGCGCCTAGCCGCACGTTGAACAGGTGGGAATTCGTGAGCTCGGTCACCGGGATGGCGGCCGCGACGCCGGCGATCAGCGCGGCGCTCCAGGCCCGGGCGCTCGTGGATGAGCGTCTCAGCTGGGTGATGGCGATCGCCAGGAGAACCAGGACAAGGAGCGCGACAAAGGCGGCCAGGACCACGAACCCGTATTCGGCGGCGACCTGCAGGTACGTGTTGTGGGGATTCGCGACGAGGACTGGCGCCGTATCGTCGAGGGCGTAGCGCTCGATGTTCCACTGGAAGGGCCCAACGCCGGTCAACGGTTGGCTCATTGCCATCCTGATCGCCTGATCCCAGAACTCGCTGCGGGTCCTGACCTCTGAATCGTCGGTGTTGTCGATGTCGGTGACGATGTCGATCGTGTTGCCGACATCGGTCACCGTCGAGATCGTCCGACCCCCTCCGGCCGTCGTCAGGGTCGCCGCGAACGTCACGGCTGCGGCCAGCCCCACCCAGCCTGCTACGCGGGCGGCGCCGGCAGGCGAGCGCCAGCTCCGGTTGAGGACCAGCGCGCCGACCCCACCGACGATGAGGGCGATCAGCGACATGCGCGTGCCCGTGGCGATCGCGCCGAACAGCGTGGTCATGGCAAGGATGGCGAGCGGAACGGCCAGCCGGGGATCGACCTGACGGTTGTGCGCCTCGACGGCCGCCCCGACGGCAAGCAAGGTCACGACCACCAGCGCCATCCCGAGGCCGTTCACCCCAAACGTCGCCGCGGTAAACCGCTCGTGGTGCTCGACGGTCGAGGTGTACACGCCATTTCCGATCAGCGCCACGCCGCCCACCGCGGCAGCGATCGAAAGCCGGACCCCGGTCGGGTCGAGCGGTCGCAGGCGGAACGCGAGGTAGAGGACCGCTGGGATCCGGGCGAAGGTCAGCATCCCGCGGATGCCGGCCAGCGGTTCGACGCCGAGGAGAACGATGCTTCCGGTGCTGGCGGCGACGGCGAGGAGCGCCACGATCGAGGCGCCGACGACGAATCGCCGCTGCGTGGGCAGCAGCCGTTCATGGCGCGACTCGCGCGCGGTCAGGACGACGGCCCACAAGAGCAGCCCGTCGATGACGGAGATGGCCGGCCCGGTGTTGTTGGCCACCGCGTGCAGGTCCATCTGCATCTGAGGGACGAGGTTGTCCACGTTGCCGGGGATCGAGAGGAGACCGACCACGAGCGCCGGTATCCGAAGGCCGGGCCTCGTCATCAGTGCGGCCAGGCCGAGCGCGAGCGCGATGCCCGCGGCAAGGATCAAGTTCTGAATCGGCTGGATCCTCCCCCTCGCGCCGAGCGTCGATTGACTTCGTCGTGTGGAGCGGTCCCTACGATCCGCCGGTGGCCGTCCGGAACAGCATGATACTGCAGAGGCTCAGGCCGACCGTGCTGGCGAAAGCGACGCCTTCGAGTCCCCACCCCGCGGCGAGCAGGACGGTGGCGAGGCCCACCGTCCCGAGGAGGGCGACGGCCTGGATCGTCAGGAACCGTCGGTGGGCCCCCACCGTGTTGAGGACGTTGCCATACCCCGAGCCGAAGGCGTACGCGACCACCCCGACGAGGGCCAGCGCCAGCGGGAGCAGCGATGCCACGTATGCCGGCAGCGCGATCGGTACCACGGCATAGGCGATGACCGCGGTTCCGATCGCGAGACCGCCCACGGCCAGGCCCGCCACGATGCCCTGGGAACGCGCCAGCTGGACCAGCTCCGCGTGCGTGGATCCCCCTCCGTGGGCGAAGGCCATCCGCGGATAGAAGTGCTGGGCGAGCATCTGCGGGATGAGCAGCAACCCGCTGGTCACGATGCCGACGAGCCCATAGTGGCCCACCGCCGCGCGGTCCATGAACGTCGCAACGAGCCAGCGATCGATCGTCGTGAGCAGGCCGTACAGCAGGCCGGCAACCATGATCGGAAACCCGACCGAAATCAGCGCTCGCAGGATCACCGGGTTCCAGCGCGGCCGCGGCGTGTACGGCAGGAGGCGGATGCCGAGCCCGACGGCGGCGCCGTAGGTCAGGACCTGCGACACGAGCAGCCCCGGGATTCCGTAGGCGACGAGCGCGACGCCGGTGACGAGGACCACCAGACCGAGCACGATCAGCTGGGTCGCCGCGGCCTGGAAGGCGAACCAGGAGCGGTACAGCACCTGCTCGAGCAGGAAGGGATGCTGGAGGGCAGCTGCCACCGCCAGGAGCAGCAGGACGAGCCCGTCGAGGCGTCCCTCGAGGATCAGCGCGGCCAGGAGGACCGACAGGGCGGCCGCCGCGGCACCCGAAACGATCGTTGCGGCCGATGCCGCATCGGCAACGTCCTTCGCGTCCCGGGTCCGGCCGCCGCCGGCGAGGAACGGAATCTCGCGTCCGGCGCCGTTCGTCACGCCCAGGCCGGTGGCGCTGACGTAGACGATCAGGAGGCTGATCAGCACCCAGTCACCGAAGTTTTCCGGGCCGAGGACCGCCGCAGCGATGAGGGTCAGGGCCAGGCGCCCGGCCTGGTACACGATCGTGCCGGCGGCAAATGCGGCCATCCCCGACGCGCGCAGGTCGCGGATGGCTCGCCCGACCCCGGACCGATCCCGCACGGGCCCGAGTATAGGGACCGACCGCCGCCCGACTCGGGTGCTACCGTTCCGGGATGCCGATCCTCCACGTCTCCGCCCTGGAGGCGGCCGGGCTGCCGGTCGAAGCCCAATGTCGGGCGGTGCGTCCCTGAGGCGGTGGCGACCGCTCGCAGCGCTGGCGCTGCCGGCTCTCCTGGCGATCGGTTCGCTCGCACCAGTCCTGCTGGTGGAGCCCGACCTTGATGTGGTTGCCTATGCCGACCGGGGCAAGGCCGGCAGTCCAACGGACTACTGGAACGTCGCGGCGATCGATGCCGACGCCGACGTCGAGTTGGTGGAGGGCCAGCTCACCATCGTCCCCCGTGGCGGCGTCCGGATGATCGGCGCCGCCTTCGCCGGAGACCATTGGACGTTCGACCTGCAATACGTCCACTTCCCGGACGGCCAGGGCGGTGACTGGATCCTCGGCTTCGTCGCCGACGAGAACGAGGACCAGTTCGCCGGGCTGTTGAACGGCCTCCGGCTGATGGCCCGACGGGACGAGCTGGGCCTGGCCGTCGAGGACGACGTTCTCGCGATCGGCACGGAACGTCCCTACAAGCTCGTCCCGTTCCGCCTCGGTACGCACCACATCATCGTCGAGTCCTCGTGGACGGCCGCGACCGTGAACGTCGACGGCGTGACCGTCTGGAGTGGCAGCCCCGGCTGGGCGTCCGCGCCGGGGCTGTATCCGGTAATCGACCTGACCCCGGGCCGACACCGGGTGTCCGTGACACCCGCCATCAACCTCTCCTTTGCCCCTCGAGACGCGGCCAGCCTCGAAGACTTCCGGGCGGCGTTCGTCGAGGCAGCGCTGGCTGGGCGCACCGCCGAGGGGCGCTTCTCCGACGATCCCGTGGTGGACGGAACGACCGCCCTGGGCCTCGTCCTCGCCCACCGCCATTCGCCCGACGATCGCGTGGCCACGGCGCTCGATCGGTGGGCCGATGGCCTGGCCTCCGCCGCTCCGCGGTCGGGGTCGTGGCCCGGTGCCGGTGGGCCGGCGTCGATCGAACGAAACGTCGGCATGGGTGCGATCCCGCTCGCGATGTGGTCATCGGACCGCGGCCGCGGGGACTGGAGCGAGGTGATCGTGCGGATGGTCGAGGCGGCCGGCTTCACCCGCTGCGATCTCGGCGGTCCCGAGTGGTGCCGACTGGGGAACCTCCAGCCGGACGGCTCCGTGCTCGCGACCAGTGGCTCGGACGTGCTGCCGCGGCTGAGCGGCTATCAGGCTGCCGAGACCGCGGCGTTCATCGTCGGGGCGAGGCCGGACGATCGCCGGGCCTGGATTCGATCCCTGCCGGACCGGACCTACGACGACATGCCGTGCCAGTCCCTCACCGAGGTCGGTCCCGGCCGAACGGGCGGCCCGACGCCGCCGTGGAGCGTGACCGCGAGGGTCGACAGCCCGCGCACGCTGTTCCTGCTCGGTCTCGCCTATGCCGCTCGACCTGATGATCCGGTCTGGGCCGAGGCCGACGTGGCGTCCTGGATCCGCTGCCGGGTCGACTTCCTCACGAGCCAGGTCGGCGGCCCGATGGGATGGCGCGAGGAGGGGCTCCAAACCTCGATCTCCATCGGGGGCCACGATGTCGCCGCGGCTCGCCTCCTCTCGCCGCTCACCGGCATCGAGCTTCGGCGGGACCGCTTCGACGTCGCCTGGCGGAGAGCCGTCGACTCGGCCGGCAACGTCGCGCCCGCAGCGTCGGGCAGCAATGGCGGGCCCAGTCTCGAGGCGGCGCTGGCGGCGGTCCTGGCCCAGGTCGTCGACCGGCCCAGGAGCTAGTAGCGCGCTCCGATCGGCGTCCCGGTCGGCCCGGCGGTGTACTGGTAGGAGGACGTCGAGATCTTCAGGAACGCCGGGCTGGTGGTGGTCGTCGAGAGATAGCCCGCGGCCTTGGTGTTGACCGCCGACTTGCTCGGCGTGCCCTTGATCGAGCCAAGGCGATTGCCGGAAAAGCCGCTGTAGCTGATCGTCGCGGAGCTGCCGCTGACGAGCCACAGGCCGTAGCCGCCGTTGTTGGTGACGAGTGATCGGGTGAGCGTCAGCCGCGTGCCCGCCTTGTTCACGACCCCCACCCTGATCCCGTCGGCATAGCTGCCGTGGACCGTCGTCTGGCTGATCGTCTTGTTGGTGCTGCCCTGGGCGACCATGATCCCGGTCCCGTTGCCCCAGTAGACATCCTTGGTGACGGTCAGCTTGCCGGCGCCCTCGCCGTAGACCCCGTCGTAGATGTTCAGGCCAAACCGTCGGTTGCCCGACACCCGGTTGTTCTTGAGGACGATGCTGTCGAGCTTGTGGAGGCCGTCACGCTCCTGGGTCAGATGGATACCCACATCGTTGGCCCAGATGTCGTTGCCGTCGAGGGTGATGTTCCGGGCGTCGTTGGCGACGGTGATGCCGTTGGCGTTGTTGTAGGTCGAGCCGGTCGGGTTGAACTTGTGGGCGTACAGCTTGTTCCGGCAGATCAGGATGCCGGAGGTGAAGCCGGTGTAGGTCGTGCCCGGCGCCTTGCCCTGGACGATGATCCCGCGCAAGGCGTTGTTGGCGGCGACGTTGTCGCAGACGGTCCCGTTCTGCGAGCCTTCGTCGATCTTGATCAGCTGGAGGGTGTTCCACGAGCCGCGGTTGCGGGCGATCACGTTGCCGACCGCCTGGTCGGGTCCGCTGGGCGTCTGGACCCCGGCGGTCGTGAGACCCATCAGGAAGTTGGCGTTGAGGACGTTGTCCGCGGCCACGCTGTAGTCCGTGCCGTTGTCGAAGGCGATGCCGTTGGCCGAATGGCGGACCTCGAAGCCGCGCACCTCGACATACCGGACGCCCTGGGTGCCCTTGAAGTAGAACGTCGGCCGGACGATCACATCGATCCGGTGGGGCGACGGGTCGGTCCCGGCGCCCGGCGCTCCGACGGCGGAGACGTACAGCTGCTTGGCGGAGCGATCCCACCAGAACCCGCCCAACCCGGCCTGGGCTCTCGCGGCGAGGGCGGCGAGGCTCGTCTGCTCCCACAGCCACGTCGCGGTGTCCTGGAAGATGGCCGATTTGATGGTCCCCGTGAGCTTGCCGTAGAAGTACGGCTCGACCGTCCACGGCGTCCGCCACACGCCGGCGTGCGACGTGCTCGACCAGCGCTGGCCGGCGGTCGGGGCGACGTCGGCTCCGGAGACGATGGGCTTGACGTACGGGGCGGTGCTGCCGGGGGCGTAGCCCGCGGCCTGGAAGACGATCGGTGCGCCGGAGCTGCCGTGGCTCGAGAACGCCATCGGGATCGGTCGCTCGCGATACACGTAGTCGGTGTAGCCGTGGACGATTACTTTCCAGCCGGCTGCCGAACCGGCGGGGATCGCCGCGCCCGCCTTGGCGATGGTCTTGAAGGCCTGCGATGGGGAGGCGCCGGAGTTGGAATCGCTGCCGACCTTGCCGTCGACGTAGAGGGTCGTGGACGCGGCCGCGACCGACGCCGGCACGACCGACAGGACGACCAGCACAATGCTGGCCAGGGCGAAGGCAAGGCGAGGGCGACGCATTGGGCAAACCCTAGCCCCGCACGCTCGGCCGCGCCTAGGACCCGGACGGAGCGGGCAGACGGTACTTCAGGGGGGGCGGTTGGACAACGATTCGACGTACGCCCAATGGCGCGGCGGCGGTCCCGGACGAGGGCCTGTCAGGTAGGCCGCGAGCCGCCCGAGACGCCCGAGCCGCCGTCCCAGCCGCCGTAGGCGACGAACGACTTCGTCAGGCCGAAGACCTTCTCCCGGTAGATCCGGGCGTCCGGGAAGACGGACCGGAACTCCCGTTCGGTCATCAGCCGGATCATCCGGACTTTCGCCTCGGCCTCGGCCGGATCGGCGGTGCGGGCATACCAGCCGAGGGCCATCCGGCGCAGCAGCCAGGCACGCAGCCCGATCGGCAGGAACTGGAAGCCGGGCACGAGGAAGTGCGGCTCGAGCGGGAAGTATTTGTTCGGCGTCTGGACGAAATAGCGGTGGCCCACCCGCTGGATCTCGGCGGCCATCCGGCGCTGGTTCTCGAGCGTCTCGACGTGCTCGATGACCGCGTTCGAGAAGACGACGTCGAACGCGCCGTCGGCGAACCCGCTCATGTCGCAGGCGTTGCCGACGACCGTCTCGATATCCGGGTCGTCGCTCGTCAGCGGCTCGAGGTTCAGGACCGTCACCCGGGGGTCGCCCGGGATGTCCTTGCCGCGGATCTGCCAGAACGTGGGGGTGCCGCCGACGTCGAGGATCCGGACGGGCGGACGGACCTGGCCGAGGAGGGACCGAAGGAGGCCGAACCGGCGCTCACGAAGCCGATTGGCGTACGAGCCGGGATCCCGGCTGTCGACGAGTCGGCGGAGGACGCGCATCGGGGGCGAGTATAGGGATCGCGAGCCCGCCCCCGGGCGAGGCCCCGGTGTACTCTCGGGCCGTGTTGATCCGGCAGTTCTCGATCGAGGGCCTGGGGCATCTGTCCGCGCTCGTCGCCGACGAAGCGAGCGGGGCCGCGGCGATCGTCGACCCGCGTCGCGACGTCGACATCTACCTCGACGAGGTTCGGCGGCTCGACCTCCGGATCGTCGCGGTCCTGGAGACCCACCTCCACAACGACTACCTCTCGGGCGCCCGCGACCTCGCGGTCCTGACCGGCGCGACCCACGTCATCGGCGCCGGCGCCGGCCTCGACCATGACCACCGCCCGATCCGCCACGGCGAGGCGGTGACGGTCGGCGAGCTGCGGCTGACCGCCCTCGACACGCCCGGTCACACCCCGGAGCACGTGGCCTACGCGGTCCGCGATACATCCCGGGCCGACGAGCCGGTGCTGCTGTTCACGGGCGGTTCGCTGCTGGTGGGCGCCGTCGGACGAACGGACCTGCTGGGGGCGGAGAACGCGATCCCCTACGCCCGCCAGATGTTCCGGTCGCTCCACGACGAGCTGCTCCGCCACGAGGACTTCGTGGCGATCTTCCCGACCCACGGCGCCGGCTCGCTGTGCTCGACAGGGATCTCCTCGACGCCGTGGTCGACGATCGGCTTCGAGCGTCGCCACAACCCGATGCTGGAGCCCACCGACGTCGACGCCTTCGCCCAACGGTTGCTCGAGGGCCAGCCGGGCATTCCGCGCTACTTCGCCCAGATGCGCCCGATCAATCGGGCGGGCCCCGCGCCCCTCGGTGGGCGGGTCCCGGAACCCCGGCCACTCGCCGTCGAAGAAGTCGAGGCCGCGGTCGCGCGAGGCTCGCAGGTGGTCGACCTGCGTCGACCCGCGGAATTCGCGGCCGAGCACGTGCCGGGCTCGATCTCGATCCCGGCCGGCTCGTCGTTCGGCACCTGGCTTGGCTGGGTGGTCGACCTCGATCGGCCGCTGGTCCTCGTCCTGCCGGGGGTGGCCGATTGGGACGACGCGATTCGGCAGGCCCTCCGGATCGGCCACGACGAGGTGGTTGGCCACTTGCGGGGCGGGTTCAGAACCTGGGTCGAGGCGGGCGGCGCCGTCGAGACCAGCGGCCGCCTCACCGTCCAGGAGCTGGCCGATCGCCTCGACGACGCGGCGGACGAACCGCTGGTCATCGACGTCCGCCAGCCCGGCGAGTTCGATGCCGGCCACGTCGAGGGCGCCCTCCACATCGCCGCCGGCGACCTCGAGGAGCGGCTCAAGGACCTGCCCCGCAACCGGCCGATCGCCACCATGTGCGCGTCCGGCTATCGGGCCAGCGTGGCCGCGTCGCTTCTCCGCAAAGCCGGCTTCGAGGACGTCTCCTGGGTCGCCGACGGGCTGCCCGCGTGGGAGGCGGCCGGCCTGCCGGTCGATCGCGGCGGTGATCCCGGCGAGGTGGAGGCCCCGCCGCACGTGCATCCCTGACGTACGGCGCTCACGTCAGGCGATCCCGTCACCGCGGTTCGAGGAACGGCTCGAGGAGGGTCGCGTACGGCCGATCGTAGGCCTCCCGCTCGACCGCCTGGACGATCAGCCGGTCGATCGAGGGTATCGCGTCGACCAGCTCGGGATGCGCCGCCAGGTCGGAGACGTGGACCCAGATCGTGTCCTCGAACCAGGGGGCGATCATCGACACGTACAGGCCGAAGAAGCTGTCGTAGACGAAGACCGTCGTCCCGGGAATGACCGCGTCCGGGCCGACGCCTCGGTAGCGGAAGACCACCCGCTCGCCCGGCTCGGGCTCGGTGCCCGCCCCGATGGCCGAGGGCCGGACGACGACCGTCCGCTCGAGCGTCTTGGCCCGCTCCACCACCACGCGCGGGACCGGCTCGGTCCGCGGCAACCCGATCAACCGCGACAGCTCGGTCGCCCGATCAAGGACGCCGTCGACCCGGACCGCGGATTCATCCCAGATCCCAGGCCCCGCGGCGTCGACCAGGGCCCGGATCGCCGGTGTGGCCCCGATCGGGGTCCAGTGGGAGTCCTGGTGCCAGTACAGCAGCGCGTTCGGGTTGTCGACGCGGAGCTGCTCGATGGGTGCCCACAGGTCGACCGTGCTCCCCGGGCGCTCGGCGAACCCGGATCGGACCTCCGCCCGCTCGTCGTCGGTGCATGGTGGACCCAGCCGCGCCGCGGGACCGATGCGGTCCGGGTAGATGGCGTGCTTGTCCGGGGTGATCACGTAGCGCAGGTCCAGGCCCCGGTCGGACGCCCTGGACGCCAGCGCGTCGATCGTGGCCAGCAGCTCGGTGGCGCCGAAGTCGCACTCGGGATCGATCTCGCCGACGTAGAACAGCCAGTCGTCCGCACCGATCAGGACGTCCGGATTGGGCGACGTCCTCGCGACCCCGTACTCGAAGATCGCGCGGAACTCCACCGCGATGGTCCGGAACGGGAACCAGTCGTTCAGGAAGCGATCGACGCTCGCGTAGAACGCCGGATCGAGGAGCGCGCCAGGCTCGATCCGCGGCCGGGTCGCGAGCGGCCGGGCCTCGAGGTTCTCCGGCCGGAGCCCCAGGCCCATGGCGACGACCGGCGCGACCAGGACGGCCATGAACGCCAGGACGACCAACCGGTTGGCGACGCTCGACCGCGGGGCTGCGGCGTCGGGGCCAGGCCCGGCCTCGCCGGCGTCCGCCAGTCGGCGCTCGCCGCCTTCGGATCCCGGGACGTCGTTCATCGACTCTGCCGCCTCGTCAGAACTGGAAGTACAGGAACGGGCTGAACGTACCCGAGACGAGCAATGCCAGCGACAACGGCAGGACCAGCACCAGGGCGGCGAACCGTAGCGGGGCGAGGTGCGGGCCGGCGAACTGCAGCCGGACGCCGGTCACCCAGTCGCGCGGCAGGACGAGGCTGGCGAGGCCCAACGCCAGGGCCGTCATGGCCAGCGGATCGAGGGCCACGGCAACGGTCCCAACCAGCGATCCGTCCGGCCGCCCGAGCGCGCCGAAGTATCCCAGCGCGTGGTCCACGTCCGGTGACCGAAACAGGATCCAGCCGACGACCACGAGGAGGATCGTGCGCGCCTGCGAGACCTGCGGCCAGCGTGGCTCGCCCGCCCGGCCCACACCGGCGACCCGCTCGACGAGGAGGAGCACGCCGTGATAGGCGCCCCACAGGAGGAACGTCCAGTTCGCCCCGTGCCAGATCCCCGTCGCGAGGAAGACCAGGACGAGGTTCCGGTAGGTCATCAGCGACGAGCCCCGGTTGCCACCCAGGGGGATGTAGAGGTAGTCGCGGAACCAGCGTGACAGCGACATGTGCCAGCGCCGCCAGAACTCGGTGATGGATCGCGCCGCATATGGCCGGTTGAAGTTCTCCGGCAGGTGGAAACCGAACATTGCCCCCAGCCCCAGGGCCATGTCCGAGTAGCCGCTGAAGTCGAAGTACAGCTGGATCGTGTAGGCGACGACGCCGAGGATGGCGGTCGGCGCGTTCAGCTGGTCGGGCGGCAGGGCAAACGCCGCGTCGGCGATCGGCGCCACGGTGTCCGCGATGAGCACCTTCTTGCCGAGCCCGTGGCAGAAGCGGTAGATCCCCCTGGCGAAGTCGTGGCTTGACTCGCGCCGCCCGACGATCTGTTCGCGGATCTCGTGGAACCGGACGATCGGCCCGGCGACCAGCTGCGGGAAGAAGGTGATGTACAGCGCGTAGTCGATCGGGTGGCGCAGGTGCCTCGCCGTACCGCGGTAGATGTCGAGCAGGTAGCTCAGCGAGTGGAAGGTGTAGAACGAGATGCCGATCGGCAGGATGATCGCCGCCCACTCGATCGGGGCTTCGCCCAGCGCGCCCAGGGCGGCGTTTGCCTGTCCCACCGCAAAGTTCGCGTACTTGAACCACGCCAGCAGGCCGACGTTGAGGGCCACGGCCAGCGCCAGCGGCGCCCTGGCCGCGGACTGGTTCCCCGTGTCGACGCGGCGCTCGACCAGGTGGCCGAGCAAATAGTTGACCGCCATCGAGGCGATCAGGACGACCACGAGCCAGCCCGTCCCCCAGGTGTAGAACGCCAGGCTGGCGAGCACGAGGATGAGGTTCCGGAGGCCGCGCGGTGCCACGTAGTTGACGGCAATGACGGCAGGCAGGAAGAAGAACAGGAACGAGATCGACGAGAAGACCATCCGAGCGCGGAGTGTAGCGGCGGCTCTCCCGCGCCTCCCGCCCCCGGCAGCGCGAGGACCTCGGGGTAGCGGGTTACGGCGGTCCGATGCCGAGGAAGGCGAGGCCGGTCACGACCAGCAGGGCGACGTCGAGCGTCACGACCAGGGCCACCGCACCCCAGGCCAGGACGTTCGCCAGCCGGCCGTTGCGATAGCGGCCCAGCAGGCGCTCGTCGTTGACCAGGAGGACGAGGAACACCAGGACGACCGGGAGCAGCAGTCCCTGCAGGTTCTGGGTGGCCAGCAGCAGGGGCACGAGATCGAGACCCGGCAGGAGCACGACAGCCGCACCCACGAACAGCACGAACGTGTAGATGGCGTAGAAGGACGGGGCGTCCCGGAACGGCTTGCCGACCCCGGATTCCCAGCCGAAGGCCTCGCAGATCACGAACGCGGTGGTGATCGGCAGAATCGTGGCCGCGAGCATGGACGCCCCGAACAGCCCGATCGCGAACAGCAGCGAGGCGAGCTCGCCGGCCACCGGCTCGAGTGCCGCCGCCGCCTGCCCCGCCGTCGTCACCTCGACCCCGGCGGCCCCCAGGGTGGCGGCCACGGCGACGACGATGAACAGGGCCACCACGTTCGACCAGATCGCCCCGCCGATCGCGTCCGCCCGCTCGAGCGGCAGCTCCTCCTCGTCGATGCCCTTCTCCGCGACCGCGCTCTGGAGGTAGAACTGCATGAACGGGGTGATCGTCGTGCCGACCAGCGCGACGACGAGGACGAGGACGCCCGGATCGAGGTCGAGGCTGGGGCTCACCAGCGCCCGTCCGACCGCTCCCCAATCGGGCGACGCCTGGATCGCCGAGACGATGTACAGCGCAAAGATCACGAGCACGAACAGGAACACCCGCTCGACCACCCGGCGGTTGGCGAACAGCACCAGCGCCCACAGGCCGAACGCCGCGACCGGCACGACCAGTAGTGGCGGCAGGGCGACCACCTCCGCAGCCGCCCGAATCCCGGCGAACTCGGCCATCGTCTGGGCGACGTTGGCCACCAGCAGCACCACCATCGCGAAGGCCGTCCAGCGCACCCCGAACCGGTCGCGGATCAGGTCGGACAGCCCCTGACCGGTCACCACCCCCAGGCGGGCCGCCATCTCCTGGACGATGGCCAGGATCACGATCATCACCGGGAACAGCCACAGCAGCCGGAACCCGGTGTGGGCGCCGACCACGGTGTAGGTCGTGATCCCGCCGGCGTCGTTGCCGGCCATGCCGGCCACCAGCCCGGGACCCATCACGGCGAGGAAGGCGAGCAGGCCCCGCCGGCCCCGGAATCGACCCCGCAGCCGGAGCAGGTTGCCCGACCGGAGGCGATCGAGCGCACGGCTCCACCACGGCTGGACGGGCGGCGGCGCGGCCTGCCGGCGCCGTCGGATGGCCAACGGTCAGCCCCTCGCGAAGAGGCGCGGTAGCCGCTTCTTCCAGGCGGTCGGCAGGATCGAGTCCATGGCGTCGTCGACGGTCACGATGCCGGCCAGCCGGCCGTCGGCGTCGACGACCGGCACCGCCAGGAGGTTGTAGCGGGCCACGACCTGGGCGACCTCGTCCTGGTCGGCCAGGACGGCGACGGCGACGGGCTCGGGGATCATCACTTCCGCGATCCGCGTGTCGGGTGGCGCCACGATCAGGTCGCGCAGCGACAGGACCCCGACCAGGCGTCCGTCCTCGTCGGTCACGTAGACGTAGTAGATGGTCTCGGCATCCGGCTCGAGCTCGCGCAAGCGGTCGATCGTCTGGGAGGCCGTCAGGGTCGCCGGAAGGGCGACGAATTCCGTGGTCATGATCCCGCCGGCCGATTCCTCCGGGTAGCCCAGGAGCTCCCGGACCTCGGCGGCCTCGTCGATCTCCATGAGGGCGAGGATCTCCGTCCGGGCCTCGTCGGACAGGTCGGCGACCAGGTCGGCGGCGTCGTCGGGGGACATCTCCTCGAGGATGTCGGCGGCCCTCGCCGGGGCCGAGGTCCTCGAGCACCTCGACCTGCGTCTCGGGCTCCATCTCCTCGATCGCATCGGCCGCCGCCTCGTCGTCGAGCGAGGCCAGGACCCCGGCCCGGTCCCGGGGCGCCAGCTGGTCGATGATCGAGGCGAGGTCGGCCGGGTGGAGCTCGGCGAGGCCGGCGTGCGGCACCCGCAGCTTGATCGAGGCAACGGAGGTCTCGACCGGGTCTACGTCCTCCCAGTCGATGTAGCGCTCCGGAAGCGGCAGCCGGAAGTTGCGGGCCAGGACCCGCCAAGGGCCTTCGATCCCCAGCCGGCGGAGGAGCCCGGACGCGCCGACGTCGACCGCGACGACGTGGAGCTGGCCCTCGATCTCGTCGAGCCGGAGGTCGTTGACCCGGACGACCTTCCGGCCGTCGATGTCGACGATCTGCTTGTCGAGCAGGTCACGCCGCAGGCGGATCTCCTCGGGACGCTGCTGGAAGCGGCCGATGTCGATCATCTGGGTCCCGAGGCGGGCCCCCAATTCGTCAAAGGCCGTGACGGAGGTCCACGGCAGGAAGATCTCGCGCCGGTCGGTCCGGGCGACAAGGCCGGTGACCGGCGGATAGCGGTCGCCGACGGCGACGATCAGGTCCGCGACCTTGCCGATCGGCTCGCCCTGGGCGTCGAGCACGGGCCGGCCGATCGCCTGGCTCAGATAGAGCATGTGCCACCTCGCGGGCGGGTCCGTCCCCGCCGCCGGTGGCGCCTCCGGATCAGCGGAGGCGGTGGGTCACCGCAGGAGGCTGGGGCGGACCGATGGAGCGGCGCCGCACAGGGCGGCGACGGTACTGGGTCCGGTCTCCACGTTGGGAGTGGTCCTCCGAAAGCTGGTTGGGCGGCTCGTGGCGCTCTGCGCGCCCTCGACGGTTCGAGCCGGGGCGAGTGTAGACCCGGCCGTTGGCGAGGGTCAACGCAGTCGAAGGCCGCCGCCCCATCGCGGGGCGGCGGCCAAGGTAGCCGTTGCAATCAGGCGGTTACGCCTCCAGCTGGCACCGAATGGCGCCGCCCGGGTAGCGGGCGTTGTGCAGGTTGACGTAGAACCCGGCAGGGTTGTCGACGATCCGCTGCAGCAGCGCGGCGTCGGTCACACTGGCGCAGCCGCTGAGGCGCTGCTCCGCTTCGAGCGTCTCGTTCCTGGGATCGCTGGCCGGCGCCCCGGGATCGGCCGGCGGGATCCGGAGCTCCCAGAAGGTCACCACGATGCCGCCGTTCATGCCGGCGACCTGCTCGTGGATGTGGGCTCGGTTCGGGGTGGCGATCGCGTCGAACTTGATGTCGAAGCACACCTCGCCCGCGGCCTGGTTGACTTCGATCGCTGCCTTGCCCGAACCGTCGACATCGGCCGGTGGCACTTCCTGGGCGCCGGTCAGGCGAGCGGTGAGCTTCACCGTGCCGTTGTCCGCGTAGGTGACGCTCGCCGTCGCCATCAGCACCAGGGCGACACTCAGGCCAAGGAACCGTTTCACGCGCGTGGGCATCTCGGGCACCTCCAATTGCTCTCCCCGTACACAGTCCGGCGCCTGTTCCGGTATTCGTGGGTACGACGCCGGGGCCGCAATCGGATGCACCGGCGTCCGGATCGTGCGGTGGGGCCGACGTCGTAGCCCGGAACAGGACCTTTGGCAGGCCCGCCACTAGTACCTTGGGGTCACCCGGCGAGTGACCCCGTGATGGGACGATTGGTCCCGATGCATCCCGACCGTGAGGTCCATGGCCGCTCGCCGGCTCCCGCATTGGGGCCGCTGTCGGCCGCCGCCCGGCCCGGCTCGCGAGGCCTGCTGCGACGCGTCGCCAGGGCCGTCGGCGGTGGTCCCGCCACGCGCCGGGACGAGATCCTCGCCGAGCGGCTCGACGCGGTCCTGGGGATTGCCCAGCGGCTGACCCAGACCTTCGACCGCCGCGAGATCCTCCGAACCATCGTCGACGCGGCGATCCGCATCTCCGCGGCCGACATCGCGACCATCCACGGGCTGGCCGGCGACCGCCTGGAGCCGGCGGCCTGGGCAGGCATCACCGACGAGCAGGCCGCGGGCCTGCGGGGCTTCGGAACCGACGAGGGCTGGGTGGCGGAGATCTTCCGCCGACGGGGACCGCTGGCCATCGACGACGCGGCCGGCTCGGGCATCGACGGTCTCGACCGGTACGCGGCCGACCTTGGCTTTGCCAGTGGCCTGGCGGTGCCGCTGATCCACGACGACCGGATCATCGGCGTCCTGGCGATCGTCACCCGCGACCCGCGACGCTGGTCGCAGGACGACATCGAGCTTGCCGGGGCGCTCGGGACGCACGCGTCCATCGCCCTCCACAATGCCGAGCTGTTCGAGCGGGCCGAGGCACGGGCCGCCCAGTTTGCCGTCCTCCAGACGGCCTCCGCCCGGATGAACCGGGCCCGAACCGTCGAATTGGTCGGCCGGGCGATCGTCGAGGAGACCCGCCGAATCCTCGATTACCACAATGCCCGGGTCTATCTCCTCGAGCCGCCGTTCGACCTGGTGCCCATCGCCTTCGAGGGTCGGGTGGGGGAGTACGAGAAGGTCGACCTGGCCCTCCTCCGGACGACGCTCGGGGTGGGCTTCACGGGCTGGGTCGCGGAGCACGGCGTCCCGCTGCTGATCGACGACGCCAACGCCGACCCGCGCGGCTCGACGATCCCGGGAACCGACGACGTCGACGAATCGATGCTCGTCGTCCCGATGCGCGTCGACGACATGGTCGTCGGCGTCATCACCCTCTCCAAGCTGGGACTCGGCCAGTTCACCCGCGACGAGCTGCAGCTCCTGACGATCCTCGCCGACCAGGCATCGACGGCCGTGGAATTGGCCCGGCTGGTGGCCCGCAGCGAGGACCTGACCCGCGAGCTCCGCCGCCTCGTCGACATGAGCAGTGCCCTGTCCGGCAGCCTCGATCCGCGCCAGGTGGCCAATCTCATCGCCCAGCACCTGGCCGGGGCGATGGGCGTCGAGGAGTGCGCGATCAGCTACTGGGATCGCCTGGGTGCCCGCGTCGTCACCCTCGGCTACTACCCCGAGACGCCGCTCGAGGACCTGGTCGCGTCGTTCGACATCGGCGGCTATCCGGAGACGCTGCGGGTCCTGGAGACCCAGGCCGTCGCCGTCATCGACTCGCAGGACCCCCACGCCGACGACGCGGAATCCGCGCTGATGCGGGCCGACGGCAACCGGATGCTGGTCATGCTGCCGCTGGTGGCCAAGGGCGCCTCAATCGGCCTGGTCGAGCTGCTCACCAAGCGCCACGTCATCTTCACCGCCGAGCAGCTGGCACTGGCCCGGACGATGGCCAACGAGGCGGCGATGGCGCTCGAGAACGCGCGCCTCTACGACGACGCCCGCAAGCTCGCCGACCGCGACCCGCTGACCGGCTTCTACAACCACCGCTACCTCCACGAGCGGCTGGGCGAGGAGGTCATCCGGGCCCAGCGCTCGCGTCGGCCGCTGAGCCTGCTGATGCTCGACCTTGACGACTTCAAGCTGGTCAACGACACCTTCGGCCACCTCTTCGGCGACCGGGTCCTTGTCTGGACGGCCGAGCGGATCCGCTCGACCCTGCGGAGCCCGGATGTCGCCGCGCGGTACGGCGGCGACGAGTTCGCGATCATCCTGCCCGACGCCGACGAGGCCAGCGCCCGGGCCGCCGCCGAGCGGATCCTGCGCACGTTCCGCGACAACCCATACGAGAGCGAGGGTCGTGGCGCGGTGCCGATGGGCCTCTCGATCGGGATCGCCACCCACCCGGTGGACGGTCGGACCGCGACCGACCTGATCGCGGCCGCGGACCAGGGCCTGTATCGGGTCAAGCGCAGCGGTGGCCGCGGCGTCGAGCCGGCGGCAGATGACGAAGCGTCGGCGGACGTAACGGAGCCCCATCCACTGAGCCCCTCCACGGCGGCCTGACCGAACCGCGCGAACGACCGACCAGTACGGAAGTACTACCGGGTCCGGGGGTGGACGAGCGGCGCCTCCGGTCGCATGCTCTGCTTCCAAGGTGAACGAACTGCCGGGGAAGCGAGGGGCGACGGCGGATCCGTATGTCCGGCGGATCCAGCGCTCGTGGCGCTTCCTCGTCGCCTCGTTCTTCACCCTCGGCGTGATCCTCGCCGTCCGGATGGGCACCGACAGGACGCGACTCATCGACTACATCGTCGCCGGTCTCGTCGTCCTCGTGGGCTACGCCGCGATCCTCCATCGCAACGCCTATCTCGCGGCAGAGGCAGGCCGCCGCGTGGAGGTAGAGAGCTTCGCCCGGATCCTGCGCGGCCTGTCGCGGTCAGTCTCGCCGGACGCGATCGTGGAGGCCATCGTCGAGGATCTCGGCGAGGCCACCGGCGCGGACCACATCGTGATCGTCCGCCGCCGGCCCGAGTCGAACGCCCTTGATGCGACCCTTGTCAGTACCCGCGCCGGTGTCCCGAGCTCTTCGACTCTCTTTCCACTGTCCGATCTCGAGGATCCCGGCATTAAGGCCCCGCCTCCGCGGGATCTCGTAGCCGTCCCCGTGACGGGGGACGGTGCGGCGGCCGTCGAGCTGGCCTCGGCGGCAGCGGGCGCCGTTCCCGCCGACGGGTCCGGCCGGCCCGTCGGGCGATCGATCGTCCAGACCATGGCCCGGACCGGCCGGACGGCGCTCGACGCGGTCCTGGGGGCCGGGGCACCGGGCTCCGGCTGGCTTCGGCCCGAGGTTCGGGCGGCCGGCTTCCAGGCCGGCCAACCGACCGAGGCCGACGCGCGCGTCGCCGACCACATCGCCGACCGGGCGCGGGCGGTCTACGGGCTGCGCAACACGCTGGCCGCGGCCTTGCGAACCGATGCCGGGCTGGCCGGGGCCATCGTCCTGTCGCGCCGGACGGCCGAGCCGTGGCCACCGGCGGCCCACCGGATCCTGGCAGGCGCCGCGGTCGAGGCTTCGGCGGCCCTCGCCCGCGCGTTCTCCCATCGCGACGCGGAGAGCCGCGCCTCCACCGATGCGCTGACCGGATTGCCGAACCGCCGCTACTTCGACGAGTTCTGTGGCCTGCTCGCCCGTCGCCGCCGGGCGGAGGACGCGGTCGGCGTGCTGATGGTCGACATCGACCGGTTCAAGCGGATCAACGACACCCATGGCCACGCCGTCGGCGACGAAGTCCTGCGGGCCGTCGGGCAGGCGATCGCCGCTGCCGTCCGGGAGGACGACGTCCCGGCCCGCTTCGGTGGCGAGGAGTTCGCGGTCCTGCTCCGCAACCCCACGCCGGACATGGCGGTCGAGGTCGGCGAGCGTGTCCGCGAGGCGGTCGGGCGGCTCGACCTCCGCCGGCACGGCGTGCAAACGATCTCGGTCTCCGTCGGGGTTGCCGTCGGCGGGCCGCCCAACCAGCCGATCTCCGAGCTGATCGACCAGGCCGACGGGGCCCTGTACCGGGCCAAGCGGGGAGGTCGCGACCGCGTCGTTGCGGCGGAATCGGCAGCGGCGGGGCTGCCAAGCCGAGCGCGCTGACCCAGGGCGGCGCGGCCACCCGGCCCGCATCGCTACCATCGGCCCGTGCCCCTCGACCACGACCTGCCGCTCGATCCCGAGTCCGAACAGGATCCCGACGCGCCCCGCCTGCCGTCCAACGGCGAGCTCGCCCGGATCTTTCACGAGATCGGCGACATGCTCGAAGTCAAGGGCGAGCTCGTCTTCAAGACCGTTGCCTACCACCGCGCCGCCGATGCCATCGGCCGCGCGCCGTTCGACGTCAGCGGCGCGTATGCAGGCGGCGATCGGCCGTCCATCCCCGGTGTCGGGAAGGCCATCGCCGACAAGATCGAGGAGCTCGCCACGACCGGCCGGATGAAGGCCTACGACCGGCTCCGTGAAGAAGTGCCGCCGTCCCTCGTCGAGATGCTCCGGATCCCGGGCCTCGGTCCGCGCACGGTTCGGCAGATCTACGAGGGACTCCACATCGAGACCGTCGAAGACCTGCGGCAGGCGGCCGAGGCGGGCACGCTGCGGACGCTCAAGGGGCTGTCGCAGCGGACGGAAACGCTCGTCCTCGAAGGGATCGCGAGGCTCGAATCCCAACCCACCCGCCTGCTCCTCAGCAAGGCCGAAGCGATCATCGACAGCGTCGTCGCGGCCTTCGAGGGCACGCTCGGGCTCCGCCGCGTCGAGTACGCAGGGTCGTTCCGCCGCAAGAAGGAGACCATCGGCGACCTCGACCTCCTTGCCGAAACCGACGATCCGGCCGCGCTGATGGCCCGCTTCACCGGCCTCGCCGTGGAGGAGGTGATCCAGGGAGGCGGTCACAAGGCGGCGGTCCGGCTGCTCCGCGGACCGCAGGTCGATCTCATGATCATGCCCCCGGGCGAGGCCGGCACCTACCTCGTCCACTTCACCGGCTCGAAGGAGCACAACGTCCGCCTCAGGGCGCGAGCGCGGGACATGGGCTGGAGCCTGTCGGAGAAGGGGTTCCTGCGAATTGGCGACGACGGGCAACCCCTGACCGGGCCCGATGCGGAGCTGAAGACGTTCGCCACCGAGGAGGAGGTCTACGCGTTCCTCGGCCTGCCGTTCATCGATCCCGAGCTGCGCGAGGACGAGGGCGAGTTCGAGGCCGCGCTGGCGGGGACGCTGCCCCGGCTCGTCACCCAGCCCGATCTGCGCGGCGACCTGCACACCCATTCCGAATGGTCCGATGGTGTCCATTCCATCGAGGTGATGGCCGAGGCCTGCCGCCGGCGCGGCTACGCCTACCAGGTCCTGACCGATCATTCCCAGTCGCTCGCCATCGCCCGCGGCCTCGCGCCGCCCAGGGTGGAGGAGCAGCGGGCGATCATCGCGGAGCTCAATGCGCGGTTCGAGCGCGAGGAGGCCGATGGCACCGCGCCGCCGGAGACGCCAGCCGAAGGGTTCCGATTGCTCCATGGCTGCGAGCTCGAGATCCGGGCCGATGGCGACCTCGACTATGACGACGACCTGCTGGCCCGGTTCGACCTCGTCGTCGCCTCGCTCCACGTCTCGCGCCGTCAACCGAAGGCGGAGCTGACGCGCCGGACGCTCAACGCCATCCGGAGCCCGCACGTCGACGTGATTGCCCATCCGGCGGGGCGGATGATCCAGACCCGCGACGATCTCGACCTCGACTGGGAGCAGGTCTACGCCGAGGCTGCCCGAACCGGCACGGTCCTGGAGATGAACGGCAGCCCCCATCGGCTCGACCTGGCCGTCGAACGCGCCCGCCGGGCGGTCGCCCTGGGCTGCCGGCTGTCGATCGACTCCGACGCCCACAAGACCGCCGAGCTCGACTTCGTCCGCTGGGGTGTCAGCCAGGCGCGCCGGGCATGGGTCCGTCCGGAGGACCTGCTCAATACCCGGTCCCGGGCGGAGGTCCTCGAATGGGTCGCCGCCAAGCCGACGCGGATCGCCGGTTGACGGGCGGCATTCGAGCGGCGTCGCCTACCATCGCCGGGATGGAGCAACGGGCCGCACCCCGGCGGGACCTCGTCCTCGCGGTCGTCGCGGTCGTCGCCCTGGCGCGGCTCGCGGATCCGCCGCTCGTCTGGCTGGTCGCGCTGCTCCTCGTCGCTGCCGTCCTGATCGGTTCGCTCCAGGTGCTCGGCGAATCGGATCCCAACCTCGAATCGACGGGCGTCCCGATCGAGGCGCTCCTGACGCCGGCGGTCGCCGCGTTTGCCGGTCTGGGGGCGATCCGGTTGGTGCCGCTCGGGCTGTGGCTCGTGCCGGCACTGGTGCTGGTCTGGTTCCTCGTCGACCGGACCCTGGCGACCGAGGCCAGGATCGCGGCCCAGGTCCACGGCGCGACGCCGGATGACCGGACCTCGCTCCTCGTCCAGGCCGTGGTCGTGGGCTTCGTGGCGTTCTGTGGCACGGCCGCGCTGGTCCCCGGCGGGCTTCCGGAACCAGCACTCGCCGGCGGCCCGCCGGCCGCCATGTCGGAGGCCAACCTGCTGCTGCTGGCCAGCGTCGATGCGCTCGTCGCCGGCCTGCTCGGTTACCGCGTCTCGGCGCTGCGCGTCACCCACCTGCGCGACGCGCTGTGGTCGGCCGCCACGTACGCCAGTGCCATCGCGATCGCCGCAGCAGCGATCCGGGCGATGGACATCCCGCGGCTGGTGGGCCCCGCGCTGCTCACCCTGGTGTTCTTCCTGTGGGACGCCTTCCACGGCGCCCAGCCGTCGCGACGCCGGGATCCACGGTGGATCTGGCAGACCGTCGTGCTGCTGGCCCTCGGGATCATCGTGATCGGCTGGAATTTGCGGTTGCGCTGACCCTCAGGGAACCAGCTCGACGAAGCCGACCACGTCCCAATCCGCGAGCGTCTCGGCGCCCGCGCCGTTCCGAAGGTCGACGAGCGCATCGACGCCCCCACGCCGCCAGCCGAGCGCCCATCGCCCGCCGGGGTCCACCGCCCTGACCTCGTACGGGTCGGCGAGGACCCCGAGGTCCCGGAAAGCCGGATCCGCCGCGCGAGGACCGGTGACCTGCACCAGGTGCTGCGCGTCGTCCATGAGCGCCGTGACGTACAGCGACGTCCCGTCGGCCGACCAGGCGGACGAGAACATCTCCTCCGTCAGGCGTCCCCATGCCGGGGGCCACGGCAGCCTTCGTCCACCGTCAGGGTCTTCGTACTGGTGGTTGAGCTCCAGCGCCCCGGCGCCGTCGAGGGTCCAGGCGAACAGTCCGGTCCGCACGCTGGCGGGCGCCCATGGCGCCGTGGCGATGGCCTCGACCTCGGTGGCCTCGTCGTAGGCGGCGATGGTCCCGGCCTCGATCGTAAGCAGCGCGTACGTGGGCCGGATACCACAGGTATCGATGCAGCCCGGCGTCTCAGCGAGCACAACCGATCGGCCGTCCGTCGTCCAGGCCACAGGGGTGCCGTAGCCGATGGTTGGCAGGTGGGGGATTGCGACGACTGACAGGTCTCCCGTGCCGAGGTCCGCGATCGACAGGTCGTTCCCGATGCCGGCTGCGAGCTTGCGGCCGTCGGGCGAGACGATCCCGCCGAGGGGCCATTGGCCGGGAATGGCCACCTCCTCGAGCGCGCCTTCGCCGTCCCACCGGTATGCCCGCGTGGTGGCGATCCCATCGCCCACCAGGAGCACGGCGATGCCGCCTGTCGGTGCGCGGGCAACCGCCACCCCCTCGTTTGCCTGGATCGGGACGGCATCCGACTCCGCGATCGGCACGAGCCGGTCGCCGGCCGGAACGAGCCAACCCAGCGAAACTGCATCGGAACGTCGGTGGGTCGCCAGCAGCGCCGGGGCGTCGAGCCGCGGAGCGGCGGACGGGAGGGCTTCCGGGGTGGGGGTCCAGGCGCTCCTGCCACTGGGCAGCGTACCCCCGCGGACTGCCACCACGGCGGCCGAATCAACCACCGGGAGGTCCAGCTCGAACCGCTCGTCGCCGAGTGGGTTCGTCACCACTACCTCAGCGTCGCCGTGCCAGGCGACGGCGGCCAGCAACGACCCGTCGACGGCCACCAGCGGACGGTCGCTTCCCTGCATCTCCCACACCCGCAACGTGCGCCCCGACACGAGATCGATCCGATCCACGACTTCCAGACGGTTGCCGTTCTGATCCTCGGGGCCGTATGAGCCGGCGAGGACCGCGGTGCCATCGGGTGTGAACGCGGCAAAGGCGATCTCGGTCGCGACCCGACCCAGCTCCCTCGACGTGCCATCGGCCAGCGAAACCAGCCGCAGCGCGTGGCCCTCGATGCCTTCCGGGCCCTCCGGATCGCCCATCGGCATGATCTGGAGCCAGGCCCCGGCGATCGTGCTCACCTCGGCGTCGTGGCGGGTCGTACCGGGGTCCGTAGGCGCGGTTGCCCTGCCGCCAAGGGCCACACCGGTGCGGGCATCGAGGCGAACGAGCTGCCAGTTGACCGTCCGGAACGCGTCGTCCCGCTCGGGCTTTGCCATCACGATGGCCGCGCCGTCGGCGCTGAATCCCAGGACGACTGCCTCCGGGTCGATCGGCGCCGTCACGAGCGCGTGCGTGGCCAGGTCGGCGATCAGTAGCTCGCCGTGCCTCGCGCCATCGAGACCATCCCGGGCCGTGGCGAGGACGAGGTGCGATCCCGTCGGCGACCACCTCGGGGACTCCGACATCGAACCTTCGGTCTCGAAGGACCAGGCCAGGCGGCGACCGTCCCCGGCGAAGATCTCGACGGCGGTCGTCGCGTCGGATTGGGACACCCACGCGATCGCGCCGCCGGCGGGCCCGATGGCGAACTGGCCCGAACCGTTGCGCCCGAGGCGTCGGGTCGCGAGAACCGTCGTGGTGGGCTCGGCGTCGAGGTCGACGGCGAGCAGGATCGCGTCGCCCCGAACCTCGACCGCGACCACGACCCGGGCCGGGGTCGTCGTGTGGCGGAGCAGGCCGGGGGCGAAGACCGTGCCAGCGATGGCCGCCAGGACCACCGTTCCCAGGATGATTTCGACCACCACCGGCCGGCGCAACGCTGGCGCCATCGCATCTCCCCTCGCGTGGCGACCCGCCACGACCGACCCATGGACGAACGACGTCGCCGATTCGCGACGCGATCGACGAGGGGCGATAGCGTCGGTTTGACGGTTCCGGCGCGTGGTGCTAGAAAGCCCAGTCGCGGCGTGACCACGCGCGACCACCCGACGACACCTGATTCGATCCCCCGAAAGGACGAGCCCCCTCGTGACCTTCCCCGAAGTCGAGACGACCGCCACCAGCCCCGTCAACCAGACCCGGCTGAAGCGGCAGCTGGCCGACCAGGCCATCGCCCAGGCAGCCGACGCCCAGTGGGCCGATTCGGCCGAGACGAACCGGAAGATCCTCGAGATGGGGCCCGACGCCGAGGCCGAGAACCGCCTCGCCAAGGCGCTCTGGGAGCAGGGCGAGCTGGGCGCGGCCCGCGAGCACTACCAGACCGCGCTGGCGCTCGACCCGACGAACCGCATCGCCGAGCGGAACATCGACCGGCTCAAGGTCCTCCTCGTCGCCGCAGGCGAGCAGACGGTGCCGGCCAAGGACGGCAGCAAGGCGCCGGTCTCGATCTTCGTCGAGGAGACCGGCAAGACCGGTTTCGCCTTCCTGACCGACCTCGCCCATCCCCGCGAGCTGGCCCAGGTCAATCCCGGCGACAACGTCGAGATGACGCCCGAGGGCAACCGCCTGATCGCGACCTCGAACGGCGTCCGGATCGGGGTCGTCGAGCCACGCGTGGCGGCCCGCCTGCTCAAGCTCATGGCCGACGGCAACAAGTACGCCGCCGGCGTCACCTCGCTCGGCGACAAGGACGTCCGGATCATCATCCGGGAGATCTACCAGGACCCCCGGAACTACGGCAAGGTCTCGTTCCCGACGGCCGCCAAGTCGACCGACCTGCGGCCGTACACCAAGGGCACCCTCGTCCGCGAGGAGATGGAGCTCGAGGAGGATCTCGAGGACGACGAGGAAGACGAGGAGATCGAGGACCTCGACCGTGTCCTGCCGGCCGACGTGACGACCGACGAGGCGTTCGAAGAGGAGCCTGACGAGCTCGAAGAGAGCTAGTTGCGTCACCGGCCTCCGCGAGGCCGGCGCCACGCTCCGGTAGCATCAGCGGGTGCGCGGCCGCGACCCGTTTGCGAGGGCAGAGCCAGGCTTCACGCTCCCGGTGCTGGAGCGCCTGGCGCCGCCACCGCCACCTGATCTCGTCGTTGGGCTGATCGAGCGCTACAGCTCGCCGGGCGACGTCGTCGTCGACCTCCACGGCCGCGGCGCCTGGATCGCCCGGGCCGCGATCGACCGCCAGCGCCGCGGCATGTCGATCGAGTCCGGACCGCTCGCCCGGCTCCTGGCCGAGCTCGTCCTCCGCCCGCCCGATATCCGCCATCTCGATGCCGCGTTCCAGGCGATGGCGGCCTCGCCGCGCGGTGAGACCAGCCTCCGCCTGGCGGTCGGTGAGCTGTTCGCCACGCGCTGTCCCACCTGCGGCCGCTCGGTGATCGCCGACGACGTGCTGTGGGAGCCCGCGGCGGACTCCGTGGAACCCAGTCGGAAGGTCTATCGCTGCACGGTCTGCCGCGACCAGCGCGGCGCCCCGGAAGCCCGCCACGAGCCTCTCGATGCCGACGACCGCGAGCGGGCAGGCTCCGTTGCCGCCGGCGACGTGGTCCGGCGAAGGCTCCGGGACCGGTTTCCCGTTCCGGACGGCGCCGCCTCGCTCGTCGACGAGCTGCTCGATCTGCACACGGATCGCCAGCTCCAGGGGCTCGCCTGGATCCTCGAACGGATCGAGGGCGACCTCCGGGCCGAGCCGGTCGAGGCGGCGCTCCGCCTCGGGTTCCTGCAGGCGATCCAGCCGGCAAGCCGCCTGGCCGCGTACCCGGGCCGGGTGGGAACGCTGCGGATCGCCGACGGCCACGTCCGCCGCCCGACCGGCGCGTGGCGCGAACGAAACCCCTGGCTCGCGTTCGAGGAAGGGTTCCGGCTGGTCCGAGCCTTCGTCCAGCGGCTCGAAGGCGGTTCGCAGGGTCCGATCCAGGCGCGGATGGGCGAGGACATCCGGAGCCTGGGCGAGGGCGTCTCGACGGCCGTGCTGCGGATGGGCGGACCGGCCAGCCTGCGGGCCCTCGAGGTCGAGGCTCGCGATCTTGCCCGGCGGCCGCAACGACCGCGGGTCAGCCTCGCCCTGGGTCAGCCGCCCGCCCAGCCGTCGCAGGACCGCCTCGCTCTCGCCTTCCAGATCACGGGCTGGGTGCTCGGCCGGGATGCCGCCGCCTCGCTCCCGGTCGAGGCCCTCCTCGGTCCGCCGATGCGGGCACCGTGGGGCTGGCAGGCCACCGCCCTCCGCCGTTCGCTGGCGGCCGTCGAGCCGATGCTCGAGCGGCGGGGACGGGCCGTCCTGATCCTGGAAACGTCCGGGGCGGAGTCGCTGGTCGCGGCCGCGCTCGGCGGTGTTGGGGCCGGCTACCGCCTGGTCGATGCCCGCCTGGCCGAACCCGACGAGGACCACGGGGGCGTCATCGAGCTGGTGCCGCCCGGTGCCGCCCTGCCGCCAGGGCCCAGGACGCGGGCAAACGTCGAGCTGGTGCCGGTCCCCGGCGGCGCCGGCGACCCGGACCTCGTTCCCGGCCGCGGCCTGTTTGCCGCTCCGGAACGCTTCGACGCCCGGCCGTTCAGCGCGATCGACGCCGCCCGGACGGTGACCGAGGCGGCCGTCGAGGCCCTCCGCGCCCGAGGGGAGCCGGCACGGACGGAGCGGCTCCTGGGCGAGATCCTGATCGGCCTCGAGCGGGCTGGCCAGCTGCGACGGCTGGTCGATGGCACGGGCGACCCCGGAGATGCGGTCGCCGAAGCCGATCCGCGACCCGCTCCGGACACCGTGGATCGCCCGGCGCCGGCGGCGGAATCGCGCCCTGCCGGTCCGAGCCCCGACGAGCCCGGCATCCGCGCCGCCGCGGCCGCGCCCCCGGGAACCGCCGGCCGGCGGCTCCGCGGCCACGGATCCCGGCCCGAGACCGGCCCCGACCAGGTCGACCGGCTGGTGGCGCTCATCGGCGACGAGCTCTCGCGATCGAGCCAGCGGCGGCTCGTCGAGATCGAGCCCGGCCGCTGGTGGCTCGGTGACCGCAGCGACCGGGAGTCGGCCGCGGCGCCGCTTGCCGACCGCGTCGAGTGGGCCGTCTACAGCCTGCTCTCGACCGCCGGTCCGCTGTCGGAGGCGGCCTTCTTCGAGCGGATCGCGTCGATGTTCAGCGGGCCCGACCTGCCCGACGAGACGCTCGTCCGGAGCTGCCTCGACAGCTACCGCAGCCGGGCCAGCACGTCCGACCGGCTGCTTACCGCCGACGAGGTCCACCGCCGGTCCGAGGAGCACAACGAGCTGCTCGCGGCCCTCGCCGATGGCGGCCACCGGCTGGGGATGCAGGTCTGGATCGGGCTGCGCGAACAGACCCGCCGGGTGGCCGGCCGGCGCCTGGCCGACTGGCTCGACGATCGGGAACGGTTGGTCCACCTGCCCGGCGTGGTGCGCGCCCCGGCCGACGCCCTCGAGGCGGTCGACTGCATCTGGTACGTCCGCGGTCGCGCCGTGTTCCTGTTCGAGGTCGAGTGGACCGCCGTCCTCGGCGAGCCGGTTGTCCGCCGCCACGGCCGGATCCCGCAGGACGACCGGATCGCCCGGTTCCTCATCGTGCCACCCGAACGGACCGAGCTCGTCCGCCACAAGCTGGAACGATCGCCGGTCCTGCGCTCGGCGTTCGACGACGGCAACTGGCACGTCCTGAAGTGGAACCACCTGCGGACGTTCCTCGCCGCGGAGACGCTGGACCTGGCCGACCTCGAGCCGCTGCTCGGGCTCGATCCGGCGGTCGAGCGCAGCGCCGAGCAACTGCCGCTGTTCGGCGCGGAGCGGTACGCTTCGGCCAATGAATCCGATCGGCGCCCGGGCACCGGCGACGACCCAGCTCCACCGTGAACCAAGCCTGGAGGCGGACCCCGCCGTGAGCGACGTCGCCGTACCCGCGTCCCCCGTCAACGAGCTCGCCGATCGCTTCTGGGAAGCGATCCTGGAGCAGAACCCGACCCTCGCCACCCAGTACGGCGACGAGCGCTACGCCGATCGGCTCGAGGATCCCAGTCCTGCCGGCCGGGCCCGGTTGCGGCGATTGCTCGAGGAGACCCTTCGCCAGGCCCGCGCGATCCCCGCTGACGGCCTGCTCGTCGAGGACCGCATCACCCGCGACATGCTGATGGTCGTGGCGGAGCTGGGTATCGAGGAGGACGACCAGCACTTCCACCAGCTCCGCGTCGTCGACCAGATGGGCGGGCCACAGACGATGCTGCCGCAGGTCGCCCAGTTCCAGCGGGCCGACACGCCGGACCGCGTCGAGACGTTCCTGGACCGGCTGGCCGCCTATCCCGCCTACATGGCCGCCAACATCGGCAACCTCGAGGAGGGCCTTGCCACCGGCCTGACGGCCCCGCGGATCGTCGCCGAGCGGACGATCGCCCAGCTCGAGCGGTTGCTCTCGATCCCCATTGAGCAGGCGATTGTCCCGTCGCTCATCGCGGTCGCTTCCGAATCCGATCGAGAGCGCATCCGCGACGCCGTGCGGGAACACGTCTACCCGGCTGACCGGAGCTTCCTGGAGGCGCTTCAGGGCGACTACCTCGCGGCGACCCGCGACGATCCCGGGCTCTGGTCGGCGCCCAACGGGGAGGCCCTCTACCGGACCGCGATGCGATCGTGGACGACGCTCGAGCTCGATCCGCAGGAGGTCCACGACATCGGCCTCGAGGAGTTGCGGGAGATCGAGGCCGAGCGCCGGACGATCAGCGACAAGGCCGGCTTCGGCAACGACACCCGCGCCTACCGCGCGTCGCTGACCGCCGACCCGGCCAACATCCCCGACAGCCGCGAGGCGCTCGTCGGGCGGGCCACCGAGGACATCGAGCGGGCCCTGGCCATCGCCCCGCAGTACTTCGGACGCCTGCCGCGCGCCGGCTGCGAGGTCCGGCCGGTGGAGGAGTTCAAGGAGCGAGACGCCCCGTTCGCCTACTACTTCCCGCCGACCGTCGACGGATCGCGACCCGGGATCTACTACGTCAACGCCTACGACCTGCCGTCCCGGACGTACTCGAAGCTCGCCACCACGACGTTCCACGAGGCGGTGCCGGGCCATCACTTCCAGATCGCCCTCGAGATGGAGAACACCAACCTGACGACGTTCCGGCGGCTCGGCTCGCGGATGGTCGGCAGCGCGTACGTCGAGGGCTGGGGCCTCTACAGCGAGAAGCTGTCAGACGAGATGGGGTTGTTCCGCAGCGAGGCCGAGCGGTTCGGGATGCTCGACGCCATGGCCTGGCGGGCGGCCCGCCTGGTGGTCGACACCGGCCTCCACGCGCTCCGCTGGCCGCGCCAGCAGTCGATCGACCTCCTCCTCGACACCGGGCTCTCGGAGACCGATGCCACGATCGAAACCGACCGCTACATCTGCTGGCCGGGCCAGGCCCTGACCTACAAGATCGGCCAGCGCGAGATCCAGCGGCTGCGGCGCGACCTGGAGGCCAGGGACGGCTCGAGGTTCGACCTGCGGGCCTTCCACGACGCCGTCCTTGGCCACGGTTCACTGCCCCTCGCGACGCTGACGCGAGAGCTCCCGAACTGGTTGGCTACTCCGGCCTAGGTTCCCTGCGGAACGCGCCGTTGGACGCGGAAGTGGTGCCAACGGGCACCGACCTGCTTGCCGTCAATGATTCGAGCGGCGCACAGTAGCTGCTTCCGAGCCTGTCGAACATCCTGGAGGAGGACATCGACCATGGCGGTCAGACACGCCAAGGCACGCCCGCGTGCCCTTCGCCGAGCCCTCGCCGGGCTCGCCGCGATTACCCTCGCAGCCTCGCTCGCAGGACCGGCGGCCGCCGCACCGCCGTTCGAGACGTCGCAGTTGCCGATGTTGACGCCGGTCGGCGGCGTCACGGTCGAGGCGATCATCACCGTCGGCGACATGGTCGGCGGCTACCGATTCGAGGCCATCCCGGACGGGATTGCCCTCAGAACGTCCGACGCCGGCACGGAAGTCTGGATCAACCACGAGACGGCTCGCGTCCCGTTTCCGTACTCGCTCCCGCCGAGTGCTTCCAACCAGAACGACTTCGACAACTCCCAGCTGAGCCACCTGTGGCTGGACCCTGCGACCGCGGGCGTGCTCAGCGGTGAGCTGGCGATCACGTCGGCCTCGAACTACCAGCGGTTCTGCTCCAACTACCTCGCGACCGCTCGCGAGGGCTTCGATCGGGACCTCCTCTTTACCAACGAGGAGACGCCCGACTGGACGAACCGGACCGGAAGCGCCTGGCCCGCCACGATTGGCGCCCCCGAGGCCCGTCAGGGTGGCTTCGTCGTCGCCTTCGACCCGGCCACGGGCGAGCACAAGACGATCCCCGGGATGGGCCGCCACAACCACGAGAACAGCGTCGCCATCCCCGGCTTCAAGAAGGTGGTGCTGCTGTCGGGCGACGACACGTTCACGACGTCACCCTCGCAGTCGCAGCTCTACTCCTACATCGCCAAGGACGCGAACGCGGTCTGGAACGACAACGGGCGGCTCTATGCGTTCGTGTCCGATCATCCCACGCTCAGGCGCTACGACGACTTTGCCCCGGGCAGCACCGCGTCGATCGCCGGCCACTTCGTTCCCGTACCGAAGCTGATCGCCAGGGGCATCAACCCGGACGGCAGCGAGTTGGAGGCCGAGGACGTCCCGGCCGAGCTCGGTGGTCCGTACCCGGAGCCACCGGCGGACGGGAGCTGGCAGCGCCCGCCGGGCGTGCCGACGTCCGACCGAACCGTCCCCGGCATCGACGGCCCGCAGTGGGTCCTCGAATACTGGTCGCAGATCAACGGCGTCTTCGCCTTCACCCGGGTCGAGGACATTGCCTACGACAAGCGGGCCGGGATGAGCAACGTGGTCTACATCGCCGACTCCGGGCGCGGCACCGCGTCCGCCGGCCCGCCTGCCGCCGGACTGTCCACCAACGGCCGGATCTGGAAGATGGTCCTCGATAAGAACAACGAGCGGAAGGCGACGTTGTCGATCCTTATCGATGGCGACGACAACATGGTCAAGACGCTCGCCGAGATTCACCAGCCGGACAACCTCGAAACGACCGTCAACGGCCTGTACGTCACCGAGGACCCGGGCTCCAGCCAGCAGTTCCCGGCCAACTCGGTCGATCCGAACCGGACAACGGCTCGGCTGTGGCAGTACAGCTTCGCGACGGGCACGACCCAGGTCATCGCCGCCGTCAATCAGGCGGCCGACGAGGGCCCGACCGATGTCGACGGGACGCCCGGCGTGCCGGTCTTCGGCAACCTCGGAGCTTGGGAGTCGAGTGGCGTGGTCGACGCTTCGGCCGCCTTCGGGCCAGGCGCGCTCCTCGTCGACGTCCAGGCCCACAGCCTGTGGATCGAGCGGGCCCCCGGACCGGACATCCTGGCGCCGGAAGGCCCCGACTGGACCGACAAGCGCGAAGGTGGGCAGCTCCTCCTCGTCCGGGTCCCCGGCGGCTGACCGTATCGGACCCTTCGTTCAAACAGGCCCCGGCCGCCGGCCGGGGCCTCCTCACATCGGCCGCTCGCTACCGACGCATCAGACGCACTACGCACCGATCCGGGGCGTGATTCGTGGTCCTTCGGTACCCATCGGTACGATATTCGCGTTGACTCGCGGCCTCGCCATATGCCACGATGGCCGCTCGGCGTTGCGTCACTCGCAACGGGCGTCCCGTATGCCGCACCGGTCCCACTTCGCCCCGGAGAGGAAGTTCATGACCAGCGACCCGGCCACGACGGCCGCCCCAAGCCTGAACCGGACCCGCCAGCTCGAGTTGTATCGCCGCGCCAGCCGGACCCTGCCTGGTGGCGCCGACTCGAACTTCCGGGCCTGGGGCGAGGACACGGTCTATGTCGACCGGGGCGCCGGCGGGCTGGTCTGGGACGCCGATGGCAACGAGTTCGTCGACCTCCGGA
Source organism: uncultured Chloroflexia bacterium (assembly GCA_963728605.1). Lineage (GTDB taxonomy): Bacteria > Chloroflexota > Limnocylindria > Limnocylindrales > CSP1-4 > JACDAV01. The sequence goes on along the minus strand of CAVSKS010000002.1, from coordinate 179,578 downwards.
TGGGCTACGGCCCGGTGATCCTCGGCCACGGCGACCCGCGAGTCGACGACCACGTGAACGAGCGGATGCGTCGCGGGGTGAGCTTCTCGCTTACCAGCGAGGACGAGATCCAGGCGATGGAGACCTTGTGCGAGTTGACCGGCTGGGTCGACATGGCCCGGATGACGGTCTCCGGGACCGAGGCCACCATGCACGCGATGCGCCTCGCCCGGGCCTTCACCGGTCGCGAGAAGATCGTCAAGTTCGAGGGCCAGTACCACGGCGTCCACGACTACGCCCTGATCAGCGTCGCCCCCAACGACATGGCCGAGCTGGGCGACGAGGACAACCCGGTTGGCCTGGCCTGGGGCCGGGGGATCCCCGGAGCGGTGGCCGACACGATCATCCCGGCCCGCTACAACAACATCGAATCCCTGCGCCGGCTGTTCGAGCGCCACGGCGAGGAGGTCGCGGCGATCATCGTCGAGCCGGTGCTCGGCAACGCCCAGGCGATCATGCCCCAGCCGGGCTTCCACGAGCAGATGCGAGCGCTCACGGAGGAGTTCGGCATCCTGCTTATCTTCGACGAGGTCAAGACCGGGTTCCGGCTGGCGAAGGGCGGCGCCGCGGAGTACTTCGGGATCCGGCCGGACCTGGCGACGTACGCCAAGGCAATGGGCAACGGCTATCCCGCGGCGGCGTTCGGTGGGCGGCGCGAGATCATGGAGCTCCTGCCCGACAAGGTCAGCCACGGCGGGACTTACGCCGGCAACCGGGTGGCCGCCGCAGCCGCCGCGAAGACCCTTTCGATCCTCCGCGACACCGACGCCCTGGAGACGATCCGGGGAACCGGCCAGCGGCTCCAGGACGGCCTCCGCGAGGTCCTCAACCCGACCGGCCTGCCGTACCAGTTCACCGGCCATCCCACGATGTTCGGGATCATGTTCAGCGACACGCCGGCGACCGAATACCGGGACTGGGCCAACACCGACCACGACCTCTACGACGCCATCGCGATCGGCATGTTCGCCCGTGGCGCGATGCCGGAACCCGATTCGCGGGAGCCGTGGTTCCTGTGCGAAGCCCACGCCCAGGGCGACATCATCGACCGCGTCGTGACGTCGTTCGAAGGATCGCTCCATGCGGCGCTCGAGGCACGAGCCAACGCCGTGTCGCCGGACCGGGACGGTCACGGCGCGATGAGCCACCCGACGGCCGGTTGAACGGTCGACAGAGAGGAGGCTGAGGGATGACGCTCGACGGCAACGCCGTCCGGTCCGTCGATCGGGCCGCGGCCCTGCTGCTGGCGCTCGGCGAAAGCCAGGGCGAGGCCGGGGTGACCGAGCTCGCCCGCCGGCTTGGCCTCCACAAGTCGACGGCCTCACGCCTCCTCGCCACCCTCCAGAAGCGGGGCCTCGTCGAACAGGACGACGAGACGGGCAAGTACCGCCTCGGCCTCGTCGTTATCCGCCTCGCCGAGCGGGCCGAGCGGACCCTCGACCTGCGGGGCATCTCGATGCCCGAGCTCGAGCGGCTGGCCCGGCTCACCCACGAGACGACCGGCCTCGGCGTGGTCGATGGCGACCAGCTCCTCACGGTCGCCCAGGCCGACGGCCCGAACCTCATCGCGGTCGGCGATTGGACCGGCCGGTCCGTGCCACTCCACTGCGTCGCCTCGGGCAAGGTCCTCCTGGCCGCGCTCGCCGAGCGCGAGGTGCTCCGGATCGTTCGGCGCGGCCTAGTGACCTACACCGAGCGGACGATCGTCGAGCTCGAGCCACTCCTCGAGGAGCTGGCACGGATCCGCCGCCGCGGCTATGCCACCGCCCTGGGCGAGTACGAGATCGGGCTCAACGCGGTCGCCGCCCCCGTCCACGACGCCCGCGGCGCGGTGATCGCCGCGGTCGACATCTGGGGCCCGGCGTTCCGGTTGACACCCCGCCGCATCCCCGAGCTGGCGGCCCAGGCGCGCGAGGCCGCGGCGGCGATCTCCGTCCGGCTGGGTGGAGCGACCGGCCGCCCCCTCACCGGCGTCACGAACGGCGCGAACGGATCCCTCAACGGCAGCGTGAACGGCAACGGCGCGCATCACGACTCGACCGCCGTGCCGGCCGACGACGTACAAACGCCCACGCCCGTACCGGCCTGACCGCACCACCCGACGTCGGCCAACCCGTCCCCGTCCCTGCTCGTACAGCGCGCACCCCGGCGGGCGGCTGAGGCCCCAGCCGTCCGTTTGCTCGTCCCGCGAGCAAACCGGCCCGACCGGCGCTCCGGAACCGCCCGTTTGCTCTCCCCGCGAGCAGCCTGAGCACGTCGAGGTCGGCAATGGCTCCCGTGTGCTCGTCCCACGAGCAGACGGAGGGCCCGAGGGCATCCGTGCCTCCGGCACTCGCTACGCTAGGGGTCGTGCCTGACTTCGACGCCCTGCCGCCCGTGATCCGGGACGCGGTCCTGCCCAGCCTGGCCATCATCGTCTTCGCCGCGATCGCGATCCGGGTGGCGCGAATCCTGGTCCACGGGCTCGTCAAGACGGTGATGGACCGCGAAGCCAGCGAAGGGACGGCCCAGGAGCTCTCCGCCGCGGAGCTCACCAAGCGAATGGGCACCGTCGAGGCCCTCGTGTCGCGGATCATCCAGGTCTTCATCGTCGTCATCGCGACGCTCATGGTCCTGGGCCGCTTCCGGTACGACATCGGCCCCGCGGTCGCCGGACTCGGCGTCGTCGGGATCGCCGTCGGCTTCGGCGCCCAGAGCCTCGTCCGCGACTACTTCACCGGCGCGCTCATACTGCTCGAGAACCAGTTCTCGATCGGCGACGTGGTGACCATCGCCGGCGTCACCGGGACGGTGGAGGACTTCAGCCTCCGACGAACGACGCTCCGCGACCTCGACGGCGTGGTCCACACGGTGCCGAACGGCGAGATCAAGGTGGCCTCGAACCGCACCAGGACCTGGGCCCGGATCAACCAGGACGTGACCATCGCCTACGGCACGGACCTCGATCGGGCGATCGGCGTCGTCGACGAGGTCGGCAAGGGAATGCACGAGGATCCCGTCTGGAAACGGCGCGTCCTCGAACCGCCGCGTGTCGAGCGCGTCGAGGCGCTGGGCGAGTACGGCGTCACCCTCAAGATCCTGGGATCGGTTCGGGCCGTCGATCAGTGGGACGCCAGCGGTGAGCTTCGCAAGCGCCTGCTCGCCGCGTTCACCGAGCACGGCATCGAGATCCCCCGCCCCCAGCGCGTCGTCCTCGCCCGCGACCCGGACGGGCCGGGGCCTCGGCCGCCGGAGGCGACCCTGGGACCGGAAGACGGGGACCTCGGCAGCGGCTGAGGCGCGGGACTCGGATGTCGGCCAGCGTGGCCCGCGTAGAATGTTCCGGCGAGCCAGAGGAGGGAGTCCGTGAGCGTCGAGCAGCGGCCCGAGATCGAAGCGCTCTACGCCGAGCGCCGGACCTTCGCGCCCGACCCCGCCTTCACCGCCCAGGCCAACGCCAGGGCCGACCTCTACGACGAAGCCGAGCGGGACTACGAGGCGTTCTGGGCCAGGATCGCGCGGGAGACGGTGGACTGGATCGAGCCGTTCGATACCACGCTCGAATGGGACCTGCCGTTCGCCAAGTGGTTCGGCGGTGGCAAGCTCAACATCAGCCAGAACTGCGTCGACCGCCACGTCGACGCCGGCCTCGGCGCCAAGGTCGCGTACCACTGGATCGGCGAGCCCGGCGATACCCGGACGATCACCTACGACGACCTCCTCCGCGACGTCCAGAAGGCGGCCAACGCGCTCAGGGAGCTGGGCCTCCAGACCGGCGATCGCGTCGCGATCTACATGCCGATGATCCCCGAGCTGCCGGTCGCGATGCTGGCCTGCGCGCGCCTCGGCATCGCCCACACGGTGGTCTTCGCTGGCTTCTCCGCGGAGGCCCTCGCCGGCCGGATCAACGACGCCCAGGCGCGGCTCGTGATCACCGCCGACGGCTCGTACCGCCGGGGCAAGGCGATGCCGCTGAAGGCGGCCGTCGACGAGGCCGTGGCGGAATCCCCCACGATCGAGCACGTCCTGATGGTCCGGCGCCTCGGCGACGAGGCGCCGGAAACGACCCTCCAGGATGGCCGGGACGTGTGGTGGCACGACCTCGTCGATCGCCAGGAGGCCGACTGTCCGCCGGTTCCGGTGGAGAGCGAGCAGCTGCTGTACCTGCTCTACACCTCCGGCACCACGGCCAAGCCGAAGGGCATCGTCCACACCACCGCCGGCTACCTCGTCGGCACGTCCTACACCCACAGGACGATCTTCGACATCAAGCCGGACGACGTGTACTGGTGCGCGGCCGACATCGGCTGGGTCACCGGCCACAGCTACATCGTCTACGGGCCGCTCGCCAACGCGACGACGAGCGTCCTGTACGAGGGCTCGCCGGACACCCCGGCCTGGGATCGCTGGTGGCAGATCATCGAGGACTACAAGGTCAATATCCTGTACTGCGCGCCAACCGCGATCCGGGCGTTCATGAAGCAGGGCGCTGAACATCCGGCCAAGCACGACCTGTCGTCGCTGCGGGTCCTGGGCAGCGTTGGCGAGCCGATCAATCCCGAAGCCTGGCTCTGGTACCACGAGCACATCGGCGGGGCGAAGACGCCGATCGTCGACACCTGGTGGCAGACCGAGACGGGCCAGATCCTGATCACCCCGCTGCCCGGCGTCACGACGACCAAGCCCGGCAGCGCCACGTTCCCGTTCCCCGGCATCGCCGCCGATGTCGTCGACGCCGACGGCAAGTCGGTCCCCCTGGGCGGCGGCGGCTACCTCGTCCTTACGCGACCATGGCCGGCGATGCTCCGCGGCATATACGGCGACGACGAGCGATACAAGCAGACGTACTGGAGCCGGTTCCCCGGAATGTACTTCGCCGGCGACGGCGCGAAGCGCGACGAGGAGGGCTACTACTGGCTCCTCGGCCGGGTCGATGACGTGATGAACGTGTCCGGCCATCGCCTGTCGACGACCGAGATCGAGAGCGCCCTCGTGTCCCACCCGGCGGTCGCCGAGGCTGCGGTCGTCGGCGCCCCGGATCCGATCACCGGCGAGGCGATCAACGCCTTCGTGATCCTCCGCCTCGGGTTCGACCCCACCGAAGCTCTCGGCTCGGAGTTGCGGCAGCACGTCGCCACCAAGATCAGCCCGATCGCCAAGCCGAAGGCGCTGATGTTCACCCCGGACCTGCCCAAGACGCGGAGTGGCAAGATCATGCGCCGGCTGCTCCGCGACATCGCCCAGGGCAACAAGCTGGGCGACACGACCACCCTGGCCGACGCGGCCGTCGTCGAGACGATCCGCGAGAACAGCTGGAAGGCGGAGGATTGACCGCGTGCCACTGAACTTCCTCCGCCGCAAGAAGGACCAGCCGGCCGAGGCGCCGAAGGGCGGCCCGCCCAAGCCGGGCGTGTGGGCGCCCGGCAGCGTCCCGTTCGACGGGCTGACGGAGGAGTGGCGGCTGGTCGGTCGGATGGCGGTCGACGGCCGCCTGTCAGATGCCCTCAACAAGCGCGAGGCGGTGCCGATCTCCGACGTCCAATGGGCGCCGATCGATGGCTCGGACGCATTCACCGCGGTGCCCGGACTCAAGAGCGTCGATCCCTACGACCTGATCATCGTCCTGGCCGGTGAAGCATCCCAGCCGCCGCTGTCCGACTCGGAGAAGACGGCCCACAAGGTCCACAAGATCGCCTACGATGTCGCCCTCGAGGCGCCACCGTTCCGGATCGTGGGGACCGTCTACCTGTATCCCGGCTCCGAGCCCGGGCGCCTCCTGGAGCGGGCCACGGAGATGTTCGTGCCGGTCGTCGATGCGATTGCCTACCTCGGCGACACGGCCGTCAGCGACCCGAACATCGACACGATCCTGGTCAACCGCTTCTACCTGCGGGGCGTCGAGCAGATCGACAAGCGGACGGGGGAGCGGCACCTGAAGCTGCCGGGGGCACCACTCGGCGGGGTCTCCTGGCAGGAGCGCAGCCGCTGACGGTCCCTGAGCTGTGATCCGAGCGGTCGTGTTCGACGTCGGCGAGACCATCGTCGACGAGACGCGGGCCTGGTCGGAATGGGCCGACTGGCTGGGGATCCCTCGCCTTACCTTCCTGGCCGCCGTGGGGGCGGCGATCGCCCGCGGTGCGACCGACCATCGCGCTCCGTTCTACCTCTTCCGGCCCGGGATCGACGTCGCCGCCGAGCGCCGCCTCCGCGATGCCGCCGGCCGGTCCACCGATTTCCATCGCGAGGACCTGTACCCGGATGCCGAGCCGTGCCTCGTGGAGCTGGCCGCGGCCGGCTATCGCCTGGCGATCGCCGGCAACCAGCCTCGGGGCACCGAGCTGCTGCTGCGGCTGCTCGACGCTCCGCTCGAGTTTGGCGCCGCGTCGGAGTCGTGGGGCGTGTCCAAGCCGGATCCGGCCTTCTTCGCCAGGATCGTCGACGAATTGGGCCTGCGCCCGGACGAGGTGGCCTACGTCGGGGACCGACTCGACAATGACGTGCGACCGGCCGCGGCGGCCGGCCTGCAGGCGATCTTCATCCGGCGCGGCCCGTGGGCGTGGATCCAGGCCGGCCGTGCCGATCCGTCCGAGGCGGTACTCACCATCGAGACGCTGGCCGAGCTGCCGGGGGCACTTGCCCGAATCGCGTCGCCAAGTTGACCCTCCGGCGGCCATCCCGCCGGTCTAGACTCGACCTTCCGGGGTGGCGTGCCCATTGCGCTGCCCAGCAGACCGGAGGGCAGAAAATGGACCGCCAGGTCACGATCACGGTCACGGTCGGTCGCAGGGGGATCCGGGCCATCGTCGCGGCGCTCCTCGTTGTGGCGCTCGTAGTCCCGGCGACGGTGATCGCTTCGCACAGCTTCACCGACGTCCCCAACAGCCACACGTTCCACCAGGACATCTCGGACGTCCTCGAACGCGGCCTCACGAGCGGCTGCGGGGCGACGACGTATTGCCCAGACGACAACGTCACCCGTGGCCAGATGGCCGCCTTCCTCAACCGGATCTTCAGGACTGAAGGCACCGTCGCCGCCTACGCGACCGTCGAAGCGAACGGCACGCTGCGCGAGGGTTATGCACGGAACTTCGGGACGATCAGCGTGGCCAACCACACCCTCATCGGCTTCTACTCGGTCACCATGGGTGGCCTCACGATCCGACCCGACCAGGCGATCACCGTGACGCCTCGCGAGACGTTCGGCATCCAGCAGTGCAACGTCTTCCAGGGCAATGCCGCCAAGACCACCGTCGACGTCTTCTGCCACAACGCGGAGCCCGGTAGCCCGGCCGCGGACGTGGCGTTCACGCTCGTCGTCTACAACTGATCCGGTCAGGAAACGCACAGAAGCCGGGCCTTCGGCCCGGCTTCTTCCGTTGCTCGGCGGTTCGCTATGCCCGGACGGCCTGCTTCTGGCGGCCGAAGAGGCGGAAGCCGGCCTTCGGTGCGGGAGCGGCCACCGGCGTCCCGATGAGGCGGTCGGCGAGGGCATCGAAGTCCTCGGTGATCCGCTCGCGGGGGAACATCTCGATGACGGTTCGGCCTTCGTTGGCCGCCCGGACGAACAGCAGCCCGCCGGACCGGATCAGGGCCATGGCGGGCATGCCCACCGTCCGCTCCATGTCGGCCACCGAGACGCCACTGTTGGCCCGGTTCACGATCATCGCCAGCTTGTCGCGGAGCCCGAGCTCCATGGCCACGTCGCGGAGCTGGACGGCGGCGCGGATCGCGGGCACGTCCGGGGTGACCGGGACGAGGATCTTGTCGGCCTTGTCGAAGATCACCTGGTTGATCTCGCTGTACGACGGGTGGAGGTCGACGACCACGAAGTCGTAGCCGCGCCTGGCGGCCATGATCGAGTCGCCGACCCGCTCCGGGGTCAGGATGTCGACCTGCAGCGGGCTCGACGTCAGCGACACGACCTGCAGGCCGGACGGATGGGCGGCCCCGATCTCGAGGAGTGTCTCGGCGTCGCCACCCTCGGCCTGGTCGGTCCAGCTGTCGGCCACGGTCCGGACCTGCTCCATGCCGAGCGACGTGGTCACGTGGCCGGTCACGGTGTCGGCGTCGACCAGCAGCACCTTCTGGCCCTTGCGGACCTGGAGGGCGGCCGCGACGTTCGTGGCAATCGTGGTCTTGCCGACGCCGCCCTTGGGGTTGAAGACGGCGACGACCGTCGCCCGGCGGGTCCAGTCGCTGGCGTCCACCGGGCCGCCGGACTGGATGATCGGACCGCTGCCGTCGTCGACGGTGAGCGACCGGATGCACATCGCCTCGACTCGCCAGCGGAGCGCCTCGACGGAGTAGGGGCGGGTGAAGTACTCGTCGTTGATGGCGGCGCCGGTGGTCGAGAACCGCTCCAGGGTCCGCGGCGTGACGACCATCAGGGCGGGGATGTCCCGGCCCTCGTCGTGGAGCAGCGAGTAGTACTCGATCGACGTATCGAAGTCGGTCTCGCCGTCGAGGATCGCGACGGCGATGTCGGGGCGGCTGCCGAGCAGCGCCTCCAGCTCGGCGGGTCGCGAGATCGAGATGGTTTCGTAGCCGGCGGCGTTGAGCTCACCGGCTACAGGGCCCCGCTCGTCGGCGGGAAGAGCAATGGCGACGGCCTGTCGGGCCACGGCGATCTTGGCTCCTGTCTGCTATCCCCGGGGAGCCCGGATCAGCCTTCGGACTCTGGGTCGTGCGCAGTCACCTGGATCGAGCCGTCCGAGCCACCCGTGACCCGGGCCTGGAAGCCCTGCAGGGTGGGGACGCTCTCCCGGAGGTCGATATCGGCACCGTGGCTGACGGCGAACACGAACTCGCCGTCCGGGCCGGACGAGACGCCCACCGACTGGACACCGGCGAGGCGTCCGAGGTGGCGCTTGAAGCTGGCAATGCTGGCCACACTGACCAGGCCGGTCACGATGACCTGCGTCGTCTGGGCGGCACCGTCGGCCGTGCTGTCGGTGGCCCCGTCCTCGTTGGCGACCAGCCCGGCAAGCCGGGCGGCCAGGGCCTCGTCGGCGATGACCGGGATCTCCTCCGACTCGTCGGCCGAACCGGCGGCCTCCAGGGCCTCGGCCTCGGCGGCGGCGAAGTCGGCCGACATGCCGATCGCGGCAAGTCGGGGATCGAGCTCCTCAGCAGCGTCGGCGGCTGCCTCGGCCGGTGCCCCGGCGGCACCCCACCCGGCGTCGGTCGTTTCGGACGCTTCGGTTGTGGCAGCTGTATCGGCGGACGCATCGACCGTCGCCTCGTCGACGGCCGGCGCGGTCGACGCGCTGTCGAGCCAGGCCGACGCGGCGAGCTCGTCGAGGTCGAACGGCGGGGGCTCGGGCAGGTTCTCGGCGAGGGAGGCGAAGCGCGTCGGGTCCTCTTCCGAGAGAAGCTTCTCGAAGAACTGGGCCATGTCGGCCTCGAAGCCGCTGACCCGACCCTGGACGTGCTCGATCTGGCGCTCGATCCGGGCGGCGTGCTCTTCGATCTCGAACTCGAGGTTGCCCTTGCGGGCCGAGATCTTCTCGTCGGTCTCCTCGCGGATGCGGGCGATCTCGGCCTTCGACCACTCGCGGATCGCGGCGACGTCGTCATCGGCCTTGCGGCGAAGATCGGCGGCATCGGTGGACGACCGCTCGTGGATCGCCTCGATGTGGCTCTTCGCATCGGCCTGGATGCGGGCCATTGCCTCGTCGCGGGCGGACTCGGCGGCAGCCTGCATCGCCTTCGTCAGGTCGGCGAGGAACTTGTTTGGCCGCTTCGCGGCTGCGGCGACCGGCGTCTCGGTCGCGGCGATGGACTCGGCCATGGTCTCGTTCCCTTCGGTCGCCGCGGTTTCGGTGGCGGGCTGGCTCGTGGTTTCGTCGGCGGGTGCCTGGGCGGTCGCATCGGCCGCCGGAGCATCACCGGCGTCGTCGGGCTGCGAGCGCTGGTCGGAGCTCCAGGGGAGCCGGAATCCCGTTCGGGCGTCGGTAGTCGCCATTGCGCTTGTTCGTCCTCTCCACATGGGCAACTGGAAGGTCTCAGGGCGTGGTCGCATCCTGCCAGCCGGGTCCGGTGTGGTGGAGTCCGCTAGAGGTACCACTGGACCGTGCCGGTGGTACCGCCGGAGTACCGGAGGCCGGAAATCGGGTGCCGGATCCCCGGGTCCGACACCCGTCCCGGTGGGTCATCGCCGGTCCGCGCGCTAGGATTGGTCCCGTGGAGTCCCCGTTGATCCCGCTGACCTCGCTTCGACGACCCCGGGCCGCGGCCGCGCCGCCCGAGCTGACGGCCGGCTTCGACGGCCGCCCAGGGCTCGCCGACACGATGGGCCGGGCGATGCGCGATCTCCGGATCTCGGTCACCGACCGGTGCAACTTCCGATGCACCTACTGCATGCCGAAGGAGATCTTCGGCCGGGACTTCGAGTTCCTGCCCCGGGAGCTGGTCCTGTCGTTCGAGGAGATCGAGCGGCTTGCCCGGATCTTCGTCGGCCTCGGCGTCGAGAAGCTGCGAATCACCGGCGGCGAGCCCCTGGTCCGGCGCAACCTGCCCCGGCTGGTCGAGATGCTGGCTGCGCTTCGAACGCCGGACGGGCGGTCGGTCGACCTGACGTTGACGACCAACGGGTCAGCCCTGCGGGCGCTGGCCTTGCCGCTCCGCTCGGCCGGGTTGCAGCGGGTCACGGTCAGCCTCGATTCGCTCGACGACGCGGTGTTCGGCGAGATGAACGGCATCGACTACCCGGTCGCCAAGGTCCTCGACGGGATCGCGGCCGCGCGCGAGGCCGGACTGGACCCGATCAAGATCAACATGGTGGTCCGGCGTGGGATCAACGAGGGGAGCGTGCTGCCGATGGCCCGCTGGGCCCGGGACGAGGGCCTGATCCTGCGGTGCATCGAGTACATGGACGTGGGGCACTCGAACGGCTGGCGCCTCGACGACGTCGTGCCCGCGGCGGAGATCGTGGCCGCGATCTCGGCGGAGATGCCGCTCGAGGCGGCCGAGGCGGCCTACCGCGGCGAGGTCGCCGACCGCTGGCGGTACCGCGACGGCGACGGGGAAGTTGGGGTCATCGCCTCCGTCACTGCGCCGTTCTGCGGCGATTGCACGCGGGCCCGGTTGTCCGCTGAGGGACGGCTGTACACGTGCCTGTTCTCCGGGGAGGGGCACGACCTGCGGGCCCTGCTCCGCGATGGCTCGTCCGACGATTCGATCGCTGCGTTCCTCGGCGGGGTCTGGGGTGCGCGGGACGACCGCTATTCGGATCTTCGAACGGAAGCGACCGCGGACCTCGACCCCGCCGCGCGGGTGGAGATGTTCGCCATCGGGGGCTGAGCGGCGGGTTCTGCGGCCCCGGCCCGGCGCGGATCGTCGCTGTGAGTGAACACATTCGGCCCCAAGCTCGCCGCTTGCCCTTTGGCGCGGGCCGTCCATGCCGGTGTGTTGCCTGAGGGTGAACGCACTAGGCGCGAAGCGGCAAGTACGTGGGCGTTGAGGCCATTGTTGTTCACTGTCAGCGACGAACCGTCGTCACCGCCGGCGGGGAGGGCAATGCATGCCCGGCAGGCCGACCAACGTTCAGCGCCGCGCCACGGAGATTCGCCGCGCACTCGGAGGCGACATCCGCAGGATCCGCGAAGACGCCGGCCTGACGGCGATCGACCTCGCCGCCGCGGCGGGCGTGGGGCGGACCCACCTGTGGGGGATCGAAGCTGGCAGGAGCGAGGCGTCCTCGCGGGTCCTGGCCAGGATCGCGGACGCGCTCGGTGGGACCGTCTCGATCCGCGTGTATCCGGGCACCGGCCCTCGGATCCGAGATCACATCCAGGCGGCCATCGCCGAGGCCCTCCTCCAGGTCCTCGACGCCCATTGGAAGCGGTTTCCGGAGGTGCCCGTGTATCGCCCGGTCCGTGGTGTCATCGACCTCGTCCTCCACGACGACGGCCGTGCCTTGATGGTCGCCGCCGAGATCCAGTCGCAACTCCGGCGGCTCGAGCAGATCGTTCGGTGGTCGCACCAGAAGCGTGACGCGCTCCCTTCGGCCGATGTCTGGCGGTTCGCCGCGGAGCCGGCAACGAGTGGGCTGCTCGTCGTGCGGAATACGCACGCCAATCGGGCGATCGTTGCCGATCACGGCGAGCTGCTGCGAACGAGCTTTCCCGGGCGAGCACGCGAGGCGATGGCGTCATTGACCGGCACCGCGCCCTGGCCCGGCTCGGCGATCGTGTGGGCCTCGCTCGAGCGTGGGCGGGCGACACTGCTCGACGGACCGCCACGTGGCGTGTCGGTGGGGCGCTGAGCGGCCCTTATCCACGCTCCGTCCACAACGGTGCACAACTCGTGGATACTTCCGACGCACCCGAACGGAGATTGGTGGATAACCGCGTTGACCACGCCGGAGGCCCGCCCGTACTGTTGGTCTCGCCCGAAGGGGCCGTCAGGAACCGAGGCAACTGAGATCACATCAACGTTCTCCGGTTCGGACCGGTCGCTTCGGGCGCTTCTTTGCCCGCATGGCCGGACCCGCAAGGGTTCGCCGGCGGGGTTCGCTCGGTGGGACGTGACCGGCATCCCGGTGTCGGTACTCCTGCCGAGCGAACGAAGCCGCGGGCCTCGGCCGTCTACCCCCTGGACGCGTTTCTGGAGGCCCGCATGTCCGTGAGGTCGCCAGCCGACCCGATCCCACCCGCCGAACAGCCCGCCCGGCTCGCCGCGATCGAGGCGGCGGTCCGCAAGCGCACGGACCTCGTGCCGATGGCCGGCATCGTCCTTGGCTCCGGGCTGGGCGGCCTGGCGGATGATGTCGAGGACCCCGTCGCGATCCCGTTCGACGAGCTGCCCGGCTGGCCCGCCGCGACCGCCCCGGGACATGTCGGGCGGCTGTTGCTGGGGCGGCTCGCCGGGACCCCGGTCGTCATGCTCCAGGGCCGGTTCCACCTCTACGAGGGCAACGACCCGGGCCTCGTGGTCCAGCCGGTGCTGCTCTTCAAGCGGCTGGGCGCAGAGCTGGTCGTCCTGACGAACGCCGCCGGCGGCACCAATCCGGATTACGGCCCGGGCACGCTGATGGTCATCGGCGACCACCTCAACCTGACCGGCCGAACGCCGCTCCTCGGCCCGAACGCCGACGAGATCGGGCCCCGCTTCCCGGACCTCGTCAACGCCTGGGATCCGGCCCTTCGGGAGCGACTCCACGCGGCCGGTCAGGCGGAGGGGGTCCGGCTCGAGGAGGGCATCTACGCGGGCCTCCTGGGCCCGCAGTTCGAAACGCCGGCCGAAGTCCGAATGCTCCGCGAATTCGGCGCCGACGCGGTCGGCATGTCCACGGTCCTCGAATGCATCGCCGCCCGCTGGGCTGGTCTCCGGGTCTGCGGCGTGTCGCTCGTGACCAACGCCGGCGCGGGCTACACCGGCGAGCCGCTGACCCACGAGGAAGTGCTTGCCGCCGGGGCCGAGGCAGGCCCGAGACTGGCGCGCGTCATCCGTCGCTTCGTCGCAGGCTTGGGCGCCTGATCAGGCGTCGAGGCGGCGCCTCGGGGCCTCGGCGGATTGGCGGTCCTGGACGGGGTCCGTGCCGGGCGACGCGCACACGTAGTAGCGGAGCACCGTCCGGCCGGTGTTCTCGACCCGATGCGGCAGATTGGGCTCGACCCGGACGCCCTTGAGCGGCTCAAGCGTCTCGACGGTGTCGTCGACGGTGATGACGCCCCGGCCCTCGAAGACGACCAGGGCGTGCTCCGCGCCCGGGTGGCGGTGCCATTCGTCGGCCGTGCCGGGATCCATCTCCACCTCTGTCACGGTGAACGTCGCCGTGCCGAAGTCCCCCGGCCGGACGATCAGCCGGCGCCGGATCCCGCGCTCTTCGACGATCGTGGCCTCGCGACCGCGCTTGACCGGCTCGCCGTCCTCGTCCCAGCGGCGGAGGAGGGCGCCCATCCGCCGCGGATCCGGGTCGGTCGCGGCGAGCAGCGCCAGCGCGTCGGCCGTGCCCTCGTTGCGGACGAGGTGGTTCTCGGCGGGCGCCTCGTAGAGGACGTCGCCGGCGCGGACCACGACCCGGCGCTCCAGGTCCTCGCCGTGCTCGAACACGATCTCGCCACCGGCGACGAAGACGATCGTCTCGACGCCGTGCCGGTGCGGCCCGATCTCGACGCCGGGCGCGATGCGATCGAACTGGAGGCGAATGGTCACGCGGCGGCCCGTCCTGTCGCCATCACGTGACGGGCAGGTCTCGCCCCGCTGCCTTGGCCGCCTTGGCCTTCTCCGCCCAGGCCGCGAGCACGTTGTCCTTGTGGGGCCGGATCGGGCAGTGCTGGTCGCGGTTGCCCATCTCGTCGCAATACCCCAGCGGCACGCACTTGGGCGCCAGGAACGATCCCAGGAACGGCGACGCCTGGAAGATCTCGTGCCGGATCAGCTGGAACAGCCGGCGGATCTCCCACTGGGCCATCGTGCACAGCCGAAGGCCGGACATGTGGATCAGTGCCCGGAGGTTGGTCGTCATGACGAGGTTCGTCCGAGTCGCATTCGGGAACACGAACCGGGCGTCCTCGGCCGGGATTCCTGCGCCGACGAGGTCGCCGTACAAGGACATCGAGCCCTCGATGGCCGACTCGTATCGCTCCCGAACGTCGTCCTCGGCGTCCTCGATCGAGGCCGGTAGCATCGTCGACGCGCCCTTGAACGTCACGTAGCGCTGGCTCTGCTGGTCGAACGCGACGCCCGCCCGGTGTCGGACGAGCTGGTGCGACAGCGTCCGCGAGACGCCGCTGATGCCGAAGGTGAAGACGATGTGCTCGATCGTGGAGCCGTGGCCCGATTCGATGACCCCCGAGATGAGCTTCTGCATCTTCGCCGGGTCGACCTCGCCGTCGACCGCCCGCCGGAAGATTTCCTGGGGATCGAGCTCCGAATAGCACGTCCGGCAGGCCGTGTAGATCAGCGGGACGTAGAACTTCTCGACGATCTCCTTGTCGGGGAACAGCAGCGTCGCCCGCATCCCGAGGTCGCGCCGGCCCGGGTTCTTGGGAATGCCGGTCTTCTCGCGAGGGGCGGTCTGGGTCATGGGTGGAGGATACGACGCCCGGGCTCCGGTGGCCCGCCGGTCATTTGCGGCCGGCGGCGTCGAGACCCAGCTCCGCCCGGAGCTGGAACTGGCGGACGACGTCGGCCCGGGTGATCAGGCCGAGGACCCGACCGTCGTCGACGACCGGCACCTGCTCGAAGTCGCCGCGACCGAGTGCCTCGAGGGCGTCGGCGAGGGTCGACTGCGGCGTCACCGTGACCACGCCGTCCCGGCCGCCCATCACCGCCGCGACCGGCGTGGTCGCCCGCTCAGCCGGCGGCAGCTTCCGGATGTCCGACAAGGTGACGATCCCGATCAACCGACCATCCACGACCGGCATCGCCCGCCGGTTGTCGGGCAGCAGATGCTGCTCGATCAGGTCCGACACGGTCGTCCCGGGCTGGACGGTCGTGGGGTCGGGCCGGAGGATATCGGCGACGGTGGTGCCCCGGAGCGTCGATTCGACGCGCACCTGCTGGACGCTGGCCGAGGCCGCGTCCTGAAGGAACCAGCCGATCGCGGCGATCCAGATGCCGGCCAGCAGCTCGTTGTTGACGACCCGGATGAAGCCCCACACGAAGAAGGCATAAGCGACCAGGGTCCCGGCGGCCGCCGCGATCTCGGTCGCCCGTCGCAGGCTGCCGGTCGCCTGCCAGATGATCGAGCGGAAGACCCGGCCACCGTCCAACGGGAAGCCGGGGATGAGGTTGAACGCGCCCAGCAGCCCGTTGACGATCGCCAGGTAGCCAAGGACCGCCTCTGGCGCGGAGCGGGCCGGCGCCGCGACGGCGCCGAGCCAGGCGAGGCCGGCGATGACGAAGCTCGACAGCGGTCCGACGACGGCGACGAGGAACTCCACCCGGGGGCGCGGCGACTCACCACCCAGGTTGGAGACGCCACCGAAGATGAACAGGGTGATCGACTTCGCCTCGAGGCCCTGGGCCTTGGCCACCAGCGAATGGGCCAGCTCGTGGACGAGGACAGAGGCGAACAGCAGGATCGCGGCCACGACGCCCAGGACCCAGTTCGTGACGTCGTCGCGCTCGCGGAGGGCGAACGGGAAATACTCGATCGCCAGCGACCACGTGACCAGCCCGAAAATCAGCAGCCAGCTGGGGTGGACCCCGACGTCGATCCCGAAAACCCGGAACAGCCGGAACGAGCGCATCCCGGGATCATCACTCGGATCGGCTCAGGATGTCGTGAGAGTCGCGCGCCTCAGTAGTAGTCGGAGCAGGACAGGAAGTAGCCGCAGCGGCAGATCAGCTTGCACTTGCGCTCGATCATGACTGCGCCGCAGTTGGCACAGGTCGTGATGACGGTGCCGGGGTCGGCCTCGGCGGGCGGCACCTCGGCCGGGTCGTCGAGTCACAGGATCGGCAGCGGCGAGGGCTCGGACATCGGTCCTGATGGTACGTCGTGCGTCCCGGCGGTCACTTGGATCACTCGGCGATCCAACGGACGGGTGGCGGGGCGTCAGGGCAGATCTGGGGTGCCGGCTCGAGCCCCTAGGCCCGGTGCTCGTCGACGACGGCGCGCAGTCGCCTGGCAAGGCCCCGCAGGATCGCCAGCGCCAGCTGCGGATGCTCCAGCAGCACCCGCTCGAACTCCCAGGTCGGCAGGGCCAGGCAGCGGGTCGGCTCGTCCGCGACGACCTGCGCGTTCCGCGGCTGGCCGTCGAGGACGGATAACTCGCCGAAGAACTCGCCCGGTCCGAGCGTCGCGATCGACCGCAGCGTCGCGGACCACCCGCACCCGGCCGTCGACGACGATGAAGAACCCGGTGCCGATCTCGCCTGCTCGGGCGATCACCGCCCCGGCCGGGAACTCCACTTCGGCCGCCACCTCGGCGACCATCTGCAGCTCGCTGGCCCCGATCCCGGTGAACAGCGGGCAGGCGGCCAGCAGCTCCGCGCGTCGGTCGCTGGTCATCGTCATCGGTGGCGATCTCCTCGTTGGTGGACGATCAAATGCTGCGCCGCGCCGACGGCCAACGTCAACGAACGTAGCGCCGAGCCCCGCCGACCGGCAGAATGGCGCTCCCGGAGCCAAACCAGCAGCGAGGTCCATGTGGCAACCCAGGACGAGATCGTCGACTCGATCGCGGGGATGTCCCTCTTCGCCGACCTGACGACGCCCCAGCTGGAGGGTGTTGCCCACACCTTCGAGGAGCGCTTCTTCCCGGAAGGGGAGCGGATCCTCCGGCAGGGCCTGACGGGATCGGGCTTCTACGTGATCATCGATGGCGAGGCGTCGGTGGTCGTCGACGGCCAGGTGCGAGCGTCGCTCGGCAAGGGTGACTTCTTCGGTGAGGTCTCGATCCTGCTTGGCGAGCCTCCCGTCGCCGACGTCGTCGCCATCCGAACCCTCCGCTGCATCGTTATCTCGGGACCCCAGGTCGAGACATTCCTGGTCGGCCACCCGAAGGTGATGTTCCGGATGCTCCAGGCCCAGGCACGACGTCTCCGGAACGCGAACCGGTGGCGGAGCTGACCAACCCGGGGCCGGAGCGGCCGTTCCCGCCGGGCAGCTATCCCGTCGTCGTCGTCGGGAGCGGCCCTGGCGGGATCCAGCTCGCCCACGAGCTGGAGCGCCTGGGCGTCGACCACGCCGTCATCTCGGCCGATGAATCCGCCGGCGGGATGTTCCGCCGCTGGCCGCACTTCCAGCGCCTGTTGTCGTGGACCAAGCCGTTCGCGCCGGTGGACCGCGGAACCCGGGCCTACGAGCGCTTCGACTGGAACAGCCTCCTGACGGATGATCCCGCCCACCGCTCGCTGATGCCGTCGCTCATGGATGGCACGTCCTATTTCCCATCCCGGCCGGAGATGGAGGCCAACCTCGCGGCGTTCGCCGACCGGACCGGCGTCCAGATCCGGTACGGCACCACGTGGACGGGCACACGGCGAGAGGACGGCAAGGACGGCCCGACGTTCGTCCTCGAGACGACCGACGGCGAGTACCGGGCGACGGCCGTCGTCTTCGCGGTCGGCATCGCCGAGCCGAGGTCGCCGGTCGTGCCCGGCGCGGAGCTGACCCACCACTACGCCGAGGTGCGGGCCGTCGAGTCGTACGGTGGCCGGCGGGTGTTCATCATCGGCAAGTCGGTGTCGGCCTTCGAGCTGGCGACCGGTCTCCTGCCGTGGGCCTGCCAGATCGTGCTCGCCTCGCCGTCGCCGGCGAAGCTGACCGTGGTCACCCGGTCGTTGAACGGGGTCCGGGCGCGTTACCTGCAGCCGTTCGAGGACTTCGTCCTGGGCGGCGGCGTCACCGTCCTCGACGCGTCCATCGAATCGATCGACGGCAACGCGGACGGCTCGCTCGTCGTCCACACCCGGCGGCCCGAGGGCGGCGGGATGGCGATCGAGGTCGACGACGTCATCAACGCCACCGGCTTCGTCGCGCCGCTCCTCGACCTGCCCAAGCTGGGCGTGGCGGTCTTCGGCCCCAGCGGACTCCCCGCTCAGACGCCGTACTGGGGCTCTGTCACCGTGCCCGGCATCCATTTCGCGGGGACCATCACCCAGGGCGCGCCCGGTCTCAAGAAGCACGGCATGCCGTCGAACTCCGGGGCGGTCCACGGCGCGCGCTACAACGCCCGCGTGCTGGCCCGGCACCTGGCGACCACCCTTACCGGCAAGACCGTGGATGGTCCGCGGATCGCCCCCGCCGACCTTGCCAACCGTGTCCTCGAGGAGATCACCCAGGGGCCGGAGCTATGGCACCAGAAGGCCTATCTCGCCTGGGTCGCGACCCTCGATCCAGACGGCGGCTTCCGAGACGACGGCATCCTGCCGCTGGCCCACGTCCTCGACGCCGGTGGCCCGGACGCCCTGATCACGACGCTCGAGGCCGACGGGACCAGCAATATCTATCCGGTGCTCTACGTCCGCCGCGATGGCAAGGTCGAGGAGCGCCCGCTCGACCCCGAACCATTCCAGGACTTCACCGGCCCGGGCCATCGCCGGGCCATCGCAGCAGCGGTCGCCCGCCTCGCCGGATGAGCGCCCCCGACCCGAGCCGAGGACGATCATTGATAGCCTCAGGCGTCTATGGTAGGGCAACATAGCCGTTGACGGCTAATGTATGACCTGATAGCTTCGGGCGGCAATGTCGCAGCCACCGGTCGGGATCGTCCTCTTCGGTGATGTCGTCGCATCGCGGTCGATTGCCCGCTCGACGACGTGGCTGCGCGCACTCCGGGCCGATCTTCGCAAGGCAACCGGGATCGATCGACTGGCGCCCTTCGAGTTCACCCAGGGCGACGAGGTCCAGGGTCTCCTCGCGCCAGAGGCCGACCCGCTCGAGGTCGTCCTGCGCGCCTGTCTCCATCCGGATGCGCTGCCGATGCGCTGGGTGATCGCCGCCGGCCCGGTGGACCCCGGGACCGGACCCGCCACCCAGCGGACCGGCCCGGCATTCCTCGCCGCCCGGGAGCTGTCTTCGCTGGCTCGACGGCGACGCGACTGGCTGCTGGTCCGGAGCGGCGACGCCCACGCCGATGCGCTGCTCGATGACGTCGCACCGGTGCTCGGCCGGCTGCTGGCCGATCTCAGTCCCCGGCAGCGGACGATCGCCCGCCTCCTGCTCGTCGAAGGGCTGCGCCAGGTCGATGCGGCGAAGCGCCTGCGAATCCGCCCGCCGACCGTCTCGGTCGCGGCGGAGCGGGCCCACGTTCGCGAGCTCGGCCGGCTCCACGACGCTACCCGCGTGCTCCTGGCGGCCGGGATCGAGACAGCCCACGGCGGGCGCGGCGCATGACGTCCGAGGCGACGCTGGTCCTGGCCTGGCTGGTCCTCGCCCACCTGGTCGGCGACTTCATCCTCCAGACCGGCTCGATGGTCAGCGACAAGTTCGCCTCCGGCCCGCGGCGATGGCGCGGACTGCTGGCCCACGGGGCGGGCGTTGGCCTGGCCCTGACGCCCGTCGTCGCGGTCTACGGCTCTCCGGGGGCGGCGTTCCTGGTCGTGGTCGTGATTGCCCACGTCATCATCGATCGCTGGAAGATCCGTGCCACCCGGCATGCCGAGGCGGTCGCCCTCGCGGCCGCCCGGGGCCGTCACGATCCCGCCGGCTCGGATGCGGGTCTCGGGCCGGCCTGGACGCCGGTCCCGGGCGCGCTGTTCGTGATGGACCAGGTGCTCCACGTCGCGGTAACGGTGGGCGCCTGGGCGCTGCTCCTGGCCCGCGCCGAGCCTGGCGACTCGTACATCAGGTCGGCGGGCAACCTCATGGCCGGCCTCGACCCGGCGGCCGTCCACGCGACGGCGCTGACGACGGCGGTGCTGCTGTCGCTGGCGATCGTCAACGTCCGGGCGGGCGCACTCTTCGTGGCCGCGCTCGTCAACCCCCGCCAGTCCGTCACCGGGGACGCGCCAGCCCACGATCCGCGCGCGGCGACGCCAGGACACGGTCGCGGGTGGCGGCTCCGGATCGGTCCGTTCCTGGCCACGGCCGAGCCCGCCCCGGCCGCCACGGCAGCCCCTGGTCCCGCACCCGCGCCCGCGCCGAAGCCAGGCGACGGCCACGCATCACCCGCCCGGATCGGCGCGACGATCGGCATCCTCGAGCGGCTCCTGATCGTGACGTTCGTGCTCACCGGCTCGACCGCCGCGATCGGGTTCGTCGTCGCGGCCAAGACCCTGGCCCGCTTCAAGCAGCTCGATGACCGCGACTTCGCGGAGTACTACCTGCTGGGCACGCTCGCCAGCGTCTCAGTGGCGCTCGGCAGCGGCCTCCTGGCCCAGGCCGCCCTGGCGACCCTGTCCTAGGCGGCTGGACCGGTCGAGGCGGTCGTGAGCCGGCGCAGGCGCTCGGCCGCCGCAGCCAGGGTCGAGGCCTGCTTGGGGAAGGCGAACCGCAGCTTCGTCCGCCCCAGCTCCGGGCGCGAGTAGAACGACGACCCGGGGACGCCGGCCACGCCCGGGTCGCGGATCAGGCGGTGGGCGAACGTCACGTCGTCCTCATCGGTCAGGCCGGCGATGTCGGTCATCACGTAGTAGGCGCCATCGGGCGAGAAGACGCGGAAGCCGGCCGATTCCAGAGCCGGCAGCAGCAGGTCGCGCCGGAGCTGGTAATCGGCACCCAGCTGCTCGTAATAGTCATCGGGCATCTGGAGCGCGACCGCCGCGGCATGCTGCAGCGGGGCAGCGGCCCCCACGGTCAGGAAATCGTGCGTCTTCCGAACGCCCGCCGACAGCTCCGGCGGGGCGATGACCCAGCCCACCCGCCAACCGGTCACCGAGTACGTCTTGGAGGTCGAGTTGACCGCCACGGTGCGTTCCCGCATCCCGGGCAGCGTCGCCAGCGGGATGTGCTCGCCGGCATACACGATGTGCTCGTAGATCTCGTCGGTGAACGCGACCAGGTCGTGCTCCCGGCAGAGGGCCGCGATCGTCTCGAGCTCGACCCGGTCGAAGACCTTGCCCGTCGGGTTGTGTGGCGAGTTCAGCACCAGTCCACGGGTTCGCGGCGTGACCGCGGCCCGCAGCTCGTCGGGGTCGAACGACCAGTCGGGCTCGCGGAGGGTGACGTAGCGCGGCGTCGCGCCGGTCAGGATCGCGTCCGGCGAGTAGTTCTCGTAGAACGGCTCGAAGACGATGATCTCGTCGCCCGGATCGAGGATCCCCAGGAACGCGGCGATCATGCCTTCGGTGGCGCCGCAGGTGACGGTGATCTCGGTCTCCGGGTCGACGACCCAGTCCGGGTACCAGCGGGCCGTCTTGGCGGCGATCGCGTCCCGCAGCGGCTTGGCGCCCCAGGTGATGGCGTACTGGTTCAGGTCGGCGTTGAGGGCGGCGGCGGCGGCGGCCTTGAGCTCCGGCGGACAGGCGAAGTCGGGGAATCCCTGGCCCAGGTTGACCGCACCGGCGTTGACCGCCAGGCGGCTCATCTCCCGGATGACCGATTCGGTGAAGCCCGCGGCCTTGCGGGAAATCGTGGGCATGGCCCGGAGTCTACGGCCCTCAGCAGAGATCGCGCGGGATGGTCTCGTCCCAGGTCCGGGTCGCGAACGGCTCGCCGTCCAGCCCGACCTCGAGGCGACCATGCACCCGGAACTGGGTGGCGGTCGAGACGATCTCGCCGGACGCGTCGGAGGTGATGACGTGGCCATCCTGGGTCAGCCGGTAATGGACCTCCGACGACATCCGGGTCGCGGCGGGATCGGCGTCGGCGGTCGTCATCTGGTGGGCCTCGGAGGCGTACAGCCGCGTCCCATCCTCGTTGACCGCCTCGCCGCCCTCGAACGTCGTCACGGTCACGGTGCCGGCGAGCACGTCTTCCGTGATCCGCCAGACCGGCGGCTCCTCCGACCCGCCGCCGATCTCCTCGAGCTCGGGTGGCGTGGTCTTGAACGCGGGCAGCTCCGCGTCGCCCGATCCGGCGTGGCAGATCGGCAGGTCGAGGCGGGCTGCGTCGGGGCCGCCGATGAGAAGGTCGAAGATCGCCGGCTCCGGGCTCGGCCAGGCGACCGGCCAGGCGGCGCTCGCTACCGACAGGCGGATCCGGTGCCCTGCTAGGAACCGGTAGCCAGCGACCCGCATCCGAACCCGAACCGTGACCGCCTCGCCGATCGGCAGCGGCGCCGGATCGTCATGGCCGTCACGGTGGGTGAGGTTCAGGATTCCTGAGGTCACCTGGGTCGGGGTTCCATCCGGCGCCACATCCGAGAGGCGCACGACTGCAGTCGCCACCGGCACGGGGGAGCGCCACTTGAGCAGCACGCTCGGCTTGCCCAGGACATCGAGCGGGCCTTTGAGGGGATCGGAGGTCCACGTCGGCAGCAGGGCTTCCTCCGGCCGGAGATCGCGGGCGAGGCCATTCGGGGCGCCTCCGGCCCCCCACGAAAGCGGCCCGCGGGTACCGACCGACGCGCGGTGGATGAGTTGCCGGACCCCGCGTGCCGGGTCGTGCTGGGCCAGCTGGCCCTCGTTACCCAGCATGAGGTTCACCGAGCCCGCGCTTCTGGACCGGCCAGCCCGACTCTGCCACCCACGTCCCGGGCCACACCGTAGGGAAGGCTTCGGGTGGCGACCACTCGCGCCGGAACCAGGTGAGGATCGGGCCGTCGAGATAGCCGTTGTCGAGGCCCTTCAGGGTCTGGTCGAAGAACCGGACCATCTCGTGCAGCCAGTCGAGGTTAGGGCCCGGGTAGCCGTCGTGTGGATACTCGTGGACCCAATTGCCGACGATCGCCCGGCGCGGTGCCGAGCACTTCTGGAGCATTCGGAAGACGGGGTCGGGATACGAGTCCATCCACCCGCCGAAGAGCAGCATCGCGGCCTCGATCCGCTCGTAGTCCGGTGCCAGCGAACCCTGTCGCCAGTACGGCCCGTCACGCTGCTGGCGGAGCCATTCGACGATCCAGATCGGGGTCTCGTCGATCCGCTGCCGCCACTCCGCCCGCCAGCCCTCGCCCCGGTACGACGGCCGGGGCGGTAGGGCGTTGTCGGCGATCATCGAGATCGCGTACTGGGTGAGCTCCGACGCCGTCGGGACGCCGCCCACGTAGTGGACGTCGTCGGTGTAGCGGTCGTCGGTGGCGTACATCGGGACGATCGCCTTGAGCGACGGCGGACGAAGAGCCGCCACCTGGATCGAGGTGAACCCGCCGTACGAGATGCCCCACATCCCGACCTTGCCGTTGCACCACGGCTGGCCCGCCAGCCACTCGACGGCGTCATAGCCGTCCTGCGTCTCGCGGGCGGTGTACTCGTCGAGGCAGATGCCCGGCGACGACCCAGTGCCCCGGATGTCCAGTCGGCAGAAGGCGAACCCCCGCGACGCGAAGTAACGGCCATGGGCTTCGTCGCCGTTGGCCCGCCAGTCGTCCTTGCGGTACGGGATCATCTCGAGGATCGCCGGGACCGGGGCGGCCTGGCCATCGCCCCGGGCCGGCAGCCACAGGTTGGCCGACAGCTCGAGGCCGTCGCTGACCGGGATGCGGACGTTGAGCCGTCGCTCCACCGCGTGGGCGGGCTGGCTGACGGCGTCGTCGGGCGTCACCGCCCGAGTCTAGGCGGTGCCGGCGCCGGCAACCCGTCTTCGCCTCGTACGATGCGCCGGTGACCGAACCCCGTCGAACCTCTCCCTGGCGGCGCCAATCGCGGCGGACCGCGTACGAGAACGCCTGGATCACGGTCTGGCATGACGAGGTGACCCGGCCCGATGGGCAGCCCGGCATCTACGGCGTCGTCCACTTCGACAACCTGGCCGTGGCGGTCGTGGCGGTCGACGCCGAGGACCGGGTGGTCCTCGTCGGACAGGAGCGGTACACGCTCGAGGCCTGGTCGTGGGAGATCCCGGAGGGTGGCGTGCCTCCCGCCGAGGATCCCGTCGAAGGGGCCCGGCGCGAGCTTCGGGAGGAGACCGGCTACGAGGCGGTCGAGTGGCGCGAGATCGGCCGGGTGCACCTGTCCAACTCGGTGACCGACGAAGCCGGGATCCTGTACCTGGCGACCGGCCTGAAGGCAGGCACGGCAACACCCGACGGCACGGAGGCCATCGAGGTCCGGCTCGTGCCCTTCGACGAGGCGCTGGCGATGACCCTGGACGGCCGGATCACCGACATCCTGTCGGTGGCGGCGATCCAGCGGGTGGCCCTCGAGCGGGGCCACTCGCCGCGAGATGGGACGGGCCGAGGCGGCGCCCGGCGGTCCGGCTAGAGTGGACGGCCCAGGAGGAGGGCATCCATGACACGCGGACTGCTGGAGCGGATGGCGGACGGGCCGGTGCTGGGCGACGGCGGCTACCTGCTCGAGCTCGAGAAGCGCGGCTACGTCCAGGCTGGGCCGTTCACTCCCGAGGTCAGCATCGTCAATCCGGACGCGCTGGCCCAGCTCCACCGCGAGTTCCTGGCGGCCGGCGCGGAGGTCCTCCAGGCCCTGACGTTCTACGCCTCCGAGGAGAAGCTGGCGACGGTCGGCCTGGCGGGCCGGGTCGACGACATCAACCGGGCTGCGGTCCGGGTGGCCCGCTCGGTGGCCGACGAGGGCGATGCGCTGGTGGCCGGCAACCTGTCGTTGACGTGGGCGTACGACCCTGTAGACACGTCGTCCGGCGATCGCGTCCGGGCCCTCTTCGATCGCCAGCTCGAGGTCCAGATGGGGGAGGGGATCGACCTCGTCATCGGCGAGACGTTCAGCTACCTTGGCGAGGCCCAGATCGCGCTCGAGCGCGGCAAGGCAACCGGCCTGCCGACGGTCATCACCCTGTCGTTCGAGGACCAGGCCGCCCGGACCTACGAGGGCGACGATCCCGGGACGGCCGCCCGCAAGCTGCTCGACGCCGGCGCCGATGTCGTGGGAATCAATTGCCTCCGCGACCCGGAGCGGACCCTGCCGCTGGCGGCCCAGATGCTCGAAGCCGCTCCGGGCGCCAGGGTGGCCACCCAGCCCGTCGGCTATCGGGTCTCCGATGAGAAGCCGGACTTCACCGCCTGGCCCGAATTTCCGTTCGGCCTCGAGCGCCTGACCCTGACCCGAGCAGACATGGCGGCCTACGCGGTCGCCGCTCGCGAGCTGGGTGTCGGCTACATCGGCTCGTGCTGTGGGTCCGTCGCCAATCACGTCCGGGCGATGGCCAAGGCGCTGGGCAAGATCACCTCGGACGAGCGGGCCTGGAAGTCCCCCTCCGGCAAGGCAATGTCGGCCTACGAGTACCACGGCCACACCGAGCAGGAGGTCGAGGTCCCGGCCTCATGACGACCCTCCATGTCCTGCGGGTGTTCGTGGGACCCGGTGGACGAGGCGGCAACCCGCTCGGCGTCTTCATCGACGGGGCGGCGATCCCCGACGACCGACGGCAGGCGGTCGCAGCCGAGCTGGGCTTCAGCGAGACGGTCTTCGTCGACGAGATCGCCGAGGGCGCCGTTCGGTACCGGATCTTCACCCCAGAGGTCGAGTTGCCGTTCGCCGGTCACCCCAGCGTCGGGACCGCATGGCTGATCCGCCAGCAGGGCCGGACGGTTGAAACGCTGCGACCTCCGGCGGGCGACGTCCCGTCCTGGTACGACGCTGCGACCCAGCTGACCTGGATCCGCGCCCGCTACGAGTGGGCGGCGACAGCGTTTCGGGTCGTCGAGTATGCGACCGCCGCCGAGGTCGAGGCGCTTCCGATGCCGCGCCCGGGCGACCCGGGCGTTTACGCATGGGCCTGGCTCGACGCCGGCAGCGGCGACATCCGGGCCAGGTGCTTTCCGAACGAGTACGGCATCCCCGAGGACGAGGCGACCGGGCTGGCGGCGGTTCAGATCGGCGGTCGGCTGGCACGGCCTTTGACGATCCGCCAGGGCGTCGGCTCCGAGCTGCACGTCCGGCCGCGACCGGACGGGACCGTCGACGTCGGTGGGCGGTGCGGCTTCCTCGAGGAGCGGCCGTACCCCACATGAGGCGCGACTGGGATGCGATCGTCGTCGGCCTGGGCGGACTGGGGTCCGGGGCCGCGTACTGGCTCGCGCGGGTGTTCGGCGATCGCGTCCTGGGGCTCGAGCAGTTCGAGATGGACCACGACAACGGCGCGTCGCGTGACCACTCGCGCATCATCCGGCTGTCCTACCACCGCCCCCACTACGTCCGGCTGGCAAGGCGCGCCTACGAGACGTGGCGCGTCGTCGAGGAAGCGGCCGCGACGACGATCGTGACCCGCACCGGCGGGCTCGACGTGGCGCCACGCGATGCCGGCATCCCGCTGTCCGACTACACGTCGAGCATGGACGCCGAGGGCGTCGCGTACGAGGCCCTCGACGGGCCGGAGATCATGCGCCGCTGGCCGCAGTGGCGGCTGACCGACGACCACCACGGCCTGTTCCAGGCCGATTCCGGCCTCGCCGACCCGAACCGCGCCAACGCCTCCCATCGGTCCCTCGCCCGGGCCCACGGCGCCACGCTCCTCGACCGGACGCCCGTGACCGGCCTCCGCGCCGCGGCTGGCGAGGTCGACGTGATGACACCGGACGGCATCCACCGTGCCGCCAACGTCGTCCTGGCCGCGGATGCCTGGACGAACGACCTGCTCGAGCCACTCGGCCGCCGGGTGCCGCTCACGATCACCCAGGAGCAGGTGACGTATTTCGCCTGCCCGCGTCCGGAGGACTTCGCCCCGGAGCGGTTCCCGATCTGGATCTGGATGGACGTCCCGTGCTTCTACGGCTTCCCGACCTATGGCGAGCCCGGGCCCAAGGCCGCCGAGGACGTGGGCGGGGTGGAAGTGACCCCCGCAAGCCGGACGTTCGACCGCGACGAGGCGGCCTACGGGCGGGTGACGGCATTCCTCGAGCGCCACCTTCCGGGCGCGTTGGGACCGCCGATCTATACCAAGGCCTGCCTCTACACGCTGCCCCCGGACCGGGACTTCGTGCTGGATCGGCTGCCCGAGACGCCCGCCGTTCATGTCATGCTCGGCGCGGCGCACGCGTTCAAATATGCGTCGCTGTTCGGCCGCATCGTTGCCGAGCGCATCGCCGACGGCGAGAGCCCGTCCGACCCTGACCTGGCGAGCTTCCGCATCGACCGACCGATCCTGCTCGAGGCGAACCCACCGAACCAGCTTCATGGTGTGAGGAGCAGCGACCCATGGCCACCGATGCGCCGCGCAAGCCCCCCCGCCTGCGACCCGGCGACACGGTGGGTATCGCGGCGCCGGCCAACCCATGGGCAGCCCGGAGCGAGCTGAAGCGGGCGCTCCGTGGGCTGGAGGCATGGGGTCTCCGGGTAAAGCTTGGGGAGCACGTCAACGACCGGCATGGCTACATGGCCGGCCGGGACGCGGATCGGGCGGCCGACCTCAACGCCATGTGGCGCGACCCGGAGGTCCGGGCGATCTTCTGCCTGCAGGGCGGCTACGGCAGCCCGCGCATCGTGCCGCTCCTCGACCGCGAGGCAATCGCCGCCAACCCGAAGGCGCTGATGGGCTACTCGGACGTGACCGCGTTGCACCTGGCGGTCGCCGCCTGGGGCAATACGATCAGCTTCTACTCGAACGGCGCACTGGGGGTGGGCGACAAGGACACGAGCGAGTTCTCGAAGGCAAGCCTCCACCGGGCGCTCTTCTCCGATGAGCCCTACGGGCCGATCGGCCCCGATCCGGACGATCCGTGGGTCACCACCGTGACCGGCGGACAGGCGACGGGGCGGTTGACGGGCGGCTGCTTCGGCCTCGTGGAGGGCACGATCGGCACCGATTGGGAGATCGACACGGAAGGCCGCATCCTGGTGCTCGAGATCGACCGAGGACGACGAGACGTACCTCATGGACAACGGCCTGACGCATCTCCGGAATGCCGGCAAGCTCGACGGCGTCGCCGGGATCGTGCTGGGCGACATGCCCGGCAAGCACTCCGGCGATCTC
Source organism: uncultured Chloroflexia bacterium (assembly GCA_963728605.1). GTDB lineage: Bacteria > Chloroflexota > Limnocylindria > Limnocylindrales > CSP1-4 > JACDAV01. The sequence continues at coordinate 151,182 of CAVSKS010000002.1, read as the reverse complement.
CAGGAGTTGTCGCTCGAGGACGTCGTCGAGGAGCTGCTCGGGCAGCTGGGCGTCCCGGTGGTGATGGGCCTGCCGATCGGCCATGGCAAGCACCACGCCACGGTTCCGCTGGGCGCCATGGCGACGCTCGACGCGGACGCCGGGACGCTCGTCGTCGAGGAGGTGGTCACCGCCACAGACTGACCCGGCCCATCCATGCGGGCTGCCGGTTGCGTCACCCGCGCCCGTGTGCAAAGCTCCCGGCCACCCCGACGGGGAGAGGACCGGGGTACCCGGCGCCGGCCACCATGGGCGGCGCCCGTGGAGGAGGAGTGACATGCGATTGCCCCTGCGCGTCGGGCCCTGCGGGCGCTGGCCGTGGCCGCCCTCTTGGCCGGCGCGATCCTGCCGGCGCTCCCGGCATGGCCACGGACGGTGAGCCGCTCGTGCTGCGCGCCGGCACGGACCAGGACCTCGCGGTCCTAACCCCTGGAACTCGGTCGTCGTCGCCGACTTCGAGGTCTACACGCTGAACTACGACCTGCTGGTCAACTTCGGCCAGAACCTCGAGCCGATCCCGGGCTTCGCCGAGTCGTGGGACGAAGTCCGACGACGGCCTGACGTGGACGTTCCACATCCGCGAGGGCATGCAGTGGTCGGACGGCGAGCCGGCGACCTCCGCCGACGTCGTCTACACCTTCCAGCTGGTCCTCGACGGCGTCGAGACCGAGCTTGGCTACCTGGGCGCCGGCTACGTCGACGGCTACCTCACGGCGGCCGGCATCACCGGAGTCAGCGCCCCGGACGAGAACACCGTCGTCGTCACCCTCGAGGCGCCGACCGGGCTGATCGAGCAGATCTACGTCCCGATCCTGCCCGAGCACATCTGGGCCGAGATACACGATCGAGCAGATCGGCAATCCGGAAGGCGACGACCCGTTCCTCAACGACCAGTTCCCGGTCGTCGGGACAGGCCCCTACCAGGCGGCCGAGTGGGACGGCGACACGTTCATCCGGTTCGTCCGCAACCCCAACTACTGGGGCGAGCAGGAAGGCGCGGCGGACGAAGTGATCCTGCAGTCCTTCGAGAGCACCGACACGATGGTCACCGCCCTCAAGAGCGGCGACCATCGACTACGTCCGCGGCGTCCTCGCCGACCAGTTCAATGACCTGTCCGACGACGAGACATCGTCGCCGTCGAAGGCATCGCCAACGGCTACAGCGAGCTGTCGATCAACACCGGCGGCAACAGCGAGGGCTATAACGGCCGGAGCGCGGCCCTGTCCGATCCGCTGTTCCGCGACGCGCTCGGCTACGCCATCGACACCGAGGCGCTCGTCGAGGCCACCCTCGGCGGCTACGGCACGCCCGGCTCGACGATCATCCCGCCGTACCACAGCCGCTGGCACGTGCCACCGGAGAACCCGCGAACGTTCGACATCGCCGAGGCCGATCGGCGGCTGACCGCCGCCGGCTATCTCCGCGAAGGCGGAACGGGCCACGCCTCGACAAGGAAGGCAACGCCGCTCAACCTCCGGCTGACGTGGCCGGACTCGGAGAGCGAGCACGCCACCAACGCCGAGTTCCTGGTCGACTGGTTCGGCCAGCTGGGCATCGAGATCGACGCCGCGGTGACCGCCGAGGGCGCTTTGATCGACGCGGTCACCGGACCGCCGGGCGCCGCCGACTACGACCTCTACATGTGGGGCTGGGTCGGCGACCCGGATCCGAACTCGCTGCTCGGCTTCCTGACCACCGATGAGATCGGTGGCTCGAGCGACAGCTTCTTCTCGAACGAGCGGTTCGACGCGCTCTACGAGCTCCAGCGCAGCTGAGGCGGACCCGGAAGTCCGCCACGCCTACCTCCAGGAGATGCAGGAGATCGCCTACGAGCAGGCGCCGTACCACATCCTGTATTACGACTCGGAGCTGCACGCCTACCGGACCGACAAGTTCGGGGGCTGGCAGAACCAGCCGGCCGAGAACGGCACGCCGCTGTTCGGCTACGGCTCGTGGGGCTACCTCCAGCTGACCGACGCCAATGCCGTCGAGCCCAGCCCGGAGCCGTCGGCGGGCGAATCGCCCGACGCGAGCGGCGTGGCCCCGACCCCGGCACCCAGCGGTGCCGGGACACCGACCACCAGCACGAACAACACCCTGCCACTCGTCCTCGGGATCGCGGCCCTCGTCGCGATCATCGCGGTCGGCCTCGTCGTCATGCGCCGCCGAGGTGCGGCGAGCGAGGAGGAGTGATGTCCCGCGGCTGCGCTTCGCGCGGCCGCTCGTGACTCGGATGAGCGGACGGCGCCGGTCCCCGGCGCCGTCCGGGTGATCCGTCGGGCCGGGGAAGCGTGAGCGGTCACTACCTCGCTCGTCGCCTCGGCACGGCGATCTTCACGATCCTGATGATCGTCGTCGTCAACTTCGTGCTGTTCCGGATGATGCCGGGCTCACCGGAGCGGGTGATCCTGCGGGGCACGCCCAACGTGCCCGCGAGGACATCGAGGCGACCCGCGAGCGGTGGGGACTCAACGACCCGCTGTTTCCGGACCAGTTCCTGGCGTTCGTGGGCTCGACCCTGACGGGCGACCTGGCTACTCGTTCGTCGCCCGCGGCCAGACAGGTCTCCGACGTCCTGGGACAGCGGATCTGGCCCGACGATCCTGCTGTTCGGCCTTGGCGAGGTCATCGCGATCGTCGGCGGACTGGCGCTGGGCGCCTACTCGGGCTGGCGGCGCGGTGGGCTCGTGGATTCGGTCGGCAACGGGCTGTCGCTCGTCCTCTACTCGACGCCCTATTTCCTGCTGGGCATGGCCATCCTGCTGGTCTTCGGCGCCGCCCTTCGCTGGTTCCCGATCTTCGGCATGCTCGACGCCGGGCGCGAGTACAAGGACGCGTTCGACTTCCTGGGCGACCTGATCGGCCACCTCGTCCTGCCGGTGGCGACGGTGGGCCTCGGGCTGATCGGCCAGTACGCCATCGTCATGCGCTCGTCGATCATCGAGACGTTGTCGGAGGACTACGTCACGACCGCGCGGGGGATGGGGCTCAGCGACGGCCGGATCCTCCGCCACCATGCCGTCCCGAACGCCCTCCTCCCGACGGTCACCCTGATCGCGATCAACCTCGGCTACGTCGTCGCCGGCGCGATCACGCTGGAGGTCGTGTTCAACTGGCCGGGCCTCGGAACCCTGTCGGTCGAGGCGCTCGAGACGCTCGACTACCCGGTCCTGCAGGGCGTGTTCCTGTTGTTGAGCGTATCGGTCGTCCTGGCGAACCTGGTCGCCGATTTGATCTATGGCTTGCTTGATCCGCGGGTCCGGGCCTGATGGCGACCACGGCCTCGCCATCACCCGCCACGTGCCGATGCGCCGGATTGGCCGGATCGGCGACCTGCTGCGCCAGATGCTCCGCCGGCCGGATGGCCTCATCGGGCTGGCCATCATGGCGTTCTTCACCGTCCTTGCGGTCGCTCCCGACTTCTTCGTCGGTGACCTACAGACTGCCGTCACCGGCCAGACCTCAGGCAATCCGCGGCTTTCACCGCCGATCGACGGCCTCCTGCTGGGCACCGACGAAAAGCGCCGCGACATGCTCAACGTCACCGTCCACGGTGCCCGGATCTCGATGGTGATCGGGTTGCTGGCAACGGTGATCACCGTCTTTGTCGGGGCGGTCGTTGGCATCGTCAGCGGCTTCGTCGGCGGCCGCGTGGACGCGTTCCTGATGCGGATCACCGACTTCTTCCTCGTCATTCCCACGTTCATCCTGGCGCTGATCCTGACCTCGGTGATCCGCGACCTCGTCGGAACCGGATCGCGGGAGATCTTTGGCATCCGGATGACGCTGATCGTGATCGTCATCGTCATCGGGATCACGAGCTGGTCGTCGACCGCGAGGATCATCCGTGCCCAGACGCTGTCGCTCAAGCAGCGTGCCTTCGTCGACCGGGCCCGGGTCATCGGCGCGGGGCCGGGTCACATCATGCTTCGCCACATCCTGCCCAACGTCATCAACCTGATCGTCGCCAACGCCGTCCTCGTCTTCGCCGGCGCCGTGCTGACGGAGACGACGCTGTCGTTCATCGGCCTGGGCGACCCGTTCCAGCCGTCATGGGGCCAGATCCTCGAATCGGCCCGAGCGGTGGGCGCTCCTGGCCTTGGCGCGTGGTGGTACTTCGTCCCGGCCGGGATCTGCATCGTCCTCGTGGTCCTCGCGTTCACCCTCGTCGGCGGCGCGCTGGACGACCTGCTCAACCCGAAGCGGCGGTCAGCGTCGATGAGCACCATGCCCGTGCCGGCCAGCTCCGGCCGGACCCTGCCCAAGCAGGCCGACCCGGCCGCGCCGCTCCTCGTCGTCGACGACCTGCGAACGTGGTTCCAGCTCGATTCGGGAGTCGTCCACGCGGTCGACGGGGTGAGCTTCCGGCTCGATCACGGCGAGGCGCTGGGGATCGCCGGCGAGTCCGGCTGCGGCAAGACGACGACCGCCCTGTCATTGATCCGCCTGCTGCCCGCCAACGCGAGGATCGAGAGCGGCTCGATCAAGCTGTACGGCATCGACCTCGTCCAGAAGTCGGACAACGCCCTGCGGCGCTACCGCTGGCGCGAGATCTCGATCGTGTTCCAGGGCGCGATGAACGCCCTCAACCCCGTCCACCGGCTGCGCGACCAGATCTGCGAGCCGCTGCAGGAGCGGCTGGGCCTGAGTCAGAAGGCGGCCCGCCGGAAGGCCGGCGACCTGCTGGAGCTCGTTGGCATCCCGCGCAAGCGCGGCGGCGCCTATCCGCACGAGCTGTCGGGCGGGATGCGGCAGCGGGCCATGATCGCGATGGCGCTGGCCTGCGACCCGGCGATCGTCATCGGCGACGAGCCCACGACCGCCCTCGACGTGATGATCCAGGCCCAGATCCTGGACTTGCTGGAGCGGTTGCGGGCGGAGCTGGGCCTGTCGCTGATCCTGATCACCCACGACCTGTCGGTCATCGCCGAGACCTGCGACAAGGTCCTGATCATGTACGCCGGCCGGGTGGCCGAGGAAGGCCCGGTCGAGACGGTCTTCACCCGGCCGCGCCACCCGTACACCCAGAAGCTCCTGCGGGCGTTTCCCAACATCCAGGCCGATCGGCGGACCCTCGACGTCATCCCGGGCCAGCCACCGGACCTCCGGACACCGCCGCCCGGCTGCCGGTTTGCACCGCGCTGCCAGTTCGTGATGGATGTCTGCCGGGAGGTGGTGCCACCGGAGGTTCGCCTGGCCGACGGCGTGCGGGTCGCTTGTCACCTCTATCCCGAGGGCAGCGACGGGATCCCGGTCACGGATGCGCCGGCCGCGGTGCCGGCGGCACCCACGCCATGACCGACGACCTGCTGCGGCTCGAGAACCTGTCGGTCCACTTCCCGATCCGGGCGACGGGGCTGGGCGGGATGTTCGGTGGCTCGGCCGGAGCCGTCCGGGCGGTCGACGGGATCGATCTCACGATCCAGAAGGGCGAGGTCGTCGCCCTGGTCGGCGAATCGGGGAGCGGCAAGACGACCACCGGCCGGGTCGTCGTCAAGCTGACCCGCCAGACCGGCGGGCGAATCATCTTCCAGGGTGATGACGTGACGTCGCTGTGGGGGACGCGCGGGCTGCGCGACTACCGGCGCCAGGTCCAGATCATTTTCCAGGACCCGTACGAGACGCTCAATCCCAAGCAGTCGATCCGCGACTTCATCCGCGAGCCGATGGACATCAACGGCCTTGGCCAGTCGCGGGCGGAGCGCGATCGCCGGGTCGTGGAGGCGCTCGAGGCGGCCGGTCTGCGACCCGGCTCGGATTACGCCGCGCGGTATCCGCACGAGCTGTCCGGCGGCCAGCGCCAGCGGGTCGTCATCGCCGGCGCCGTCGTCATGAATCCCACCCTGATCGTCGCCGACGAGCCGGTCTCGATGCTCGACGTCTCGATCCGGACGGAGCTCCTCCGCCTGCTGCTCGACCTGCGACGGGAGCGCGGCCTGACCTACCTGTTCATCACCCACGACCTGGCCCTCGCCTGGGTCCTCGCCGACCGGATCGCGGTCATGTACCTGGGCAAGATCATGGAGATCGGCCCGGCGGAGCAGGTGATCCGCGACCCCCACAACCCATATACGAAGGCGCTCGTCAGCGTCTCGCCGACGACCACGCCGCCCTCCGCCGGGACACGGACGAAGCGGACGATCCTGGCCGGCGAGACGCCCGATGCCGCCCACATCCCGACCGGCTGCCGCTTCCATCCGCGCTGCCCGCTGGCATTCGACCGCTGCCGGGTGGAAGAGCCGCCGCTGTTCGACGTGGGTGGCGGCCAGTCGGCGGCCTGCTGGCTGGTCGAGGGCGGGCGCGCGTTGCCCGTCCTGCCCGTCACCACCGAGCCGCCGCCGGCGATCGTCGCCGAGGATGACGCGGTCATCCAGGGCGGGGTCACGAACCCGATCGACGAGGTCCTTGGCCGCGGCGCCTGATCAGTCGGGCCGGCGGCGGTCTTCTTCGTCTTCGAGCCGGTTCCCCTTGGCATACCAGCTCTGCAGCTCCAGCTGGCGGCGAGCCTCGTCCTCGGCCTCTCGGCTTCGGGCGGCCAGAGCCGCCCGGCAGTGCGGGCACTCGGCGCAGACGACCGGCCTGAGCGAGCTGCGCAGCTCGGTCCACGTCCCCCAGAGCCCGACCGCGAATGCGACGAGCAGCAACGGTGCGATTCCCGGGTCCATACCTGTGTCCTTCCTGGGTCGCGTCAGGCGCGATGCCCGGAATCCTCCCCCCGCGGACGTGTCGCGGGCGCAGAACGGGGCGGGGAGTCGCTTGCGGTGTCGTTGCGGACGATGCCACGCGTCAGGCGGCCAGCCGGACCTCCGCGTGCGGCTCGTCCGGGGCAAACTCGAGCTCGACCCGGCAGCCATCGCAGCGAAGCGAGTCGCCGCCCTCAACCGTCAGAGCGTCATCGCACCAGGGGCATTCGATCGTGACCATTGCGCTGTCCTTCCTGCATCACCGGCGGGTTCTTGCCCGGAGATTGGCGCGCGGTCGTGACAGCTAGCGTGTCACGACGTCCGGGAACGGCTCGATGAACGGGAATTCCACGCCTGCCATCCGCACAGAGGGCCTCGTCAAGCGCTTCGGGCGCACGCTCGCCCTCGACGGCCTGACGATGACCGTCGAGCGCGGCGAGGTCTTCGGCTTCCTGGGACCCAACGGCGCCGGCAAGACCACCGCCGTGAAGCTCCTCCTGGGCCTGACGAAGCCGACGGCCGGCCGTGCGGAGGTCCTGGGCCAGGGGGTCGGCGACCGGCGAGCTCGAGCCAGGATCGGCTACCTGCCAGAGCTGTTTCGCTACCAACCCTGGCTTCGGGCCCGCGAGGTCCTCGAGCTCCACTGCGAGCTCGTCCGGATGCCGCGGACGGCCTGGCGGTCGGAGGTCGACCCCGCGCTCGAGCTCGTCGGACTGGCGGACCGCGCGGAGTCCCTCGTCGGGACGTTCTCAAAGGGCATGCAGCAACGGCTCGGCCTGGCGGTCGCGCTCGTCGGCTCGCCGGACCTCGTCGTCCTCGACGAGCCGACATCGGCCCTTGACCCGGTCGGCCGGACCGACGTCCGGACGACGATCCGGGCCATCCGCGAACGAGGCACGACGGTGTTCCTGAACTCGCATTTGCTGACCGAGGTCGAGCGGGTCTGCGACCGGGTCGCGATCGTCGACCACGGACGCGTACTCGCGGCGGGCCGGCTCGACGAGCTGCTCGGGGCGCCCTCGGTCCGGATCCGGGTCGACGGGTTGCCACGCGAAGCGCTCGTCGCCCTGGAGACCTTCGGCCGGCCGATCCTCGACGGCGATCGCCTCACGATCGACCCGATCGACCCGGCGCGGGTGCCCGACCTGGTCGCCGCGATCGTCGCTGCCGGGGGACGGATCCATGCCGTCGACGCCGGCCGCGGCTCGCTCGAGGATCGCTTCCTCGGGTTGCTGGCCCACGGCTCGCCGGATCCGGGGCAGCCAAGGTGATCACGATCGCCCGGCTCACCATCCGCGAGGCCGCCCGACGCCGGATCCTGTGGGTCCTCGTGCTCCTGACGGTCGGCAGCGTCGCCCTGACGGGGTGGGGCATCGAACGCCTCGCCACCCTGGCCCGCGAGGACGGCGTCGGCGAGCTCGAGCTGCGGGTGGGCATCTCGCAGTTGCTGATCCTTGTCGCCTTCATGTTCAGCTTCGTCCTGGCGATGACGGCCGCGTTCATGGGTGCGCCGGCGATCGCCGGCGACCTCGAATTGGGCGTCGCCCTGGCGATGCTGGCCCGGCCGATCCGTCGTGCCGACCTGGTCCTCGGGCGCTGGCTCGGCTGGTCGGCCGTCCTGGGCGGCTACGCGATCGCCTCGGGCCTGCTCGAGATCGGCGTCGTGGCCTTCCTGACCGGGCATGCGCCGCCGGAACCGTTCGTCGCCGTCGGGTTCCTCGCCTTCGAGGGGATCGTCGTCCTGACCCTGGCGATGCTCCTGGGGACGCGGCTGCCGTCGGTCGCCGGCGGAGCGATTTGCGTCGTGCTCTTCGGGCTGGCCTGGATGTCGGGTGTCTTTGCCGGCATCGCCCGGCTGTTCGAGATCGACGTCCTGGTCACGGCCGCCCGGGCGACCCGCTTCCTGCTACCGACCGACGGCCTGTGGCGGGGCGTCGTGTACGGTCTCGAGCCGCCGTTCGTGCTGTTCGGCGGCAGCCAGGTCGGACCGGCCGCCGAGGCGAACCCGTTCTACGCGGCGGCGCCGCCGTCGACGGCCTTCGTGGCCTGGGCGGTCGGCTGGGTCGTCGTCATGCTGGCCCTCGCCGTCTGGTCGCTCGAGCGCCGCGAGCTCTGAGCCGTACGTCAACCTCGGTACCGGAAGCAGCCCGGCAGGTGATCGTCGACCAGGCCCACGCTCTGCATGAACGCGTACACGATCGTCGAGCCGACGAACCCGAAGCCGCGCCGTTTCAGGTCCTTCGACAGGGCATCGGAGACGGGCGTCGACGCCGGGATCTCGCCCGACACCGCGGTTCGGGGCAACGTCGAGGGTGGTGATGGCACGATCGTCGCCAGGTACCGCGCAAAGCCCCCGAACTCTTCCGAGATGGCGAGGAATGCCCGGGCATTGCCGATCGTGGCCTCGATCTTGGCCCGGTTCCGGACGATGCCAGCATCCTGCATGAGGCGCTCCCGATCGGCGTCGTCGAACCCCGCGACGAGGTCGGGTTGCCAGCCGCGGAACGCCTCCCGGAAGGCCGCCCGCTTGCGAAGGATGGTCGACCAAGACAGCCCGGCCTGGAAGCCCTCCAGCATCAGGCGCTCGAACAGCTCCGTGTCGTCGGTGACGGGGACGCCCCACTCGTCGTCGTGGTAGGCGACCATCGTGGGATCCGGAGCCGTCGCCGAGACGGCCCACCAGCAGCGTTCGCGAGCGGTGGTCATCACCGGCCGAGGATAGCCCGCGAGGGCGCCCGATCCTGACGTGAACCGGCCCGCCGCTCTGGTAGGCTGGGCTGACCCAGGTACTGCCGCCTGCTTCGTCCCCGGGGGGACCCGTGCCGCACATCCGCAGCCGAAGCATCCTTGCCGCGTGCCTCGCGATCGCCGTGGTGGCGTCGGTCGTGCCAGTTGGCGGCACGCAGGACGCGCTTGCGGGCACGCTGCTCCCGGGCGGCCGCCGCACCGACGTCGTCGTCTACGGCGGTACTCCGGGCGGGATCCTCGCGGCCGTGACCGCCGCCCGGGCCGGCCGGCGGGTTGTGCTGGTCGAACCCACGGCCCACCTCGGCGGGATGATGAGCAGCGGTCTTGGCTGGACCGACATCGCCGACCGGGCCACGCTCGGCGGGTACACCCTGGAGTTCTTCACCCGTGTCGGGGCGGTCGAGGGCACCCTGGATGGGCGCTGGCACTTCCAGCCGTCGACCGCCGAAGGCGTCTTCGAGGACATGCTGGACGACGACCGGATCACGGTCGTCGTCGGCGCGCCCCTCCACGAGGCGAATGGGGTCGCGAAGGTCGGCAGCCGGATCACGTCGATCCGGCTGGTGGACGGCAGGGTCCTTCGCGGCGCGGTCTTCATCGACGCCAGCTACGAGGGTGACCTGATGGCCCAGGCCGGGGTCACGTACCGGCTCGGTCGCGAGTCGACGGCCGAGTACGGCGAGAGCCGGGCCGGTGTGCGGCCCGCTTCGGTCGTGGTCGCCTTGCCACCCGGGTTCGATCCCGGATTCCCGACAGCAGCTCCGGGCCCCGTGGGCAGCGCCGACGATCGGATCCAGGCGTCGAACTACCGGATCTGCTTCTCCTCCGATCCGGGGAACCAGGTGCCCTTTGCGGCCCCCGATGGCTACGACCCGGCGACGTACGAGGTGATCCTCGAGAACATTGCTGCGAGGCTGGCGGCAAACCCGCTGGTCCCGCCACGGGCGTCCTGGTTCCTGTCGATCTCTCCCCTCGCCAACCAGAAATTCGACGTCAACGACTTCGGTGCGCTCTCGACGGCCATTCCCGGCCTCAACCACGGCTACCCGGAGCTCAGCTATGCGGAGCGGGCCGAGGTCGACGCCGCCCACCGGGCGTACGACCAGGGCCTCATCCACTTCCTCGCCAATGACCCCAACGTTCCGATCGAGATCCGGAACGAGCTGTCGGCCTACGGGCTGTGCGCCGACGAGTTCACCGACAACGACAACTGGCCGTGGTTGCTGTACCTGCGCGAGGGCCGGCGCATGGTCGGGTCGTACGTCCTCCGCCAGCGCGACATCGATCGGTATCGGTACAAGCTGGACGGGATCGGGGTCGCCTCGTACCGCTTCGATTCACACTACGTGTCGCGCTGGATCGACGGGGCGGGACGGCTCCTCGCCGAGGGCCCGCTGGGCCCCCATACGCGCGTCCGCTGGGACATCCCGTACCGCAGCCTGATCCCCCGGCCCGGCGAGGCGGACAACCTCCTGGTTCCCGTAGCCGCCTCGGCCAGCCACGTGGCCCACTCCTCGCTTCGGATGGAGCCCCACTACATGGTCATGGGCGAGGCCGCGGGCCAGGCAGCAGCCTTGGCCGTGGTCAGCAGCCGCGAAGCGTCGGTCCACGCGGTCGACACGGAGTTGCTCCAGGCGCAGTTGCGGGGCCACGGCGCGTTCATCCGCGATCGGACCCACTGACCCGCGCCCCGCGCCTACGGGATCGGTCGGAGGTCGAACAGGTTCGAGCGGAACATCGGGCTGCCGGCCGGCCGGCCGGCGTTGAAGACCGATCGGAAGACGTCGCCGGACACCTTCTTCGTGCCCGCGCTGCCGATGAGGGTGACGCTGATCAGCCGACCGGACACCCCGCGGTCACGCAGGTCGAGGTGGGTCAGTGTCCCGACGTTCGTCCGGCTGTCGGCCCCGAACCAGGCCGACAGCTGGGCCACGGTGTAGGTGCCCGTCGACCAGGTCGCGTAGGGCGATCCCGCGTCATACGACGTCCCGTCGGGCGCCCGGTCGGAAACGCCGCGCAGGTAGCTCAGCGGACCCGCCACCTTGGCCCCGGTCGGGCTGACGAACGAGTTCTCGTTGTGTTCCGTCGCCCCGCCGGCGGTCGAGCAGAAGACCGTCAGGGCGATCGTCGAGCCGCTCTTCAGGACCTGCCCGGCCGTGGCCGTGATCGCCGCATCGGTCGTTGCCTTCTCGCCGAGCACGCCGAGGTAGACCTGTGACGACGTGTCGTCGGTGACGTCGTAGTAACTCTCGCCGGGCCGCAGCCGGCGGGCGGCATAGCCGCGGGCCACGATCGACTGGGCCTGCAGGGCAACCGCCGGCCAGGAGGACGGCATCTCCGCCGGGACGACGCCACGGAGATAAGTCTCGAGCGGCAGCTCGTTGACGACGGTGACCGACGGCGCGGTCGTGCTGCCCATGACCCGCAGCACGCCGCGATACAGGTCGTACGAGGATGGCCGCGAATCGAGCTGGAGGCGCGACGCCTCGGCCGCCGGCCGGACGCGGAACGAGCCGGTCGATGCCGCGTCGTGGAGGACCGCTCCCACGGACGAGGTGACGGTCAGCCGCCACGTCACCGACGACCCCACGGTCGGGATCAGGCGGAGGACGGCATTGGCCGGGAACGTGGCGGCGATTCCGTCGACCGTCCACGGTCCCGAGCGGCCGTGCATGACCAGCGGCGATGACGCCGACGCGGTCCAGCTCGAGAGCACGCGGACCCGAATCGGCGTCGCCAGGTCGATCGATCCCAGGGTCGTTCCCTGGTAGTAGTGGGCGAGGATCGTCGCGACGTCCTGGCCGGCAAGCGCTCGGCCGCGGGTGCCGTACTGCGATAGCCCCACGCCGTGCCCCCAGCCGCGGCCGTGGAACGTGATCGGGCCGTGGAGCGCGATCGGGCGGGTGAGGCGCGCGGGCTGGGTCCGGTGGCCCGGGGCTGGCGTCAGCGTGCCATCGGCCCGGACGGCCGGTGCAAACGAGAGCCAGGTCACGACCAGCGCCATGACCAGCGCCACGACCGGCCTTGGGGTGGGGCGCTGGAGCACGGCCATTCGAGTGGACTCGGAACGCAGGATCGTCGTTCTCCGGATAGGGGGTGGGGACGAGGATCGGCGCCGACCGGTCAACCGGCCATCACCCGACCGGACCAGTCACGACTCATCCAATGGAGCCAGCCGATAGTCTTGCCCTCGTGGCGATCCATGTCTACCTCGGGCACGGCGCGAGTGGCTCGGCGGCGAGCATGCAGGCCCACGTCGATGGCCTGCGACGGCGCGGCTTTGCGGCCGATGCGATCGACCTCCCCGTCCGCAAGGCCGAGGACGCAGTCCCCGCCCAGCTCGCGGCCGTCCCGGGCGAGCCCGGCACGGTCGGTGGCGGACAGTCGTACGGCGGCCGCGTGGCCAGCCTCGCCGCCGCGCAGGCGGACGTCCACTACGCGGGCCTCGTCCTGTTCTGCTACCCGCTCCATCGGCCGGGCCAGCCCGATGGCCAGATCCGGGTCGCCCACTGGCCCCGGATCGACTGCCCGGTGCTGTTGCTGTCGGGCGAATCCGATCCATTCGCCCGGATCGACCTGCTCAGGAAGGCCGTCAAGCGCCTCCCCAACGCCGAGCTGGTGACCTATCCCAAGCTGGGCCACGGGTTGGGCCGCGTCCTCGACGACGCCCTGGATCGGACCGCGGCGTTCCTCCGGCAGCTGGGCTGACGCGAGGCCTCCGGCGGCGTTGCCGCCCGGCAACCCCTTGTCCGTTGCGCCCCGTCACCGTATCCTGACCAGACCCCAGGCGCCGCGGCCCCATTGACATCCTCCGCGGCTCATCACAACGGCGTCGCCGCCGGGACCCTGTGCCCACGTCCCGCGGGAACTCCCGCTCCCCCGGTCACGACGCGACCATCGTTCGGCGTGCTCGCGTGCGTCGTTCAGGGAGGAAGGAGCTCCATTGCGAGACGCCCTCAGCGGCCGCAAGTCGGCCATGGCCGTCCTCATCGGCGGCGCCCTGCTGTTCGGCATGCTGCCTGCCACGACGCTGGCCCACGACCCGCCGGGATTGAACCGCTTCATGTACGCCCTCGGGCAGGTCGAGTCGGGCGGCTCCTACACGGCGTACAACCCCACATCCGGGGCGTATGGGAAGTACCAGATCATCCCGTCCAGCTGGCGGGCATGGGCGGACAGGTACCTGGGTAACGCCTATGCGGCCCAGACCCCCACGAACCAGGAGTTCGTCGCCCGGTCCAAGCTCCACGACCTGTACTGGTGGCTGGGATCGTGGCCGGTGGTGGCCGAGTGGTGGCTGACGGGGTCCGCTGATCCCTATCGCTCGCAGTGGTCCAGCTACGCCCGGTCATATGTCGACAAGATCATGGCAATCTATGGTTCGACGACCACCCGAACGACGACCACGACGACCAAGGTGTACTTTCAGGAGACCCACTCCGCGATCGCCTACACCGGGAGCTGGCGCAACGCCGATCACGATCAGTACCTGGCGAAGCGCGCCCTCTGGATCAACGATGCCGGGGCAACCGCGACCTTCACCTTCAGCGGCCGCTCTGTCGCCTGGTACGGCCCGAAGGGCCCGACCCGCGGCAAGGCCAAGGTGTACGTCGACGGGGTCTACCGCCGGACACAGGATTTGTATGCGAGCGGTTACCAGGCCCGCAACCTGATCCTCTCGGTCAGCTGGGCCGCCCCTGGCAAGCACACGATCAGGATCGAGGTGGTCGGTACGGCGAACCGGCCGACGGTGGCAATCGACGCGTTCGTCGTGACGCCCTGACCGGACTCGCCCTCAGCGGGCCGCGATCACGTCGATCTCGATCCGGTAGTCGGCTGCCAGGCGGGTCACGCCCACGGTTGCCCTGACCGGCGGCTCGGTGGAGAAGTACTCGCGGTAGATCGCGTTCATCGCGCCGAACTCGTCGAAGTCGCGCAGGTAGACGGTCGCCTTGACGACGTCGGCGTAGTCGAGGCCGACGGCCCGAAGCAGCCGCCCGACGTTGTCGAGCATCTGTCTCGTCTCGGCCTCGATCCCACCGGGGACCGGGCCGCTGCTTCCGGGCGCGTCACCCACCTGCCCGGCGAGGAACACGAAGCCGTTGGCCTCGATGACCTTCGAGAACGGCAGGCTCGAGGGCGGCTCGTCGGCGAGCTGCGGCACGTGCTTGGGCATCGGGTGACCTCCTGCTGACGCGCGCCGACGGCGGGGTCGCCGCGGCGGTAGGCTCCGCGTGATGGGTGCCATCGAGACCGACGGTCTGACCAAACATTACGGCCATCGGGGGGCCGCGGTGCATGCGCTCGAAGACGTGACGATCGACGTCCACGAAGGCGAGATCTTCGGCTTCCTCGGCCCGAACGGCGCAGGCAAGAGCACGATGATCCGGCTGCTCTTGGGCTTCCTCCACCCGACAGCCGGCCGGGCGAGCGTCTTCGGGCTGGATGTCACCCAGTCGTCGGTCGAGATCCGGCGCCGGGTCGGCTACCTGCCGGGTGGCGTCGCGCTGTATGACCACCTCTCCGGCGAGGACCAGCTCGACTACATGGCCGCCCTCTCGGGCCGGCCACCGGTGCGGCGGGCGGAGCTGCTCGACCGGCTGGAGCTGTCGCCGCAGACGCTCAAGCGCGGCGTCCGCGACTACTCGCGCGGCATGCGCCAGAAGATCGGTCTCGTCCAGGCACTCCAACACGATCCGGAGCTGGCGATCCTCGACGAGCCCACCGAAGGCCTGGATCCTCTGATGCAGCGCTCGTTCTATGACGTCCTCGACGGCCTGCGGGCGGCCGGGCGGACGATCTTCTTCTCGTCCCACGTGCTATCGGAGGTCGAACGGGTCTGCGACCGGGTGGCGATCATCCGTCGCGGCCGCCTCGTCGCCCTCGAGGACGTCGCCGGCCTGCTGGCCCGACGCAAGCGCAACGTCGAGATGCGCATCGAGGGACCCGCGCCGGACCTGTCGCGGGTGCCCGGGGTCAGCGGTGTGGCAGCCTCCGATGGGCTCGTGACCCTCCACCTGGAAGGTGACGTGGGCCCGTTCCTACGGGCCATCGCCGGTGCTGCGGTGACGGATCTGACGATCGAGCCGGCCCATCTCGAGGAGGCGTTTCTCGAGTACTACGCGGACGAGGATGTCCCGGTGCCGGCGCCCGTCGAGGCGGCGTCGTGAACGGCGCGCTGCTCCGCCAGACCCTCCGGAACATGCGCCTCCGGTTGCTGATCGTGGCCCTCGGGATGCTTGGCTGGGGCTTCGTCCTGCCGATCGTCTACTCGCAGTTCGGGGCGACCTTCCGCGAGCTCTTAGACAGCGGGATCATCCCGGAGGCGATGGCCGAATTCGGCGGCGGCAGCGTGTTCACCCTGCCGGGCTCCATTGCCCTTGGCTTCATCCACCCGATTGCCCTCGTCCTCACCGGTGTCTTTGCCGTCGGCTTCGCGACCTCCGCGTTCGCCGGCGAGCGGCAGCGCGGAACCCTGGAAATCCTGCTCTCGCGGCCGATCTCGCGGCGCCGGGCGTACGTCACGATCCTCGTCTGCGCGCTCGGCTTCGTGGGCTTCGTCCTGGCGGCCTTCCTGTTCGGGTCGGTGCTTGCGTCGAGCGCGTTCGGAGTGCTCGACGAGCTCGATCTCGCGATGGTCCCGCTGGTCTGGCTCAACGGCCTGCTGCTGTTCGGGTCGTTCGCGACGATCGCCCTGGCCGCTTCGGTGTCGTTCGACCGGCTGGCCCCGGCGCTCGGGATCACCCTCGCGTTTCTGTTGATCTCGTACTTCTTCGAGATCCTCGGTTCGCTCTGGCCGGACGCCGAGTTCCTCCAGCCGTACTCGCTGTTCCACTACCTCCAGACGCAGGAGGTGTTCGACCGAGCGGGCGACCCGCTGGCGTTCGGGCTGCTGGCCGCGGTCATGGCCGCGGCAATCGCCTGGGCGCTCGTCATCTTCCCCCGCCGCGATATCGCCGCCCCAAGCTGAATCAGATGCGCCCTTCGGCTGCTGTGACAGCGCCGTCGCACCACGTGGCGAGGTCATCCGCGCCGCTCATGCCCCAACCTGTTGGTGTGCCGCTCTCGGCGTCGAGGCCCTTCCGCCAGCCGCGGAGCAGGAGGCCGACGATCCACGCCAGGTCGACCTGCGCATCCCAGTCGCCGAGCTCGACGCCTCGGGCATGGGCCGCGTGGCGGTAGCGCTCGAGGACGGCATCGGGTGGCTCCGATAGCGAAGCGACGTTCGAGACGAGGAACCAGCCCAGCTCGACGGCGACCGGTGCCCTGATCGCCATCTGCCAGTCGATCATCGCGACCCGGCCGTCGGGCAACGGGCCGACATTGGCAAGCTTGAGGTCGCCGTGGAGGTCGACCGACGGCAGCGCAGCGAGGGCTGCGAGGAGAGGTCCGCTGTCGGCCGTGAGCCGGTCGATGAGGTCGACCGCAGCCGGAGCAGCCAGTCGGTCGAAGGCATCCCAGCCGTCGAGGAAGCGCTGGCCGACGGCGAGCCCTTCCGCCCGATAGCGCTCAGCTGAGTCGCGGGTCAGCAACTCGATCCGCTCGCGGAGCGGGCACCATGGCCAGTCGCCGGCGGCGTCGAGCGTCGTCACCCACGGCCGCGCATGGAGGCCGGCCATCGCGCCGATCACCTGGTCGAGCGTCGCGATGTCGATCGGCGCCTCTGCGGCCGAGTCCCAGGCGATGAGCGTCCCCGTCAAGTCGGGCATCAGGATCGCCGCCTCGGTCCCGTCGGCCGCCGCGCCGAGGTACGGTCCAACCACTTCGTCGGGGAGCGACACCTGGCCGGACGCGACGAACGCCTCGCGGACCGCTCGATCGCGCGTCGCCCGGCAGATCCAGTCGGCCGCCCACGACGTCCGCTTCACGACGAACGACTCGGAGTCGCGGCGGATCCGGGTCAGCCGGGCGCCCGACCAGCCGTCATTCGGGAACGCCTCCTCGGGCAGCCCGGACAGGCCATTGGCCGCGAGCAGGTCGTCGAGCGTTCGCCGGTTCCAGTGGCTCAGCACGGGGCCGGGACGTCGTCGCTCCCGTCGGGCCCGCCGTCCATGTACACGACGTGCGAATCCGGGCAGTTCCGGCTGAGGACCACGACCAGCGGCTCGGTCGCCGACGCGTTCTCCTCGACGTGGATCTCGCCCGCAGGGATGTACACGAAATCGCCGGCCGAGGCATCCATCGCGTGCTCGAGACCGGTCGCACCCCAGGTGTAGCGGGCCACCCCCGATACGATGTAGATCGACGTCTCGCAGTCGCCATGGTGGTGGATCCGTGTCTTGCCACCGGGCGCCGTCGTCACGATCGACGAGTACAACGCCACCGAGCCGGCCACCGGCCGCGACACCGCGATCGACCGCTCCATGGCCGCGTTCTGGCCGGTGCTCGTGTGGAACTGCGACGGGCTGATGCGGCGGGCCATCAGGCGAGCCATCCGACGCGCCAGACCCGCCACAGCGCGGCCGGCTCGCTCAGCGGGTCGCCATGGACCAGGAAGAAGTCGGCGGGGCCGCCCTCGCGGATGACGCCGGCGCTGTCCTCGCCGAGGAGCTCGCCACCCCGCCAGGTGGCCGCCGCGAGCGCTTCCCAGGGTTCCAGGCCCGCCCGAACCAACGACTCCACCTCCCACGCCAGCTGGTTCGCCCGAAGCGACCCGCCCCCGAAATCGGTTCCGGCACAGATCTTGACGCCGGCTCCCCTCGCCGTGGCGACGCTGACTTCGCCCGCCTCGAGCCGGGCCTGCCATGCGCGCCGATTGTCGGCGTCGGTGAAGAGCGACAGGGTCGTGGTTCGGGCGAACGTCAACCATGACCGGTTCACGGCCAGCGTCGAGACGAGGAACGTCCCGCGCTCTGCCATCTCGGCGCAGAGGTCCGCGTCCAGGACGAAGCCGTGCTCGATGGCGTCGACGCCGCCCCGCACGCCTGCCCGGGCGCCGGCCAGGTCCGTGGCGTGGGCCGTGACCCGGGCGTCTCGACCGTGGGCCGCGTCGACGACTCGCTGGACCTCCGAGGCGGTCCACGGCGATGCGGCACCCGGCCCATCGAGGTACAGCTTGACGAGGTCGGCACCGGCATCGAGCTGGCCGATGGCCTGCGCCACCAGCTCGTCCGCCCCGCCCACCTCGATCGCCTGAGCCGCGTCGGGCAGGGAGTTGGTCCTGGTCAGCCACGTGCCGGCGACCCGGAGGTGCGGGAATTCGGGACGGTCCTGCCAGCGGTCACGGACCGTGAGGCTCAACGCCCGCCGGTCGCCAGTGTCGGGGTCGTCGGCCGCGGGCGCGCCGACGTCCCGGGCCCACCGGATCCCGGCCCCGCTCAGCAGCCGGCCGTTGCGCTCCGCGACGTCGAGCAGGGTGGCGGGGTCGTCGCTGATCCGATCGATCCAGTGGGCGCCACCCGGCAGGGTGACGTGGCTGTGGCAATCCACCATCCCCGGGACGAAGGTCGCACCGCTGGCGTCTACCACCTCCAGGCCACCGCTGGGGCCCGTGTCGCCTTCGTCGTCAGACGGCCGGATCCAGCGGATCATGCCGTCCTCGACGTACAGGCTCATCCCACGCTGCAGCCGGTCCGATCGCCCGTCGGCGATGGCTCCGTCGCGGTACACGGTCCGTCGGACGGGCGCCGCTGATGGTGCCGGCGTGGGGCTGGGCGTGGAGACCGGGCTCGGTGACGCAGGCACGACCGTCGGGGTAGCGGTCGGAGCGAGGACCCCGGTCGCCGATGCCGTCGGGCGCGGCGAGAGATCCGTCGCCTCGCAGGCGGCGATCGCCGTCGCGGCGGCCGACCACAGGAGGAACCGTCGGCGGCTCAGCGCAGCTCGCGGATCGACCAGCTCGGTTGGGGATGGCATCCGGGACCTCCGCCGCGAGCGTAGCACCCGGGTACGATCAGCCGATGCTGCCTCCATGGATCGAATCCCTGCCGCGATTTCCGCTGTGCGGCGGTCCGTCACCGATGGAGCCGTTGCCACGGTTCTCGGCCGCGGTCGGCGGCGATGCGGACGTCTGGATCAAGCGCGAGGACCTGCTGCCGCTCGCCTTCGGTGGCAACAAGCTGCGCAACCTCGAGTTCCTCGTGGGGGCGGCCCTGGCCGAGGGCGCCGACACCCTCGTCACCTCCGGTCGGCGGTGGTCGAACCACGCTCGCCTGACCGCGGCCGCGGGGGCCAAGGCGGGCCTGGCCGTCCACCTGGTGCTGACGGGCCCGCCGGTCGCGGCTCCGGGTCCCAACCAGCGACTCGACGAGCTGCTCGGCGCGACCGTCCACGTGACGACGACGGAGGACCGGGATGAACGGGACGCGCTCGTCCAGCGAGTGGCCCAGGAGCTGCGAACCGGTGGTGCGCGCCCGTACGTGATACCCGGCGGTGGGGGAGGGGCTGTCGGAGCGGCGGGCCAGGTGGTCGCCGCGATCGAAGCCGTCGGCCAGGCACGGGCGACCGGCGTCGACTTCGACGTCGTCGTCGTGCCGTCGGCCACGGGCGGCACGCAGGCCGGCCTGCTGGCCGGTCACCGCCTTGAGGGTTCGGCGGCGAGAATCCTCGGCGTCGCCCCGGCCCACCCGGGGTCGCGGGTCAGGCCGGCGATCGAGTCGATGCTCGCCGACCTCGGCCGGCTGCTCGGGCATCCCGTCGACCCGTCGGAGATCGAATTCGACGAGTCGGAGCTGGGCGCCGGCTATGCCGTTCCGAGCCCGGCTGGCGACGACGCCACCACGCTACTGGCCCGGACCGAGGGCATCCTCGTCGACCCGATCTACACCGCCAAGCCGTTGGCCGCGGTCGTGCGCCAGGTGCGCACGGGCGAGTTGCGTGGTCGCGTCCTCTTCTGGCACTCCGGCGGTACGCCGGGATTGTTCGAGCCGCTGAACCGCTAGCCCTGCCGGGTCACCGGCTCGAGGCCCGCCACGCATCGCGCAGCTTGATCCGGCCACCGGTTGCCAGGATGGCGCCCGAATACACCCGGCCACCGAAAACGAAGAGCACCCAGATCGTGACCAGCGTCAGCGCGATGGCGACGAGCACCTCCCACGGCTCGATCGCCCCGAGGGCGGCGCGCAGCGGGACGACCATCGGCGAGACGGGCGGGATGAACGTCGCGATCCTCGCCGGCACGCCGTCGGGATCGCTGGTCGCGACGATGAGCGAGAAGACGTAGGCCAGCGAGGCCAGGATGCTGACCGGCGCCGACGCGTTGGAGGCCTCCTCCATCCGCGAGGCCAGCGCCCCCAGGACACCCAGCGCGGTCGCGTAGAACGCGTAGCCAAGGATGAACCACAGGAACAGCTGGATGATCGCGGATGGGGTCGTTTCGGGCAGGGTGAACCGATTGGTGAGCGTCCCGGCCGCCAGGCCGGCACCGACCATCGCCACCAGCTGGACCAGCCCGAGGATCCCGATCCCGGCCACCTTGCCGACCAGCAGGTCGCGCGCCGGGACGGTCGACAGGACTACCTCCACGACCCGGCTCTGCTTCTCCTCGACGACGCCGGTCAGGACCCATGTGCCAAAGCTGAAGATCGAGATGAACAGCAGGATCACGCCGACGTTGGCGAACAGGAATGCCGTCTCCTCGCTGGGATCGGACGGCTCGAGCTCGCGTACCGGGGGCGGTGTGCCGGCGGCCTGGAGCTCCGCGGGATCGATCCCGACGTCGAGCAGCAGGTCGGCCGTCCGGGAGGCGGCCACGGCCGCCTGAACGACCTGGGTCAGTGGACTCTGGCCGCGCTCCTTGACGACGATGGTCGGAGCCCCATCCGGCGGGAAGTCGAGCGCCGCATCGAGCGTCGAGTCCTGCAGGCGGGCCTCGGCCGTCGCCGCGTCGGAGACGGTCTCGGTCGTGATCTGGATCCCGACCTCCGCCGAGTACGCGCTCAGCGACGCGGCAAAGGCGGCCGGCGGCGTTCCCACGACACCCAGGCGGCTGGCGCCAGGGCCACCGCCGCCCAGGATCGTCGGCAGGAAGACGCCGACGAGGATGAACGCGACGGCCAGGACCATCGAGATCAGGAAGGCCCGGCTTCGGCCTCGTTCGACCAGTTCGCGCCGGGCGACCAGCCAGATGGCACGTCCACGAGTCATTGCTGGACCGCCTCCATGAACAGTTCGGAGAGGGCAGGGGGCTGGAACGAGAAGCGGCGCACGGGCCCGGCGGCCGTTGCCGCCGCGAGGATCCCGTCGAGGTCGATATCGGCCGGCACCGAGAGCCGGACGAGATCGCCCCGCTGGTCGACCACCTCGATGCCGTCGCGGCCATCCAGCCAGCTCCGACCGGCTCCGGCCACCTCGACATCGAGGTGGCGCCGCTGCGACGCCGCCCGCAGGTCATCGATCCGCCCCGAGGCCACGATCCGGCCCTTGGCGATGATCACGACGTCCTCGCAGATGTCCTCGACCAGGTCGAGCTGGTGGCTCGAGAACACGACCGCCACCCCGGCCGCGGCTCGCTCGTGGAGGATCTCCGACATCGTCGCAATGCCGATCGGATCCAGGCCGGAGAAGGGTTCGTCGAGCACCAGCAGCTCCGGGTCATGCACCAGGGCTGCGCCAAGCTGGACGCGCTGCTGGTTGCCGTGCGAGAGGTCCTCCAGCTTGGAGCTCGCACGATCGGACAGGCCCAGACGGTCGAGCCACCGGCCGGTGGCCTCGCGGGCTGCGCGGCCGGACATGCCGTGGTGCTCGGCGAAGTAGGCCAGCTGCTCGGCGACGCGCATCCGCGGGTACAGGCCGCGCTGCTCCGGCATGTAGCCGAATCGCAGGCGGGCCCCCCGGTCGATCGGCGCCGCCTTCCACCGCACCTCGCCGGAATCAGGCCGGGCCAGGCCGAAGATGCAGCGCATCGCGGTCGTCTTGCCGGCGCCATTCGGTCCCAGGAAGCCCAACAGGCGGCCTGGCTGGGCGGTGAACGTGGCACCGTCGAGCGCAACGACGGGGCCGTATCGCTTCGAGAGGTCGTGGATCTCAAGCATTCGCACAGTCTCGCCGACATGGGCTCAGACGGCAGGCCTTTGAGGACGGCCTCGAACGCTGCTCCGCATCGATGGGGCGGGCAGGATCGAAGGCCGAGTTCCGCGTGGGCGGTGCCCTTACCGTGACACCGTGGGGATCAGCTCCGTCGCGCGGTGAGCGAGCTCGGAGCGGGACCGAATCCCCAGCTTCGAGTAGACCCGCGTCAAGTGCGCCTCGACGGTCGCCACCGTCGTGAAGAGCTCGGCGGCGACGTCCTTGTTCGATCTCCCCGAGGCCACCAACGCGGCCACTCGCAGCTCCGCCTCCGTCAGCGCATCGTCATGGCGGGGTCGTGGCCGCGCCCGGCGGAGCTCGTCCGCGGCCTCCTGCTCCGACGGCCGAGCCGAGAGCGCGCGAAAGGTGGTGATCGCGGCTTCGAGCGCGACGGACGCCTCCCGGCGGCGACCGAGGCGGCGCAGCGCTCGCCCGCTTGCCAGCGAGCATCGGCCGAGTTCCCAGGACGCCCCGATCCGCTCGAAGCCCTGGCGCGCAGAATCGATCCGACGCAGGGCGGCAGCCGCGTCGCCCGACCCGAGGGCGAGGAGACCTTCGCACAACGCGACGGCAGCGCCCCCCCAGGGATCGAGCTGGGTTTCCCGCTCTTTCAGCCGCTCCGTCAAACCGGCCGCCTGCATCTGCTGACCCCCGGAGACGAGGCTTTCAACGGCGTATGGGATTGCCCACCACGCCGCACCCGACAACTCGCCGGCTCGCTCGCCCAGCGACGGGAATTCCGTCAGCCCGGCCATTGACGTCTCGTCGCGTGCCACTCGGTCGATCACCGCCGTGGCATAGGACGTGCATGCGGCCATGACCCCCTCCCTTCCCATCGACGAGGATTCGATCGCGGATATGTCCGCGGGGGCCGCCGGGTCGCCACGCAGCGCGCCCAGCAGGGCTCGCCAGGTCAGGCCGAGGATCCGGACGTACCCGTCGCCCTCGGTCGCGATGGCATCGAGGAGCCGGGCTGCCTCGTCCCAGCGGCCGCGACGTACCTCGTTCTCGGCTGCGATCAGGTCGACCCGCAACTGAACATAGTCGTCGCCCTCTGGGGTGTGCAGTCGCTCCTCTGCCAGGAGCGCCTCGGCCTCCACCCACTGCCCGCGCCACACGCGATATTGGGCAAGCGTGGCAAACCCCAGCCTGGCGGAGGCCGCAGTTCGGCGGCGGATCTCGACCGCGCGCTCCAGGAGCGCATCGGCGCGGGGATCGCCGGCGAGCGCCATGACCCAGCCCGCGCAGGTCAAGGTGTAGGCCAGGGTGGCCTCGTCTGCTTGCTCGGCCATGCGCATCGCCTTGGCAGCCGCTTCCACCGCACCGGGCCCCACGCCGCGGTCCCACGCGAGGGCGGCAAGGGTTCGCGCTCTCAGGCCGGTGTCGTCGTGTTCCTCGTTCACCGCCGCCTCGAGCAGGCTGATCGCTTCCCCTGGATCACGTTCCACCAGGGCGCGCCGGAGCAGCGCGCGAGCGCGGAGGACGCCCTGCACGCCGGTCGCGAGGACTTCACCGGTCAGCCGGAACACGGCGTCCTCGTCCGCACCCAGCAGCGCGAACTCGGCCGCGTCCATGGTTCGACGCGCGTAGGCATCCACGTCGGCCGAAGGCGTCAGGCGGCGCGCATGTGCCGCCAGCTCGGCTGCCGCCTCCGGGGCCCCGCGCGACGCGGCGGCACCCCCGGCAAGGTCGAGCAGCGCAGCGATCTCCGGATCTGGACCGTCGGTGGCCAGGGCGAAGTGGCGAGCCTGCGATTCGATCGACGACGCCAATCCGGCACAGTGCCGATGTAGTTCGCGTCTGCGTCCCGGGCCGATGCTCTCGTAGGCGGCTGCGGCGATGAGCGGGTGCGAGAAGCGCACGATCTCGTTATGGGGCTCCAGCACCCCCGCCCCGATCGCGTGATCGAGGGCATTCCCGTCCGAGAAGGCACTGACAGGAGCCGGACCGAGCACGGCGGCAAGCTCGATCGCAGGCCTTGCTTCCTCGGCTACAGCCGCCAGCCTGTTGCCAAGGAGGTTGCGGACGCTGGTTGGGAGGCCACCCTGATGTCCCGCCCGGGCGAGCTCCAGGGCAAAGAACGGGTTGCCTCCTGCGAGTTCGTGGACCCGCACGACTTCGCGACGCGGCATGCCCTCGTCGACCCGCTCGCGAAGGATCCGACCCATCGCCCCCAGGCTCACTGGACCGAGCGGCATCTCCGTGACTCGATCGCCGAGTGCGGCCCTGATACCCAACGGATCGGCCTCGCGAGCGCGCTGGGAGACGACCAGCGCAATCGGCACGTTCCCGAGGCGGCGCAGGGCAAACGTCAACGAGCGGGCCGAGGACGGATCCAGCCACTGCACGTCGTCGATCGCAATGACCACCGTTCGGTCGACGGCGAGGACGCGAAGTGCGGCCACCGTTCCGCGGGCGACGGCCAGCGGATCGGTCGAGCCCGTCGGGTCGGTCAGGAGCAGCGCGTCGGAAAGGCTCCGGGCCATCGGCGGCGCGAGCTGGCCGAGCACGGCCCCGGCATCGTCCAGCAGGAGGTCGCCGAGGCCGCTGTAGCCGAATGGGATCTCCGCCTCGACCGGCCTGCTCACCAGGATGCGGCTGCCGGCCTCCGCCGCGAGCGTGATGGCACGGTTCCAGATGGTGGTCTTCCCGATTCCGGCCTCGCCGGTCACGGCCAGTGCGGCGGGCTGACCATCGAGCCGTCGCACCCAGTCCTCGACGACGGCAAGCTCCGACTCCCGGCCGATGAGCTCGTGTTCCATCGTGGGGGATGGCATGCGGCAACAGTACAACTGCCGTTGGCATGCCCCGGCTTGAGGCGTGTGATCTCGGCCAGCGCGCGTCGGCGAGGTCAGATCACCGAGGTGGTCGGTCGTCCCGCTCGCCCGACATACGCAACCTCGACCAGGTGATCTACCCGGAGACCAGCCACGTCGACCAAGCGGCGCGCGAGGGCTTCGGACGGTGCGGCGACGACGGCAAAGTAGGTTTCCTCAGCATAGGTCGCGAACGTGACCTTCCACTCGACC
The DNA here is from genome assembly GCA_963728605.1 of uncultured Chloroflexia bacterium. Classification (GTDB taxonomy): domain Bacteria; phylum Chloroflexota; class Limnocylindria; order Limnocylindrales; family CSP1-4; genus JACDAV01. The sequence goes on along the minus strand of CAVSKS010000002.1, from coordinate 125,677 downwards.
CTGATGCCGAGCTCGCACAACCGGTCCGCAGCGCCATCGAGCGCGGCTGTGATCGCGAGCGCGAACCGCTGATCAAGGTTCGGCACATACGCCTCCACCAGGTAGCTCTTGAGGCCGTGCTGCTCCATGCCCGCCACGGTATGGGTGCCCCGCGCCTGCCGCGTCCGGGGAAACCCGAGATATGACGATCCACCTTCCCAAGTTTTCGGGATTTCCCTGACGCGCCTGTGGGCGCCGGGCAGGGAGAGTTCGGACGTCGTCTAGTAAAGGAGAAACCGATGCGTACCTCACTCATCGCCATTGCCCTCTTGGTCAGCCTGGCCGGCCCTGCGGCCGCTGCCGAGGAGGTGCCGTTCAACGGCAGCCTGGACGCTGTCGTCACGATCACGCCGGTCGCCCCGCCGATCGTTTCGGTCCTGGTCGAGGGCACCGGCAACGCGACACTCCTGGGTCGCTACACGCTCGAATTCACCGCCGTCGTCAACCAGGCGACCCGCACCGGGGTTGGGCCCGGAATGATCGTCCTCACCGCGGCGAACGGCGACACGGTGACGGCCGAGAGCACCGGCACGGCAACGCTGCTGGCGCCGGGCGTCCTGTCGACGGTTGACTCGGCGACCATCACTGGCGGAACGGGCCGGTTTGCCGGTGCAACCGGAAGTTTCGTCCTCCGGCGAACCTTCTTCGTTGCCCAAGGCGTGACCAGCGGCTCATTCGAAGGGACGATCTCCTCGGTGGGCGGGGGCTGAGTCCTGACCCTGCGATGGCTGACACGGAACGACCCCGGACCGGTGATGCGGTCCGGGGTCGCAGGGGCTCGCTTCGAGGCGCCTAGGCGACCTCGATCGTGCCCTTCATGTCGGGGTGGAGGTCGCAGCGGAAGAAGTACGAGCCGGCGGTCAGGGCGGGGACGTCGTAGACCACCTTCTTGGGGCCACTGAACGGATCCTCGACGAGGACCTTCTCGGCCGCCGAAGCGTCCTTGTAGATCGCCACGTTGTGGGGCGCCGACTCCTGGTTGTCGAAGACGATCTGGAAGGCCTTGCCCGCCGGGGCGGTCAGCGTGGCGGTCGAGAACTTGAGGTCCTTGGCGGAGATCTGCAGGGCGTCGGGCGAGGCGGACTTCTCGGGGCCGCCGTTGCCGCCAGCGCCGGAACAGGCGACGAGGATCAGGGCCAGGGCCGCCAGGCCGAGGACGGGGACGAGGCGCTTCATCTGGGGATGACTCCTGTCAGTGACGTTCGCGTGGGATGGGTCAGGCGCCGGCCGGCTCGCTGCCGCGGCCGCGGAGGAACGAGATCCCGGACAGGATCTCGGCGCGGACCTTGGCGACCGGGTTGCCGTCGAAGCGGACGAAGTCGATGGCGAGGACGACGATCAGGGCGACTTCGATCGCCTTGGCGACGTAGGCCGTCGAGTAGTAGGGGCCGGTGATCGCCCAGCCGACGATGGTCGTTGCCGCGTAGCCCATCAGGCCGAGGCGGATGAACCAGCGATGGCGGCTGGCGATGGCGAGGGGCGCGAGCATCGCCGCGGCGGCGACGACGTAGCCGAAGGCGTTCAGGGTGAACAGCAGCCCGCCGAGGGTCGAATGGATGTAGGCGGTGCCCAGCGTCAGGCCGACGATGGCGAGACGGAGCGCGGCGTCGACGGCGGAGAAGGGGCGAGCGACGTGGCCCGTGGTCATGCGTGGGACCTCCTGGATCGTGTGGGTTCTGTCCGTTCGTCCGGCCTGGGGAGTGCCGGCGGGGTCGATGACCATGCTCGGCTGCGGTCCCCGGCCACGCGGTCGGCATTCGGCGCCTGTTGGCCGACCACGATCGCCCCCATGCGGCGCCGTCGGACGACAGCCCGCGCCCGCGACGGATGACGTACCGACTGCGGCGGAATGTGCATCCCCGCCGCTCGCAGACCGGGCGTATCCTTCCGCGTCGATGGCGACTCCCAAGCGGACCGCGAGCGCGCGTACACGCGAGACCAGCCGAACCAAGGTTCGGGCCGAGGCCGACGGCGACGCGCGCCTCGAGGCCGCGAGTCGAGCGGCAGACGAGGCCACGGCCGCGGATGCCCCCAAGGGGGCCGGTTCCGCGAACGGGCACGAGCCGATCCACGTGGACGCGGCGAGGGACGCGGGACCCGCCGCGGAGCTGCTCCAGCGCGCCGTCGAGGAGGCGGCCCGGCTGCTCGACGCCGACGGGGCGATGATTTATCTCCTCGACCCGGAGACCGGCATCCTGCGCTTCGCCCACGACGCGGGCATCGCCCAGCTGCGGGACCGGCGCTGGGTCCGGCGGCTGCAGTTGCCGCTCGGGGCCGGGATGTTCGGCATCGCCGCCGCCGAGCGGCGGGTGACCCTGACCCACGACTATCCCAACGACTCCTCGTTCCGGCACTCGCCCTCGGCCGATCGGTTCGTCGAGGAGGTCGGGTTGCGATCGATGGTCGTGGCACCGCTCGTCGCCGGCGATCGCACCTTCGGCGCGATCGGGACGTTCTCCAACCGCCCGAACGCCTTCGGCGAGCAGGCCGTGGCCCTCGTCAAGTCGCTCGCCGATCACGCCGCGGCGGCGATGGCCAACGCGATCCTGATCGACGAGCTGGCCCGTTCGCAGGCCGAGCTCGAGCGCCGGGCGGAGGCCGAACGGACCCTGCGCGAGATCGCCACCCGGATCTCCGCGATCCACGACCCCGCCGACGTCATCCAGCAGGCGGTCGACCAGGCGGCTCGCCTGCTCGGCGCCGATGGCGCCCGGATCGACCTGATCGACCCCGCGGTCAAGCTCCTCCGGTGGGCCTACCAGTCGGGCGGTCCGCGGCCCAGCGACGACATCTGGCCGGAGGACCCCGACGAGCAGCTCGACCAGGGCGTGTCGGGCAAGGCGGTCACCGAGAACCAGGTCTTCGTCACCGGCGACTACCTCGACGACGACCGGTTCATCCATCGACCCGGCCCCGACGGCTACATCGCGTCGGAGGGCATCAAGTCGGTGATGGCGGCGCCGCTGCCCGGCGACCGGGGGCCGTTCGGGGCGCTGACGGTCTACACCACCCGGGCCAATGCCTGGACCGACGACGACGGCTCGTTCCTCGGCGCGCTCGCCACGGAGGCTGCCATCGCGATCCAGAACGCCCGCCTCATCGAGGAGTTGAACTCGTCCCGCGAGGCTCTCGCCCAGCGAGCCGACGCCGAACGGACGCTCCGCGAGATCGCCGCCCGGATCACCGCGATCCGGGATCCCGACGAGATCCTGCAGCAGGTCATCGACGCCGCGACGCGCCTGCTCCGGGCCAGCGGAGCGATGATCAACCTCGTCGGCGTGGCGGGGTTGGACCCGGCCTGGGCGCAGGGCGAGGAGACCCGGGCGTCGAGCTTCCAGATCCTCGACGCCGTGACCCTCGAGCCCCGGGCCGGCGTGTCCGGCCTGGCGATCGCCACCGGCCGGGTCGAGTGGAGCGGTGACTACCTGGCGGACGCCCGGTTTGACCACACCCCGGAACGGGACGAGTTCGTCCGCTCGGCCGGCATCCGGTCGGTGATCTCCGCGCCGGTCATGGTCGGCGACCAGGCTACCGGCGCCATCACGGTCTACGCCCCGGAGGTCGACGCCTTTGCCGACGCGGACGCGGCGCTCCTCAAGGCCCTCGCCGACCAGGCGGCGGTCACCATCACCAACGCCCAGCTGATCGACCAGCTGGAGCGGGCCCGCGAGGAGGTCCAGCGCCGGGCGGACGCGGAGCACTCGCTGCGCGAAATCTCGGCCAAGGTGTCGGCGATCCGCGACTCCCGGGAAGTCCTCCAGCAGACGGTCAACGAGGCCGCCCGGCTGCTGCGCGGCGACGGCGGCGTCATCGACCTGCTCGACGAGGAGGCCGGCCTGCTCCGCTGGGAGTACTTCGCCGGCCTCGTGACCACCGAGCACCGCGACCGCCACGGCAGCCATGACATGGCCCTCGGCAAGGGGCTTGCCGGGCGCGCCGTGGTCGAGCGCCGGGTGATCCGGACCGGCGACTACCTTGACCACGAGTACGACCATGTCGAGGCCAGCGACGCCCTCGCGGCGGAGATGGGCATCCGGTCGGTGATCATCGCGCCGATCCTCGGCGAGACCGGTGCCGTCGGCGCGATCGAGGTCTACGCCACCCGGCCGAACGCGTTCGACGACCTCGATTCGGCGATCCTCGGCGGCCTCGCCGACCAGGCCGCGATCGCGATCCAGAACGCCCGCCTCATCGAGGCCCTCGACCAGTCGCGCGACGAGATCCGCCGCCGCGCCGACGCCGAGAAGTCGCTCCGCCAGATCGCCGCCAACATCTCCGCGATCCGCGACGCCGACGCGATCCTCCAGCAGACGGTCGACGAGGCGCGGCGCCTGCTCCGCTCGTCGGACGTCCGGATCGACCTCGTCGAGGACGGGCAGCAGGTGTGGGCCTACACCTCGGCCCGTCGCGAGATCCAGATCTGGCAATCGCTCGATCGCGTGTCGGCTCTCAACGAGGGCGTCATCCGGCAAGGCGATCACCGAGCGGCGGCTCGTCCGGATCGGCGACTACCTGACCGACGACTCCTTCGTCCACACGCCCAATTCCGACCAGTTCGTTCGCGAGAGCGGTCTCCGGTCCGTGCTCGCCGCCCCGCTCGTCGCCGACGGCGAGCCGCTGGGGGCGATCAGCGCCGCCAACGATGTCCCCGACTTCTACGACGATGACGATGCGGAGCTGCTCCAGGCCCTCGCCGACCAGGCCACGATCGCGATCCAGAATGCCCGCCTCATCGCGGAGCTCCAGCGGTCGCGGGCAGCCCTCGCCCAACGGGCCGACACGGAGCGCTCGCTGCGCGAGATGGCCGGCCGGATCGCGGAGCTGCGCGACCCCGACGAGCTGCTGCGCCAGATCGTCGACGACTCGGTCCGGCTGCTGGGCTCCGACGGCGCGCACCTGACCCGGATGTCGGAGGACCGCTCGCACCTCGTCCCGGTCGTGGTCGCCGGCGGGCTCGACGAAGTGACCGAGGCCTGGCTCAAGTCGATGCGCTTCCCGCTGATGGGCGGGATCAACGGCCTGGCGGCGGGCACTGGCCAGCCGGTCTGGACGAACGACTACCAGGCCGACGATCGGATCCCGCTGGAGCGTGACGACCTGGTCACCGCCGAGCGGCTGGGGTTGCGTGGCATGGCCTCGGTGCCGCTGCGGGCCCCCGAAGGCGGGGTCATCGGCACGCTGGCCGTGTCCTTCCGGGAGGCCCACGACTTCGACGACGAGCAGTTGGCCATCCTCAAGAGCCTGGCCGATCACGCCGCCATCGCGATCACCAACAGCAGCCTGTACGAGCGAGTCCGTGAATCGGAGTCCGCCTACCGCCACCTGGTCCAGAACTCGCCGGACCTCGTCTGGTCGATCGATGCCGACGCCCGGTTCTCGTTCTTGTCGAGCACCTGCGAGCGGCTGACCGGCTGGCGCCCCGACGAGCTCCTGGGCCGCCACTTCGGGGCGCTGGTCCACGAGCAGTCGCGCGAGGTCGCGGAGATCGACTGGACAACCGGCATGGACGGCCCGTCGCAGGAGCTCCGGGGCAGGTTGTTCCTGCTCCACAAGGACGGCCACGCGATCCCCGCCGAGTTCACGGCGATGGGCGGCGTCGACGACGAGGGCCGGTTCGCGGGCGCGACCGGGTCCGTCCGCGACATGACCGAACGCGACCGGCTGGAGCGGGAGCTCCGGGATTCCGAGTCGCGCTTCCGCCAGATCGTCCAGACGACGCCGGACACGCTCTGGCGGGCCGATGCCGAGGGCAACTTCCTGTTCATGGCCGACAGCGGCGAGGCCCTCTTCGGGCGGCCGGTCCACGAGATTCTCGGCAAGCACTTCAACGTCCTGACCGCCCAGGCATCCTGGCCCCGCGCCGCAGCCGAATACGAGGCGCTGTCCCGGCAGCCCAACGTCGTCCATCACGTCCCGCTGACGCTCGTCCGCGCCGACGGCTCGACCTTCGCCGGCGAGGTGACGATGATCGGCGTGACCGAGGACGGCCGATTCGCCGGCGGCCAGGGCACCGTCCGCGACGTCAGCGAGCGGGAGCGGCTGACCCGTGAGCTGCGCGAATCCGAGGAACGCTACCGGTTCCTGGTCGAGAACTCGCCGGACATCGTCTTCTCGACCGATGCCGCCGGGGCGCTGACGTACGTCTCGGAGACGATCGAGCGGTCCCTCGGCTATCCGCCGGACCAGATCGTGGGCCGCCCCTTCGCCGAGATCTCCATCGGTGAGCCCGGGCGCGACCGCGGGGAGCGCTGGGCCCAGATGGCCGAGGACCCCAGCCGGGAGATGGTCTTCCGGTACATCATGGTCCACCGGGACGGGCGTCAGATCCCGTTCGAGGTGAGCGCCCGGGGCCTCGTCCGGGATGGGGTCTTCGCCGGCGTCTACGGTGCGGCCCGCGACGTGAGCGATCGCGAGCGCCTCGAGCAGGAGCTGCGCGACTCCGAGGAGCGGTACCGCTTCCTCGTCGAGAACTCGCCGGACATCATCTTCTCGACCGACGCCGAGGGTCGCTACACCTACTACTCCGAGACGGTCGAGCGCCTGACCGGCTGGCGGCCGGACGAGATGGTGGGCCAGCACTTCACGACGCTGATCGACATGGCGACGTTCGCCGATGGCGAGCGTGCCTGGACGGCCTTCACGGACAACCCATCACGGCTCCAGATCCATCGTTTCGACCTGCGAATGAAGGACGGCGGGCGAATGCCCGTGGAAGTCAGCGCGATCGGGATGGTTGACGGCGATGGTCGATTCGCCGGCATCCACGGCGCGGCACGCGACATCAGCGAGCGCGAGCGACTCGAGCGCGAGCTGCGCCGGTCGGAGGAGCGCTACCGGTTCCTCGTCCAGAACTCGCCGGACGTCATCTTCTCGACCGATGCCGACGGGGTCTTCACGTACATGAGCGAGACGCTCGAGCGACTGGTGGGCCGGCGGCCGGAGGAGGTGCTGGGCAAGCACTTCTCGGTCCTGGTGGGGGCGGAGTCCCAGACCCTGGCAGGTTCCCGCTGGCAGATGATCGTCGACGACCCGGGGACGCCACAGACGACCCTGCAGAACCTGGTCCGGGCGGACGGCTCGACGGTGCCCGTCGAGGTCAGCGCGATCGGCATCACCGACGACGCCGGCCACTACCGCGGCATCACCGGCTCTGCCCGCGACATGACCGAGCGCGTCGAGCTGGAGCGTGACCTCCGGCAGCAGGCCGCCCAGCTGGCGGCCGGCGAAGAGCGGGCCCACCTCGCCCGCGAGCTCCACGACTCGGTGACCCAGGCCCTGTTCAGCATGACCCTGCTGACCCGGACGACGGAGATGCTCCTCGATCGCGACATGGACGCTGCGCGCAAGCAGCTGACCGGCCTCCGGGACCTGCAACGCGAGGCGCTCGCGGAGATGCGGGCCCTGATCTTCGAGCTCCGGCCGGGCAACCTCGAGAAGGACGGCCTGATCCACGCGCTCAACACCCACACCGCCGCGCTGCAGGGCCGGATCGGGCTGCCGATCGTGGTCAAGACCGAGCTGCGGGAGCGGCTGCCGATCGCCCTCGAGGAGGTCCTCTACCGGATCGCCCAGGAGGCGCTCCACAACATCGTCAAGCACGCCGGCGCCCGGCATGTCCGGCTGGAGCTGGGGCGCGACGCCGAAGGGGTCCGGATGCGGATCGTCGACGACGGCCGGGGGTTCGACCCGACGGCCGTCCCGGACGGCCACCTCGGGCTTGCCGGAATGCGGGTCCGGGCCGAGAAGATCGGCGCGGCGTTCGACGTCCGCTCGCAGCCGGCAGGGGGCACCACGATCGAGGTGGTCGTGCCGGAAGCGGCGATTGCCGGCGCCCGGACGAGCCCAGCCGCTGCGCCGCAGGAGGCGACCGCAACGGCCGAATGACGTAGGCGCGCTTCGTCCTTCAGCCGAGCTTCATTCCTGCCTGCGGTCCGTACAGCGTGGCTGTACGCGGGCCGCACCCTTGGTCCTGATGAACGACGCGCCGCTCGAATCGCCCCAGCCACTCCGCGTCGTCGTTGTCGATGCCGATGAGCGAACCCGCGAGAGCCTCGCCGGCCTGCTCGCCATCGGCCGTCGCTGCATCGTCGTCGGCAGCGCCGGACACGTGCCCCAGGCGCTGTCCCTCGTCGGCGAGCTCGTCCCCGACGTTATCGTCGTCGATCCCCGCCTGCCGGAGATCGACGGTGGCCGCGCGTTCATCGCCCAGGCACGGCAGCTTTCACCGCACGTCCGCGTCCTCGTGATGAGCTGGTCCGGCGATCTCGAGCACGACTTGCTGGCCGCCGGAGCCGACGGCTACATCCGCAAGACCTTCCGTCCCCGCGAGCTCCTTGACGCCGTCCTGGCCGCTGCCCGGCGGCCCCAGAACTAGAGAAGGGGAACCCTTGCTAGAATCCTCCTTGGCCGGCGTGGTCCGAGCTACCGTCAGCGATGCCAAGACCGGAGGTCCCGTGGAGGACGCCGCCCCGATCCGCGTGCTCCTCGTCGACGACCATTCCGTCGTCCGGATGGGGCTTCGCGCATTCTTCGACATGCTGGACGACATCGAGGTGGTCGGTGAAGCGTCCGACGGCTCGGAGGGCGTGGCCATGGCCCGTCGGCTCAAGCCGGACGTCGTCCTGATGGACCTCCTGATGCCGAATATGGACGGCATCACCGCGATCGGCCGGATCAAGGCTGAGCTGCCCGAGACCGAGATCGTCACGATGACCTCGTTCATCGAGGAGGAGAAGGTCACCTCCGCCCTCGAGGCCGGCGCGTCCGGCTACGTCCTCAAGGACGCCGAGGCCGACGAGGTCGCCCAGGCGATCCGAGCCGCTTTCGCCGGCGAGGTCCACCTCGACCCGGCCGTGGCCCGGCTCCTCGCCCAGCGGATGCGGACCCGCAAGGATCCCACCGAGAACCTGGCCGAGCCGCTGACGGATCGCGAGAAGGACGTCCTCCGCCTGCTGGGCCAGGGGATGAGCAACAAGGAAATCGGCAGCGAGCTGTTCATTACCGAGCGGACCGCCCGGACCTACGTCTCCAACATCCTCGGCAAGCTGGGCCTTGCCTCGCGAACCCAGGCCGCCCTGTGGGCCGTGGAGCACAAGCTGGCGGAGCCGCAGAAAAGCTGAGGGTCCGCGGCAGTGTTCAGGGGTCGCCGCTGGCGCACGCCGATCGTCGCGTCGCCGGCTCCCCGCTCGGATTCGGCACTCCCCGGTCCGCCACATGACCACGTTGCCGGCTGTGCTTCTCGCTCACGCCCGGATTCCGCATTTCCCGGTCCACCGGTTACGTCCGGCTCGCGCATCGCGCCTGATCGGACAATTCGTTCGCTGTCGGTTAACACATTCGGGCGTACGCGAGGTCCGACGCGCGTACGTTGGCTCACAGGCAACAGCTTCGGCTCGACGCGGCCTGGCCGCCGCGGTATCGCCCGGAACTGTTACCTGACAGCGAACACACCACACGCCAGTCGGCCCGCGAGCGCCGTATCGCCCGAAAACTGTTCACTGCCAGCGAACAAAGCCCCGGCAACGACACCCCCGACCGCGCGAGCGCTAGGAACTGTTGCCCGACAGTGAACACAGCCCCACAAGCCCCATCCAGGACGGGCGACGACGGCCCATACGCCAGGACTGCTGCCTGACCGCGAACAGCGCATTCCGGATCAGTGCCTCGAGGCTGGCCGGGTTCCACGGCACCAGGTCGCGGCTCCCTCCACTGGCCACGCCTGGACTTGGCCCGATGACGATCGATCTGACGCTGGGACGAGATCACCGCGCGCGAACTCCGCGACTACCTCGTGACGCTCGGACCCGCCTCGGCGCGTTCTGCCGCTCAGGTTGTTGCGGTGAGCAAGCCACGTAGTGGTATGCGCCGGCTGACGCCGAGTTTCCCCACCTGGCGACCGTCGGTGAGCGTGGGACGCGGGCACATCCGCGGGCCTGGGCCGGATTCCGTGCGTTACTAGCAGGCTGCGTAGTAGGCGCAACGAAGCCCGCCGCGGGTGGCTGCGCGGAGCCTGCGACGGATGACGTAGCCGAGACGCGCACGTTCGTCCAGCACGCGACCGGACCCGCGACGGGTTCACCGGGAGGTAAACCGGTACACAGTGGCATCACCAACCCGGACGGACTTCCGAACCGGGAGAAAGGAGGCCACCACCGTGTTCATGCCAGATCGGCTCGTCGTCGCAATGCAGCACGAGGAGCAGCTTCGGGAGGCGCATCAGCGTCGGCTCGTCGCGAGCGCCCGCAGCGAGAATCGCTCGGAGCCCCGGATCAACCGCATCCCGCGGTCGTTCGGCCTCCGGATCGCGATGGCCCGCTAACGGCTCTCCGAGCCAGCCCGCCCCGACGATCGGATTACCCCCCATCCGATCGTCGGGACCCCGAACTCATCACCCACGCGGTTGCTGCACGACCGCACCTGACCCTCTTCCCACGGACCCGCCCCGGCTCAACCGCCGGGGCGGTTCTGATTCCCGCCCGCGACAGCACGCCGGCATCGGGCGCATCCTATCGACCGACAGCCGAGCCAGCCCGGAGGACGCCCGACATGGTCGACGACGATCGGCAGCCCGCCGCCGCAGCCGATGATCGGCGCTCCACGGTCGTGCTCGGCATCGTGCTGGTGGCGGTCGGCGTGCTCATCCTGGCGGCCGGCCAGCTGAACATCGACGTTGGCCGGGCCGGCTGGCCGCTGTTCGTGATCCTGCCGGGCATCGGGCTGTTCGTGCTGGCCCTGTTGACCGGCGGCTCCGCCGGTGGCGGGATGGCGATCGCGGGCGGCATCACGACCGTGACGGGCCTGCTCCTGGCGTGGCAGAACACGACCGGCCTGTGGGCGACGTGGGCGTACGCCTGGGCGCTGGTCGCTCCGGGCGGCGCTGGACTCGGCCTCTTCCTCTACGGCCTCCTCACCCGACAGGCCGACGCCATCACCAGCGGACGGTCGCTGCTGTTCATCGGCCTGGGCCTGTTCATCGGCTTCGCCTTCTTCTTCGAGGTCGTGATCGGCCTGTCGCGCGGCCGGATCGTCGGGTTCGACACGATCCTGCCGCTCGCCCTGGTGGTGCTCGGGGGCCTGATCGTCGCGAACAGCTTCTTCGGGCGGCGTCGCGCCTAGCGCGGCGGGGCCACACGAGCGCCCGCGGTATCGTCCCAGCGTCATGCGTCGCCGGCTGCTGATCGCCGCCATGGCCGCGACCCTGGGGGTCGGGGCGTTGCTGGTCGCGTGGCGGCCCTGGACTCCGGCAGACGCCGGCTCCGCAACCCAGTCGCCCCCGACCGCGCTCGTCACGCCGTCAGCGCACCCGACCCCGACGCCGAGACCGGCGCCCACGCCGACGCCAACGCCCACCCCGCAACCCACGCCGACGCCGCCACTCGCACCCGGCCCCGGAAGCCCCTACAGCCTCGCCCTCCAGACCGCCCTCGAAACGGTCCGCGAGGAGGCCGCGATCCCCGGCGTCTCGGTCGCCATCGTCTTCCCCGATGGCAGCACCTGGACCGGGGTGAGCGGCGAGGCCGACGTCGCGACCGGCGATCCCGTGGTGCCCGAGACCGCGTTCGCCCTCGCCAGCATCAGCAAGACGTTCCTCGCCGCCCTGATCCTCGACCTCGCCGCGGAAGGCCACTTCCAGCTCGACGAGCCGGCGGGCCGGTACCTGCCCAACCTGGCGATCGTGAAGTCGGTCACGATCCGACAGCTGCTCGACCACACCAGCGGCCTGTACGACTACTTCATCCACCCCCGGATCGACGCAGCGCTCCTCGCCGATCGCGACCTGGCCTGGCCGGTCGACAAGACGCTCGGCTTCGTGGGCAAGCCGTACTTCGAGCCCGGTGCCGGGTGGCACTACTCGAACACCAACTACCTGGTCCTGGGGATGCTCGCGGAGCGGGTCGACGGCCGGCCACTCGCCGACCAGTTCCGGGCGCGGTTCTTCGAGCCGCTGGGGCTCGCGACGGCGTTCGACCAGATCCGCGAGGCGCCGGCCGGGCCGGTGGCCCACGGCTACCGGTTCGCCGGTTCGAAGCTGACCCTGCCGCCGGTCGACCTCGCCGACGGCACCGGGATCGTCCCGTTCCGCTCGGTCGTCACGGCGGCCGGCGGTGCCGGGTCGCTGGCGGCCTCCTCGACGGACGTGGCGCGCTGGGCGGCCGCCCTGTACGAGGGCCGGGCCATCGACCCCGCGAGCGTGTCGGAGATGCTGGCCGACGTCGAGCGCACGAGCCCGTCCAAGCCTCGGGTGCCATATGGCCTCGGGGTCCAGGTGATCGAGGTCGACGGCCTCAGGACCTACGGCCACAGCGGGCGGCTGCTCGGCTTCCGGTCGGTCGTCCGCTATCTCCCAGAACAGCAGCTGGCGATCGCGGTCCTGACCAACCAGAGCCGCGCTGATCCCGCGACGATTGCCACGCGGTTGATTCGGATCGTGGTACCGCGCCCGGACTGCCTGCCCTGCGAGCGCCCACGCTGACCGCGTGACGGTCTGGATCGGCACGTCGGGCTGGCAATACGCGGACTGGCGGGGCCGCTTCTATCCCCGGGGACTCCCGCTCGGGCGATGGCTGGAGGCCTATGCCGCCGGATTCACCACGGTCGAATCGAACAATGCCTTCTACCGGTTGCCCGACCGGCACGTCTTCGAGGCCTGGCGGGACCGAACGCCCGACGATTTCGTGATGGCCGTCAAGGTGAGCCGCTTCCTGACGCACATCCGGCGGCTTCGCGAGCCGCAGGAGGCCGTCGCCCGGTTCGTCGACCGGACCGGCGGTCTTGGCGACAAGCTCGGGCCGGTCCTGCTCCAGCTTCCGCCCCAGATGCGGCGTGACGATGATCGGCTGGCCGCCACGCTGGATGCGTTTCCGAGAACGTACCGGGTGGCCGTCGAGTTCCGGCACGACAGCTGGTTCGCCCCCGACGTGCGGGCGCTGCTCGAGGAGCGTCGTGCCGCGCTCTGTCTGGCCGATCGCAAGGGACCCCTGACGCCGGTATGGCGAACGGCCGACTGGACCTATCTCAGGTTCCATGAGGGCCGGGCGAATCCCCGCCCGTGCTACGGACGCACCGCGCTCGATTCGTGGGCCCAGCGGCTGGCCGGGACGTGGTCCCTCGAGGCCGACGTGTTCGTCTACTTCAACAACGATCCCCGTGGCTGCGCGCCACGGGACGCGGCCCGCTTCGCCGGAGCGGTCCGCCGCGTCGGCCTCCAGCCGACGAGGGTTCCCCGACCAGCCGGCGTCCCGGCGGGCTGACCCCGGGTACCCGGACCAACGGCCGGCCGGGCGAGTACGGATCGGGGATGGTGCCGCTACGGAATCCGGATGAGACTCCGAATCTGTTCGGGGGAACGGGACATGCCGCTCCGCGTAGAGGCGTACCTGGTGGGCGGAGTACTCCGCGGTGTGGTCGCGCGCGCCGGCCACCTCCGCGATGTCCTCGAGGCGTCCACCGAAGTTCTCGTCGAGCGTGCCGCCTGGGCGCCGCTCGATGGCAGCAACGCTCCGGTCGGTGAGATGCTGGCCCAGATCGACGACCTGGTGATGGCGGTGGGCGACGAAGTTCCCGCCGGCCACGTCCATGCCGCCTGGCACCCGATCCGCCTCGAGGCGGGGCCGTACAACATCCACGGCGACCTGCCGACGATGCCGGGCTTCGATCCCGGCCGCGCCCTCACCCGTCCAACCGGCACGTTCGTCCATCTCGCCAACGCCCGGATCTGGTTGCGGGACCGGCCCGATGCCGGCGCGGCGACGCACGAGCACGCCTTCGTGAACCGCTACTCGGTCAATTCGGTCGATGCCGACCTGATGCTGGGCTTCTTCTTCCCCGGCGCCCGGATCGAGGGTGAGCTGCTCAGGGCCGCCAACGGGGAGCTGCCGGCGGCCGCGCCGCCTGCCTGATCAGCGCCGTCGCGCCCCGCCACCGGCCCGCGTGCGAACCGGCTTGTGGTGCGGGTGCCCGCCCGCGCGAGGCCGCTCGTGGCCCAGCGGTCGGGGCTCCACATCCCGATCCGGGATGAACCCGTCCTCGACGGTCCACGGGATCGCGTGCCGCAAGAGTCGCTGGACACCGCGCAGCAGGTCGGCCTCGTCGATGCAGACCAGGCTGATCGCGTCACCCGTTGCGCCGGCCCGGCCCGTCCGGCCGATCCGGTGGATGTAGTCCTGCGGGTTCCACGGCAACTCGAAGTTGACGACGTGGGGCAGGTCCTCGATGTCCAGCCCGCGGGCCGCGACGTCGGTCGCCACGAGGACCCGGATGTCGCCGTTCTTGAACCCCTCGAGGGCCCGCGTCCGCTCCGGCTGGGACCGGTCCGAGTGGATGGCCACGGCGTCGAGCCCCTGCCGGTCGAGGATCGCGGCCAGTCGTGACGCGGCCAGCTTGGTCCGGGTGAAGACCAGTACCTGGCGAAGGTCCTCCTTCCGGATCAGGTGGGCCAGGAGCGCCTCCTTGCGGTCGCGGTCCACCGGGTAGACGAGCTGCCGGATCGCATCGACCGTCGTGTTCCGCGGCGCGACCTCGACGGTCGCCGGGTCGCGCAGGATCGTCGACGACAACCGCCGGATGTCATCGGAGAAGGTGGCCGAGAACATGAGGTTCTGGCGGCGCGGCGGGAGGAGCTCGATGATCCGCCGGATGTCGGGCAGGAAGCCCATGTCGAGCATCCGGTCGGCCTCGTCGAGCACCAGCACTTCGACCTGGGCCAGGTTGGCAACCTTCTGACCGACGAGGTCGAGCAGCCGGCCGGGGGTCGCGACGAGGACCTCCACGCCGGCCCGGAGTGCCTTGATCTGGGGCTCCATCGGGATCCCGCCGTAGACGACCGCCGGTCGGAGGGGAACGGTCCGGCCGTAGGTCCGGACGCTCTCGTCGACCTGCATCGCCAGCTCCCGGGTGGGGACCAGGATCAGCACCCGGGTGGGATGGCGGGCCGGCGAGAACGACGTGTTGGCGTGGTGGCGGAGCCGGTCGAGGATCGGCAGCACGAACGCGGCGGTCTTGCCGGTACCCGTCTGTGCCGCGGCGAGGACGTCACGCCCCGAGAGGACCAGCGGGATGGCTGCGGCCTGGACGGGCGTGGGCTCGGTGTAGCCCTCCTCGGCCACCATGGCCACGAGATCGGCCGACAGGCCGAGCGAATCGAAGGTCAAGCGTTCTCCTGATCTGCCGCCGGAGCGTCCCAACCGAGCGGATGTGGGGCTCCCGGAACGAACCGGCAGTCGGGCGGAGGATAGCCGATCCCCGTCGCCGATCAGCGTCAGGTCGCGCTCGCACGACGCGGATCGCCCCGGTGCCCGCTGGCACATGGCCCCATCAGACCCCCGTCGCATACGCCGGAATGGTTCGTCCGGGGGAGGCAAGCGGCGCTGAGCGCGTGCCATACTGCCGACCAGGCCCCCAGGCCGAGACCCGATAGACAGGCTCGACAACCGAAGACCGCCGCCCCCACGGCAGGATCCTGTCGACACCCGTCGGGTGACTCCACTCGGCGAACCGGAACGGTCGCTCCCGTTCCACCCGTGGCGTGCCGCTGCCCCAGCAGCCTCGCCCGAGCCCAATTCCCTGCCGCCGGCGGCCCACACCACCGTCGCCGTGCCCCAGCATGGCGTTCCGGCAGAGAGGAGGCACGACGATTTCGCCGTTCCACCACGGCGCCCAGAGGGCGTCATTCACCGGGTCGTTCCGCGCGGCCCTCGTCCTCGCGTTTGCGGCAGCGTTCGCATTCGGCGGCCTCGCCGCCACCCCCGCGCCTGTTGAGGCGGCGGGCAAGAAGGTCGTCATCGTGGTCGGCCCCACCCACAGCCAGACAGCCAGCTACATCGACCGTGGCAAGCGCCTCGCGGCCCAGGCTCGCTCGTACGGCGCGACGGTCTACGAGATCTACAGCCCGAATGCCACCTGGGCGAAGGTCCAGCAGGTCGCCCAGGGTGCCAATGTCCTGATCTACCTCGGTCACGGCAATGGCTGGCCGAGCCCGTACGGACCCTTCCAGAAGTACACCAAGGACGGGATGGGGCTGAACGCCACCTCCGGCAACGGGCACAACAACACCAAGTATTACGGCGAGTACTACATCGACCGCTACATCACCCTTGCTCGGAACGCGGTCGTGATCCTCAACCACCTGTGCTATGCCTCGGGCAACTCGGAGCCAGGCCAGCCCCTGCCGACCGTGTCCACCGCGATCAAGCGGGTCGACAACTACGGCGCGGGCTTCCTGAACACCAACGCCAAGGCGGTGTTCGCCGAGGGCAAGAGCAGCGCCGGCTTCGTCCTGTACGGCCTGTTCAAGACGAACCGGTCGATGCTCCAGATCTTCTACTCGTCGAGCGCGGCGACCCGCAGCTATGCGTTCAGCTTCAAGTCGACGAGGCACCCGGGGGCGATCGGGGCGCTCGACCCGTACCAGCCCAGGTACTACTACCGGTCAGTGATCGGCGCGCTCAGCATGAACGCGTCCACCTGGCGGAACGGCTAGCGACCCCTCCGCGCCAAGCCGGACCGACTGGTCCGGCTTCAGGCGAACGCGGCCTGGGCGACGACGCCCAGGATCGACAGGATCAGCAGGATGACGAGCAGCAGGCTCGGCAGGAGCATGCCGCCGTCACGCTGCAGGTGGATCGGCTGCGCGATCACGTCGGGTGCCTCCTTTCAGGCTGCCGGGTGGCGATTGCCACCGCTCGTCAGCAAGGTAGGCCTCCGCGCTTCGCGTTCGGAGCCGACGCGGGTACCGAACCGGGATGGACGGATGTCGATGCCGGTCAGCCGGCGGTGACGGCCACCCCGGGGGCTCGCCCCTCACGTCGGGCTGCCGGAAACGGCGCCGCCTCGACCGCGATCTCGTCCATCTTCGCGGCGTAGAAGCCGTAGCGCCGCCGCGCCTCGCCATGCCGGCCGGCGGCGACCAGTGCGGCCACCAGCCCGAGGTGGGCACCTTCGTCGAAGGCGTCGCGCTCCAGGATCCGGAGGTAGTAGCGCGTCGCCCCGTCGGCATCGCCGCGCTCGGCGGCCGCGGCGGCCAGCGCCCGGGCGACGGCGATGTACGTCGCCTGGGCTTCCTCGCGCAGAGCGACCGCCCAGTCCTCGTAGGGGTCTTCCTCGAGAAAATCGCCCGCGTAGAGCGCCTCGGCCGCCTCGAAGCGGACGATCGACGCCGGCCGATCGCCGGCACGGAGCAGCCGGGCGCCGGCCGCGGCTTCGACCCGGAACCGCTCGACGTCCAGGTCGACATGATCCAGGTCGAGCGACAGGGCGGTCTTGTCCGCCGCCACGAAGTGCTCGGCCGGGAACTTGCGGTCCGGATCGAGGACGCCCCGAACCGTGGCCAGGGCGACCGACAGCCGGTTGCCGAGCGGCCCCGGGTCTTCGTCGGGCCAGAGGAGGTCGAAGAACGTCTCCCGGGTGGTGGGCCGCCCGCGGCGGGCGACGAGGATCTTGAGGAGGTCCCGCGCCTTCTTCGATTGCCAGGCCGTGGTCGCCACGGCCTCCCCGTCGCGGACCACGCGGAAGCGACCCAGCGCCTGGATGGCCACAGGAGGGCGGATCGCGCGATCCAGCTGGTCGAGCAGCTCGGCTGCCTCCATCGCCGGCCCGCGAGCACCCAGCGCGCGGAACCCCTGCTCGGCCTCGCGCGCCGCGGTCCGCGCGGCTTCGCCGGTCAGGACCCGGGCCGCGATCAGGCGGTGGCGGGCCTCGCCGTACGGTGCCGGCGCCGAGGCCCAGACCTGCGCCGCCTCGGCGATCATCCGGGCGCCCTCTGCCGGGTCGTCGCTGACCAGCGCCTGCAGTTCCAGCCCGGCGGCCGTGGCCGGCAAATCGCCCCGTCCCTTGGCGAGATCGGTCACGTCGACGGCGTGCGTCCGAACCGCCTCGCGATCGCCGAGGACCAGCGCCACCCGCGCCGCGCCGATCAGGATCGACATCGGCGTCGTGTCGCGCCCGATCCGGACGGCTTCGTCGGACAGCTGCCGGGCGCCGTCGGGATCGTCCGCGACGATGACCTGGGCGAGGCCGATCAGCGCCTGGGCAAGGGCATGCTGGTCCTGCGCGTCCCGGGCGGTCCGGACAGCGGCTTCGAACGCCGAGCGGGCCAGGAAGCCGTCGCCGCGCAACCAGTGGAAGCTGCCCTCGCGAGTCAGCGGGTAGACGACCGACGGTGACCCGATCCGGTCGTAGATCTGGCGGGCGGCGACGAGGTCGGCGAGGGCCTCCTCGAAGTAGCCGGCGCCCTGCTTCGCCCGGCCCCGGAGGGTCAGTGCCCGGGCATGGAACGAGGCGAAGCCAACCGCCTCGGCGAGGTGGACCGCGACGTCGAGCGTGGCGACCGCGTCCGGAAACCGGCCCCCGTCGATCTCCAGCGCTCCCCGTGCTGCCCTGATCCGGACCTCCTGGAGGGCGTCGCCCGCGCGCTCGGCGGCTGCCTGGGCGGCGGTGTACTCGGCGACGGCGCCGGCGGTGTCGCCGTCGAGCTCTCGGCTCATACCCATCGCGGTCCTCGCCGCCGCCTCGGCCCGGGCGCTGCCCGAGTCCAGGGCGAGGGCGAGCGATTGCCGCGCCGCGGATCGGCTGGCCTCCGCGTTGCCGAGGTGGTAGTGGGTCGAGGCGATGTAGGCGTCGAGCAGCGCCTCGTCCTCGGGTGAGCTGTGACCCCGTTCGGCCCGCTCGTAGATCTCGATCGCCCGGCCGTACGCGCCGCGCAAGGCGTGGACCATCCCCATCCGCCAGCCGGTCGCCGCGTCGAGCCGGCCGATCTGGCCCAGGGCCCGATCGAAGCAGGCCGCGGCCTCGCGCCAGTTGCCGCTGGCGAGGTGGCCCTCGCCGCAAGCTCGCTCGATCGCGGCGTCGCGAAACTCCGCGGGCAACGTGTCGGCGGCGGCGATGATTCGCCGGGCGGAGCCGGACAAGACCAGGCCGAGGCCATGGGCCGACAGGAACCGACCGAGCCCCATGTGGTCACCCGACGCCAGCCACGACGCCAGCGCCGGTTCCAGCAGGTGTGCCTCCTCGAACCATGCCGCGGCCCGACGGTGGAGGTCCTCGACCTGCCAGGCGGCGAGCGGCAGCCGGGCCAGGGTGTACTCGCGGATGAGGCTGTGCGACGTGTACCAGCCGCCGCCCTCGGGATGCGTCTGGAGGAACAGTGCCCGGCGGCTGAGCTCGGCCAGGATGCCCTTCGCGCCGGGAATGCCGATCGCCCGGCACAGGTCGGCGGTGAACCGGTCGAAGTGGACGATCCGGCGGATGAGCTGTTGGGTCTCGGGTGGCGTGGCCGAGACGACCTCCTCGGTGAGGTAGGCGAACAGCGGTCCTTCGGGATGATGGAGCCGCTCGAGGGTCGCATCGCGGTCCTCGGGCCGAGCCGTGAACCAGGCCTCGACGGCCAGGCGGACAGCCGCCGGCCAGCCGGCCGTTCCGCTGTGGATGCGATCGGCTGCGACGGCCAGCTGGTCGGGGTCGCCCTCCTCGCCGACGAGCGCCGCCAGCACCTCGGCGATCTCGCCAGGACTGAAGGCCAGGGTGGCCCCACCGATGTCGGCGACCTGGCCCTGGCCGCGCAGCCGCTCGATGGCAAAGGGCGGCTCGGTCCGGGACAGCACGAGGAAGTGGAGCTCCGGTGGCGCCAGCCGGACCAGGGCCTCGATGAACCGCCAGGCGCCGGGATGGTCGTCGAGGACCTGGAGGTCGTCGATGACGAGGACGAGGTCGTCGGCCAGCGTCAGCTGGACGCCGTCGGAGACAAGGGCAGCGGCCGCCTGGGCTCGGCGGGCGGCCTCGGTTTCGTCCGTCGTCTCGATCGAGCCCTCGACCGCCGCGGTCAGCTCCGCCGGCAGGTCCGGCATCGCCCGCCGGAGCGCGGCCGCGACGCCGGCGGCGAGCGCCCCAAGGTGGCGGTCGCCGCCGTCGAGGGTGTACCAGACAGCCCGACGTGAACCCACCACGCGGGACGCCAGGGTCGACTTCCCGAAGCCCGCTCCGGCAACCAGGACGGTCAGCCGGCGATCCAGGCCTTCGGCAAGACGCTGCTCGAGGGTGGGCCGGGCGATCGTTCCCCGGACGTCGGCCAGCGGCGGAAGCAGCTTCCCGGCGCGCGCCGGGCCGGCGGTGCCGGCCGGCAGCGGGGCGTCCTTCGTCCCCCGGTCTGATCGTACGGAATTGACGGTGGCGTCCGACATGGCTCCCTCGTGGAGGGCCATCGTACCCGGCCCGACCAAGTTCGCCGCGGGGGCATGGCATCCGAACCTACTTGTTGCCTAATCACGATATCGATATTGACAAAGTGAAAGGTGACTTGCTATAAAGTGCGCAACACCACCACGAAGCGAAGCGAGGTCGAACCGAAACGCGGATGCCCCACGACGTCATCTCCACCTGTCCCGTCTGCGCCAACGAGCTCAGCGTCACCCGCCTCCATTGCGGCAGTTGCGGGACGACGCTCGAGGGTGACTTCAGCGTCGGCCGGTTCGGGCGGCTGAGTCGCGACCAGCTGGCGCTCCTCGAGAGCTTCCTGCGGTCGCGCGGCAACCTGCGGGAGATGGAGCGCGAGCTGGGGATCTCGTATCCCACGGTGCGCGGCCGAGTGGAGGCGCTCGTCCGGGCGCTCGGCTTCGGACCCCGCGCCGACGCGGACGAGCCCGATCCCGCACTGGCTGAGCCCGCCGGTGATCGGGACGCGGCGCGTCAGCAGATCCTCGAGCGCCTCGCCAACCACGAGATCGACGCGGAAGCGGCCGCAGCGGCCCTCCGTAGCCTTGGAAGGAGCCGCTGACCATGACTGCACAGGCCCGCACGGACACCCTTGACCTAGCCCTCGCCGCGAACGGCGAGTTCCACCTCAGCCTGCCCTCCGGCGACATCCGGATCCAGGGCCACGACGAGGAGGTCGTCCGGCTTCGGGAGCTGGATGGACAGGCCCTCGACGAACTGTTCGACATCGAGGCCCAGCACAACCGGCTGGTACTCCGCGCCAGGGAGCATCTGCGGTTCGGCCGCTCGGCGGGCGATTCCACCGACGCGCGCCTCAGGATCGAACTGCCCCGCGGGGCCACCGTGGGCGTGGATGCCGGCAGTGCCGACATCGTCGCCGTCGGCCTCGTCGGGCGGCAGCGGTACAAGACGGCATCCGGCGACATCCGGCTCACGGAGGCCGCCGGGTCGATCGGGATCGAGGCCGTCTCCGGCGACATCCGGATCGACGCCGAAGCCGACGTCGACCTGGAGGCCAGGGCCGTCTCCGGCGACGTCCAGGTCCGCGGCGGCGCGCTCCGGTCGGCCACGGTCACGACGACTAGCGGCGACATCCAGCTCGACACGGACCTCCCGGGTCCGGGTCCGTATGCCATCCAGACCGTCAGCGGCGACGCGTCGACCCGCCAGGGCTCGTCCCTGCGCGTCGAGGCCAAGACGCTCACCGGCCAGATCGGCGACGCCATCGTCGAGGCCTTCGGCCGCGGCAGCCGGCGATCGGCCGGCGGGACGGGTCCCGTGCTGTCCTTCAAGTCCGTGTCGGGCGATCTGCAGCTGACCGATCCCCAGCCGGCATCGGGCGCGGCCGCCTCCCACGGTGCGCCCGAGCCGCCGGCCCCACCGATGGAGCTCGACGCCTCCGAGCCGGATCGCCTGGCGATCCTGCGGGATCTCGAGGACGGCCGGATCGACGTCGGCGAAGCGGCAAGCCGGCTGGCAGCCCTGGACGACACCGATGGGTGACCCCGTCGCCGAGGTCCTCCGGATGGTCGCCGAGGGCCGCCTGACGGCCGAGCAGGCGGCACCGATCCTCGACGCGCTCGAGGAGTCCGCCGAGCCGGCCCCCATCGGGGCATCCGCGGAACCCCCACGCGACGGGACCGCGGCGACCCCTCGCTACGCCCGCATCGAGGTGCTCGACAGTGGCCGGACCGCGGTCAACTTGCGCGTCCCGCTGTCCCTCGGCCGGATGGCGATGGCGGCCATCCCGGGTCTGTCCGGAACGCTGGCCGACCAGATCAACGAGGCGATCGACCGCCGTGTCGCCGGATCCGTCGTGGACGTACTCGACGAGGACGGTGACGGCGTCCGGGTGACGCTCGAATGAACGACCAACGCCACGAACGGCAGTCCCACGGAGGATGACCATGGACCCCCGACTGATCGAGTTGAACCCCCGTATCGACGACCCGGCTGCCACCGGGCCGGTGAGGGCCGCCGAACGTTACGCTCAGGCGAGCCTGGCGGACGGCCTGTCGACGGTGCCGTCGATGACGGCGACGCTCGCCGGGACCAGGAAGCAGGTCGGCCGCTGGCTGGTCGGCATCGGGACGGCCCTCGAGGGCGGCCCGACGCGGCAGTCGGCAGGCACGGTCCGCCGCTGACCGATCGCCATTCCCCCGGACACCAAACGACCCACGCCCATCGCGGGCGTGGGTCGACGGTTGTCTGGTTCGGTGAGCCGGACGAGGTGGTCGAGCACCTCGTACGCCCGGTTCACCCGGATCTGCCGGCGCGGGTATCGGTGCTGATGTTGCCCGCTCGGGGCCTGGTGGCGAGGTTACTCGAGCCGCGCGACTTGTCCGCGGTCAGTGGCAGCGATGGAACCGGTTGCCGGTTCCGCGCGCTCCGTCCGGTCAGGTGCTCCGGTTTGCGGTGGTCCGTCATGCTCGGCACCCCTTGAGCCTCGAATCCTACGCCCACGGCGCAAGGAGGTCCAGCGCTGAATCAGGCGAACGGCGGCGAACCTGGCCCGCCGCCGTTGCCCGTCGGGAACGGTCGCTAGAGACCGTTAAGCGTGCACGGCTCCCCGTGCAGGAACTTGTCGACGGTCTTCTCCCAGAGGACGGTGTTGTCCGACAGCTGGGCCATGCCCAGCACGGCGAACTTGTAGCCGGCGATCGCGCTGACCCGGATCGACGCCCGCTGGCAGGGCGGGATGTCGCTGGTCAGGGTCGTGCCCGGCGTGAACTGGCCATTGGAGTACTGGTTGAGGGTGACGAAGACGTACGTCTGGAACAGGCCCTTGGCGACGGGATGGCCCAGGGCGAGCTCGAGGCGGGGAAACTCGACCCCAAGGGCGAAGCCCGTCGGGCCCATGCCGGCCGTGACCGTCTCCGTCGAACCGAGGTCGGCGGCGAACGACTTGACCTTGGCGACCGGATCGATCGACCCGGCGTGGGACGCAAAGCCATGGTCGCTGTCATAGGTGAGCTTGAAGCTGCCGCCGGAGGATCCGCTCGTCGTGTGTTCGAACACCGGCACGATCCGGACGGCGCCCTTGAGCGAGAGGGTCATCGGCACGGGGCCGACGGCAAACGGGATCGGGACGGACATCGGCAGCTCGTAGCCGACCACGGTCTTGTCGAAGTCCTCGTTGCCAACCTGGAAGGCCGACCACGTCAGCTCGGCCTCGCCCTTGAGGCCCTCGGTCGATTCGACGAAGTCGACGGCCTCCCCGTTCTCGTACACGACCTGAGCCGCATGCTGGAACGTGGTGATGAAGCCCTTGGCGCCGATCGACACGTTGGACCGCTTGGCCGAGATCGAGAACATCAGCTGATCCGGTTTAGGGATCAGGGTGTAGGTCACCTCGAAGCCCTTGATCTTGCCCTTGAACGTCATTGCCTTGCCGAGCGCGGCGAGCTCGTCCGCGACACCGGCCGGAAGGTCGCCGACCGAGGCCAGCTGGAGGCCCTCGATCGCCGCCGACTGCGCGTAGGCCTCGACCGGCAAATTCATGAAGTCGACCGGGAACGTCCAGCCCACGACCCCGTCGCGGACGTATTCGTCCAGGCCCGCCGCATCGGCGGCGACGACGATCTCACCGTCCGCTTCGCGGACGTCGGTGACCTTGCCGATGCCGATGGTCTCGAAGGCAACCACCTGGCCTAGCCGGAGGTCGCCGATGCCGGGCGTGTCGGCCGCGAAGTGAAGGGTCGACGACGCCTCGCCCGACTCGACCGACCGAAGGCCGGCCTTCACGACGGCGGCCTCGATCGTGCCGACACCGTCGGCGAGGGTGACGTCCTGCCAGGTCGTGGCGAGGCCGGGCAGGGCCTCACCCGATGGCAGCCCGACCTGCGGGACGGAGGCTTCATCGGCGCCGTCGGAGGCACCGGGGGTGATCGGGGCGGCGGACGAACCGCAGGCCGCGACCAGGAACGACAGGAGCATCGCGAGGGTGATCGCGACGCGGGAGGTTCGGGTCATCGTGGTGTGTCTCCAGGACGGGCTGACGGTTGTCATTGCCCGGAGTCTCCCGGCGGAGCTTCGGCTGGCCTTAGGGCACCATGAAAGACCCCGGCCGACTACCATGCCGACATGTCCGGACCCACGGCCCCCGACCTGCTGCCGTTCACCGGCGACGACGAATCGGACCGCTTCATCGCTGCCGACCCGCTGGCGCTCCTGATCGGCTTCACCCTCGACCAGCAGGTCACGGTCCAGAAGGCGTTCTCCGGTCCGCTCGAGATCCGCCGCCGGATCGGCCACCTGGACGCCGCCCGGATTGCCGCCGCCGACCCCGCCGAGCTGGCTGACCAGTTCCGCCGGCCGCCCGCGATCCACCGCTTCCCGGCGTCGATGGCCGGCCGCGTGCAGCAGATCTGCGCCGCCATCGCCACCGACTACGACGGCGATGCCTCGAGGGTCTGGACCGAGGCCCGCGACGGACGCGACCTCGAGCGGCGGCTGCTGGGCCTGCCGGGCATCGGGGCGATGAAGGCCAAGACGCTGATCGCGATCGTCGGCAAGCGCTACGGCATCCGGCCGCCGGGCTGGGACGACGTGGCCCCCAGGCACCCGACGCTGGGCGACGTGGAATCGGCCGAGGACCTGGCGGCCTACCAGGCGGGCAAGCGGGCCGTCAAGGCCGCGGCGAGAGCGGCCAAGGCCGAGAAGGCCTAGGCAACCGCGGCCGGCAGCCCCGGCGCGAGGGGGAATGCCAGCTGTTCTGGCTCCGGGTCCGGCTCCAGTTTGATCGACCGCCGATCCCGGATCTCGTACTGCCGCGCGAGGTCGCGAACGACGGCCCGGACCGGCTCCGTCCTGTCCCTGGGCAGGTAGGCACGATCCGCGTACAGGCGCTCGTAGCGGGGGACGAGCTCCGGCCAGTCACGGGCCAGGTTCTCCAGGAAGTGCTCGCGGGTGCCGGGTCGCAGATACAGCAGGTTCGCCCACACCCCCGTCGCGCCCGCGTCGCGAGCCGCCCGGACGACGTCCGCCAGCAGCTCCGGCCGGTCCGACAGACCGGGCAGGATGGGCGCCATGCCGACGCCGACATCGAGGCCGGCATCGACGAGGGTCCGCAGGGCTCGCAGCCGTTGCCGTGGCGGCGCGGTGCCGACTTCCGTCCGGCGGTGGATCTCCGGGTCGATCGTCGGGATCGAGAACGTGATCGAGACCTTCGCCCGGCGGGCGGCATCGGACAGGACGTCGACGTCGCGGACGATCATCGGGCCGCGGGTGATGACGTGGAACGGCGTCCGGTGGTCGCCGAGCTCCTGGATGCAGGCCCGGCTGAGCCGGTAGCGGCCCTCCGCCGGCTGGTACGGGTCCGTCGCGGTGCCGACCGCCACGACCTCACGCTTCCAGGATCGGCGCCCCACCTCGCGTCCAAGGACCTCCGCGACGTTCGTCTTGACGCGGATGGACGTCCCGTATCGATCGTCCGATGGGCGATCGGCGCGCAGCTCGAAGGCGCGGACGTAGCAGAAGGTGCATCGATGGGCGCAGCCGGTGTACGGGTTGAGCGACCACCGGAAGGGCATCCCCGTGACGCGGCTCAGGGCGGTCCTGCAGGGCTCCTCGCGATACTCCGGCACCATCGACGCAGTCTAGAACATCTGTTCTAATCTGTCCAGCGTGAAGGGACAGGTTCGAGGGGGTGGCCCGGGTGGAGGACGGCTTGGACCCGGCCGTCGCGAACCAGCAGCCGGCGATCCGCAGGACCTCGCCGGTCGCGACGTCGAGCAGCCGCCCGGCCCGGATGGTCAGGAGCTGGCCACGCGCGGGGCTAAACCTCGGCCGTCGGGCCGCCCGGCTGGGCGAGGCTCGACCGAACGGCCGCCAGGAGGACCGAATCGGTGAATGGCTTGGGGAGCAGGTCCAGCGCGCCGTCCGGCCCGACGAGCGACTCCTCGGTGTAGCCCGACATCAACAGGATGCGGATCTCCGGCCGGCGGGCCCGGAGCTCGCGGCTCAGCTCCACCCCGCTCATGACCGGCATCACCACGTCGGTCAGGAGCAGGTCGATGTCGGTGGGATCCGACTCGGCCAGGGTGAGCGCGGATTGTCCGTCGGGCGCGACGATCACCTCGAATCCGGCCCGTCGGAGGACGCGGGCGACCAGCTCCCGGACGGCCGGCTCGTCCTCCACGAGCAGGATCCGGCCACGATCGGCGGATGGCCGCCGATGGGGCACGGCTCGCCGCTCGGGCTGGCCCGGCGGGAGCGCCATGGGCAGCAGGATCCGGAAGGTCGTGCCATGGCCCGGCTCGCTCAACAACCGGATTCGACCGCCGGCCGCTCGAACCGTCGAGTAGACGGTCGACAGCCCGAGGCCGGTGCCCTGTCCCGGCTCCTTGGTCGTGAAGAACGGCTCGAAGACACGTTCCCGGTCCTCGTCGGCGATGCCCACGCCATCGTCGGCAACGGTCAGGATGACCGACGCCTCCGAGGCCAGCCCCTGGGCCCACGCCGCCGCCGCGTCGAGGTCATCGGTCTCGATCCGGAGCGTGCCGCCGGTGGGCATGGCGTCGCGGGCGTTCAACGCCAGGTTGACGACCACCTGTTCGACCTGCGAGCGGTCGCCGAGGATCCAGGGCACCTTCGCCCGAAGGTCGACGGTCATGGCGATGTGCTCGCCGATCAGGCGCTCGAGCATCGGCTGTGTCTCGCGGATGACCTCGTTGAGATCGAGGGTCGTGGGCGCGACCATCGCCCGCCGGCTGAAGCCCAGGAGCTGGCCGGTCAGGGCCGACGCCCGCGTCGCCGCGGCATGGACCTGCTCGACGTCGTCGCGCCGCGGATCCTCGTCCTCGAACGAGTCCAGCAGCAGCTGGCTGTAGCCGGTGATCGCGGTGAGCATGTTGTTGAAGTCGTGGGCAATCCCGCCGGCCAGCCGGCCGATGGCCTCCATCTTCTGCGCCTGCCGGAGCTGCTCCTCGAGCTGGCGCCGCTCGGTGATGTCGAGCGCCATGACGACCCGCGCCGGGCGGCCGCTGTAGTCGAGATCGTGGCCCGACACCTCGACCTCGATGATCGAGCCATCGCGGCGCAGGTGACGGAATGGGGCGGCGCCATCGACACCGGACGAGAACCTGGGCACGGCGTCCCGGAGGCGGTCAAGATCGTCGGGATGGACCAGCTGGTCCACGCCCAGGCCGACGATCTCCTCGGCGCTGTAGCCGTACTGCCGGAGGGCGGCGTCGTTGGCGGCGAGGATCGTGCCGGTCGCCGGATCCCAGACCGCCATCGGCACCGGGTGGCTCTCGAACAGGGCCCGGTATCGCTCCTCGGATTGCCGCAGCGCGGCATCGGCGGCGGCGTCGTCGGTGACGTCGCGCGCGGCGCCATAGAACGCCTCCTCCGCACCATCGAAGACCGCTCGCCACTCGAGGGTCCGGATCGCTCCGCCCGCCGCCCGGACCCGGACCTCGAGCGGCTCGCGCCGGGCATTGACGTGGCGTGGGTGGAGGAGCTGGGTGGCCACCGACAGGTCGTCGGCCTCGATGATATCCAGCAGGGGCCGGCCCCGGAGGTCCTCGGGCCGCTCACCGAGGAGGGCGGCCATGGCCGCGTTGACGCGCCGGATCGTCCCGTCCCCGGCGTACACGACCAGGAGGTCCCGGGTCAGCTCGAAGAACCGGTCCGATGATGCGGCGGGCATCGTTCGCGACCCCTAGGCCGCCGGCCCGAGATGGCGGGCGAGGAACGCGAAGGTCCGCTTCCAGGCGTCTTCGGCGGATGGCTCGTGGAAGCCGCCGTGGACCGGCAGGCGACGCTCGATCGCGGTGAGAAATGGGCCGTGCCGGCTCATGAAGCTGTGGCCCGCCTCCGGGTAGGTCTTGACGTCGTGGTCCACGCCGATTGCGTCGAGCAGGCCGTCGAGGCGCTGGCCCTCCTTGCCGAAGACACCGTCCCGCCCGCCGTAGCTGGCGACGACGGGGCAGATCCCGGTCAGCGATCGCTCGGGTTCGGATGGCAGGGCGGCGTAGAACGGCGCCACCGCCTGCAGCCGTCCCTTGCCGGCTCCCGTCGCGTACAGCAGGGCAAAGCCGCCGCCGATGCAGAAGCCCGCGACGGCGACCCGTCGCTCGTCGACCTCATCCCGGCGACCCAGCCATTCGCGGGCGGTTTCCAGCTGGCGGTACGGGCGCCCGGTCCCGACCTTCGACAGCCCTCGGAAGAAGCGGGCCATGCAGAACGGCCGGGGTCCGAGGCCGTCCAGGAAGTCCGGGGCCAGGGTCACGTAGCCGGCGTCGGCGAAGCGTCGGGCGATGCGGCGGATGTCGTCGTTGAGACCCAGCATCTCGTGGAGCACGATGACCCCTGGGAGGGGTTCGGATTCCGGCTTGGGCATGGCCAGGGCGGCCGGAATCGTGGCGCCGCCAGTCAGCGGAATCCGGACCTCGGTCACCTCGGGCATGGCCCCTCCCAACGCGGCCGCCATCATGACCGATTCGGGGGCAACGGCGACGGCCCGGGCGTCAGGACTCCGAAGGCGCGGCGTCGAAGGTGACCCGGACGGTTGCCTCGACGTCGTTCGTCCCGGGCATGATCGGAGTATCGGCGACCGCCATTTCCATCCGGGCATACATCGGCCGCGGGGATTCGGCGGACGTCCACTCTTCGATCGACCGAACCGCGCCGACCACCAGGCCGGCCTCGGTGGCCAGGGCCTCCGCCCGGGCCCGGGCATCGGCCACGGCCGAGGCCAGCGCCTCCGTCGACGCTTCCGCGGCCAGCCGGGCGGTCGTTCCGAAGTCGATCGAGTCGACCGTCGTCGCCCCGGCTGCTACCGCGCCGTCGATGACCGCTGCCACCTGGTCGAGCCGGCGGAGCGTTACCTGGAGCTGGTTGGAGGCCTGGTAGCCCACGATCCGCGGGATGCCATCGGCGGGATGGTCCCACGTGGGCCCGAGGCTGATGTTGGCGGTGCGGATGTCGTCGTCGGCGATGCCAAGCGACCGCACCGCCGCGACGACGTGCTGCATCTGTTCCGCGTTGGCAGCGTGCGCGACGCTGGCGGTGGGCTTGCCCGTCTGGACGCCGAGCCGGACGGTGGCGAGGTCGGGGACCCGGCTGGCCCGTCCGTGGCCGACGGTGCGGATGGTCGGAGTCTCCATGCCCGCGAACGATACCCGAATGGCCTGTGGCCAAGGCTCGGGAGGTACATGACCAACTTTGGCATATATGTCGGGTACGGTGTTGTCGACAGCTACGAGGAAGGAAAAGCAATGTTGTACGAGATCCTTGATGGCACCGTCGTGGCCGATCGCGAGCGGGAGGTCCAGGCGGCGGTCAAGCGCCGGCGACTGCTCGATTCGGGTGGGCCGGCGAAGGTGCAGGCGCCTGCTGCGACGTCGACCGGCGAGCCGCGGCGGCGTGGCGACCGGCTGCCGGCCGCGCTCTAGACCAGTTCCGGAACCGCGCCGTAACGGGCCAATGCGGCGTCCGCCAGGCGGATGACCCTGGCCCGGACCTCGAGCGGCTCGATGACCTCGACGTCCGCACCGGCAGACAGCAGGCGGCGGGCGACTTCATCGGGCCAGTCGAGCCGGAGCCGGAGGTGCGGCCAGCCTTCCGGGTCCGGCTCGTCCAGCCGCATGGCGGCCTCGACGGCCCGGGATCCCACGGCGTCGACGAGCACGCCCAGCCGGTCCGGCGCCACCCGGACGGTCACCTCGATCCTGGGGATCTCGCGCTCGTAGGCCGCGCTCGATTCGGCCCAGAAGGTCGGGAGGTCGAAGCCGGCGGGTCGCTCGAAGCGCTCGTCGACCCGGCGGGTGGCGGTCACCCGCGAAGCGCGGTACGTCCGGATCTGCCCGTCCGAACCGGCGACGATGTACCACGTGCCGGCCTTGAGGACCAACCCCAGCGGTTCGAGCGTCCGCTCCACGCTCTCGTCGCCGCGCTCGTAGGTCACGACGATCCGGCGGCTCTCCCAGACGGCCTCGGCGAGATCCGGCAGGCAGGGTGTCGCTTCACCGGTGCGGAACCAGCCCGCCGCGTCCAGATGGAACCGTTCGACCAGCCGCGAGGCCCTGGCCCGCAACTCGGTGGGCAACGCGGCCAGGACCTTGAGCCGGGCCGCCGCCACCACCGTCCCGAGGCCGAGCTCCGCGGCCGGACCGGGCAGCCCGGACAGGAACAGCGCCTCGGCCTCGTCGGCCGTCATCCCGGTTAGCCGGGTCCGGTAGCCATCGACGAGACGCACCCCGCCGAGCGGTCCGCGCTCTGCGTAGATCGGGACGCCCGACGCCGACAGCGCATCGACGTCCCGGTGAATCGTCCGGACGGAAACCTCGAGCTCCCGCGACAGCTCCGCCGCGGTCATCCCGCCCCGTGTCTGGAGGAGCAGCAACAGGTTGACGAGTCGGCTGGCACGCATCGGGCCTAGCCTAGCGCAATTGTTGACAGTACGCGTCATGTACATGCCGGACATTGCAGGGGTAGCCCGTGCAGGAGGTTCCGATGGCCCAATTCGTCCTCGTTCCCGGTGCCTGGCTGGGTGGCTGGGCCTGGCGGAAGGTCCGGCGCCGGCTCGAGGCGGCCGGTCACGAGGTCGTCACACCGACGTTGACCGGCCTCGGGGAGCGCCGCCACCTCGCCAGCCGCACGGTCGGCCTCGCGACGCACGTCGAGGACGTCGCCAACCTCATCCGGTGGGAGGGACTCGATGACGTCGTGCTGGTCGGTCACAGCCTCGGTGGCCTGGTCGCAGCGGCTGTCGCGGATCAGCTGCCCCGCCGGGTCAGGCACCTGGTCTACGTCGATGCGATCCGGCCCGTGGCCGGCCGCTCGGCCTTCGATACCGCTGGGCCGGACTACCGGGCGTACGTCGAGGAACGGGCCGAGGCGACCGGCGACGGATGGCTGTGGCCGCTGCCGGAACCGGAGGAGCTCGGCCGCTTCCTGCCGATCACGGACATGTCGGACGAGGACCGGCAGTGGTTCTGGGCCCATGCCACGCCACAGCCCATCAGCCTCCTGGCGGAGCCGCTGGTGCTGACCGGTGACGGCAGCGGGATCGACACGACCTGGGTCCACTGCAGCCTCGACGCGGACGTCGGCCCGGTCGACCTGCCGGATGACTGGATCCTCCGGGCGCTGCCAACGGGCCACTGGCCCATGGTCACGATGCCGGACGAGCTCGCGGACATCCTGCGCGAAGCCGCGGAGTCGTCGGCGTCCCGCTACCCGATGCTCGTCGCCAGCTGAGTCGGATCGCCTCGCAGGCGCTTAGTCGAGGGTCGTCACCCGGTAGCGGACCTCGCCGCCGGGTGTCCGGATCGCGACCTCCTGGCCGACTTCGGCGCCCAGCAAGGCCCGGCCGACCGGTGAGGACACCGAGATCCGCCCGGCGGCCGCGTCCGATTCGGTCGGGCCAACGAGATGCAGGGTGAACGCGTCGCCGTCGTGCTCGACGCCGACGCGGGAGCCCATGGCAACCCGCGACCGGTCGGCCGGTGCGTCGGCAACGACCGCCACTCGGAGCTGGGCCTCGATGGCCTGGATCCGGCCTTCGAGGAACGACTGCTCCTCCCGCGCCGCGGTGTAGTCGGAGTTCTCCTTCAGGTCGCCGAGCTCCTTGGCGGCCCGGATCCGGGCGACCACACCAGGCCGGCGGGCGACCAGGGTCTCGTGCTCGGCCTGGAGCCGGGAGAGGCCGTCGGCCGAGACGACCAGGGGCTCCGCGGCCCGCGAGGGTGGGGCCTTGGGGGTCGGCGTTCGGCGAACGGTCGGGGCCCGTGCCGGCCGCTTTGTCCCGGAGCCCTTGCGTTCGACCCGGGCGCCCTCGGCATCGCCCGGCGCCACCTCCACGAGCCTGGTCGGCGGCACGGCCGGCGCCACCTCGGCCGGCGGCAGCGACCCGGTGATCCCGTGGGCCTTCGGCGTCCCGTCGGGCCGGCGCAGGTTCGCAAATGGCAGGATCACGTTCGGGTCATGGAGGGCGGCCCGGTCGGCGGCATCGACGGCGTCCGCGAACGCGCCGAGCAACGCATCCTCGTATTCCTCGCGAGCGTCCGTCTCCGCCCACCACACCCGGAGCCCGGTCACCTTGAGCGTCTTGAGCCAGTGGGACGAGGCATGCGGTTGCCGGTCGCCGAGGACGTGCCGCTCGAGGGCGGCGATCCGGCCGCCCACCGAGTTCTCGGCGGCACCCACGAACAGCACGCTGGTCGACGGCAGCCAGAACGCCCCCAGTCGTGTGGCAAGGGTCTTGCCGGTGGCCGGCTCGCCGTCGATCCGCATCCCCGGGACGCGCTCGATCCAGCGTCCGACGAGGGCCAGGTCGACGGGCGCGCTGGCCAGCGGCGCAGCCAGCTCGACCGCATAGACGCCCGGCCGGGGCGCCCGGAAGGGACGTCCGATGACCGCCGGGCCATCGGGCCGAAGCCCGACGGCCCGGAACAGCTCCGGCGCGCCGATCGGGATGCCGCTCATGCCGTCAGCTCGCCGTCGATTGGCTCGGTCAGCAGGTCCGAGAGACGGTCCAGCTCGGCGGGGGTGACGCCGTGGCGGCGGAGGAGGGCCGCCGGACCGCCATGGCGCGCCTCGAGATGGTCGAGCGCCTGCTGCATGTGCTCGGGTGGCGCCTCAAGGGCGACGGGCTTGGCCCGCCAGTCCTGCAGATGCTCGTCGACGTGGTCGGCGGCGAAGAGCTCGGCTGTCAGGACGTAGTCGGCAACGACGACATCGGCCGGGACCCCGACGGCGGACAGGATCACGGCGATCGTGACGCCGGTCCGGTCCTTGCCGGCCGCGCACCCGATCACCGCGGGCAGGCCGTCCGGTTCGATCAGGGCCCGCACGACCGCGGCGAGTTGCGGCCCGCGGGCGTCCAGCATGAGGCGGTAGATCCCGGCCAGGCCAAGCTCCGACGCCGGTTCGTCCTCGAGGAGCGGGATGCTCGAATAGCGGAGCCGGTCGGTCGTCGAGAAGACGCTTGGCGCCTCGTCGAGCTCGTGCGGCCACCGAAGGTCCACGACCTGGCGGAGACCGAGATCGAGGAGCGCCTCCTGCGAGGCCGGCGGCAGCTGGTCGAGGGCGTCGGTGCGGAGGAGGGTCCGCCATCGGGTCCGTCGACCGCCCGCCGCCGGATAGCCGCCGACGTCCCGGAGGTTGCGCGTCCCGGGCAGCGGCAGGTGACGGTCCGGCTCTGAGCCCTCGCGGGGCGCGGGCAGGGGAGCGGTCTGGCGGGGAGCTGGGTTGGCGGACACCGACCCCAGCCTACGGCGTTTCGGCCGGGATCGTCGACAATGGCCGGGTGCCACGGCCGGTTGCGCTCCTCGCCGCCCTCGCCCTGGTCGCCTGCACGCTCATGGCCTGCGGGCCGGGCAGCGGTGCCGGGACGGCATCGCCCTCGCCCGATGGGACCGCGACGGCGACGCCCGGCGGCAGCTCCGCATTCGCTACGGCTTCACCGCCAACCCAACCCGCGTCGACCCCGTCCGGCGGCCCGTCAGGGCCACCGACGCTGACGATCCGCGAGTACGACGTTCCCGCAGGCACCCACCCCCACGACGTTGCGCCGGCGGTCGACGGCGGCGTCTGGTACACGGCCCAGCACACCGGCCGGCTCGGCTGGCTCGACCCCGAGCGTGGCGAGATCCGCGAGACGCCGCTCGGCAGCGGCTCCGCGCCGCACGGCGTGATCGTCGGTCCGGATGGCGCACCCTGGATCACCGATGGCGGGCTGGACGCCATCGTCCGGGTCGACCCGGAGACGCTCGAGGTGCGGCGCTTCCCACTCCCCGTGACCGGCGCCAACCTCAATACCGCCACGTTCGACAACGATGGGATCCTGTGGTTCACCGGCCAGACCGGGATCTTCGGCCGGGTCGACCCGGCCAGCGGCGAGGTCCGGGTCGAGGATGCCCCGCGGGGTCGGGGACCGTACGGGATCACGACCACGCCGGGCGGCGAGGTCTGGTACGCCTCGCTGGCCGGCAGCCACCTTGCCCGGATCGATCGGTCGGCGGTCAGCGCGACGGTGGTCGAGCCGCCGACCGCGGCCCAGGGCGCTCGCCGGGTCTGGTCGGATTCACGCGGCCGGCTGTGGGTGGCCGAGTGGAACGTCGGCCAGGTCGCGATGCACGATCCCGCCACCGGCGAGTGGCGGGAGTGGCCACTGCCGGGCGACGGCGCCCAGGCGTACGCGGTCTACGTCGACGACCGGGACGTCGTCTGGCTGACCGACTTCACGGCCAACGCCATCGTCCGGTTCGACCCGACGACCGAGACGTTCACCACGGCTGCCCTCCCGGACGCGGACGCGGCCGTCCGCCAGCTGCTGGGCCGCCCGGGCGAGGTGTGGGGCGCCGAATTGGGTCTCGATCGGCTGGTTGTCGTCACCGAGGACTGACCGAACAGGACATTTGTCCCGTCCGGTTGTCGACCGATGGCAGGTCTGGCGAGGTGCCCCCGCCGGCTACGGTCTGGTCGACGCGAACGGACCGCCGGACACCGATACCCTCGACCGGCGGCGCGCCGTCCCTCAGGCGGGATGCCTGGCGGCGGCGGAGCCGGCAAACGTGCCGCAACGGCGGTCCGTCGCCGTCACCCCTCAGTCCAGGACGACGAAACCGTCGATGTTGACTTCCGGCCGTCCGCTGGTTCCCACGACCACGATCTTCAGCGTGTGGTTGCCGTCTGCCACCTCCCGGGCGAAGACGATCTGCCGGTACTTGGACGCGCTGGCCCACAGGTCGACCGTCGCGACGAAGGTCCCGTCGAGGTAGACGTTGGCCTTGCCCCGGGCCGGGCTCCTCGTGGACACCCAGCCGATTCCGCGCCCCGAGAACTCGATCGTCGCGGCCGCCCCCTTGGTCCGCGACCAGCGGAGCTTGCCGCCCCACGCCGCGGTGGTGGCGTACGTGCCCCATGACCCTGCGTAGGACACCGCCGTCGACCACTCGGAGTGCGTCTCGATGACGCAGGTCGCGGACGTTGCCCAGGCGCCGCCGTTGCCGACGTGATCCCAGGCCCGGACGCGCTCGCGGATCGTGCCGCCAAGCCGTCCAACCGTCGTCCGGCTGACCTGCGTCGGCTGGGTCAATGCCACGCCCGCCCAGGCGCCGTCCCCGTGACCCTCCTCGAGGTCGTAGCGGGCGATGCCCGTGCCGGCGTCGGTGCCGCTCCAGGTGGCCCGCAGGAGGACGCTCGTCGGCCCCAGCGTCGAAGGCGCCACGATCGAGATCCGCGGCCCCGTGGTCGTCGGCGGCGTCCCGTCGACGACGACGTCGAGGACCAGCGTCGCCCGTCCCTCCGTGGCCCCCGACCTGCCGACGATCGCCACCGGGTAGCGCCCGGCAGCGACCGACCCCGCCACCCGGACGTCGAGCCGCGACGGACCCGTCGCCCAGTCCGCCAGCGTCGGGCTCACGAAGGTGGCGGTGACCCCGGCCGGCAGCCCGTCGACCGCCAGCGCGATGTCGCCGTCGAAGCCGTTGCCGCGGACGACCGAGACGCTGGCCGACACCGTTCCATAGCCCGCCCAGGCGCGGAGGCCGGGCAGGCTCGACCGGACCGTGAAGCCCGGTGGCCGGCCCAGGCTCGACATGTCCAGGAGTGGCTCGTGGACGGTATCCCGGTCGGTGGAGGTCTTCCAACCGTCGCTGCCGGCGGCCCGGAGCGCGAGGCGGACCTCTGCCGGGGTCGCATCGGGATGGAGCGATCGGTAGATCGCCGCGGCACCGGCCACGGCGGGCGTGGCCATCGACGTCCCGGAGCTGGTGCCGTAGGTGCTGCCCCTGTAGGTCGAGCGAATGCACACCCCGGGCGCGATGAGGTCGACGTCGTTGCCGTAGTTGCTGAAGTCGGCGAACGTGTCGTCGACATCCCGCGTGCCGAAGGCGGTGCAGGTCGCCGTGGCACCACCGCCGGCCTTGCCATTGAAGTCGGCGAGTGCGCTGACGGTGATCACCTCGTCATACGACGCGGGTCGCCACAGGCTGGCCGCCCGCCGGTCGTTGCCCGCGGCCACGACATAGGTCGTGCCGGCCTCGACCGAGCGGCAGATCGAGCGATGCTCCGCGTCGGGCGTGGTGTAGCCGCAGTTGCCATCGTCGCGACCCTCGTCGCGCAGGCTCATGTTGGCGACCTCGATCAGCGGCCGGCTCGAGTCCGATGGGTCGCGCTTCGAGGTGATCCAGTCGATCCCGCAGACGATCCACGAGATCCGGCTGTAGGCGTTCGAATCGAACACCCGGACCGACCACAGCCGGACCCCCGGCGCCGCGCCCACCACCCCATAGCCGTTGTCGAGCGCGCCCACGATGCCCGCCACGTGGGTGCCGTGGCCGTGGCCGTCGGCCCATGACCCGCGATTGGAGCTCGTGCAGTTGTAGCCGCCGGCGACGGCAAGATCGGGATGATTGGACTGGATCCCCGTGTCGATGATCGCCACGTCGGCGTCGATCCTGGTGTCGCGGCCGTCGATCGCCGCGGTCGGCGAAAGCGTCGCGCCGACCCGGCTGATGTTGGTCGGGGTCGTCTGGGCCGTCAGCTGGACGGCCCGGTCCGGAACGATCGCGTCGACGTCCGGATCGGCGGCGAGCCGGCGGGCCTGCCCGGGCGTCAGCGTGGCGGCGTAGCCCCGGACCGCGTGTCGGAAGGTGTTGGACGGCCGAACACCCTCGTTCCGGTCGGCCCGACGCAGCGCCGCGTCCACGTCGGCGTCGTCAGCCAACAGCACGAGCACGGGGGTTGCCGGGCCATCGGCGGCGCCCGCCACCGGCGCCCCGAGCGCGACGACGAGAATGCAGAGGAGGCCGGACAGGGCGGCGGGAGAACGTCGACCCACGGCTTCGCCTCGATCGCACCGGACGCGGGACCGCATGACCTGCGGCGATGATACGACCGGCGGCAAGCTGGCCGTTTCGGGCGAATGCGCCGTCAGCCGGCGTCGGTGCCGGTCGTCGGCCGGACGAGCGCGACGAACAGCCGCTCCAGCTCCGCCGCCGGGTCGGTGGTCAGCCCGGTGTGGACCTCGGACGGCTGGATCACCGTCGACGACGGTGCCACCAGCCACCGGAACCGCTCCGGCGGATCCAGCTGGGCGATGGGGCCGGCGCCAGCGGCCCCGGCCGCGATCGCCGCGATCGCCTCGAGGTGCGGACGGACAATGCCGGGGTCGAGCCCCGGTGCCAGGGCATCGAGCCGTCGTGGGTCAAGCTCGGTCCTGGCGGCGAGGTAGCGGCGCGATCGGCAGAACAGCACCACGCCGGCGTTGAAGGCCTCGCCGCGCTCGACGCGGGGCACGACCCGGATGATCGCGTACTCGAACGGGTCAGGCGACGGCATCGACCACCGCCTCCACCCACTGGCGCGGCGCGGCCAGGCGGCGCTCCAGGTAGGCGACGTAGGCGCGCCGCTGATCCCCTGGACCGCCGACGCCCAGGTCGTCCGGCAGCCACTCGTCCGGCACCAGCGCCGCGATCGCCGTCAGGCGGGCGACGTCCAGCCGCGGCGCCAGGCGGGCGTCGGCCTCGGTCAGCGATCCGGCGAACGGCAGCAGCACGTGGTCGCCGATCATCGGGAACGGCAGGCCCGCCCGGCCAGGTGCGTCGCGCCAGGTGTGGTGGACGTAGATCGCGGCCCCGTGATCGATCAGCCAGGTCCGTCCGTGCCAGGAGAGCAGGTTCGGATTCCTGGCGGTCCGATCCGGGTTCGTGACCAGCGTGTCGAACCAGACGATGTCGGCGGCCATGGCGGGATCCGGGCGCGGTGGCACGAGCGGGCTGAACGGCAGCGCGCCGGGCAGGAAGTCCATCCCCAGGTTGAGGCCGCCGGAGCGCTGCATCGGCCCCTGGAGCTCCGGGTCCGGCTCGGTTGCGGCGAGCGCCGGATCGAGCCGGACGAGGACCAGTTCCGGGACGGCAAGGCCCAGGCTCCGACCGATCTCGCCGGCGATCAGCTCCGCGACCAGCGCCCTCGGACCCTGGCCGGCGCCACGGAACTTGACGACGTACAACCCGTCGTCGTCCGCCTCGAACAGGGCCGGCACCGAGCCGCCCTCGCGCAGCGGGGTCACGTAGCGGGTGGCGACGACCGTCCTGACCATCGTCGGGAGTGTAGTCAGGTCGATCGGCCGCCCTCGCTCCCGCCTTCCCGCAGGAACCGCTCGATCTCCGAGATGAGATCCTCACCGGCCGGACGGCGGGACTCGTCGACCATCGTCTCGAGGCGCTCGACGTAGGCCCGGGTCGTGTCCTCCGACGCCGTCGCCGCGTCGAGCCGCTCGCGGAGCTGGGCAGCCTCCTCCTCCAGCTCGGCCAGGTCGAGTGGCAGGTCGAGGTGGCTGCCGACGGCCTTGAGGAGCGCCACCGCCGCCGGCGCGTACGGGCCCGAGACGTAGTGCGGGATCTGGGCGAAGTAGCCGACGCTGGGGATGCCCGCCGCGGCGATCGCCATCTCGATGACCGACAGCGCCGCTGCCGGAACGCGGAGCAGGCCGGACGGACCGGCAGAGACGTCGCCGCGGAGCAGCCCGGGAGCCGACTCGGTCCCCAGGATCGGTACGGGACGGGTGTGCGGCACGGCCGCGGGGATTGCCCCAAGGCTGATCCACTGGCCGATCCGGAGCTCCAGGGCCAGCTCGACGACCGAATTGGCGAGGTCGCGCCAGCGATAGTCGGGCTCGGCGCCGCTGAGGACGAGGAGCTGGCGGCTTCCGTGGCTGGCACGGTGGACGTCGAGGGTCGGCCAGGTGAGCTCGGCCAGCCGTCCGTCCTGGATCTCGAGGGTCGGCCGCCGGGCCCGGTAGTCGAACAGGGCGTCGGCATCGAAGGTGGCAACGACCTTGCCGCCCTCGGCGAGATGGTCCGTCGCCGTCGATGACGCGCCACCGGCGTCCACCCACGCGTCGAAGGCCACGACCATCGGCGCGCCGGCGACGTCGCCCGGATCGTCCAGCCGGTAGAGGCTCACGCCACCAAGGATAGGAGAGGCGGGCGCCGGCTCCGCGTGGTCAGCGCTCGAGCGGCCACTTC
Source organism: uncultured Chloroflexia bacterium (assembly GCA_963728605.1). Classification (GTDB taxonomy): domain Bacteria; phylum Chloroflexota; class Limnocylindria; order Limnocylindrales; family CSP1-4; genus JACDAV01. The sequence goes on along the minus strand of CAVSKS010000002.1, from coordinate 86,456 downwards.
GGTGCGACCGCCGGCAGCTCCTCGAAGTCCCAGTCGTCACGGATGGGACCGAAGACATCGAGCACCACGGCCCCATCCGGCCCGGCGACGACGTCGTGGGGCCGGTTCGACAGGATCCGCCATGTCCCGCCGGGTCCCAGCTCGCGGCGCTCGCCATCGAGCGTGAACGTCACCCGGCCCTCGATGACCATGCCCAGCTGTTCCTGGACGTGGCGGTGCTCGGGGACGATCGCGCCCGGTGCGAGCTCGACGATCGCGAGGGTGACCCGCTCGCCCTCGACCTTGCGCGCCCGGACGGTGTCGCCCCAGACGTCGAAGGGCGGAATGGTGGCGAGGTCGACGAGGTTCGCCATGGCGGTCCTCCTGGGTGGTACGTCTCGCGACGTCAGTGCCGAGAAACGTTGCAAATCCGTCTAAAGGGTGCGTTTGGGGTGGCGGTGCCGGCCGATCCGTTCGAATAATGCGGGACACCACCGAATCGACCCGAGGGCCAATGACCGTTTCAACACGTGGTGCCGCGCAGGACGCGGCGACCGATCTTGCCGCCGTGGGCGGCCCGCTGCTCCAGATGATCGCGGGCGGCCGCCAGTCCGACGACCCATCTCTCGAGGTCGCCCGGAGCGATGCCGCTTATCGCCGGTTCCTCGACGCCCTCGACATTGCCGTCTACACCACCGATCCGGATGGTCGCATCACCTTCTTCAACGAGGCGGCGGCCACGTTCTGGGGCCGCCGGCCCGCCCTCGGCGAGCTGTGGTGCGGCTCGTGGCGTCTCTTCTGGACCGATGGCTCCGCGATGCGCCACGACGAGTGCCCGATGGCCCTTGCTCTCAAGCAGGGTCAGGCAGTCCGAGGGTACGAGGCGATCGTCGAGCGGCCCGATGGGTCGCGGCTGGCGTTCGTGCCCTATCCGACGCCCCTGCGCGACGATTCGGGCGAGATGGTTGGGGCGGTCAACGTCCTCGTCGACGTCACCGAACGGGCGGCCGCGGAGCAGGAACTCCGGGCGACCGCCGCGGCGCTGGAGGCGTCGAACGCCGTCAAGGACGAGTTCCTCGGCCTCGTCTCCCATGAGCTGCGGACGCCGGTCACCACGATCTTCGGCAACGCCCGGCTGCTCCACGACCGCGGCGACCGCCTGGCCGATCGCCAGAAGCGGTCGATGGTGGCCGACATCGCCACCGATGCCGATCGGCTGCTCGGCCTCGTCGAGAACCTGCTCCTGCTGACCAAGCTGGGGGCGGGGACGCATCTCGAGCTCGAGCCGCAGGTCCTCGACCACCTCGTCAAGAAGGCGGTTGCGTCGTACCGCCGCCGCCATCCCAACCGCCGGATCCGGATCCGGCGCGACCCGGGTCATGTCGTGGTCGACGCCGATCGGACGTACATCGAGCTGTTGATGGAGAACCTCCTCTCGAACGCCGACAAGTACACCCCGGGCGTCTTCGCGATCGACGTCTCGATCCGGATCGTTGGCGGCGAGGTCCAGGTCGTCGTCCGGGACCGGGGAATCGGCATCACCGACACCGAGGGCCGACACGTGTTCGACCCGTTCTACCGGACCGAGGCGGCCCGCTCGCAGGCCACCGGGATCGGCATCGGGCTCGCCGTCTGCCGGCGGGTGGTCGAGATCCAGGGCGGCCGGATCTGGGCGCGCCCCCGGCGCAACGGTGGCGCGGTCGTGGGCTTCGCCCTGCCCCTGGCGGTCGACACGATGGAACCGCCGCTCGCATGAGCGCGGTGCTCAGCCGCGGCCGCGGCTCGAGAGATAGTGGTGCCACAGGATGCGGGCGGCGACGGCGCGCCACGGTCGCCACGGTTCGGCGAGTCCCTCCATCCGTGACGGATCAGGTCGGGCGGGGAGCGCCTTGACCTCCGCGACCGCCTGCTGGAGGGCGATGTCGCCCGCCGGCCACACGTCGGGCCGGCGCAGGCACATCAGCAGGTAGATCGTCGCCGTCCACGGTCCAATGCCCGACTGAGCGAGCAGCGCGTCGCGGGCCCGGTCGTCGTCGAGCTCGCCGAGGCCATCGAGATCGAGTGAGCCATCGAGGACGGCCAAAGCCAGTTCGCGGACGTAGCGCGCCTTCTGGCGGCTGAATCCGATCGCCAGCAACGCCGCGTCGTCGAGCCGGAGGAACGCCACCGGGGTCAGTGGGTCAACGGCCTCGGTCAACCGATCGAAGGCCGCCTGGGCCGAGGCGAGCGACACCTGCTGCTCGAGGATGATATGGACGAGAGTCGGAAAGCCCGTCGCCCGATCCCACAGCGGCGGGGCGCCGAAGCGAGCCACGACTGCCCCGAGATCCGGATCGCGCTCGGCCAGCTGGGTCACCGCGTGACCCAGCAGCTCCGGGGTCAGGGCAGTGGGTGGCATCGGCGGCACGGTAGTGGAGTGAACCACGGGGGGTCAGGAATCGTTGCCTCGGGCGCCATCGAGCGCCGCCCGGGCAGCGATCTGCACCGCCGCCTTGAGCTCCTCCGGGTCGACGACCTCGGCCGCCGCGCCAAGGCCCAGGACAACGTCGCGGGCGACCTCCAGGCCATCGGTCCGGAGCGTGCAGGTCGTCCAGCCGTCGGGGTCGGGTTCGGACTCCTCGAGGATGCGGGCGTAGCGCCACCAGCCGGACTTGACCTTGCCGAGCGCCGCCGGCCCGAGATGGAGGACGGCCAGGAACGACGGCAGCTTCCGTTCGAACTCCTGGCGCGAGCGGCCCCAGAACTCGGCTAGGTCGAACCCGTCTGGGCGGGCGGCCTGGTCGTCGAGGATCTCGACGTCGTGGATCCGCGACGCCCGGTAGGTCCGCACCTGGTCCTCGACACCGGCGACCAGGTACCAGACGCTGCCCTTCGCGACGAGGCCGAGGGGGTCCACGGTCCGCTCGGTTGGGCCGCCGGCGTCGAACATCCGCTCGTACCGCATCCGGATCCGGCGACCCGTCCGGAGTGCCTCATCCAGCACCGGCAGCTCCGATGCAACTTCCTCGGTCCGGCGCCACCCGCCGGGATCGACGTGGAGGTAGCGGCGGGCCGACTCGGCCTCTCGCCGACGCGCGTCCGGGAGCGCGGACAGGAGCTTTGCCACCGCCCGGTCGGCTGCTTCGCCGAGACCCAGGTCGGCGAGGACGCCGGGCATCGTCGCCATGACGAGGCTTCGGAGCTCCGGTTCGGTCAGCCCGGTGAGATCCGTCCGGTAGTCCTCGGTCAGCTGCCACCCACCGCTGCGGCCTCGCTCCGCGTAGACCGGCACGCCGGCGATCGAGAGCGCCTCCATGTCGCGGGCGATCGTCCGGTCGGAGACCTCCAGCCTGGCGGCCAGCTCGCGAGCCGAAAGCCGACCGTGGGCCTGGAGCAGGAACAGGATCGAGAGCAGGCGGTCGGCGCGCATCACGTTGAGTATCGGCCGAAATGGCGACAGGCCATGTCGTGTATTGGGCGATACGTTGCTGGGACACCGCTCGGAGGACCTCGACCATGACCGCTGCCGCCCCCGCCCGACCCACGCCGATCGCCGATCGCCCCCGAATGCCCCGAGACTACGGCGTCCCGAAGTCGACCAAGGGCCTGATGGACTGGGAGGTCGTCGAGCGTCGCCTCACCGATGCCCGGGTCTACTGGGTCGCGACCGCCTCGCCCGATGGTCAGCCCCGTGTGCGGCCGCTCGACGGCGTGTACATGGACGGCACGCTTTACGTGGGCGGCAGCCCCGAGACCCGCTGGGTGCGCGACCTCAGGGCCAATCCCCGGGCATCGGTCCACCTCGACGACGCCCACGACGTGGCGATCCTCGAGGCCACCGTTTCGTTTCCAGACGGCTTGCCCCGAGACGACGCTCGGCAACTCGCTGCGGCGTCCAACGCGAAATACGGCTACGGAATGACCGAGGAGAGCTACCTTGGTCCGGGAGCGATCGCGATCCGCCCCCGGTTGGCGTTTGCCTGGAAGGACTTTCCCAAGGACATGACGCGGTTCCGCTTCGAGGACTGATAGGCGCGGCGCGGGCGCGGCGCGGCCCGGGTCCCGCGCCCCGCCGAGACCGCGCGTCGAGGCCTTCTGTTCACTGCCAGGCAACATCTGCGGGTCGGCGGGCCTCGAATCGGCCCCGGACTCGGATCTGTTCACTGCCAGGCAACATCCGAGGGCCGAACGCCCCGCGCCGACCTCGAATTGGCGCCTTGGACCCGAAGTTGTTCACTGCCAGGCAACATCCGGGGCCCGAACGCCCCCGCGCCGGCCTCGGATCGGCCCCTGGACCAGAAGTTGTTCACTGCCAGGCAGCATCCGGGGGCCCAAAGCCCCCGCGCCGGCCTCGGATCGGCCCCTGGACCAGAAGTTGTTCACTGCCAGGCAGCATCCGGGGGCCCAAAGCCCCCGCGCCGGCCTCGGTCGGCCCCTGGACCAGAAGTTGTTCACTGCCAGGCAGCATCCGGGGGCCCAAAGCCCCCGCGACGGCCCCGGATCGGCGCCTGGACTCGCCTAACGCTTGGCGGTGGGCCAGGACAGGGCGCCGGCCCGCAGGCCGAGCTCGCGTTCGGCGGCCCGCGCCGCCCAGCGGTTGACGTCGTCACGGGTCAGCGTGGTCCCATGGGCGATCAGCTGAAGGGCAAGCCCATCGAGCAGCGACACGATCCGCCACGCCGCGCCCCGGGGATCCCCCGACACGAAGGAGCCATGATCGATCCCGGCTCGGATCGTCCGTTCGAGGAGGGCGACCCAGGCGAGGTTGAGGCGGCGTGACGTGGCCTGCAGCGCCGGCCGGCGAGCCGCCTCCGCCCACGCGTCGAGCCACAGCTGGAACGCCCAGTCCTTGTCGGCCGGGGTGTACGTCTCGAAGAAGGTACGGAGCGCCCGGGTCGGGTCCGCCGCGGACGACATTGCGATCTCGGACGTTTGCAGGTCGCGCTCCGCCGCCTTCTCGAACGCCGCGGCCAGGACCTCGTCCATCGAGCCGAAGTAGTGGTGGACCAGGCCGCTCGACGTGCCCATCTCGGCGGCGACGTCGCGGACGGTTGTCGACGCCAATCCCTTGCGGACGGCGACCGCCAGGGCCGCGTCGACGATCGCGTCGCGGCGGCGGTCGGGGGCGAGTCGGCGGCCCATGGGGTGAGACTACCGCTATTGCGCAAGCGTCCAACGACGGTATCGTCAGCCGCGATGATCCGGACCACGCCGTTCCACGAGCGGACCAGCGCGCTCAACGAGACCGGGCTCTGGGAGCACTGGGCGAACCACCTCGCCGCCGTGCGCTACCAGATGTCGGAGAAGTTCGAATACTTCGCGATCCGAAACAGCGCCGGGCTGTTCGACACCTCGCCGCTGTTCAAGTACCGGATCACCGGGCCGGACGCGGAGCGGTTCCTGGCCGGCGTCCTGATCCGTGACATCCGCCAATGCCAGCCCGGCCACGCCCAGTACACCGCGTGGTGCGACGACCGAGGCTTCGTCGTCGAGGACGGGGTGATCCTGCGCGTGGCCCCGGACGAGTACTGGCTGACGGCCGCCGAGCCGAACCTCGACTACTTCCAGCGTCTGGCCGGAAGCTTCGACGTCGGGATCGAGGAGATGAGCGACGCGTGGGGCGTCCTCTCGATCCAGGGTCCAAGAGCCCGGGCGCTGCTCGGCACGCTGACGCCGGACGTCGCGGAGCTGCCGTACTTCGGGCTGATCCAGACGAAGATCGCCAAGGTGCCGGTCACGATCTCGAGGACCGGCTACACCGGCGATCTCGGCTACGAGATCTGGGTGCCGGCGGGGGATGCGGTCAAGGTCTGGGACGCCGTCTGGTCGACAAGCCGCGGCCAGGGCGTCATCCCGTTCGGGATGACCGCCCTCTACATGACCCGGATCGAGGCCGGGCTCGTCCTGCTCGATGTCGACTTCCACTCCAGCCGCTACGCCTGGACCGACGCCGACCGGACGACCCCGATCGAGCTGGGCCTCGGTTGGATGGTTCGCAACCTCGACGCCGATGACCGGGCCTTCATCGGCCGCGACGCGATCGCCCGGGAGCTGCGCGACAAGACGTCGCGCTGGAAGCTCAGCGGCCTCGTCGTCGACTGGAAGGATTACGACCGGATCCACAACCGGGCCGGGCTGATCCCGCCCAAGGACCACACCCCGATCCAGGACGAGTACTACATCTACGACGACGAGCTCAACCAGCTGGGCTACGCGACCAGCCAGATGTATTCGCCGATGCTCCAGCGGCACATCGCCCTGGCCCGCGTTCCGCTCGACCGGACCGCGCCCGGATCCCGGGTCAAGCTGGAGCTGGCGGTCAACCACCGCTACGAGTACTTCGACGCCCACGTCACCCGAACACCGCTGTTCAACCCCGAGCGAAGGACTGCCTGATGCCGAAGACGACCAAGACCCCGGCCCGGCCGAAGGCGAGCTCCAAGACGACGTCAAGGGCGACGTCGAGAGCCGACCGAACCTACGACGCGATCGTCATCGGTGGCGGCCACAACGGGCTGACGAACGCGTCGTACCTGGCCAAGGGCGGCTTGAAGACGCTCGTCCTCGAGCGGCGCCACCTCGTCGGTGGTGCCGCCATCACCGAGGAGCTGCGGCCGGGCTTCTGGTTCACGACGTTCTCGTACGCCCTGTCGCTGCTTCGGCCGGACATCATCCACGAGCTCGAGCTGACCAAGCACGGCTTCATGCCGATCCTCATGCCGACGACCTTCTGCCCCAAGGAGGACGGCGACTACCTGCTGCTCGGCCAGGACCACGGCGAGAACCAGAAGGAGATCGCGCGGCATTCGAAGCGCGACGCCGACGCGTACGAGGCGTTCAACCACGACGTGAGCAAGGTCTGCCAGGCGATCAAGCCGCTGCTCGACATGGTCCCGCCGGACATCTTCAGCAACGATCCGGAGGAGCTCGTTGCCCTCGCCTCACTGGGCTCGCACTTCCGGGGCCTGGACAAGAAGGTCCTCCACGATGCCGTCCGGCTGCTGACCGGCTCAGCGGCGGACTTCCTCGACGACTACTTCGAGTCGGACATCCTCAAGGGCTATATGGCCTCGTCGGCGATCATCGGGACGAAGGTCGGGCCGTACTCGCAGGGCTCGGGGCTCGTGCTGCTGTACCACATCCTCGGCGAGCACGACTCCGAGTTCGGGGCGTGGGCGTTCCACAAGCAGGGCAACGGCGGCTTCACCAAGGTCCTCGCCCGGGCGGCCGAGTCGTTCGGCGTCGAGATCAAGCTCGAGTCGGCGGTCGACAGGGTCATCACCTCGAACGGCCGGGCGACGGGCGTGGCCATGGTCGACGGCACCGAGTACCACGCGCCGGTCGTCGTCTCAGCGCTCGACCCGCGGCGGACGTTCCTCGAGCTCGTCTCACCGCGCGAGCTGCCGACCGACCTGATCGACGCGATCGAGCGGTTCCGGTTCCAGGGCACCTCGGCCAAGGTCAACTTCGCCCTGGACGGCATTCCGAAGTACCCGGCCCTCGGCGACCGGACCGACCAGTTCCGCGGCTTCACCAACATCGGACCGTCGATGGAATACCTCGAGCGGGCCTTCGACGACGGCAAGTACGGCTGGTACTCGAAGCGGCCGTACCTCGACTGCGCGATGCAGTCCGCGGTCGACCCGGACATGGCGCCGGCCGGCAAGGCGGTGTGGTCGTCGTTCGTCCAGTACGCCCCGTATCACCTCCGCGAGAGCGACTGGGACACCGAGAAGGAGCGGCTGGGCGACACGGTCCAGGCGACGATAGAGTCGTTCTTCCCCGGGTTCGGCGACCTGGTGCTCCAGCGCGAGGTCCGGACACCGCTCGACATCGAGCGGACCGTCGGCCTCTCCGAAGGGAACATCTTCGCCGGCGAGTTCCTTGCCCCGCAGATGTTCTTCTTCCGGCCCGCTCCGGGCTGGTCGCAATACCGGACCCCGATCGACGGCTACTACCAGTGCGGCTCCGGCACGCACCCCGGCGGCTGCGTGATGGGCGCGCCCGGCAAGCTCGCCGCGGGCCAGATCCTCAAGGACCGGGCCAAGGCGAAGCGGAACTAGGACCGCGTGCCATCATCGGCTCGCGCCAGAAACGAGCAGGGCCACGGCCACCCCCGCGGTCACGAACAGCCAGACCAGGGCAAACGTCCCGAGGCCAACCGCCAGCGCCCAACGGGGACCGGACCGCATCGCTGGGTGCACGGTCATCCGGTCAACGCGGCCGAGGACGAAGGCACGCATGACCGATGCCAGCCCTGACGCGAACAACGGCAGGAGAATCAGTGCTGGCCAGAGCACGGTGAACAATCGGACTGGCGCCGTCAGGCACCACCACAGGAACTGCACGAGATCGAGCATCCGGAATCAGCCCGGGTGGTGGATCACCGTCTCGCCGCCGAAAGCCATCGGCTGGCCGACCTGGTAAGCGTCCGCGATCTTGTTCCAGGCCTCGAAGCCGGGGTGACTGTCGTGGACGTGGTGGCCCTCGCCACTCGCGAAGATGCACGCGATCAGGTATTGCGTGGCGCCCTCGACGGGCCGGCTGGAGATGTCCATCCGGGTCAAGGTGGCACGCTCGAGGAGGCCGCCCTCGTGGAGCTCGCTGCCAGACGGGCAACTCGTGCTCCCGGAACCCGCGCTCGAACGCCTCGACCTGGTCGTTGCGGACGTTGAGCACGACGGCGATCGTCTCCATGGCCCGGACCTCCTCAGGGAATCGCCTGATAACAATGGGAGTGGTCGCAGCCACCGGCAAGGGCGGCATCCCGGGTCAGATACCACTCCCATTGGTATGTGCCCGAGAAATCGGGCGAAATCGCCCCTGCGGCTCGGCGGCGACCACCCGGGTTGGTAATCGCCGAGGAACGGGCACTTCAGCGAATCGTGAACCAGATCGTCTTCTTCTCGAGGTACTGGTCGAGCGCCTCCAGGCCCTTGTCGCGGCCGCCGAAGCCTGACTCCTTGTAGCCGCCGAACGGCGTGGTGATGTCGCCCTCGGAATAGGCGTTGATGCCAACCGTGCCGGCGCGCAACGCACGGGCCACCTTGATCGCCCGGTCGATGTTGGTCGTGTAGACCGACGCCGCCAGCCCGTAGTTCGTCGCGTTGGCGAGGGCCACCGCCTCCTCCTCGGAGTCGACGGGGATCGTCGAGATCACCGGGCCGAAGATCTCCTCGCGGGCGATCGTCATCGAATTCGAGACGCCGTCGAAGATCGTCGGCGCGACGAAGTAGCCGCCACCATCGCCTGCTCGCTCGCCGCCGCTGACGACCCGCGCCCCTTCGCGCCTGCCGGTCTCGATGTAGCCCAGCACCTTGTCGAGGTGCGGCTTCTCGATCATCGGCCCGATCCTGGTCGCCGCGTCCATCGGGTCGCCGACCGGCCAGTCGTCGAGCTTGCGGACCATCGCCGCGATCAGCGGCTCATGGACCTTGCGGTCGACGATCAGCCGCGACCCGCACGAGCAGTTCTCGCCCATGTTCATGAACCCGGCGAGCAGCACCTGGTCGGCGACGATGTCGATGTCCGGCGCGTCGGCCAGGACGACCTGCGGGCTCTTGCCGCCGCACTCGAGCGTGATCCGCTTGAGGTTGCTCTCAGCCGAGTACTTGAGGAAGTTCCGCCCGACCTCGGTCGAGCCGGTGAACGTCGCCATGTCGACGTCCATGTGGCGACCGAGGGGCTCGCCGGCGCTCGCCCCCGAGCCGGTCACGACCTGGAACACGCCGTCAGGCAGTCCCGCCTCGGACGCAAGCTCAGCCATCCGGAGGGTCGAGAGCGAGGTCAGCTTGGACGGCTTGACGATGACGCTGTTGCCGCCGGCCAGGGCCGGGGCCAGCTTCCAGGTCGCCATCAGCATCGGGAAGTTCCAGGGCACGATCGCCGCGACCACACCGATCGGCTCGCGGACGATCAGCGCCAGCGCCTCCGGTCCGGTGGGCGAGACCGCGTCGAAGACCTTGTCGATCGCCTCGGCGTACCAGCGGAACGTCCGAACCGTGTCCGGGACGTCGACCTCGCGGCAGTCGGTGATCGGCTTGCCGGCCTCGAGCGCCTCCAGCGTCGCGAACTCCTCGAGGTTGGCCTCGATCAAGTCGGCGAAGCGGAGGAGCACGGCCTTCCGGTCCGCCGGCGCCATCCGCGACCAGCGGCCGTCGTCGAACGCCCGCCTGGCGGCCGCGACCGCGCGATCGACATCGGCTGCATCGCCGGACGCGATCTCCGCGAGCGGCTCACCGGTCGCGGGGTTCTCGGTGACGTAGCGCTTCCCGGACGCGGCGGGCGCGAACGCGCCGTCGATGAACAGGTCGGTTCGGAAGGCCGGCGCGGTGACGGTGGCCATCTGCGGTTCCTCCTCTGGCTGCAAGCAGCCTGAAACTCTCCGTCCCTAGAGCATCGCACGGCAGCCTCGTGACGGGCGGCATCGTCTTCACCAGCAACCCAAACCACCCCACGGGAGTCGACTCACCATGTCCGAAGCCAAGACCGGCGCTGAATTCATCAAGCACGAGTTCGACGAGGCGATCGCGATCCAGCAGACGATCGTCGATGCCGAACGCCAGCTGAGCACGAGCCACCCGGAAGCCGAGGCGAAGAAGATGCTCAAGACGAGCCTCCGCGAGGACGAGCGGTACCTCGGAGAGCTCAAGAAGCTCGGCAAGCAGCACGGCGCAACCGGCAAGATCGAGGAAGTCGCCGAGGGACTCCAGCAGCTGATGCAGGAGACCGCATCGAAGGCGGCCGAGGCCAAGAGCGAGGCCTACGAGGCGACGGCGGTGCTGCTGAACCTGAAGCGCAAGCAGCAGGACTCGGCCTCGGCAATGCTCAAGATCGCGCGCGACCTCAAGGACACCCAGATGCGCGATGCCGCGACGGCCATGTACAAGGCCACCAAGATGAGCGCCGACGCCCTCGCCAAGCAGCTCGCGGCGATGGCCGTGACGATCGTCCGGATGGGTGCCGGCACCCGGGGCGCCCGAGCCCGCGCCTGACCCGACCGATCGCTCCGCGTCCGGGCGACGGCGTGGCACACTCCGGGGAGTGACCGCGCTCGACGACTATCTCGCCCGGACGCCCCGTTCCCGGGAGCTGTTCGAGCGCGCCCAGGGCTCACTGCCCGGCGGCTCGACCAGGACCACGGTCTACACGCCGCCGTACCCGCCGTACCTCGAGTCCGGTCAGGGCCTCCGCGTCCGCGACGCCGATGGCAACGAGTACCGGGACTTCCTCGGCAACTACACCTCGCTGATCCTGGGCCACGCCCACCCGGCGGTCGTCGCCGCGGTCGAGGCCCAGGTCCGGCGGGGTTCCGCGTTCGCGGCGCCAACCACGACCGAGATCGCCCTCGCCGAGGAGCTCCGGCGGCGCGTCAGCTCGATCGAGCTGCTCCGCTTCACGAGCTCCGGCACGGAGGCGACGATGTTCGCGATCCGGGCCGCCCGAGCGTTCACCCGACGGCCGCTGATCGCGACATTCGAACGGTCCTACCACGGGACGCACGACGCGGTCATGGATGGCGTGCCCGGCGTCCCGGACGAGGTGGCGTCGCTCACCGTCCGCCTGCCGTGGGACGATCCTGATGGCGTGGCCGCCGCGATCCACGGCCGCGAGACGGACGTCGCGGCGATCCTCGTCGAGCCCGTCCAGGGCGCCGGCGGCATCCGGGCCGCCAGCCGCGAGTTCCTCGCCTATCTCCGGGACCTGGCCGATCGCATCGGTGCCCTGCTCGTATTCGACGAGATCATCTCGTTCCGGGTCAGCCACGGCGGTGCCCAGGCCCTGGGTGGCGTCCGGCCGGACCTGACGACGCTCGGCAAGATCATCGGCGGCGGCTATCCGCTGGCGGCTTTCGGCGGGCGGGCGGACGTGCTCGGCCAGTTCGACGCCCGCCGGCCCGGCTCGATGACCCACGGCGGCACGTTCAACGGCAACCCGGTGGCCGCGGCCGCGGGGCTGGCCACGCTCGGCGAGCTGACGCCCGCCGCCTTCGCGGCGCTCGACCGCCACGGCGGACGTCTCCGGAAGGCCGTCGATGCCGAGATCCAGAACCGCGCGTTGCCGGCCCGGATCGAGGTGGCGGGCTCGCTGTTCCAGGTCTTCAGCGGGGTGACCGAATTGGCGATCGCGACTGCCACGAGCGCTGCGCCCGGAACCTTCCTCGGCCTGCTGCTCGAGGGCTTCCACCTCGCGCCACGGGGCATGGGCGCGATCCCGACCGTCGCGACAGATGCCGATATCGATGACCTGGCGGCAGCGATCGGCCGAGTCCTCTCCTCGTTGGAGGTTCCCGCGCCGACTCCTGCCTGAGGCCAACCGCCGGGCGATCAGCCCAGCCGGCGAAGCGCCGATCGCGCGGCGTGCATGCCGGACGCGCCATGGACCCCGCCGGCCGGCGGGGTCGACGCCGAGCAGATGAAGATCCGCGGGTCGGGCGTCGAGTACGGATCGAAGATCCGCAGCGACGGCCGGGTGAACAGCTGGCGCATGTCGATCCGGCCGCCGGCGATGTCGCCACCGATGTTGTTGGCGTTGTACGCCTCGTAGCCGGCCGGGCCCCGGCTTGCGACCTTGAGGATCCGTTCGCGGAAGCCCGGCGCGAACCGCTCGATCTGGCCGATGATGCGATCGGTCGCATCGCCGGACCAGCCGTTGGGCACGTGGCAGTAGGCCCACACCGTGTTCTTTCCTTCCGGCGCCCGCGAGCGATCGAAGCGGCTCTGCTGGGCGAGGAGGACGAATGGCCGCTCCGAGACGTCGCCGGCAACGACCGCCGCCTCGGACCGGGCGATCTCTTCGAGCGTGCCGCCAAGGTGGACCGTCCCGGCCCGCTGCAGATCCGCCGCCCGCCACGGGATCTCGCCGTCGATCGCGATGTCGACCTTGAAGACCCCGGCGCCATAGCGGAACCGCTCGAGCCGCCGCCGGTAGCCCTTCGGGAAGCGGCCGCCGGCCAGCTCCAGTACCTGCCGCGTGGACAGGTCGAGCAGCACCGCACCGGCCGTTGGCAGCTCGTCGATCCCGCTCACGGTTCGGTCAAGCTCGATCGATCCGCCCAGCCGATGGACCTCGCTCGCCATCGCCTCGCTCAGCCGGCCCGCCCCGCCCTCCGGAAACGGCCAGCCATCGGCGTGGGCGCTGGCCAGCATGACGAGCGCGCTGGCTGCGCTGATCGGCTCGGTCAACCGGATGATCGAATGGGCGGCCGTTCCGGCGAACAGCGCCCGCGCCCGGTCACCCTCGAACCTTCGTGCCACCGCGATGGCCGACTGGATGGCGAACCACCCGAAGCGCGCCATCCGGATCGCCCGGGGCGGCCACAGCGGGATATGAAACGGGAGCCAGCAGGTCGTCCGCGAGCCGGTTCCAGTCCGCCACCAGCGGGCCGATCAGCCGCCGGTACGCGGCCCCGTCCGAGCCCAGTCCGGCCGCCGTGGCGTCGACGTCCCGCTCGGCCATGACCGCGGTCCCGTCGTCCAGCGGATGACCCAGCGGGGCAGCCGGCTCGACCCATCGCAAACCGTGCTGGGCGAGGTCGACGGACCGGAAGAACGCGGCCGTGCGGCCGAAGGGATGGATTCCGCTGCAGGTGTCGTGGATGAAGCCCGGCAGCGTCAGCTCGTCCGAGCGCACGCCGCCGCCGACCGTCGCCGCCGATTCGATCACCCGGACCGAGCGGCCGGAACGGGCGATCTCGATCGCGGCGGCCAGCCCGTTCGGTCCGCTCCCGACGACGACCGCGTCCACGTCCCGGCTCACCCAGCGGAGCCTATACGAGCGGATGCCACGTGCCCCGGCCGGAGCCGCACCGGCGCGACGTAGTCGCCCACGAGCTCGCGGCGCCACCACGCGCCGGTCGCGCGCCACTCGCGCCAGGAGGTGTAGCGGTATTCGAACATCCGGGCCCGGACGTGGATCGGCGGCGAATCGGGGAACGGGTTCCGGCCCACCAGCCGGAGCGTTGGCGCGTCGTTCTCGAGGAGCCGCACCAGGAACGGCACGAACCACGTCTCGCCATAGCGTGGCGAGAGCGGCAGGAACCACAGCAGCCAGTCCAACCGGCGGTGATATGGCGCGACCTGCGGCGGCAGCCGGCGGACATCCCCGGGCTTGGCCTTGAAGCCGTACTCGAGCCACACGGCGTCGTCGTCGACGTCCTGCGCCGTGGTGCCCTCGATCACGACCTCGTAGCGGGTCCGGCTCACCGATCCGAACGCGCCGTAGGTGTTGACCAGCCGGAACGGATCGAACGAGGCGTTCATCTGCTGGTTGGGGCTGACCAGGTTGCGCACCGGGCGGTAGCTGAGGATGACGATGACGGCGGCCAGGGCGACGACGGCCCCGACGAACCACGCCGGCGGTGACGCCACCAGACCCGGCTCGGGGACCAGTCCCGGCGCGACGGTCGCGACCACTGGATCCGCCAGCGCGGCGGCCAGGACCACGATCGTGATCCAGTTGAGCCAGGCGTAGTTGCCGCTGACCACCAGGTACAGCTGGGATCCGATCATCAGCAGTGCCGCGATCGTCGCCACCGGCTGGGGCAGGAAGAGCCCGAACGGCAGCACCAGCTGGGCGGTGAAGTTGCCGATGACCTCGAGGCGGTGGAGCGGCCGCGGCAGGTGGTGGAAGAGCCACGAGAGGGGATTGGGCAGCGGCTGGGTCTCGTGGTGGTAGTCCATGCAGGTCAGGTCCCGCCAGCACGCGTCGCCCCGCAGCTTGATCAGCCCGGCGCCGAACTCGACCCGGAACGCCAACCAGCGGTAGGCGAGGATGACCGGCAGCAACGGCACGGTCGACGCGTTGCCGAGGAAGATCGCCAGGAAGCCGGCCTCCAGGAGGAGCGTCTCCCAGCCGAACCCGTAGAACGTCCCGCCGATGTTGACGATCGACTGGTACAGCACCCACAGGCCGAACCAGCAGGCCATCGTCAGCGGCAGGGGCAGTTGCTGCGGGAGGCCGAGGACCAGCGTCGCCGCGACGCCGCAGCCCAGCCAGCTCAGCCCCACCAGCAGCCGGTCCGAGTAGCGCCAGTGGAAGATCGACGGCGTCTGGCGGAAGGACGTCGCCGCCAGGAGCTGCGGCGCAGGCTCGAGGCCCCGGCTACCGGCCAGCGGCACGAACTGGCGGGCGGCGACGAGGAAGGCGATGACGTAGATCGCCGCGAGGCCGCGCTCGATCAGGAGCCGGGCCAGCTGGTAGTCGGGAGCGACGAGGTCGGGCATCGCAGGGGTTGATCATCGCGCGGCGGGCGTTGCGAGTTCAGCCGCGGCAGCCGCACGGGGCCTAAGGAATCGACGCATTGCGGGCCCCCCTCCTTAGCCTAACCGTCCCTGCCATGCCCGAACGAACGGACCGGGCAATCGGAAGGGAGGGCGAAGATGACGTCGTTGACGAAGCCGTGGATCCGCCGGTGGCGAGCCGTCTGATCCTGGCCGGTGGGGACGGCTCCCAGCCACTGAGCTCTCGTGACGAGAAGCGGCGCCATCGGCGCCGCTTCTCCATTCCCGGGATTGACAGGCGGTCCCGGCGGGCGTATACCGGTAGTCGTTATATCGCAGCACGATATATCGAGGGACGATGGTGTACGACAGTCCGGGCGAGCGGTCATCCCTGCCGGCGGTGATCGGCGGGCGGACGCTCGCCCGCACCCGCCTCGCCGGCGGCGGCCTGTCCCGCCGGACGCTGCTTCGCCGGTCGCTCGGCGGGGCCGCGGGGCTGTGGCTGGTGACCTTCGCCGGTGCGGCCCTGCACGGCATCTGGCCGACAGGGGCCAAGGCCACCGGCAGGATCCGGGTCGGCACCCTCGAGGAGCTGATCCGGGCGAATCCCGGGCTCCCGATCGGGGACGGCTTCCCGGCCTACGTGCCGGCTGCGAAGGCGTTCGTGATGCTGATCGATCCCTCACGGCAGGGGTTCGTCACGGGTCGCGATCCGAAGGGCGACGGCAGCGCCCTCAATGTGCGAGCCCTGTCCCAGGTGTGTCCCCATCTCGGCTGCCGCCCGAACCCGTGCATCGACGACTTCTGGATGCATTGCCCGTGCCACCAATCCCGCTACGATCGGCTGGGGATCAAGGCGGAGGGCACGCTATACGGACCCGCGCCACGGAGCATGGATCGGTTCGCCGTCGAGGTCGACGATCTGGGTGCGCTGACGATCGACACCAGCATCCTCACCCGCGGGCCTCAGCCGGTTCGGTTGGGGACGCCAGGGTTGGAGCCGCCGCGGGCGCCGGCGGGCTGCACCTGACCCACGGGACCAACCAGGATCCCCACGGCGTAGCCCATGCCTGACGGCCGAGCCCGCCGAACGCGGCT
Organism: uncultured Chloroflexia bacterium; assembly: GCA_963728605.1. Lineage (GTDB taxonomy): Bacteria > Chloroflexota > Limnocylindria > Limnocylindrales > CSP1-4 > JACDAV01. Next base: position 70,179 of record CAVSKS010000002.1, on the reverse strand, counting down.
GGCGCTGGCGACCCTGCGCCTGTATCCGCACGCCTGGCGGGTCCGCTATGCCGACGAGGTGGCCGGCCTGCTCGAGCGTCGCCCGCCCCGGCTGGCCGATGCGCTCGACCTCGCCCGCGGGGCGCTGGACGCTCGCCTCCATCCTGCGCGACCGTCCCGACTGCCGGGCTTGGCCGCGATCACCGGCGGGGCGATCTGGACGGTCTGGAGCCTCGTGACGATGACCTCACCGACGCCGCCCGACTGGCCCGGCTACTCGATCGAGATGCTGCCGTCGGCCATCTTGGCCGTGGTCTGCTTCGGCGTGGCAGTGATCGGTGCCTGGCTTCGCGTGGGCGACGGGGCCAACCGGGTCGAGCGGCTGGCGGTGACGATCGCGGTGGCGGGGCACGTCGCCTGGGTGGGAGCACTGGTCGCGGCCATCACCGGAGCCGCCTATGGCTCGGTGACCGCCATCGCCTCGACCGCCGCAGCCATCGGGACAGCTCTCGTGGGGTTCGCACTCCTTCGTCGAGGCGACGCCCGAAGCGGGGCGCTGGTGGCTCTCGCCGCCGTCGGACTGCTCATCCCGGCGCCGACGGGCTGGTTGACCTTCGGCCTTGGCTGGTCCGCCGCCGGGATCACAGCCCTGTCCGCGGCCCGCCCGGCCGGTCCGTTCCACGGGGCTTGACAGCCGTCCCTTCGACTGCTTATATCGTCCCACGATATATCGATGAACGATATATGACCGTTGAGGGAGATGCACGATGCGCAGAATCTCGCGCTGGCTGCCCGTAGTGGGTGGGCTTGTGATCCTGGCGACGGCTGCCGCCGTCACCGCGGCCCCGGCCCGGCATGCCTCGGCCACCGTCGTCGACGCGACCGGCTCGGCAGTCGGGTCGATCCAGCTTGTCGAGGACGCCACCGGCCGGGTCCACGTCAACGTCCAGGTGGCCGGTCTCGCCCCCGGTCGCCACGGCATCCACATCCACGCCGTTGGGGCGTGCTCGCCGACGTTCGCGGCCGCCGGCGGCCACTACAACCCGTTCGGCCGGCAGCACGGTCTCGACAACGCGTCCGGTCCGCACGCCGGCGACCTGCCGAATCTCGAGGTCAACGTCGCCGGGATGGGTCATCTCGACGCCACGACCGATCGAGTCACCTTGTCCGGTGGCTCGTCGACGCTGTTCGACGCCGACGGCAGCGCGTTCATCATCCACGCCAACACCGACGACCAGCTGACCGATGCCACCAACGGCGGCAGCGGGGCGCGGATCGCCTGCGCCGTCGTCGTCGCCGACTGAGCATTGACAGGTGTGTGGGACGGTTATATCGTGACGCGATATACCGTCCCGCGCCACACGCGAACCACGGGGAGCTGACATGCCGCCCACGATCCCGGAGCTCGGTCGATTCGCGGAGCCCGCGCTGCTGATCCTGGTCAGCCTCAGTGACGGCCCCAAGCATGGCTACGCGATCATGACCGACGTCGAGGCCGGCACCGGCCGACCGCTCGGGCCCGGGACCCTGTACGCCGCCCTCGCACGGCTGGAGGAGCGCGGCCTGATCGAGGCTCTCGCCCCCGTCGAGCGGCGACGCCCGTATCGGCTTACCGGCGTCGGCCAGACGGTTCTGTCCGAACAACTGCAGCAGCTGTCCGACTTTGCCAGCCTGGGCCTTCAACGCCTCGGCCGGGCAAGTCGGTGATCAGCTTCCTGCTCCGGCTCTATCCGGCCGCCTGGCGGATTCGCTACGCGGACGAGTTTGAAGTCCTCCTGGCTGAGCGCCCCCTCGGGCCGTTCGACGTCGCGGACGTGCTCGTCGGCGCGATCGACGCCCACCTCCACCTGCGCGGTCGTGCGACCGCATCAACCTCGATGAGGGACTACTCGATGTCAATCCGGTTGAGCGGGCTGGCCGCCATCGCCAGCGGTGCGCTGTGGTCGGTCGTGTCGCTCGGCATGCTCGGCCTGATCGGCGACGACAGCCTCACGGTCACCGCGGCCATCTTCGTGGCCGCCTCGGTCACTGTCCTGGTCGCCCTCGTCGGCCTGAGCGCCTTCCAGGCGCGGCAGGATCCGAAGCTTGTCTGGTCGGCCTTTGCCATCCCCGCCGTCGGATGCGTCGTCACGATGCTGGCCATGGTGGCTGGGCTCACCCTCGGCGAACGGGACGTGCTGTACGGCATCAATACCTGGATGCTGTGGCTGATCGGCGTGCTCGCCACGGTCGGTGGCTCGGCCATCTTCGCCATTGCGACCTGGCGGACGAATGTGCTCTCGCGCCCGTCGGCGGCGGCACTCGGTCTCGGGGGCGGCGGGATTGCCGTTTCGCTGCTGTTCGGCGCTGCCGGCGGCTACGGCGGCAGTCCCAACATCTGGATCGTGGGACCGGTCCTCGCCCTCTACTGCGCCGGCTGGTTCGGGCTTGGTTTCCGCGCGTTGCGGGGCGGCCGGCTCATCCCCGAGGCTGGGCCGGCCGTCTGAGATTCGGCAGGTGAGCCGCTACCTCGCGTTCCTCCGGGCGATCGACCTGGGATCCAGGAATTGCGTCGCGATGGCCGATCTCCGGGCCCTCCTGGGGCGCCGTCCGCCCGCCTGATCGCCGCCGCGGGCCCGCAGCGCGACCTGTAGCCGCGTGTCGACACCCAGCTTCCGCTTGATGTTCGAGACGTGGACGCTGGCCGTCTTGGGCGAGATGCCCAGCGCTTCGGAGATCTCGGCATCGGACTGGCCTCGTCCGACCAGTTCCAGGACGTCCAGCTCGCGGGTCGTCAGCCGGAGGTGACCATCGGCGCGGCCGGCGCCATCGGTGGCTGGGCCGGTGCCTTCGGCGACGCTGGTGTCGAGCGCTGCCCGAAGCTCTGCCAGCTGCCGCAACAGTCAGCTGGCTGCCGCGGCCCCAGGCACGCCGGTAGGCATCGGCACCAAGCCGCTCGCGGAGGCGCGCGAGGGCCCGCTCCCAGATCACCTGCTCATCGGGTGGCCGTCCCATCCGCCGGGCCTGGCGGATCGCCTCCGCCGCCGCGCGTGAGGCAACGGCGGCCGCATGGTCGCCGGCCGATTCCTGGAGGTCGGCACCGGTCTCGAGCGCCTCGGCCTCCTCGGGCGCGGAGCCGACGGCCTGTGCCAGCGTGATCGCCCGGCGAACCGCGTCGACCGCGTGCCCGCGGCGCCCCAGGGCGTGGTACGCGTTGGCGAGGTTGAGCCGGGCCCACGCTTCGTTGCGGGAGTCGCCGAGGGCCGCAAGCAAGTCGGCGCCCTCACGTGTCCGGTCGACGGCTACCTCCGGCTGGTGGAGCATCAGCGACACCCATCCGAGGTTCGTCAGCAGGAGGGCGATGACCTTCTTGTCATCGATCTTCCGGGCGAGCTCCGGCAGATGGCCGCCACTCGGCCCGCGAGAAGGTCAGTCCAGCTCGAGACCGGCGGCGCGGGCGTCCTCGGCGAAGGACGCCAGTGGCTCGTCGCTCGTGGTGGAGTCCCGGAGCAGCAGCTGGACCCGGCTGACACCGGCGTCGCGGTAGTCCGCGAGGACGTCCTGCCGCTCCGATCCGGGAGCCATCGGCGTGCCCCACCAGATGTGTGCCGAGACGGGCAGGGACGCCGGATCTCGTCCGATCTCCTCGCACCGGCTGGCGATCACCGGCAGCGCCTCGCGGACTTCATCGGGCGACATGCCGTCGACGTTGAGCTCGTCGGCATGCTTTGCTGCCAGGCGCCAGGTCACGTTCGGGCCGTTGCCGCCGACCATGATCGGGACGCGCGGTTGCTGGATGGGCTTGGGCACGTTGCGGGCGCCCTTGACGCGAGCGTGCGGCCCCTCGGCGGTGGCGTGCTGGTGCTTGTCGCCGGCCAGCATCGCGGTGATGACCTCGAGGTGATCGGCAAGGGCAGCCAGCCGCTCGCGGGTCTCCGGGAAGCCATAGCCGTAGGCCAGCCACTCGTCGCGCTTCCAGCCGGCGCCGATCCCGAGGTCCATCCGCCCGCCGCTGATCACGTCCATCGTCGAGATCATCTTGGCCGTCAGGGCCGGGTTGCGGAAGCCGGTGCAGATGACGATGTGGCCGAGCCGGACGCGCTCGGTGATCGCGGCCAGGGCCGACAGCGTGGTGAACGACTCGAACGTGATCTCGTCGGTGGGGCGGGGGACGGTGTGGAAGTGATCGAACAGCCAGATCGACTCGAAGCCGAGGCGATCGGCCTGCCGGGCGACCTCCGTCGTCCGGCGCCACGCGTCGAGTGGCTGCCAGCCGTCGTACTCGCCGGTCCAGCCCTGGGGAACGATCACGCCCACCTTCATCCCGACCTCCTCTACACCGGCAATCGTGCCGCAACCGGCGCGTGGCTGCCGATCAGGCCCTGTTTAGATCGTCTGACCTCCGAACAGGGCCTCGATCCGCCGGCGCGACCCCTCGAGCCGCTCCACGCTGACCGTGCCGGCGGTGACCAGGCCCTCGATCACGTCGATCACCCGGGTGACCAGGTCCTCGTCGTAGGTCTGCTGGTTGGCGAACAGGAGCAGGTCGTTGCCGGCTTCGAACGCGAGCGCGATCGCCTCCTCGTCGCCGAAGGCCTCAGTGATCGCGGCGGCCTGCAGGTCGTCCGTCACGACCACGCCGTCCCAGCCCAGGTCGCCGCGCAGCAGGCCGTCGACGATGGCGACCGAGAGCGATGCCGGCCGGTCCGGATCGAGGTCCCGATTGACGAGGTGGCCGGCCATCACGGCATCGGCGATTCCGGCATCGATCACGGTCCGGAACGGCAGCAGCTCGTCCTCGGACCAGGTGTCGGTGACATCGGCGACACCGAAGTCGGTGTTGGCCGTCGCACTGCCCAGGCCGGGGAAATGCTTGAGGCAGGTTCGGACCCCGACCGCGTGATGGGCCGTCAGCTCGGCGATGGCGGCCGTGCCGACAACGGCCGGATCGGCCGAGAAGGACCGGTCCAGGGCACCGATCGCCGGGTTGTCCGGGTTGACGTTGACATCCACGACTGGTGCCAGGTTGAGGTTGACCCCGACCTCGGCCAACGTGCCGGCCAGCGCGTCCGCCCAGCGGGCGATCGCATCCGGATCGTCCGACGCCCCGACCTCGGCCTGCGATGCGACCGCTGGAAATCCGTGATCCGGCCCCAGCCGGCTGACGAGGCCGCCCTCCTGGTCGATGGCCACGATCAGCGTCCGGTCCGTCGCCCGGGATCGCAGGTCGGCGATCAGGGTCCGCACCTGGTCCGGCGATTCGACGTTCCGCGGGCCGTCGGTCAGCTGGTCGCGGTCGAACAGGATCACGCCTCCCAGGCCGTCCTCCTCGATCGCCCGGGCGACCGGCCCCGCCGCCTCCGCGGTGAGGCCACGGAAGCCGACGACCAGCAGGCCGGCGATCAGCCGCCGAATGTCCGGCGGCGGGCTGGCCGACGCGGACGGGGCGGGGGACGGTGGCGTTGCGGTCGGCGTCGGGCCCGGGGCGGCTCTGGTCGGGGAGGGGCGAGGTGACGGTGTGCCGGTTGGAGCGCAGGCGGCGACCATGGCGCCCGTCGCGGCGACCGCCGTCGCGAGGAAGCGACGCCGGCTCAGCACGCCCCGCGCAGTAGACGGTCGATCCTGCACCGTCCGACCCTACCAGCCGGGACGCGATCGGGCCGTCATGCTTGCCGCGATGACAGCAAGGCAATCCAGGTCACTCTTCCGGGACCCCGCGTTCTCCCGGCTGTGGTTCGTCCAGGCGTCGACCCAGGTGGGCGGCAACATGGCGCTCTACGCCCTGACCGTCCTGGTCTTCGACACGACCCGCTCCAACGCGGCCGTCAGCGCATTGGTCGCGTCGTTCGTCCTGCCGACGATCCTGCTGTCGTGGCTCGCCGGCGTGATCGTCGATCGGCTGGACATCCGCCTGGCGATGCTGTTCCCGAACATCCTGCGGATGCTGCTGACACTGGGGCTGGCGCTCGTCGGCGGCCAGATCGGGTTGCTGCTGGCCCTCAACCTGGGGATCAGCCTGACCACGGTGATGTTGACGCCAGCCGAGGGGTCGATGATTCCCCGGGTGGTCAAGCGCGAACACCTGGAGACCGCGAGCGGCGTCTTCAACCTCACCCTGCAGGGCGCCTTCGCGATCGGGTTCGCCTTCCTGGGACCCCTGCTGGTCGCGATCTCCAGCCCCTCTGTCGTCCTGCTCGTCGTGACCTTCCTGTACGCCGGGGCCACCATCGCCATCCTCGGCCTGCCGTCGGCGCCACCCAAGCCGTCGCCGCCCGGCGTGGCCGGCCGCGCTCTGCACGAGCTCGTCGACCACCTTCGCGAGGGCTTCGCTGCCATCGCCCGCGACCGGGAGGTCAGCCGGCCGTTGCTCCACCAGGCTGCCTCGGTGGCAGTCATCACGGCCATCGGTACCCTGGGACCGGGGCTCGCCACCGCCGTCGGCCTGGCGCCGGACGACCTCGTGATCGTCGTCCTGCCGCTCGGTGTCGGGGTGGTGGCCGGCGTGCTCGGACTGCGCCGCTTCGGCGGAGGGCTGGGCCGGCGCCGGGCCGGGGAGGCGGGCCTGATCGGCTTCGGTCTCCTGACGATGGGCGTCGGCGCCGTTGCCTGGTCGGTGGGTGGGAGCGGCCAGCTGGGCGCGGCGGTGATCGTCGTCGTGGCGTTGGCGTTCTTCGCCGGCGCGGCCTACGCCGTCACCTCCGTCTCGGCCCAGACCGCGCTCTTCGAGAACCTGCCGCCGGACGTGCGGGGCCGGGTCTTCGGCGTCCTGGCCTCGATCGTCAGCGCCGCCAGCCTTGCCCCCACGATCGTGGCCGGCCCGCTTGCGGACCGGATCAGTGCTCCCGCCGTCGCGGCGATCATCGGTGGTCTCGCGGTGCTGGCGGGTCTCGCGTCGGCCAGATTCCTGGGCCCCAACCGCAGGGGCGGCTGACCGCGGCGAGTCGACGCCAGTGAGCGCCGCATTGCCAACGGGGGCATGATCGTGCCAGCCAGCGACGCCAGGACGACAGGAATGGAGCGACTGTCCGTGCCCGATCCGACCCCGCCGGCCATCATCCCGTTCGACCAACTGGCACCGACCCGCCACTCGCACGAGTTCGTTGGCGCGGACTACGGCGACGTGCCGTTCTCCGTCATCCTCGTCCACTCCCAGCCCGGTGTCGGCCCGAAGCTGCACCGCCACCCCTACTCGGAGGTCTTCATCGTCGAGTCCGGCGAGGCGACCTTCCAGCTGGGTGACGAGACGTTCGTCGTGGCGGGCGGCCACGTCGTGGTCGGGCCACCAGACGTGCCGCACGGCTTCGTCAACAGCGGCCCGGGCGAGCTACGGCTGACCGCCATCCACGGTGCCGGCCGGTTCACGACCGAGTGGCTCGCCGGCCCGGATCCCACCTGGACCTCCAAACCCCGCTAGCGGCGGACCCCTGATGGGCCTCGACATCTACGTCGGACCGCTGACCCGCTACTACGCGGGCCTGTGGGAGACGATCGTCCAGCAGGCTGGACGGGCGGAGGGCATGGACGCCCAGGTCGTCGGCCGGCCCGATCCGGCGGATCTGCCGCCGATCGAGCAGATCCGCGAGGACGTCCTCGAGTGGCGGCGAGACCTGACGGCCGAGATGGAGGACATGGGTGTCGGGGAGCTCGACTGGGCCGAGCTGCCGCAGGGCGAGTACGTGACCGACAAGCCCGATTTCGATGGCTACGGCGCGGTCCTGCTGCTGGCCGCCCACCAGGAGTTCCCGGGCACGGCGCTGCCGGTCCTGGCCCGCCACGACTTCCGCAGGGAGCCGCTGTGGGAGCTCGTCGAGAAGCGGCACGCGGCCGGGGGCGGGCTGGGTGGCGCGCTGCGCCGGGTGTTCGGATGGGCACCGAAGACCGAGCCCGGCAAGCCGCGGTACGACCACCTCTACTACCCGGAGCTGTGGCTGCCGGTCGACTTCGACTGGACGTTCCAGTCGCTCGAGCTGGGCCGGCAGCCGATCGTGATCGGTTCGGGGCCGCGTCTGCGCCGCCACCTCGAGGAGCTCAACCAGCTGACCTTCCGCGGCGGTGTCGGGGACCTGGCCGAGTGGCGGACCGACGGTCCGCCCCGGGATGGCGCATTCGAGGCGATGGCGAAATTCGGGCTGGCGTCCTGGCTGGCCCTCGCCGTCGCTGCCGAGGAGCGCCGCCAGCCGATGCGCCTCGACTACTGACGGTGTCGCCGCGGAATTGGGAACTGGAATCGCCGGGGTCGACTCATAGGCTGTGACGCGACCAAGTCGGTCGCGCCCAGCGCGGAGACCCGATTGATCGGGAGCTCGTCGAGCGAGCGAAGGGAGGCGATCATGACGCCTTCTCCGAGATCGCCCGGCAGTCGATCCGCCGGCCCTTCGTCGTCGCCCGCCTGATCCTTCGGGACGACGGGCGAGCGGAGGACGCGACCCATGTCGACGGCCGATGGCGCCGACCAGGGTCGTCACCGGCGCCGGTCATGTCGATCCGAATGTTTCGCCCGACGGCCGGCAGATGAGCTTCAAGGGCCTGGGCGTGGGCGCGCTCTTCGTCCAGAACCTCGACGGAACGGACCTGGTCCAGGTCTCCCCCAGCGGTGTCTGTCGCCTACAAGCACGACTGGGCGCCGGACGGGCGTCGCCTCGTCTGCAGCCAGAACTCCGAAGCCGGCCCGAATGACGCCTACGGGCTGTTCACGATGTATCGGATCCGCCCCGACGGACCGACCTGCATGCCATCCTCCGGCCTTCCTCCACGCTGGTCCCTCGCAACATCGACTGGGGACCGGCAACCTCCCGCTGATCACAGGCCCTACCACCAGCAAGTGGCCGCCGGTCCGGTCGGACCGGCGCCCACTCCGTTGGCAACGCCCGCCACCTTGGGCGAACCGTGGAGTTGATTTCGGCTCACGCGTAGAATCCCAGCAATCGAGAGCGCGACTTATGAGCCGACTGCGCCACGACCTGAACTTCGTCTCGAGTGTCGGCCTCGTCGTGACCGGGCTCGCCACCGGCGCGTCCGGTCTCATCGCCGACCTGTGGGACCTCAACGACTTCTGGTACCACACGGTCTCCGGCTACCTGATGGGTGGGTTCGCGGTCCTCCACGTCTGGCTGAACTGGGACCGGCTCGTGGGCTATGCGCGATTCCGGCTGGTCCGGCGAGCCGCCCGCCCGGCGGCGCCGATTCGCTCCATCGCGCTCGCCGATCGCCCCAACCTCCATTCCGATCGGACAGGGCCCGCTGCTCGCCTCGTCCACCTCGCGATGTCGCGACGTGGACTGTTCAAGCTCGGTGTCGCCGGAGTTGGCGGATGGCTGCTGGGCCGCGGCCTGCGCGCCGCGCCGCCGATCGACGCGGGCTCGGACGTCGGCGTCATCTACCACCAATGGAGCAAGCCCGGAATCATCGACGCCCTGGGCAGTGTCGCCAACTGGGGCCTCCCGCCAGAGCTGTACAAGGGGTACCCGGGAGCGCCGACAATCGCCCTCCCGCCGCCGGGGCTGGCCGGCGGGCCGCTCGCCTCGGAGGCGATCGCCAACCGCCGCTCGACACGGGCGTATGCGGATCGGCCCCTCAGCCTCGCCGAACTGTCACGGGTACTCCATCTCACCAGTGGGATCAGCTCGGATCGGTGGGGTAACGCCCGGCGGACCGCCCCATCGTCGGGCGCCCTGTACCCGATCGAGGTGTACGCGGTCGTTCACCGGGTCGACGGCGTCGAGCCGGGCGTCTACCACTACGGCTACCGCGAGCATGCCCTTGAACAGGTCCGCGCCGGTGACTTCCGGAAGCACGTCGTGGAGCAGGGGATCGGCCAGGAGTTTCTGGGCCAGTGCGGCGCGGTCCTCTTCCTCACGATGATCCTCCAGCGGATGCGCCCGAAATACCAGGATCGCTCCTACCGCTACGGCCTGCTCGAGGCCGGTCACATCGGCGAGAACGCCTACCTTGCGGCTGCGTCGACCGGCCTGGGCGCGTGCGGGATTGGCGCGTTCATGGATGACGCCATGAACGAGATGCTCGGCGTGGATGGCGTCGAGGAAGCGGCGGTGTACATGTTGGCCGTCGGCCAGATGGCGGACGGGCTCTCCTGAAACGGCGATCAAGGCTAGGCTGCGGACTGTCATCATCCATCACGAAGGAGCGGGACCGCTCATGGACTGGACCCTCGAAGTCGTGCTGCTGCCGGTCAGCGACCTCGACCGCTCGATCGCCTTCTACCGCGACCAGGTCGGTTTCGACCTCGACCACGACACCCGGAACGAGCACATGCACGTGGCCCAGCTCACGCCGCGCGGCTCGGGCTGTTCGATCGTTGTCGGCGATCTGCCGTCGCAGCGCGAGATGGCCCCGGGGTCGATGCGCGGCCTGCAGTTGTGCGTCGCCGACGCTCAGGCCGCCCGCAAGGAGTTGACCGACCGAGGCGTCCAGTGCAGCGAGATCCAGGTCTTCGACGAGCGCGACGGCGGCACCTTGTTCGGCTTCAGCGACCCGGACGGCAACACCTGGGCCGTCCAGCAGCTCAAAGTCCGGGGCGAGAAGCCGCTCATCCCGGTCGAGCACCGCGGCCGCTTCGGGCCCTAGCTCCGGAACGCGCGCCATTTGGTAGCGACGTCGGGAGGTGCCGCCGGCGCACGAGCACCGGCGGCCGATCCCTTCCGGTCAGCGACCGGGGCGTTGCTTGCGGGCCCGCATTCCGCGAATCATCGCTTTCGCGTCACGCTGGGCGCCACGAGCGGTAACCGGGGTGCAGAAGCCCGCATCCGGCGGCTCCGGTGGCACGCTGCCGAGGAACTGCGGCAGCGCTCGCGGCCCGAGCTCCTGTTCGAGGTCGTACGACATCGCCAGCAGCTTGGGCTCGTCGAGGAAGCCGGCGCTCAGCCAGACGCAGGCTGGCCGACCATCCGCGGCCACGCCCACCGGGACGGAGATCGACGCGTAGCCCGCGACGGCAGCAGGCGAATAGCCGGCCGAGAAGGTCGGCGAGGCGATGGCGTCCAGCCGGAACGCGCCCGCCGGATCAAGCAGCCTATCCAGGCCGTCCGTGCGGGTGATCTGGAGGCAGGCGGCACGCGCGGCAAGGTATTCGGGGTCGTTGAGATCGCCACTGAACGTCTCGGCCGCCTCGAAGACCTCCTGGCCGAAGTACTTGAGCTCCGCCGAGCAGTGGTCCCAGTTGAACTGGATCAGGTCGCCCAGTGTCCGCATCGAGGTGTGGCGGAGCGGCGCCAGGTACGCCTCGATGTCGTGCTTGAAGTCATTGAGCAGAACAATGAACTCCGGGTCGAAGTAGGCGAACGGGTCGACGCTGTCGGCGAAGTCGAGGTCGATGATCTCCGCGCCCAGGTCGGCCATGACCTGGAGCGCCTGCTCGGTGACGACGTTTAGCTCCGGGACCGCGAAGTACTCCTCCTGGAACTCGAGTCGATCGACGCCGATCCGCATCCCCTCCAGCGACCCTCGCTGGAGAAACGCGGTGTAGTCGGCTGGCAGACTCTGGCCGGCAACCGGCCCGAACGGCGTCTTCATGGCGTTGAGCAGGATCGCCACGTCGGTGACCGTGCGGGCCATCGGACCGGCGGTGTCCTGGGAGTGCGAGATCGGGATGATCCCGTCCTGGGCGACCAGACCCAACGTCGGCTTGAGGCCTACGACGTTGTTGTTGCCGGCCGGGCAGAGGATCGAGCCGTCGGTCTCCGAGCCGACCGCCCCGGCGCACAGATTGGCGGCCGGTGCCACGGCCGATCCCGAGCTTGACCCGCAGGGATCCCAGTCGAGGACGTAAGGGTTGCGGGTGAAACCCCCGCGGGCGCTCCAGCCGTTGATCGGCGGGAATTCGGCGCTGCCACCCCGGAAGTTGGCCCACTCCGAAAGGTTCGCCTTGCCCAGCACGACCGCGCCGGCGTTCCGCAGCGCCGTGACCAGGGTTGCGTCCGCTGGCACGCGTGAGCCCACGAGTGCCAGCGATCCGGCGGTGGTTTCCATCCGGTCCGCCGTGGCGATGTTGTCCTTGAGCAGGATCGGGATCCCGTGGAGCGGACCCCGGACGCGCCCGCGGCGTCGCTCCGCGTCACGCCGAGCCGCGATCCCCAGTGCCTGCGGGTTGGTCTCGATGACCGAGTGGAGCACCGGATCGATGTCCGCGATCCTGCGCAGGTAAGCCTTGGTCAGTTCGAGGCTCGTGAGCTCGCCGCTCGCCATCATCGCGCCGAGCGCCGGGATCGTCGCCTCGAACCAGGGGGCATCCTCGTCGATGCCGGCAGGCTTCCGCCGCGGTTTGGGCGCGGCGACGGTAGCGGAACCCCCCATGGCGAGGGCGCCCGCGGCCGCCGCGGTCGCGCCGAGAAACCGTCGCCGGCTCAGCCGACGATCGAGCACGCCACCCATCCTGGACCCCTCCGTTCTGGCCGCGCGTCCCTCTGCCGAGCAGTCAACACCCGGAGCGCTGCCGTCGCAATGGGTGTACGCGGCAGGTGCCGCATCGAACGTTGCAGAGCGGCATCGCAGCGAGCCTCGTTCAGGCGCCGCCACCCCAGGAGGTCGGTCAGGCCTCGATGCGCTCGGCGTCCCGGATCGCGTTGACCCCCACGAAGAGGAGGAAGAGGGCCGTCGGGAGGGCGATGAACCGTGTCTCGCCCAGCAGCGGCAGCGTGATGTGTCCCTGCGCCAGCCCGATGGCGGTGAGCACTGCCAAGGCCAGCAGCACGACCGCTTCGCTGGTCACGATCCGGCGCCCGCCCGGCTGGAGCCCCTGCCTGGCCCGGTAGCGCTCCCGGGCGTCCCAGCGTTCCCACCGCCGTGCGCCGTAGCCGACCAGCGGCCGGAAGACCAGGAACGCCAGCACCGCGCCGAGGACGAGGTCGCGAATCGCGCCAAAGGCGACGAGGGCTAGCAGCGTGAGCGTCAGGACCGCCGTCACCAGGATGAGCATGCCCAGCGAGGCCATCCGCCGAAGCCGGCTCGGCCGCCGCTGGCTTCCCGGAGCGAGCGCCTCCGCGGATCCGCCCTGCCCGGGACTGCCGGCTGTCATGGCCGCCAGCGTCAGGATGAGGAGGGCGATGGCGATCAGCGGGATCGGGCTGAGCGACAGGTCGATGTCGATCCGCTGGAGGAACGGGAGGACCAGCGGCGCGGCCACGAGCAGCGCCACCGTGACCGCGACTACCACCGGTAGCCAGTCAAGCACGACGACCGCGGCCTTGGTCCAGGGATGGCGGTCCCAGACGTCCGACAGCCGGATCGGCAGGACGGCATGGACCCCCAGGCCCAGCGTGATGATCGCGAGGGTGACCATGGCGACGCCGCCGGCCAGCCACCAGAACCAGGGGGCGAGGAGCCCGGTGATCCCCTCCGCGGCTGACTGGATTTGGTCGTGGTTGGGAACCCAAGTCCAGAGTCCATGGGCGGCATTCACCAGCTGATCGAGGCCGCTGTTCGGGAGGTTCATGCCCACCGCCGCGAGGACGGCGGCAAACGGCGCCAGGAAGGCCACCCGGCGCCAGAGGGTAAGGACGTGGACGCGCTGACGGCGCGCGGTCACGAGGTTGCACGGGTCTCGGAAGCGGCTGCCGGCCTCGTCGCCGTCGGGCGTATCGAGCTCCCGGAGCAGCGGCATGACGAACTCCTCGTCGTTCGCCATGTACATCCCGTGATCCTCCCGGACGCTCCGCCGGTTCCAGACCTGCTTCGAGGCGAAGCGATCCCGGGCGCCGGATTCGGGCGTCAGCGGGCCATTCGGGGCGGGATCGTGGCTGCCCCAGAAGTCGACCCATCGCCCCTCCCACTTGAGGCCCGGCTCGAGGCGGTCCACCCGGTCGACACCGGCCGGCCCGTCGAGGACATCCGCGCTCTCGTACGTGCCCTTGGCGAACGGGCGGACGAGGTTGATGGCCTCCCCGTGGGTGATGAGCTTGGTGACCCGCGGGTTGTTCGCCCGGTCGATGTCGTCATCGATCGCGGGATCCTTGGCATCGAGGCCGTTGATCTTGTACTGCGGGTCGCCGAGGGTCATGTAGGAGGCCATCGTTCCGCCGGAGTGCGACACGATCACGATGCTTCCGCAGCCGGCGGCCCGCAGCGCAAGCAGGCCCTCGTGGATCTTCGCCCGGACGTTGGCCGACTGGACCGGGTCGCGGAGCAGGAGGTACGCGTCGCCCCACCACGACAGCAGGAACGAGTCGAACTGCCGGAAGACCGCGCTGTCCTTGAGCGCCTGGATCGGCAGGACGGCGGCGAGCGTGCGGAGGGACAGGTAGCCCAGCACCGCCATGGACGACGCGAGCGACAGGAACAGGGTCATGCCAAGGCGGGCCGGCTTCTCGAGGAGGTTGCCGCCTGAAGGCGCGCCGTTGCCCGAACGCGCGCCGTTGTTGGCGATCCCCCTGACGACATTGCCGAGGACGCCCTGCCGGGTGGACCAATCCAGGACGACCTCCAGCGGCGGGGCGGACAGGGCGCTCGCCCACCAGACCTCGGTCATGATCCAGTGCTGCCTGGGGATCTCCGTGTTGCCGCGCTTGATGCCCGGGACCTGGATGTCCACGTACTCCTTGGTCCCGCTCACGAAGTCGAGGCTGGCCCGCATCACCGGATCGATCCGCTTCTTGCTCCGGTCATGCCAGACACCGGCCAGCGGGTTGATCGTGGCCGGATCGGGTGGCGGCAGCTTCGCGGCCAGCGCTTCCTCGCGTGCCTTGATCCGGGCCGACTCGATCTCGCTGTCCTGCCAGGCCACCAGCGCCCGGATGATGCTGGCCGCCCACTGGGTCAGCGTCTCGCCCGGCGGCTGGGTGCCGATGCCGTGGACGAACAGGATTCCCACCCGGTTCTCGACGACCGGGATGCGGGTCTTCGCCTCGCCCCCGACCCGGTCGCGGACCTTGCCCACCAGGTCCTTGGACTTCCTCCGGCGGGCCTCGATGTCGTCGTTCCGACGCCGGATCGCGAGTGCCTCCTCGTACGCCCGATCGAGCCGGGTTTGCTGGGGCGCATCGCGGTGAATCGATCGCATGCCGTCACCCTCCCTGGCGGCCGGCCCGCTCTGCCGGCGACTTGAGATGGTCATCGAGGAAGTCGAGCGTTCCCTGCAACGCGTCACCCAGGTCCGTACCCCTGGGCAGGCCGATGCCGTCGCGCAGGACCGAATGGTCGGCGCGATTCTCGGTTTGGATCTCCACCCGCTCGCTGTCGGGGAACTCGCACTCGACGCGGTCGAAGCGCGATCTCGGCGACTTCCAGTCACGGCTGTAGCGAAGGATTCGGACACACGATCCGCGTCCCACCTTGTCCTTCACCGTGGCGAGGTCCGCGGGTGACAGTCCCAGGTCCGAGCCGACGATGAACGGCAAGGCCGGCTGGCTCATGACCGCGGCCGCCACGCGGTCCTCGAGGATGGTCGCGAGGGCAAAGCCGCCGGAGAAGCACATCCCGATCACGGCCACGCTGCGGCCGCCTGCCAGCGCCGATTCCCTCCGGGCCAGCCCCCGAAGCCAGTCGACGATGGGCGCCGTCCGGTTGTAGGCCAGCGCGCCGAACATCGCCGACATGCACATGCTCGCGAAGTCGCGTCGCGCCTGTGCCCGCGGATTCCGCTCGACCGGCGTCCCGATCAGCGACGGCAGCACGACCGTGAAGCCGCGCCGGTGGATGAGGTTGCCGAGATTGACGGTCGTCTGGTTGATCGTCGGGATCTCGTGGATGAGGATCACCGGCGGGGCGTGGGGATCCTCCCGGGGACGGCGGAAGACCTCCCGGGTCAACGAGATATTGCCGACCAGCTGGCAGTACGGGTCGAGCGCATAGTCGCGCAGGAACGGCGGAGCGGTCGCGTGACGGGTGGGCGACATCGATCCCCTCGGGTTGGCGTGCACTGTCGGCGGTCTGGGGCCTTGGCGTCAACACGCCACGCCGCAGCCTGACGGGCAGGCGTCACCACGATGTCTTGACACGAAGCGGTGCTAGCCGTGGGCCTCCGCCCCAATCGGCCGGGCCGCCTCGAGCGCGATGATCGCCAGCAGCCCGGCCGCGACGGCCGCGAGGGGCACGACCGGGTGCAGCGGGGCGACGACGACCAGGACCGCCACCATGACGACCAGCACGGCCAGGCGCGGCACGAGGATCCGGCCGGAGAGCCGCCACCACGACACCGCTGCCGAACCGACGAACAGGCAGATCCCGACACCCAGGGCGGCGACGACGGCCGGACCGGCGGGCTCGTCCGGGTGGGCCACGATCTCCTCGATCGCGACGGCGAAGCCGATGACCCCGCAGATCAAGGGGAAGTGGGCCACGCTGTAGGCATCCCGGGTGAGCTGCCCCAGGTCCCGGGCTGCGGCCCTCGCCAGCCGGTGTTCGAGCGCGTCCTTGAGCCAGCCGAAGTACGACCACCACAGCAGGCAGGCGACCAGCAGGGCGCTGATGGCCACTGCCACCAGCGGGATCGTTCGCTCCTCGGCCGCGACCGCGGTCCCGGCAACGATCAGCGATTCGCCGATGGCGATGATCACGAACAGCCCGTGCCGCTCGGCGACGTGGGCCGGGCTGAGGTCCCAGGTGGTGGACTTGCCGGCGATGCTGGCGGCCAGCAGGTCCGCCCCGATGGCGAGGAGCCACAGCCAGCTCCGGATCGACGGATCGGCCAGCGCGCCGGCGAGGACCAGCGCGAGCCCGAGGATCGATGTCGACGCCCAGCGGCGGACGCCGGCGTGATCCGAATTCGGGCTCTCGATATCCACCCGAACCTGGAGGCCCAGCCCAAGCGCCCGAACGGCCAGGTAGGGGACCGCGAACCACAGCCCGTCGCCGGCAAAGGCATGCGGAACGGCCGTCGCCATGATGAAGGCCGCCCCGGTCGCGACGAGGGTGACCAGGCGGACCGCGCTGTGGGTCGTGTCCGCCGGATTGAGCGTCCACGTGAACTGGGTCCAGGCCCACCAGATCAACCAGAACAGCAGCAGCGAGCGAAGCACGCCGGCGGGGGTGAGGTCGTGGGCCGTGAGCGCCGTCACCTGGGTGACGGCAAAGACGAAGACGAGGTCGAAGAACAACTCGACGAACGTCACCGACTGGTGCTCCGCCGCGCGGAGCGACCGCCGGCTGGTCGTCATGGCGGTCTCCGGGTCAGCCGGTCGGCGCGTCGAGGAACGACAGGGCCGCGGCGGCGAGGAGCGGCGAGGCGAAGATGTCGTAGTGGCCAAGGCCCGGCAGGATCGCCAGGGCATGGCCGCCCTTCGGGCGGTTTTCGCCCGCCCAGCCGCCGTCGCGCAGGCCACCGTCGAGGAGCTTGAAGATCTCGGCGTAGTGGCTCGGCGGGGCCTGGTCGGCGTCGCCGGCGACGAACATCGTCGGGACGCGCAGACCGCGAACCTGCTCGGTGTAGTCGAACCCGTCGGCCATCGACGCCCCGATCTTGTCGAGCAGCAGGCCGAAGTCCTGGGGTCGTGGCGCAAGGCGCTGGTAGGTCTGGTACATCGGCGTGTCCTTCATGAACTCCGCTGCCGCAGCATTGACCTGGCCCTGCATGGCGATTAGGGCAGGATCGATCACGTCGGGACGCAGATACACGGACACCGCGATGAGCTTGCCGATCAGGTCCGGGTACTTGGACGCGGTCATCAACGCCGTGCCGCCGCCGAGCGAGTAGCCGAGGAGATCGGGTTTCTCGAGCCCGAGATGGCGGATCAGCGCGGCGATGTCGTCGGCCAGGAGGCCGATCTCGATCGGCCGGTCGATGTCGGCCGTCCGTCCGTGGCCCTGCAGGTCGGGAGCGATCACTTGGTGCCCGGCTGCCAGAGCCGGCAGGACCGGGCCGAACATCTCGCCGGACCCGAGCCCGCCGTGGAGCAGGATGAGTGGCCGCCCCTGGCCGTGGGTCTCGTAGTAGAGGTGGAGACCGTTGACGTCGGCGTACTCGCCGGTGCCCTTGGCATCGGTCGTCCAGTGGGTGGTGCTGGTCACGATGGCCTCCTCGCGTGGTCGTCGGACATTCTGACGTACCCCTGGGACCCCTTTCAGGGCCCGGATTTATCGGGGCAACACCAAATGTCGAACCGGAATTGAGACTGGTATTGACTCCGGTGGGGCTGCGGCGGATAGTCGCGTTGCCAGGGGCGAATTGCGCATTCCCAAGTCGCGCGGCGAGGGGCCGCGCCGCGCTTGTGGACGCCTCGGCTGGCGGGCTGGTGCGGATCAGGGGCCGTTCCGGTCGATGCCTGGGTCAGCACAGTGGAGGGTGCCATGTCCCGCAAACTGGCGATCATCATCGCCACCCTGGCCATCAGCCTGGCCGCCGTCCCGATCACCTTGGGAGCGCCGCCATCGGACTTCCCCGCCGGCTCCGCCGGTATCGGGGACCCGTACTTCCCGCTCGACGGCAACGGCGGGTACGACGTCCAGCACTACGACCTGACATTGACCTATGACCCCGACACGGACCGGCTGACCGGCGTCGCCACGATCACGGCCCTGGCGACCCAGAACCTGTCGGCCTTCAACCTCGACTTCATCGGCCTCAAGCTTCGCTCGCTGACGGTCAACGGGAGCCGTGCGACGACCCATCGCAAGGGCCAGGAATTGACCGTCAAGGTCAAGAGCGGCTTGACCAGCGGCTCGACGTTCACCGTCGTCGCGACCTATGACGGCGTCCCGGAGCCGATCAATGACCTGTTCGGCGCATCCGGATTCCTGCCGACCGAGGATGGCGCTATTGTCCAGGGCGAACCTCACGTGGCCGCCACGTGGTTCCCGGCCAACGACCATCCGCGCGACCCGGCGTCGTTTACATTCCACATCACCGTGCCTACCGGGCTCGAGGCGATCGCCAACGGGGTCCTGACCAGCAGCCAAGCCGACGGCGCATGGACGACCTGGAACTGGGACGCCGCGGAGCCCATGGCTCCGTACCTGGCGATGATGGCAATCGACGATTTCGAGGTCCGCGACTACGTCGCCGATGGCATTGCCTACTGGGATGCCATCGACGCGGACCTCCTGGTGCCCCTCGCCCCGGCCGTCAGTCCGGTCGCCGGGGCCCAGTTCGCCTGGTCACAGATCTCCGACCCCGGCTACAAGCGGCTGACCCGGACGATCGACGTTCCTGCGGGCGGCGCGCAGGTGTCGTTCCAGGTCAACCGCGACACGGAAGGAGACTTCGACTTCCTGTTCGTCGAAGCTCGAACCGCGGGCGCCGATGACTGGACCACGTTGCCAGATCTCAACGGCCACACCTCCCAGGCATCCGGGGCCTGCCCATTCATCACCGAGGTCAACCCGTTCCTGCTGCACTACCTGACGCCGGTCCTGGTCGATCCGGGCGACCCGGGAACGCCCGACGACGACATCTTCGGCTGTGACCCAACGGGCACGACCGGCAGCTGGAACGCGATCAGCGGCTCGGGCGAGGATTGGGAGACCTGGACCGTTGCCCTTGCGGACGCGGCCGGCCAGCCTCGCCAGGTCGAACTGTCGATCACCTACGCGAGCGACTTCTCCGTCCAGGGCCGCGGCGTGATCGTCGACGATATCGTCGTCTCGACGGGCGTGGGCTCGACCGGCTTCGAGGCCGACGGCGACACCTTCGACGGCTGGACGACGCCCGAAGCGCCGGCCGGCAGCGAGCCCAACCCCAACACCTGGATCGTCACCACCCTGGTGCCCGAGCGTCCGGGGCCCGGCACCAACGCGCTGGTGTCGTTCGATCGGCAGCCGGAGATCATCGCCTGGGAGTCGAGCATCTTCGGCGCGTACCCGTTCTCGGCATCAGGAGGCATCGTTCATGACGGTGCTGTCGGGTTCGCCCTCGAGAACCAGACTCGCCCGAACTACTCGCCCTTCTTCTTCTTCGACGGTCCGAACGACTTCGTGGTCGTCCACGAGCTGGCCCACCAGTGGTTCGGTGACTACCTCGCGGTCGACGCCTGGCAGTACACCTGGCTCAACGAGGGCTTCGCTACGTATGCGGAGTGGATGTGGGCCGAACGCGAGGGCATCTTCACGCCGCAGGACGCCTGGGACTTCTTCGCGACGCTCCCGGCCGATGACCCATTCTGGGACTTCGCCATCGGCGACCCGGGGCCCGACGGGCTGTTCAACGGCCAGGTCTACGATCGTGGCGGGTTGACCCTCCATGCCCTCCGGCTGGAGGTCGGCGACGAGACGTTCTTCCAGATCCTGCAGGCGTGGGTCGCGACCCAGGGCGGCGGCACCGTGACGACCCGCGAGTTCATCGACCTCGCGGAGAGCATCCACGGCAGCGACCTCGACCCGCTCTTCACCGAGTGGCTGTCGGCCGGCAAGCCGGCATCGATCGAGCCGGCCGCGCTACGTGCCATGGCAACGGGCGCAGAGGGCATGGCCCAGAAGCTCGAGAAGACGTACGGCCACGTGCTCAGGAAGGCGATCGAGAAGAGCCGCTAGGCTCGACTTACCGGAGCGAAAGACGACTGCCGGTCCAACGGCCGGCGGTCGTTTCCTGTGTGCGTCCGCTGAACTGCTAGCGCTCTTTCAGGCACGCCCCGCGACCGGTGCGGCCGGATCCTGGAGCGCGCCCGGCTGGCGCATCGGCCAATTGACGCCCCCGGTCCGACCGTACACTCGCCCGGTCACCGCGAGGGGTGGTCCGCGACGGAAGGAGCAATGCCGGCGTGACAGACGCGTTCGACGAAGTCCAGCGGGGGCTCGGCCGGGCGCTCGCGGCAAACCGGCCAGGCTCCGGGGTCGACCACGTCATGATCGTGCTGCCGTCGTACAGCGTCAGCGAGTCGATCCTGTCGCACTACGGCGACCGCATCCCGTCGCTTGAGCACCGCTACCTGGTCGCGCTGCTCGTCGCCGGCCGAATCCAAGCCTGCGAGATCCTCTTCATCTCGACTCGCCGGCCGGATGCCGCCGTCGTCGACTACTACCTGTCGCTCATGCCGGACGGCGTTCGAGATCGTGCCCGGTCCCGGATCAGCTTCGTCGAGATGGACGACGGGACGCCACGGTCGGTCGCCGCCCGGCTGGTCGATCAGCCGCCGGTCCTCGATGCCATCCGGCGGCAGATCGGCGATCGGCCGGCCTTCATGGAGCCGTGGAACGTGACGGCGAACGAGGTCGCGCTGGCCATCGCCCTCGGAGTGCCGATCAACGGCACGCATCCCCGGCTCCGGCACCTCGGGTTCAAGAGCGAGGGACGCCGCCTCATGGCCGCGGCCGGGGTGCCGATTCCGTACGGGCGAGAGGACGTCCGATCGATCGAGGACGTGCTGGAGGCAATCCGCGCGATCCGGGCCACCCGGCCGGGCGTGCCCGGCGTCGTCATCAAGCACGATGACAGCGGTGCCGGCGATGGCAATGTCGTCATCGACCTCGCCCCGATGGCCGAGGCACCCGACCCCGACGACTGGTTGCGAAACCGGATCGAGGGATTGCCAGAGTGGTACCGCACTGACCTCGCCAGTGGCGGGATCGTCGAGGAGCGAATTGCCGGCACACGGTTCTCGAGCCCCAGCGCCCAGGTGGACATCCGGCCCCGCGGCGAGGTCGTCGTCCTGGCGACCCACGAGCAGGTGCTCGGCGGCGAGGGCGGCCAGGTCTATCTGGGCTGCCGGTTCCCGGCCGACCCCGCCTACGCCCCAGCCCTTGCCGTGCACGCCGCGGCCATCGGCGAGGCACTGGCCCGCGAAGGCGCGGTTGGACGGTTTGGCGTCGACTTCGTCACCGCCGCCGATGACGATGGCGAGTGGACCGTCCACGCGATCGAGATCAACCTCCGCAAGGGCGGCACGACCCACCCCTACGCCGCATTGCGCAACGCCGTCCCCGGACGCTATGACCCGACCGCCGGTCGATGGGTCGCCGACGACGGTTCGACGCGCGTCTACAGCGCTACCGACAACCTGGTCGATCCCGCATGGAAGGGTCTCGATCCGAAGGCGGTCATCGAGGCCGTCCGGGCGGCCGGTCTGCAGTTCTCGCCCGAGCACGGAACCGGGGTGATCCTGCACATGCTGTCCGGTCTCGCGATCGACGGCCGGATGGGGCTCACCGCGATCGCCGAGACGCCCGAGGACGCCGCGGCGCTGCACGAATCCGCCCGTTCGGCGGTCGCGACGGTCGCTGCCTGACGGTTGCTCGCCAGGCGCCACGCGGAGGCCGAATCCCGGCGTGGTACCCTTTGGGTGCGTTCCCAAACTCTGGGACGTGCTTCGTGTGGTCGACCTGCTTCTCGAACTGACCGTGCGTCGTCTGTGTCTCGTTCGAGGAGTTGTGGAGGTCAATGTGACCACCGGTACCATCAAGAAGCTCGTCTCTGAGCGCGGCTTCGGCTTCATCACGGCCGAGGACGGCAAGGAGTACTTCTTCCATCGCGACGGCCTCACGGCTGCACTCGACTTCGACCGGCTTGCCGGCGGCGAGCGCGTCCAGTTCGACGTCGAGCAGGGCCCGAAGGGCGCCAGGGCGAAGAACGTCCAGCCCGCCTGACCCGAAAATAGCTGACCGACCGCCCGCACGAGCGCGGGCGGTCGTTCTGTATCCGCGCCACCACATTCGGAGGGAGGACGGAACCATGGCCAAGCACTCCAAGTTCGAGAGCGAGCGCCGCGCGGCAGAGTCCGCACGGATCAAGGAGATCGAGACGGCGTGGATCGGCAGCGTCCCGAAGGCCGCCGCCGAGGCGTTCGCCACTGCCGTCGCCGCAGCCCGGGCCCGGCCGCCCGCCGAGCCGCCGCCGGACATGGCGCCGGGCACGCGGCCGAACCCGCCGCGGTTCGAGCCCCGACCCGTCAAGGAGGAGCGAAACCAGCGCTCCCGCAACTGATCGCGGCCCGAAACCGAAATACCGAGAACCCCGGCCAGAGCCGGGGTTCTTGATTCGCCAGGAGGATTGCTGCGGGTCCCCGGGGCGCGTACAGTCACGATGCCTGGGGGCTTGAGGGAGCCGGCGCCGCCGGACGGGCACGCAGGTTGGGTGAGGGGATGGCCGTGTCCCAGATCAGCGGTGCTCGAAGCGACACCGATCCTGACGCTCCCGGGGGGATCATCGGCAAGATTGCGGCGTTCTTCTTCGGTCACGGGAGCCGGACCCGTCAGTCGGCGGCCAACCGTGGCTGGGTGTTGACGCTTGGCGGCGCGGCGATCCTCGGGCTGGTGCTCGTCTTCGTGCTCTCCATCCCGGACGGGCGACGCTTCGCCGCGAGTGCGCTCGTGGCCGTGGCGGCGGCGATGGCCGGCGCGTTGCTCGGCTTCCTGTTCGGACTGCCCCGATCGAGACGGGACCCGGTGGCCACGGTCCCGGCGGCGGCCGCGGTGCCACCGGTAATGCCTGACGGCGATCCGACAAAGCCTCCGGTCAGCCCCACCGACGCGCATGAGTACATTCCCAACACCAACCTCGACGACATCTCCGACTGGCTGACCAAGATCCTCGTCGGCGTCGGGCTGACCCAACTGGGGACGATCCCGGACCAGTTCCAGCGCCTCGTGAACTTCACTCGCAGCGCGATCGGGACCGGCGAGGAGGCGGCATCGATCACGGCCGCGATCCTGGTCGCCTACGCGATCATCGGCTTCATGGCGTGCTACCTGTGGGCCCGGACGCGTGCCGCGACCGCCTTCCGTCTGGCCGACACGATCGAGCAGCAGCGTCAGCTGCACAACCTCCAGGCCCGGGTCAACACGATCGAGGCGACGACCAAGCCCACCACCCCGCCGTAACGGCGATCGATCGCCCGAGCTACGCGGTCGACTCGCCGCGTCGCCGCTCCAGGCCTTCGAGGATCAGGTCGAGGCCGAACGCGAACTCGACGTCGTCGTCGCATCGGCCCAGGACGCCCTCGTGGCTGGCCGCCTGGGCCAGCTCGAAGACGTGCGGGTAGCCGGCCAGGGCACGCGCCTGGAGCTGCGCCTCCTCCGGTGAGGGTTCAGGTCCCGAATCCTCGAAGAAGTCCTGGTTGAACCCGAAGATCCGGCTGCCCAGGACGTGGAGCGTGTGGTGGGCCAGGTCGATCGAGAACCCGCCGCCGCGCAGGATCGCAAGGATTGACTCGATGTAGGCGATCGTCGCCGGCCCGGACGTGCCCCGCTCGTCGAAGATTTGCCGTGCCCACGGGTGGCGCAGCATGACCCGCCGGGCCGACATCGCCTGCTCGCGCAGCGCCCCTTGCCAGTCCCCTCCCGGGTGGGACGTATCGATCTCGCCGACGAGCCGTTCGACGATGCCGTCGAGGATGTCGTCCTTGTTCCGGACATGCCGGTAGAGGGCCATCGCGTCGACGCTCAGCGCCTGGCCCAGCTTGCGCATGCTCAGCGCCTCGATCCCGCTCCGATCGGCGAGATCGACGGCAGCCTCGAGGACCCGCTCCCTGGTCAGCGGCGTCCGACGCTCTGCGGTTGCGTCCGTCCGGGTCACCACGTTGATCGGAATACCTCCTTGACAAGTCTACGCTGTAGCGCGTATGTTTACGACGTAGACTACAGTGTAGACACAACACCCCAAGGGAGGCCGCCGATGTCCGAGCTCGTCCAGACCAAGAAGCCCTCGCCCAAGGTCCCGCGCTGGCTCGTCCGAACGATATGGATGCTCCACCGAACCGCCTATCGTGTGACCAGTGGGCGCTTCGGCCTGCGACCGCCGACCGGCAGCCAGTGGGGCATGCTCCGCCTCAAGACCGTCGGGCGGCGCTCCGGCAAGGAACGGATCGCGATCCTGGGCTACATCGAAGACGGCCGGAACCTCGTCGTCCCGGCGATGAACGGCTGGGCCGATCCGGAGCCGGCGTGGTTGCTGAACCTCCAGTCCGACCCATCGGCGACCGCCGAGCTGCCGGGCGGCCGGCGCCAGGTCACCGCCCGTGCCGCGGTCGGGGAGGAGCGCGACCGGCTCTGGCGCCGCTTGGTCGACCTCGGCAGCGCGGCCTACACCGACGCCAACGCGGCCACCCGATCGCGCGAGACCGCGATCGTCGTCCTCGAGCCCGGACCCGATCGCTAGCGATCTCGCTCCGCGGCGGCAGCCATGACGTCGCGGAGGCTCTCCACCCGTCCCAGGTGCGCCAGCTTGTCCGGGTTCACGATCGAGCGGATCGTCGCGACCCGGCCATCGACCACGTCGACCGACATCACCGAGAAGATCCCGCCGTGCGGACCGCGGAAGATCACGCCCGGCTGACCGTTGATCCGGTGGACCTCGAGCGCCGCACCAAACCGTTGCATCTGGGTGCCCAGCCGTGCGAACAGCCGGGCGACCTTGTCGGGGCCGGCGATCGGCTCGAACCACTGCGGGACCTTGCCCCCGCCGTCGCCGTGGACCATCACGTCCTCGGCCAGGAGCTCGATCAGCCCGTCGACGTCGCCCCGGCCCGCGGCGGCGAAGAAGCGACTGACGAGCTCGTCGCGTGCTGTCTCCGAGGCGTCGAACCGCGGCCGGTTCTCGGCGATGAAGCGTCTGGCCCGGACCGCATGCTGGCGGCACGTCGCCGGCGTCCTGCCCACGATCGAGCCCACCTCCTTGAAGTCGTAGCCAAAGACGTCGTGGAGGAGGAAGACCGCCCGTTCGACCGGTGTCAGCCGCTCCAGCAGCAGCAGGAACGACATCGACAAGGTTTCCGCCTGCTCGGCGACGCCTGCCGGGTCGCCCGCACCGTCGTCGGTCACGAGCGGCTCCGGCAGCCATTCGCCGACGTACGTCTCCCGCCGGACGCGGGCCGATCGGAGGTGGTCGATGGCAAGACGGGTGACGACGGCCGACAGCCAGGCCTTCGGCGATTGGACCGAGTCGTCGTCGGCCATCTGGCGCTGGTAGCGGACGAACGCCTCCTGGACGATGTCCTCCGCCTCGCTGACGCTGCCGAGCATCCGGTAGGCGATCGAGAACAGCAGCGGCCGAAGGTCGACATAGGCCGCTGCCGTGTCGTCGCTCTGTGTTGCCGGCGTCACGCGGCGGTCGCCTCCTTCGCCCGCGGCGGCACTGGAACCGGCGTGTCGAGGCCGTCCCGGAAGCCGTCCCGCCAGGTCGGCCAGGTCGGCTGCCAGCCAAGCTCGCGCCTGGCCTTGGCGTTCGACGACCCGCGGCCCTCGGTCATCATCGTCACCGCGACGTCGCCCGCGAACAGCCGGCCGAGCCAGGCCGGGATTCTCAGGGGCTTCGGCGCCCCGAGCGCCTCGGCGATGGCGGGGATGAACTCCCGCGTCGGCACGGGCTCGTCGTCGACGATGTTGTAGATGCCGCGTTGGCCGCGCTCCAGGGCGGCAAGCGTCCCCCCGGCCGCGTCGTCGACGTGGGTCGAGGACACGTAGCCCGCGCCGTCGCCGATCACCGGGAACATCCGCCGCCGGAGGATCTGGGCGAGCGTCTCGGACGAGCCCGGCCCGTACAGGCCGCCGTAGCGGACGATGATCCCCTCGAGCGGCGCGTCGAGCACGGTGCGCTCCAGGAACTTGATCGCGGCCAGCGTCTCGGTCTGCCCCTTGACCGGGTTCGGATCCAGCGGATCCTCCTCCGTCTTGACCCACGAGCCGGTGCGGCTGTTGCTCCAGCCGGTGAAGCTCTGGGCGACGAACCGCTTGACGCCACTCGCTCTTGCGGCGGCGAGGAGGTGCTCCGTGCCCTCGGTGCGGAGCCGGTTCGTCGTCGCGAACCAGCGGTCGAAGTGCCGGAAATCGGGCGTCCCGGACAGGGCCGTCATCTCGTGAATGATCGCATCCGGCTCCGCCCGGGCCACCGCCTCGCCAACTCGGATCGCGTCGAGGCCATCGACCACGACCGGCTCCGCGCCCATCGCGCGGATGGCCTCAGCGGACGTCGGATTCGTGGTCGTCCCGGTCACCTGGTGGCCTCGAGCCGCCAGCATCGGCACGAGGCGCCTACCCACGGCGCCATTGGCGCCGGCTACAAAGACCCGCATGGTTGGGCCTCCTTTCGTCTCCGTACCCCAGACGAGAAGCGGCGATCCGGTGTGAATGCGTGCAACGTACCGGGTGTAGGATCGACTCTCCGCCGCCGCCGATCGCCACTGAGGAGGGGCCTCGTGCGCACGCTGGTCTTCGCCGCCGCCGCCCTCTTCGCCGCCTCGATCTGTGGCGCGGCCCTCACCCAACCCGGACCGACGGCGGCCGCGTTCCCGGGCGCGAACGGCCGAATCGTCTTCGTGACCGATCAGCCCGGCAAGCCCGTCATTGCCTCGATGACGACGGCAGGCACGAACATCACCTTGCTGACCCAGCCGGCCCAGACAGGAACCCACGACGACAACCCCAGCTGGTCGCCCGGCGGCACGCTGATCGCGTTCACTCGCTACATCAGCGGTGGCAACGGCGACATCTGGGTCATGAACGCCAACGGCACGGGCCAGAAGCGGCTGACCAACACGGCGACCGACGACGAATGGCCCGGCTTCACGGCCGATGGGTCGCGGATCGTGTTCACCTCGAACCGCCACGGCCAGTACGAGATCTACTCGATGAAGCTCAACGGCACCGACGTCAAGCGGCTGACCACCAACGGCGCCGCCGACATGCAGGCGACGATGTCGCCGAACAACGACCGGATCGCGTTCATCTCGGACCGCCGGGGCCAGTTCGAGGTCTACACGATGAAGGTCGACGGCACCGACGTCACCCGGGAGACGACGACTGCGCAAGGCGACCTCGACGTCAGCTGGTCGGCGAGCGGCACGCACGTCTACTTCACCCGAGTCGCCGAGGGATTCGGTGACATCCGGAAGGTCAACGTCGCGACGAACGCCGTCACGGCGGTCATCAGCGGACCCGACGGCCAGGGAGGCAGCGCTCCTCGGCCCGACGGGCTGACCGCTCCCTGGGAGGTCGCGTTCGTCACCGATGCCCTTGGCACGCTCGATATCGCCATCGGCAATTCCGGGGGCTCCACGAATCTCACCGCGACCCATGACGCCACCGTGTTCGCGCCCGAAATCCAGCCCGTGCCGGCCTTCCCGCTGGTCGACGCCCGGTTTTCAACGTTCAAGGGCGACATCGAATGGGCCTACGCCGAAGGCATCACCACCGGTTGCTCGGCGGAGCGCTTCTGCCCGAACGACCTTGTGACCCGCGCGCAGATGGCGTCGTTCCTGTCACGGGCGCTGGGCCTGACCGGGACGCCGCCGGACGCGTTCGTCGACGACGAGACCAGTTCGCACGAGCTCGACATCAACCGGATCGCGGCGGCAGGGCTCACGACTGGCTGTAACGCGGTCCAGCACCTGTACTGCCCCAACGCGAACGTCCGGCGCGACGAGATGGCGTCGTTCCTGTCGAGAGCGCTCGAGCTCACCGGCAACCCGCCCAACGCCTTCGTCGACGACAACGGCAACACCCACGAGCTCAACATCAACCGCATCGCCGCGGCCGGCATCACGAATGGCTGCAACATCCCGCAGCAGCTCTACTGCCCCAGCCAGTTCGTGACCCGCGGCCAGATGGCGGCATTCCTCCATCGGGCGTTCGATGACACCGAACCTGCGAACTGGCCTGTCACTGCCCCCGCGAACGGCACGTCGTTCTCACCGAACGAGCTCACGATCGGCGTGGGCGACACGGTCACCGTCTCGCGGCTCGCCGGTGGCGCCTTCGCCCACAACATCCACTGGGACGACCAGCCCGGTGGGTGTCCCGCATCCCCCACGACCGGCGCCTGGTCCTGCCCGCGGACGTTCAACGTGCCGGGCTCCTACGTCGGGCGATGCGACCTCCATACCACGATGACGCTGGCCGTCGACGTCGGTGGCGCCACCTCGGGCGGGGGGCTCGCTCGGCCGTCCCCGTAGAGACGCTGCGTGGCCCGACTCCAGCGCAGGAACCTTCGCCAACCCGATGAGCTCCGGCCCCTGGGCAGGGGCAAGCTGGAGCTCGTCGAACTCGGTGACGTCGCCATCGGTCGCGTCATCTACGAGCCCGGCTGGCGGTGGTCGGTCGACCTCAAGCCGATCGTCCGGACCGAGTCATGCGAGATCCACCATCTCGGGTTCGTCGTCTCCGGGCGGCTCCGGGTCGTGATGGACGATGGCTCGACGGTCCTCCTCGAGCCGGACGACGCCTTCGAGGTCCCGCCGGGTCACGACGCCTGGGTCGAGGGCGAAGAGCAGTTCGTGGCGGTCGACTCGCTCGGCCGGCGCTACTTCGGCGTCGGCGAGGACAGCGGCGGCCAGCGTGCCCTGGGGACCATGCTCTTCACCGACATCGTGGGCTCGACGGAGGTCGCGGCGCGTCTCGGCGACACCGCCTGGCGGAGCCTGCTCGGCGAGCTCAACACGGCGTCCCGGGTCGAGATCGAGCGTCACCGGGGCCGCGAGATCGACACCACCGGCGACGGCGTGCTGGCGGTCTTCGACAGCCCGACCCGTGCCGTCCGGTGCGCTCTGGCGATGGTTACCGCGGCGCGGGGGCTTGGCCTCGCGATCCGCGTCGGTGTCCACACCGGCGAGTACGAGCGGGTGGGTTCCGACATCCGCGGCCTGGCGGTCCACGTCGCCGCGCGGGTGATGTCGACCGCCGACGCCGACGAGGTCCGCGTCTCGGCGGCGACCGCCGCTCTCCTCGACTCGACCGACTTCCCGTTGACGAGCCTGGGCCAGCACGAGCTCAAGGGCGTCCCGAAGCCCGTCGAGCTGCTGGCGGTCGAGCGGATCGAACCGGTCGGCCAGGGGTTCCCGCCAACCGGCTGACCGTGGGCGCCGGAAGGGATCCGGCCTAGGTCACCTGGCCCCGCTCCAGCGCCGACCAGTATTCCCGCCAACCGCCGTATTCGGTGATCTCGCGATGGATGCCTTCGGCCATCTCGCGCGGGAAGAGGATCCCTGGCACGGTTCGGCCGTCCGCAAGATGCACCGGTCCTCGATACAGGCCCGGCGGCTCACCCGCCTCGACGCGTTCCCAGACCTCGTCCGGCACCTCGTACAGCTCTCCCGGTACGGAGACGCCGCCTTCCTCGACCTCGAACATGCCCGGGTGCACGTCGCCGATCGAGAAGATGCGGTAGCGCGGCGCGGTCAGGTACTCGCCCAGGAAGGTCGCCCCCTCCAGGTTGGCGTTGAGCTTCAGGCCGCGCATCAGCGTGCCGTTCACGAAGAGTTGGCTCGTCAAGGGTCACCTCGTCGTCGCGTTGAAGGAAGGAAAGCGCGGGCGGCGTTCGTCGCCCGCGCCTTCGGTCTGATCGGTGGGATGGCGTCAGGCCATCGCCGGTTCCGGCTCCTCCTCCGGGGGTGCCGTGAGTGCGGTTCGCATCTCCGCCATCGAGCCGTGGCCCTCGCGCCAGGCCGACAGCCAGATGACCACCGCGCCGAACAGGTAGCCGATCCAGATCGGCTCCGGCGCCCGGACGCTGAACTGGCCATTGACGACCTGGAAAATGAGCCCGGCCGGGTCATGGATCAGCCCGACGAGCGCCAGGACGCCGGCGATGAGCGTGTAGACGATCGCCCGGCTGTACTCCTTGGCGATCACGAAGTACGCGATCGCGCCGAGCATCAAGCCCGCCAGGACCGCCCCCGCGCCCAGCCGGTCGAGCCCGGCGTACAGCACGCCCTGCGCGCCCAACGCGTCCAGGCCCACCGTGGCGGCGTTGGTCCCTGCCGCACCGAGCGCGCCATCGACGAGGGTCTTCGCCCACTGGGCGATGTTCGGCACGATGGCCAGGACGATCGCCGGGGCGTACTTCGCCCTGGACGTCTGGAACGCCTGCGCGCCGATCACGAGGCCGATGAACAGCAGGATCGGGAATAGCGCGGCCCGCGGGATGATGGCCAGGAACAGGCCCACCAGCCCTAGCAAGCAGATCAGCGAGATCACCACCCCGGTCGCGAGCGAGTAGCCGATCCGGCCGCCGACCGCCTTCCAGCCCGGATGGCCGATGTACACCGCCGGCGGGAACGGGCTGCCGAGGAATGACCCGACGACCGCGCCAGCACCGTCGGCCAGCAGGATGTTGCGAAGGTTGTAGTTGTCGCCGGCGACCGACGCCGATTCGACGTTGTTCATGCCCTCGGTGAAGTTGTAGACGCCGAGCGGAATGGCCGTCACCAGGAGCGGCAGGATGTCCGTCAGGCCACTCAGGACCTCGCTGCCCGGTTGCGGCAGGTGGAGGCCGACCTGGGCGAACGAATCGGTCACGGCCTGGGGCGATAGGCCCGTCCATCCGAAGACGAAGTACGACAGCCAGCCGATGACCGAGCCAACGATGATCGCGGCCAGGCCACCCGGAATCCCGAATGGCAGCCGAACCCCGGCCGTCCACGAAAGCAGGATGATCGCGAACGTCGCGAGCGCGATCCAGGCGGCGTTGAACATCTCGAACGAGGCGTTCATCGAGATGAACGCGATGGAGATGCCGGCCAGCGTCCCGAGCATCGCCGCGCGCGGCGTGTACTTCCGGATCGTCGGGCCGATGAACGCTCCGATCAGGACGATGATGCCGATCAGGAACGCCCAGGCGAGCCCCGCCTGCCAGGCCTGCATGACGTCACCGGTCCGGCCGAGGACCGGCAGCATGATCACGAACGTCACGAAGAAGTAGTGCGGTACGGACGGGCCGTACGGCATCGCCGCTACGTCGTCGCGGCCCTCCCGCTTCGCGAGCTGGTAGGCCATCCAGGCGTAGAACAGGTTGCCCAGCGGCAGCGCGATCGCGAGGGCCGGCAGGATCCGGCCGAACACGGTGTCGCTCGGCAGCTGGACGACGAACAACATGAGCGAGGACAACACGAGGACGTTGAGCAACACGTTCGTGCCGAGGCCGAAGAATGCGTTCCAGTCGCCTGGGACCCAGAGCTTCGGCTTGAACGTGCCCGAGTTCGTGGTCACCTGGTGGACTCCTCTCCTCCCGACCCATTCCGGGTCCGCGTACAGCCCCTCCGTCAACCCATCGCCGCGGTCAGCCGATAGGCATCACGCGGTCGCCGCAGCGGAGGCCACGGCGTCCGGAAATTGCTGACCCAGCGCATCGAGGAAGTCCGCCGACAGCCCCACGAACCCGAAGATGCCGCCCTGGGCCTTGACCATCGCAAGGGCGGACTGCTGGAACTCGGGGAAGTACGAGGCGACGCAGTCCTCGAGGACGAGGGCGTCGTAGCCCCGGTCGTTGGCCTCGCGGACGCTGGTCTGGACGCAGACCTCCGTGGTGACGCCACAGACGACGAGCTGCCGGATGCCACGTGTCTTGAGGATCGTGTCCATGTCCGTGGCGTAGAACGCGCCCTTGCCGGGCTTGTCGATGACGGGCTCGCCGGCGATCGGGTAGACCTCGTCGACGATGTCGTGGCCGTGCTCGCCGCGGACGAGCAGCCGCCCCATGGGCCCCTGGTCGCCGATGTGGATCTTGGGCCGGCCGCGCTCGTACTTGGCGGGATGGAGGTCGGACAGGTCCGCCCGATGGCCTTCCCGGGTGTGGATGATGAACAGGCCGGCGGCGCGGCAGGCCTTGAGCACCCGTTCGGCCGCAGGCAGGGCCTTGAGCAGCAACGACGTGTCGTTGCCCAGTGATTCGCCGAAGCCGCCCGGGTACACGAAGTCCCGCTGGAAGTCGATCATCACCAGCGCGGTGGTCGCTGGATCGAACTGGAACTCATAGGGTTCCGCCCTGGCAGACAGCATCTCGTCCCTCCGTCGTCCTACGTTCTGGCCTGCACCGGATTGGGCAGGATGCGCGTTCCGGTTTCGCCGCCGATCGCCCGCTCGAGCGCTGCCGGCGTGGTGATCAGGACTTCCTCGCCGCCCCGCTCGAGGAACCGGATGGCCGCCTCGACCTTGGGGCCCATCGATCCCTTCGGGAACTCGCCCGCCTCGAGATAGGTTCGTGCCTCGTCGACCGCCATCGAATCGACCCAGCGCTCGTCCGGCTTGCGGAAGTGGACCGCCACGCGCTCCACGCCCGTCGAAAGGACGAGGAGCGGGATGTCGAGGCTGGCCGCCAGCAGGGCCGATGCCCGGTCCTTGTCGATGACGGCTTCCACGCCGCGGTACTGCCCGGGCGCGGTTTCCACCACGGCCACGCCACCGCCACCGACGGCGATTACGACGTACCCGGCGTCGACCAGGGCCCGGATCGACTCGCCCTCCACGATCCGCAGCGGCTCCGGGGAGGCGACGACCCGCCGGTAGCCGCGCCCCGAGTCCTCGATCATCGTCCAGCCGTTGCGGGCCGCCCGCTGCTCGGACTCGTCCTGCGTGTAGAAGGGCCCGATCGGTTTGGTTGGCTGCTTGAAGGCCGGATCGTCCGGGTCGACGACGACGTGCGACAGGACGCAGGCCACCCGATCGGGAAGCCCCCGGGCGGCCAGCTCGTTGAGGAGCGCCTGGCCAAGGATGTGGCCGATCCCGCCCTGCGAGTCGGCGACCGACATCTCCAGGTTCAGCCGGGGAACCGGCAGCTCGTCCGGGACGGACTCCGAGCGGAGCAGGATGAACCCGACCTGCGGCCCGTTGCCGTGGGTGACCACGACGCCCCAACCCGTGGCAACCATCGCGGCGATGTGCCGGGCGGTCTCCCGGGCGTTCTCGTACTGCTCGCCGATCGTGCCCTGCTGGCCGTCGAGGATGAGGGCATTGCCGCCGATCGCGACGACGGCACGACGGTCCATCGTCAGGCAGCCCTCCCTTCCGGTCCGCGCACGCCGAGGGCAGCACCCAGGGCGTTGATCGCGCTGGCGAAGGCCGCCAGCGGGGCGCGGGCGATCCCCGCACCGATCTGGCCGACCCCCGCCCGGCGATGGGCAATCCCGGTGTTGATGACCGGGGCGATCCCCGAGTCGACGACCCGGCGGGCATCGATCCCGGTCGGGGTGCCGATGAACCCCAAGGGTGGCAGCGCATACGAGGGGTTGCGGGCCAGCGTGATCCGCCCCATCAGGCGGGTGAACTCGAGCGCATCCGACGGGCTGCCGCCCACGAAGCGGACGATCGCCGGCGCCGCGGCCATCGCGAACCCGCCGATCCCGAACGTCTCGGTGATCGCGCTGTCACCGAGGTCCGGGTTGGCGTCGTCCGGGCCGTAGCCCGGGAAGTACAGCCCGTCTGGCACGCCGACCGGCGTGGTGAACCAGGCATCGCCGGTTCCGGACAGGCGGATCCCGAAGTCCACGCCGTTGCGGGCCATCGCGGTCACGACCGTCGATCCGTCGATCCCGTGGGCGCTGTCGAGCGCGGACTTGCAGGCGGCCATCGACAGGTTGAGGAAGAAGTGGTCGTTGCCTGACAGGAAATCGAACACGGATGCCGCGACCCGCGGGTCGACCGCCCGCACCAGCGCGGGAGCGATCGCTCGGGTGAACAGCGAGGTTGCGGCCACGTTCCGGTTGTGGCCTTCGTCGCCCATCTGGAGGGCCTGGCCGGTGAGGCTGCGGAGGTCGTGCGGGCCGCCGTGCGCGAGCGCCGCCGCAAGCGCCGGGCCCAGCACGTCCGCGAACCACCGAAGCCGCTTGAGGACCGATTCGTCGTACGCCCCGAACCGGAGGACCTTGCCCAGGCCCTCGTTGAGCGTGGCGTGCGCCCGCGTCCCGGCGGCGACGTTCTCGACCACGACAACCGGCATGGACGGGCTGATCACCCCGGCCATCGGCCCAACGGCCCCGTGGTGATGGGCCGGGGAGAGCCGGACGCCGCCCGATTCGAGGAGCGTGGTCGCCTCGTCCGCCGACCTGGCCCAGCCCTCGAACAGGGTCGCCCCGATGATCGCGCCTTCGACCGGGCCACACATCCGCTGCCACTCGATCGGCGGGCCGGCATGGAGGATGTGCCGGTCCTCGAGCCCCAGCGCAGCCCGGGCCGGCTGAACGTCGACCAGCATCGGCTGGGCGGCGAGGAGGCGCTCGACGGCGGTGGCATTGGCCGCCGCGATCGTCCGGCCGATGGGATCGTCCGGGTCGTCCTCCAGGCGGGCCAGGAGGAGCCCGGTCTCGCGGTCGCCCTCCGCGGGCGGGCGCCAGTCCAGGCGGGTGACCGATCCGCCGCTGGCCCCGATGGGTTCGGCGAACATCTCCAGGCCGATGTTCACGGCCCGGACGCCTTCGGGGAACAAGACCGACGCCGGCGCGGCGCTCATCGATCGGCTCCGGCGGCGACCGCGGCGGATGCCACGATCCGGGCGGCGAGCACGGCTGCCTGGGCGTTGCTCGGGGCGAGGATTACGCCGGCCTCGGCCAGCCGTGCCTCCTGCGCGGCCAGGTTCTGCGGGTCGCTGCTGGTTCCGCAGACCGACGCGACGACGACGAACCGCCGGTCCGCGCGGGCGGCATCCGCGCGGGCCGTGTCGATGGCGCCGGCGAGCGCCCCAGCGGGATCCGGGTTGGCGCCGAAGCCGAGCACCACGTCGAGCAGGATCACGGCGGTTGCCGTCTCGGTGGCCGCGGACGCCAGGTACTCGTTGCGGAGGCGAGGATCGATCATCGGATGCGGACGACCCACGGTGTACTCGTCCTCGCCGAGATCGAGGATCTCGTGGCGCTTCGCCGCGCTCTCGCCGAGCGCCGCCCGCAGGACCAGCTTGGCCTCGCCGGCGAGCGAGCCGCCGCTGTACAGGCCCCGGATTCGCCACTGCTCCGGATCCAGGCCCGACAGGACCTCGCGAATCGCCGAGGACGCAGCGTCATCGTGGCCGGCCGCCGACGCCAGCGAATCGTCGCTGCGGGCCGGCCGCCCCAGCGCCATCTCGCTGGCGATCCTCGCTGCCGCCTCGAACGTCGCCGCCGGGATCGCGCCGGCGGCCGTGACGGTGGCCGGGTCCCCGCCGAGGAAATTGATGACGACCGGCTTCCCGACCGCGCCCGCCGCCTCGAGGACGCGCGCCGCCACCGACGCCGCTGGCGGCTTCGAGATGAGAACGATCAGGTCCGTCCCGGGATCGCGGCCCAGCCGCTCGAGCCCGGCCAGCATCATCGTCCCGCCGACCCGCTCGTCCAGGTCCCGCCCGCCGACGCCGATCGCCTGCGAAACTCCGGCGCCATAGCGATCGATGAGGCAGCTCACCTGCTGCAGGCCCGTCCCGGACGCGCCCACCAGGCCGATCGTGCCGCGCCGGACGGCGTTGGCGAAGCCCAGCGGAACACCATCCAGGATGGCCGTCCCGCAGTCCGGGCCCATGATGAGGAGACCCTTCGCACGGGCAATCGACTTGAGCTCGATCTCGTCCTCGATCGGGACGTTGTCGCTGAACAGGAAGACGTTGAGGCCGCGCTTGACCGCCTTGAGCGCCTCGGCCGTGGCGTACGTTCCGGGCGTGGAGATCAGGGCCAGGTTGCCACCACCCTCGGCCATGCCCTCCGCCAGTGTCCGCACGTCCGTGCGGGTCGACTCACTCGGGCCTTCCGAACCCGGCCCCGCCAATCGTTCCGCGGCCCGCTCCGAGCGCCTGGCTCGCCACGGCCTGGTCGTCGGAGGCGACGGCCACGACCAGGTCGTTCGGACCTGCGGAGGCGGCCGCGTCCGAGAGCAGGCCGGCGGAAGCCAGCACTTCCCGGTTGGCGGGCGTGGCCATGACCAGGCCGGCCCGATCGATCCCGGCCATGCCCTCGAGCTCGGCCGCGATCTGCATCAATTCGACGGAATCGCGGTAGCTGTTCCTGAAGACGCGGGCCTGGACAGCCAGCATCAGGCCAATGCCATGGGCACGCCGGCCGCTACGTCGAGGCCGATCAGGACGCCCAGCAGGCAGTCCGTACCGGACGTCGATCCCCAGGCCACGGCACGCTCGATCTGCGCCGGGATCCGCCCGTCGTCCGGGCCCAGGAGCGCCGCGAGGAGGGAGTGGAGGCGCTCGGCAAACTCGCCCGCGGCCGCATGGCGCAGCAGCGTGGCGGCCAGCTCCGTCGTCCGCTCCTCGACGTCGCCGAGGGCCGGCGCAAGGAACCCTGCGGCAGGCGACGCGAGGGCGTGGAGGGCGGCCTCGATGCCAACGAGCACGTCGTCCCCGGACGGGGTCAGGCCGGAGCCGAGCCCGATGAGGTTCCCCGCGGCGATCGCAGCCGCGTTCCGGTCGCCCGCCTCGAGCGCGGCGACCAGCGCCGCCACGATGGGCCGGGCGGCGTCGAGGGCCGCGTCCGCCCGATCCTGGACGCCCGCGCCAAGCATCGCCCCGAAACCGTCGGCGGAGGCTTGCGACTTCGCGATTGTCCACGTCGCCACGGCTCGGCGTGCCCAACGAGCCGTGGCGACGTCGACGGCCGTCGCCGACGGCCGGAACCGCGGCGACCAGCGGGGCGCCGCGTCGAACTGGATCTCGAGGCCGGCGTCCGGGACCCGGATCCGCATGTCTCCTGCATTCACGGCCATGCCCGGGAGCAGGCCGATCTCGCGCCAGTCCGGCCCCAGCTCCGCGAGGATGCCGTTGGGCAGGCCGCCCATCTCCGACGAGGCGACGGTCAGGACCCCGTCCGGGGTCGTAATGTTGAGCACCGATCGGTGGATGCTCTGGACCCGCAGGCCGCCGGCACGCGCGTGCGCGATCCGGCGGGGGACGGCATCGCTGACGATCGAGGCGCGATGGACGCGTGGAAGCCCGGCCGTTGGCATTGACGGACATCGTAGGCACGGACTTGGGTGGCGTCACTGTCCGATATCGACATTGACGTGGGCCATCACTGTCGAGTATCGATAGCCCGTGATCGATTCGGTCGAGCTCAGGGAGCTCCTCAAGCTGCCTACCCTTGCCCGCGCCCGCGTCGTCGGCGGCGATGACGGGCTGCGCCGTCCCGTGCGCGGCGTCAACGTCATGGAGGTCCCGGACATCCTCGACTGGGTGAAGCCGGACGAGCTGCTGCTGACGACGGGCTATCCGCTGCGCGACGACCCCGTTGCGCTCGGCGCGTTGATCCCGCGGTTGGCCGAACGTGGCCTGGCGGGCATCGCAATCAAGCCTCGCCGATACATCAAGCAGATCCCGGCGTCGATGATCGACGCGGCCAACCAGCACGCCTTCGCGCTCATCGAGCTCCCGCCGGAGGCGTCGTTCAACGAGATCATCAACTCCGTCCTGACCGTCATCCTCGATGTCCAGGCCGCGCGCCTCCGGCGATCCGCCGCCATCCATGACCGGTTCACGGGGATCGTCCTGTCCGGGGGTGGCCTCCGCCAGATCGCCGAGGCACTGGCGGAGCTCGTGGGGCGGCCGGTCGCGATCGTCGACGCCCAGGACGCGGTCCAGTGGCGGACCTCGGACGAGGCGCCGGGCGTCGAAGCGGGGTCACCGGCGGCGGGGGCCATCGTCCAGCCGATCCAGGTGGGCGCGGAGCATTACGGCGCGATCCTCGTGGCCGATGACGAGGCCGGGCTCGGACCCGATCGGCTGGAGGCCATCGAGTACGCCGCCACCGTCGCGGCCCTCCGCCAGGTCCAGACCCGGGCCGTCGGCGAGGCCGATCGCCGGTTCCAGGCCGTCTGCCTCGAGGAGCTCATCACCGGCCACGTCGCCGACCGGACCGTCCTGATGGAACGGGCCGCGGCGTTCGCCTGGGATCTGGCCACGCCGCGGGCCGTGCTCCTGGCCGAGGTCGAACAGATCGACGGGGGTCAATTCTCGGCGATCGCCGGCACGCCGGAGGAGGGTGCGGTCCGCCACGGGCTGGCGGAGGCCGCCCGGGCCAGCCTCGGCGCCGGTTCGATCGTCTGGGAGCGGAGCCGGGAGATCGGGGCACTGGTCTCGGCGAGGCCCGGAGCGCTGCGGGAGATCGGCACCGCCCTCCAGGCCGAGGCCGGTCGGCACCTGCCGGGGATCGTCGTCAGCGTCGGGATCGGGCGGACGGCGGTCGACCCGCTCGACCTCCACCGGTCATTCGGCGAGGCGCGGCAGGCCCTGTCGATCGGTCGCTGGGCCCGTGGACCGGGCGACGTGACCGCCTTCGACGACCTCGGCCTGGACCGGCTCCTGGTGGCCGTGCCGGCGTCGGACGCCGCGGCCTTCTGCGCGGACGAACTTGGCAAGCTGGAGGCCTTCGATGCAGCCCGCGGGACGGCCCTCGTCGAGACGCTGGAGACGTTCCTCGCCACCCGCAACGCCGCCCTCGCCGCTCGCCGGCTGTACCTCCACTACAACACGCTCAAGAACCGGCTGGCCAAGATCGAGGAGCTCATCGGGCCGTACCTCGACGACCCGGAGCGCTGCCTCAGCCTGGCGTTGGCGCTGCGGCTGCGACGTCTTCCGTCGCCGTAGGGGGCGCATCGAGCTCGACCTCGTCGATCCCGTCGAACTCGTGGACATGCACGTTGACCCGTTCGGCGCGGGCCGTCGGGATGTTGCGGCCCACGTGATCCGCCCGGATTGGCAGCTCCCGATGGCCGCGGTCGACCAGGACCACGAGCCGGACCGCGCGCGGCCGCCCGAAGTCGGTCAGCGCGTCGAGCGCCGCACGGACGGTGCGCCCGGTGAACAGGACGTCGTCGACCAGGACGACCGTGCGGTCGGTGATGTCGAACGGCAGCTCGGTTGGCCGGACGATCGGGTAGTTCGCGAGCTCCGAGAGATCGTCGCGGTAGAGGGAGATATCGAGCGCTCCCACCGGCACGCGGACTCCCTCGGCGTCGGCGATGGCATCGGCCAGGCGGTGGGCTAGCACCACGCCGCGACGCTGGATCCCGATCAGGACGAGGTCGTCGGTGCCGCCCTGCCGCTCGACGATCTCGTGCCCCAGGCGCGTGATCGCCCGCCGGATCTGGTCCGCGTCCATCGTCGACCGGGCGGGCATGTTCGCTCCTGCTGCGGGGAAGCGCGCAGCCTAGACCCTCTGCCCCGGCGGGGTCCAGCCTCAACGTGCAGGATGACAATATCGGGATATTGACAATACTGTGTGTCACACATTATTGTCCCGGCATGAGCGATGACGACGTCCTCGGGGCACACCGGCAGGAGCTTCGGCGCGGGACCTTGGTCCTGGCCTGCCTGCTGGCCCTCCGGACGCCCGGCTATGGCTACCGGCTGCTGAAGACGCTCGGTGACGCTGGGGTTCCCAGCGATGCAAACACGATCTATCCGCTGCTGCGTCGCCTCGAGGAGCGCGGCCTGCTGGAGAGCGAGTGGAACACGGACGACCCCCGTCCCCGGAAGTTCTACCGGACCAGCAAGGCCGGATCCCAGCTGGCGGACCAACTCATGCGCGAGATGACGGACCTGACGGCGTCGCTGCAGGCCCTCGACGATGGAGAGACCCGATGAGCAGTTTGATCGAGCGATACCTGGCTGCCGCCGTCCGCGGCATCCCCGACAAGCAACGCGCCGACGTCGAAGCGGAGCTCCGCTCGTCGATCGCGGACGAGGTCGAGGACCGCGTCGGCGCCGGCGAGGATCGCACCGCCGCCGAGCGATCGGTGCTCGAGGGCCTCGGCGAGCCGACCCGCCTAGCCGCCGGCATCGCCGGCCGGCCGATGTATCTCATCGGGCCGGATCTCTTCCTGGTGTACCGGCACGTGCTGTTCATGCTGCTGGCGATCGCCCCGCTGGCCGTCGGCGTCGTCGCGGCGGTCGTCTCGCTGAGCGACGGTGACGCGAACTACGGCGGTGCGGTGGTCGCGGGCCTCGGCGCTGCGTGGAACGTGGCCGTCCACCTGGCCTTCTGGGTCACGCTGACGTTTGTGTTCATCGAGCGGGCCGACACAGCGCGTGACACGCGTGATGAGATCAAGGCGACCGTGGGCAAATGGACGGTCGACATGCTCCCGACCCTGCCCACCGGCCGGATCTCGGCCGGTGAGGCCGTCGGGGAGGTGCTCAGCTCGATCCTGGGGATCGGAGGCCTGCTATGGCTGAGCACCGCCGCCTGGTTCACCGATTCGGCCGGCTCGGTCATCCCGTTCTTCAACCCAGCGCTGCCCAGCCTGTGGCTCCCGGCCCTCATCGCGATCCTGGTCATCCAGGCCGCAGTCCAGGTCGTCGTGTTCCTCGCCGGTCGGTGGACGATCGGGCTGGCGTCGGTCTTCGCCCTCGTGGTGCTCGCGTTCTCGGTGCCGGTAATCGCCCTGGCCCTGACCGGCTCGCTGATCAACCCGGCATTTGCCCAGGCACTCGGGTGGCCGCCGCTCGCCCAGGCGAACGGCCCGGTCATGCCGATCCTTGCCCTCATCGCCGCCCTGGTGACCGGCTGGGAGATCTTCGACGCCTTCCGCCGAGCGCGGCGGGCGTCGATGACGGCGGTGCCGGCATGACCGCGGCACGTCGCGCGCCCCGTGTCCCGCCTCGGTGGTTCGTCCGCATGGCCTGGCGGGTTCACCGCGCCATCCGGCGGGTCACGCTGGGTCGCTTCGGCCTCTGGCAGCCGAAGCCCGGCAAGTGGGGAACGCTGTCGCTGACCACGACCGGCCGCCGAACCGGCAAGACCCGAATCGCGCTGCTCGGCTACTTCGAGGACGGCCCGAACCTCGTCACCCTGGCGATGAACGGCTGGGCCAACCCGGAGCCCGCCTGGTGGCTCAACCTCCAGGCGAACCCGGAGGCGACCGTTGACGTCCGCGGTGGCTCGATGCCGATCCGCGGGCGCGCCGCGACCGGCGAGGAGCGCGAGCGGCTCTGGGCCAGGTGGCAGGACTACGGCGACGACATCGACGGCTACGCCACGCTGCGGGACGGTGAGACGGCGGTCGTGGTGCTCGAACCGCGCTAGCGTTCTCCCGGGCGACCTCGGCCGATCGGCGTCACGATCCACCCTCCTCGACGAGGACGGCCAGGTCCCATGCCCCGAGATCGAGCCGGTCACCACGGGCCAGGCGCTCATCCGTCAGGAGGTTGCACGCGGCCGCCGGCAGCATGAACGACTGGGGTTCCCAGCCCCAGTTCGAAACGACGTGCAGCCGATCCCGTCCCGCCGTCTGCGCGCCGATGCTCGTAAGCGGGCCGCCGGACAGCCGCCATGGATCCGCGGCGAGGCTCGTCGCCGCCACCCACCCCGCGATGGACCGACCGAACGACCGATCGGGAATGGTGCCCACGTACGTCACCCGGCCCGTGCCTGTTCGGCGCGTCGTTACGGCCGGCCAGCGCTTCAGGTGCGGGTGGAGGTACGAGGCGAGGATTTCGGCATCGTCGACGAGGAGGCCATCGACCCAGCCGATCCCATGAGGCTGTGGCGAATGCGTCCCGTTGCCGGCCTGGCCCAGGCGCAGTGCATTGGCCAGGATCACCGGGACGGCGCCGGCAATGTTCGTCGCCTCGAGATAGTGAACGCCTGCCGCCCGCGCGAGACGGCCGGGCATGACCTCCTGGCGGATGCGGCCATCGTCGTCGGCATAGCCGGTCCTGATCGTGAGGATGAGGTGCCCGCCGGCCGCCGCGTACGCGGCCAGCCACTCCAGCAACTCGTCCGGGGCCACGTAGAGGGCCGGGACGACGAGCACTGGATGTCGTTGGACCATCTCGTCGGGGTCCTCCGGCAGCTGCTCGGGCTGGACGACGGCCGTGCCCATGCCGGCATCGAAGAACCCGCGATGGAGCGCCGAGACGACCCTGCCGTAACTACGTCGATCGGGCTGGCTCGTCCCGGGAACCGTCAGCGGGGGCTGAAACTCGAGCGCCCATCGGCTGGCCACGGAGACGAGCATCGCCACGGGGGCCTCGGGCTCGAGGTCGGCGAGCGATGGGCCGGCGTGCCGCAGCTCCGCGCCCAGCGCTGCGATTTCGTCATAAATGCGCCCGGGTTCCAGGCTGTGGCCGAGGATCCCGCCCCAGTGCGCCTCGTTGCCGAAATGCACGGTGTGCCAGTGCCAGTATTCGATCATCCGCGCACCGCGAGACAGGAGCGCCCAGGCGGCCAGGCGGAGCTGCCCGTCGTACGGCGGATAGGTGACCGAGTGTTCGCCGATCGACGAAGCGTGGGTCTCGGTGACCAGGAACGGCTTATCGCGAACGCCCCGCGCTACATCCGCCTGGAGGACCAAGGCCGGCAGCCCCCCGCCAGTCGGCATCCACGTCGGTCGCAGCTCCTGGCTCTCGTCGCCATACGGGTAGGCAAGGGCGTCCTGCATCGGGTAGTAGATATTCGCCGCGGCAACGTCGAGCGATCGGCCAACCGCCGCCGGGTCGACCGCCGGCCTGCCCAGCGCCAGGCAGGTGGTGACGAACTGTGTCGGCCTGGCGATCGATCGCACCAGCGTCGCCTGCCATTCGATGAATTCCGTGGTCAGGCGGGCCTGGAACCGGCGCCAGGCGAGGTCGTACGTCGGGTCGGTGTTGCCATCCGGCGGCCACAGCTCCTCCCACTTGGCAATCCGATGGGACCAGAACGTCAAGCCCCAGTGGTCGTTGAGCGCGGCGATGTCCACGTACCGGCGGCGAAGTTCGTCCACGAACGCCCGAAACACCGCCCCGTTGTGGAGTAGCTCTAGCCCCGGCTCGTTATCGACCTGCCAGCCGATGACGGCGGGATGGTCCGCATAGCGCCCGACGATCCTTCTGACCAGCCGCTCGACCAGTCCCAGAAAGACCGGACTGCTGAAGTCAACGTTCTGGCGATGGCCGTAGGGGATGGGGACCCCGGTTGAGCGCTCGGCCGTGGTCTCCGGATAGCGCTGCCGTAGCCAGGGTGGGACGGCATACGACGGCGTGCCGATGACCACGTCGATGCCCCGCGTGCCGGCCGCGTCAAGGACTGGCGCCAGCCACTCCAGCTCAAACCGACCGTCGTCCGGTTCCCACGTCGACCAGGTCGACTCGCCGACGCGGATGACGTTGAAGCCGGCGTCATGCATCAGGTCAAGGTCCGTCTCGAGCCGGTCGGACGGAAGGTATTCCGGGTAGTACGCGGCACCAAACAGCACGCCGCGATCCTGCCAACCGCTCATGCCTTCACCGCTCCGGTCGTGGCCCCGGCGACGACCCAGCGCTGGAGCAGGAGGAACAGGACGAGCATCGGCAGCAGGCTGATGACGGACCCGGCCATGAGGAGGTCGAAGGCGGTCCGGCCCGGTGCGCCGCGGAGCGAGTTGAGCAGCAACGGCAGGGTCTGGTTCTCGGGCGACTGGAGCACCGCGAGCGGCCACAGGAAGTCGTTCCAGCGCCCGATGAAGAAAATCGTCGCGAGGCTGGCGAGCCCGGGCAGGCTCGTCGGCAGCACGATCCTGACGAAGATCGACAGCTCGGAGGCGCCGTCGACCCGGGCCGAGTCCAGCATCTCGTCCGGCAGGTCGGTCAGGTACTGGCGCATGAAGAAGATGCCGAACGCGTTGGCGGCCCACGGCACGATGAGCGGCCACGGGGTGTCGATCCAGTGCAGGACGTTCCGCATCAGGATGAACAGGGGAACGAGGAGGACCGCAAACGGGATCGCCAGGGTTGCGAGGATGAAACCGAACATCCAGCTCCGGCCCGGGAAGGTGAACTTCGCAAAGGCGTAGCCCGCGAGCGCACACAGGATCGTGGAGACGGCGGTGAACACGACCGCGATGAAGGTGCTGTTCCAGATCGCGCGGAAGACGTCGTAACGCTCGAACAGGCCCGCATAGTTGTCGAGCGTCGGCGATGCCGGCAGGAAGGTGTGGCCGGCGAAGATCTCGCTGAACGGCTTGAGCGACGACACCACCATCCAGACGAACGGGAAGACCATGAACAGGCCGACGCCCACCAGCGCGCCATAGAGCAGGATCCGCGTCGCGACCGTGGCGGGCGTCAGGCGGGACCCGCGGAAGACCGCCCGGCCGATCACGACTCGCCTCGACGCAGCACGCGGAACTGGATCGCCGTGGCGATCACGATGACCGCGAAGACGACATAGCTCATCGCCGCGGCATAGCCGAATCGGAGGTTGGAGAACGTCGTCG
This sequence comes from uncultured Chloroflexia bacterium, assembly GCA_963728605.1. GTDB lineage: Bacteria > Chloroflexota > Limnocylindria > Limnocylindrales > CSP1-4 > JACDAV01. Next base: position 25,506 of record CAVSKS010000002.1, on the reverse strand, counting down.
AGAAGATCTCCATGACCGGCATCGTCGTCGCCCGCGCGGGACCGCCTCGGGTCAGCACGGACGGCTCGGTGAACAGCGAGAAGGTGCCGATGACCGAGAGCGTCACCGAGAACAGGATCACCGGACGGAGCAGCGGTACCGTCACCAGGCGGAGCGCCTGCAGCCGGCTCGCTCCGTCCACCCTGGCGGCTTCGACGACCTCGGGCGGGATCGTCTGGAGGCCGGCCAGCATGATCACGGTGTTGTAGCCGAGCCAGGCCCAGGTGATCAGGATCGCCAGGGTGATCCTCGCGCCCCACGGATCATCGAGCCAGGCGATCGGCGCAATGCCGAGCATGCCGATCAGGTCGTTGGCGATCCCGGAGTTCGTGTCGAAGATCAGCCGGAAGGTGAACCCGACGGCCACCATCGAGGTGATGTAGGGCAGGAAGATCACGGCCTTCCACAGGCCCCGCAAGCGCAGGAAACGCTCGTTCAGTGCGGCGGCGATCAGCACTGCCAGCGCGGTCATGATCGGGACGTAGAGGACGAACAGGATCGCAGCGTTGGCCATCGAGTTCCAGAACGTGCCGTCGCGCATCAGGGCGACGTAGTTCTGGATCCCGACGAACCGCATCGGGCCGGTCCCGCGCCAGTCGTTCAGGCTCAGCCAGAACGAGAAGGCAATCGGGAAGACGAAGAACAGGGCGAAGAGGACGAAGAACGGAGCGATGAACAGGTACGGCCAGCGATAGCGGAGCAGGCGTCTCCACCCCGCCCTCGCGACGCGGCGCGAGCCCGGGTGGGCAGCTTCCGAGGAGCTGGGGCTACCCACCCGGCTCGCCGGGGCCGAATCGACCCCGCCCGCCATCTGCCTCGTCACGACAGACGATCAGGACCGTCCGGTCTTGTCGCGGATCTCCTGCGCCGCCGCGGCCAGCGCCTCCTGCGCGGAGACCTGGCCGAGGGCATACCGCTGGATGGCCGAGGACACCGCCGCATTCATGACGGCGTAGTCGGAGCTGTACACCGTCGCCGCTGGAACGCGCGTCGTGAGCTCGGCGAAGAACTGTCGGATCTCCTGGTTGTCGAAGTACGGATCAGGCTCCTGGAAGTACGGATCTTCGTACGCCGCGTTGAGCGAAGGGAAGATGTCCGAAGCCTTGTACCAGGTCATCACCGACTCGGGCTGGCCGGTGTAGAACTGGATCCAGGCCCAGGCTGCCTCCTGGTTCTCGCTCGCCGCCGGGATGGCAAAGGACGACCCACCGTCGTTGGCGGTGTCGGCGCCGTCGGCCGTCCAGCGGGGGAGTGGCACGACGCCGAACTTGCCCGCCGCATCCGGGGCGATGAAGCTCTTGTAGAAGGTGCTCATCCAGACGGCGCCAGGATGGGTCGCGACCGTCCCTTCGTTGAACGCCGCGTACCACGGATCGGTCCATTCCTCGTTGTCGGCGGCGAATCCATCGGCCCACGTCTTGCCGACGAACTCCAGGGTCTGCTGGATTCGTGGCTCGGTATCGACGATGACCGCACCGGCGCTGTCGACATACCCCAGGCCCTGCTGCCAGAGCAGTGACTCGAACGTACGAGCGTTGTTGCGGGCCATCGCCTGCTGCCACATCGGGTGACCCGTCTTGTCCTTGATGACCTGGGCCGCGGCAAGCCAGTCGTCCCATGTCTCGAGGCTCGTCGGATCGACGCCCGCTTCGTCGAACACGTCCCGGCGGTAGTACAGGGCGACCGGACCGCTGTCGATCGCCATGGCGTAGATCCTGCCGTCCTTGCTCGCCTCCTGGATCTTCTGCTCCGGTAGGAACGGCACGTACGGCGTCACCTTGTCGGTCAGGTCAGCCAGGGCATCGATCGAGACGTACTGTCCGAGGTGGGAGTCCTCGAGCATGACCACATCGGGCAGGCCGGAACCGGCCGTCACGGCGAGCTGGAAGTTCTGGTAGAGCCCCGGGTTGTCGGCGTTGCCACCGAAGTCGATCACGGTGTACTCGACGGTTACGTTCGGATACGCCTCGGCGAAGGCCGCGTCCAGCGCCTCGTAGTAGTTCTGCGCGAGTCCGCCGATCCAGACCTGGATCGTTGCCTCCAGGTTCGGGTCGCCCACGAGCGGGGGCAGCGACGCTGCGGCCGCCCCCGAGGCTGACGGCTCGACGCTCCCGGCAGGGGTGCCGCTCGGCGCGGCGGTGCTGCCTGCCGGCGCACTCGATGCAGTGGGTCCCCCGCAGGCCGCGATGACGAGGACCAGGACCAGCCCGGCCGGCAGACCCCGGTCGAAGAGCCCACGCGCCACGTCGTTCCTCCTCCCGGGATCCCCAGGGACCCCGCCCATGCTATGCTCCCGTTACCGGTCCCGGAACCGGTACCGTTACCGGTCACGAAGCCTAGTCCTGGGATGTGCTGACTGTCAAGGCGGAATTGCCATCCGGGCCGTGCCGTACTGTTGGGCCATCGTTGCGAGGGAGTCGATTTGAGAGCGACGCGACGGGCCAGCGAGCCCCGCGAGGTCACCATCCACGACATCGCGAGGATGGTGGGCGTGTCGGCCCAGACGGTGTCCCGGGTCATCAACGACCGTCCGGATGTGGCTGCGGGGACGCGGAGCGCGGTCCTCGCCGCAATCGCAGAGGTCGGCTTCCGTCCGAATGCGGTCGCGCGCAGCCTCGCCCACCGGCGGTCATGGACGATTGGCGTGATCGCCTCCGGCCTTGGCAAGTTCGGCATTGCCGAGACGCTGACCGCGATCACCGACGCCAGCGACGCGGCCGGCTATGCGGTGCTGGTCAAGGAGATGGCCGGGGTGGAGACCCGTGACGCCCTGCCCATCATCGAGTTCCTGGTCGACCACCAGGTCGAGGGGATCATCTGCTTCACACCGCAGTTGCGGTTCGATGCGGGGGCGCTGGCCGCGGGGCTCCCCACGTCATGTCCGCCGATCGTGTTCGTCAAGCCGGGCGAGACGTCCGACTACACCACGATCTCGATCGACAGCTTCGCCGGCGCCCGCATGGCCACTCGCCACCTCATCGCCCTCGGCCGTCGCCGGATCGCCCACCTCGGCGGGCCGGCCGAATGGCGCGAGGCAAAGGATCGGCGCGACGGCTGGCTGGCCGCCCTGGGCGAGGCCGGCCTCGAACCCGGCGTGTCGATCGCGGGCGACTGGTCGTCGGCCAGCGGGGAGTCCGCGTTCGGCAGGATGATCGAGCAGCAGCCCGACATGGACGCACTGTTCGTAGGTAACGACCAGATGGCGCTCGGGGCGTTGCTCGTGGCACACCGCAACGGGATCCGGGTCCCGGGGGATCTGGCGGTCGTCGGCTTCGATGGCGTGCCCGAGTCGGCCCAGTACATCCCGCCGCTCACCACGATCGAACAGCCGCTGCACGAGCAAGGCGGGCAGGCGGTGGATCGCCTGTTGCGCGAGATCAACGGCGAACCGCGCTCATCGGACGATCTCAAGGTGAATCTTCAGCCCCGGCTGGTCGTCCGCGAGAGTGCTCCGGTGCCGATCAGCTGACCCAGCCCAGCCGAACGCTAGCTCCCGATGAAGAAGCCGTCGACGTCGACGCGCGGCCGGCCGACCATGCCGACGACCCGGATGTCGATCGTCCGGGTCGCCGACGTTGACCAGCTCTTGGTCCACACGATCCGCTGGCCCTGGGTGGACGCGGCATACAAGTCGACACTGCCCGAGTAGACGCCGTTGACATAGACGTTGGCCTTGCCCCGGTTGTACGACTTGAGTGAGACCCACGCGACCGAGCGGCCGGTGAACGTGAAGCTCGCCTTGGCGCCCTGGGCCGTCGCGAACCTGGCGGTCCCGCCCCAGAACGCGATCGAACCGGAGTTGGACCATGGCCCGCCGTACGTGATCGAGCCGCTCGTCTGCTGGTAGCCGGTGACCCTGAAGGTTGAGCCGTAGGCCCAGCCGCTCGCGTTGCCGGCCATGTCGATGGCCCGGACGGCAAAGCGGTAGGTGTTGCCGGCCGCCAGGACCCGGTCGAGCGAGGTCCCGGTCAATGAGTTGGAGATGGTCGTCCATGGGCCTCCGCTGGTCTGGACCCGGAGCTCGTAGCGGGCGATGCCCGACGTCGCGTCCGAGCCAGACCACCTCACCCGGAACGTCGGACCACCAGCGCCCAGGGCGATGTTCGGAACGATGCCCTGCGTCGGCGCCGACACAAGCGGCGCCACCCCGTCGACCGCCGTGATCGTCTGGGTCGCGGTCGACGCATTGAGGATGCCCGCCACTCCCGTGTACGTCGCGACGAGTTGGTGGGTCCCCAGCGAGAACGAGCGCGTCAGGGCGAGGGTCGCCGCGCCACGGTCGATCGGCGCGGTACCCAGGACCGTGTTGGTCGTCGCGTCGCGGATCGTCAGCGTGCCGCCCGGGTACAGCAGGTTGGAAGGGGTGCTGACCGTTGCCGAGACGGCGACGCTTGCCCCGGCCTTCGGACTCACCGGGGCGGTCAAGGCAATGGCCGTCGTCGCGCTCGCGGTGAAGCTGAGCGGCGCACTCCAGCTGTCGCCGTAGGTAGAGCTGCCCTGGTAGCGAGCCCGGAACGTGTGGGTTCCGAGTTCTCGAGGAACGTGGCACGTTGCGATGCTCTGGTGATCGACGACGGGCTCCGCGAGGAGCTCGCCATCGAGCCAGCATTCGACTTGGTTATGGCCCGGACCCGGCGCCACCGTGGCCACGAGTCGAAGTCCCGGGATGTAGTACGTGTTGTCCGGCACGATCGAGACGGTGGTCGTGGTGGGGATCCGGCCGAATCCACGAAGCGGCAGGGCGCGAGGCGGAAGCGGCGCGGAGGAGTGGATCGAGGCCGTCGCGAATCGGTCTTCGATCGCGGACGGTGCGAAGCCCACCTGGTATGAGCAGCTCTCCCCGGGGTCGAGCATGTCGCCCGTGCACCCGTCGATAGACGGAAAGTCGCCTGCTTGCGAGCCGCTCAGCGCGACATGGCTGACCGTGACGGGGACATCGCCGGTCGATTCGACGGTGTAGGTTCGGGGCGGTACCGATTCGCCGACGGTGACAAAGCCGAAGTGCGCCGACTCGCGCGGCGTCGACAGTGCCGCGATCGGGAGCGTCGAGTTCACTCGGACACGACCGGTCAGCGGCGTCGGCGACCCGTCGCACCAGTGCTCGAAGCTCGCGGCGATCGACGTAATGAGGCCGGTCCCGTCCCGCGACAGCTCGTGAATCGCGAACGCGCCGCTATTCGTGTTGCAGCCACGGTGGTTGCCATGGACGCGGATTGCCGGGGTGTCACCGTCGCGGTCCGCGGCGCCCGGGTACGACCCGACCGTCAGCGCCTGACCGACCGGCGCCGCCAGCACGACGTGCCACCACTGCTCACCAAGAGTCGCGTAGATGTCGACGATGTCGGCCGACCACGGCGCGACCGGGTAGATGCCGATGCTGCCCGTAACGTCGGTGAACGCGACTTGTTCGCCCTGCCCGATGTAGTCGAAGACGCTGTCAAATGCGAAGAAGTCGTCCTGGACCTCGTCGTTCGCGGTTCCCGAAATGGCAGCGGCACGAGCGGGTTGCAACGCCGGTCCGATGCCGGGTCCCAGCAGCAAGCTGATGATGGCCGCGACGACCACCGGGGCGAGACGCCTCACGCAGAACCCCTCAAGTCTGCCCGCCAGGCCGGCGGCGGGACGACATTACCCCGTGGCTCAGTCGCCGACAATCCGTCGTTTTGGAACAGACGCCAGCGAAGCAACGTATCCGGGAACAGATGCCGACGATCCGGCGCCGTCCTTGGTAACGCGGCCAGGTGGCCGCATCCAGGGAGGACTCGGAGATGGCTCCAACACGTCGGCCACGGCTGGTGCTGATCGGCATTGTGGGCGCGCTCCTCGCGGCCGCCGCGTTCACGGGCAGTGCGACGGCCACGTTCCCGGACCGGAACGGGCGGATCGCCTTCCACATCGACAGCGAGGACGGACGCGCCCAGCTCTGGACCGTCCGCCCCAACGGCAAGGATCTCCGGCAGATCACCAACGTCCCCGGCCGGGCCACCTCGCCCGACTGGTCCCCGGACGGCCGGCGCATGACCTTCACCCTCGACGATTGCATGATCGGGCTCATCGACGCCGATGGATCGAACATGGAGATCATCGCGGCCGACCCGAACATCTGCCAGGGCGACTCGTCGTACACGCCCGATGGCAAGCGGCTCGTCTACAGCCGCTACGACCCGGTGATCGACGCCGCCCAGGTCTGGAGCATGAATATCGACGGCTCCGACCAACGGCTTCTCAGCGCGGCCGGCGACCCGGATCCCAACGTCTCGCCCGACGGCACCAAGCTGACCTTCAAGGGCGGACCGTTCGGGGCCTTGTTCGTACAGGGGATGGACGGCAGCAACCTGACACAGATCTCGCCGAGCATCTCGGTCACGTACAAGCACGATTGGGCACCCGACGGCTCGAAGATCGTGGTTTCGGACGACTCAGACCCGGATCCCGACGAGCCGGTCAATATCATCGAGCTCCGACCCGATGGGAGCCAGGATGTCCACTACGTGACCCACTACACCGGTCGTGAGCGTGCCTTCGTTGGCGGCTACTCGCCAGACGGCAACTGGCTCGTGTTCCGCCACGAAGCCGGCGGGATCCACCAGGAGGACCCAGGCGTTCAGACGCTGTACCGCATCCGGCCCGATGGCCACGCACTCCACGCGATCATCGGCCCGGGCGACTTCCGCCCGCGGAGCATGGACTGGGGTCCCGCGCCGAACTGAGGCCATAATCCCGGGTTCGGGGAGGCCGCCGGCTCGAAGGGGACCGGCGGCCTCTTCGCTCGCGGGCCGGCGCTCCTCGGCTACCGTTGGCCCGTGTTCGACTTCCTGCGCCGCGACCAGCCCGGGATCGCCGCGGTGTACTTCCCGGGTTCGGCGCCGCCGGCACCCGACGCGTTCCTCCGGTTGCGCGACGCCGGCTACCGGTTGACCGGGCTCGCGGACGCGCTGCTTATACTGCTGCCACGACCGGCAGAACCGCCATCTGCACGATCGATCCGGTGAGGGACAACCGTGCCGTCGCGTTCCGGGATCTGGCGCCTGGTTACGCTCCTCCTGGCCGCAGCGCTGATTGGCTGCGCCTCCCCCGGCCCCAGCGCACCGGCCAGCGGCCAGACCCGCCCGCCGATGACAGCTCTGCCGACCACCGCCCCACCGGCGTCCCCCGCCTCGACCATGAGCCCGCCCCCCTCGCTTCCCGAGCCGCTCGACATCGAGAGCGAAGGAGCCCTGCCAATCCGAGCCACTTCCTCGACGGACTGGATCGTGCTCGTCGATGGCTCGGCGTACGTCGCGGGTCTCGGTGACGGCATCGGGCGCCTCGACCCCGTGGGGGAGCCGACAGGGTCCGCGGCACTGGCCGGCTGGTGCGAGGCGATGGACGTCGGATTCGACGCGATCTGGACGGCGACTTGCGAGCCGTCCGGTTTGGCGCGCATCGACCCCGAGACGCTCGAGGTGACAAGTGTTCAGTTCGATCTGCCGACGGAGGATTCGGAGGGCTCCGTTGGTGCCGGGGAGGGCGCGGTCTGGGCGATGGTCGGCCCCGAAGCAGGGCGGATGCTGGTCAGGGTCGATCCCGAGACCCTGACGGCCAGCGACATATTCCCGATGCCGTCCGGCGCGGGACCAGTGCGGGCGGGGCTCGGAGCCGTCTGGATCACCAACCCGACCTCCGACGAGCTCCACCGCGTAAACCCTGCGACCGGTGCGGTGGTCACGACAATCCCCGTGGGTCCTGCACCCCGGTTCCTGGCCGTCGGTGAGGGACAGGTCTGGGTGATGAACCAGGCCGATGGGTCCGTTTCGCGGGTCGACCCAGCGACCAACGAGGTCGTGGCCACGATCGATGTCGGCCGCCCGATCGAAGGCGGCGACATCGCCGTCGGCGGTGGCTCGGTCTGGGTCCGCGGCGGCCCGGAGCTCCTCGCCCGGATCGACCCGGCGACGAACGAGGTCACCGTCCGATACCGACCGCCGGTTGGCAGCGGCAGCGTCGCCGCCGATGACGACGCGGTCTGGGTGACGGCCCACGACGTTCTGACCATCTGGCGCCTCCCGCTCGATTAGCCCGCGGCCAGCGACCGGCCGGCGAGGTCAGGTCATCGCTCGGCGTTCAGATCGACGTGCTAGTAGGTCAAAGGGTACTCAGGCCACGCTGGCGCCCGCGTAGCCGTCGCGAGCTGATGGGCACAAATGCCGTGGCGAATGAACCTTCCGACGTAGCGCGCCCCCATAGAGTTCGAACCCCGGTGGCCAGGGAAACGAACTAGGGAGTGCGGCCGGTGCAGGTGAGGTTGGTCGAGCGGGCTCGCGCCGGCGATCATGCCGCGTTCCGCGCGCTCATCGACCTGCAGAGCGATCGCTGCTACGCGGTTGCCTACCGGATCCTGCGGGACATCGAGCGTGCGCAGGACGCCGTCCAGCAGACCTTCCTGGTCGCGTGGCGCGATCTGCCGCAACTCCGCGATCCCAACCGCTTCGAGCCGTGGCTCTACCGGCTCCTCGTCCGGGCCTGCTACGTGGAGGCCAGGCGATTTCGGGGCTGGTCGAGCAATACCCGGGTGATCGAGGTCGACCCGGCGACCGAAGGCGACTTCACCAGCGGTGTCGCGGACCGGGATGCTATCGACCGGGCGTTCCGGCGGCTGTCGCCGGAGCAGCGCGCGGTGATGGTCCTGCACCACTACCTCGGCATGCCGCTCGCTGCCATCGCCGACGCGGCGGGGGTGCCTGTCGGGACGGTGAAGTCGAGGCTCCATCACGCCACGCGCGCCCTCAGGGCGAGCCTGGAGGCCGATAGCCGGCCGCACGTCCCGGAGGAATGGCCGGCATGAACGACGAGCAGCGATACGACGCCACCCTCGCGGCCTACCTCGCCGAAGGACCGCGAGAACTCCCGCTCGAACAGCGCGACGCAATCGGCCGCGGCACCGCCGATCTGGCGCAGCGGCGCGGCTGGGTCCTTCCCTGGGAGGGCGCCCTCCCCAGGCTCGCCATCGCGGTCGCTGCGGTCGTGATTGCGGCAGCAACCGTGTTGATCCTGCCTCGCCTGCAGGGCCCATCCGTCGGTGACCAGCAGCCGACGACGTTGCGGTGGACACCCGACGGTGCCGATGACCCGTTCCCCGCGCCTCTGCGGACCGAACCCGTCGGCGGTGCGCCGGTCGTGCCGGCTGAGCGCTTCGAGCCCGGCCCGGATGACCCGAATGACCGGTGGCGCCATCTGGATCCTCCGGGCGACGGCGTTCCCGGCCGCGTTCCTCTGGTCGATCTCATCGCCGTCGGGTTCAACCACACGGATTGCTGGTTCTCGGGATCCATGTGCGTCCGCTTCGAAACCGCCAGCGGGGTCTCGAAGCCGCTCGCCGATCCGCTCACTGAATGGATCGCCTACGGCGTTGTCTTCGACAACGACGCCGACGGCCAGCCCGACGTTCGTTTTGGGATCGACAACATGCCAGGGGAGATCCTCCGCGCCTGGTCGACGGACCTTCGGGCGGGGACAACCGAGGTAGTCATCGGCTCGCTGGGACAGTACCCGGATCACAACCCGCTCTGGGAAACCGAATTCCCGTACGCGCAAGACCCACAACTGAACCGCGGGTATGCCTACCTGAACCCGCGGCTGTCCAGGCCGGAAGGCCGCTTCTACGTCTGGTCCGCCGTCATCAAGAACGGCGAGATCGTGTCGATGGACTTCGCACCCAACGCCGGTTGGCTCGACGGCCGATCCGACGAAGCCGAATGAGCACGCGGAAGACTGGGCCATGCGTACGATGAGACTCGGCGGTCTGGCCGTGGCGTTGCTCCTCGTCGGCGGCTGCGCGGCGGCCGCCCTCGGCTCAGCGTCGCCTCGGCAATCGAGCCCTCGGGTCACCGCCTCCGCGGGGGCAAGCTTGTCGACAACGGCGGCGGCGACGCCGATCGTCGTGCCGGGTGCGGTTCGCCTCCCGTCCGGCGGTCAACTCGAACCGGGTCGCTACTTCGTCCCGGCAGGGCCCTGGAGTCCAGTGACCTACTCGTTCGCCGTGCCGCCCGGGTGGGTCGCCGAAAACGGTGGACAGAGCATCGGCAAGCACCCGAACGAGTCGGGGCGCCAGGTCGGCTTCAGCGTGTCGATCGTGGATCGCCTTTTCAGCGACCCTTGCGGTCCCGACACCACCGTCGACGTCGGGCCGACGGCCACAGACCTCATGACCGCTCTGCTGGCGCTCCCGGGTCCCACGTTCGGTAGCCCGGTGGACGTCACGCTCGAGGGCCGTTCCGGCAAGCGCGTCGAGGTAACGGTCTCGGCCGAGGTCGACGTCGAAGCGTGCGACCCGCCCATCGGCCTCCAGATCTGGCTCGACAGGAACGGCAACAAGTACCTGGTCGTCGGACCCGAGAGCGTGGGGCAGATCCTGGCCGTCGACACCGACGCTGGTCGCTTCGTCGCCGTGTACGGCGCCGACCACACTGCCGCACCGGCTGACGTCGCCGAACTCCAAGCCGTCATCGCGTCGATCGAGTTCGAGTCGTAGACCGCCAGCCTCGAGGTCGGCGCACCGCCAGAAGCAGTAGCGGCCGTTCAGTTCGACCCGTCGCGTGACCCCGAGTGGATCGGTGGCGTCGATCGTGTCGAGCTGTTGACGGAACCGCCGCTCGCCCAGGGTTCCCAGGTCCGCCGGTTCGGTGACTTCTCGATGGACGTCGACTACCGCCTGGGGCCTATCGACGGCGCTCGCCGAACGCGAGCCAGCATCCGGATCCGGGGGGAGGGCCGCGGGATGTACGGCCTGCCCGGGCAGCTGATGGGCCCGATGGTTCGTCGGTCGGTCCAGCGAGACCTGCGGCGGCTCAAGGCCATCGAACGCGGAGGCTGACCTCGGGCGCCAGGCATGGTCGCGGCTCAGGCCCGGGTCCGTGCCTCCAGCCAATCGCTCATCGTCCGGGCAGCGGGATGGACGGCCCGGGTCGGTCCAGTGTCGAGGGGGACCTCCCCGGTCGCCAGCCAGCTCCACATCGTCGTCAGGTCGTCGCCCGCGACCCGCTTGAACAGCCAGACCGGCATCGGGAAGCCGCGTGGCTTGCGGCCGGCCTCCGTCCAAATGCGGCGGCAGTCATCGAGCGTCTTCAGGTCGGCCGCCAGCGGGATGTCCGCGCCGATGAACCGGTGCGGATCGCCGAAGGCCATCGAGGCGATGACGCCGACGTCGTCGGCCGCGAGCCAGGGCAGCGTCCGGTTCCAGCCCATGAGCTTCGGCATGACATGCCAGACCGACACCTGTGGGTAGAAGTCCTTGTCGGTCATGAGCTCCATGAAGGCCATCGGCCGGAGGACCGTGATCGGCAGACCGAGCCCTCGCATGTGGTCGGCGACGATCACCTTCGAGTCCCACGATGGCACGCCGGTCTTCGTCCCCATGCCGGCCGAGCCATAGACGACGTGTTGAACCCCAGCCGCCCTGGCAGCATCGGCGACGTTGCGGCCCTGGGCGATCTCGCCGTCGAAGCCGGCGATCTGCGTGTTCTGGACGTTGAAGACGCCGTATGCCCCGGCGAGGGCCCGATCGAGGGCCGGGCCGGTCGGCCATGTCGGCGCCGACCACCTCGGCGCCGGCTGCGCGTAGGGCGTTGGCCCTGGGCGAATTGGGTTTGCGGGTAAGCGCGCGGATCGGCCAGCCCCGAGCCAGGAGATGCCGCGACACCGCGCCGCCCTGTCGCCCGGTGGCGCCGCAGACGACGATGGGCCCCGGTCGCTCGATGCCTGTCGTGGGCTCGGTCATCAGCGGCATTATGGCTCCGTGATTGCCCTGCACCAAGGTGTTCCCGCGGGTCGCTGCTCACGTACGATGAGCATGGGGCATAACGCCGCAAGGAGGGTGGAGGCGATGAGCGGCCAGACAAGCCGGCTCGAGGCGTGGCTCGACGCCTACGGCAACCATGATCGCGAGACGATGCGCGACTCGCTCGCCGAGGATGCCGTATGGCACGTTGGCGGAACCCACCGCCACAGCGGCGACTACCGCGGGCGAGACGCGATCCTCGGCTACTTCGACGCGATCCGCGAGGAAACGACCGACACGATGCGCCTCGAGCGCCTCGAGATCCTCGCCAACGAGCGCCACGGCGCCGCGTTCCTGCGGGTCACTGCCGAGCGGGGCGGGAAGCGCCTCGAGACGGTCGCGGCAGACGCATTCCGGTTCGACGACGACGGTCGGATCGCCGAGTTCTGGGCGTCCAACGCGAACCAGGCACAGATCGACGAGTTCTGGTCCTAGGGCAGGGGAGGGTCGACGATGGCGAGCAACGCCGAGACGCTAGCCCAGGCGATGGCCGCGGTCAGCCAGGGCGACGTGGATCGATTCGGCGAGATCCTGCTGAGCGACGACGTGGTGTGGCACTGGCCGGGCCGGAGCTCGGTCGCCGGCGACTACCGGGGTCGTGAAGCGGCGGTAGGGTTGATTCGCGGGTTCGGTCAGTTGACCGGCGGACGGCTGCACGTCGAGCCAGTCGACATCCTCGAGGGCCGCGATTACCTGATGTCGTTCACCCACGTCACCGCCGAACAGGAGAGCCGCAGCCTCGACGTGATGATGGCGGACGCGATGCGTTTCGGTCCGGATGGCCGGGTCGAGGAGTACTGGACGCTTTCCAACGATCAGGCCGCGGTGGACGCCTTCATCGGCTAGGTCGCGGGCTCCAGGTCGAGCACTGGCCGCCGCTCCCCGGCTACCGTTGTGCGGTGTTCGACTTCCTGCGCCGCGACCAGCCCGGGATCGCCGCGGTCTTACTTCCCGGGTTCGGCGCCGCCGGCCGAGGACCGACAGCCTCAGCGCCGTGTCAGCATTGACCGAAGTCGGCGGGCTCACGGCGCCCCAATGTAGGTCAGGGTCACGTTGAAAACCCGCAGATTCGTGCTTGCTCCGCTGACAAAGCAGCCCGCCGTGTAGGGGTTGCGGTTGTCGATCACCGGATCGTTGATCGTGGAGTCGACGAGCAACGCGTGCACGTCGGGACCGTCGAGACTATCGACCGAGCTCTCGGTCTTGGCGACTTCGGCGTAACTCCCGCCAATGCTCGACGGGTGCCGCTGCAGGATGCAGTAGATCTCGCCGTCGACGAAGCTGTCGTAGACCTCGCCACTGAAGCTGGTCACCGTGGCGCCGTCGGGCAGATGGACCGGGCAGATCAAGGCGCCGCTGCCGGCGGCAAGAAAGCGGTGACTGGTGGAGCCGAAATACTCCGTCGCGCTTATCACCGGCGCCAAGGTCGAGCCAGCGCAGGCGTAGTAGTGGGTCTGATCGGTGCGGGCGAACTGGCCCGAGGTCAGACCATCCAGCTTGTCGGCATTGACCACGGGTGTCTTTCCCGGACCGAGCGCACCGAGTCGATTGAGGAAGGCCGCCATCTGCTCGCGGGTCACGAACTCCTTGGGGCAGTACTTGCCCGCGGCACAACCTGTCGTCACCCCGGCATCGGCGATTGCGTCGATGTCGTTGTGGAAGGTGTTGGACGTCAGGACGTCGGAGAACTGGTGGCTGGCGATCACCCCTAGCGGAAAGGCGATGGCGGCGCCCAGGAGCAGCGCGACCACGACAGGCACAAATAGGGCACGTTGGGATTGGGGACGCACGGGGCGGCGCTCCGATCAGATCGATCGGCGTGCTCCACCGAGTGGTGAAGCGAGGACGCGCCGCTCAACTCGCCCAGTGTGGGGGACTGGTCAAGCGAAGCCTCACCTGGGACGCCCCGTCCGGATACCGTTGTCCGGTGTTCGACTTCCTGCGCCGCGACCAGCCCGGGATCGCCGCGGTCTACTTCCCGGGGTCGGCGCCTGACAGCTCGACTTAGGGGTGGATCACGTTCCTCTGGAGCCAGGGAGTGGTGCCGCCCTTCGAGTACTTCTCCGGCGGCGCTGCTGCGAGCTCGCGCATCTTGGGCGCGACGTCGCAGATGGCATCGCCGTCGACGTGGATCAGTTGTAGCTGGGGCAGGCGTTCCTTCATCGTGTTCAGGTAGCGCCAGTGGCCGGTGATCGGTGACCGCGCCCACCACGTGACGCCCGTGGCCATGAAGTCCTCCAGCTGGCCGTCGCCAAAGAAGTCGCCCTTTCCAAGGTCGGCCAGGAGATCGCCGCAGTCCCAGGTGTTGGTAGGCTCGACCGTGATCGGCTTGCTGGGCGTGTTGGTGATTCCCGGGTCGCCGTTCTGGGCAATCGCGTCGTCCGCCGTCTTGTGCCTGAAGACATTGGCGTCGACCACGACTTTGTCGATCGGGTTGCCGCGGATCTTGATGGCATTGCCGTTGACGTAGAGGATCGTGTTGCGTTCGATGATCATCGTCTCGCCGGCCGTTCCGCAGCACGCCTGGCCGTAGCGAATGGTCGATTTCGTGCCGTGCATGTCGATCTGATGGGTCTGCCAGCAGATGTATGAGCCGGCTAGCGCGACCCCTGCGAAGCCGGCTCCTGCACCGAACGCCGCGCCGATCGCCGCACCGGGCGGGCCCCCGATCAGGCCGCCGATGATGCCGCCGATGATGGCGCCGGCCAGACCGCCAAATCCGGCATCCCGGGCGCTGGTCTCGAGCTGGTGGACACCACCGCCCGACAGGATCAGGTTGTCGCGGGCTGTGTACCCCGAATAGTCCGGGAACGTCTTGTGCTTGGGTCCGCCCGCGATCGCGTGGCGATTCTCATCGAAGACGTTGCGTTCGATGGTCACGTACCCGCCACCGGTCGAGTTGACGCCATAGCCCTCGCCGGGACCGTGCCGGTTGTGGTGGAAGTAGCATCCAGTCACGCGCACGCCCGCCGGGTTGGTGTTGACGAGTCGGCCGCGCGAGTCCTTCCTGTGGACGTTGTCCTGCACCTGGACGCCGACACCGCTCCAGTGGTAGATCTCCATGTTGGAAATGACCACGTTCCGGATGATCGGCAGTGGCGTCGTCTTCTCGATGTCATCGGGGGCGAAGACGGTCGGCGAAACGACGATCCCCTTCTCTTTCCGATTCCCTTTCGCGATGTAGTCGGTCGGGCCCTCCAGGCGAAAGCCCGAGACCAGCACGTTGTCGCCATGGATATCGAAGAGCGAGTTCCGGCCGCGCTCATCCGTGACGTAGACCCTGGGGCCGAGCCTCCGCGGGCTGCGGGCACACGACGGTGGAGCAATCAGGGATCGGTTGTCCCAGATCTCGATCCCGGTGTGGCCGGTGAGGTCGATATCGGCGCAGATCTCGACGATCTGCTGGTCGTTCTTGTTGTCGAGGTTCAGCACGCCCAGCAGGAGCGCTACTCGCTCTTCCATGCTCAGGCTGTCATCGATGGTGACGACATGCGGATAGCTCATCGCGCTGTCGACCGGGTCGCCACGGTTCACCTCCCTCAGAGGTTGAGACGCTAGCCCATCCCCGTCACAGAAGTGTCGCCGCTCCCGGGTGCTCGTCGGGGAGGCGATGACGATGCGAAGACGCCGGCCCGATAGTGCCGCTAACGCTCGCCCGGCACGGCTCAGCGACTATAGTGCCGACAGAGCGCGCGGCTGGAGGGGAGGACCCCGTGAGGTTTCGTCGTACGCCGCGCCTGTCTGCCCTGCTCGTCGTCGTTCTTGTGGGTCAACTGATCACCGCCGCGCCAAGCGGGGCGACGACAGCAGAGCCATCGCGAGCTCCTACGGCGACGCTCGCCGCGCCCGCCGACACGACGGCCCCGTCGGTCCCGACCGGACTGTCGGCGATGGCCACCGGTCCCGCCCGGGTCGACCTGTCCTGGACGGCCGCGACCGACAACGTCGGGGTCCAGGGCTACCAGGTCTTCCGCAACGGCGTCCTCCTGAGCGCCGTGGGAACCGTCGGCTCGACGTCGTTCAGCGACACCGGCCTCAGCCCCTCGACCGCCTACACCTACACCGTCCGCGCCGTCGACGCTGCGGGTCTGACGTCGGCCGCCTCGGCCGCCGCCGTCGCCACCACGAGCGCCGCCGGCGATGCCGGACCGCCATCCGCCCCGACCGGCCTGGCCGCCGTGGCCGTCGCCTGGAACCAGGTCGACCTGTCGTGGGCCGCGGCGACCGATGACGTCGGCGTCACCAGCTACGTGGTCAACCGCAACGGGACCCGGATCGCCCTCGTTTCGGGGACGTCGAGCTCATTCACCGACCGATCGACCGCCGCCAGCACGGCGTACACCTATACCGTCACCGCCACCGACGCGGCCGGCAACACCGGCCCCGCGGCGACGGCCGGGACGAGCACGCCGGCGGTCGGGCAGGTCATCACGACCTTCAACCCGGTCGCCGACGCCTATGTCGATGGAGGCTCCGGGCAGACCAAGAAGAAGTTTGGAACCGCGACGACGCTGCTCGTTGCCGCCGCGGGCGACAAGCGGTCGTACCTGCGCTTCGACACCACGTCGCTGCCGGCAGGAACGATCACGGGTGCGACCCTGCGGCTATGGGCCAACGTCGGCGATGCGGCCGGCTATCGCGTCCACACCTCGACCGTGACCAACTGGTCCGAGGCGAACATCACGTACGCCACAGCACCGGCGTTCGGCAGCGTCGTGGCCACCACCGCGCCGGTGACGTCCGGCGGCTACACGGCCACGTCGGTCTCCAGTGTCGTGACCACGCGTGGCTTGATCACGTTCGTCGCGACCAACAACGGCACCAGCAATGGCACCTACCAGAGCCGCGAGAACACCAACAAGCCGCAGCTCCAGGTGTCCATCATCCCCGCCGCGCCCGCCGACACGACGGCCCCGTCGGTCCCGACCGGACTGTCGGCGATGGCCACCGGTCCCGCCCGGGTCGACCTGTCCTGGACGGCCGCGACCGACAACGTCGGGGTCCAGGGCTACCAGGTCTTCCGCAACGGCGTCCTCCTGAGCGCCGTGGGAACCGTCGGCTCGACGTCGTTCAGCGACACCGGCCTCAGCCCCTCGACCGCCTACACCTACACCGTCCGCGCCGTCGACGCTGCGGGTCTGACGTCGGCCGCCTCGGCCGCCGCCGTCGCCACCACGAGCGCCGCCGGCGATGCCGGACCGCCATCCGCCCCGACCGGCCTGGCCGCCATGGCCGTCGCCTGGAACCAGGTCGACCTGTCGTGGGCCGCGGCGACCGATGACGTCGGCGTCACCAGCTACGTGGTCAACCGCAACGGGACCCGGATCGCCCTCGTTTCGGGGACGTCGAGCTCGTTCACCGACCGATCGACCGCCGCCAGCACGGCGTACACCTATACCGTCACCGCCACCGACGCGGCCGGCAACACCGGCCCCGCGGCGACGGCCGGGACGAGCACGCCGGCCGAACCTCCGCTGTTCCTCACCAATCCGTGGCCGTCGGCGACGCTCTTCGCCGACGAGACCGTCACCGCCGTCGTGACCGACGAAGCGGGCGTGACCGCCGTCGAGTTCCTGGTTGGCACAACGGTCGTTGCCACTGACGCAAGTTCGCCATTCGAGGCCGTCGTCGACACCACGACGATCCCCGACGGGCAGCACCAGGTCACGGCTCGAAAGATCACAGCAGGCGGTGCCGTAGCGGGTCTCCCCACGACGGTCACCTTCGGCAACGCCCTGTCTGCCGACGAGCGCCTCGAGGTGGACTGGCTCGCCGGACGCATCTCCGTCGACGACTACGTGCGGTTCGGAATCTACGCCCACGGTGCCGACGTCCTGCTACCGGAACGCTATCAGTCACCCACGCCGACGCCCGAGGGAACCACGGCTGTGGGTACGTACCTCGCCCACTTCGACGAGGTCACCCAGGCGACCCGCGACGAGATCACCGCCTTTCTCGATCAACCACTTCGCGGCGACCACTACGCGATCCAGATCGAAGAGGGCGAACCACAGGCGTTCACCCAGTCCGATGCCACTGAATCGATTCCCGTGCCGCCGGGAATCACCGACGAGTGTCAGGAGTTCTCCGCGCTCTTCGGGTTGGTGGGATCAGGCCTTCGGTGCGTCCACGACACGCCGTTCGTGAGCATCCGGTATTTCGTCGAGTCGACCGGGCGCTTCGAGCGGAACAACATCGATACCTCGGTCATCGTGAACGGCACCCCCGAGTACATCGATCGGATTGCCGAGGCCATGGATGACGCCTACGAGATCTACGAATCCGAGCTGGGGTATCCGACGAACTGGGACGGCCTGGTGCCGGTCCTCATCCATGGCGGCGTGGAGGGCGGCCAGGTCCTTCCACAGGGGGTGACCGCGGGCTCGCTCAACGACTCCGTCCAGACCATCGAGATGGAGCCCGACAGCGGCGCGCCCATGTACCTCGCCCATCACGAACTGTTCCACGTGTTCCAGTACCAGTTCGTTGGGCTGCAGACGGTCGGCACCGCGCTCTTCTCGCACTTCGAGTTCCGCTGGTGGTGTGAGGCGTCGGCCGAATGGGCGGCCGGATACGTGACCCAGCGCGGCGCCCCTGGCGACGTGACGCAGTACACCCAGAACCTCGCTTCCTTCTTCGGTCGCCCCAACGAGCGGATCAACGCGTTCGACAACGGCACGAGCGGGCGCCAGTACGGATCGTTCGTGTTCGCCGAGTACCTGGTCGAGCGCCTGACGCTCGATGCCAACAACAACTTCATCCGGAATCCGCACGTCATCAAGAGCATCTGGCAGCGGATCAAGGACAACCCGGGAGATCCGCTGGATCGCATCGTGAGCGAGGCAAGCGCGCGAGGCTTCGACCTGGGGATCAAGATCGCTGCCGACTTCGCGGTCCGCAACTACCTGCTCGACTACGACACCGCGATCCCCCCGCGACTGTCGGATGTGGAGAGCGCCTGGCGTGCGCCTGGGGCGCTGCCGCGTGGACGTGGCGATCCGGACCCTCATGATGATCGACAGCCTGGAGATGAGCTCGGCCGATCGCGACCTCATCGTCGCCGAGTGCCGGCGAGGCGCCCGACCCGCGGATTGTCGTGACGCACGGCACCGACACGATGGTCGAGACCGCGCGAGCCCTGGCGGCGGCCTTTCCCCCTGCGGCCGGCAAGACCATCGTGCTCACGGGCGCGATGGTGCCGTACGCGTTTGGCAGCTCCGATGGTCTCTTCAATCTCGGGAGCGCGCTGTCGTTCGTGCAGGTGCTGCCGGCGGGGGTCTACGTCGCGATGAACGGCCGCTGTTTCAGCTGGGACGCGGTCAGGAAGAACGTCGAGACCGGGAGCTTCGAGCCGACGAGCGGCGAAGGGGAGAGGCGCGAGAACGACACTCATAAAGAAACAGCAGTCGAATCCGGCAACCCTTCTCGCCCGATCGGTTCGGCGACCGTCAGCCCTCTGCCTGAACGACGGTACGGTTGCCCCGGTGGCGACGCAGGAGCTCGGGAGCGAGCCTTTTGCTGAGGTAAACCTTCGACTGGGCGTTGTCGGTCGCATTGCGCTCGTACTTGACGACTTCGAAATGGAGATGATCGAGCGTCCCGCGCATCTCGTAGAACTTGTTCTTCGTCTTGACGACGATCTCGTCGAAGCCGTGGTCGATGGCCCAGAATTCCTGCTGTTCGGTCAGCGCGCGAAAGTGGCCCTGGCCGCGCCAGTCGCGGCGCGTGCCGCCGATCCACGTGTAGAGCACCCGGCGATTTTCGAACTGCACCGATCCGTCGAGGCGTCCGACCAGATCGACCAGTTTCGGCTCGGTCTCGTCCTGCCGGATCTCGTGGGCCACCTTGAAGGCCACCGGCACGACTGTGCCCGGGTCATCAGGAAGAGACGCCGTGGCGAGCAGAATCAGATGAGCGCGCCCCTGCAGCCGTCGGACGATCTCCGCGGCCATCTTCTTGCGAGGAAACTCGCCGAAGAATTCCTCGATGTACTGAATCTCGAGCGCGCCCTGCTCGAGGTCATACTGCTTGATGAAGTATTCCACGGGGGGATGGGCAATTTTACACGAACGGCCGCTGGGCTGAAGCGAACGTTGTATTCCGAGTTGCGCGGCGGAATCCTCGGCACCGCCCTGGAATCATGTCGAGCATCCCAAACACGAATGGGCATGGCATCAAGGAACCGTGTGCGTCACCACTCCTGTCTGGGCCAACTGCAACGCTATCGACACTTCGTCATTGCATCAGCCGGAGAGGTCCCGTAGGATACGCCCCTTAACCACGGCCCACCCAGTCAGGACGGGTTCCGAATCGCTGCTCAGAGACTGTTGGAGGTTCAGATGTCCGCCGATCGCGCCGCCGCGATCCTCGCCCGCTTCAATTCCGCGCACAACGATCTGATGTGGAAACTGCGCGACTGTGCCTTTGACACCGCCGAGCAGTTCCCCGGGGATGAGGGGTGGAGCGCGGCGCAGATCGGCTGTCACGTGGCGATGGTGAACGACCACCTGGCCGCCGTGCTGATCGGTGAGAAGGAACTGGCGCAGCCCGCGCCGGCGGACTTCATCGAGTCATTCGACCCGCGCGCGATGCCGCCCAAGATGAAGACATCGTCGGCGCTCGAACCGCCTGAAACGATTGGCATCGACGCGGCCCTGGCGCGGCTGCGGGCGAGTGGGCACCACATGTCCAAAGCGATCGCCTCGCTCACCGAGGAACGCGGCTCCCGCTACTGCGTCAAGATGCCGTTCGGCACGTTGTCGCTGTTCGAGCTGGCCGATTTCGCCGCCGCGCACGTCAGCCGGCATGTCGCCCAGGTCCAACGGGTGGTCGGCCGAGTGTTAAGAAATCGGGGACCGCTTCGCGCCTCTGCTCCGCCGCCAGATTCGAGTACTGCACCTCCACCCGGCCGCGGCAGGTCGGCTGACCGCCTATTCCTTCACCACTGCCAGAGACGAGCCGCGGACCGGGGACTCCGGACTCGCCCGCCTCGTCAATCATTTTCCTGGCTGTTCGCTCGTGCGGACGCGATCATCCAGTTTGCTTCTCGTTTCTGGAGAGTAAAGCTCCAGATCCTGCGTTCGGTTCGCGGTTCACGCGGCCCCAGCCTGGTGACGTAGCGTGCGACGCCCCGGCAGGTTGCGCTCGCCGTGCCCCCGCGGACCTGAACACCACAGCTTTCGAATCGCAAAGCCTGCGAGGTGAGACCGGAGAAGGCCTTCGAAAGCGCCGCCTCATTCACGCTCGGCCAGACAGCCTTGGCCAACTGGGCATCCAGGCGATCGTAGGCCGTTCGGTAGCGCTGGAGCACCATGTTGACGAGGCGCTCATCGTCCGGTGCAGGCGTCGGGAACAACCGAGGATCGAATCGCGACGACCGGAGCGACCATCGCTCGATTCGCAGCGGTCACTGTCGCGGGCTCGAGCTCCGTCGGCGCAACCCCACCAGCGGGCTGAGTCGCGGGCACCGCTGGTGGAACGGGCATGGGAACTGCCGCAGGAGGCGGCGAAATGACTGCGGGTGTTTCCGGGACCGTCTGCGATGACGGCTCGACCGTGAACGGGCCGAAGATTGGCTCTTCCACACGCGCCTCGGCTGGTTGAGGCTCAGACAACCCGATGAACGACGACGGAGGAGGCGTCGGAACCTCGGACACGACAGCCGGCCGCACTTTGATTTCTGTCACTCGGTCGTTCGACCGGTGACGGCGCGACGGCTTTGACCTTTGCAGATTCTGTCGGCGTCCGCCGCTCCTGGTTCCCGCCTGTCGGCGCCGTTCTCACGCTCGAGCCGTCCATCAGTGGCGCGGCGGCACGCTCTCTCAAATGACTCCAGGTGTGAAGGTTGGTTGTCATGTTTCGATACAGCAGTGGCGTCGGCGACGACAGACCCATCAATGAGCCGGCGGCATGCGCCACTGCCATCCAAGCCACGCCGCGGCGCCGACTGCCGCAAGGAAAATGGCAGCAACGAGCAGTGACCGGGCTCCTTCTTCTCGGCTGAACCGCAAGGCTGTCGCGCGCCCGCAGTCCAGTATTGACGGCCGTGACCGCGCGAAACCTTCCCGCGAGACGGCCAACGCCTTTGACGGGCGTTTCGGCCGTTTCTCGAGCCCGGCCGAATCGATGGCCTCACGAGGAGCCACCTTGCTGAGCCGGGCGGTCTGTCCTTCACGCTCCCGGTCCATGACCGCCGGCGCTTCGGAATGCAGCCGACAAGTCCCTCACCTGTCCGCTGGCTGGCGGACCGGACGTCGGGGACTACCCCGGGCGGGGTGTCCGCTTCGGACGGAAAATCGGACAGCGCCGCCACGACCTGCGCGGGAAGTTCGGCAGCAGAACCTGCGGTCGTGCTCGCGGCGCTCGAGGAACCGCCCGATTCGCAAGATGCTGGGAGTCAAGGGGATCGGTCGTCGCCCGCCGGTGTCCGAATCCTGATGGCTCCGTCGCGTGGGCGGGGGACGTTGAGAATTGTTTCCCGCAAGGACTGCGCGGCCAGACATTTCGGATCGATGCTCAATGCGGCGTCGACGGCGGCCAATGCATCGCGCCGGTAGCCGGCGGCGCGCAGCCTGCGCGCGTCGGCCAGGCGATTCTGCAGAGCTCTTACGGAAGTACGCGGATCCACCGAGTGCAGGTTGTTGCAAGAACGAGATCCGGTTCAGACTTAACAGCCCCTACGGGCGGTTGACGCTTCTCTGTTCGATCTTCGCCCAGGCGTCCCGCAGCGAGACGGTGCGGTTGAAGACGAGCGCCCCGGGCGCGGAATCGAGATCGACGCAGAAGTAGCCGATGCGCTCGAACTGGAACCGGTGCCGAGGCCGCCGCTGCGGCAAGGCTCGGCTCGGCCTGCAGCCGCGCGAGGACCTCGAGCGACGCCGGGTTCAGATGAAGTCGAGGAAGCGTCAGCCCCTCGGCGACGCGTTCGGGATCCTCGACCGTGAACAGCCGGTCGTACAGGCGCACCTCGACGGGGATGCGCATGCGCCGCCGACACCCAGTGCAGCGTCGCCTTCACCCTGCGGCCGTCGGGCGCGTCGCCGCCGCGGGTCGCCGGGTCGTAGGTGCAGCGCAGCTCGACGATCTCGCCGTGCTCGTCCTTCACGACCTCGTGGCATCTGATGAAGTAGGCGCAGCGCAGCCGCACCTCCCGCCCGGCGAGAGGCGGAAGAACTTCTTCGGCGGGTCTTCGCGGAAGTCGTCGCGCTCGATGTACAGCTCGCGCGAGAACGGCACCTTGCGCGTGCCCGCGCTCGCGATCCTCGGGGTTGTTGATCGACGTCGACCTCCTCGACCTGGCCCTCCGGATAGTTGTTGATCACCACCTTCAACGGCCGGAGCACGGCCATCACGCGCGGCGCACGCCGGTTCAGGTCCTCGCGGACGCTGTGCTCGAGCAGCGCGACGTCGATGACGTTTTCCTTCTTGGCGACGCCGATGCGCGCGCAGAAGTCGCGGATCGCCTCGGGCGTGTAGCCGCGCCGGCGCAAGCCCGCTGATCGTCGGCATGCGCGGGTCGTCCCAGCCGGCGACGTGCCCCTGCTGCACGAGCTGCAGCAGCTTGCGCTTGCTCATCACGGTGTAGCTCAGATTGCAGCCGCGCGAACTCGATCTGCTGCGGCCGGTCGCGCGTCGAACAGGTGCTCGACCAGCCAGTCGTAGAGCGGGCGGTGATCCTCGAACTCGAGCGTGCAGAGCGAGTGCGTGATGCCCTCGAGCGCATCCGACAGCGGATGCGCGTAGTCGTACATCGGATAGATGCACCAGGCGTCGCCGGTGCGGTGATGGGTCGCGTGGCGGATGCGGTAGAGCGTCGGATCGCGCATGTTGAAGTTGGGCGACGCCATGTCGATCTTCGCGCGCAGCACGTGCGCGCCGTCGGGGAACTCGCCGGCGCGCATCCGCGCGAACAGATCGAGGTTCTCTTCGATCGGGCGGTCGCGATAGGGGCTGTTCCGCCCCGGCTCGGTGAGCGTGCCGCGGTAGTCGCGGATCTCGTCGGCGGTCAGGCTGTCGACGTAGGCCAGGTCGCGCCTGATCAGCGTGACGGCGAACTCGTACAGCTGCTCGAAGTAGTCCGACGCGAAGAACAGCGCCGTCCCAGTCGAAGCCGAGCCAGCGCACGTCTTCCTCGATCGCGTCGACGTATTCGACCTCTTCCTTGGTCGGGTTGGTGTCGTCGAAGCGCAGGTTGCACGACGCCGCCGTCGCTCGAGCGCGACGCCGAAATTGAGGCAGATCGACTTGGCGTGGCCGATGTGCAGGTAGCCGTTCGGCTCGGGCGGAAAACGGGTGGCGACGCGGCCGCCGTGCTTGCCGCGTCGCCAGATCGTCGTCGACGATCGCGCGGATGAAGTCGACAGGCGCGCTGCCCGTCAGCTCGTCGGATTCGGTCATGGGCTCTGTCATTTTATAGGCAACCGGAGCAGGAGCTCAGAAACGGCCACTGAGGTCCGCTGACCGCCGACCAGTTGATCCAATAATTCGAGCGTCAACTCGGTCGCGCTCGACACCCGAAGATGAGCCCGACGGAGGTCGTGCCTGGCTGTCAACGAGTGCGGAATGGCGACAGTCCAGAGGCCGGCGGCCACGGCGGCCGCCACGCCGGGCCCCGAATCCTCGATCGCGACCGACCGATCCGGCTCCGCGCCCAGCCGCCTCAGCGCCTCGACATACACCTCCGGGTCCGGCTTTCGCCTCGAAACGTCGTCGGCAGTGACGATGGCCCCCACGCGCGAGGCAATGCCGAGCCGGGTCGCGGCCGGCACGACCCAGCGGGCCGGCGATGATGACGCAATGGCGACCGGCACCGCGGCGCGTTCCAGCAGGTCGAGCAGCTCGGGAATCCCCGGCATCGGCTCGAGTGGAAGCAACGCGGTGAAGATGCGGTGCTTCTCGATTTCATATTCATCGAAGGTGGGCGCACGGCGGTCAGGTCGCTCAGCCTGCGGTGCCAGCTCTGAGCGTAGTTGTCGGTCCAGACGCCGATTCGGTCGCACCAGTCGTCGACGGTCAGCGGCGCGCCGCAGCGCTCGAAAATGCGGCGGTGTGACTCGTATTCAGGCGTTTCACTGTCGAGGATGACGCCGTCGAAATCGAAGACAACTGCGGCTGGTTTTCGGAACACGCTCCGGATCATACTGGCTGGGGCTGGGGCCTGGGGGCTGGGGCTGGGGCGCTCGTCGCGGGGACCCTGACGCTTCGACAGCGTCGAAACGTTGATGCGGCTCTCTACCGAGCTCTGGCTTCCGGTTTCACGCGAGCGGGTGTTCGAGTTCTTTTCCAGGGCCGAGAATCTTCAGGCGCTCACGCCGCCCTGGCTGCAGTTCAAGATCGTGTCGCCTTTGCCGATCGACATGCACGAGGGGACCCTCATCGACTATCGAATCCGCGTGCACGGACTGCCGATGCGGTGGCGTTCGTCGATCGTGACGTGGCAACCGCCTCACCAGTTCGTCGATACCCAGCTGCGGGGACCCTACCGGCGCTGGGTCCACACACACAGCTTCGCCGACGAAAATGGCGGAACCCGGGTGCGCGATTCGGTCGAATTCAAGGTCTTTGGCGGCCGGCTCGTTTCCTGGCTGGTCGCGCGCGACCTGCGGCGGGTCTTCGCGTTCCGTCACCAGGAGCTGCAACGCATCTTCAAACAG
>CAVSKS010000001.1:0-221005 GCA_963728605.1 uncultured Chloroflexia bacterium | reverse complement strand
GTGGGAGAGGGTGGTTCGCATCGTCAGATGCGAACCGGGTGAGGGTGTGCAAACTTTCGTGGCCCTACCCCTCACCCAGCAGAGTTCGGTGCTAGCCTGCGATGCCCTCTCCCACAGGGGGAGAGGGCGCAATCGCGAGCGCCGCAGTTGGAACGGCAGGTCACGTCCCATCCCGCAGCGGGGGCTGGAACACCAGCGCCGTGTCCCACGGAAAATGGATCCAGGTGTCCTGCGACACTTCGGTGATGAAGGTGTCGACCAGCGGCTTGCCCATCGGCTTGGCGTAGACGGTGGCGAAATGCGCTTCGGGCAACAGGTCGCGCACGACGCGCGCGGTCTTGCCGGTGTCGACGAGGTCGTCGACGATCAAGCAGCCCCTTCCCCGTGCCGCCGCCGAGCTGCCATCGTCTGCTCCGACGGACCCTTCAGCAGCCGCAGCTCGCCTTGCGACTGGTGGTCGTAGCTCGACGACGCAGACCGTATCGATCATCCGCACGCCGAGCTCGCGGGCGACGATCGCCGCCGGCACGAGGCCGCCGCGGGTGATGCCGATGACGGCCGCGAACGGACCCAGTCCGTTCAGCCGCCAGGTCAGCGCGCGGCAGTCGCGATGAAACTGCTCCCACGAAACCGGGAAACCCTTTTCGTGCGACGGCGCGGCGGGATTGATCATGGTTCGAACTCAAACCGGTTTGATCAGTTTCGACATTTCGCTGGTTTGCGACCAGCCGATCGCCTCATACACCGGCCTGCCCATCTGCGTCGCGTGCAGCACGGCGAACGAGACGCCGCGCCTTGCAAACTCGGCTTCGCCGAGCTGCATCAGCATCTTTCCCAGACCCTGCCGGCGGTGCGAGGGCTCGACGAAGACGTTCAGCACGTAGCCGCGCCTGCCCTCCTTCGGGTGCGAGGGATGCGGCGGCCAGTCGATGATCATCAGCCCGATGCCGGCGACCGCAACCCCGTCCTCCTCGGCGATGTAGCCGCAATAGCTGCCGTCGTTCAGCAGCGGCGCGACCCAGTCACGGAACGCGTCCGTCATCGCGCGGAGAATCTCATCGCTGCGGCCCGGCGCATTGGAGGCGCGAAACATCTCCTCGCGATGCCGGCAGATCAGATTCCAGATCGCCTGGCGTCACCGGGCGCGTGGTGATCTTCGCGATCATGCCACTAACGCGTCACCTTGAGCCGGCGAGCATCGCCTGCACCGCGTCCATGGCCGCGCGCAGTTTGTCCGGATCGCGCGAGCGCACCACGAGGTTGGTGTTCGGCTTCTTCTCGTCGTCGAGGAACGGGTAGCTGCCGATCACCGTGTCCGGGTGCTCGAGCGCGATCTGGCGCAGCGGGCCGCCGATGTCGCCCTCGCGCGCATTGGCCTTGACGCTCTCCGACAGCATCCGCGGGCCGGATTTCAGCTTCGGCGCGACGATGTCCATCATCGCCTGCATGATGCTCGGCACGCCGGCCATGGTGATGACGTTGCCGATCCAGAAGCCCGGCGCCATGATGGTGGCGCTTTCGACCAGCGCCGCGCCGTCCGGCACCCGCGCCATGCGCAGCCGCGCCTCGTTCAGGTCGGCGCCAAAGCGCTTGCGGAAGCGCTCGACCACGTCCGGATGGTGGTTGATCGGCACGCCAAACGCCTTCGCCACGCTGTCGGCGGTGATGTCGTCATGGGTCGGGCCGATGCCGCCGGTGGTGAACACATAATCATAGCGTCCGCGCAGCGCGTTCAGCGCCGCGATGATGTCGTCCTCCTCGTCGGCGACGACCCGGACCTCCTTCAGGTCGATGCCGATGTTGGTCAGGTACTCGGCGATGAAGCCGATATTCTTGTCCTTGGTCCGGCCGGACAGGATTTCGTCGCCGATCACCAGTATGCCCGCCGTGACGATCTCGCTCATCGCCTCAAACTCCTTCGACCGCCGGCCTCGGCCGGTCGGCTTCGCACCGCAGCGATATGCCTGCGCAAGCGGCAAGCCATCGCCCATTTTTGTGGCATCGGCCTTCCGGACCCGATACCAATAGCTCGTTATCAATGCATATCGCGCTGGCCCGCCCCTTGCTACCATTGCTTTCGAGCCTTCCACCTTCATGGAAGCGGCTTGGGAAGTGCTGGGGAAGTGTCTGACGGCTCATGGCAGTTGCGTTCGATGAGATGAACAAGCCCGACGGGGGTCTCCGTCAGGCCTACCAGGAACTTTCGCTCTGGCTGAAAGACACGCCGCCGGATGCCCTGGAGTATCGGCGCAAGGAAGCCGAGCTCCTGTTCCGGCGGATCGGCATCACCTTCGCGGTCTATGGCGACGCCGAGGCGCAGGAACGGCTGATCCCGTTCGACGTCATCCCCCGCATCATCTCGGCCAAGGAATGGGCGATCCTGGAAAAAGGATTGAAGCAGCGGGTCAAGGCGCTGAACCTGTTCCTGTCCGACATCTATCATTCGCGTGACATCCTGCGCGCCGGGATGATCCCGGAAGACCTGATCTACCAGAACCCGGTATTCCGGCCCGAGATGAACGGGCAGGACGTGCCGCACGATATCTATGTGCACATCGCCGGCATCGATATCGTCCGGGTCGACCCGGAAAAATTCTACGTGCTGGAGGACAATGCGCGCACGCCGTCCGGCGTGTCCTACATGCTGGAAAACCGCGAGATCATGATGCGGCTGTTTCCGGACCTGTTCGCCCGCCACCGGGTGGCGCCGGTGGAGAACTACCCCGACGAGCTTCTGGCGGCGCTGCGCTCGGTCGCCCCGGTCACCGCCTCCGCCGAGCCGACCGTCGCCCTGCTGACGCCCGGCATCTACAACTCCGCCTATTACGAACACTCGTTCCTCGCCGACAAACTCGGGATCGAGCTGGTCGAGGGCCGCGACCTGCTCGTCAAGGACGAGGAGGTGTTCATGCGCACCACCGAGGGGCTGAAGCGGGTGGACGTGATCTACCGCCGCCTCGACGACGACTTCCTCGATCCCGCTCGCCTTCCGCCCGGACTCCATGCTCGGCGTGCCCGGGCTGATGACCGCGTATGCCGCCGGCAACATCACGCTGGCGAACGCGGTCGGCACCGGCATCTCCGACGACAAGGCCGTCT
The DNA here is from genome assembly GCA_963728605.1 of uncultured Chloroflexia bacterium. GTDB lineage: Bacteria > Chloroflexota > Limnocylindria > Limnocylindrales > CSP1-4 > JACDAV01. Next base: position 217,906 of record CAVSKS010000001.1, on the reverse strand, counting down.
ACAGCTACATGCCGGAGATCGTGAAATTCTATCTCTCGGAAGAGCCGATCCTGAACAATGTGCCGACCTACCGCTGCCGGCAGAAGGACGACCTGAAATACGTGCTCGACAACCTGCATGAGCTGGTCGTGAAGGAAGTGCACGGCTCCGGCGGCTACGGCATGCTGATCGGGCCGGCGGCGACGAAGGAGATGATCGCGACCTTCCGCGACAAGCTGATCGCGCATCCGGAAAACTTCATCGCCCAGCCGACGCTGGCGCTCTCCACCTGCCCGATCGCCACCGAACAAGGCCTGGCGCCGCGCCATGTCGACCTCCGGCCGTTCGTGCTGACCGGGCCGCGAGCACACCGCCATCGTGCCGGGCGGGCTGACACGCGTCGCGCTGAAGGAAGGCTCGCTGGTGGTCAACTCGAGCCAGGGCGGCGGCACCAAGGACACGTGGGTGCTGGACGAATAATCATGCTCTCGCGCACCGCAGAAAACCTCTACTGGCTCGCCCGCTATGTCGAACGGGCGGAATATCTTGCGCGCACCATCGATGCGACGCTGCGCGCGACCGCCCTGCCCAGCGCCTATGTGGGCAAAAGCAACGAGTGGGAATCGGCGGTGTACACCGCCGGCGTCGAGGAAGGCTTCTTCAAGCAGTACAAGGAAGCCGACGAGAAGAGCGTGGTCGAATACCTCGCCTTCTCCACCGACAATCCGACATCGATCCGCAACTGCATCGAGATCGCCCGCGTCAATTCGCGCTCGGTGCGCACCGCGCTGACCAGCGAGATGTGGGACACGATCAACGGCGCGTGGATCGAATTGCAGAACGTGTGGCTGCAGGGGGTGCGCAGCCGCGATCACCTGTCCGGCTTCCTGCGCTTCGTGCAGGAGACATCATTGCGCTTCGACGGCTCCGCCTACCGGACCATGCTGCGCAACGACGCCTACTGGTTCTCGCGGCTGGGGCTGCATCTGGAGCGCGCCGACAACACCGCGCGCATCCTCGACGTGAAGTATCACATGCTGCTGCCCGAGGAAGAGCATGTCGGCGGCCCGCTCGACTACTATCAGTGGACCTCGATCCTGCGCTCGGTGTCGGCGCTCACGGCCTATCACTGGGTCTATCGCGAGACGCTGAAGCCGTGGCTGATCGCCGACCTGCTGATCCTGAACAACTCGCTGCCGCGCTCGCTCGCCAGCTGCTACGAGAACCTCGTGCGCAACCTCGACCAGATCGGCGTCGCCTATGGCCGCCAGGGCCCGTCCCAGCGCCACGCCCGCGGCATCCGCAACCGGCTGGACCATTCCAACATGGACGACATCTTCCAGCACGGCCTGCACGAATTCATCGAGGAGTTCATCGACGACAACAGCCGGCTCGGCGACATCATCGCGAAGCAGTATTTGATATGACGGCCTGAACGCCATGCGTCTCAGAATCTCCCACGCCACCACCTACACCTACGACCCGCCGCCGACCGGGGTGATCCAGGTGCTGCGGCTGACGCCGGGCAATCATGACGGGCAGTATGTCGCCGACTGGCATGTGGACGTGTCGGTCGATGCAAAGCTCGACATGCAGTACGACGCGTTCGGCAACACCACGCATGTGTTCAGCCACGGGCCGCTCACCAACCTGACCGTGCACGTCTCGGGGATGGTTGAGACGCAGGACACCGGCGGCGTGCTGAAGGGCACCGTCGAGCGGTTCCCGCCGACGTTCTTCCTGCGCACGACCCAGCTGACCGAAGCCAACGTCGAGATGGTCGATTTGACGCGGCAACTGTTCGATGAAGCAGGCGGCAACACGCTGGATTTCCTGCACGCGCTGATGATGCAGGTCGGCGATCACCTGACGTTCGAGACCGGCGCGACCCATGTGGCAACGCCGGCGAGCGAAGCCTTCAAGCTGCAGCGCGGCGTCTGCCAGGATTTTGCACACATCTTTTCGGCCTGCGCGCGCTCCGCCGGCGTCCCCACCCGCTTCGTGTCCGGGCATTTCTACAGCACGGACGGCAAGCCGCCGAAGGAAGGCGGACACGCCTGGACCGAGGCGTTCGTGCCGAAACTCGGCTGGGTCGGGTTCGACCCGGCCAACGCCATCTGCACCACCGACGCCCACGCCCGCGTCGCCATCGGCCTCGACTATCTCGGCGCAGCGCCCGTGCGCGGAACCTATTATGGCGGCGGCGGCGAAACGATGGAGGTCGCCGTCAAGGTCGACCAGGCCGGCCGGCAGAGCCAGTCCTGACGGCTGTCAAGCGCTGGTCCTGCTCTGCCCTTTCCTGCTAGAAAGCCGCGGGACCGACAGGGCCATGCGATGACCTATTGCTGCGGAATTCTGGTGCGCGAGGGGCTGGTGATGATCGCCGACACCCGCACCAATGCGGGTCTCGACAACATCTCGACCTTCCGCAAGCTGCACGTCTACAAGAAGCCCGGCGAGCGCATCATGGCGATCGCCACCGCGGGCAACCTCGCCATCAGCCAGTCGGTGATCTCGACCTTGAGCGAGGGCGTGGAAAATCCCGACACCGGCGAGCTCGAAACGCTGATGAACGCGCCGACCATGTTCAAGGCGGCGCAGCGGATCGGTGCGGCGATCCGCCAGGTCAACGCCACCGAAGGCAAGGCGCTGCAGAGCGAGGACATCAACTTCGACGTCTCGTTCCTGTTCGGCGGCCAGATCAAGGGCTCGCGCATGCGCCTGTTCATGATCTATCCGGCCGGCAACTTCATCGAATGCACCACCGACACGCCCTACCTGCAGATCGGCGAGCACAAATACGGCAAGCCGGTGCTCGACCGCGCCATCTCCTACGATGTCGATGTCTATGACGCGCTGAAGATCGGCCTGATCTCGATGGACTCGACCATGCGCTCGAACCTCGGCGTCGGCATGCCGATCGACGTGCTGGTGGTGCGGCCCGACACCGGCGATGCCGATCTCAACCACCGCATCGAAGCCGGCGAGCCCTACTTCCACGACCTGCGCTCGCGCTGGTCCGCCGCACTTCGTGCCGCCCACCAGAACATTCCGCGCCCGCCCTACAAGGACGTGACCTAAGCAGCGTATTGCGGTTGGCGTACGCCCTCGTTACCCGTTGAAGCGACCAACAAGAAATCTCGGAGGACTCCCATGGCTGACAAAAAAATCGCGCTCGTCACCGGCGCCGGCACCGGCATCGGCCGCGCCTCCTCGCTGGGGCTGATGAAGGCCGGCTATCATGTGGTGCTGACCGGACGCCGCAAGGAGCTGCTGGACGAGACGGCGAAGGCCGGACCGGCAGGCATGAGCCTGGTCGTCGTCTCCGACATGACGCAAGCCGGACTCGATCGCCGCGCTGTTTGCCAAGACCGATGGAAGTCTACGGCCGGCTCGACGTGCTGTTCAACAACGCCGGCGTCGGCACGCCGCCGGTGCCGCTGGAAGAGCTCACGCTCGCGCAGTGGCAGACCACCGTCGACACCAACCTCACCGCGCCGTTCCTGTGCACGCAGCACGCGTTCCGCATCATGAAGGACCAGAAGCCGCGCGGCGGCCGCATCATCAACAACGGCTCGATCTCGGCCTATGCGCCGCGGCCGTTCTCGTCGCCCTACACCTCGACCAAGCACGCCATCTCCGGGCTGACGCGCGCCACCGCGCTGGACGGGCGCGCCTACGACATCGCCTGCGGCCAGGTCGACGTCGGCAATGCGCTGACGCCGATGACCGAGCGCTCGTCCGCCGGCCAGTTGCAGCCGAACGGGCAGACCGTGCCGGAGCCGCGCATGGACGTGCAGAACGTCGCCGACGCCATCGTCTTCATGGCGACGCGCCCGCCGGACGCCAACGCGCTGTTCCTCAACATCATGGCGACCAAGATGCCGTTCGTCGGCCGGGGCTGACAGCGCGCGTCCGGCAGGCACTGGCATCTGCCGGGCTTGAAACATCTGGAGCGGCCGCTCGACTTCTGATGATGGATGCTGCGATACTCGTGGCCGGGGTATCGGGGCATCATGCTGCAACTGCAATCTGCGTTTGGAATTTTGGCGCTGCTGGCGATCGCGTTTGCGATCAGCGAGAAGCGCGCGGCGGTGTCGTGGAAGCAGGCGGCCGTCGGCCTGCTCGTGACGCTGGTCACGGCCGTCGTGCTGCTGAAAATCCCCTACGCCGCAAAAGCGTTCGCGCTCATCAATGACGGCGTCGGCGCGATCGCCAACGCGACACGCGCGGGCACCGCGTTCGTGTTCGGCTATGTCGGCGGCGGTCCCCTGCCCTTTGATGTGAAATCCCCCGGCGCGGATTTCGTGCTGGCGTTCCAGGCGCTGCCGCTGATCCTCGTCATGAGCGTGCTGACGACGCTGCTGTTCTACTGGGGCATCCTGCCGCCGATCGTGCGCGGCTTCTCGTGGGTGCTCGAGCGGACGCTGAAGGTCGGCGGCGCGGTCGGGCTGTCGGCGGCGGCGAACATCTTTCTCGGCATGGTGGAAGCGCCGCTGTTCATCAAGCCGTATCTGGCAAAACTCACGCGCAGCGAATTGTTCCTGGTGATGACCGGCGGCATGGCCGGCATCGCCGGCACCGTGCTGGTGCTCTATTCGGTGGTGCTGGCGCCGCATATTCCCGACGCGTCGGCGCATTTCGTGATCGCCTCGGTGCTGGGCGCGCCGGCGGCGATCGTGATCGCGCTGATCATGGTGCCGGAGACGGCCGAAAAGAAGACCGAGGGCGACCTGGTGACGCCGCCCCCGCCCGCATCGTCGACCATGGACGCCATCGTGCAGGGCACGACCACGGGATTGCAGCTGCTGCTGAACGTGGTGGCGATGCTGCTGGTGCTGGTCGCGCTGGTGCATCTGGTGAACGCGGCGCTCGGCCTGCTGCCCGATATCGGCGGCGCGCCGGTCTCGCTGCAGCGCGCGCTCGGTTACCTGATGGCGCCGGTCTGCTGGCTGATGGGCGTTCCGTGGGAAAAGGCCGTCACCGCGGGCAGCCTGATGGGCACCAAGACGATCCTGAACGAGCTGATCGCCTATCTCGAGCTGGCGAAGCTGCCGCCGGATGCGCTGGATCCCCGCTCGCGGCTGATCATGCTCTACGCCATGTGCGGCTTCGCCAATTTCGGCAGCCTCGGCATCATGATCGGCGGCCTGACGACCATGGCGCCGGAACGGCGCGAGGACATCGTCTCGCTCGGGATGAAGTCGATTGTCTCGGGGACGCTGGCGACTTGCCTGATGGGCGCCATTGTCGGGGTGTTGAGTTAGACTGAGCGCAAGAACAACAAATGGGAGAAAACGCAAATGGCACGGTTCGACGGCAAAGTGGTCCTGATCAGCGGCGGCGCGCGTGGACAGGGCGCGGCGGAGGCGCGGCTCCTGGTCGCGGAAGGCGCAAAGGTCGTCATCGGCGACGTGCTGGAGAAGGAAGGCACTGCGCTCGCCAAGGAACTCGGAAGCGCCGCGAAATTCCTGCGCCACGACGTGACCAGCGAGGCCGACTGGAACAGCGCCGTCAAGGCAGCCGAAGCCTTCGGCGGGCTGCACGGCCTCGTCAACAACGCCGGCGTCTATCAGCCGAAAAGCCTCATGGAGACCGACACGGAGCTTTGGGACCGCCACATCCGCATCAACCAGTACGGCTGCTTCCTCGGCATGAAGGCCGTGGTGCCGGCAATGGACCGCGCTGGCGGCGGCTCGATCGTCAACATCTCGTCCGGCGCGGGCCTGCGCGGCTCGCCGCAGGCCTTTGCCTACAGCGCGACGAAATGGGCGCTGCGCGGCATGACCAAATCCGCCGCGATCGACCTTGCGCGCAGGAAGATCCGCGTCAACTCGGTGCATCCGGGACCGATCGACACCGAGATGCTGAGCGTGCGCACGCCGGAGCAGAATGCCGCGCGGCTGAAGGCTGTGCCGCTGAAGCGCCAGGGCACCGCCGACGAGGTGGCGCACCTGGTGCTGTTCCTGCTCTCGGACGAGAGCGGCTACATCACCGGCGCCGAGGTGGCCATCGACGGCGGCATCACGGCGTAGCCGCCCGCCGCGAAGGGCGGTCGGAGCGTCTCTCCGCTTTCCGCCAGCACCAGCACATTGGTCGAGGCAGGCGTCGAAGCCTGCCCGTCCGCCGCGTCCGCCTTGTGCGACAGCGGCTCGAGGTGCGGATGCAACGGCTCGCGCGGCGCGGCGCTGATGTCGTAGTTCAGGAAGCCCATCAGCAGCTGAAAACCCATCAGGAACGTGATCGCCGCGATCATGATGGTGCCGGTCGGCACGAACTCGTGCGCGGGCGCGGTGATCCAGTGATAGAGGCCGAACACGAGGCCAAACAGGAACAGGCCGGCGCCGAAACGACCCGACGGATGGGCTCTTATCGGAAGCCGCATACAAGGTGCTGCGCGATGATAAGAGCGCTTTTCCGCCGTATGAAATCGCCATTGCGGTTCGCGACGACTCTCTGGCAGCCCTGCCCGGATTGAGGGAAGCGCTGGTGAAGCTATCGGGCAAGTTCGACAATCAACGAATGCAGCGGCTGAATTATCGCGTGGATATTGAACATCAACCCGTCGACCGGGTCGCACGGGAGTTCCTTACGACAGCGGGGCTCGAATAGCCCCGCTGTCCCAAAAGCATCTACGGTAAGCGGCAGTCGTGCCCAACACCTCACCCGCGACGATCAATTCCACACGCCGATTCTGCTGACGGCCCGAAGGAGTCCGGTTATCCGCCACAGGCCGGTCTTTGCCGAATCCTTTCGATGTAACGTTGCTGGAGCTGATACCCTGCCCCACCAGATAGTCCCGCACCGATGCGGCGCGCCGCTCGGATAGCTGCAGATTGTAAGTGTCTCCGCCGACGCTATCGGTGTGGCCTTCGATGGTGATGTTCAATCCCGGATGAGCCAGGATGATTCCGGAAACCTTGGCAAGCTTTTCGCGTGCGCCGGGCTTGAGCTGATGCTGGCCGGTGTCAAACAATACATCCGACATGTTGACCACCAGACCTCTGGCGGTTTCACGCGTCTGCAGGATCTGATTGAATTGAACCAGCAGTTGGCGGCGTAACTCCGCCCGCTCCTGTTCCGCGCGCCGCCGCCTGCCGCGCTTCTTCCGCCTGAGCCGCCAAACGTTGCTGCTGCTCAAGGGCCTCCTGCCGCGCGCGGTCGGCTTCTAATTTCGCCATCTCCGCTTGACGCCGGTCGTTGGCGGCGCGTTCGGTCGCGGCCAACGCTTCCGCGCGCGCCTGCATGGCAGCGGCGCGATCCGCTTCCGCGGTTGCTCGGGCTGCGGCACTGGCGCGTTCCGCCGATGCCCGCTCGGCCTCCGCACGTAAGCGTTGCGCGTCGGCGTCGGACCGTTCCTTCTCGGCCCGCGCGCTCCCTGGCTTCCTGTTCCGCTTTTGCAGCCGATGCGGTTTCCCGTGCCAGCGATTCGGCACGCTCACGAGCCAGCGCCTCTTCGCGCTGCGCCCGAATGGCAATCACACGCGCGTCTTCGGCGCGCACTACGGCTTCACGCGCCATGGTGATCACCGGCTTTTGGCCGGGTTTCTGGGCCTGATTCCGATTCGCCCAGGCAAGCGCTTCGACGGCTTTCTTGTAACTGTCCGAAGCGTACTGTTCGGCGCCCGCCAAGCGCGCCAGCATCACCGCGTTTTCGGCTTCATACAGCTCGAACGGGTTCTTCTTGTTGACGTGAATCGGCACAAATCCACCGGCCTTACCTTCACTCGTATAGATCCCTCGCGGCATCAGCTCATACTTGGCGTCGACGGTTTCGATCACGCCCTTGGTGTCTTTGCGGACGACGTTCTCCATCACCACCACATCGCTCGGCTGAGTGACGGCGTAGTACGGTTCAGCCGTGACAATCATTCCGAAGGTCTGGATTTCGCTGGCGGTTTTGATTTCACTCCGGGACCCCTGGCCATAGCGGTTCAACGTGAGTTCGCCCATATTCACCGGCCGGCCGTCGGGAGAAATCGCCCATAAGACATAGGTCAGATATTCTCCTCCAAAACTGCTGGGCGGCACAAATGACCGTCCTGCCCCTGCTCGTCTACCGCCAAACGGGGGACGCTGGATTGGTCGGCCTGGTCGGCGCGGCGCGACTGTTGCCGTGGCTGCTGCTTTCGGTTCCAGCCGGCGCGGCTGTCGATCGCTTCCCCGGCCGTCGCCTGCTCCTCGTCGCCGAGTCCTCACGAGCCTGCCTGATGCTCATCATGGCCGCTCTGTCGATCGCTGGAGCGCCCCTCGCCCTGGTCATGACGGCCGCCATGGGCGCGGTGGTGGCGGGAACCTTTGCGATGCCGGCGCACGGGCGGCTCATCCCCGAACTGGCCGGTGATCCGGAGAGTCTCGGCTCGGCCAACGTCGTGAGTGCGGCGCTGGACAATCTCGCCTGCGTGATCGGCCCGGCCCTCGCCGGTCTCCTGATCCTGACCGGCAGCCTCGAGTTGTGTTTCCTCCTGAACGGACTGTCCTTCGTAGTCGTCGTCGCGATCGTCGGACGGCTGCCGCGGCCAGGGATTCTTGGCGGCGTGGACACCGCCGCAGCGGGCGCGTCCTCCGGCCCAGACCCGCGCTCCACCCTCGCCAGCATCGCGAGATCGGCGCTGCCCCGGCTTGCCATGGATGCCGCGGTCAGCTTCGCGTCGGGTGCTCTTTGGGTGCTACCCGTCCTGATCACGGTTGACGCCCTCCGAGCGGACGACGGCGTCGTCGGCCTCCTCGGTCTCATCGCCGGCGTCGGTGGCATCGGCGGGGCCGCACTGGCAGCACGATTTGTGGATGGCCAGTCGGACCAGGGCATGGCGATCGGACTCGGAGCCCTCGTGGTAGGCCTGGCCGCGATCGCGGCCGGTTCGATGTTCCTCGCGGCTGCCGCCGCCGTGCTCGTCGCATCGGCTGCACTCGTCGCCCTGGACACGCTGAACATGACCGAGCTCCAGCGCACCACTCCCCCCGACCGACTGGGCCGCACGCTCGGGATCCTCCATACGTCCGCCGGCGGCTCGGCGATGCTCGGGTCGATCGTCCCCGGCGTCGCGATGGCCGCGTTCGGGATTGGCCCCGCCTGCGTCCTCGTGGCCTGCGTCGTCGGGGTGGTCGGCAGCCTCGCGTACTTGCCTCGAATGGGGACGCCGCGCTCGCGCGAATGGGGATCGCTCCCGATGTTGCGACCTGCCCCGAAGCCGACCATCGAGGCATGAGATCCGCCGGTTCGAGACCGCGAAGGAGCGGTCAGGCCGATCGGAGGCTCCATAGATGACCGTTTCCTTGACCAGTCTCCTCCGCACGTTGCGTGCAGTCGTCTCCGTGCTTGGCAAGCGGCTACGGGCAATGACGAATGCCGAGACGCTGGAGGGGCTCATCGACTCGCAGTTCGCGGGCTCCCCCCCGTTCTATTGCCAGCGACCTGGTAGCAGGAACCGGACCGACACCAGGGACTGACTCCTAGCCCGCGTTCGCGATCATGGCCCGGGGCCGCATCAACGGCCTCGGGCCTTTTCGCGTGCCGCTCATTCATCCCAGGATCGATTTCGCGGCCGCGCCAGGGAACGAATAGGGACTTCGCACTTGTCGCAATGGGGATCCCTCCCGATGGCGAGGGGCTGAGGCTGGGCGATCTTGCTGACACAACGTCCACCTGGGACCGCAAAGCGAAGGGAGCAACGAAATGTTCAAAGGCAAGATCGTTGGGAGAAGGGTGAGCCGCCTGGCGAGCATCGTCGTGGTCGGCAGCCTGACGTTGACGCTAGTCGCTACGCCAGCGAGCGCTCAGTCGCTCGCGGGTACCGGCGCAATCGGAGCCAGCGTTTCATGCAACATGTCGACCCGCACGGCAACGGTGAACGTGAACGTTGGCAGCCTGGGCGCCTACGATGCGACCGGTCTGTATTTCTACGTGGAGCTGTGGGCCAAGGCGCGAAGCAAGGCCTGGGGGACGACTCCCATCGCCACGGCACAAACGCCAAGTGCCATCAAGACCCGATTGACGGGCGCGGGTGCTGAGGCGCTTGCCGGGTTTGGCACCCTCGTCACGTGGCGCACAGCAACGATCATGTCGACTTCGTTCAGGTCCACGCTTGCCTACACGGATGCGTTCGACATCTTCATTCGATACTGGTACGCGCCCCCGGGCGCCACGCGGTGGACTGGATACTTTCAGTTCAATGTATCCGGGGATCCTCATTCCTCGATCTCGCAGGTTTCCTCGGCCGGCTCACCGTTCGTCAGCTACTGCACCCTTTGAAGGCGCGCAAAGGATCGACCAGGTGCGGCCCCGAGTCATCGGGGCCGCATCCTTGCGCCCAGGGGATTGAGCGCGGCTCCGCAAGAAGGCGCGCGCCAATTTCGCGTCCGGCGACAATCAGCTGCCGGAACCACGTTACGATCACGCCCAGCCGGCTGAGGGGCGCGGCTGGCCAGACAGAGGCAAGGACCCGCAGATGACCCTGCCCAGCGGCACCAGGCTCGGCGGCTACCGGATCGAATCGCTGCTGGGCCGGGGCGGGATGGGCGAGGTCTACCGGGCGACCGACGAGCGGCTCGGCCGGACCGTCGCTCTCAAGCTCGTCAACGAGCAGGTCGCCGAGCGACCCGGGATCCGCGAGCGGTTCCTGGCCGAGAGTCGCCTGGCAGCCTCGCTCGACCACCCCAACATCGTCCCGATCTACGAGGCCGGCGAGGCCGACGGCCGGCTGTACCTGGCGATGCGCTATGTCGCGGGATCGGACCTCGAGCAGCTCATCCGCTCGGGCGGAGCCCTGTCGCCGGAGCGGGCGGTGGCCCTCCTGTCGGGCATCGCCGAGGCCCTCGATGCGGCCCACGACCGGGGCCTCGTCCACCGCGACGTCAAGCCCTCCAACATCCTCGTCGCCCGGACCGAGCGGGGCGGCGAGCACGCCTATCTGGGCGACTTCGGGCTGGTCAAGCACCTCGGCTCCGAAGCCGGGCTGACGGTCAGCGGTCAGCTCCTTGGCTCGGTCGACTACGTCGCCCCCGAACAGGTCGAGGGCCGGCCGATCGATGGCCGGGTGGACGTCTACTCGCTGGCCTGCGTCCTGTACACCGCGATCACCGCTGCCGTCCCCTACCCCCGCCAGACCGACATGGCGACGCTGTGGGCCCACGTCCAGAGCCCGCCACCCAGGCCCTCGGCCGTCGATCCCGCGCTGGCGGCCTTCGACCCCGTCATCGCCCGGGGGATGGCGAAGGACGAGACCGAGCGGACGGCCAGTGCTGGGGAGCTGCTGCAGGACGCGGCAACGGCGGCGGCGAGGTCAACGATGGCAAGCGCTGCCGCCCCTGGGGTTGCGGCAAAGCCATCACCTGCCGTTCCGCCGCGCGCCGCGCGGGTCCGCACCGGCCGAAGCGTTCGGAGCGTCCGTGGCGTCGGGCTAGCGGTCGTCGCCGTGGTTCTCGCCGTGCTGGTCTTGCCGGTCATTCGTCCGGGAGCAGGAGGTCCTGGCGCATCGGCCCTGCCGTCCGGCACCGGGGCCGGGCTTGCAGAGGCTTCGAGCGCTGCCCCGGCAGCGACCGGCGCTCCGTCGATCGGCCCGACACCTTCGGCAGGACCGACGGTCCTCTCAACCGAGCCCGGCGCCAATCCGTTCGAAGTGCAAGACCTCGAGCTGGGGCGCTACACATTTGCGCATTTCCGGCCCGTCGCGGAGTTGAGCATCACCGAGCCCGGTTGGGCGTTTGGCCGCGAGGCGTCAGACAGCATCTACCTGTTCGACCCTGCATCGAGGCCGTCCGCGTCGACAGCGGATTCCAGGGGCCTATTCATTGCCCGTACTCAGGTCGTGTCGCAGGACGGCTGCGCATACGGCGGCCAAACGCTGCTCCTGGAGAACGATCCGCGCGCGTTACTCCGCTACCTCGAGGACGCTTCGTGGTTGTCGGTGACCGATCCCTTCCCGGTGGACGTGGGCAGCTGGAGCGGGCTTGCGGTCGAGGTAACCCAGGCCAGGCTGCCGAAGGACTACTGCTCAGTGCCGCCGGCTCCAAGCGCGTCGGCTGAGCAGGATGAGTTCTGGGAGGAGATCATGGCCAAGGAGACCCAGATCCTCATAGCCGCTGGCGCGCGGGCTAACGCTTGGCCAGATTCCCGACTCCAGATCCTGATGCTGGACGTCGACGGTTTGGCCGTGACGATCGTTGTCAAAGTGCGACCGAAGGATGACTTCTTTGATTTCATGGAACGAGCTCAGCCGGTCATCGATTCGCTGACGTTCGTCCTCGACTGAGCGCCCGTCCTCGGGCCGGGTCCGACGCCGAGACGATGAACGAGCGACTGTTGCCGGTTGTCAGAAGCCTCGCCTTCCGCTGACCGCTCGACGCGACGCGAAGGAGTGGCCGCAACCACCGCTGAACGTCGCGAATGGGGATGGTTGCTCCCCCACGATGGGGATCCCGTCCGATGGCGACGTGCTGCTCGCAGGCCAACGTGTTCCTCACGACATCCGGTGGATCGGCCGCCGGAAGAACGGTGAGGGCAGAGGCCATGAACAAGTACGAGCGTCGAACCTGGTTCGAGCGATTGATCGAGCTTCGCGACCAGTACCGCAGCGCCGCGGAGACACAGGCCGTCATCAGCATCGACGAGGCGATCGCGCTGGTCGCGGGGCTGGACGAGCAGGCTGAGGCCGAGACCGCCCCCACCGGCACGCGGTCGCCCCGGCGGATCTGTCCATGAGCCTCCAGAGTAAGCCGAAAGTCGGGACGTTCACGAGGAACGCCCCGCCCGTCGTGTTCGGGCATCGGCGCCCGACCCGCCTCGTCGCGGCACTTGTCGTCATCTCGATGGTGGTGCCGATGTTCTTGGGCCTCGCCTTGTTCGCGGGCCAGTCTGGAGTGGTCGCACCGACGGAGCCGGCGGTGTCATGCGTGCCACTCGACGTCGAATGCGGGCTGGAGTAGCGGATCATGCGGCGGAACTTCAGGGCGCTGGTGCAAGGTCCATCGATCCGCCACAATCGGTCGGAACCGCCCGACGTCAGGGCCGGAGGGGATGTTGTCGAGACCGAGTCACCCACGGGGCGCACGCCGTCCCTCGATGCTCCAATCCGCCCCGTGACCCTGCCCAGCGGCACCAGGCTCGGCGGCTACCGGATCGAGTCGCTGCTGGGCCGGGGCGGGATGGGCGAGGTCTACCGGGCGACCGACGAGCGGCTCGGCCGGACCGTCGCTCTCAAGCTCGTCAACGAGCAGGTCGCCGAGCGACCCGGGATCCGCGAGCGGTTCCTGGCCGAGAGTCGCCTGGCAGCCTCGCTCGACCACCCCAACATCGTCCCGATCTACGAGGCCGGCGAGGCCGACGGCCGGCTGTACCTGGCGATGCGCTATGTCGCGGGATCGGACCTCGAGCAGCTCATCCGCTCGGGCGGAGCCCTGTCGCCGGAGCGGGCGGTGGCCCTCCTGTCGGGCATCGCCGAGGCCCTCGATGCGGCCCACGACCGGGGCCTCGTCCACCGCGACGTCAAGCCCTCCAACATCCTCGTCGCCCGGACCGAGCGCGGCGGCGAGCACGCCTATCTGGGCGACTTCGGGCTGGTCAAGCACCTCGGCTCCGAAGCCGGGCTGACGGTCAGCGGTCAGCTCCTTGGCTCGGTCGACTACGTCGCCCCCGAACAGGTCGAGGGCCGGCCGATCGATGGCCGGGTGGACGTCTACTCGCTGGCCTGCGTCCTGTACACCGCGCTCACCGGGGCCGTCCCCTACCCCCGCCAGACCGACATGGCGACGCTGTGGGCCCACGTCCAGAGCCCGCCACCCAGGCCCTCGGCCGTCGATCCCGCGCTGGCGGCCTTCGACCCCGTCATCGCCCGGGGGATGGCGAAGGACGAGACCGAACGGACGGCCAGTGCCGGGGGACTGCTGCGGGATGCGGCGGGCGCGGCCGCCGCTCCTCGCAACGACTCGCCGTCTCCTGCACCGACGGGACTCGTGCGCCCAGGTCGCGTCGGTCGGACCTGGCAAGCAGGGGGAGTCGTGGCGGTCAGCGCCGTCCTCGTCGGGGTCGCCCTGCTCTTGAGCCGCCCGGGCGCGGGGACCGGCGCGCTCGCATCGCCTTCGCCGGGGTCGTCATCGAATGCGGCCGGAGAAACCACGAGCGCCCCGCCCGCAACAACGGGCCCATCGACCGTGGGTCCAATCGTCCTGTCCACCCAGCCCGACGGGGGGCCCATCGAACCTGTCGAGCTGGACCCGGGCATGTATGGCATGGATCACTTCAGGCCGAGCGTCCAGTTCGAGATTTCCAAACCAGGCTGGGAGTTCGTCTCTGAATCTGCGGACTGGGCAAGTCTCCGCCTTGCCACCTCGGAGCGGACCCACCGCGGCGACTCGCAATCGCTCAGGCTCGGCTTCGTGCAGGTGGTCTTCGAGGATCCGTGCATACACAGCATCGAGGAGCGGCTGCTGGGCGACGACCGCTTGGCACTGGTCGAGTGGCTCGAGGCTAGCGAATGGGTCACCACGACCAATCCAGGTCCGGTGACGTTTGGAGGCCGATGGAACGGCGTCTGGCTGGACGTCAGCCAGGAGAAGCGGCCCGGCGACCACTGCGGGCCCACCGAGATCGATCCCGAGAGTCACTTCTATGACAGCGCCGTCAACGAGATTCGGCTGCTGCGCTTCGCGTCAAGCGGTGATGGTGGAACCGTCGTCGGGATCTGGCCCGACACGACGTGGCGACTGTATGTGATCGACGTTGATGGTCGGCCCGTCACGATCATCGTCAGCGCTCGACCGGCAGCAGATTTCGACGCCGTGATGCGGCAGGCTCAGCCCATCCTGGATTCGATGACCTTCGAGCCGTCCTGAGGCGGTTCCGGGTGACGGGCACTCCGGCGGGAAGCAATCTGACTCGCATCGTGGCTTGACGGCCCCGAACGATATGGCTATAAAGGCCAGATGAAACGGGCCACCATAACCGAGGCGAAGAACGGCCTCAGTGCGCTGATCGATCGGGTCCGCGCAGGTGAGACGGTCGTCGTCACAGACCGTGGCCGGGCGGTCGCCCGGATCGAACCGGTTCGGGCGGCGCGGGTACCGGAGGACCTGCAGCACCTCGAGCGGGCGGGCCTCGTGAGGATCGGGCGGTCGAGACCCCCACTCGCCATGATCAGGGCGCCCGGGCCGCGCGCGACCGGCGCCGTTGCGGCCCTCCTCGACGAACGACGCGAGGGCCGATGAGGTTCTGGGACAGCTCGGCCCTGGTCCCGCTGCTGGTCACCGAGACGTCGTCGCGGCGAGTGCTGCAGGCCTACGAGGACGACCCGGACGTGATGGCCTGGTGGGCGACCCCGGCCGAGTGCGTGTCAGCGTTGGCGCGCCTCGAACGGGACGGCCGGCTGGGAACCGATGCGGTTGGGTTTGCGGTCCAGCGCTTGACCGCGCTCGAGGCCGCCTGGACAGAGGTGCAACCCGTCGCCCGCCTACGCCAGGTCGCCATCCGGCTGCTCCGCGTTCATTCGCTTCGAGCCGGCGATGCCCTGCAACTCGCAGCGGCGATCGTCGGAGCTGCCGATCAGCCGGCTGGCCTTCCGATCGTGACCTTGGACGAGCGCCTTGCCCAGGCGGCGGACCGCGAGGGCTTTCCGGTCGTCATCCCCGCGTGAGCGGGTGCCCGTTCGTGCCACCGGTGTCGGTGGCGGGCGTTGACATCTGGGAGACGATCGGCCCTGTCGAGCGGGCGGTGCAGGCCGGATCGAACACCCTGCAGGTCAAACTGCAACGGTCGAGTGCGACCAACGGCATCATCGAGCAGTACTACGGCCAGATCACCGCGATCTTCAGCCCCTTCGGGGAGACCCACTCCTGACCACCCTGCTCGGCGAGCTGCACCCGGGCCGAACCGAGTTGACGCGGCTGTCGATCAGCCGGGAGCCGCAACCTCGAGCCCGTTGGCGCGCGCCGCCTCGGTGAGGCGATGGTCGTAGCTGACCACCGCGGCGAGCGGGCCAACCTCCATCGCCGTGGCAAGGTGGATCGCGTCGAGCGTTCGGAGGCTCGCAGGCACGAGCTCGCCGGCCCTTCGGAGGACATCGGTTGTCACGGCGACCAGGTCGACGCGGGCCAGGACGTCCTCGGCGCGCCGGGCGCGGGCTGCGGAACCACCGGAACGAAGGACGGCGCGCCGAACCTCCGTGACCGCGATGGCGCTGACGACGCGCTGCGAGTGATCGGCCAGGTACGACACCAATCCCTCCCAGCCGGCCTCCGCCAGCACGAGGCGGACCAGCGCCGACGCGTCAAGGTAGATGCGGTCGCCTACCACCGCTCCTCGTCGCGCAGGTCGAGCAGGATCTGCGTCAACGACCGTTCGCCGGACTCGCTCGCAAGTGGCGAGCCGATGTCGAGCAGGTCACCCGAAGCCGGTCGGATGTGACCGTCGGCGAGCAGCCGAGCGTAGGCCGTGACGTTGCCAGCAGGCAGCGGCCCGAGCTTGGCAACCGGCTGACCGCGCTCCGTCACCTCGAGCGTTTCGCCGTCCTTGACGCGGTCGAGGTAGACCGACAGGTTCTGGCGCAGCTCGCGAACGCCCACCCGTGCTGATCGATTACCGCCCTCGCTCATGTAGCACATGGTAGCACATCGCCGCTGCAAGCCGCTTCGTGCCCATTTTCAGCCCCTTCGGCGACACGCAATCCTGAACGCCGCCGGCTACGGCCACAGCGTTCGCGAGCTGGGTTGACACTCGCGAGACGATCGGCCCAGTCGAGCGGCACCACTGACCCGTCACTACCGCGGGGCCGCCGGCAGGAGGGCTGCACCATGCAACGCGTTCGCGATCCGCGTCTCATCCTGCTCGTCTCCGCGGCCATGCTGGGTGCCGCTATCGCCTTTCCCCTGGGCGCCTTCGCGAGCCACACCTTCACCGATGTGCCCACGTCGAACACCTTCCATGCCGACATCTCCGCACTCGCGGCCTCTGGCGTGACGACGGGTTGTGCTGCCGGCAAGTACTGCCCCAAGGACTTCGTCACCCGCGAGCAGATGGCCGCGTTCCTGAACCGCCTCGGGGCGCTGGGACCCGGCAAGACGCCGGTCGTCAACGCCGACAAGGTCGACGGGCGGGACGCGAGTGACCTGACCTACGTGATGGACAACGAGAACCTCGGCACTGTGGAGATCAACACCGTAGCCTGGGGACCCTTTGCGCAGTTGGGGTTCGACGCGCCGAGTGACGGCTTCGTGCTCGTCACGGGATCGGTGTCGCTCTGGAACGATTCGTGCTCGGCCTCGTGCTGGGTCCAGGGGGCGATCGAGCTCGGCACGACCGCCGCGGGCGACACAGTGGCTCAACAGATGGTCGACGTGCCATTGTTCGACACGATGACGATGACTCGGGTTGTTCCCGTGGAGGCCGGATCGAACACGATGGAACTCCGGCTCAAGCGGGCCGGTGGAACGAGCGGTATCGTCCGGCTGTACCTGGGCCAGATCTCCGCGATCTTCAGCCCGTTCGGGGAGACGCACTCCTGACCGGCCGAAAACGAGCGATCTACTCCTTCTTGCCCAGCTTCCGGAAGGTGGCCGTGTAGGTCGTGTCGGTGGCGGCGTGTCGTGACCGTGTGGGTCTGGGCGCCGCCGTCGGACCAGGAGACCCACCGCCACTTGGTCGGGCCGATCGTCTGGTTCGGCGCGCCGAGGGTAATGACCCAGCCCTGCCACGAGGTGAACGTGAAGGGCGGTGCGACCGTCGAGCCGTTGAGGGTCAGGTTCGGGCCGGCGGGCGTCGCCGCCAGGGCGACCGACACCTTCCGCGGCAGGTAGGTCCGGGAGACGGTGTGCGACAGGGCGCCCGGGTCGGTGGCGGTGAGGCCCAAACAGCTGGCACCCGAGCCCACGACGCGCCAAAGACGGCCGACTGGTATTCATGCCCCATCGAGCATCGGGTGTTCCCTAGTCATAGGGCGCACAATTCGATCGGGTTCGCGCAACCGAGCACCGCCGAGACAGGATCGGAGAGGGTCCCGATGCATGTTCCCAGTCGCACCATCGTCGAGACGCTTATCGGCGAGGGCCGGTTGGCAGATGCCTTGGCCATGATGGATGGCATGCTCGTCGCCACGCCGGACGATGCCGATCTCCACTTCCTGCGCGGGATCGCGCTGTTGCGCAGCGAGGACTTCCAGGGGGCCACCGCGGCCTTCAGCCGAGCCACCTCCCTCGATGGTCGCTCACCGGATCACTGGTACTACCTCGGTTTGGCCAGGGAGCGGCAGGGCCTCGCCCACGACGCCCGCGGTTTCTACGAGCGCGCGCTTCAGATCGACCCGAGCTATGCGCCGGCGTTGAGCAAGGTCGGGCGGGTGGCAAGCTCAGGCGGTCCGCCACCGCCGCCACCGAGCCAGGTGGTGACCGGGATGGGTCGTCCGCCCGAAGCGGATTCCGGGGCCGGGGCGTATGCGCCAGTGGCGCGACCTGCCGCCGCGATGCCGGGAGCGCAAGTCGCGCCCAGCGATCCGTATGCCGGCACACAGGATGGCTCAGAGACCGGGGAGCGCGGAGGGCTGCTCCTGCGC
The DNA here is from genome assembly GCA_963728605.1 of uncultured Chloroflexia bacterium. Lineage (GTDB taxonomy): Bacteria > Chloroflexota > Limnocylindria > Limnocylindrales > CSP1-4 > JACDAV01. The sequence continues at coordinate 199,391 of CAVSKS010000001.1, read as the reverse complement.
CGGAATAGGAACCTGCGATCGCACGGTGGCAGCCTGCTGTTCGCGGTCCTGTTTGGAGTCCTGGCGCTGGCGGCGGATACCGTCGCTCGCGTCGTCGGCGACCTATCCCTCCTGGCCATTCCGGATATCGACGCACCAATGCGGGCCAACCTCGCCGAGTCAGTCTCGGGCGCGGTCCGGATCACGGCGGGGACGTTGGCAGCGCTGCTCCTGCTCAAGGCCCTCCTCAGCACGGCGACGACGCGCTATGACATCTACGAACGCCGGGTTGACGTCACGCGCGGCATCCTGATCCGCCGCCACATCGCCGTCTGGTTCTACGACGTCACGGACATCGAGTACCAGCAATCGCTGCTGATGATCCTGCTCAACACGGGATCGGTCGTGGTCGTCTTCGAGGGTCCGCGGGACATCGGCGGGACGCCGCGCGGCGGCCGCTCGGACATGGTCAAGCTCGTCGGGATCGGCAGCGGCCGCGGGAGCCACGCCCTGGCGGAGGACCTGAGGAAGCGCGTCCTCCGCGAACGCCGCTCGGTCAAGAAGCAGTTCGTCTAGATCCTCGGAGGTCCATCGTGGGAAGTCGACCACCGTCCGGGCTTGGGGTCGCCGTGGCGGTCGGGCGGGACACCTTGACGCGTGCCGAAACGGTACTAGGTCGGATCGAGGCTGCGCGTGGCCAGCTCGCCGCGGCCGTGCGCCAATATCAATCGGTTAGCGAAGACCTCGAGGGTGCACGTCGCCTCGGTTTGCGAGTTGCGGAATGGGAAACCGTCGCCGACGAGGCGCGAGAAACCGTCGCGCGGGCACGAACCGAACTCACGGCCGCCGGCCGGGAGATCGAGGTCCTCAACGGAAGCGGTTCGGGCGGGACCCGGGAGGCTATCGCCGGACTCGATAGTAGCCCCGGGTGGCGGAACTGGGGCCAGGAGGAAGAGGCCGCGAATTGGAGGATGCTCGAAGCCTCGACAGAGGAGGGCCGCGTTGCGATCCCGGCAGAGGAGATCCGGGACACGGCAGGCCGCATCATGGAGGCTCGGACCATGCGCCCGCAGCTCCAGACGGTCGAGCAGGCGCTCATTCGCGCGGGCGATGACGTCCGGGACCTCGAACAGGCAGCCGGCCGAGTGCAACAGACCATCGATGCGCGTCGTGATCTGGGAATCGACGGCAGTGATCTGCTGGAGCGTATCAACCGCGGCCCGTTGCCCGGGGGAGGCGGGGGCGGAGGCGGCGAGGGCCCCACGAATCCCGGGGGCGGTACCTCTGGCGGTGGCCAACCACCGCCATCGGGCGGATCGCCGGGCCAGGGGGGTGGTTCGGGAGCGGCCGCGGAAGCAGCCGGTGCAGAAGGTTCGGCCGCGAGAGTCGCCGCCGCCGAGGGCGCTGCAACCCGGGCTGGCGTCGAGACGGCCGCTACTACCGCTGCGGCGGACAGCACTGGGGCCAGAGTCGTTGCGGGTGACGCTATCGCCGCAGAGGCTCGGGTTGCGGCGGGGGCCGGCGAAGGACTCGCGGCAGCGACAGCCGTCGGCCGATTCCTTGGCTTCATCGCGACACCGCTGGCAGTCCTGGACCTTGCCATGCAACGCGGCGACAACTACAACATGATCCGCCAGGCGGAGGCAGCCGACGCGGCTAGGGAGGCGGCCGAACGGGCCGAACGGCAGCAGCTCATCGTCCACGGCGTGACGCAATCGGTCGGAACGCTGTCGGCGGTCGACCTCAAGCGCTACGAAGCCGACTCGACGCCCCGCTGGGCAGAGGTTCGACTGAACCTCGACTACGCCCAGGACAACAGCCGAAACGATGTCGCCCCGGCAGCGCACGCACACCCCTACTTCTCCGCGCCGCGGGTGGTGGAGACGCCTTTGGGTCAAAACGTCGCGGCCGTCCGGAACGAAGGCTCAGAGATGGTGGTTTCTGTTCCCCTCAACACCGCCGCCTGGAACACGATGGACGCTTCGGCGCCGGGCCCATCTGAGCCTCCACCGCCGCTTGCCGACGCTGGTCTGCCGGGCGGCGTCGGGACGGCCGACGCCTCGGCTCCGGCCGCGCAGGCCGGCGCCGCGCCGGCAGCTCCTCGAGCTCCGGCGACCGAGACGATCCCGGACGCGGCCGCACGGGGATGGGGTCGGGCCGAGAGCGACGACTTCTTCGGCCGGACGATCACCGGCCCGCTGCAGCCTCTCGGGCATGCGACGCCTGCAGCGGCCGATACCGGAACGTCGCATGCGCCGACCGGCGAGCACGGGCACACCGACAGCCGACACGTTGCCGGGTCAGGGCCTCATTCGTCCGACGACCACTGGTCGCCTGGAGGTGGCTCGCACGGACAACCGGATGCCTCGACGGTCGATCCGAAGAGCCTACTGGGCCACGGCGGCTCGGCGATCGGCAAGGGCTCGGAACCACCTGCACACGAGCAGGACATCCACGCGAGCCAGAGATCGCCGGCTCATCCGCAGATGGCTGGCCAGGAAGCCTACGAAGCGCACCTCGGAGGCTCAGCCTCGGGCTCGACGGGCCACGGTGCCGGCGCGTCGCAGTCGGCCCCCACCGGCCACGACAGCTCGGGCCGGGCGAGCCCGGACCACGGATCTGCCCCCGACCGATCCGATGATCACATTGCTGCGCCAACCTCGGGTCACCCTGCACCGGCGGCGGCATCGAGCGCCGGAAACGACGACACATGGACCCCGAAGGCCGCAACGACGGAGGTCCCCCATGGCGGCCAGGGGAAGGTCGACCATGACGTTACGCCGCCTGACGACGATGGCTAGCGCCGCCCGTGGCTGATCAGGCTCGGGGGCCGGAACCCTAGTCCTTCTTGCCGAGCTTCCGGAAGGTGGCCGTGTAGGTCGTGGCGGTGGCGGGCGTCGTGACCGTGTAGTTCTGGGCGCCGCCGTCGGACCAGGAGACGAACCGCCACTTGATGAGCCGATCGTCTGGTCCGGCGGGCCGAGGGTGATGACCCAGCCCTGCCACGAGGTGAACGTGAACGGCGGCGTGACCGTCGAATCGTTGAGGGTCAGGCTCGGGCCGGGGGGCGTCGCCGCCAAGGTGACCGACACCTTCCGCGGCAGGTAGGTCCGCGAGACCGTGTGCGACAGCCCGCCCGGGTCGGTGGCCGTCAGCGACACTTCGATCCAGCTCGTGTCGACGGCGCTCAGGTCCTCGGGCGGCGGGAACGGGAACGAGATCGAGACACCCGTGCCCGAGGCCCACGGGTGGGTGTGCTGGTCGTGCCGGCGGAGGACCGTCCAGGTCAGCGTCGGGTTGGGGGACTGGGGATCGGTCGCGTGGCCGGTCACCGTCACGGTCTGGCCGACGGCGAAGGTCGTGTCGTTCGGCGGCGAGTCGATGAACGCGGTCGGTGGCGAGTTGCCGGCGGAGATGAGCACGGTCGACGGCGCCGACACGCCACCGCGGTTGTCGGTCACCCGGAGCTACGCCGTCCAGTTGCCGGCGGCGTAGGAGTGCGAGGTCGTCGGCGTCGAGGTGTTGGCGACCGGTGAGCCGTCGCCGAACGTCCACGCGTAGTTGACGATCGTGTCGCCCGGGTCGGGGTCGGAGCTCGCCGAACCGTTGAAGGCAACCGACAAGGGGGCCGGGCCCGACGTCGGGTTGGCGCCGATGACCGCGCTCGAAGGCGTGTTCGACGCGGCGAAGCTGATTTGTCGGATCTCCCCTCCCCCGGCGTACGTCGCGTGCCCTCGCCACGGTCGGGGCGGTGGGTTGCCCGGATGCACCCACGAATTCGGGGCGTGACAGGCGAGTGCAACGCCGAACCCGTCGCCCGTCGCACAGGCGTTTCCCGCGCGTGCGTCCCATTGCCCTGAACCAATTCTCAGGAGGACGCGACCATGCCCATTTCGACCCAACCCATCGAGGACTGGGGTGAGGCGATCTTCCTCGCCTTGACCAACGCGGTGAACACGTTGCTCGCCGCGATCCCAGGCATCCTCGGCGCGATCATCATCCTGATCATCGGCTGGCTGCTGTCGGGCGTCATCGCCCGGCTGGTTTCGGGCGGCCTCCGTGCCGTCGGCGCCGATCGGATGTTTGCGACCCACGGCGCCGACGTCTACGGCCAGCGAGCCCAGAGCGTCCGGCCGAGCGTCGTTGGCGGCGAGCTCGCCAAGTGGGCGATCCGGATCGTGTTCCTGATCGCGGCCGCCAACGTGCTAGGCATGCCGCAGGTCAGCCTGCTCCTCAACCAGGTGCTGCTGTGGCTGCCGAACCTGCTCGTCGCGGCGATCATCCTGCTGGTCGCCCCGCTCATCGGGCGCTTCGTTCGTGGCCTGATCGAGACCGGCGCCGGAAGCATGGGCTTCACCAATGCCCCGGTCCTCGGCCGGGTCGCCGAGATCGGGATCACGGCCTTCGCCGTGCTCATCGCTATCAACCAGGTCGGCATTGCCGGCAATCTGGTCAACATCCTGTTCATCGGCGTGGTCGGGGCACTGGCCCTGGCATTCGGGCTGGCGTTCGGCATGGGCGGTCGTGACGTGGCCGCGCAGATGACCCAGCAGTGGTACGAGTCTTCGCGATCGGCCGCTCAGCGCGTCAAGGAGAAGGCGGACCTGGCGGGGTCAACTGCCCAGAGGACCCCGGCTCGCGAGGCCAGGGTCACATCGGCGGCGTCCATGCGTGTCTCGGACAGCAGTGCCAACAGCTTCTAGGCGGCTGAGGGCCTCACTCGCCGCTGAATAGGGGCACTCGCAGTGCCCGCCAGTGCTCGGAGGGGCAGGCGCCGAGGCGGCCATTCGGCTGTCTCGGCGCCCAAACGCTTGCGGTGTGTCGCATGCGGCCATCCGCCCCTGCTTACCCGCGGGTCGACGGGATGGCGGTCACGGGAGACCCGTGACCTGCTCGCACGCGACGGTGGAATCCGTGCCCTTGTCGCCGTGGCAGATGTCCGGCGAACCAGGACCGCCGTCGAGGGCGTCGTCGCCCACATCGCCGCGCAGGATGTCCGCACCCGTTCCACCCAGCAGCCGGTCATTGCCGGAGTTGCCATTCAGGTCGTCGTTGCCGCTGCCGCCGCAGAGCACGTCGTTTCCGCCCTGACCGATGAGCTTGTCGTTGCCGCCGAGACCCCAGATGACGTCGTTGCCGGCCGTGCCCACGAGCTTGTCGGCGCCGGCCGTTCCAACGATCGTCGGCGTCCTGCCGCCGCACGAGGCGTTGACCGTGATTGCCACCGTGGCTGGATCAGAGGACAGGTCGCCGTCGGAGGCGCGGTACGTGAACGAGTCGGCGCCCGCGAAGTCCTCGGCCGGGTTGTAGGTCAGCGACCCATCCGCGTTGAGGGTGAGCGTGCCGTGTGCCGGCCCGGACGAAAGCGAGGCGCTCAGCGCATCCTCGTCGGGGTCGCTGTCGTTGCCGAGCACGCCCGGTGCGGCCACTGCGAGCTGCTGGCCGGCGAGTGTGGAGTAGGCGTCGTCCTCCGCGACGGGGGCCCGGTTTTCGGGCGCGTCGGACAGCGCCATGAATGAGATCGTGTCGGCCAGCTGGTTGGCGACCACGAAGTCAAAGTCGGGATCGAAAATGTCGGGGTTGTCAATCGCCACGGCGAGCGGACCGTTGCCGACCGGCAGGATGTCGGGGTTGTCGATGCCCGAGGGGTTTAGCCTCAGCACCCAGACCGTGCTGTCGCCGAAGTTGGCGACCAGGAACTCAGGATTGTCGATGCCGTCGATGTCGGCGACCGCGATCCCACGCGGGTCGTCGCCGACCGGGAACGCTGCCGGGCTGAAACCGCCAGTCGTGGCGAGGTCGTTGCGCAGCAGGGTGATGGAATCGCTGCCCGAGTTGGCCACCACGATGTCGCGGTCGCCGTCCGAGTCGAGGTCGCCCATGGCCACACCTGCGGGCGCCGAGCCAACGGGATAGGTGGCCACGTGGAGGGTGACGAGCGTGCCGCCCACGAACGTCAGCAGCGAGACGGAGTTCGAGTTGAAGTTGGCGACCGCCGCGAAGGGGTCACCGGCGATGTTGGGGTCTTCGATCGCCACTGCAGTCGGGCCGTCGCCGACCGGGATGATGTCGGGATTGTCGATCCCGCCGCTGCCGTCGGGCGATAGGAGCCAGACCGTGTCGTCGAAGAAATTGGCGACCAGGATGATCGGGCCGCCAGCCTGATTCTCATCGTGGATCGCGATCGCGCTGGGCCCGTCGCCGACGGCGAAATCGGTCCGGCTGACGGTGCCTCCGTCGCCGCTCAGCTGGGTGATCGTGTCTGCATTGAAGTTGGCGGTATAGGCGCTGGCCGGGTCGCCGAGGTAGTCAGGGTTGTCGATTGCCACGCCGAGCGGGCCGTCGCCGACGTCCTGGTGGGAGACGGCGAACCCGCCCGAGCCGTCGGGCGTGACGAAGGCGACAGTGTCGTCGAGGAAGTTGGCGACGAGAATCTCGGGGTCGTCGACCTGGTTCTCGTCGTGGATGGCAACCGCGCTGGGGCCGTCGCCAACCGTGACCTGGGTTTCGCTCGCCACGAGCGCGGCGCTCGCGGCCTGTGCCAGTGCCGCGAGCGCGATCACCGCGGCGATCGTGCCGGATGCGGCCCGGTGCGTGCTGATGCCCCGCGGTCGGCCTCTGGCGGCCGTTGACGTGGACAGCCTCGACTTGGACATGGCAGCTTCCTCCATTGGTTGCTCATTGCCATGAGCGTGGCCCGAGGAAGTGGCGCGGGCATCGGTGGAAACCACACGTCATCGAATCTCGGCGCGGGCTGGTTCGGCCCGCGACCGATCCGACACCGACCGTGGTGGCGGGCCGGCCCTACTTTGGCGACGCGGCGGCGGTGTAGCGCGCGGCGAGCAAGCGGACCTGCTCGACGAGCTCCGGGGGTTCGGCGACCGTGAAGCCGGCGCCCAGGAAGCCGGCGAAGTCGGTCGGGAGGAAGCCGCCGCCGTTTGGGTCGAGCCGGAAGATCTTGCCGCAGCCGTAGTCGGCGAAGAGGTACGTGCCCAGGTAGGCGGCCGGCCAGCCCGAGCTGTTGGGGACGAAGGCGCCGCCGGTGATCGAGACGCAGCCGTCGGACCGGCCGTAGTCGAAGATCGGGTTGGTCATCCCGGCGGGCGGCGGGCTGCCGCAGTTGGCCGGGCCGAGGGCCGGGTTGGCGCAGGTGCCCTCGCGGACGTTCCAGCCGTAGTCGGCGCCGGCGACGCCGTTGTCGATCTCCTCGCGGAGGCCCTGGCCGACGTCGTTGATGTAGAACCGGCCCGGGGTGTTCGGGTCGAAAGCAGAAGCGGTACGGGTTGCGGAGGCCCCAGGCCCACGTCTCCTGGCACCAGTTGCCGGCGGTGGTGCTGCCGGTGACGTTGCAGCGGCCGGTGCCCGGGCCCGGTGAACGGGTTGCCGGCCGGGATGTTGCCGTCGCGGTCGATCCGCAGGATCTTGCCCGAGCAGGACGTGGCGGTCGCGGGCGGCGTCGTTGACGCCGGCGCAGTTGGTCGGCGTGGCGTAGTCGCAGCCGCCGTCGCCGACGCTGACGTAGAGGTTGCCGTCGGCGCCGAAGTTCAGGTCGCCGGCGTTGTGGTTGCCGGCCGTCGAGTGGATCCGGTCGATGAGGATCGTCTCGCTGGTTGCCTGGTTCGGTCGCTGAGGACCCAGCGGCTGACCCGGTTGCGGCAGGCCCCGGTCGCGCTGGTCGTGTAGTAGAGGTAGATGAAGTGGTTGGTGGCGAACTGCGGGTCGACCGCCACGCCCAGGAGGCCGCGCTCCGAGTTCGTGCAGGCCTGGGGGACGGTGACGGCGGCGGTGGGGAGGAGCGCGCCCGCGGCGGTGGCGACGCGGAGCTGGCCGCCCTGGGTCGTGATCAGCATCCGCCCGTCGGGCGTGAAGGCGATCGCCGTCGGGCGCGCCGACGTTGAAGAGGGCGGTGTCGGTGAAGCCGGCGGGAACGGCGGCGGTTACGGGCGCGGCCGCGCCGAAGCTCGTGGCGAGGAGAAGGGCAATGAGTGCTGCAGCGCTACGGCGCCCCCGGCTGCGCATGTGGGGATTGTCGCACTGCAGTACAACCGAGTCAGCCGATCATCGGCCCTGTTGATGGTCTGTCAGTTGCTTTTCGCCAGGCAAACACGGCACGCTCGCCGACGCGGAGCCACGCCTCTCGACCACGGCGACGGCGATGACCTTCCGGCATGGAGATCCGTTGTCGAACGTTAGTCTCGACCGTGCCGTCCGGTCGATAAGCTGACCGCATGATCCGAAGCGAGCTCGACGTCCTCCTCGACAAGGTCCAGGACCCGGCCTTGCGTGCGGACCTGCGGTCCCAGATCGACCGGCTCAAGCAGCGACGCAGCTTCGGGCTCGTGTTCGAGCAGCACATCCCCGAGCGTGTGCGCCTGCCGCAGCACCCGATCCGCGTCGGCTCCCAGGTGGTCAGCCGGGATGACGACGACAGCCCGACGTTCGAGGTCATCGCTGATCGAGGATGGGGTCGCCACGCTCGTGCAGGTTCGAGACGCCGACGGAGCCTACGTCCAGCGCAGCGAGCATGGGCTCGGTGGGCAGGAGCGGGCAGCCGTCGACTCGCTCGTGGTGATCTCCGATTTCGGCGAGCCCGTACTTCCTGGCTTCCGGCACCTTGGGTCGATCGAGCGCGGCGGCGACAAGCCGTACCACGTCGTCATCAAGGGCGAGAACCACCACGCGCTCGAGGCGCTGCGGCTTCACGCACGCCGGCAAGGTCGACTGCATCTACATCGACCCGCCGTACAACAGCGGCGCCCGCGACTGGAAGTACAACAACGACTACGTCGACGACACCGACGCCTACCGCCACAGCAAGTGGCTCGCGTTCATGGAGCGCCGCCTGAAGCTCGCGAAGGAGCTGCTGAATCCCGACGACTCGGTCCTCATCGTCACGATCGACGAGAAGGAGTACCTGCGGCTCGGGCTGCTGCTGGAACAGACCTTTCCGGCGGCGCGCATCCAGATGGTCACGATCCGTGATCAGTCGCGAAGGCACAGCGCGGGCTGACGAGTTCGCGCGTGTGGACGAGTACCTCTACGTTTTGATGTTCGGTGCTGCGAGCGTCGCGTCTCGCTATGTCGAGGGCATCTCCGTGGCACCGGCAGGTGGGCGAAAGCAGGTCACCGAGGTGACCTGGGAGTCGATGCTACGGCGTGGCACAGGCTCGTACGCAGGGAAGACCCAAGCTGAGTTCTATCCGGTGCTTCGTCGACCCAACCACCAGGTCTGTCGTCGGATGCGGAGAGCCACTCCCCACCGCACCTGCATCCGCATCGACTACTCCCCGCCTGAGGGTCTAATCGCTGTGTGGCCGTTGCGCTCCAACGGAGCGGAGGGTCGATGGCAACTGATCGGGCCTCGTTCGCCGAGCGTCTGGCAGCACGGACTCATCAAGGCGGGACGCTTCGAACCGTTACCGGCACGGCCGCGATTCTCTATTTGCCAGCGGGTCTTCGAGCTGCCATCGCAAGCGGTCGCGTGATCGCTTCGGGCACGGACGCAGACGGTGGCCCGAATTCGCGTGGGTCCGATGCGGACGACGCTACCGGCAGGCCAAAGACCGCAATGGTCTGCGTGCAGTCGCACAACGCTTCAGAGCACGGTACGGCTCTGCTGCAGCAGATGCTTCCTGGGCGCCGCTTCCCCTTCCCAAAGTCGCTGTATGCGGTCGAGGACACTCTCCGTCTCTTCGTCAAGGACAAGCCGGATGCGGTTGTGCTCGACTTCTTCGCTGGGTCTGGGACAACGGCTCACGCGGTCGCGCGGCTGAATCGGCAGGATGGCGGGCGCCGCCAGTCCATCATGGTCACGAACAACGAGGTGTCGGCCGACGAGGCGCGCGACCTCCGCGCAACGTGGCCTTCGGCCTGGCGACGCCGACTGGGAGGCGCTGGGCATCTTCGAGCACATCACGCGGCCCAGGGTGACCGCGGCGATCACGGGCGAGACGCCGGACGGGGACGCCGATCGCGGGCGACTACAAGTTCACCGACGAGTTCCCGATGGCCGACGGCTTCGAGGAGAACGCCGCGTTCCTGGAGCTTCGATATCTCGACGCCGACGACGTCGACCTGGGCCTCGCGTTCGACGACATCGCGCCGCTGCTGTGGCTCCGGGCCGGCGGCCAGGGACCGATCGCGCGACGCGTCGATGACGCTGGCGCCGAGCTCCCGTACGTCTGGACCGACCGCTACGGCGTCCTGTTCGACGAGGACCGCTGGCGCAGCTTCGTGTCCGCCCGGCCGGCGACCGCACGGACCGCATTCATCGTCACCTACTCGCCGACCGTGTTCGCTGGCATCGCCGCCGAGCTGCCGACGTCGATGGACGCGTCCGCCTGTACGACACGTACCTGTCGATGTTCCTGCCTGAGCGCGGGCGCGCCTGATGCGCTACGAGCTCCGCGACTACCAGCGCGATGCCGCGCTCGAGGTCCTCAAGCGCATCCGACGGGGCCGCCGGGATTGGCGGGAAGATGGCGAGCGCTCGTCCTTCGCCCTATCGGCCATCACCGGGTCCGGCAAGACCGTCATCGCGACCGCGGTCATCGAGGCCCTCCTCTTCGGCTCGACCGACCTGGACACCGACGCCGATCCGCGGATCTCGTTCCTCTGGATAACGGACGATCCGGCGCTCAACCGGCAGACACGAGGCCGGATGTTCGACGCATCGGAGCTGCTGGCCCCGACCACCCTCGTGGAGGTCGACGAGTCGTTCCTGGACGCCGACCTCGCTCCCGGCCGAGTCTTCTTCCTGAACACGCAGAAGCTGTCGCGGACTAGCCGCCTGGTCCAGAGCGGAACGAACGCGCGCGAGTTCTCGTTCTGGGACATCCTCCGCAACACGATCCGCGGCGACACGACGGACCTCGTCCTGGTCCTCGACGAGGCTCACCGGGGCATGAAGCGCGCGGCCGACCGCAAGACCATCGTGTCGCGCCTCATCCACGGCGAGCCGGGCTCCAACCCCGCGATTCCAATCGTATGGGGCATCTCCGCCACGATCGAGCGGTTCACGAGTGCGATGGGCGAGGTGACGGACCGGACAGGCTATCCGAACGTCGCTGTCGACATCGAGCGCGTTCGGGCGTCGGGCCTCATCAAGGACGAGATCGGTCTCGACCAGCCGGCGGAGAAGGGCACGTTCTCGACGACGCTGCTACGCGAGGCGGTCAAGGCGACGCGGTCGTTCGAGCAGCGCTGGGCGGCGTACTCGGCGTCGGAAGGCGAGCCGGAGGTGCTGCCGGTACTCGTGGTCCAGGTACCGGACAAGGCGAGCGACGCCAAGCTGACCGAACTCGTCGGCACCATCGACGCGGAGTGGCCGGGTCTCGGCCCGCGGGCGATCGCCCACGTTCTGGGCGAGCACGAGCGGCTGACGCTCGGCGCACGGACGATCGACTGGGTCTACCCGGAGTCAATCCAGACGGACACGGAGATCCGCGTGGTCCTTGCCAAGGAGGCGATCTCGACCGGCTGGGACTGCCCGCGCGCCGAGGTCCTGTACTCGGAGCGGCCCGCGAAGGACGCGACGCATATCGCCCAGATCATCGGCCGGATGGTCCGCCAGCCGCTCGCCCACCGGATCGCCACCGATGACGCGCTCAACTCGGTCACCTGCTACCTGCCGCTGTTCGACCAGAAGGCGCTCACGGCGATCAAGGACGAGCTGGAAGGCAAGGGCGCCGACAACGGCCAGAACCGCGTCGGGGCGACGGTCGTGCGCGCGCCGATGGTGTTCGATCGAAACGTCCGATCTCGATCCGGCCGTGTTCGACGTTCATCGAGGGACTGCCAAGCATCCCGACGCCAGACCGGACCGCGAGCCCGCTCCGCCGGGCGCGCACGCTCGCCCGGCTGCTCGCCGACGACGCCGGCGGCGCGCCGCTGCTGGCGAATGCTGGGCGCGGAGCTGACGACGCGACTGAACGCCCGGCTCGACGGGCTCGCCGCCGAGCACACGGCCGATGTCGAGGCCAACGTCGATGACCTGCTGACGACGGCGGTCGCGAGGTCTCGGATCACAACGGTCGGGGAGGATCTTGGGACGGGCCGGTCGTCGGCCAGGTCGCGACGCACGCGCGAGACGTGGCTCGCGACGCCCAGCGGGTCATCAATTCCGTCCGCGAGGGCGTGGGCAAGGCGTGGTTCGCCCATCGACTGGTCGCCGGGAACCGGCGCGGACCGGGACGCCGTTCGCATCCGGTGCGCGGCGCTCCTGCGGGTGGACGGGGTCGCGGCGAAGATCGGATCGACCGCGACCGATTGGGTCAAGGAGCGGCTCGACCAGTTCCGGGTACAGATCCTGAACACCGTCGGCGCCACGCGCGACGCCTATACGCGCGTCCAGGAGCAGACCACGTCGCCAGAGGCCGTGACAGTCGCAGCTGCGCCAGAACGAGCGGGCGGCGACCAAGGACGCGAAGGGCGACGATCTGCCGCGATTCCGCGGCCACGTGTTCGCGGACGCGGATGGGACGTTCCCGGTCGACCTCAACGCTTGGGAGCGCATGGTCGTCGAGGCAGAGCTCGCCCGGCATGGGTTCGAAGCCTGGTATCGGAACCCGGGCAGCGCCACGCCGGCCTCGCTCCGGATCGCCTACCAGAACGACGAGGAGAGTGGGCGTCGCTCCAGCCCGACTTCATCGTCGTGTCGCGACGCTCGGACGGAACCCTAGGCGCGTCGATCGTCGACCCGCACGGCGACCATCTTGCTGACGCACGGGCGAAGATCCAGGCGCTCGCGTCGTTCGCCGAGCAGTTTGGCGACCGGTTCGTGCGCATCGAGTCGGTGGCCAAGGTGGAGGATGGGAGCCTGCGGCGTGCTGGACCTCGGTGATCCGGCATGTGCGGGCCGAGGTACGCGCATTCCAGGGTGGCAAGGTCACCGCGCTGTATCAGTCAGAGCATTCGCGGCCCTACCCGTAAAAGGAACGGCACCGCCGGTGGACGATTTGACTCAATTGGAACGTCGCTTCAATGCGGCGATGCTGGACATCTACCACGGCGCGGCGCGCTTGGGCCATCGACCGACGCGCTTCCTCGAGATGGCCCACACGCACGGGGCGTGGACCCGTCAAGGATGAGGTAGACCGGACGAGCGCCCTCCAGGATCGGCGCGCCCTGGAACGCACGCGGCTGGAACAGAAGCTCCTGTCCGTTCTTGACGCGCAGGAGTGTTCCGGCAGGGAAGTTGTTGACTATCGACTCGATGAGCTCGTCGGTCATAGCCGGGTCCCAGACGAAGTCCCGCTGGAAATCGGGTAGCGCCATGTCCCGGTTGTGGATCATCTGGAGCAGGTAAGCGAGCAATTCCATCGTGGGGTAGGAGTGCTTGGCGGGCATGGTCGGAGCCGATCCTCCAGTTCCAATTACGCGCGACGTTAGCAGGGCGGAGTCCGCGAGACGCCTCGAGCCTGGTCGGAAACGGGGCTAGTCACGCTCGCGGCGTCGGGGACCGAGCACCTTCGTTCGTACGCGGGCACCTCGGAAAGGTGCGCTAATTGGCTAGCCTCACGCCGGGTCCGTCAGGAAGATCCGGCCATTTCGAAGTCGAAGGGGTGGGGTAGCTGCAGCGTTCAAGACCGTCTCGTATACCGATCGGTATGGGACCCCCTTGAGCACCCCGTCATGCGGCAGACGGAGTCGCCTAACCAGTTCGCGAGTCACAGGCCCGTCGCTGCCCCGCAGCACGTGGCCAACCAGGGAGGCCCGAATGCCGTCGGCGCCGGAGGCGGCGGCGATCTCAAGGACCATTTGGCCGACGAGCCCGAGATCCGCCTCAGCCGCTGCATTTGCAGCGGGCTCTACCAGACTCGGCGACCTGGTCGCTTCCGTCCCGGCCAACATTTGCGCCCTTCTCGCGCGTGCCTGGGACGCTCTGCGAATACGACGTAGTGCCTGCTTCTCCAACTGTCGGATGCGCTCGCGGGTGACCACATCAACGCCCAACTCATCGGCGACGACCTCCGAGGTCCGGCTCAGCGTAAATGGCTTTGCGGCGTAGTGGCCGAAGCGGCAGCGGATGACCAATTCCATACGCGGTCCCAGGGTTGCCACGTAGCTTGACCAGATCGTGCCCTCGTCGCTCCATCCGGGATCGTCCGGCGGCGGTCCGGCCGGAAAGGCTGCGGCCAGGAGTGCACGAGATGCTCCCGACAGGCGCGAGGCTGCATCGACCGGGCGGGTGTCCTTACGGTCAGCAGGCTCGACACGCGGCCGGCGATCGGCAGAAACGTAAATCACCTCCACGCCCTCGGGCACCCAGCCCGTTAACGGCTCTCGCCCGGACCACCGAATCCAGATCGCCGAGCGACCGTTGGTCACCGCGTGGCCCAGCTTCAGGGCACTCCAGCCCTTGTTGGTGCGGTCAATCTCGACCACCAGATCGGTCTTGTATCCCTGCCTGGCGACGTACACGTCCACGATTCCCTGCCGACCAGGGGCCTCGTCAGTGTTCTCGAGGAAAGCCAGCGGCATTTCGGTGACCGGCATCCAACCAAGACCTTCTGCCCAGTCGAGAACCGCGCGCGTCACGAGGCGGGTTGCGCCTCGGGGCTGGAGTCCGTCGAGCCGAAGGCGGCCCAGCGCCTCGGCGAGGCTCGTTGCAGTCCGCGTGGCTACTCGGAGTTCTACAACTCGTGAGAGCCGCGCAGGAGTTGTGTTGGACTGGAGCCCCCTATCAGCCGACATGTCGCTACGGTAGCGGGCGGGGCACGGCCCTCGCTAGTACCGCGTAGTCCCATGCCTCGAGCAGGACGGCGCGAGACAGCGTAGCGGTCGCTTCCTAGGTACTGGCCGCCGATGTCGGTCCACTCGGCCGCGTCCGGGCGGGCCGGGTTGCCGTCGATCTCCTGCCCGCCCAGCCGGGCGATGCGGATCTCGTTGTCATCCGACTGTCATCCGGCGTTCACGCCCGCCGCGTCGTCCACGCCTAGCGTCGCTGCAAGCGCCGTCGACACCGGCGGCCGACGCGGAGGACATGACGATGAAACTGAGACGCGGCTTCTTGCTCGGGATCGTGATGGCGGCGGTATGGGCCGGCAGCGTCCTGGCGACCCACACCTCGAGTGGCCTGACGACCCTCTCAGCCCATCGCGGCTCGATGGACCGGGCGGACCTGGCCACGCTCGTGCGCGAGCTCGGCGCGTCACACGCGATGAGCGGCTCCGACCTGTTCGTGGTCCGGGCCTCGCTCGCCGCGGGCGGAACGACCGACTGGCATGGCCACACCGGCCCCTCGATCGTGATCGTGACCAGCGGCGCCATCGAGGTGACGACGGCGACCCCGGGCGGCGGCTGCTCGGTCGAGACGTACGACGCCGGCAAGGCCTTCTATCACTCCGAGAAGGCGCATACGTTCGTCAACCGGACCGCCGCCTCGGCGGAGTTCCTCGTCGCCTACTTCGTGCCGGCGGGCAGCCCGGTCACCCACCTGCCAGCCCCGGCCTGCTGAAACCGATCCGCCCACCAAGGTCCGAAAGAGACGGGACGCCGATGAACCGCGGACCGAGCACTGACCGCCAACCGACAACCGAGCCTGTCGCCGTCGTCGAGCGCTTCCTCGACGAGGTCGTCAACGGGGGCCGACCCGAGTCGGCCCCCGACCTCCTCGACTCGATGCCGCTCCGGCGTCGGGTCGAGGCCATGCGGTCGGCCTTCGCCGACCTCCACGTCCGGGTCGTCCGGACCGTTGCCGACCAGCAACTGGTTTCGGTCCATCTGATCGCCACCGGCACGCACACCGGGCCGTTCCAGGGTGCGGCGCCCACCGGCCGGTTGTTCTCGTCGGCGTGCACGGCGATCTTCGAGGTCAGCGGGGGGCGGATCGTCGACTTCTGGCTGACCTGGGACATCCTCGGCATCGCCGAGCAGCTGGGCATCGTCCGGCGAGCGGTGGGTTCCAGCGCCTGATTCCGGGCTTGACGAAATGCTCGGGGAAGCCCAACTTGTCGGCAATCGGATCGAGGGGTTCTCGCATGGCGGTCCTCATCTCCGACCGGGGCCGCCGCCACGCCACGGACCTCCTCGTCGGCCGCGTGCGGGAACTCGACGCCCTTGGCCGGCTCGGCGTCGACGAGCGGCCGTTCGTGGTCTTCGTCCACGGCGTCGCGGGCGTTGGGAAGTCGACCCTCCTGGAGTCCTTCGCCACGACAGCGCGCGGCGAGGGGGCGTTCGTCCTCCAGCTCGATTGCCGGGCCTTTGAGCCCACCGATCGCGGCGTGCTGGATGCCATCGCCACGGGCGTCGGCGCCGGCGAGCCCACGATCGAGGCCGTCGCCGCCCGGCTGGGCGACCTGCCTGGCCGGCAGATCCTCGTCTTCGACCACTTCGAGGTCCTGCGGCTGCTCGACACCTGGCTTCGGCAGGCGTTCGTCCCGGCCCTGCCGGACAACGTCCGGCTCGTCTTCGCCGGCCGCGAACCGCCGGTGGCGGCGTGGCTGATTTCGCCCGAGCTGGCGGGCTCGGTGACGGCGATGCCGCTCGCCCCGCTCGAGCACGAGGACGCCGTCCGGCTGTTCGAGCTGCTGGGCGTGCCGCCGACGCGCGGCAATCGGCTCAACCGGATCGTCCATGGCCACCCGCTGGCCATCACCCTCGCCGCGGCCGCGGCCGCTGCGCGCCCGGATCTCGGCATCGAGGATGTCGCGGCCTCTGCCGTCCTCGACGAGCTGACTCGGATCTTCCTGGCGGACGTGCCGGACCCGATCACCCGCGACGCGCTGGTCGCCGCCTCGGTCGTTCGCCGGACGACGGCCTCGCTCCTCGGCGCGATGCTGCCGGACGTGGCGCCGCAGGACGCCTTCGATCGGCTGCGGACGCTGCCCTTCGTCGAGACCCGCCAGGACGGGCTGGGACTCCACGATGCCGTCCAGACCTCGCTCGCCGGCTATCTCCGCTCGACCGACCCGACGCGCCACCGGCAGTACCGGCGGGCCGCCTGGCGCCAGCTGCGCAACGAGGTCCGCGAGGCGCCGGCAGCGGAGCTGTGGCGCTACACGGCGGACATGCTCTATCTCATCGAGAACCCGGTCGTCCGCGAGGCGTTCTTCCCGAGCGGCGCCCAGCCGCTGGCGGTCGAGCCCGCGACGTTCGAAGACGCCGCCTCGATCGAGCTGATCACCCGCCGCCACGACGGCGACGAGGCGGCCCGGGCGATGCTCGACTGGTACCGGGCCGCGCCATCGGCGTTCTTCGCCATCCGCGACCGCGACGGGATCACGGTTGCCTTCTCGTGCCTCCTCGACGGCCGGCAGCTGTTGTCATCGGCGGTCGACGACCCGGTGACCACGGGCTGGCGCAACCACCTCCAGCGCAACCCGCCACCGGCCGGACAGCAGGTCCTCGGCTTCCGCCGCTGGCTGGACATCGAGCATGGCGAGCGGCCCAGCAGCTCGCAGGCCGCGTCGTGGCTCGACGTCAAGCGGACGTACATGGAGCTGCGGCCCAACCTCCGCCGGATCTACACCGTCGTCGAGGACCCGTCGCTGTACCTGCCGATCGTCCTCCGCCTCGGCTTCCGGCCGGTCGGCCCGGAGGACGGCGTGGCGGCGATCGGCTCGCGAACGTTCACCAGCGTGGTCCTCGACTTCGGGCCCGATTCGGTCGATGGCTGGCTGGCCGGCCTCGTCGCGACGGAGCTTGGCCTCGAGCCGGACGTGGCGGTCGACGCGGACAGCCGGGAGGTCAACGTCGGCGGCCGTACGGTGGGCCTCACGCCGCTCGAGTTCGGCGTCCTGCACTGCCTCCAGGAGCACGACGGCAAGACCGTCTCGCGGGCGACGCTGCTCGACGCCGTGTGGGGCTATGAGTCGGACGTCGGCTCCAACGTCGTCGACGTGGTCGTCAAGCGGCTGCGGGCGAAGCTGGGTGGCGCCAGCGAGGTAATCGAGACGGTTCGGGGCACCGGCTACCGTCTCGTTTCTCGCTGAGCCTGCGCGGAGGCTCTGACCGAGCACGAGGGACCAGCGTTGCGGCTACACCCGCACCTCGTCCAGCGTGGTTTTCTTTAGCCCGACGGACCGTGTGACGTCACCGGCGGCCTGCTTCACCGTCTCGATGGGACGCCGAATGTGCTGGTCGGGTCGGCCGTGCTCGAGCTGGCGATCGACTTCACGCCCGCCTCCTTCGTCGGGATCGGTGCCGTCACCACGACCTCGACGCCGATCGGTTGATCGAGGCCCGGCATGATGCGGCCACCCAACCCGAGCGGGCTGGGTGGCCTTCGGTACTGCAGCGATCTGCGGGATCAGGCCAACGCGTCGCAGAGCGGGGCAAGGGCCTCGGTGTCGCCACGGACGAAGTAGTCGTCGAAGTGCTTCGGACCACTCCAGTCGATTAGTTCAAACGTCGACTCGTCGATCAGGATCCGCCCGGCATCGATCAGCACGGAGCCACCGCCAGGACGGCTGATCCGGATCTGCTGGCCGGTCACCTGGGTCTGGCCGGTGCCGATGTCGCCCGGTGTGCCGAGCTTGTGGCTCAGCGTGTTGTGAGCTACCCACGTCACCGACTTGCCGGTGTCCGGGTTACTGAACGAGCCGCTGAACGCTTCGCGAAAGTGGCGGCGCAGGAGGTCGCCTTCAGCCGAGTAGTAGCGCTTGCCGACGACCGATCGATCCTGCGTCACCAGCAGCTCCGTGCCGTCACAGAAGATGCCGCTCGGTTCGTCGATGATCGCCGGATCGGCAAAGGCGAGCGTGCAGGTGATGTGCTCGCCGGTCCGCTCGCATTCGGCGTTGAAGAAGTCGGGCGGCGGCGGGTTGAGGGTCGCCGGATCGACGTCCCCGGCCGAAACAGGGGCCGGTGCCAGGAGAGCAACGAGGGTCACCGCGAGGGTGAGCCATCGACGACGGCTTGAGGTGTTCACACGGTCTCCTTGTCGGTTTCGGGGCGAGGCGTCGCTCTGGCCTCCCGCGATCACTCCCAATGAGTGGCCGCTGGACCAGAAACGTTCAATCGAAGCACAGGTCTCTACGGCTTCCTCGCGGTATATCGGAACGCGCCGGCGGCCGTCGCCGAACGGCCGTCCGGGTTACGAACGACGATGTCGACGGTTCCAGCGGCGTGCGCCGGGGCCATCACGGTGAGGCTCGTCGAACCTTTGAGGACCACGCTCGTCCCCGCAACGCCGCCGAACAGGACCTGCAGGCCGGAGGCGAACCCGGTGCCGGTGATCGTCACCCGCTTGCCACCGGTCGTCGGCGCGCTCGTCGGCTTGATGGTCTTGATCGTCGGCGCCGGGTTGGCAGCCGTGTAGGTGTAGGCCGCCGAGGCGGTGGCCGTCTCGCCGTCGGCGTTGCGGACGACGACGTCGACCGAGCCCGCGGCGTGGGCCGGGGCGGTGACCTGGAGCTCGGTCGAGCTGCCACCGGTGACCGGGGCGTCGACGCCGCCGAAGGTCACGGTCGTACCCGGGCCGCCGAAGTTGGTGCCGCCGATGGTGACCGCCGTCCCGCCGGCGGTCGGACCCGAGGCCGGGCTCAGGCCGACGATCGTCGGCGCCGGGTTGGCAGCCGTGTAGGTGTAGGCCGCCGAGGCGGTGGCGGTCCCCCCGTCGGCGTTGCGGACGACGACGTCGACCGAGCCCGCGGCGTGGGCCGGGGCGGTGACCTGGAGCTCGGTCGAGCTGCCACCGGTGACCGGGGCGTCGACGCCGCCGAAGGTCACGGTCGTACCCGGGCCGCCGAAGTTGGTGCCGCCGATGGTGACCGCCGTCCCGCCGGCGGTCGGACCCGAGGCCGGGCTCAGGCCGACGATCGTCGGCGCCGGGTTGGCAGCCGTGTAGGTGTAGGCCGCCGAGGCGGTGGCCGTCCCCCCGTCGGCGTTGCGGACGACGACGTCGACCGAGCCCGCGGCGTGGGCCGGGGCGGTGACCTGGAGCTCGGTCGAGCTGCCACCGGTGACCGGGGCGTCGACGCCGCCGAAGGTCACGGTCGTACCCGGGCCGCCGAAGTTGGTGCCGCCGATGGTGACCGCCGTCCCGCCGGCGGTCGGACCCGAGGCCGGGCTCAGGCCGACGATCGTCGGCGCCGGGTTGGCAGCCGGTGCGACGGCCCACCGGGCGTGCAGATGATCGGCCACGTCGTCGAACGTGACGCGCCGGTCGTTGGAGCCGTCGGCCGCCACGACGTAGATCCGATACCTGGTGGGCGTTCCCTGGATGTCGTCGAGTCTGCTGTATGCGATTGCCGCACCGTCAGGTGACCAGGCCGGGAACTGGTCCGAGTGTTGGGTCTCGATCAACGTATCGAAGGTGGCTTGTCGGATCATCTCGGCTACCGGCGTCGGTTCCCACCGTATCCTGGCAACGAAGATCTTCACCCGATCCCAGGCCAGCTCGTCGTTTGACGACAAGGCCGGATGGAGCGCCCCGTCGTCCGGCATGCCCATCAGGGGGGTCGCCGGCTCGGATGCATCGCTCGGCACGGTCCAGACCCTGGCGAGGTGGCCATCTGAGACCTGGAACGCCAGGTGACGACCATCGGCCGACCATGTGGGGAAGCTGGCGTCGAGGTTCGGGGCGATGGTCCGCAGCCCCGTCCCGTCCGGCCGCACGGCGTGCAGTCCGATGGTGCAGGTTGGGTTGCAGACCTGCCCGGTAAATGCGATCTCCGTGCCGTCTGGAGACCACGCCGGCTGGGTTCGCAGGTTGCCTCGCACACGCTGCCGATTGGTCCCGTCGGCATCCATCACCGTGAGGGCGTAGTTCTGCGAGAGTGGGTCCGGAAGCATGACCGCGAGGCGTCGCCCGTCCGGCGAGGGCGTCGCATGCTGCGGGTTGCGGATGTCGGCCGGGTCGCCAGTCACGACGTGTCGAAGACCACTGGCGTCGGGTTTCACGGCATCCACCGTGTAGAGGTTTGCGCCCGAACGATCCACGCGGGTGTAGGTCAGCCGGCCACCGAGGCCCGACGGATCGACGACGGGCGGCGCCTGCCGCGTATCCCACGACGGGAGGACTGCCGGCCCGGTTCGATCGATCCGATGTTGTCCTGAGCCGTCCGCGTTCATGACCATCGCCGGTCCTGATAGAGAACATCCGCTGAGCGGATTGCACAGCTGGAAGGCGACTTTGGCGCCATCGGGCGACCAGGCGATTTGCTGTGCCATGCCGGGGAGGTTGGCGATCGTCTGGGTGCGGTCGTTGACGACAAGGCACAAGCCTTCGGAGCATCCCGTGGTGAGGCGGCCGTCGGGTGTCCAGGCCGGATACTTGAGGTCCCCCGGGGCCACGTGGAACGGCTTCTCGAGCGGCTGGAACCTGGAGATCCCGTATCGGGGAACGGTGTTCGTGGGCGTGATGTATTCGAACCACGACCAGATGGCGATGCCACCCAGGCCCCACGCGGGATCCAGGCCGAGGACGGGGACGTGGACCTTTCCTCCGGCTCCGTCGTCGACCTCGTATTCCATGCGCTCGATCGACGGCGTCTGGTTCGGCAGGCTGGGCATGGACACCGTGTAGATCGTGCTGTCGTCCTCGACGGCAACGACGACGGCGTGGCCGTTTGGAGCCCAGGACGGGGATGCGAGCGTGCCCGGAAACTGCGCAACGTGGCGCACCGTCGGGTCGGCCAGATTCTGGATGTCGAGGACCCCGCCGCGGGCCACCGCGATCCAGGCGCCGTCCGGCGAGATCTCGGCGTCCCTCCCGAACGCCAGGGGGATCTGTTCGCGGGGGCCGAGGCCGTCGGGCCGCTGTAACTCGACCGGCCAGCAGCAGGAGGTGGTCCCGTTTCGGACGGTCAGCAAGCGGTACGGCCCTCCGAACTGGACGCCGACCCGGACGACCGCCGTGTCGCAGGCCGAGGTCGTATCGCAGACCTGGTAGGCGAACTGGTCATCGCCGTTGTAGTGCGCGTGTGGCGTATACGTGATGTCGCCGCCGGCACCCGCGATTGCCGTCCCGTGGATCGGCGTGCCCGTGACCGTCACGGACGACGGGACGAGGTCTCCATCGTCGTTCGCGAGTGGGTCGAACGCCCGCGAACCGTTCTCGTCGATGATGAGACGGTCGTCGCGGGCGACGAGGATCGAGGCCCCGGACGCGGCGCGACCGGTCCCGAGGAGATCGGCCAGGAGGACGACGGCCAGGAGGGCCGCGGAGCGTAGTCGGCGCTGCGTCAGGCTTTGCGCCACTCGCATGTCTGCCACGGTTGATCACCTCCTGCGTGCCTCAGGGGACCCGGCTATCTCTGGAGGGCGCTGCTCGCTCGACTGGCGGCCCAGTCGATGGGCGTTGCCCCCTCTTGATTGATAGGGCGCCGAAATCGGCCGTCTCGTTCCATTTCTCCGCTGTTGTTATGGGCCCCGAAGTCGGCCGTCTTGTTCCGTTTCTCCGCACGCCCGCTTCTGCTCACGGTTCGCTGCGGTTCTGCCGGCCTCCGCCGTTCGCGGCGAGGGTCGAGATCATCGACGACTTGCGAGCCGTTGGAGGTAGCCCACCAGGTCGACCGGCTCTGTACGGAACGTGCCCAGGCCGAGCGGCTCCGTGCCGACGTGGCCCAATCGACGCGCACAGCCGCCGCGAAGCTCCGTCAACTCCGCCTTTCGACCAGGGACGTACGCGAGATCACCGGCATCTCCGGGGCGCGCGTCGACCAGTTCGATCGCGAGATTGAGGGCGCCTGACCTGTCCCTACCAGGCGTACCCCACCGTTGCGGTTACTGCCTTGGTGTGCCGATCACAGCGGCATCCAACACGCCGGCAAGGCGCTCGGCGAGCTTCGGCCAGCCGTAGCGCTCAACGGCGACAGCGCGCGCACGGGCGCCGCGGCGCGCCCGCTCGGCGGGATCGTCGACTGCGTGGAGCAGCGCGGCGGCGAGGCCCCCGACATCGTCGGGCTCCACGAGCCAGCCGGTTTCGCCGTCGTCGACGATCTCGCCAGGCCCGAAGCGGTCGACCGCGACCACCGCCATCTCGCAGGCCATCGCCTCGACGAGCACCAGCCCGAACTGCTCGCGCACGGAGGCCAGGGCGAACACGTCGGCGGCCGATAGGAATGCTGAGACCTCGGCGTGGTCGCGCCAGCCGGCCAGGAAGACGCCGCGCACGCCGAGTCGGGCGATCGTGTCGGCAGGGTGCTCTCCTTCCCACTCGCCCGGGTGGCCACCGACGATCACCAGGCCGGTGGGCGTCCGCGCGCGATCGCGGGCCTGCGCGAAGGCCTCGATGAGCAGCGGCAGCCGCTTGACCGCAGTGAAGCGGCTGACGGTGAGCACCACCACGCCGTCGACGAGTGTCGAAACGTCCTCGGGCAGGTAGCGGACGCTTCCGGCCTCCTGGCCCGCAGACCAGCCGCGCGGCGCTTCGACGAGCGCATCGCGGAAGAGCGACGCGCGATCGACGTCGCGCCGAACAAAGACGCGCGGATCGAACCCATTGGGCAGCACGACCAGCCGGTCCGGATCCAGGCCGAGCACCCGCTGAGCGCGCGGGATCTCTGATGGGGAGACGAGGACGAGTCGCTCGCACCCGTGCGCCCAGCGGCGCATTCGCTCGACCCAGGCCTCGGCGTGCGTCCAGCTGGGCGGTGGGCCGGCTGCGATCGCCTCGAGCATCAGGAGCTCGGTGCCGTGGAGATGCCCGATGACCGGGACGGCTGGCGCGACTCGCCTCGCCGCCTCGTGGATCGGCGTCAGATGGTGCAGGTGCAGCGCGTCGAATCCGGCGGCGCCGACGGTGGTCAGGGCGCGCGCCCAAGCCGCTCACCTGACGCTCGTAGGCGTCGTCGTCGAGCATGGCGAACACCCGGTCCGGAGCGCCGGGGCGATCCTCATACGACGGCTGGATCGGCGCGACACCCGGCGGCGGATGAAGCGGGTCGAGCAGAAGCGAGCGCCTCGTCGAATGACACCGGATAGACGTCGAGGCCCGCGTAGAAGCGCGTCGCGTCCCCGACACCATCGAGGTCCCGCCGCGAGCCCGACAGGACCGTGACGTCCCAGCCATGCGAAGGAAGCTCCCGCGCGAGCGCGCGGGCGACATGCGACGACCCGCCACGCGGAAAGAACTGGAGCGCGCTCAGGAGTCGACGACGAGGCATTCGGCCAGTGTGGTGGAGGTGCGGGAGGTGTGGGAGCAGCGGCCCGTAGCGGCTCAGTTCAGCACGAACCACCGGAGGACGGCGTCCGCGGGCGCCGGCCCGGTGAACTGCGCCTCCACCCAGTTGTACTTCTGCCGGATGAGGACGTACCCGACGCCGACAACCGGAGCGGCGGAGCCGATGAAGCCGCACGCCACCCTCGAGAGTCGATAGAGCGGCAGGCCCGGGTCGAAGCTGACCCGCGTCTTGCCGGCCTCGATCGCCAGGGCGCCCGTCTTGCTGACGACTTTGCCCTTCCGCGGCATCGCGTCACCGGCCGGCTTGTTCGGGTCCGGTAGCCGGTACTCGGTCGCCTCGACGAGGCCCTTGTCGTCGACCTCGAGGAGTCGGCGGCGGATCGCAGAGCCCTTCCACAACGCGATCCAGACGACCGACCAGACGAAGATGGTGATCAGGGTGAGGAACGCGTGGAGGAAGTGCATCTGGGTCGACATCGGCTTGCCGAAGGCAACGATGGCCGTGTCCGCCGATGGACGCGCCTCCACCCGGACACCCAGGTCCACCAAGCGGCGCAGCACCCACTCGAGGCGCGCCTCACGCGAGTCCACGACGCCGCCCGGGACGCTCTCGACCATTGCCCCACCTCCGGCCCCCTCGCGACCGCGCCGACCCCGGCATCGCAAAGGGTATGACGGGTGGCACGTCCGGAGGAAGACCCAACTCACGGTCACCGGCCGGTGGAACGCCTGGATGCCTGCGATTGAGATGTAGCCGCCGTCCAGCCTCCGACGACGGACAAACCTGCCCGAGGTCGTCGACAACAACGGGACGCTGTACTCGGCTCAGTGCCACGTGCTCGGATTGGGCAACGATCCAGCCTGCGCCTGCAGGCGAGACGGTACCGAGACGGGCAACGTTCACACTCTCCTCGACTGCGCCGCTGCCACCAGGTAGCGCCGGTGCGAGGAGGGGACCCAATGGACGAATCGCTGCCCCAGCCACCGCCTGAATCGCACGTCCCGAAACCCATCCAGGCCGACCCCGGCGCACCACCGAATCATGGCGCGCCGGCCGAGGACATCGAGGTCTGCCTGACCACGACCGACCGGGGCTATGCCCAGCTCACCTGGGCCAGCGCCTCCCCCGACGACTACGACTGGGTGGGCCTCTTCCTGTCGCCCTCGGACGCCGATACCGCCTACCTCACCAGCGGCTGGCAATGGGCCAAGAGCGCGAGCTCGTACGACACGTCGTGGGCCATCGAGCCCGGCTACCAGGCTCGCTACCTGCGCTGGGACAAAGGGGCCGGCGCCTACAAGGCGCTGCTCCGGACCTCGCCGTTCCCGGACCGGGTCCAGGCCAACAGCTACGACATGCGCAACTGGATGTCGCGCATCGTCGACACGACGAAGCCCCTGTCCCAGATCAGCTTGCCGGGCACCCACGACAGCGCGGCCTGGGGCATGTACCTGCCGGCGACCAACACCCAAACCCTGTCCATCGGCGATCAGCTGCGGGCTGGCGTCCGGTTCCTCGACATCCGGCTCGGGCTCTCGTCTGGTGCCCTGTACCTGTATCACGGCTCGGTGTACCTGCTGCTGTCCTTCGACGACGTCCTTGGGTGGATCGACGCGTTCCTCGTCGCCAACCCCATGGAAACGGTGGTGATGTCGATCAAGAACGAGGGGACGGCGTCGGACGATTTCGCCAACGTCCTGAAGAGCCGCTACATCGATGCCAATCCATCGCGCTACTGGGTCAGCGATCTCGTACCGACGGTCCAGCAGGCCCAGGGCAAGATCGTTCTGGTTCGTCGCTTCGGGCTTCCCGCGGGGGGCTTCCCGAAGGGACTCGGCCTGGATTTCTCGAACGGCTGGAGTGACAACGCCAAGAACGCCACGATCTCCTATCGGAGCCGCGTCGATCCGGCCCAATCCGTGACCGGGCACGTGCAGGACTTCTACGACACGTCCGACGTCGCGGCCAAGGCCCAGGCCGTCGGCGACATGCTGACGATGGCGGAGAAGGGCAAGCCCACCGACATTTTCCTGAACTTCTCCTCGGCGGTCGGTTGGTACAACCCGTACGGGATGGCCGTCGCGGTCAACCCCAAGCTGTACACGTCGGTGACCGGTGCGCCCACCGGAAGCCGGCTCGGCTGGGTCCCGATGGACTACCCGGACAGCACGCTGTGGCTCACCTACCGGCTGGCGGTCAGCAACCTGCCGGCCAAGCGATGAACGCGGAGGTTCCCCAGATGATCACGCGCGACGA
The DNA here is from genome assembly GCA_963728605.1 of uncultured Chloroflexia bacterium. GTDB lineage: Bacteria > Chloroflexota > Limnocylindria > Limnocylindrales > CSP1-4 > JACDAV01. The sequence continues at coordinate 173,088 of CAVSKS010000001.1, read as the reverse complement.
CCCCGCGACGGTCGCCGAAGCCCTCGCCGGGGCTGACCCGAGCGACGTCGGCCCGATGACCGCAGCTTCCGCCGTCTCCCTCGCCCTCGGCCCCGGCCCCAATGGCTGGTTCGCCCAGTTCTGGCAGATCGCCAGTCCCAATAAGTACGACTGGATCGGCCTCTACCCGAGCGACGCCACGCCCGATTCGGGCTACGTCTCGGGCAACAACTGGGAGTGGGCGGTCAACGGCGAATCGATGGCCAATGGCGAGAAGCGCTACGTGACCAGCACGCCCGTGCAGAAGGCCGGCTACCAGGCGAGGTATCTCACCTGGAACGCGGACGCGGGCGTGTACCAGTCAATCCTGCGCACCCCGGAGTTCGACGGCGAAGTCTGCGCCTGAGACGGTTGGAGCGCGTCACCGACCGGCGACGTCGTCCACGACGGCCAGCCGTTCGAGACGCTCCGGAGACGCCTGACTGGTAGACCCAGCGGGAGCGCGCGACGGGAAAGTGGGAATGGGCGAAGTCGTGGTTGCTGCCGTCGCCGTTGGCACGGCGATCGGGCTGGACAACATGCGGGCGAGCGCCGCGATCGGCGTGGTCGCTCCCAGCACCACCCGGGTGCGGTGGCTCCTCGCGCTCCTCATGGCCGATGCCCTCGCCCTGATCGTGGGCGCCTCGGTCGGCGCGATGCTCCCTGTCGCGCTCACCAGCGTCGCGACGGTGATCGGCATCGTGGTCCTGGTGGCGATGGCCGGCCTCGCCTTCATCGATCGGGACGCCGACGACGGCGTCAGTGCCTTCGCGGACGCACGCCTCATCTGTGGTGTCCCGATCCTGCTCGGTTTCGACAACCTGGCCGCCGGTGCCGCGCTCGTCGCGATCGGCTACCCGCCGCTGCCGACGATCCCGATCGCCGGCACGACCGCCGCATTGCTGTGCCTGACCGGCTTTGTCGCCGGCTCGGCCGTCAGCCGCTTCGCCGGCCCAAGGTCCCACCAGCTGGGCGGTGTGCTGCTCTCGATCGCCGCGCTGCTGGCCTTCGCGGAGATCGCTTCGTGACGGCCAGCGCCCGGATCCTGGTCGGCACGAGCCTCCTGTGGATCGCCCTCAGCGCGGTCTCCGACGGCGTGGCAACGCTGGTCCTGCCGGTTCGCCTCGGCGCGAACGGGACGGAGGGGACGGCAGGCGCGCTGGGGATGATCACGCTCGTCGGGCTGCTGGCGGGGATGCTTGCCCAGCCACTCATCGGCGATCTGTCCGATCGTCTCCGACCAGCGATCGGCCGCAAGACCTTCCTGGGCATCGGGGTGGCGATGGTGATCGCGGCCCTCGGAGCCATCGCGGTCGCCGACCAGCCGCTCACGATCGGCTTGGCCTTCCTGGTCCTGAGCGTCGCGCTCGGCGCGGCACAGGCACCACAGCAGGCGCTGATGGCGGACCTCGTGCCACGGCAGCAGCGCGGCCGGGCCTCCGGGCTCAAGGGGCTCGCGGACCTCCTCGGCGCCAGCCTCGGCTTCGCGGTTCTCGGCTCGCTGATGGCCGAGGGCGACGTTCGGCCGGCCCTGGCCGCTCTCGCCGTGACGATCGCCGTCCTGTTCGGCGCCGTGACGCTCCTGCTCGCGCGCACGCGCGAAACCTCTGACCCACGTCATCTCCAACCGCCCGATGGACGCTCCGGCAGACGTTCCGCATCGACGTCGACCGCGATCGTGCGTTCGCTGTCGCGGTGGCCGCCCGGTTCGCGTTCCTGCTCGGCATCTACGCCGTCGGGCGGTTCTTCGTCGGGTACGTCGCGGAGCGGCGAGGCCTCGACGCCGGCCCGGCGGCGGAAGCGGCGAGCGGCATCCTGGCGGTGCTCGCCCTGGCCACGGCCCTCGCGTCGCTGCCGGCCGGCTTCCTCTCGGATAGGTTCCGGCGCCCGGTCCTGATGGGCGTCGGCGGGGTCATCGCCGCGCTCGGGATGGGCACCCTCGCGGTCGCCGGCACCGAGCCGCAGATGCTCCTGGGCGGGATCGGGATGGCGGTCGGCTCAGCCCTGTTCGGCGTCGCCAACTGGGCGATGCTCGTCGATCTTGCGCCGGCCCCGGAGGCCGGCCGGTACCTGGGCCTGGCGAACATCGGGACGGCCGGCGCCGCTGCGGCGGCCGGGCTGTTCGGCCCGCTGGTCGACGCCGTCGGCTTCACCGCCCTGTTCGGGGCTGCGGTCGTGGCCAGCCTGGTCGCCGCCGCGCTCGCCGGGGCCATCCATCCACGGCCCATTGCCACGGTCCAACCGGAATCGCTGCGACTGGAGGGGACAGCCAATGAACGCCCGTGAAGCCACCCGGCGGAGCACCGCCGAACTGATCCCGCTCGGCGCCGGCGAGGGCGAGGCTGAGCCAACGCCGCTCGAGCTCACCGGCAATCCGATCGCCGATCAGACGCTCGGCGGCCTGGATGTTGGGGTCGTGGTCGAGTCGCTTCCTTCGGAGCCGGCCCTCCTCCGTGTCCCGATCCCGGAGCCGCTCCGCGCCGGCATCGCGCCGGAGTCGGTCCACCTGTTCCGGGTCACCGACGGCGCCGTCGAGCCGGTCTGGCGCTCCGGCTACACGGCCGGCAGCGGGCTGTGCTGGGCAACCATCGAGGAGCCAGGGACCTACGTGCCAATCGGACTTCCCCGAGACACGCTCGTCGCGGACCTGCTGCGGCAGATGGCGGTTGACCGGCGGCTTGGCAACGGCGGCGAGCGCCGCCGCAAGCGGGACGACGGCCTGGCGGCGTTCGCCCCGCTGCTCGAGGGCAAGCCGGAGGACGTTGCGGAGCTCCGCCGGTTCCTTACCCAGCTGGAGCTCCAGACGGGAACGGGGCTGCCGAGGCCGGACGTCATGGAACGCGGCACAGGCGGCCACCTCTGGGCGTACCCGCTGCCGGGCGGCGGCACCCTGGACGCCTTCCGCGAGCGCCTCAAGGGGTTGCACGTGCCGGCCGGCGGCCTACCGGAGGAGCAGCTGTTCTTCCCGCCGGAGCCGGCCCTGTCCACGCCGCCGTGGCCGCTGTCGCCGGACCACATCGATTGGGACGGCCTCGAGCCGGACCTGATCCGGCCGATCGAGGCGATCATCGATCGCCTGCGGCCCATCGACCTCCTCCACCCGTTCCCGTGGTTCCCGTGGCTGTGGTCGAAGAACTGGTGGATGCACCAGCACGACAGCCGCCACACCGGCACAGCATCGGGCCCCAGCGACATCACCAGCTTCAACGTCAAACGGATGATCCACCACAAGACGCTGCCCGCCGACGGGCCGGTGATCACCAAGCCGTCGATCGTGGGCGGCGAGGTGTTCTTCGGATCGGGGCGGACGGGCGGCTCGGGTGGCACGTTCTACAAGTACGACCTGGTGACCGGCACGAAGCTCGGCGAGTTCCCGACGTCCGGGATCGCCTTCTATGGCTGGGTCAACGGCGTCGGCGGCAGCCCCGCGGTGACCGGCGGTCGGGCCTACTTCACCGGCGTCCACGGCAAGGTCTACTGCGTCGACACGGACACGATGACGGCCAGCCCGCCGCACCCGCCGGCGATCTGGGAGACCGACCTGAGCGTGGCCAGCTTCGGCAAGAACCAGCCGGTCAACCAGCCGAACGCCGATTCGTGGAGTGGCCCACTCGTTGTCGGCGACCGGGTCTACGTGGGCTGTGGCGAGGGCGAGGACCCGAACACCTACGGCTTCGTGTACTGCCTCGACGCCGACACGGGCCGGGTGAACTGGCTGTTCTGCACCTCGAAGTTCAGCGGCGCCGGCAACAACGCTCCGAACGTCATCCCGAGCTCCGTCGCGGCGTGGTGGGCTGGCTTGGCGGGCTACTCGGTGACGTCCAACGCACCGGAGACGGGCAGCGCGGTCTGGTCGTCGTGTGCCTACGACCGCGTCCTCGATCGGATCTACGTGGGCACGGGCAATTCCGAGTACAACACCGGCGCGCCCCACACCGGGACCGCACAGCCGGACGATCTTTACGGCAGCGGCCTGATCTCGCTCGACGCCACGACCGGCGCCTTCAAGGCCTTCTTCCAGCCGACGCCGGACGACAGCTACTGGCCGGGCGACTACGACATCGATGTGCCGGGCGCACCGACGGTCGTCCGGCGGGGCAATGATCGGGTCGTCGCGTTCGGGTCGAAGAACGGGTCGTTCTTCCTGCTCAACCCGGACACGCTGGCACCCGTCGCGAAACGCCAGATGCTGCCACGGGCCAACGGGACCGGCGTCCCGGGCAATCGCGGGACCGGCGTGCCCGCCGTTGTCCCCACGGGCGGGTCCGGCGAGAACATGTACGGGATCTTCGGCACACCCGCCGTCGACCCCGGCACGGGCAAGCTGTTCATCGGCATCGGCGGCTACAACGGCATGGCCCTCGACGGCGGTCCGGGCATCAGCGTGACGAGCACGCCGTTCGTTCGGGCCGTCGATTGGAACACGCTGCTCGATGCCTGGCCGACGTCGGTCGGTTCGGACGGGATCTCGCGGTACACGACCGCCAACCCGCCGCTCTACCAGACCGGCGAGGTGGGGCTCAGCTCACCGGCCGTGGTCAATGACGTCGTCTTCGTCTCGACCGACAAGGCCGGCCTGTACGCCTTCGACGTCGACGACGGGCAGTGCAAATGGCAGGCAACGAACCTGCCGAATACCGGCTCGATGACGTTCTCGCTGGGGCCGGCGATCTACGGCAACTACGTCGTCGTGGGCGCCGGGCCGAACGTCTACGTCTACCGACTCGGCTGGCGATTGCTGTGGCCGCCGCCCAAGATCAAGATCCCGCCGATCATCCGGTATCCCCTGCCGTGGCCGCCCCCGCCGCCATGGTGGGACGACCCGCGGCCCGGACCCGGCCCTGATCCGTTGGCGGTCCGACCCGGGACGGCGATCACGCCGCAGCTCGCGGGGTTGCTGGTGATCGCGGTCATCGTCGCGATCGCGCTGGTGGCCGTCGCGCTGGTGGCGTTGGCCGTTCGATAGCGTTGCAGGTCCGCCCGTTCGAATTCGTCCGGTGCGCCCGCCTCTCAACAGAACTCGAGGGTGACCGAGGAGCCGATCATCCCGATCTGCTCCTGAACCGCATCGGCATCGCCATCCTCGATGGCCGCCACGAGATCGTCGCGCCAGGTCGTCGCGTCGGCCGGCGGCGTGAAGCTCTGGAGCCCGGCGACCAGTTCGTCGCCCTGCTCCGTGATGATGGTCTCCACGTCGGCGTTGGGCAACGTCAGGGCTTGGATGATCGCCGCGGTCGATGCGTCGATGCAGGCCGCGGCGCCGCTCGGGGCGGACGTCCCGGCGGGACTCGAGCTTGTCGCCGGGCTTGATGTAGTGGGGGTACAGGCGGCGATGGCCAGCACCGCTACGCCGATGAGGGCAAGCCTCCTCCGGGCCCGGGCGGCGATCGCCCGCGGTAGCTGCGATTCGGACTGCTGGTGCGTCATCGGTCGGTACCTCTGCGATGGGGTCGAGGCCGCCTGTACGTTCGTCGGCGGCACTGCGGGCGGCGCGAGTCGACCGTCACCGTGCTCCGTGATGCGGCTACGGCATGCCAGCGACAACGGTGTCGCGGGTATCAACTGCCTCGCTAGTGACCCATCCGATCCGGTGCTGGCAGGGCCTCGCAGCGGTCGATCGGTCCGTATAGTGCCGGCGGATCGCCGTGCCGCCGGGAGACATCGGCGTGGTCAATGGCACTCAGGATGGGCAGGCCTTGTTCGGCACTGCGCGAGGCACCGGGATCAATCCGGCACGGCCGAGACGCCGAAGAGACGGACGGCTTGCAGAGTGGCAGGTGTATGGCATCAAGAGCGTCGAGCTCTGCTTCACGGGCAATGGGTCCACCATCACCGACACGAGCGTCACCGACTACACGCCCACTTCGTCCAGCGTGGTTTTCTCCAGCCCAACGGACCGAGTGACGTCACCGGCGGCCTGCTTCACCATCTCCGATGGGACGCCGAATGTGCTGGTCGGGTCGGCCGTCCTCGAGCTGGCGATCGACTTCACGCCCGCGTCCTTCGTCGGGATCGGCGCGGGCACGACGACCTTGACGCCCATCGGTTGATCGAGGCGCCTGGCGGCAGGAGCGGCTCGCCGAGTCCGCTCTGCCGCGTGACCAGGTTGTTACGTCCCGATGGCGGTTCAGTGACGTGCATCGGTCAAGGTGAGGATCGACCCGGCGAACGACGACGAGGCCGGATGACTCGGGGACAGACCGATGAACCGCCAGCAACCTGCCTCGCCACTCCGATGCGCCGCCCTCGTCATGGCTTCTTTCGCGGCCGCGGCCTGCTCGGTGGCTCCCGGGCCGTCCGCCACGCCGGGAATCACGAGCTCGAACTCCTCCACCCCGACGCCGCAGGCGTCGCCGACGCTGCCGGCGACCGTCACGCCAGCCCCGCCCGCACCGCCGACCTCCGCGCCGGCGGGCGCAAAGACGGTCAAGGTCTATTTCGTTCTCGAGGGCAGCGACAATTCGCCGCCGGTCCTGGTGCCCGTACAGCGGGACATCGATCCGACGTTGGCGGTCGCGCGGGCGGCGATGGTCGCCCTCCTCGAGGGCCCCACCGACGACGAGCGCGCGCACAACCTCGTCGTCGGCACGGTCGGAACGATGATCCATCCCGATGCCCGGTTGCTGGACGTCGCCATCGCCGGCGGCACGGCGACCGTCGACCTGTCTGCCGACTTCTTGCCCCTCGACGTCGACGAGTCGAACGTGGATGAGTACGTGCTGACACTGGCGCAGGTCACCTACACCTTGACCCAGTTCCCCACCGTTGACCGGGTCGCCTTCCGGGTCGAGGGCCGGCAACAGCCCGCGATGGAGGGTCACGAAGGCGCGGTCCATCCGTTCGTGAGCCGGGATGCCTATTTCGACCAGTTGCCGCCGATCTTCCTGGACGAGCCCGCCTGGGGCGGAACGCTCAACGACCCGGTCCGAGTCGCGGGCCGAGCCCAGATCCTCGAAACCGAAGTCCAGGTCGCGCTGGTCGATGCGGCGACCGGGGAGATCCTGGTCCAGCGGGCCGTCCTCGACTGCGGTGCGGCGGACTGTACGCCGCCCGGCGGCGGCGAGTTCTCGACCGAGCTGGACGTGCCGGACGACGCTCTTGCGCTGGACCTGCATCTCCGCGCCTGGACGCCATCGACGGTCATCGAGTACCCGCTCCGCTAGGCCACGGACCTTACGACTGGCGAAACCGGAACCACGCGACTTGCGGGATTGACGCCTACGAGACGATCTCCCGAACCGATCGGCGCCGCCAGCTCGACGTCCCAGGCGTCCGGCCCGGTCGGGTGGAGGGTCTTATGCGCCGCGCCGTCCGCCGCCTGCCGCTCATCGCCGTCGCCCTGACGGCCATCGTCGCCTTCCCGCTCGGTGTCATCGCCAGTCACCAGTTCACGGATGTCCCGAATACGAACACCTTCCACGCCGACATTGACGCCATCGCCGACGCCGGCGTCACCACCGGTTGCGCCGCCGGCAAGTACTGCCCCAAGGACTTCGTCACCCGCGAGCAGATGGCCGCCTTCCTCAACCGGCTTGGAGCACTCGGCCCAGGCAAGACGCCGGTCGTCAACGCCGACAAGGTCGACGGCATCGACGAGGTCCTTGCCGCCGACGACGTGGTCATGTCCGTCGCGCCAGGATGGCTGCCCAGTGCGAATTCGCCGGTCACGTTCATGTACTTCGCAGGAGGGACCCGCGTCACCTCAGCCGGCGCAGGCGCCCGAAGCGTGCATGAGGGGCTGGCCTCGCCAGAGGTCATCGGTGGTCGGGCCTACGGCATCGACTCGGTCGAGGCCTGTTGGCTCGCGTCACCCGGCGTCTTCATCACCAACATGGTGGTCGTACGACAGCGTTCCAATGACAGCAGCCTTGTGATCCTGGACGGCACCGACAGGGACCTGACCTCCGCGGGCTGCGCAACGCTGGTCACGTCGGGTATCGACGAGTCCCAGGGGCCGGCCTCCATCCTGGTCGACCTGGCCTTCCAGGCAGGGGCATACGTGGAGTTCTCGAACGTGACCGTGGTTTGGACGCCGGTACCCGCACCTTGAGTGCGGTCGAACGCGTACGATCGGACCACGCTGATCGGCGTTGGAGGCGAGCCCGTTGGGCGAGCGGCGCCCGATCGCGTGGAGGGTCTCAATGCGCCGCGTCGTCCGCCGCCGCCTGCCGCTCGTCGCCGTCGCCCTGACGGCCATCGTCGCCTTCCCGCTCGGTGTCATCGCCAGTCACCAGTTCACGGATGTCCCGAATACGAACACCTTCCACGCCGACATTGACGCCATCGCCGACGCCGGCGTCACCACCGGTTGCGCCGCCGGCAAGTACTGCCCCAAGGACTTCGTCACCCGCGAGCAGATGGCCGCCTTCCTCAACCGGCTTGGAGCACTCGGCCCCGGCAAGACACCGGTGGTCAACGCCGACAAGGTCGACGGCATCGACGAGGTCCTCGCCGCCGGCGACGTGGTCATCAGCGAGCAGGGTCCGTGGTTCCCGCTGGGCAACGACGAGGTGACCACGATCCACTCGTATGACGTCGACACGATCTCGAAGACGACCTCGGGCACCGGCTTCGCGATCATGGCCATCGACGCGCCGAACTCGATCGGCGGGACGGCCTACGGCCTGTCGACGATCCAGATCTGCATCGGTGGCGCCAACAGCTCCGTCCTGGACACGACGGTGTCGCAGTCGGTGTCGCCGGGGAGCCACGTCCATCGGATCGTGGACACGACCGACCGGTCGACGAACACTGACAACTGCTACACGCTCACCGACCCTACGCCCGACGCGAAGACCGGCGGCGTCCACCTGACGCTCGAGATCAATTTCAGCCAGCCGGGCGGGATCCTCTTTGTGAACAACGTCACGACGACCTGGGTTCCCGTCGGCTGACCGCTTGACGCCCGCCGGACGATTCGCCTTGGACCGGCGGACGCCCGGGCTCGCTGATTTTCGGCGTCGGCGCCGCTCGCCCATGGGGAGGATCCCGTGCGTCGCCACGTCAGCCGCCGCCAGCTGCCGCTCGTCGCCATCGTCATGACCGCCGCGGTGTCGTTCCCGCTCGGAGTGCTTGCGTCCCACCGGTTCACGGACGTCCCGACGTCGAACACATTTCATGCCGACATCGATGCCATCGCCGCCAAAGGCGTCACGACGGGCTGTGCGACCACCAAGTACTGCCCGAAGGACTTCGTCACGCGTGAGCAGATGGCCGCGTTCCTGAACCGCCTCGGAGCGCTGGGCCCGGGCAAGACGCCGGTCGTCAACGCGGACAAGGTCGACGGCCTCCAGGCGAGCCAGTTCGTTCGGAGCGATGTCCCGACCACCGGCCAGCAGACCTGTGCCGGCAGCTCGATGCTGCCGACCGACTCGTCGTACGCCTACGGCACCGACTCCAACTCGGTCTACGTCAAGGCGGCGCCGGGGCACTTCCGGTGCCAGTACCACCTCCCCGATGGCGCGACAATCCTCGGCTTCACGGCGGTGATCCACGACGCGAGCACCACCGAATACGCGCAGTGCGCACTCGATCGGCACAGCCGGGCGTCCGCAGGCTTCGTCCATATCTCGACCGCGCCCGCCAGCGCCATCGACAATCCCGCCGGCGACTGGATGCTCGAAGCGCCATCGGTCAGCTCGCCGACCGTGAGCAACCTCCAGTACGTCTACACCGCGGTCTGCTCGATCTACGGGTTCGGGACGGACATGGGCGTGATCGCAGCGACGGTCACCTACCGGGTCAGCGGCGCTCCGGTCGAGTAGCCACCCGTAGGGCGCCACACGCTTGAGGGGCGCGAGACGATCGGCCGAACCGATCGGCGTAGCCGCGCACTAACCTGTCGGCACGATGTCCGAGATTGTCGATGACCTGATCCTCGACCTCCTCGAGTGGATCGGCCCGGGTCAGCGGCCCTACGCCGAGACGCTCGCAGCCTGGCGAACCTCCTGCCCGCGGCTCCCGGTCTGGGAGGAGGCCACCGACCGGGGCCTCATCGAGCGGCACTGGCAGCCGGGCCGCGTCGCGGTCGTCTACCTGTCACCCGCCGGGATCACGCACCTTCGCGGGCACCGGAGCGTGGTTCAGCCGATGGATCGGGACGCCGGCTCACCCCGGTAGGCCGCCAGGATGAGCCCGGCGAGGGTCATCGCCACGACCGTGACCACCATCGCGGTCCGGACGTCGATTCGTTCCCACAGCTCGCCGGCGGCAAGCGCACCGAGGATGCGTACCACTCCGGTTCGTACATGGACCTCTAGCCATTTGGGCGTTCAGTCGGCCTTCTTCCGGCCGCCTCGCGGGCCACGCTTCGTGCTGGCCGCTCGAAGTGACCGCGTGGGCTTCGAGATGTTGGCGTCCTGGTCGACCTCGATGTCGTACCGCTTGGCGGCGGCCAGGATCTTCTTGCGGGCCCGCTCCTTGGCGGCCTGGCTCTCGAACTCGGTCTGGTTGAACCGCGCCATCGCATTCCGGACGTGGGACTCGTCGTTGAGCGGCAGGTGCTCCCCGCCTTCCTTATCGACGTAGGCGAACTGGCTGGAACGGAGCTTGTCGCGATCCTGGGCGTCGAGGGTGGCCATGAGTACCGTCCTTTGCCGTCGGGGCCTCGTAGTGCGTGGAACGCCCGAATCGTCTCGCGGCCTGCCGAACCACCACATATGCCCCCGTCGGCTGACCTTGCAGGTGCCTAACGGCGAGCTATCAGACCGGCTGTTCCTCTCGGTGGTGCGTGGTCGCCAGCGCATCGAGGCCGAGCCGGTCGAGCTGATCGGCCGAGGTCTCCGCCACCCGTGCCCGGGTGGTCGCCCGGAGCGTCGCCGTCCGGACGCCGCCCTCCAGCGCAGCCCGCTCCCCCACCACCGCCCCGGGCCCGATCTCGGCAACCTCCTGGCCGTCGACCTCCACGACGAACATGCCATCGAGGATCAGATAGACCGCCGTCCCCGGCTCACCCTGGCTGACCAGCGTGTCCCCGGCCGCCAGCGTCCGGATCTTCGGCTTGGCCCCATCGCCCATGATCTCGGCCGACAGACGCCGCTCGAGCGCCGACTCGACGGCGCTGACGACCGCCTCCGAATCGGATGAGCCCCACGGCGTGTGGTCGCCGAACGACTCGTTGAACCAGCGCTTGAAGTCGACGGTTCCCGACTTCTGGACGAGCCGCCCGTCCGCGTCATAGATCCAGTGGCGCGGGAAGGGACTGGCACCCACGAGGCCGAAGGTCGCGGCGCCGTCCGCGTTGATCGTCAGCTCCAGGGTCGTCCAGGCGATCGACGGCCAGAACTGCCCGTACGGCTTGCGAGGCACGGGCCGAGGGGTGGGCAGGCCCATCCGGCCGCCGACGGTCTGGACGAAGCGGACCGAGCCCTGGCTCACCTCCGGCTCGTGCTGGATGTCGGGCAGGTGGACAGCCGGGAAGCGAATCGCCGCCGGGCCGAGTCGGACGGTCGTTGCGCCGATGTGGCCGCCACCGAGGTAGCCATACCCGACGATCGCGCCGTCTTCGACGTCGACGTAGGCGCGATGCTCGTTCGCCTCGCGGAACCGGTCGGTGCGGCGGAGCTCTTCGAGGTCCACCAGCTGGTCCGGCGGCGGGTCGTCGTAGTGGGTGACGCCCAGGTCGAAAGGGATCCGGGATAGGCCTTCGATGGCCTCGGACGGGATCCAGGAGACCGCGATGACGCTCGACTCGTGACGGGTGCGTGGCATGAACTGGCCCTCGCTGCATGGGTTCGGGTCCCCAGCCTACGCGGGCCGACTGCCCGGCGTCATGAGGCGCCTGTCCCGAACCATCCGGGATCGGTCCAAGGAAATCGGGGGCGGTGCCGATCCCGGGAATGGCGGCGGGAGGTGATTGCTCAACCCGCCGTTCAGCGGGAGATCTCGTACACCGTGCCACTGATGAGTGAGACCACGTACAGGTGGCCGTCGGGCCCGGTTTCGATGTCGGTCACGACGCCGAACTCCGTGCCGAAGACCAGTGACTCGCTCTCGGTCAGGTCGTGGAAGGTTGGGTTGTCGGCGACCCGGTCTTCCAGCCGTGGGTCGTCGACCGCAATCGCCCGCCGGTTGCCGGTCAGGTTGAGGCGGAGCAGGACGCCGTCCTCGATCAACGGCGTCGACATCCCGACGACCAGGTCGCCGCGGTACTGCGGCCCGAGCCCCGACCCGTCGACGAAGCCGATCGCCGCCGGGGCGATGACACGCTTCCAGCTGAACTCGGGCTCGCTGTACCGAGCGCCGGGGAGCATGAACAGCCGCGACAGCGCCTCCTGGCGGGTCGTGGCGATGTTCTCCGGCCCCCAGCGGAGCTGCTGCAGGTTCGGGAACGGCTCGTTGAACGGCTCGGTCGTCTCGATCAGCCGGTAGTCCGCGATTCGGGTGGACGGCCCGGCGATCTGGATCCAGCCACTGTTCATCCCGCGCTCGACCCGGTTGATCTCGTCGAACGCGTCCTCGCCGTTCTCCTGCTGCCAGAGGTTGCCCGACAGCGGGTCGACGGCCATGCCGAAGCTGTTGCGGATGCCGTAGGCGTAGATCCGCTGGATGTTCGCGCCGATCTCGCCACCCATGGCGCTCCCGGCCGCGAAGAACGGGTTGTCGGTCGGCGTCGTGCCGTCGTCGTTGAGCCGCAGGATCACCCCGCTGAAGTGCTCGTCATCCGGCTGGGGGCCACCGAACTGGTCGTCCGGGGTGACGTCGTCCGGCGAGTTGCACTCGGTGGCGGTGGGGCCGCAGGGCAGGTTCTGGAGGGCGCCGCGCCGGCCGACGTCGCCGAACATCACGTACAGCTTGCCGTCCCAGCCGAAGGCCAGGATCCCGCCGTCGTGGTTGGCCCGGACCGCCTGCTCGCCATCACCCTGACCCGGTGGGTCCGGAGCGGCGTCGTTCTGGAAGGCGAGCAGCGTCTCGAGGTTGTGGTCGTAGACGAGGGTGCCGGTCTGGGCGTCCCATTCGAACCGGTCGACGCGATTGGCCAGCATCGGCACCTGGAGCGGGTCGTTCGTGTCGGCAAAGCCGGTCATCGCCGCGTCCGAGCAGGTCTGCTCTTCCGGCCGGAACGGGTCGGCGTCCTTCGGGGTCACGGACAGGCACGTCCAGAACAGGTAGACACCCGGGTCGTCCGGGAAGTCGGGATGGAGGGCGATGCCGAGCAGCCCGCGCTCGGAGGCGTTGTTGACGGACAGGTCGAGGACTGTCTCCACCTCCCCGCCGGTCACGCGCTTGACCCGGCCGGTGTCCTTCTCGAGGACCAGCAGGTCGTCCTCGCCGATGAAAGCGATGCTGGTCGGCAGGGCCAGGCCGGCAGCGTGCGTCTGCACGCGCAAGTTCGGGTCGACGAGCGAGGGCCCGTCCTGCGCGAGCACGGGTGGCGGCGTGAGCGGCTGGGCCGCCAGCATGGCGGCCAGGATCGCGGCCGCGATCGCGAGCGCCATTCGGGTGGCAGGTCGGGACGCGATAGTCGTGGGCTGAACCGGCATGGACCGTTCCTCCGTCGCAGCCCCCTCGGTTCTAGGCACCTGACGGACGGCAGAAGGTACGTCCCGGGCGGGCGGATGGTTTCGCCCACGTCAGTCGGGCGCCGGGGTTGCCCCTTCGGTGAAGTGCCGCTCGAATGCCTCATCGCCGAGCAGCTCGCGGGCCATCGACGTCGTCGCCGGCTCGTGCTTGCTGCCGTCGGCGCCCCAACCGGTGTCAGCCAGCATCGCCGACGCCGCACCAAGCCGTCGCGCGGCCGCCACTTCGCGGCCGGTTCGCACCTCGACGGCGGCCAGCCCCTGGAGGGCGTTGGCAACCCTGACCTTGAAGCCCACCACCTCGAACGCGTCCGCCGCAGCCGCAAAGTGGACCTCGGCGGCGGCCAGATCGCCCGCTCCCAGGGCCGCTTCCCCGAGATTGATATGGGCGAAGCCGACGCCTTCGGTTTGGCCCTCAGAACTCCGATAGTCGAGGACGGCCTGGAATCGCTGGCGAGCCTCCTCGTACTGGCCGTTCTCGAGGAAGTTGACGCCGAGGTTCAGGAGCAACAGGTTTGCGAATTCGAGGTTGCCCGCCGTTTCCGCAAGCCGGTATCCCTCCTCGAGGTGGGCTTCGGCGAACTCGAACGCTCTGCGGTGCGTTGCGAGGGCGCCAATCAGGTTGCGCGCGTACAACCGCTCGACGACGTCCCCGAGGGCCTCGGCCGCGGCGAGGACCTGCTCACCGAGCGTCCATGCGCGATCCGTGTCGCCCATGCTCCACGCCAGCGAGGCCGCTCCCCGAGCCGATTGAATACCGTCCACGGTAGGCACAATGCCGCGCCGATCGAGGATGCCATCGAAGATCTCCCTCGCCTCAGCCAGGAGCCCGCGAACCCACCAGTAGCGCCACGTTCGGGACGCCAGGACCAACTCGTTCGTTGGGTCCGGGTCGGCCGCGGCGTGGCGTAGGGCATCGCGCAGGCTGTCGAGCTCGGCATCGATGCGCCGGAAACCGATCAGGTCCGGTGCCGATTGCTCGTGTGGCCAGGCGAGCATGACCACGTCGACCATCCACCGGGTCAGGGCGACCTCGGCCGCCGCGCGTCGCCCGCCGAGCAGCTCGAAACAGAACTCCCTGACGGTCTCGAGCAGCCGGAAGCGGCGCTCGCCGTTCGAGTCGAACACCTGAACGAGGTGGTGGTCGACGAGGGTGATGATCGCCTCGTCGTCGGCGCCTGCGACCGCCTTGGCGGCGTCGATCGGCCAGCTCCCAGGGAAGACTGCCAGCGCGGCGAGTACCTCCGCATCGGGAGGATCCAACAGGTTGACACTCCAGGCGAGGGTCTCCCGCAAGGTCTGCTGGCGCGCCGGCACGTCGCGCGGGCCGGCTGTGAGCGCGGTCAGCCGCGACGCGAGCCGCTTGTCCAGGCCGGGGAGGCCCAGCGCCCGAAGGCCCGCCGCAGCAAGCTCGATCGCGAGCGGCAGACCGTCGAGGCGACGGCAGATGGCAGCGACCGTGGGTTGGGTGGTCTCGTCGAGGACGAATGAAGGCTCAAGGGCACGGGCGCGTTCGGCGAAGAGCTCGACGGCGTCAGCTTCGGACAGTGGCGCCAGCGGAAAGACGTGCTCGCCTGAGACGTGGAGCACCACCCGGGAGGTGACGAGGAGGACGAACCGCGGGGCGTTGGCCAGCAATCGAACGAGATCCGGCGCTGCCGATCGCAGGTGCTCGAAGTTGTCGAGGACGAGGAGCATCTCCCGGCTGCCAACGGCGTCGAGCAGTGTCGCCATCGGGTCCGCGCCGCCTTCGATGCCGAGCGCGCGGCCGATCGTCGACGGGACGAGGTCCGGATCGCTGAGAGATGCGAGTTCGACAAACGCCACGCCGTTGGCGTATGCCCCGGCCAGGTCGCGCGCTACCTCGAGTGCGAGGCGACTCTTGCCGCTACCCCCGGCTCCGGTGAGTGACACGAACCGGATTCCCGGCCTCGAGAGGAGTGCGCGTAGCTCGACCAGTTCGCGATCTCGTCCAACCAGGTCATTGGGCGGAGTCGGCAGGGGCCCCTGCGGAGCGGCTGCCGCGTCCTGGGAGTCGAGGCCGAGCCCCGGGTCGCGGCGTGCGATCCGGTCTCGCAACTCCGTCAGCTCCTGGCTGGGCTCCTCGCCGAGCTCGGCGCTCATCGCATCGCGCAGTCGGGTAAATACCGCGAGCGCTTCCGGCGGGCCGGCGGTCCGATAGGCGGCGAGCATCGCCAGTCCGGCGAGTTGCTCGGATGTCGGGTCGGCGGCGACGAGACCGCGCAGCTCGCCAAGGATTTCGGCGTGCCGGCCGAGCTGCAGATCGGCGTCGATTCGGGTTTGGAGCGCCAGCTCCCGTAGCCGCTCGAGCCGCTCGACCTCCTCAGCGGCGAAGTCCTCGTACCGGACATCGGCATAGGCGGGTCCTTGCCATAGCGCCAGGGCACGGGTGAGCGTCGACGCTGCCAGCGCCGGGTTGGCGGCCCCCAGTGCCGCCCGACCCTCGCCAAGCCATCGCTCGAACGTGACGGCGTCCATCTCCGCCGGGTCGAGTTCGAGGATGTATCCCGCCGGGGTCGTCACGATCCGGAGATCGGGTGGCAGGACCTTGCGCAGCTGCGAGACGTAGAGGTGCAGCAGCTTCGAGGCCGAGGCCGGTGGCGACTCGCCCCAGACCGCGTCGACCAGCTCATCGGTGGTGCAGATGGAAGCCCGTCGGATCGCGAGGGCCGCCAGCAGCGCGCGGGGTTTGGCGCCGCCGAGCGGGACGTGCCCATCCGGGCCGCCAACCTCGAGCGGACCCAGCACTCGCAGCGGCACCCCGTGCCCTCCCTCGACCTCCTCGGCGCCATCCCTGCGTCACGCGCCTGGTCAAGCCTATCGCTCGGCCAGGCTCGTCGCGGGGGAGCCGGGTTGTCACGCAGGTGTGACCTGGTCACCCGGGCGGCCCCGGCATCGAGGACCGGTCCCGGGCTATTGTCGGGGGGAGAAAGCACGCGCAAGGAGGTCGTCATGCCCACGACCCAGACTGATCGGCGCACCGCGGCCGAGTCCCGAGCGCTCGTCCCGGACCAGGGTGACGCGACCGCCTGGGAAGCGGCCCGCAAGCGGCTCGAGACGCCGGAGATGTACCGGACCTACTGGCTGACCTCGCTCCACGAGGACGGCCGGCCGCACGCGATGCCGATCCTGGGACTGTGGATCGACGGAATCTTCTACTTCCTGACCAGTGAGGACAGCCGCAAGGGCGAGAACCTGGCCCGCGACGGGCGTTGCGTCGTGACCGTCGGCATCACGTCGCTACCGGCCCTCGACATCTCGGCCGAGGGGTCGGCCGCCCGGGTGACCGACGCACAGGCGCTCCGCCGGGTCGTCGACGCTTACGGCGAGCAGCTCCACTGGCCGCTGACAATCGAGGACGGCCGAGTCGAAGGTTCGAATGCGCCGACCGCCGGTCCGCCGCCGTACGCGGTCTGGGCGATGACCCCGACGACGGTCTTCGGCCTGCCGGGCGTGGCCGGGACCAACGAGAAGGGCCAGGGTAAGGAAGGGAGCGTCGTCCCAACGCGCTGGCGGTTCGGGGCTTAGGCAGCCGGCCCCTCGAAGACCGCGAAGGTCAGCGCCGCACTCTCGCCATCGAGCTTGAACCGGAATTGGTACACGCCGGGCGGCCAGGGCGACCCGTCGCGAGGCCGCACGAGGATCGAGCGGGTTCCGCCGTTGCGGTGAGCGACGCTCTTGACCTGCAGCGTCTGGCCCCGGCCGAGTGGCCGCCCGACGACGAGCGAGACGTCATCGACGATCGCGTCGGGTGGCGCGGTGAACCCGACGAGCCGGAGGCCGCCGTCCGCGACCGCGAAGACCGGCAGGTTGCCAATTTGACCACTGAGCGATGGGATGGATCCCTGGGGTGCTGGCGCCGCCGGTTGCCAGAGTTCCAGGAGGTCGCCGGCCTCGGGTGCCTGCGGGGCGTCGACGACGAGCCGAACGCCCCACTCGTCGTGCGCCTCGATCGCTCGTTCGACGGCCTGGCGTCGGGGCAACCGGCGGGCGTCGACGACCGACTGGGTTGCGACCGCCGTTGGTGATGGGGCGCTCGGGCCCGCGGCCTCGCTCCGTGTCGTCTGCCCGGCCGGCTCGGACGGCGCCCAGGGCTTCAGGATGGCAAGGACGACCAGGCCGGCGGTCGTGGCCGCGACGAGCATCGCTCGAGAACTCCCGCCGGCTGCGACACGCCGCGGGCTGAACCCGATTTGGGACCTGTCCTCGTTCGACACGGAGCAAGGATCGCAGACGCGTCATTGGAACCGCGCTTCCCGTGACGGCGGGGTAGGCTGATGGACTTCGCAGGGAGGCTCGGACGTGACGGATCGTTGCCTGTTGCTCGTCGGAACTCGGAAGGGCGCCTTCATCTTCGACGGCGACGCGAACCGGTCCACATGGCGGCTCCACGGCCCGCTGTGCGAAGGCTGGCCGATCCACGACATGAACTTCGACCCGCAGACCGGCGCGGTCCTCGCCGCGGGCGGGTCGGAGTGGTATGGCCCGGCGGTCTGGCGGAGCGACGACCTGGGGACGACCTGGAGCCACTCCAGCGCCGGCATGACCTACGGCGACGGCGACGGTGCGCCCCAGATCCCGACGATCTGGAACGTGACACCGGCCCACGGCTCGCTGTTTGCCGGCGTCGAGCCGGCCGGGCTCTTCCGGAGCGACGACGGCGGCGCCACGTGGCAGCACGTCGAGGGCCTGACCAACCACCCCACCCGGCCGAAGTGGGAGCCAGGCAACGGCGGACTGATCCTCCACTCGATCGTCCCCCACCCCACCGATGCCGATCGGATGTGGGTTGGCATCTCCGCCGTCGGGACGTTCGAGACCCGGGACGGGGGCAGGAGCTGGGAGACGCGCAACCGTGGCGTTCGGGCGGACTTCATGCCCGGCCCGGCGCCCGAGTTCGGACAATGCGTCCACAAACTGGTCATGGCGGCCGACGGCGGTGAGCACCTCTACCAGCAGAACCACTGCGGCGTCTACCGGACCGCGGACGGCGGCGCGCAGTGGGAGGAGATCACCGGCAGCCTGCCGAGCGAGTTCGGCTTCCCGATGGCCGCCCACCCGCGCGACCCGAAGACCGTCTGGACGATCCCACTCAACGGTGCGGGCGAGGGCCGCTACGTCCCCGACGGCAGCGCCGCGGTCTGGCGGACCAACGACGGTGGCGACAGCTGGATTCGGGCCGGCGACGGGCTGCCCCAGCGCGACGCCTACATCAGCGTCCTCCGCGAGGCCATGGCGGTCGACGGGCTGGAACCGGTGGGGGTCTACTTCGGGACGAGCACGGGCCAGCTGTACGGCAGCGTGGACGAGGGCCACTCGTGGTCGCTCATCGCCGACAACCTGCCGCCGATCTGGTCCGTCGAAGCCGTCGTCCTCGACTGATCGGCCAGGCTCGGTCCCGGGCGATGGTCACGGTCGTCCTGCCGCGCTCCCTCGCGATTCTCTTTCCGGGCGCGCCGCATCGTGCGCAGGCGCCGGCGGGCACCGTCCGCGAGGTCATCGCCGCGCTCGACGCCGAAATCCCCGGGCTGCGAGACCGTGTCTGCGACGGAGGGTCGCTCCGGCCGCACATCAAGGTCTTCGTCGCCGGCGAGCCGGCGACCCTGGAGACGACGACCCGGGACGGGGAGACAGTCCACATCATCCCGGCCATCTCCGGCGGCTGACGGCCAACACCGAGTGGTACCACCGTCGAGGCTCGACCGGCCAGAAGGTCCGGGCCGCGGGCCGGACTCGGCGGGCCATGATGGCGCGACCCGGCGCGCGCCGGGAGACAGCCATCTGGGAAGGTGGGCAGGGACGTGGCCTCGTTCATGAACTCGGTGATGAACGCGATCCGGGAAACGCTGGCCCTCAGCGTTGCCTGGGTGGGCGCGGCGGTTGGCATCTTCGCCGCCAGCTACATGCTCGGCATGCTGGCGACGGGCCAGGACCTGGGCATGTGCGGCGGACCGACGATCACCTCCGGGATCGCCTTCAGCCTGCCCACCGTCGTCTCGATCACCCTCGCCGGCGCGACCGTACTGGTGGGCGGCTACTGGTCGCTTGGCCTGCGGCGCCGGCCGCTGCGAGTCGTGATGATCGCGGTCGTGGCAGCCCTGGCCGTTGGTGCCGTAACCCTGGGGAGCGTGGTCGCACCGGGCTGCGGTGGTGGGTTGCTCGGACTCTAGCGCAAACGTCCGAGGCTACGGCTTTTCGGGGCGTCGCGGATCGATCCCACGAACGCGTACGCCTCTGCGACGAGCGCGCCCCAGTCGACTGCGGCAGCGGCCCCGACCCGGGCCCACTCGCGCATCGGCCGGCCTTTGCCAGCGTCGAACGAGACCGCCTTGCCTTCGGCCACGAGCGCCTCCACGCGGGTCGCTGGGAGCTTCACGACGAGGTCGCCGTCGGCGAGCATCGCGAAGATCCGGCCATCCCGCCGTCGCGCCGGCGACGCCCCAAATCCCGTCCCAGTGGAGACCCGCGGGTCATCCCCGAACTGCGCGGCGGCTTCCTCGAACCGGGAGCCAGTCAAATCAGCCCCCGTCGCATGGCCTCGACGACCGCCTGCGTCCGGTTCGGGACACCCATCCGCTCGAAGATCGAACGCATCCGTCGCTTGGAGGTCGGCTCGCTGCAGAACATGGCGGCGCTGATCTGGGCCGTGGTTGCGCCATCCGACAGCAGCCGGAGCAGCTGGATGTCCTCGTCGGACAGCCCCGCGTCCTGCTGGACCCGCCAACGGGCGAGATTCTCGAACTGGTTGAGGACGCTGCCGAGGATCGGACCGGACACGAACCGCTCACCCGCGTGGACGGACCGGATGGCGTCGGCCAGCACGTCCTCGGCGACGGTCTTGAGGATGTAGGCGTCGACGCCTGCCCGGAAGGCGTCGAATACGATCTTGGGGTCATCGAACGCCGTCACGATGGCGATCCGCGGCCGTTCGCCCTCCCGCTTGAGCTGGCGAGCGAGATCGATCCCGGTTGGCGCGCCGGGTGTCGATAGCTGGATGTCCACGAGGGCCACGTCAGGGCGTTCCGCGGCCACCGCCGCCAGCGCTTCCTCGGCGGACGCCGCGACGCCCACAACCTGAAGATCTTCGTATTGCTCCAGCAGGCTTCGAATCCCGCGGCTCACGACGACGTGGTCGTCGACGACGAGGACCCGAATCGAATCGCTCATCGGCGTCGCTCGGCGGGCAGCGACACGGTGATGGTCGTTCCCGCACCGAGCGTCGACTCGATGCTGAAGGTTCCACCGATTGCCTCGGCCCGCCGCCGCATGCCACTGATCCCAAGATGCGGACGAGCTCCGCTGATCGCCACCGGATCAAACCCGGCGCCGTCGTCACGAAGGACGATCTCGACGTCGCGTCGACGGAAATGGACCTGGACGCCGACAACGCCGGCCGAAGCGTGGAGCTGGACGTTCCGGAGTGCCTCCTTGACGATTCGCAGCGCTGCCACTTCGACCGGCTCCGCCAGGCGCCGCCGGCGTCCCACGAACTTGACGAGGCAGCGGATGCCGTAGCGCGACTGCAGCTCACGGGCCTCGCATTCGATCGCGGCGGCGAGGCCAGCGCCCTCGAGCTCGACGGGCCGGAGATCCTGAATTACGCCCCGCAGCTCGACCTCGAGCTGGTGCAACAGGTCACGGATCGTTCGCAGGCCGGGCGTCAGCGTCCCGCCGGTGTCGCTCGCCTCCAGCGCTTTGAGCTCATACACGGCGCCGGTCAGCGTTTGCATGACGCCGTCATGGATGTCCTGGGCGATCCGGCGACGTTCCTCGTCCTGGGTGTCGCCGATGCTCGCCAGGAGCTCCTCGAGTTGCTCGCTCTTGCGGGCGATCTCGACCGTCGACCGGTGGAGGGCCTGGGTCCGCTCTCGGACTCGCCGCTCGAGTCGCCGGTTCAGCGCCCGGACCTCCTCGTACAGGCTGGTGTGGCTGAGGGCGAGCATCGCGATGTCGGCGAACAGCTCGAGGATGTGGGCATCGGCCATGGTGAAGCGACGGGCCGGGTCCATCGAGTGAACGGTCATCACCCCGATCGGCGCCATCCCGCTGTGCAACGGGACGCCGAGGGCGGACACGATCGGCGGTCCCTCGACATCGCCAGAGATCTTGCCCGGCCAGTTCTCGTAATCCTCGATCACGAGGGGCCGGCCGGAGATGATCACCCGGCCCGCCACGCCCTCGCCCAGGTGCACGATCCGGCCCGGGAAGACCGGCTCGCCGATGTCCAGGATCTCGACCGTCTGGTGACCGGCGTCGTACAGCATGATCGCGACGCGCGACGCGCCCAGCAGGTCACGGGCATCGCGCAGGATCGAGTCGAGCAGCGCCGCCGCGTCCTTGTGGCGTCGGCGCGCCCGACGAGCCGCCACGTCGACGAACCGGCGACTCGCATCGCTGGGGACCCGCGCCCGCTGCCCGACGGCGGCCGGTGCGCGGCCCTCGTGGGCCTCGGCGCGGTCGTCGGAGGCCGACCTGGTCGGCTCGTCGACCGCGGAGCGCAGGGCCGTCTTCATGGCGCCCGTTCGGGTGTCGGCCGCGGCGTGCCCCACAGTTGGCGCGCCGTTTCGCCCATGACGCGGGCGCGATCGGGGGCGCTCAGGAACGGCATCGCCTCCATCGCCTGTACGACACCCTCATAGCCCTCGGCACCGCCGCCTGACGGGAAGTCCGAACCCCATACTAGCCGCGAGGCGCCGAACGCCCGCACTGCCGCCTCGACGAGCGGCCAGACATCGCGGTGTGGCGGGCTGGTCCGTGAGACCAGGCCGAGGCCCGCGACCTTCAGCCAGCAGCCCTCGAACCGGGCGAGCTCAGCCAGGCGCCCTTCGGCTTCCACGAGGTGGCCCGGATCCGGCAGGCCGAGGTGGTCGACGACCAGGCGGAGACCGCGGTGACGGGCGAGGATGCCCGTGACCAGCTCGTGGTGGGCTGGCGTGGCCCGAACGGCGATCGGGACATCCAGCGACTCCAGCGTCTCCCATGCCGGCCCCGTCGCCTGTGCCGAGGCCCGCTCCAGATCGAGCGCGAAGTTGACCCGTAGCCCGACACACCCGCCGTCACGGACCAGGACGGCCCCGTCAGCAAGGCTCGCGACATCTGCCGGATCGACCAGCGCGATTGGGAGGAAGCGGTTCGGCTGGGCCCGCACCGTGTCCAGCAGGAAGCGATGGTCAGGCCCGTACGCCGATGGCTGGACGAGCATCGCGTATCCGACGCCGCAGCGATCCATGGCCGCGAGGAGGTCGTCGGGCGTGGCATTCGATGTCGGGACGAACCCAAAGGTTGGCTGCCAGGTGTACGCGCCCTGATCGAGCACCCAGACGTGGGCGTGGGCGTCGACGAGCACGGCCTCGGCTCAGTCGTCCGGGTCGAGGCTCGGGGCCGAGTCCGGTGGGCCGAGGGGATAGCCCAGATCCGCGTAGGGATAGCCGTCCAGCTCGTTGGCCGGCAGGCTCCGGTCGCGAGGCGAGGCGTAGTAGGCCTTGATCACGGTGATGAGCCCGGCCTCGTCGAACTCGTACCACTCGGCGCCACGCACGAAACTGTTCGCCCCGGGCTGCCAGTGCGTCCACTCCACGACCACTTCCTGGTCGTTGGAGACCATCCGGTCGATCGTCCAGCGAGACCCGAAGCGCTGGATCATGTCGCGCCACAGGTCGGCGATCGACCGGCTGCCGACACGAGGACCGAACATCCCCGGCGGGAAGTAGTGGACGATCGAGGGCGCGAACACGCTGGCCATCTTGCTGTGGCTGCCCTCGTTGCAGCCCTCGAAGTAGATCCTGACCTGGCGCTCCAGGAGCTGCCGACGTTCCGAGACCTTGGCCATCACGCGACCTCCATCGCCATCGCCCGCCCTTCGTCGATGCCCAGTCCCGGGCTCAGGTCGATCGCCACCGTGCCGTCCTCGACCGCCGCCAGGCCAGGCCGCATCTCGACCATCGTGAGATTCGGGATCGAGGCCGCCAGGTGGAGCGCCGTCGCCAGCGAGACGGGCGCCGTGCCCGTCGGGATCACGCCGATGTGATCGATCTCGGCCAGGGCAGCAATCCGGCGGGCCTCGAGCAAGCCGCCGACCAGCCCCACGTCGAGGACGACGTGGTCGACGAGGCCGCCCATCACCAGCTGCTTCATGGTGGCCGGGCCGGTGCCGCTGCCCGCCGTCAACGGCACGGCCAGGCGTTTGGTTGCCTGCTCGATGGATTCGGACGGCGGGCCCCGGAACGGCTGCTCCATCCAAAGCGGCTCGAGCGGCCCCAGCAGCGCGGCCAAGGCATGGAGGTCGTCGATCGCAAGCGCGCCGCCGGTCGCGACGACGAGATCGATGGCATCCGGCAGGGCTCCCCGAAGCGTCCGCACGAGCTTGACCGCGTCGCCGACGTGCACTGGGGGAACCGTGATCCCCACGGCGAACGGCTCGACGCGCAGACAGGTGAAGCCGAGGGCCACGATCCGCCGTGCCTCCGCCACCAGCCCCCCCACGTCCAGACCATGATCTGCCCAGTCAATGGCGCAGGCCCGGACCCGATCGCGGACGCGGCCACCCATCAGTTGGTGGACGGGCACCCCCAGCTGCTTGCCGCAGATGTCCGCCATCGCGGTGCCGGCTGCGGCGACGATGGCCGATTCGGCGGCCGTGGCGTCGGGTCGGGCGTTGGCGTCGACATCGAGCGCCTGGAGGTCGAACGGGTCCCGCCCGACGAGGAGCGCCGACATGGCGGACGACAGCGGTTCCGTCGACCCATGCCGGCCGCCCGACGCGACCTCGCCGATCCCGGAAAGGTTCGAATCAGTTCGCACGACGAGCAGCGGGACCGACGCTCGGTCCCGGGACGACGCCGTGACCTCGACGGAGGTGATCTTCATCGCGCCACTGCCTCCAGGTAACCGATCTCGGCCATGAGCGTACGGAGCTCGACCTCGACCTCGGGTCGCAGGCCGGAGAGCGGGGGCCGAACCACGCCGCCCGCGAGACCCACCAGGTTCATCGACGCCTTGGATACGGAGATGAGATAGCCGCGGTTGCGTTCCCTGAGCCGGTACCAGGGCGTCGCCTTCGGCGCGAGGACCTCGCGCAGGCCGTCGAAATCCAGTCGAAGGGCCGCCTCCGCCGCGGCGAGGGCCAGGGGCGGATCGAAGTTGGCGATCGCGCTGGCGAGGACGTTCGCCCCGGCCGCCGCGTAGTAGCCCATGACCGGCTCCGCCCGGCCATTGACGTATGCCAGCCGGTCCCCCACCCGGTCGACGATCTCCCCGAAGCCTCGGACGTCGCCGAGCTCGTCCTTGTACGCGACGACGCCCGGGACGTCCGCCATCCGTTCGACCAGTCCGGCGAGAACGCGAGGCCGGGCATCGAATGGATCATCACCCCGATCCGGATCGCCGAGGCGACGCGGGTCACGTGGGCCACCATCCCGTCCTCGGTCGGCTCGACGAGGTACGGCGGCAGAAGCATCGCGCAATCGGCGCCGCTGGCCTCGGCCACGACCGCGTACTCGGCCGCCAACTCCGAGCCGTAGCCGACCCCGGCAACGACGAGCCGGTCCGGGCCGAGCGCCTCGCGGGCGGTCCTGACGACGGCCTCGTATTCGGCCGTGGTCAGTGCCGAGTACTCGCCGACGAAGCCGGCGACGGCCACGGCCTGGATCCCGCCTCCCGCGAGGAACTCCATGTTTCGACGGAACCCGCCGAGGTCGAGCTCGAGGCTGCCTGCCTCGAACGGCGTGGTGGCGAAGACCAGGACGCCCGAAAGCCGGTCCTTGAGCTCAGCCGGGGTCAACACCGTTGGCGCCTCCGTGTGGACAGCGGTTCGTCAGATCGCATGGGCTTCGAGCCAGCCCGGCCGGAGCTGGAGGCCGTGGCCCGGTTCGGCGGCCGGCTCCACGATGCCGTGCCGAGGGACGAGTGGCCGCTCCCACCAATCGTTGAACCAGTCGAAGTACTCGAGCCAGCCGTCTTGCGCGGTTCCGCTCAGGACGTGGGCTCCCAGCTCGTGGGCCATGTGGGGTGCCACCACCGCCCCCCGCCGGCTCGCCTCGGTGCTGATGGCCCGCACCGCGGACAGGCCGACCCGGAAAGCGTCCGGCTGGATCACGTCGACGGCCTCGCGCCGAAGGAGGTCCTCGAGCTCGACGAGCTCGGTCTCGCTTTCGCCGGCGGCGATCGGGATGGTCGAGGAGGCCCTGAGCTTGGCCAGCTCGGCGTGATGCTCGGCCCGTATCGGCTCCTCCAGCCAGTCCGGCCGGAACGGCGCCAGGGCCGCGCACCATTCAACCGCGACGTCGACAGGGATGCGCTGATTGGCGTCGACCATCACCTCGATCTCGAGGCCGACGGCATCCCGGACGGCGCGCAGCCGCTGGGCGTCCTCGGCCGGACTGAGACCGACCTGGATCTTGATCGCCGAGAAGCCGTCGCTGACCCAGCGGCGGGCGAGGGTCACCAGATCGTCGATCGGCAGGTGCCGCCAGCCGCCACTGGCATACGCCCGAACCCCGGTCGTCGGTTGGCTCCACAGCCGGTGCAGCGACAGGCCCGCGAGCTTGCCCTCGAGATCGTGCAGCGCCAACTCGAGGATCGCGATCGCCGCCCGTACAAGACCCGCCGGTCGGCCGGCGATCCACGCGTGGCGGAGCAGGCGCCGGACGCCGCCGGCCGCCCCGTCGAGGTCGACGCCCGTCAACAGCGGTGCGAAGTCATCGGCGAGGTGGGCGCGCAGCGCGGTCGTCCCGAACCCGAACGTCGGCGCATAGCCGAGACCCACGGCTCCGCCGGCCTCGTGGAGCAGGGCGACGACGGCCATGTTGGTCGTCATCGCTGTCTCCGCGAAGCGAAGGGGCGATGGAAACGGGGCAGCAACGGCCCGGACGTCGACCTGCACGATGCGCACCTCACGCCACCACAGGCAGGCCTGCCCGCCGGCGTGCTGCGTTGACCGTGGCGAGGACCCCATGGCGGAGCGACGTCTCTGGCGAATAGCCGATCTCGGCGAGCGCCGGGGCCGGGTCGTAGTCGGCCACGAGCTGGTTGCTGCCGGGCAGGTCCTGGCGCGCGGCGCCCGGAAACCAGCCGCACAACAGGTCGGCCACGTCTCCGACCGTCGCCACCTCGCCGCCGACGGTGAGGACGCGCGACGTTGTCCGGCCGGCGTCGAGGGCCAGGGCCACGCTTCGAGCGGCGTCGGTCACGTACATCCAGTCGTAACGGCCGTCGCTGCCCTCGGCCGTGACCGGGCCGCCCAAAGCCGCGCCTTCGACCAAACGGGTCGAGAACTGGCCGCCGCCCCGCTGCCTGCCGGGGCCATAGACGAGCGGGAACCGCAGCCCGATTGCGTCGAGGCCGTGCACCTCGACGTACTGGCTCGACAAGCGCTCCAGGAAGGACTTCGCCGCGCCATAGACGGTCATCGGGTGGTGCGCTGCGTCATTCGGGATGGGTAGGGTCGGATACTGGTCAGGGCGGCCGAAGACGCCGACGGAGCTGGCCCAGACCACCCGCTCCACGCCCGCGTCGCGCGACGCATCGAGGATCGCCCGGTGCGGGACGATCATCTCGTCGACGGCCAGCGCAGGCTGCGATTCGGTGGCGCTCGACAACGGCGATGCGAGGTGGGCCACCCGCTCGACGCCGTGCCGGCGGAGCAGCGCCGTGAGATCCGCGGCGGCCGGGATCGCGGTCGCGAGCACCTCGGCGGCCCCCCGCTCCTCGGCGGTCAGGATCAGGTCGGCGGCGTTGCCATCCGTCAGCCGGTCGATGACCACCACGCGGTCGCCGGCGCGCAATAACGTTTGGACGACGTGGCAACCGATGAATCCAAGCCCACCCGTGACGAGGATCGTTGCGGGCATCGGTCAGGCAATCGTGAAGTCGGGTTCGAAGTAGCCGGGGATCTCGCGGATGAAGGTTTCCGCGCGATGCTTGACCAGCTCGCGTTCGATCAGCTCCACCCCCAGGCCCGGTGCCGTCGGCAGCGTCATGTGGCCGTCGATGATGCGCTCCGCGGTCTCGACCAGGTCCTGCCGCCACGGCACCCGCCCGAGGTCCGTCGCGTACTCGAGGATCAGGAAGTTCGGCGTGCTGGCCGCGAAGTGGAGGCCGACCGCGGTGGCGATCGGGCCGCGCGGACAATGCGGCGCGACCTGGACACCGTGGGTCGCGGCCATGTCCGCAACGCGCCGGGCCTCGAGCAGCCCGCCCACCTGGGTCATATCTGGCTGGATGATGTCGACGGCATCGAGGTCCAGCAGCTCGCGGAACTGCCAACGGGTCGACAGCCGCTCACCGGACGCCACCGGGATCACGCTGTGGGCCCGAACCTTGCGCATGGCCTGGGCGTTGTGGGCGGGCACCGGCTCCTCGATCCACATCGCGTTGAACGGGACCAGGGCGTCGGCGAACCGGATCGCACTCTCGGGGCTGAGGCGCCCGTGGCATTCGATGAGCACGTCGACGTTCGGTCCGACCGCATCCCGGACTGCTCGGACCTTGCCGACGGCGGACCGAAGCTCCTGCCTGCTTGCCATCAGCAGCGAGCCCGGCAGGGGATCGAACTTGATGGCGTCCCAACCGTCGGCCACGATCCCCCGCGCTCGGTCCGCATACTCATCCGGCGTTCGGGCGCCAAGGAACCAGGTGTTGGCGTACAGCCGGATCCGATCCCGGCAGGCGCCACCCAGGAGGCGATAGACCGGCACGCCGAGGTGCTTGCCCGCGAGGTCCCACAGCGCGTGCTCGACCCCGGCGACCGCGGAGTAGAACGACGGCCCGTGGAAGATCGTGCGGTAGAACCGGCCCGACCAGAAATCCTCGATCCGCAGCGGGTCGATGCCGATCACGAACTCGCGAAGGTCCTCGAGCGCGCCGAGGACGGCGCTGTCGGCGAAGACGAGCGTGGCCTCTCCCCAGCCGGTCAGGCCGTTGTCGGTCCGAAGGCGGACGAAGACCCAGGTCCGCCAGCCGGCGGTGACCGGAAACACCTCGAAATGGGTGACCTTCATCGGTGCGTGGTCGTGGAGCGGCGGGCCGAAATGGCTTCCTGGCCGGCGAGGGCCGCGACGAACTGGGACGACGTGATCGAGGTGCAGATGTGGGACTCCATCCACCAGATGATCCGTTCGGTGAAGGAGTAGCCGCGGGCGACGTCCTCCGGGATCTCGATGGCGCCAGTCGCATCCCTGAGCAGGATCAGCTCGTAGTTGAGCTCGAACGCGTCGACCATCGTCATCTTGAGGCAGGTGCCGGCGTCGAACCCGACGCAGAACAGCGTGCTCACGCCGATGTTCCGCAGCAGCGTGTCGAGCCGCGTGTCGCGGAAGCCGCTGTACTGGTGCTTGCGGATGAAATAGTCGCCGTCCCTGGGGCCGACCAGCTTGCTAGTCTCGAGGAACAGGTCCTGGCTGCCGGTCAGGTACTCGCGCTCGTCGACGCCACGCTCGCGGAACAGCTCCTCGAGGTTGGTGTCGAGGGTGCGGTTCAGCGTCTGGCCGATCTGCGAGCGGTTCAGCTCGATCCGCGGTCCGCTGTTGTGGGCGTAGACGACGGGCAGCCCGATCCGCCGAGCGGCCGCGAGAGCGGGTGCGATCGCGTCGCTGGCAATCCGCTCCCATGGGGACTGGGCAGCGTCGTCGACGCTGGGGTGATGGCGGGCAGTGCCCTCCTCGGGGGTGAACCCCAGGCCGTAGACGTCGACGACGAGCAGCGCCGCGCGATCCAGGTCCACCGAGAGGTTGACCGGTTGGAGACCGTCGAACGCGCCGGGAGGCGAGAGCTTGTAGAACCGACCTTCGAGATCGATGGTCGTCATCGTCGTGCCCTCATCGGTAGCCGCCGGTCCGCAGCCGGTCGGTGGCGACGGCGAGGATCAGGACGATCCCGGCGACGATCGCCTGCCAATAGGCGTCGATGTTCATCAGGGTCATGCCGTTCACGAGCGTGCCGAGGATCAGCACCCCGACCACGGTCCCCTGGACCGAGCCCGCGCCACCGGCGAGGCTCGTGCCGCCAAGGATCACCGCGGCGATCGTGTTGAGCTCGGTCCCCAGGGCCGCCGTCGGGATGACCGTTCCGAGACGCGACAGCAGGACGATCCCCGCCAACGCCGCCGCGAACGACGACACCATGAAGAACAGCAACCGCCAGCGATCGACGTTGATGCCGGCCAGGGCCGACGCGACCGGGTTGCCACCGATCGCGTAGACCATCCGGCCGAAGACGGTCCGCCGCAGGACGAGATAGGTGATCACGACCACGACGACGGCGATGATCAGCGACCCTGGGACGCCGCCGACGTTCGAGCGACCGATGACCTGGAACGCTGGATCAGCGATCGCCTTGGACTGGCCGCTGGTCAGCAGGAAGGCGATGCCCCGGACGATCCCGGCGGAGGCCAGGGTCGCGATGATCGGATTGATCCGCAGCTTGGTGACCACGAAGCCGTTGGCCACGCCGACGGCGGTTCCGGCGCTGAGGCCGGCGAGGATGGCCACGGGCGCCGGAGCGCCGGAGATGCTCAGCGAGCCCGTGATCACCGCGGCGAGGTCCATCACCGCGGCAATCGACAGGTCGAAGGCGCCGGCGATCAGGGCGATGGTCGTGCCCGAGGCGACGATGAGCGTGACCGCCACCGCCCGACCGATGTTGAACATGTTCTGGACGCTGAGGAAGAACTCCGACAGCACCGAGAACATGGCCAGGAGCGCAAGCCAGGCGACGAGCAAGGCGACGGCCTCGAGGCGGAAGATGCGGCGCAGGCCGTCGAGCGGCGAGCCGCCGAGCCGCCGGCCGGGGCCGGTCTCGGGCTGAACCTCCGGCGCCTGGAGCGCCGGCTCGACCGTAGGCTGGACGTCAGGCTGCATGACTGACCAGGAGTTCCTTGGTTGCTTCGTCGTGACCGAACTCGGCGGTGATCCGACCCCGGCTCATCACCAGGATCCGGTCCGAGATTGCCAGGACCTCGGGAATCTCCGATGACACCAGGACGATCGCGACCCCCTGCTGGCAGAGCTCGTCGATCAGCCGGTAGATCTCGGCCTTGGCGCCGACGTCGACGCCCCGGGTGGGCTCTTCGAGGACCAGGATCCGGGCTGCCGCGTCGAGCCAGCGGGCGAAGATCACTTTCTGCTGATTGCCACCACTGAGCGTCGCCACCCGGGCGCCAAGCGAGGTCATCCGGATCGACAGGCGCGATGCCCATTGACGCGAGTGCTCCGTGGCCTTGCCGTCCCGGAAGACGCCCCGACGGCCATACGTCGGGATGCTGGCGAGGAGGATGTTCATCATGACGTCCGAGGCCAGCACGAGGCCCTCGCGCCGGCGTTCGATCGGCAGCAACCCGATCCCCACCCGGCGTGCATCGTTGGGCCGTCGGATCGCGGTGGGCCGATCGTTGACCAGGATGGTGCCGGAGCTGGCCGGCGGTGCGCCGACGATCGCCCGGCTCACGTTCGTGCAGCCCGAGCCGAGCAAGCCGAACAAGGCCACCACCTCGCCGGCTCGGACCGTCAGGTTGATCGCCCGGTATCCCTCCCCGGTGAGGTCACGAAGCTCGAGGGCCGCGGGTCCCGAACGATGGCGGGTGCGCGGGTAGAGCTCGGCGAGATCGCGACCGACCATCAGCTGGACGAGTCCCTCCACGCTGGCGCCGTCGGCCGGAACCGTCCGGACGACCCGACCATCACGCAGGACCGTCACCCGGTCGGCCAGGCCCAAGACCTCGCTCACCCGGTGGGACACGTAGACGATCGACGTGCCGGCGGTGCGCATCCGCTCGATGAGCACGACCAGCCGCTCGGACTCGGTCTCGCTCAACGCCGCCGTTGGTTCGTCCATGATCAGCACCCGCGCCTGGACTGCAAGCGCCCGGGCGATCACCACGAGCCGCCGCTCGGCCAGACTCAGGGTCGCAACCCTCGCCGTCACCGGGATGTCGAGTCCCATCGACTCGAGGACCTGGGCGGTCGCTCGCCGGGCCGCCCGCCAGTCGACCATCCCGAGCCGGCTGGTCGGCAGCCGGCCCAGGAGGACGTTCTCGGTGACCGAGAGCTCAGGGTGGACCTCGAGCTCCTGGTGGATGACGGCGATGCCGAGCGGCCGGGCGTCGGCCGGCTGGTGGAGGGTCGTCGGCCGATCGTCGACGAGCAGCTCGCCCTCGTCGGGCTGCACCACGCCACCGATGATCCGGATCAGCGTGGACTTGCCGGCGCCGTTCTCACCGAGGACCCCGTGGACCTCGCCCGATCGCAGGTCGAAGTCCACCCGGTCCAGGGCCCGAACGCCGGGATAGGTCTTGCTGACGCCGCGGAGCTCGAGGATCGGCGCATGGTTGGGGGAGGTCATGACCGTTCCTCGGAGCTCCGCGGGCGGGTATTGGGCGGGTCAGGCCGGGTAGAACTCGGCAACGTTGTCGCGATTGAGGAAGATGTGCTCGACGAAGACCTCCGGCGGGATCTGCTTGCCGGCCAGCAGGTCGCAGGCCAGCGGCAACAGGTCGTCACCGTACTTGGTCGGTCGGTAGTCGGCCGTGCCGACGAATGAGCTCTCGGCGCCCCGGAGCGCCTCGAGCGCCACGTCGTCGCCACCCTGGCCGGCGGTCAGGACCTGGTCCGCCCTGCCGGCGTCCTCGGCCTGGTTGGACGCCGCGATGGCCGCCGAGTCACCGAGCATGCCGATGAGGATGTTCTTCTTGTCGGGGTTGGCGGTCAGGGTCGTCGCGACCGCCTCGGCCGCCGCGTCGACGTTCGCGCCACCTTCGAACTGGATGATCATCTCGTCGGTCAGGCTGGGCAGAGCCTCCTTGGCACCATCGATGATGCCCAGGGTCCGCTGCTGGAGGAGCTCCTGGCCGGCTCCGGACTGCTTCTCGACCATCAACAGGTCAACGGTCCCGCCCCACTTCTCGTTGGCGGCCTCGACCAGGCCCGCACCGGCGAGCTTGCCGGCGGCGTAGTTGTCGGCGCCGTAGTACGTCGCGCCGGGGACCGGGATGTCGATCGCGATGACCGGGATGCCGGCGTCGCGGAACGTCTCGGCGATGACCAGGTTGGTCTGCTGGTAATAGTTGAACTCGAGGACCACCTCGACATCGCCGCGCGTCGCGATGAGGTTGGCATTGGTGAGGGCCTTGTCTGCCTCGAATGCGTTGTCGACGAAGACGAGCTCCACGCCCGCCGCCTCCGCGGCGTTCCGGACCGACTCGTCGACCAGCGCGATGAACGGGAACTGGCTGCCGAAGCTCGCGTAGGCGATCACATGGCCGTCACACGAGAAGGCGGCCGTCGTGGGTTCGGTCGAGGGCGGCGCCGACGCGGGCGCCGATCCCGAGGGCGTTTGGCTGGCCGACGGGCTGGGCGTGGCCGCGGGCGTGCACGCGGTGAGCACCACGGCCACCGCCACGAGTCCCACGCGACCCAAGCGTTGTCGCGACATGTCTCCTCCTCCGATGCCAGGCGAACGTGCCTTCGGAACCTGATGCCGCCGAGTCCGCAGCATCGTACGAAGGAGGGGGCAGGTCGAACGGATCGTTTCCTCGACCCATCGGATCAAAGGCGCGTGCGTTGTCGTCGCGGAGTGTCGCCCTGGGTTAACTATTCCGCGGAGCGGACCTGCAACCCACCTGAGCGGTCGAATCCACTCCAGCGGTCGTCGGGGCTCTAGGCCCGTTCGAACGGTCCAGCGACCGGTGTCCGATTTCGTGACAGCCATTCGCTCGGTGACTGGTAGGCACGGTTTTCGCCGCGGCCGACCGCGTCTCGTGCGAGCGGGGGCCTCGGCCGGCGGAATCTGCGTCCTACCATTCACGCCGCGAATATTTGGCCGATTTCGGGGTCGCCGCGGCGGCGCGATGTGGACGCGGCCTAGCCGAGTGCGGCGTTCGCCGCCGCGCCGATGGCCGCGAAGATGATCACCACCGGGACGCTGCCGACGAGGACCGCGACCAGCATCGCGGGCCATCGGATCCGCGACGCGCCGGCCAGGATCACGGTGGCCTCCGCGAGGATCGGCACGGCCCGCGTCGCCACGATGGCCAGCAGGCCCCACCGGTCGAGGAACCGGTCGGCCCGCGCCCGCTCGTCCGGGCCGACGAACCGGTTCAGCACTCCCCCACCCCGCCGGCCGATGGCGAACCCGATCGCCGCGGCGATGACCGTGCCCACGAGCGACAGTCCGGCACCCAGCCACAGGCCGAACAGCGATCCGTGGGCGATCATCACCAGGCTCGACGGCACGGGCACGACGACATCCACGGCAAGGAGCGAGACGCCGATACCGGCTGCCGCCGCGTTGGCCGTCGCCATCCACGGCGACGGATCGACGAGCAGGTCGATCTCGAGGGCCTCGACGACCGTGAACACCAGCAGCAGCACGGCCATCAGCCCGGCGACGAACAGCCAGTAGCGGCGCACCGGCTATTCCCGTCGTTCGAGGAACAGGACGGCAACGAGGGCGATCTCGACGGCCTTGCAAACGAAGCCGATCATCGGCCAGTCGCCGCTCATCGCACCCCACAGGAAGAACATCACGATCGTGGTGATCGTGTAGGCGATGAGCACCCAGCGGATGGCCCCCCGCCAGCGGTCGAGCGCGGGCAAGGGTGCGTACAGCAGGGCGGCCAGGCCCAGATAGCCGGCCGCGTTGAGGAAGAACAGGGTGCTGATCTCCGGGTCGACGAGCGCCCGGCTGATGTGGATGGCCGCCGTCGCGACGACGAGGCCGATGACGATCAGGCGGGACCGCCCGCCCTCGAGAATCCTCGTGGTCATCTGCGAGCCCTCACGCACCGACCGGCTCGAGCGACCGCTCGCCGGCCTTCTTCCAGAGTCCCGCGAACGAGCGGACGAAGGTGTGCATCACCGGGATCAGCATGTCCGGTGCAGGCGCATGCCCAACGGCGATGTCGTAGACCTCGTCGGTCGTGTCGGAGGCCGCGACCTTGATCAGCAGGCGGTTGCCATCGACGACGAACTTGTCGTTGCCGCCGCGGCCGATCGGCGTCGCGGGCAGGGCATCCAGCTCCTGGCGCATGCGGGTGAACTCACCTTCTTCGAAGCCCCGCAGGATCGATTGTCCACCAACTGAGTAGCCGATCCGGAAGTCGAGATCCCACATGCCCCAGCTTCGGGTGAGCGCGGCCTTGATCTCGTCCTGCGTGGTCGCGCCGATGAGCCCGGCCAGGACGTTCGACAGGGCCAGTGACAGCCCGGTGAAATAGGCCTGCCGGACACCGCTCTTAACCAGGGTGTAGAGCTTGTCCTCGGTGGCTTCGGCCTTGCTGAAGTAGCCGTTGATGTCGTACTTGTCGATGACCGAACGCTCGGGAGCGATGCCCGGCTGGCCGGTGCGCACGTACAGCTGGGTGAACTTGTTGCCCATCTCGTTGCGGATGTAGTCGCACAGCTCCAGCCCGGCCGTGTCGGTCTCCATCACGACGTCGACGAACGCGACGTTGAGCTTCGCGCCGACCTGGGCCCGGAGGGCGAACCGCGACTGCAGCAGCTCGATGGCCTCGGCCTTGCTCGCGGCGGCGTAGGTCGTGATCGGCAACCCGAAGACCTCGAAGTTCCGCATCGCCAGCTTGCTGACGGCAAGGACATCCGGGTCGTCGTCGACCAGGAGGACCGGAATTTCCTTCTCGAACATTGGTCAACCCTCTCCCTCGAACGCATGATCCCCCGGGCTGGCGGCCGCGCGATCAGCCCATCGACACCTCCTGGGGGATGGTGACCGTCACCGTGGTGCCGCTGCCGACGGCGCTTTCGAGCTCGATCGTTCCCGCCAGGGCGTCTCGGACGAGGCTCCGGACGATCGCCAGCCCGAGTCCGCTGCCGCCGCGCGACCGGCCGGTCGTGAAGAACGGCTCGAAGACCCGATCGACGTGCTCGGGCGCGATCCCGGCCCCGTCGTCGCTGACGGCGATTGCGAACGCCGGTCGTCCGCTGAGCGATGCGTCGCCGAGGCTGACCCGCGCCTGACCGCCGGGCGCGGCGTAGGCATACCTGGCAACGTTGCCGAGCAGGTTGAGGACCACCTGGGTCAGGTACGCCGCGTAGCCGGTCCACGGCACGCCGGCGTCCCCCCGCTCGTCGACGAGACTGACCTCCACCCCGGATTGCCGGGCGTCGATCCGGAACAGCTCGACGATGTCGGCGAGCAGGCGGCCGAGATCGACGGTCTCGAGCTGGGCCGTCGACTGCTGGACCGAGATCTGCTTGAAGGTCATCACCAGGCGATGGGCCCGGGCGATGTTCCGAACGAGCAGGTCGGTTGCCTCTCTTGCGTCTTCGATGGCGGCGCGCGCGCCTGCGTCAGCGCCGGCGATCGATGCGACCGCCTCGCTGGCCAGCCGCTTGGCGACGATGTCCGCCGCGGTGTTCGCCGTGCCGAGTGGGGTATTCAGCTCGTGGGCGACGCCGGCCACCATCTGGCTCAAGGCCCGGTGCCGGTCGACCTCGGCCGCGAGTTCGACCTCCCGTCGGGCGGCCTCCTCGCGCAGCACCCGCTCGGACCGCTCGCGGACGAGGCGGCTGAGAGCGGCGAGGAACGCGAGGCCGACGGTCGGACGTCGCGAGACAAGCCCCAGGAACGCATCCCGCTCGATGACGATCAGCCGGCTGTCCTCGACGGCCCGAACCGATGCCGACCGACGCCCACCCTCGAGCAACGCCAGCTCGCCGAAGACCTCACCCCTGCCGAGCGTCGTGAGCTCGACCTCCGCCCCCGAATCGTCCACCCCGAGGACCCTGACGAGACCCGAGGCCACGACGTACAGGCCGTCGGCCTCGTCGCCCTCGGCGAACACGGCCTGGCTGGCCGCGACGTGCCGCTCGCGACTCGCCGAGGCGACCTCCCGGACGTCCGCCTCATCGAGGCCGTGGAGGAACGCGACGTCGCGGAGGACGCCCGGCCCGAGGGCGCGGTCTGGCTCAGCCGAAACGCCGATCGGTCGTGCCCCTTCCTCTCCGCACCGATGGCAGGCCGCCGGGACGGGATGGGACGGCTCCACCGGCTGGGTGCTGGAGTCTGACATACCCGGCAACCGCCGCGCGACCGCGCGACCCCAAAAGCACCACGGCCGTCTGTTCGCTGTGGGTGAACACATTTGGGCGCAGGGGCCCTATCAACCACTCGAAGTGGCCGAATCGCCGCTGTCAGGCAACAAATTCGGCCCGAAGGGGCTCCAGCGGGGCTTGATTCCGGGTCTCGGCGGGCGTTGGGCCCGAAACTGTTCATTGCCAGCGAACACCGCGGCGGTCCAGCTGGCGTTGGGTCCGAACTGTTCACTGCCAGCGACGCCCTGGCAGTTCGGAGGAGGCGACGACGGGCGCCGAGGGGGATCAGGCGGGGAGGAGTCCCAGCCCGAGCGCGATGACGCCGGCGGCGAGCGAGGCGGCGCCCAGGTAGACGAGCCAGATCAGCGCGTTCGGACCCGTCCGTCCGGTGCCCGCCGACGAGAGGAAGAAGCCCAGCGGCATCAGGATCGCGGCCAGTGGGATGGCCTGGCGGGCGATGGAGCCCGCCAGACCCGACAGCGCGGCGGCGTCGACGTATAGCTGCGCCACGAGCGACAGGATCACGAGCACGCCGGCGTGGGCGTGGCCTGCCCGGGCAAACATGATCTGGAACGGCGTCGCGGTCATGCGTCCGCGGGCGAGTTGGAGCATGTACCAGCCGCCGGACTCGACGGCGACGATGGTGAGCAGCAGAACGCCCGCCGTGGTGAGCGTCGCCGAAGAGATAACGAGGGGCATGGCTGGCCTTCCGTAATGGATAGTTGTACTATCCGAATAGTAGATAGTGATACTATCCATGTCAACCAATCCCGCCCGGAAGGAACCGATGCGGATCTCCCAGCTCGCCGCGTTGAGCGGCGTTCCCCTGCCGACGGTCAAGTTCTATCTTCGGGAGGGCCTGCTGCAGCCCGGCGACGCGAGGGCTGTCAACCAGGCGGACTACACCGATGCCCATCTCCGCCGGCTCCGGTTGATCAAGGCGCTGATCGAGATCGGCGGGATGCGGATTCGCGAGCTGCGGGCGGTCCTGGCGGCGATCGACGACGAGCAGGTGCCCCTCCACGACCTGCTGGGGATCGCCCAGGTGGGGCTCGCGCCGGCGGATGAAGCGGGCGCCGCCACGTCGTCGGTGCTGGTCGACGGCGTCCTCGACGAGCTGGGCTGGCAGGTGAGCTCCAGCGCGCCCGCCCGCGGGGCATTGGTCCGCGCGATCGCAACGCTCCGGGACCTTGGCTGGGACGTGGGCGCCGGGGACCTGGTCCGATATGGGCGCGCCGTGGATCGCCTCGCCGAGCGCGAGGTGGCCTCGGTGCCGCGGACGGGGAGCCGAAGCCAGATCGTCGAGCACATGGTCATTGGGACCGTCCTGTTCGAGGCGGTCATCGCCGCACTCCGGCGACTCGCCCAGGAGCACTACTCCGCCCTGGCGTTTGGCGGACCGGCCGGGCGACCCTCAGCGAGCGGGCTCGTAGACCCGGACGTAGTCGACTCGAAGCTCGGCCGGAAAGACCGTCGTGGGCGCCACCGGACCGCCGAGGTTGCCCCCGACCGCGAGGTTGAGTAGCAGGAAGAACGCCTGGTCGAACGGCCACTCGTTGGGCGCGACGTCGGCCGGGGTGGCGCGGTGGTATTCGCGGCCATCGAGGCTCCAGACGATCAGGCCCGGCTTCCAGTCGATGGCGAAGACGTGGAACGCAGCAGCCACCGGTTCGTCCAGGTCGATCGTCCGGCCGAAGTTGGCCGATCCTGCGTAGCCGGGGCCGTGGATCGTGCCGTACAGGCGGTTCGGCTGCCGGCCCACGTATTCCATGACGTCGATCTCGCCGGACGCCGGCCAGCCGACCTGGTCGATGTTCGTGCCGAGCATCCAGAAGGC
Organism: uncultured Chloroflexia bacterium; assembly: GCA_963728605.1. GTDB lineage: Bacteria > Chloroflexota > Limnocylindria > Limnocylindrales > CSP1-4 > JACDAV01. The sequence continues at coordinate 134,653 of CAVSKS010000001.1, read as the reverse complement.
GGGCCACAGTCCCGCGCCCTCGGGGACCTGGACCCGGCCCTCGATCCTGCCAAACCCGACGCTCATCTTGCCGGCGGTCAGCAGCCTGGCCGAGGTGTAGCGGCACGGGCCATTCCAGCAGTCCTCGGTGCCGTCCGCGGCCAGGGCCCGGATCACGAGATTGCCTTCCCCGTCAGTCGCCGCGTTCTCCGCTCGGTCCGTGTACGTCTCGAGCTCGTTGTTGCCCCAGCCAGGAATCCCCTCGGCCGTGCCGTCGCCGATGGCATGGCCCCAGTGGTCCGGGTTCGGCGGGGAGCCCGCGGGCTCGTCGAACTCGTCGCTCCACGCCAGTCGCAGTTCGTCGCTCAGCCAGGGCTCACCTTGGCTCGGAGTCGGCGCGGCGTCGCTTGGTGTCGGCGCGGCGGCCGAAGCCGAGGCTGACGCGGGCTGGCTGCCAATCGGATCCGTGGCCATCGAGGAACCTCCGCAGGCGATCAGGACGAGCGACAGCGCAATCGCGGCAAGAACGGTCATCCGGCGGCGGGAGCCGGAACGCCGTTCCGTTCGATCACGGCGCGATACCAGCTCGCGCTGGCCCGTGGGGTCCGGGCCAACGAGGCGAAGTCGACATGGACCAGGCCGAACCGCTTGGCATATCCCTCGGCCCACTCGAAGTTGTCCAGCAACGACCACACGAAATACCCGTCGATGTCGACGCCGGCCGCGATCGCCCGCCCCACGGCCCGGACGTGGGCCTCGAGGTAGCCGATCCGGCGCCGGTCCTGGATCGATCCGTCTGCCGCCGGCGGATCGTCGTAGGCGGCGCCGTTCTCGCTGATCAGGATCGGCGGCAGGTTCGGATACTCCGCGTCGATCCGGACGAGGAGATCGTGCAGGCCATCCGGGGTCACCGGCCAGCCACTGTCGGTCGGGTTCGTGACCGGCGCGTCACGGAGCGACGTGACGCCCGGGAAGACATCGGCGATCGTCGAAGGCGATCCGTCGCCGAGCGTGAACTCGCGGTCCGAGTAGTAGTTCACCCCGAGCCAGTCGAGGGGCGCGTTGATCGTGTCGAGGTCGCCCGGCCGGACCGGCAGGCGGCCGATCGACTCGAGGTCCTGGAGGACATCGGCCGGATAGGCTCCGCGGAGCAGTGCGTCGAGGAACAGCCGGTTGTGGAGGCCGTCGATCCGGCGCAACCCGTCGTCGAGTTGGGCACTCGCCGCGCCCGCGGCCGCCCGGGCGTTGGTCAGGTTCACCGCGACACCGACCCGCGCTGCTGGCGCCTCCGCCCGGATCGCGCGCGCTCCGAGGCCGTGGCCCAGCAGGAGGTGATGGGCCGCCGCGACGGCCGCCGCCGGCTCGCGCCGGCCCGGCGCATGGACGCCGGAGCTATAACCGAGGAACGCGCTGCACCAGGGTTCGTTGAGCGTCCCCCACCGAGCCGCGAGTGGACCGAGCGCCCGGGCCACGATCGCGGCGTAGTCGGCGAACCGGTGCGCCGTGTCGCGTACGGGCCAGCCGCCGGCGTTCTCGAGCGGCTGCGGCAGGTCCCAGTGGTAGAGCACCGGGATGGGCTCGATACCCGCGGCGTTGAGGGCGTCGAAGACGCGGCGATAGAAGTCGATGCCGGCCTGGAGGGGCGCGCCGGTTCCGTCCGGCTGGATGCGGGGCCAGGCGATCGAGAAGCGGTAGGCCCGGATCCCGAGGTCGGCCATCAACGCGATGTCCTGCGGATACCGATCGTAGTGGCCGGTGGCCACCGCGCCGGTGTCGCCGTTGACGACGGCTCCCGGCCGCCGGCTGAAGGTGTCCCAGATCGACGGGCCGCGGCCGCCGGCTCGTTCTGCCCCCTCGATCTGGTAGGCCGATGTCGTCACGCCCCAGGCGAAGTCCGGCGGAAAGGGGGCCTCCGTGCCGTTGCCCGCCCCGTCAACCACGAAGCGAGCCCGCGGTGAAGCCGCTGATGATGTAGCGCTGCAGGAACAGGAAGAGAACGACCATCGGCACCGCCAGCATCAGGACCGCGGCCGCGAGGAGCGGCCAGTTGTTGCCGTAGATGCCGGTGAACACGATCAGGCCACGCGTCATCGGGTAGTAGGCCTTGTTGGTGAGGTAGATCGTCGCCACGATCAGGTCGTTCCAGATCCCGATCGCGTGGAGGATCGCGACGGTGGCCAGGGCCGGCTTGGCCAGCGGCAGCACGATCCGGAAGACGTAGCGGATGTAGCCGGCCCCGTCGAGCGCTGCGGCCTCGTCGAGATCGCGCGGAATCGAGCGGATGTAGGCGACGAGGATCAGGACCCCGATCGGGTTCGCCAGGAACAGCAGGATGTAGCCGACCTGGTTGTTGTAGAGGTGGAGGTGGAGGATCAGCTGGAACTGCGGGATCAGGGCGATCGGCAGGAACAGCGCCAGCACGAACAGGATGTACAGGACGTTCCAGCCACGAACGTGGCGGCGGGCGATGGCCACCGACAGCGGCAGCACGGAGATCACGTACAGGACCGTCGCCACGGTCGTGTAGAAGACCGAATTGGCGAGGTACTGGGCGATGCTCGCCTTCTGCCACGCCTCGCCGAAGTTGCCGAAGGTGAAGCTCGTCGTCAGCCCGACCGGGTTCTTGGCGAACTCCGGCTGCGTCTTGAGCGCCGTGTTGACGAGCATCAGCAACGGCCCGATGTAGACGATCGCGAGCACGATCAGCACGCCGTAGGCCAGCAGCCGTCCGCCGGTGGGGCGTCGCCACTGGCGCCGGACCCGGGTCCGCTCGTCGAGGACGACGCGTGCCGCAGTCAGGGCATTCATCCCAGCAGCCGCTCCTCTCTGCGGCGCAGGTACCACTGGACGGACAGTCCAACGACGAAGACGAGCACGAACAGCACGACCGAGGCGGCGGCGCCGTATCCCTGGCGGAAGCTGTTGGACGTCGTGCTGCCCGACGTCTGGCCGAACGCCTGGGCGTAGACCACGTAGCCGAGGACCTGGGTCCCCGGCTTGTAGCCGGTCAGGACGAGGAACAGCTGCCAGGCCTGCAGCGAGCCGATGACGTTGAGCAGCAGGTTGGTGCTGACGCTCGGGGTCAGGAGCGGCCACGTGACGTGCCAGAAGCCCTGCCTGGGGCTTGCCCCGTCGATCCTGGCCGCCTCGTGGAGCTCGTCCGGGATGGTCTGCAAACCGGCCAGGAAGATGACCATCGTGATGCCCATGTTTGCCCAGATCTGGACGACGATGACCCACAGGAACGCGTCCCTGCCGCCCAGCAGCTCCGACTGGGCGCCGAACAGGCCCAGCAACGAGTCCACCGGGCCGCCGAGCGGATAGAGGAACAGTCGCCAGATCAGGCCCTGGATCGTGATCCCGAGGATGACCGGCAGGAAGAACAGGGCCCGGAACCATCGCGTTCCGGCGAGGTTCTGGTTGAGCAGCACCGCGGCCAGCAGGCCGAGCCCGAACTGGACGACGGTCACCGCCACGCAGAAGACCAGCGTCCGGATCAGCGCCTGGACGTTCTGCCCGGCCGCGGCACCCTGGAACAGGAACTCGTGGTAGTTGTCGAGGCCGATGAAGTTGAGGGGCGCCGGCGTCAGCCCGTTGGTGTCGGTCAGCGAGTACACGACCGTCGCCAGCGACGGCCCCAACGCCAGCAGCACGTACAGCCCCAGCCCGGGCAGGAGCAGGCCATAGGGGATGGCCCTCGAGGGACCCCGCCCGAACAGGTAGCTCATCGATCCTCGCTCGTCATCGGGAGCTCGTGACGTTGCCGGGCTCGGACGGGCTCCGGAGCACTGCTGCCCCGGAGCCCGTACCCGCGCCTGGGGTTACTGGAGCGAGTCGAGGCCGGCCTGGAGGTCAGCCTGGGCGGCGTTCGCTGCCTCCTCGGCAGTCGCGAACGTGCCGAACGGCTGCAGGAACGTCGCGTACGGGAAGGCGAACTCGCCGGATCCCTTGGGCGCGATCCAGTATCGCTCCCAGCCGATCCGGAAGTTCTCGAGGCTGGGCGAGATGGCCTGGCCCAGCTTGGTGTCGAGCGTCGCCGTCGGCTGGGTCGGGATCGCCCCGACGGCCGTCACGAACTCCTGGTACGTGGCCGGCTCGGAGAACTCGGCCAGGTACGCCAGGGCGGCATCCTTGTTCGGGGTGTTGGCGTTGATCGTCCAGCCCTGGTCGTACTTGCCGAAGACGTACTTGTTGTCATCGACGTTGTCGCTGGCCGGGAAGGTGATGAAGTCCCACTCGAAGGACGGCTGGGCAGCTTCGATCGCCGGCGCCAGCCAGGTGAAACCGGACAGGGTGGCGACCTCGCCGGAGGCGAAGCGCCCGGGGGCGCCGTCCGCGGGAATGCCGCTGGCACCCGGCTCGATCATGTCCTGGGCAAGGATCTGGAGCTTCTTCCACATCTCGAGGTTGGCGGCGTCGTTGTACTTGACGCTGCCGGTCCACAGGCCCTCGACGTACGCTGCCTGGTCCGGGAAGGACGAGCCGAGGATGCCGTAGCCGGTGACGAAGATCGGCCACAGGTCCTGGCCGCCGGCCGTCATGCACGGCACGCTGGCGGCCTTGAATGCCGCGCAGGCGGCGACCAGCTCGCTCCAGGTCGTGGGCACCGCGACGTTGTTGGCCGTGAAGAGGTCCCTGTTGATGTAGAGGCCGCTGAAGCCCACGCGGGCGAGGTTGATCTCGTACACCTTGCCGTTGTACGTCCCCGCGTCACGGATGGCGTTGGGGTCGTAGTTCTGGACGAACGGCTGGTCGGTCAGGTCGAGCAGGCTGCCGGCGTCGGCGAGGGTCTGCCAGATCGGCGGGGTGGCTTCCTTCATGTACGGCTGGACCGCGGTGTCGAAGGCGAACATGTCGACGACGTCGACGTCGTTGGCGGTAAGGCGGGTCTGGGTCGTGGTCGCGAGATCAGCCGGCGCGACGATCGACATGTCGACGGTGACGCCGGGGTGCCGCTCCTGGAACGCGGCGTTGAACGTGTTCATGAACTCCGTGAACGGCGGGTTCTGGTGGACCAGGACTCGAAGCGTCGTCGGGGCGAGCGTCGCGGGTGCGCCGGCCGACGATCCCGGGCTCTGCGGCGCCGACGGCTGGTTGCTCGCCGACGACGAGGGACTGGCGGGGGTGTTCCCGCAGCCAGCGATGACGATGGCCAGCGCGGCCACCAGAGCGTTCAGCTTTCGCACGAGTTCTCCTCCTCCTGTGACGCTGCGGGGCCGGAGCCGCTGCCCCGGTCCCCGGCGTGAGCCGCCGGCGCGCAGACCGGCCGTTGACCCGTTATCGCAGGGACCTTCATGTCGTCGTACGCGGCCCTCCACTCGACTCGCGGACGATCAGTTGCGTCTCGAGGACGACCTTGCGGGCGATCGAGTCGCGGTTCTCGATGCTCTGGAGCAGGACGTGGACGAGCTCCTGGCCCATCACGTCGAGCGACTGGCGAACGCTCGTGAGCGGCGGCCGCGTCGTCTGGGCCAGGGGCAGGTCGTCGAAGCCGACAACGGCGACGTCGTCGGGGACTCGGCGGCCCGCCCGTTCGAGGACCTGCAGCGCGCCGGTGGCCATCACGTCGTTGGCGGCGAAGACCGCGTCGAGGTCCGGGCGTCGCTCGAGGAGCGCCTCCATGGCCCGGGCGCCGCTCTCCTGGGTGAAGTCACCGGCGGCCTCCAGGCTGGCATCGACGTCGCGCCCGGCGGCGACCAGGGCGTCGTGATGCCCGTCAAGGCGGTCGATCGCGGCCGACATGTCCGGCGGACCGCTGATCGTGGCGATCCCCCGCCGGCCGGCGGCGATGAGGTGCGCGGTCGCCGCCTGGCCGCCGGCCCGGTTGTCATAGTCGACGTAGCTGACCCGGGCGCCCGATGGCGGCCTGCCACCGACGACCACCGCGACCCCCCGCCGGCGGAGCCGCTCCGGGAGCGGATCGTCGCCGTGCAGCGAGTACATGATGACGCCGTCGACGTGGCCGGCACTGAGGTAACCCTGCAGCTCGCTTTCCTCCTCGTGGCTCTGCGGGAGGAAGAGGACGAGCTTCAGGCGCCGGGCCGCCAGCGCCGAGCTGACGCCGCGCAGCACCTGGGCGAAGAACGGATCGCCGAAGACCCGGGATGTCGGCTCCGGGATCAGAACGCCGATCGAGTCGCTCCGGCGGGTGACCAGCGTCCTCGCGGCGATGTTGGGGACGAACCGCAGCCGCTCGATCGTGCGCTCCACCAGCAACTTGGTCTCGGGATTGACTCGCGGGTTGCCGTTGACGACCCGGGACACGGTCGCCTGGGAGACACCCGCGACGCGAGCGACCTCATCCATCGTCACGCCCCGGTCCGCCCCGAGCTTCCCGTCGTCACTGCCTGAGGACATCGCCTGGTTGAAGCTCCTCGCTGATCGTATCGCTTGTGAATGCGCATTCACGATCACCCGTTGCACGATACATTGCCTTGTCAAGAGAGCGCATACATGTCTTGTCGGACGCACGTGTTGTCAAAGCCGGACCATTGACGGGCGCGAGAGGATCACGTCGAACCGTCGGCGCGACCCCAGCGTCAGCTCATCGAAGGGCGCCGATCGGCCGGAGGGCTCCACCGATGCGCCTACGCGATCCGCGGCTTCTTCTGCTCGTGTCCGTCGCTCTGCTGGCAGCGGCCGTCGCCTTCCCGCTCGGCGTGATCGCCAGCCACCAGTTCACTGACGTCCCCAATACCAACACCTTCCACGCCGACATCGACGCTCTCGCCGATGCAGGGGTGACGACAGGATGTGCGGCCGGCAAGTACTGCCCCAAGGACTTCGTCACCCGCGAGCAGATGGCGGCGTTCCTCAACCGCCTGGGCGCGCTTCAGGCCGGCAAGCCCCCGGTCGTCAACGCCACCAGGCTCGATGGCCTCGACTCCACCTCGTTCATGCTCGCCGGCGACGTCGCGATCCGACAGATCGGCACCTGGTACACCCAGCTCGGAGGCCCCACGATCGATGTCTACCAGGATTACGAAGCAATCCAATCCGATACCGCCAACTTGCCGATGTTCGCGCGCCTGGATGGGCCAACATCGATCGGCGGACAGACCTATGGAATCAAGAGCGTCGAGATCTGCTACACGGGGATTGATACGGTGATCCAGAGCACGGTGGTATCGGCTTACATGCCAACCGCTTTCACCGCCTTGATCGCCAGCCCAACCGATCACTCCACGACGCCGGCTGCCTGCTACACCGTCTCCGACGGGACGCCGAATGCCTTCATCGGATCGGCCGTGGTCGAGCTGCAGGTGGACTTCGCCACCGACTCGTTCATCGGGATTGGTGCAGTGACCACGACGTGGACGCCGATCGACTGATCTGGGCCAAGGACCCCGCCAGCCGGTCAGCGGAGCGGCCCGAGGAACGCGCGGATGTCGCCCACCAGCAGGTCCGGCTGCTCCATTGCCTTCGGGTCTCGTCATTCGCGAGGAGCAGGCGTAGGATTTGTGCCCCGTCACCGGGAGGACGTATCGCCACGAGGGACGCCGCCATGCGGACGTGGAGATCTCGAGCCGAGGAGGTACTCGGCCGGTGGCGCGAGGCGGAGCGACGCCTCGCAGGAACGTCGCCGGGTACGAATGCGCATCGAGAGGCTGCCGCGGAGGTCGAAGCTGCCCGCGTCGAATACCACGCGATCCTCGACGAGCAGGACGTCGCGGCGCACGGTGAGCGGCCGGAGTCGGAGCACTAGGTGGCGATGACGGTCACGGTGTTCGCGACGACCGGGGCATCCTCGTCCCCGCCCACCGCCGGCGCGGGCTACCAGCCAGGCGTCTGCAATATCGGTCCGGAGGAGATCGCCCGGCGCCGTCGAGCCGGTCATATCGGCCTGCTGGCGACCGTGATCCTCTTCGCCATTCTCGTCGTTGCCGGTGCCCCGCCGATTCTGCGATGGCTCCTCGCCCTGCCGGCCATCGGCGCGGCGTCGGGCTACCTCCAGGCCTGGTTCCGGTTCTGTGCCGGGTTCGGTGCGAAAGGCATCTTCAACTTCGGCCCGGTCGGACCGGTTGAGCCGGTGGCCGACGCCGACGCCCGCGCCAGGGACAGGGTCCGGGCGTGGCAGATCGGGCTGGCGAGCCTGGCGATCGGCTTCGCTGTGGCGGTCGTCGCGGTCGTGCTGCCGGTCTGACGATCGGGTCGGGGCGAGGTCAGCGGGCCTGCGCCGGGACCTCGTACTCGGTTGGGTGTGCGGCGCTGTCCTTGGCCTTGGTCCGCTCCAAGATGTCGAGCGTCTCAGCGACGGACCGGCCGTTCTCGTCGGCCGCCTTCTTCAGGTCCTCGTAGGTGATGTTCGATTCGCCCATCTGGAGGTGGGCGTCCATGCAGCCACAGGTAAGGCACATCGTGTTCGGTCTCCTTCGGGATGTCTGCTCCCATGCTCATCCTCCGCACCGAAACGGGACGCGTCGAGACCGGACGTGGACCTTGCACCCAGCCGTCAAGCCCCGGAGGGCGCTCGGCCTGAGCTAGGCAGGACTCGGCGGCGCGTCCTCGATGACCTCGTCGACCGCTGAACGGGCCGCCGATGCCCGGCGTCGCTGGCGGACCGCGTACAGCACCAGGACGACGATCGTGGTGAGGTACGGCAGCATCGCCACGAACTGGGGTGGCACGCCACCGCCCTGGAGCCGCAGCGTCAACGCATACATGAACCCGAACAGGACGCTCGCGCCCAGCACCGCCATGGGGTGCGCCCGCCCGAACATGACCGCGACCAGGGCGATGAACCCGCGGCCGGCCGTCATCCCGATCACGAACTGGGTGACCAGCGAGATCGACAGCTGGGCGCCGGCCAGCCCGCACAGCACGCCCGTCCCGATGAGGGCGAGATAGCGCGTCCGGCGGACCGGGATGCCGACCGAGGCCGCCGCCGCAGGCGACTCCCCCACCGCCCGGATGCGGATGCCCCACGGGTGCCGGAACAGCCAGACCTGGAACGCGATCGCCAGCCCGAACGCGAGATAGACCAGCGGCGAATAGCCGGACAGGAGCTGGCCGAGGATGGGGAGGTTCTCGATGCCGAAGATGTGGACGTCCGGCAGGCTGGGCATGTTCGGGTCGTAGAAGCTGCCCTGGACGCCGAAGACCGGTCGGATCAGGTAGGTCGTCAGGCCCAGGGCCAGGAGGTTCAACGCCAGACCGGCGACGATCGCATCGCCGCCCAGGTCGACCACGACGATGGCGTAGATCAGCGACAGCAGGACGGCCGAGAGGACGGCCAGCGCCAGGCCTGCCCACGGGTTGCCCGTCCAGTAGGTGCCGGCAACGGCGAAGAACGCCCCGCCCAGCATCAACCCCTCGAGCCCCACGTTGAAGATGCCGACCCGCTCGGACAGGATGCTGCCGAGAGCCGCGAGCAGGATCGGCGAGACGAGCCGGATCGTGGAGGCGAGGAGGGCGACGTCGAGGACGGTGAACAGGGCGTCCATCAGTCCTGCGCTCGCCGATCTGCGCCGACCAGGCGCCGGACGCGCCACCGGATCGCGACCCGGATGGCCACGACGAGGATGATGGTCGCCTGGACGACGTCGACGAGCTGGAGGGGCACGTCGGTCGTCCGTGCCATCCCGGCGGCGCCGACCTCCAGCCCGGCCAGGAACAGCCCGGCGACGAGCGTCAGGACCGGCTCGGCGCCGGTCAGGATCGCCGCCGTGAACCCGGACCAGGCCCAGCCGGACGTCGTGAACACGCCGTCGATGTAGCGGTGGTTGACGCCGAGCACGACCAATGCCCCGGCCAGGCCGCAGATCGCCCCGCTCAGGAGGGTCGCCGCGAGGACGCGCCGGCCGGCGTCGATCCCGCCGTAGTCGGCGAAGGCGCGGTTGTGGCCGACCATCCGGAACTCGTAGCCGGCGACGGTCCGGGCCAGGAACCAGCGAATCAGGAACGGCAGGAGGACGATCGCCACGACCCCCAGGTGAAGCCGCGATCCGGTCAGGCCGGGCAGCCAGGCCCCCTCCGGGATGACCTCCGTCTGGGCGATCCCGCCGGCCGCGGCGTCGCGCAGCGGGTAGGTCACGGCCCAGGCCGCGAACAGCGCCCCGACGTAGTTGAGGAGCAGGCTGGTGATGAGCATCGGGACGCCCAGGCGGACGTCGAGCAGCCCCGGCAGGAACGCCCAGGCCGCGCCGGCCGCGAGGCCGGCGGCGAGGCCGACGACGGGTGCCAGCGGGAACGGCAGCCCGGGCAGGGCGAGGACCACCACCGCGGATCCGAGCCCGCCGAGGATCATCTGGCCTTCCGCCCCCAGGTTGAGGGCTCCCGCCCGGAAGGCCAGGCCGATGCCGAGCGCGGCAACGACGATCGGAATGCTCCGGACGATCGTCGACGACAGGTTGGTCGGCGTCCCGATCGCGCCCCGGATTAGCTCGCCGTAGGCCGTCAGCACGTCCTCACCGGCGACGAGGATCGCCGCGGCACCAAGACAGACCGCCAGTCCGATCGCGACCAGCGGCATGGCGATCGCGGCGGCCAGCTCGCGCGGATCGAGCCGCCGGCGGGCGGGCGAGTCAGCCGCCATCGACGGCGACTGCGGGCGTGGCCTCGGTCACGGCGGCAGTCGTGCCGGCCATGAGCAACCCCAACCGGACCTCGTCCGCCTCGGCGGCTGCCAGCTCGCCGACGATCCGGCCACCGAACAGGACGACGATCCGGTCGGCCAGCATCCGGAGCTCCTCGAGGTCGGCGCTGATCAGCAGGACGCCGCTCCCGGTCGAGCGCCGGTCGAGCAGCGCCCGTCGCACGAACTCGGTGGCCGCGACGTCGATCCCTCGGGTCGGCTGGTGGGCGATCGTGACCGGGTGCGGGTCGGCCAGCTCGCGCGCCAGCACGACCCGCTGGGCATTGCCGCCGGACAGCGTCCGGACCGGCGCGTCGAGGTCCCGGGCCGGGATCCCGAACGCCGGGACCACGCGCTCGCAGCGCCGCCGGATCCCGTCGAGGTCGAGCAGCCGCCGCCGGTCACCCGGCTTGCCGGCGTGCCGCCCGATCACGAGGTTGTCGCGGATGCTGGCCTCGGTCGCCAGGCCGCGCCGGTAGCGGTCCTCCGGGATATAACACAGGCCCGCCGCACGTCGGTCGGCCACGCTGGCCGCCGAGACGTCGCGGCCGTCGACCAGGATCCGGCCGGCGGTGGCCGGGGCCAGCCCGGTGACGACATCGGCCAGCTCCGACTGGCCGTTGCCGGCCACCCCGGCAACGCCGACGATCTCGCCCGCCCGAACCACCAGGTCGATCGGCCCGAGTCCGGCGGCCCGGACGCCATCCAGGTCCAGGACCGCTCGCCCGGCTTCGACTGCCGGCCGTTCGAGGTCGATGACCACGTCGCGGCCGACCATCGCCCGGGCCAGGTCGCGGATCGTCGTCTCGGCCGCCGGGAGATCGGCGGTGACTCGCCCGTCGCGGAGGACCGTTACCCGTTCGGCGTGGTCGATCACCTCGTCGAGGTGGTGGCTGACGAAGACGATCGTCCGCCCCTGCGCGGCGAGGCCACGGATCGTCTCGAACAGGCGGGCGGCCTCCTGCGGGGCGAGGACCGCGGTGGGCTCGTCGAGGATGAGGATGCCGGCCTGCCGGTAGAGGGCCCGCAGGATCTCGACCCGCTGCAGCGCGCCAACCGACAGCGACCCGACGCGGGCATCCGGATCGACCCGGAGGCCGAACTGCTGGGACAGCTCCGCCACGACGTCCCGGGCGGCTTGCCGGTCGAACAGCCGCCGCCGGGTCGGCTCGCGACCGATGGTCAGGTTCTCGGCCACGGTCAGCGACGGGAACAGCATGAAGTGCTGGTGGACCATCGAGATCCCCAGCCGATGGGCGTCCGCGACGCCACCGATCGTGACTTCGCGGTCGTCGACCAGGATTCGACCGGCGTCACGGGCGACGTGGCCGGCCAGGATCTGCATCAGCGTCGTCTTGCCCGCGCCGTTCTCGCCGACGACGGCGTGCACGCGTCCCGGCTCGAGGGCCAGGTCCACGCCGTCGAGCGCCTGGACGCGGTCGTAGCGCTTGGCGATGCCGAGCATGGAAACGGCAGGGGCGACCCGATCGGTCGCCCCGGCCATTGCGTGGGTCACGCGGGATTGCCTCCCGGCCTCACTGTGGCTGGGCGAGGAAGTCGGTGACGACGATGTCGCCGGCGATGATCTGGTCCGCGAGGTCGGCGACCTGGTCGCGTACCTCCTGGGGGATCGTCGACGGCGGATCGAGGTCGTCGAGGGCGAGGAAGGCCGGCCCGACGCCGTTCTCGGCGAGGCCGTACTCCGCGACGCCACCGGCGAAGTCACCCGCCGCCAGGTCACAGACGGCCTCGTGCACGCCGACGTCGGTCCGCTTCACCATCGACTCGATGATGTGGTCCGGATCCAGCGGTCGCTGGTCGGTGTCCACCCCGTTGGTGAGGAAGTCGCGCTCGGCCGCGGCCTCGAAGATGCCGGTGTTGCCGGCGGCCGAGAAGGCGAAGACGTACTCCGCACCGGCGTCGTTCTGGGCGAGGGCGAGCTCCTTGCTCGTGGCCGGATCGTTGAACCCGGTCGCCCAGCCGAGGTCGAGGGTGATGCCGGGGTTGACCGCCTTGGCCCCCTCCTCGAAGCCGACGTACCAGCGCCGGATGAACGGCGCGTCGACCGCACCCACCGCGCCGATCCGCTCCGACGCCGGGAAGCCGTCGTGGTCGCCCGAGGCGAGCAGCCCGAAGGTGGCGCCCAGGAGGTATGTGCCCTCGTGCTCCTTGAAGACGAGGCCGCGGACGTTGGGGCTCTCGACGACCGAGTCGACGATCGCCCACTGCTGGTCCGGGTTCTCGCCGGCCAGCCGGGTGACGGCGTCGACCGAGTCGAACGAGTTGGCGACGATGAGGTCGTAGTCGTCGTCGATCGCGGCCTGCAGGTTGTCCTCCATCGTCGGGATGTCGGCCGACTCGGTGACCCGGGTCTCGACGCCGCACTCCGCGCCGCCTTCCTCGAGACCCTGGGCGATCAGCTCGAGGAACGGGTTCTGGCCGATGGGCCCGGTGCTGATGTACGTCGCCCGGAGCCCGGTCGACGAGGCGGCCGGCGAGGCCGGTTCGCTGGCGGTGGGTGGCGCCGACGAGGATCCCGGCACCGAGGCCGCGGGCGAGCTCGCGCCGGGGCCCGTACCGCAGGCGGCCACGAGCAGCGCGATCGCCCCGAGGGCGCCGGATCTCCGGCTGGTTCGAGTCTGGTTCACCTTGGTTCCTCCTCCGATTCCGCCGCGGCGTCCCTCGACGCGAGGCGCTTGATGGCATCGAGGCCCACCTCGATCATCCGTTCCTTGCCCTCGCGCACCACGTCGCGATGGGGGTTGTAGATCCGGGCGTCCTCGGGGTCGCCCTCGGCCGGGTTGCCGTCGACGGTGAAGATGCCGCCGGCCCGAACGCCCCGCAGCGCGGCCACGATCAGCAGCGCGGCGAGCTCCATCTCGTAGCCCACCAGCGGGGTCTTCGACCAGACGTCGCGCTCGTCGGGCAGGGCGCCCGGATAGAACGCGGCCTTGGTCATCATCACGCCGGTCCCGAACCGGACCCCCGGGTGGGCGGCCGCTGCCTCGACCAGCGCCTGGGTCACCGCCAGGTCGCAGATCGCCGGGTACGAGAGCGGCAGCAGCTGCTGGCTGACGCCGTCCTCGCGGATCGCGCCGGTCGCGACCAGGAGGTCACCGGACCGGATCTCGTGGAGCGCGGAGCCGGACGTGCCGAGGCGGATGATGGTCTTCGCCCCGCCCAGTGCCAGCTCCTCGAACGCGACCGCCGCCCCCGAGCCGCCGACGCCGTGGGAGGTGACGGTGACGTCGATGCCGTCCCACTGTCCCTGCCAGGTCACGTACTCGCGGTAGCGGCCCAGCTCGTGCCCGCCGTCGAGCCGTCGCCCGACGTCGACTGCCCGATCCGGATCGCCGACGGTCAGGACGTAGGGGCTGATCGAGCCACGGGGGACGAGGAGGCAGGGCAGCAGCGCTGGCGCCGCCGGTTGGGTGGCGGTCATCAATCGTCCAGCCATGTCCGGTCCTGGTTGTCCGGGTCGTCGATCGGCGACGAGATGAACAGGACCTGCGGGGCATCCTCGAACTCGCCACCGTGCGGCGTGTTGGCCGGGATCACCCAGACGTCGCCCTGCTTGACCGGCCGGGTGACGCCACCGACGGTGACCGACCCGGTCCCGGCAAGCACGTAGCCGATCTCGTCGTGCGTCTCGTGGACGTGCCGCCGGAATGGCCCGGGATGGCCCTGGAACACGAAGACGCTCGATTGCGACCCGTGGCCCAGGTACGTCCGCTTGAAGACGTCCGCCTCGGTCAGCTTGTCGGCCTCGACGGCCGCCGCGACGTCGACCACGTCGATCTTGGTGAGGTGGCTGAGGTCCCTGGGCTCGTCCTTGACGTGGTGGCTCATCGATGACCCTCCTTCTTGCGGTCGTGTCGGGCGACGGTCGCCTCGAACAGGAAGTGGTAGACCTCGGCGTGCCGCTTGGCTTCCATCACGTCGTCGCCCCAGATGTAGGCGCCGTGGTCGGCGACGACGATCGCGAAGGCCCCCGCGAAGCGCGGGTCGTCGAGCACCCGCTGGATCTCGCCGACCAGCTCCGGCTCGCGGGGCGTGTTCCGGATGACCGGCAGCAGGTGGACGTCGCGGTTGCCGAGGCCTCGGATGCCCTTGAGCATCTCGAGATCCCGGATCGCGACGTGGTCCTCGTCCCCGGCCAGGTCGCCGGTCAGGACCGCGGACAGGGCGTGCGAGTGGACCACGCTGCGGGCCGCTCGCTCGCGGGCGGTGAGGCAGAAGATCGTGTTGCACTCGCTCGGTCGGAGGTCCCCGTTCGGCGGCCTGGCGATCACGCTGCCGTCGGCCGGGTCGACCGTGAAGAAGTCGTCGACGCCCACGAGCTCCTTGTGGACGCCGGTCGGGGCGAGCAGCAGCCCGCCGTCGTCGGCCGGGCCGCAGATCCCGCCGCCGGTGCCGGAGATCCAGTTCCGGGCGTAGAAATTCCTGAGCAGCTCGGTCAGCAGCTCGCGGGTCTCGCGCTCCGTGCTCATGCCAGCGCCTCGCGGATCGTCCGCTCGTATGGCGGCTCGATGACCCCGACCTCGGTCACGAAGGCATCGATCAGCTCCGCCGGGGTGACGTCGAAGGCAGGGTTCCAGACGCCGGTATGGGCGGGCGCTACGGCCTGGCCCGCGAAGCCGCGGACCTCGTCCGCGGCCCGCTCCTCGACCACGATCCCCGCGCCGGTGGGGGTAGCCGGTCGAAGCTGGATCGCGGGCCGGCGACATAGAACGGGATGCCGTGGCGCCGGGCCAGCACCGCCAGCGAGTAGGTGCCGATCTTGTTGGCCGTGTCGCCGTTCGCGGCCACGCGGTCGCAGCCGACGATGACCGCGTCGACCAGCCCCGTGGCCATCGCCGGCCCCGCGGCCGCGTCCACGATGAGCCGATGCGGTACACCGGCCGCGGCGAGCTCCCAGGCCGTCAGCCGGCCGCCCTGGAGCAGCGGTCGCGCCTCCGTGGCGAGGACCTCGTCGAGCTCTGCGGCGGCATGCTTGGCGTAGATCGCGGCGAGGGCCGTGCCGTCGCCGCCGGTGGCCAGCCGTCCGGTGTTGCAGTGGGTGAGAATCCGGCGCCGGCCCTCGAGCAGCCGGCGGCCGTGCTCGCCGATCGCGGCGCACGCCAGCCGGTCCTCCTCCTGGATCGCCACCGCTTCGTCCAGCGCGGCGGCGCGTTGGGCTCGCGGGTCCTGGCCGGCGGCGCGAGCGGCGTCGGCGACTCGGCGGACGGCCCATGACAGGTTCACGGCGGTCGGGCGGGCGCCGCCGACCCGGTCCACGAGGTGGTCGAGCGGCAGGCCCTCGTCCAGCCCGACGACCATGCCGTAGGCCCCCGCGATGCCGATCGCCGGCGCGCCGCGGACAGCCAGCGCCCGGATTGCCGCGACGACGTCGTCGACCGTGGCCAGCCGCCAGTGGACGAGGGCCTGCGGCAGATGCCGCTGGTCGATGATCACGGGGGCACCGCCGTCCCAGCGGACGCTGGCGATCGGCTGCGCTGGGGTCGTTGCCACGGGCTGGCGGGGGGATGCTGGAGACGTCACGTGGACCTCGGTGGGGGAACGGGTCGAGGCCCCGGGTTGGTTGCGGCGGCCTCAGTCGAGCGGCGAGGCCGGGAGGTGCCGGTCAGGCGGCGGGCAGATCCCGCGCCGTCGACGTTCCCTCCCGGCAGGGCATGGAACATCGCATACAGCCGCACATGCCGGGCAGGAGACGGAGGGTCAGCACGGAGCGCATGCTAGGCGATGCGCCCGTTTCGTGTCGAGATGCGGTTGGTTGCGGAACCCAGCTCACAGGCCGGCTTCGCGGGCGAGGCGGGTGATGTCCCCGGGTCGGATCGGGGCCACCATCACCAGGACCAGCCGGGTCGCGCCGGCCTCGCGGTAGGCGGCGACGGCATCGGGGATCGAGGGCGTTCGGCCGGCGAAGATCTGGGCTTGTGGATCGGGCTGGCCGGCCATCAGCCGTTGGAACTCCTCGACCGAGCCCGACGACGAGTTCCATGCCAGCCCCCGCTCGATGGCCAGCTCGCGGATCGGCCGTGACGCGCCGCCCAGGATCAGCGGCAGCGGCGACTGGACCGGCCGGGAACCCAGCGGGGAACCCGGACTCGTCAGCTCCACGAGGCGGTCGACGGCGGCCCGGTAGGCCGCGAAGCGCTCGGGCCAGGGGCCGAACTCGAGACCAAGGGCATCGAAGTCCAGCTTGGCGAACTCGCTCGCCGCCCCCAGGCCCACCTCCAGCCGGCCGCCCGACAGCGCGTCGATCGTGGCCAGCGATGCGGCAAGCGTCTCGACCGTGCGGCTGCCGTTGGCGAGGACGAGGCAGCCGATCCGGACCCGCTGGGTGGCCTCCGCCATCGCCGCCAGCAGGGCGGTGGCTTCGTACGACGGCTGGCCGTCGACCAGGGTCAGGTGATCGAACGTCCAGACGCTCTCGAAGCCGGCGTCTTCCGCCTCGCGCCAGCTCCGCCGCAGCTCGTCCACGGACAGGCCCACCTGCCCGGGCTTGACGCCGATCCGCATGAGGTCACGGTACCGCGGTGGCCCGTCTCGCGGTCGCCGCCACGGGGTCCCGCGGTCGTGGTGTTAACCGACGGCGGCGGCAAACCGTGCTTCGACCCCAATCCGGCCCGAGGTGTCGCTGGCAGGTAACAGATTCGAGTCCGGGCTCGTGCCTGCGCGGTCAAACCGGTCCTTTAGGGCTGCTGGCGGTCGAAAGTGTCAACCCACAGCGACGAAGCGGCTCGTTGGCGCCGTTCGCGACGGCGATAGGTCCGAAATTGATAACTCACAGCGACACTGCCACGGGCCAGATCTGGCGCGGGCGAGCCACTGGCCTGGACATCGGACGGCGTGGCGGCAGACCGCCCGGGCGAGTGTCGCTGTCAGTGAACGCTTATGGGTTGAGGGGTCCGCATCCGGGTTCAGGACGCCCGTTCACGCGCTCCAGCCACGAATTGCGTTCACTCACAGCGAACGGGCGGCCAGTTCGGCGGCCCCGGTCGAGCCGTGCGCCCGAAAATGTTCACCCACAGCGAACGGGCGGCAGTTTGGGGTGGCGCCGGGACCGCGGCGACGCCGCGCCCCGCGGCCGGGACGTCGCTCCCAATCCCTGTGGCTTTCGCGGATGTCAACGCCGGCCGCGGAACGGAGGATCGAGGCTGTCCCGCGGCAGCCGTTTAAGGCCATCGAAATCCCGAACGTGATGCTGCGGGCTGCAACGCAATCCGTCACCAATTGGAGCCGTGATGCGCGACACGACTCGCGACCGCACGATTGCCACGAGGGCCGCCCTCGCGGCAGCCCTGCTCGGCGGGACCTGGCTGCTCACCATCGCCCTGTCCGGCGGCGGTGCGCGTGCGCTTGCCGGAGGGAGCGGCCTCGCCACGCTGATCCATACCGCCGGCCACACGTCGGTGTCGGAGGCGCCGGTGGGCGCGATGGTCCATCCCTGGACCCAGGTCTTCGGCTCGCCAGTGCCGACCGGCACCCTGACCTACTCGCGGCACACGACGGCCGACTGCAGCGGTGCGTCAACAGCTCAATCCGCCCCGCTGCCACTGAGTGGAGGGATCGTCGACGGGACGGCATTCGCCTTCACGTCGGCGACCGCCGGGACTGTCCGGATCCGGGGCCAGTATTCGGGCGACGCCAGCACCGCCTCGCTCACGTTCTGCCAATCGATCACCTTCACGAAGATCAACCCAACGATCCGCCTGCGCGTGCACGACGACTTCCACACCGAGGTCACCACGGTTGGCCCCGCCAGCCTTGTCCACGGGTACGTGACCCTTGCCGGCAGCCTGGGAACGCCGACCGGCTCCGTCGTGATCGCGACCTGGCCGACGCCGGACTGCAGCGGCACCGCGGCGTCGCAGACCAGCACGGTCGTGAACGGCGTGGTCGAGCCGACCATCAGATATCAGCTCAATTCAGGCACCCGGACCTTCAAGGCGACGTACGGCGGGAACCTGACCTACAACAACGTCACCAGCCCGTGCGTCAGCGTGGCGGTTGCCAAGGTCGCCCCGACCCTGGGCATCGCCGTCCACGATATGGCGAGCTTGGTCCCCGACAACTGGCCGGTCGGCATGGATCTCTTCCTGGCCGCGACGGTGAGTGGCCCGAACGGCACACCGACCGGCAACGTGTCGATCCGGCGGCACCGCGGCGTGAGCTGTGGCGAGCTCGGCCTCGTGACAAGTCAGGCCTCGCTGAACGGCTCGGGTCAGGCATCCCACGGGCCATGGAGGAACCTCGATCCGGGCGCGTACTCCATCCAGGTCCGGTACAACGGCGACACGACCTACGCGGCGAAGGTCACGTGCAGGGCCTACTCGATGCAGAAGGCGACGCTCAGCGTCCCGCTCAACGTGCACAACGCCGGCCACCAGGTCGTCCCGAGCGTCAAGGCCGGAGCGCCGTTCCACATGACGACCTCACTGGCCTCGCCGGCTGGGACGCCCACGAACAACGTGACATTCGCTCGCTGGACCAACCCGGACTGCACCGGTGCATTGATCGTCACCTACACCGTGGCATTGAACGCCAGCGGGTCAGCCGAGTCACCGGCAGTCACGTTGAACACGCCAGGCACGTGGGGCCTGCGGGTGGCGTACAACGGTGACACCCGGTACAACTCGAGTGCCAGCGCCTGCCAGCCGTTCACCGTCGCCCAGGCCAATGCAAGCGCCTCGTTGGCGCTCCACAACTCCGGCCACCAGGTCATCAGCCAGCCGATTCTCGGCCAGTCGGTCCACGCCCAGGTCGATTTCACCGGTCCTGCCGGCCTGCCGGCCGGGACGGCAACCTGGCAGATCTGGCCGACCGCCGACTGCTCGGGCACGGCGGGACACACCGCCAGCGGCGCGATCTCGGCCACCGGGAGCTACCACGTCAGCACCAGCTTCTTTCCGGCAGCGGCCGGCGCCCACTCCCAGCGGGTTTCCTACAGCGGCAGCAGCGTGTACGTGCCGTTTGTTGGGCCGTGCCTCCCGGTGACCGTCGCCAGGGCCACGCCAACTGTGACAGCGGCCCTCCACAACGCCGCTCACCAGGCGGTCACGAGCGTGCCGATCAACATCCCGATCCACGTCTACACGCAGGTCGGCGGTACGGTGGGCACGCCGACCGGCAGCGTGACGTTCAGGCTGTACTCCGGGTCAGGGTGCCAAAGCGCCCCGTATCAGGTCGTTACCGCGCTCGTCGGGGTGGAGGCGCACCAGGTCGAGGCGTTGCCACCCGCGGGGGCCGGCCCCAGGTCCTACAAGGCGATCTACTCGGGTGATGCGAAGTACGCGCCTCGCGAGAGCGCATGCGTGAACTACACGGCGACCAAGGGCGACCCCGGGCTATCGATGGTGCTCCACAACCCGGCTCATGCGCCGGTCACCACGGTGACCGTCGGCACGGTGGTCCACCCCAGGGTCAGCGTGACCGGCCTGGCCGCTATCCCGGCCACGGGGACCGTGACCGCCAAGTTCTACGCGCAGAGCGATTGCACCGGTCTGCCATTCACGTTCCCGACTGGAACCCTGGCAGGCGGCGTGGCCGACCTCTCGGGTGGAGCGGCGACTGCGTTCGCGACCACGGTCGCCTTCCGGTTCACCTACAGCGGCGACGCCAACTGGCTGCCCGACACGGGCCCGTGCGTCCCGCTGATCGTCACCAAGGCCACCCCAACCCTCGGAACGGTCGTCCATACGGTCACCCACAGCAACACGAGCACGGTCCAGGTCGGGACGCAGGTCCACGCCAAGGGCACGCTGGCCGGTGTGTCGAACGTGGTGATCACGGGCACCCTCACGTTCCGTTGGCACGCGAACGGCAGCTGTACGTCGCTCATCTCGACCGAGGTGGTCTCCGTGTCGCCACAGGCGGCCGGCGCCGAATCCGGTCCATTCACCTCGATGGTCGGTGGCACTCGATGGGTGCAGGTCCAGTACTCCGGGAGCAACGGCTACTTCGGCGTCATCGGCCAATGCATGCCCGTCACCTTCACCAAGATCGGCGCCACGATGACCCTCGACGTCCATTCGACTGGCCACCTCGTGGTCACGTCCGTCCCCATCGGCAGCAACGTCCACCCGGCCGTCAGCCTGAGCGGGTACCTGGGGGTCCCAACCGGCTCGATCGAGTTCCGGTGGTTCACCAACGGCACCTGCTCCGGCGACGGCGTCCCCGCCACGTTGAGCCTCAACGGCGGGACCCTCGACGCGTTCTCGCTGATCGCAACCCTGGATTCTCCAGGCACGGGCTCATTCCGCGCCACCTGGGGCGGCGACGCGACCCACAACCCGGCCACCAGCCCGTGCGCTCCCGTGATCTTCAACGAGAAGCTCGAAGTCGAGGTCGAGCTGGCCGTCCACGATGCAGCCCACGGGGCCGTGACGAACGTGCCCGAAGGCACGTCGATCCACCCGCGCGCCGCCGTAACCGGCTCCGGTCCGACACCTACCGGCTCAGTGCGGTTCCGCTGGTACGACGACATCGGCTGCGGCCGGATCTCGACGGCGACGTCGCCACCGATCGCGCTGGTTGGCGGCGTGGCGGACGGGACCGCGTTCACCCAGACGCCGCCGACCGAAGGAACCGTGGCATTCGTCGTCGAGTACAGCGGTGACGGGCAGTACAACGGTGGGGTCTCTGCCTGTGCGTTCGTCACCGTGACGTTCAGCGGCCCAGCCGTCGTGTCGTTCAAGCCTGACGTGACGCCGACGGGCGCCACGACGCTGACCTGGAGCCTCGTCTTCGACGAGCCGATCACCGGCCTCGCGCCCGCGGACATCACGCCCGGCGGCACGTCCACCGGCTGGTCGGTGACGAACGTGGCCGGGTCCGGGACGGACTGGACGATTACGACCAAGGCCGCCAATCCAACGCACGGGCCGCTCGTCCTGACGCTCGGCGCGGATGGGGTCGCCAATGGCGAGGATCGCAGCGGCCCCAACGAGCCATTCGTGTCCGAGGCGGCGATCATCCTGCCGTTCAGCGACATCACCGGCAGCACCTTCCAGGCCGACATCGTGTGGCTCTCCGAATTGGGGATCACGACCGGCTGCGGGTTCCGCATCTATTGCCCCGACGCCCCCGTCACCCGGGCCCAGATGGCGAGCTTCCTGGCCCGCGCGCTGGAGTTGCCAGCCACCCCGATCGACTTCTTCGATGACGATGACGGCACGACCCACGAGACCAACATCAACCGGCTGGCGGCGGCGGGAATCACGCTGGGCTGCGGGCCGTCGATCTACTGCCCAAACGCGAACGTCACGCGGGCCGAGATGGCCAGCTTCCTGGTCCGGGCGCTCGGGCTGACGGCCGGTGGCGACATCGACGCCTTCACCGACGACGACGACTCGACGCACGAGATCAACATCAACCGGCTCAAGTTCGCAGGCCTGACCACGGGCTGCTCGACGACGACCTTCTGTCCGGCGGCGAACGTCACGCGCGGCCAGATGGCTGCCTTCCTGCACCGGGCCCTGATGGACCAGGCGAGGAAGAGCGTCTCGTCGTAATTCTCGACGCCCCAGACGCCCGGCGGTTGCCCCGAAGCGATTACCGGCCGCTCAGCCCAGGTGCGCCCAGCCGGCGGTGCGGCGACGGATCTCATCGAGCATGAACGTGCTCGACTCGCGGGCCCGGTCCTCCCAGGCGAAGACGCAGGCGGTCATGATCCCGTCGAACTTCAGTTGCTCGAGCGTGCTGAAGAAGGCGTTCCAGTCGACCTCGCCCTGGCCGATATCGAGGTGCTGGTGAATTCGGGCCGACGTGCCCGGAGGGTTGAGGATGTACCGCAGCCCCGACGACGCCCGGTGGTCGAACGAATCGGCCACGTGGACGTGGGTCAGGAGCTCTCCGGCATGCTCGAGGATGCCGCTGACGTCCCCGCCCATGTGGAATGTGTGCGGCGCGCAGTACAGGTACGAGACATTCGGCGAGTTGATCCCGCGGACCATGTCCGCGGCGATCCTGCCGTCCTCGACGAAGTCGTCCGGGTGGGGCTCGAGACGGAGACCGATTCCCTCCCGTTCGAAGATCGGGACGAGCTCTTCCATCGATTGCCAGAACATCGCCTCGGACCGGCTGGCCTGCTCCGGCCGGCCGTTGAACTCGGAGTTCATCACCGTCACGCCCAGCTCGACCGCGATCTCGATCGCGCGTTTCCAGTACCGGACAGCCGCCCGGCGCTCCGCCTCGTCCGGGCCAGACCAGCGGAAGAGCGGCAGCAGCGACGAGACCTCGACGCCCGCGGCCCGGAGGGCGGCCTTGAACGACTTGATCGTCGCCGCGTCGGCGCGGGGGTGGAGGAAGAAGGGGATGAAGTCGTCGCGCGGCGACAACTCGATGTACTCGTAGCCCAGGTCCGCGACCACGCCCGGCAACTCGGTCAGCGGCGTTCGCCGGAACATGTACGGGTCGAGGGCGATCTTCATCCGTACAGGGCCGGCCTCGGGATGTAGTCGATTGCCACGCGCTCGCCCGTCCTGACGGCTTCGACGCCGAACTCGGTCACCCGCGTGGCGGCATAGCCGTCCCAGGCGCTGGGACCGACGATCTCGCCGCGCTCGAGCCCGGAGATCCAGGCCTGGAGCTCTGCCTGGTAGGCCGCCCCGAAGCGGACCCGCCAGTCGGGGGCGACGGGCCCGGCGTCCCAGCCGCGGGTGACCTGGCCGGCGACGACCGGGTTCAGCAGCGACGCCGTTCCCTCGGAGCCCACCAGCTCGCAGCGGACGTCATAGCCGTACTGGCAGTTGGCGAAGAACTCTGCCGTCGAGAGGATCCCGGATTCGGTCGTGAACAGGGCGAACTGCGGATCCTGGAAGTCCGGGGCGGCGTTCGGCGTCCGCTTCGGCGGGATCACCTGGACCGAGACGATCTCCTCGCCGAGGAGCCAACGCGAGGTGTCGATCTCGTGGATGATCGAATCGGTCATCGTCATGAAGCTGGTGAACGTCGCCGGCACCGATGGGTTGCGATGGACGTTGTGGAGGATCAGCGGCTCGCCGATCGCGCCACCCTCGAGCGACGCCTTGACCTGCCGGTAGCCCGCGTCGTAGCGGCGCATGAAGCCGACGATCACGAGCCGCCGGCCGTGGGCCACCTCCGCCTCGAGGACCTGCAGACATTCGGGTGTTGTGGGCGCCAGCGGCTTCTCGCACATCACCGGCTTGCCGGCCGCGATGCAGGCGAGGGTGAATGCCGCGTGGGTCTCGCCGATGGACGCGATCAGGACCGCATCCACGTCGTCGGAGCGGATCAGCTCGAACCCGTCCGCGGCGACGCGGGCGCCACCGATCGCCGCGGCCACGTCCTCGGCGCGGGCGTGGTTGACGTCGGTCACGACCGAGACCGTCGAGCCCGAGATGGTCGACGCGAGCTTGGCGGCGTGGTCCGTTCCGATCCCGCCCGTGCCGATGATCCCGACGCGGATCGTCACGTGACGGCTCCCTCGCCCACGCCGAGTCCGGCGAAGTATTCGCGGGTCCGCCGGGCGATGGGAAACGGCGCCTCCGGGGCACACGGGTACATGTCCTGCTCGACGATGCAGTAGAGCTCCCGCCCGATACCGGCGAGGGCCTCGAGGACCGGTTCCATCGGCGGGTCGCCGGACGGTGGCTCGACCATCACCCCCAGCCGGACCGCGGGGGCGAAGCCCAGCCCCTCGGCATGGGTCCGCCGCCGGAGCTCCGGGTCCACCTGCTTGAGGTGGACGTACCGGATCCGATCCGGGTAATCGCGGATCAGGGCCAGGTTGTCGCCCTCGTAGTAGGCCACGTGCCCGGTGTCGAGGCACAGGTTGACGTACCGGGGGTCGGTGTCCTCGAGGAGATGGACGATCTGGTCCTGCCTCCCGACATGGCTGTCGGCGTGGCTGTGGAAGACGAGCTCCACGTCCCAGGTCTCGAGCAGGTGGCGGCCGAGCCGGTCGAGCCCGCCGCACAGGTCGTGCCACTGGTCATGGGTCAGGGTCGGCGATTCGGTCTGGTTGCCATCCAGATCCGTGAAGCCCTCCGGCAGGATGATGAGGTGCCTCGCCCCGAGCGCGGTGAGCAGCCCCGCTTCCTGGTCGCAGTCGGCGACCGCCCGGTCGTAGCCATCCCGCCCACGGTGGAGGGCCACGAAGACTGCGCCGCCGGTAAGCGACAGGCCGCGGCTTTCCATCTCGGATCGAAGGACGCTCGGGTCCGTTGGCAGGTAGCCGTACGGACCCAGCTCGATGGACTCATAGCCTGCGTCGCGGACCTCGTCGAGAAACCGGGGCCACGGCAGTTGCTGGGGGTCGTCGGCGAACCAGACGCCCCACGAATCGGGCGCCGTACCCAGCCGCAGGTTCGCGAGGGCTGCGGAGCTCATGACGCGCCGCGGTTCTTGCGCTCGTCGATGATGATCGCGAGGACGATGATCACGCCCTTGACGACCTGCTGCATGAACGGCGAAACGTTGAGCAGGTCGAGGCCGGTGTTGAGCGAGCCGATGATCAGGGCGCCGACGATCGTTCCCCAGACCGTCCCGATGCCACCGGCGAAGCTCGTCCCGCCGATGACGGCCGCGGTGATCGCGTCGAGTTCCGAGCCGGTGCCAAGCTGCGGGTTGCCGGACCCGATGCGGCCGGCCAGGATCATCCCGCCAAGACCGGCCAGCAGCCCGGAGAAGGTGTAGATCCCGATCTTCACTCGGCTCAGGTTGATCCCCGAGACCCGGGCCGCCTGCTCGTTGCCGCCGATGGCGTAGACGTGGCGGCCGAACCGGGTGTTGTTGAGCAGCAGGTGGGCGCCGACGGCCACGACGACGAGCAGCAGGATCGGCACCGGGATTCCGAACCACGAGCCCTGGCCGATGTAATTGAACTCCGGGGTCAGCTTGCTGATCGGCCGGCCGTCGCTGTAGATCAGGGCGAGGCCGCGGGCCGCGGTCATCATGCCGAGGGTCGCGATGAACGGCGCGATCCGGAACTTCGCGATCAGGAAGCCGTTGGTGAACCCGGCGAGGGCACCGACGGCGAGCCCGGCCAAAATCGGGACGATGACGGGAGCGTTGAGGCCTGGGTACATCAGGTTGGTCGCGTCGGGCTGCTGGGCAAGGCTCGTCGCCACGACCGCCGAGAGGGCGATGATCGAGCCGACCGAAAGGTCGATCCCGGTCGAGATGATGACGACCGTCAGGCCGATGCCGAGCATGGCGATCACCGACACCTGGCGGACGACGTTGATGAGGTTCTGCGTGGCGAGGAACCGGCCACCGGTCAGGACCGCGAGCAGCGCGATCAACCCGAACAGGATCGCGATGATCGCGTACCTGCGGAGCCACTCCCCCATCCGGTCGCGGGTGAAGTAGGCGGCCGCGCCGCCCCGTGCTTCGCTCATCGACCGTCTCCCTCAGGCCACCCGGGTGGTGGGCGCAGCAGCCTGCATGATCCGCTCCTGGGTTGCTTCCTCGCGGGAGAACTCGGCGGTCAGCCTGCCCTCGCTCATCACAAGGACTCGGTCGCTCATCCCCAGGATCTCGGGCATCTCTGAGGAGACCATCAGGATCGCCTTGCCCTGGCCGGCGAGCTGCGACATCAGCCGATGGATCTCCGCCTTGGCTCCGACGTCGATGCCGCGGGTGGGCTCGTCGATCATCAGGATCTCCGGCGTCGTCAGCAGCCAGCGGGCGACGAGCACCTTCTGCTGATTGCCGCCGGACAGCAGCTTGACGAGCTGGTGGATCGATGGCGTCTTGATTGCCAGCGCCTCGCGTTGCGCCTGGCTGGCCCGATTGAGCTGCCGCATCCGCAGGATGCCGCCTGGACTGAACCGCGGCAGGCTCGCGATCGTCATGTTGTCCCGCACGGACAGAACGCCCATGATCCCGGTCAGCTTGCGGTCCTCGGTCAGCAGGGCGAGGCCGTTGGAGATCGCGTCCGCCGGAGTCTGGATCTTCCGTTTCCGGCCGACGATCTCGATCGTCCCGCCGTCGATCGGCGTGATGCCAAAGATCGCTTCCAGGACCTCGGTCCGGCCGGCGCCCATCAACCCCGCCAGGCCCAGGATCTCGCCGCGCTTCAGATCGAAGGTGATGTCGTGCAGGACCCCACGCCGCATCAGGCCGCGGACCGACAGCACCGTCTCCCCGATCTCCGCGTGCTCCTTGGGGAACATGTGGGTGAGCTCGCGGCCCACCATCAGGGTGATGAGCTTCTGCCGATCCAGCTCGGCTGCCGGGAGCGTGGCGACGTGCTTGCCATCCCGGAACACGGTCACGTGATCGGAGATCTTGAAGACCTCGTCCATCTTGTGGGTGATGTAAATGATCGCCACTCCGGTCCCACGGAGGTGCTTGATGATCCGGTGGAGGTGCTCCACCTCCCGTTCGGCGATGGCGGACGTCGGCTCGTCCATGATGATCAGCCGCGAGTCGTAGGAGATCGCCTTGGCGATCTCGACCATCTGGGTCTGGGCGATGCTCAGCCGCCGCATGACGGCCCGGGGGTTGATGGGCAGCTCCAGCCGGTCGAGCAGGGCTCGCGTGTCGGCGACCATCTTCCGCTTGTCGATCAGGCCGATCCGATTGATCGGCTCGCGACCCAGGTAGATGTTCTCGGCGACCGTCATCTCCGGGACCGGCGACAGTTCCTGGTGGATCATCGAGATGCCGAGCCGGAGTGCGGTTGCGGTGTCAGGAATCTGGACCGCCTCGCCACCCAGGCTGATCGTCCCCGAGTCGGCCTGGTACATGCCGATCAGGACTTTCATCAGCGTCGACTTGCCGGCGCCGTTCT
Organism: uncultured Chloroflexia bacterium; assembly: GCA_963728605.1. Taxonomy (GTDB): domain Bacteria; phylum Chloroflexota; class Limnocylindria; order Limnocylindrales; family CSP1-4; genus JACDAV01. The sequence continues at coordinate 107,339 of CAVSKS010000001.1, read as the reverse complement.
CGCCCATCAGCGCGTGGACGGTACCGCCCTGGACGTCGAGATGCACGTCGTTGAGCGCCTGCACGCCCGGGAACGACTTGGAGATGCCCTCCATCCGGAGGAGGTAGTCGACGGCCATCACCCTGCCTCGCGCGGAACGCGGTGCCTCGGACCTTACGCGATTGGAGGCCCGTCCTGCGGGCCTCCAATCGAACCTCGATGTGGGGTGTCGCGACTACAGGTAGTCGTCGATGTTGTCGGGAGTGACCAGCACATACGGCACGTCGACATCTTCCGCGGTCCCGCCGTTGGCGAGATCGACGGCGGCCTGAACGCCACCACCACCCTGGCCCGCGGCGTCCTGGAAGACGGTCACCTCGAGGTCGCCGGCCTGCATCGCGGCGAGCGCGTCGGCCGTGGCGTCGACGCCGCCGACGAGGACGTCGTCGAGCATGTCGGCGTTCTTGAGCGCCTCGATCGCGCCGAGCGCCATCTCGTCGTTGTTGGCGCAGACGACCTTGAACGGATCGCCGGACTGGATCCAGTTCTCCATGATCTCGAGGCCTTCCACGCGCCGCCAGTTGCCGGACTGCTCCTTGGTGACCGTCATGCCGCGCTCCGCGGCGACGTCCTTGCAGCCCTTGGTCCGAAGCACCGCCGCCTCGTTGGCCGGATCGCCGATCAGGATGACGACGTTGCCCTCGTCGCCGGCCAGGTCGGCCAGTGCCTGCATCTCCACGGTCCCGGCATACAGGGAGTCCGAACCCACGTACGGAACCGTGTCCGGCTTCTCGGCCGGCCGGCGGTTGACATAGACGAGCGGGATATTGGCCGCTGTCGCCGCCTCGGTCATCGGCCCGGTCGCATCGGTGTCGACCGGGATGACGATGATCGCGTCGACACCCGAGCTGACGAAGTTCTCGACCTGCCCGAGCTGGGTGTCGGTCTCCTCGTCGGCAGCAACGATCGTGAGCGTGACGCCGCCGATCTCTTCGGCCTTGGCCTCCATGCCGTCGGCGACAGTCTGGAGGAACTGGTCGAGGACCGGGAAGGTGACGCCGATGGTGAGGTCGCCGCCTCCGCCACCGCCGCTGCCCGTTGGCGCCTGGGAGCCCGGCGACGCCGGCGCGCTCGAGGCGCCGGTCTGGCTGCAGGCGCCTACGGCGAGTGCACCAACCAGCGCCAGGACTGTGAATCGGGAGACGCGAGTGATGGTCATCCGACTTCTCCTCCGCCGTGTTACGAGGGGCTCACACGGTCGCGAGCGGACCACGACCAGCCGGGACTGGGCCGTTCGCGGAAACGATTACGTCGGCGTAATCGATTGCTGACGCTAGCCGATTCGGACGCGCCGCGTCAACCCTTTTCTCGGCCCTTCGGTGGCGCCGCTACTGCCCGCCGACCGATGCCACCCTGACGGCTCGTTCTTCGCGCCAGCTGAGCGTGGCCGCAACCGCGAGGCGCAGCGTCTCCAGCGCGTCCTCGGGTCCGGGACTCGGCACCCGGCCCGAGGCGAGAGCACCGAAGAACGCCTCCAGCTCTCGCTGGTAGGCAACGCCGAACCGATCCGGGAAGCTGGCCGGCAGGTCCGTTTCCGCCCCGAACCGGCGCAGGTACGTGGCGGGCGTCTTGTGCGCATCCTCGATGACGACCTTGCCGGATGCGCCGGCGACCTCGGTCCGGATGTCGTAGCCCCACGCCGAATGTCGAGCGGTCTCGACAACGCCAAGGGCGCCGTTGGCGAACCGGAGCATCGCGACCGAGGTGTCCCAGTCGTCAGCCGTGGCGAACCGCTCGTCGAACAGGACCGAGGCCCAGGCGTGGACCTCCTCGACCTCGCCGACCAGGAACCGGGCGAGGTCGAGGTCGTGGATGGCCATGTCGAGGAACGACCCGCCGGCCGTCAGCAGGAATTCCAGCGGTGGCGGAAACGTGTCCCTGGAGTAGGCGCGGAACTGCTCGATCCGCCCCAGCTCGCCGCTGTCGACCAGCGCCTTGGCCCGCTCATAGCCCGGGTCGAAACGGCGCATGAACCCGATCTGCACCGGGACCCCCGCCGCACGCCAGGCGTCGACGATCCGGGCGCTTCTCGCGAGGTCCTCGGCCATCGGCTTCTCGCTCCAGATCGCCTTGCCGGCCCGGAGCGCCGCCTCGATGAGGGCGGCGTGGGTCGTCGTCGGGGTGACGATCACGACGGCGTCGACCTCGGGATCGTGGATCGCGGCCATTGGGTCGTCCGACGAGCGCTCGGCCCGGCCGACCGCCCGTCCCCGTTCGGCGGCATCGCCATCCGGGTCGGCGACGACCACGGGCCGTACGTTGGGAATGGCCGCCAGGTTGCGGAGATGGACCTGGCCCATCCGTCCGGCGCCCAGCACGGCGACCCCGATCCGGTTGGGGTCGCGAAGCCGGAACCGGGTGGACACGACGTCGGCCGTCACGCCGTCAGACGAGCTCGCGGCGCTGGCGGGTCCGGGCTTCGTCGTAGCGCGACCGGGCGGCCCGGACCGGCTCGCGGTCGCTGACCTCGGCCGGCGGCACGTCCCACCAGCCCTCGTAGCCCGGCGCCCGCTTCTCCGGCGAGACGGGGACGTGAATGACCGTGATGCGGTCGGACTCGCGGGCCGCGTGGATCGCGGCGCGGATCTCCTCGGCGGTCTCGGCTCGGATGGCGTTCGCGCCCATGGCTTCGGCGTGGGCCCGGAAGTCGATCGGGACGTAGTCGCCTGACAACTGGTTGCTCGCCGGGTCCCGGAACCGTAGCTCATTGCCGAACTGGGGCACGCCGGTGCTGGCAGCCAGGTCCTTGATGCTCTGGAAGCCGTGGTTGTCGAAGACGACGATCGTCAACCGGAGGCCCTCGGCAACGGCGGTCACGATCTCGGAGTTGAGCATCAGGTAGGTCCCGTCGCCAATCGCGACGACCACCTCCCGCTCGGGCTCGGCCAGCTTGACGCCGAGGCCGGCAGGGATCTCGTAGCCCATGCACGAGTAGCCGTACTCGAGGTGGTACGCCTTGGAGTCCTCCGGCCGCCACAGCTTCAGCAGGTCGCCCGGCAGGCTGCCGGCGGCGCAGATGACCGTGGCGTGGCCGCCGACCGCCTCGTTGACGATGCCGATGACTTCCGGCTGGGCGAGGGCACCGGGACGGCCGACCGGCGTCCGGTGGCCGGTCACCAGGTCGTCCCACTCCTTCTTGAGCGCGCCGGTCCTGGCTCGGTAGTCGGAGGACGTTCCCTGGTGGCCGGCCGCCGCGAGTCCGTCGGCCAGCGCCGCGAGCGCCTCGCGCGCGTCGGCGACCATCGGGACGGCCCGCAGCTTGGCGGCGTCGAAGGCGTTGACGTTGATGCCGATGACCGTCAGCGCCGGGTCCTGGAAGACCGCCTTGGAGGAGGTCACGAAATCGCCCAGCCGGGTGCCGACCGCGATCACGAGGTCCGCCTCGCGGGCAAGGCGGTTGGCGGCAAGTCCACCGGCCGCCCCGATCGGCCCAACGTTCATCGGGTGGTTCCACGGCAGGACGCCCTTGCCGGCCTGCGATTCGGCGACCGGGATCCCGAAGTCCGTGGCGAGCCGGTCGAGGACCGCCTCGGCTGCGGCGTAGATCGCTCCCCCGCCCGCCAGGATCAGGGGGCGCTCGGACGACCGGATGCGGGCAACCGCGTCGGCTACGACCTCGGGCTCCGGTCGCGGACGACGCACCCGCCAGACTCGCCGCTCGAAGAAGTCGACCGGCCAGTCGAAGGCCTCGGACTGGACGTCCTCGGGGAGCGAAACGGTGACGGCGCCCGTGTCGGCGGGGTCGGTCAGCGTCCGGAAGGCTTCGGGAAAGCTCGACAGGAGCTGTTCGGGGCGGGAGATCCGGTCGAAGTAGCGGGACACGGGCCGGAACGCGTCCGATGCCGAGATATCGCGATCGACCGGGTGCTCGATCTGCTGGAGGACCGGGTCGGGGATCCGGTTGGCGAAGTAGTCGCTTGGCAGCAGCAGGACCGGCAACCGGTTCACGGTCGCCCCGGCGGCGCCGGTGATCATGTTCGTCGCGCCCGGGCCGATGGACGACGTACAGGCGAACGTCTGGAGCCGGTTCATGTGCTTGGCGAACGCGGCGGCGACGTGGACCTGCGATTGCTCGTTCTGGGGTCGGTAGAAGGGCATGTCGCACGCTTCGCCCAGCTCCTCGAGCGCCTGGCCGAGACCCGCCACGTTGCCATGGCCGAAGATCCCCCAGACCCCGCGGATGAACCGGTTCTGGGCACCGTCCCGCTCGACGTACTGGGCCGCCAGGTAGCGGACGATGGCCTGGCCGACCGTCAGGCGGACCGTCTTCACCGGGTTCGCTCCTCTCCTCTCGATCGCCCCCCGCCGTCGATGACGCTACAAGCCCGGGTCAACCGTGGCGGCCCCGTCCCTTGACGCTGGATCGGCGGCTCGGCTAGGCTCGGCAATCGATTACGTCCGGTTTGGGCCGCGAGGGAAACGACCGCATGACGCGCGCCACGATCCGCGACGTCGCCACCCGCGCGGGCGTCTCGACGGCGACGGTCAGTCGGGTCCTGGCCGGCATCGGCAGTCCCAAGCCGGAGACCGCGGCCGCGGTCATGGCCGCCGTCGGCGAGCTCGACTACCGTCCATCTGGCGTCGCCCGATCGCTGCGGATGCGCCGGACGCGGACGCTCGGCCTGATCGTCACCGACATCCAGAACCCGTTCTTTCCGGAGCTGGTCCAGGCGGCCGACGTCGCGGCCAGGGCGCTGGGCTATTCGATCCTGCTGGGCAGCGCCGCCTACGACGAGCACCGGGCGATGCACTACCTCGACCTGATGGTCGACCGCCGGGTGGACGGGATGCTGATCGCGTCGAGCCAGCTTTCGGCGGAGACGTGGCGCTGGCTGGCCGCCTCGCCCGTGCCACGGGTGATCATCAACGCCGAGCCGACCGACGTGACCGTCAGCCTCGTCACCAGCGACAACACCGGCGGATCGCGTCTCGCAACCGAGCACCTCCTGGAGCTCGGGCATCGAAAGATCGCCTACATCCGGGGTGCGGCGTCGTACTCCGCTGATGTTCCCCGGCTCACGGGATTTCGGGAGGCCTGCCGGGAGGCCGGCATCCCCGAGGCCCAGACGCCGGAGTTCGGCGGAGACGGCCAGTTCGAGGGTGGCGAGCGAGCGACGGCCGTGCTGCTCCGGGACGGCTGCGACGTGACCGCGATCGCCTGCTACAACGACGTGACCGCGATCGGGGCCTTGCGAGCATTGCGCACCGCGGGGCTCCGGGTGCCGGGCGACGTCAGCGTCGTCGGCTGCGACGACATCGCCGCCGCTTCGTGGGTGGCCCCGGCGTTGACGACCGTCGCGCAACAAAAGGCGGAGATGGGCCGCATCGCGGTCGAGCGCCTCGCAGCCATGGTCGACGACCCGGACCTGGCGGCCGTCCCGGAGATCACGCGGCTGCCGATGACCCTCCTGGTCCGCGAATCGACCGGGCCGGTGGGTGGCTCGACCCCGGGCGGCTAGCCCGACGGTCACCCTGCTCGGACGTCCGGGTTGGGCAGCATGACGTCGCGGACCGCCGACTGCAGGTCGTGGTATCCGGCGACGAAGCCACGGAGCGTCCTGACGGTTGCTCCATAGGTCGCGAATTCGTCGATCGACAGGCCGTCCGGCTCGTAGGCGCGCTCGAAGTCGGGGATCCGTCGACACAGGTCGTCGACGACCTTCGGGTCGACCGATTCGTCGATTCGCGGATCGGGGGCGATCCCGCTGCCGTTGAACCGCACCTGCCAGGCATGCGGCATGGTCAGCACGATGTCACCGCCGACCAGCTCGGTCCAGTGCAGCCTGTGCCGGTATGCGGCGGCGAGGAGGCGAGTCCGGAAGCCGCGCTCCTGGAACAGCCGGTAGGCGCGCTTGAACACGGCGATGCCCGCCCAGTTGGCGGCATCGGGATCGAGGGCGATGTCGTCGCGCTCGACGAGGACCTTCACCCAGTCGTCGAGCCGGCCGACCATGATCGAGCAGACCGGGCTGAACCGGCTGGTGTCGCCACCGGCTGCCTCATGCCGGCGGAGGCCACGATCGACCGCCTCGCCGACGGCGATGGCCTGTGGCACGGTGAAGGCCACCGTGGCGTTGATGACGATCCCCTCGGCCGTTGCGTCCTCGAGCGCCCGCAGGCCGGCCGCGGTCGTCGGGAACTTGACCTGGATGTTGGAAGCCAGGCCGTTGAAGTGGCGTGCCTGCTCGAGCATCCGCACGGGATCCCGGAAGTTGGCAGGGTTGGTCTGCAGCGACAGCCGGCCCTTGCGCCCGTCCTCGCGGTCGAAGACCGGGCCCAGGATCCCCGCGCCGCGGACGCCCATCTCCTCGATCAGGGCCCAGGTCAGCTCGACCTCCGACCAGGTGGGGTTCATCGCCGCGAGCTCGCGCAGCCGCGGCACCCAGTGGTCCCCCTCCTTCTTCATGACCTCTCCGACGATCACCGGGTTCGACGTCGCCCCGGTGGCGCCCCGTTCGACCGCATAGACCAGCTCGCTCGTGGCGCACGAGTCGTTCCAGTAGTCCGTGGCGGTCGCTTCGACCATCCGCAGCAGCGGGCTGGTGGGCGCGGCGATCGAGGTCATCTGGGAGCCTCCAGTGGTGCGGCCGATGGGCCGGCGGGGTCCCAGTCCATGAGCCAGGCGTGGTCTGGGTCGAGGGTGAAGAACCAGTCCCGCTTGGGACCGGCCATTACATTGAGGTAGTAGGCGTCGTAGCCCGCCGGCACGCCCACCGGGTGATAGCCGGCCGGGACGAGGACGATGTCCCCATCGCCCGGGGCGAGCGATTCGTCAAGCGATCGATCGGCCGTATAGACGCGCTGGAGACAGAATCCTCCGGGCCGAGCGAACCGATAGAAATACAGCTCGTCGAGGCGCGCCTCGGTTGGCGGGTCCTCGGTGTCGTGCTTGTGCGGCGGATAGCTCGACCAGTTGCCGCCGGGGGTGAACACCTCGAACGCGATCAGGCGTCCGGCTTCGGCCGACGGCGGAAGCAGGTGATGGACCCGCCGCGCGGTCTGGCCGGATCCGCGTTCCTCGACGAGCACGTCGAGTGGGTCGATCGATGCCGTCCTGCGGATCGGCCCGCCCGGCGCCGCGGCGATGGCGAGCAGGACGTCGTCCTCGGCGACGACCTCGACGGCTTCGTCCGGGGCGACCACGATCACCGGCGGTGGCGGGCCATCGAAGACGGACCTGCGCGACCCCACGATCCCGAAGTCCCGGGTGTCCGCACAGGCGGAGGCCCTCCCCTCGAGGACGAGGACGAGCCGCTCCCGGTCGTCGGCCGGTCGACGGACCGACATCCCGGGCCGGAGGCGGTACGCCGCGAAGTCGACGTACTCCCAGCCGGGCGACGGCGCGTCGACGCCGCAGATCCGACCGTCGGGGGCCGCTGCGGCCGCGCGACGGAGGAGGGGCCGCGCGGCCGCGGAGCGTTGCTGGTCCATCGCCGGTGCCTGCCTCCGGATCGCTGCCGGCGAGCGTCCGCGCGGCCGGCGACCCGGCGGCGTGGCGCCTGCAATCGTTTACACCGACATGGTGCCGCGTGGGCGCGGGTCGCGTCAAGGGTCAGCCGATTTGCCACCACGGGAAAAGCCGGGGGCCGAACCCGGGTCCGGGTCCGGCCTCATTTCCCCCGGCGACGGTCATCGCCAGATCGCGATGACCACCGCGAGGATCAGGAAGCCGATGAGGTGGTAGGCCACCGTGATCAGGAACCACTGCAGTGGCTTTGGCTTGTTGGGATCGAACGTCGCCTCGACGCCGACCATCGGCAGGGCGAAGCCGAGCCCCGTCACGAGGCCCAGGGTGATGCCCTCTCCGAGGGTATCGACACCCATCGGACCCGCCAGAACGGCGGTCGCCACCGCCGCCACGAGATACAGGATGAGCGGGACGACATACGTCAGCGGGTTGGTCTGTGGCTGCGGCCGCGAGTCGTCCCAGCCGATCGCCGCCTGCCAGGGCCGGGCGAACAGCGGTGGCGAATACCACAGCGCACCCAGGCCGAAATAGATGAGCGTGCCGACGATCACCGCCAGCCAGTTGATCGCTCCAAAGTCGAGCATCTCCACCCTCGGATAGCGGACCCCAGGTCAATCTATCGGCGGCCGTCAAGGGCGCGGATCGTCGAAGCGCGAGAGAATCACGCCCGAAGGAGGCGACATTGAACTTCAACGGCATCCTCATCGGGTCCGACAACCCCCAGCGCCTGGCCGACTACTACCGCAAGCTGTTCGGCGAGCCGGCCTATGACGACGGTGGCTACACCACCTGGCTGATCGGTGGCGGGAGTATCTCGGTCGGCGCGCACAGCGAGGTGCACGGCTCGAACGCGCACCCCGGCCGGATCATCTGGAACATCGAAACGCCGGACGTCCAGGCCGAGTTCGATCAATTCAAGGCCGCCGGCGCTACGGTGGTCCGGGAGCCCTACTCGTTCGAGAACTTCCCGGATTCGTGGATCGCCACGCTTGCCGACCCCGACGACAACTACTTCCAGCTGATGACCCCGATGGGTGACACGTCGGGCAGCTAGCGGGAATTGCTACGGCGCCGTAGTATCTACGGGTGCGCCGAGTCCTCCTGGTCGCCCTGGTGGTGGTCGCCGGCTGTAGCCCGGTTGCGCCACCCAGCGCCCCACCATCGCCATCGCCGTCGGCGAATGTCGCCAGCTCGCCGTCCTCGGATCCGGAAAGTGATCGGGTGGCGGGCTGGCAGTCGGATCTCGACGCACTGCTGCCACGGATGGATGCGCTCCACCCGGACCTCGACCACGACACCCCGATCGCGGAGCTCGAACGCGCGATCACCGAGCTGCGGGATCGGGCGCCGACGTCGTCCGACGACGAGCTGCTGGTCGCCATCTGCCGCGTCGTCGCCCTGGTCAGCGCCGGCGGTCGGGACGCTCACACGGGCCTCTATCCGTGGAACCCCGGGAGCACGTACCCAGTTCGGAGCCTGCCGCTTCGGCTGTGGGACTTCCCCGAGGGCGTGACCGTCGTCGACGCGCTGCCGCCGTACGAGGACCTCGTCGGGACTCGAATCGTCGCGATCGGCGGCCAGCCCGTGGCGGACGTGGTCGCGGCGCTCGATCCGCTGATCCCGAGGGACAACGCCCAGACGGTCCGGCTGCTCACGCCACGATTCCTGCTGATCCCGGAGATCCTGCACGGCCTCGACGTGATCGACGTGGCAGGGCCGGTGGAGATCGAGGTGCTGGACGGCGGGGTGCGGCGTCTGGTCCGTGTCGATCCCGTTCCGATGGCCGAGTACAACGACTGGGCCGGTCCCTACGGCCTGCATCTCCCCCGGGACGCCGGCGTGGCCTACCTCGCGCGGATGGACGAGGCGCTGTGGTGGGAGGTCGTCGACGGCGCCACGCTGTTCGTCCAGTACAACACCGTTGTGCCGGTCGGGGCCGCCGACATAGCGGCCATCCGGGCGGCGGCGTCGGACGACGCGATCGCCAGGGTCGTGGTCGACATCCGCCACAACACGGGTGGCGAGGTCTCCGCGGTTCGCTCGATGGTCAGCCTCTTCGACGACCCGTCGATCGACCGGCCCGGGCGACTCTTCCTGCTCGGCGGGAGGAACTCGTTCTCGGCGGCCACGATGTTCGCCGCCCAGCTGGAGGAGCGGACGGCGGTGTCGATCGTGGGCGAGCCGATGGCTGGTGCCCCGAATTTCTGGGGCAACGCCCGCGATGTGAACCTCGACTGGTCGGGCCTGGTGGTGGGCGTGTCGACGCTGTACGAGCAGTCGACGGCCGTCGACGACGATCGGCTGGCTATCGAGGTCGACTTGCCCCGCCGACTCGACGTCGGCCAACTGGGCCAGCGGCTTCGACCCGGCGTTGGACGCGATCCTGAATATCGGGGCCGGAGGGAGACGATGACCGAACCGCCGCGCCGGACCACCTACTCGATCTTCTTCGACCTGTTCGTCCTCGGGCAGCGGGTCCGCGGCCTGCTGGCGACGGCGATGGCCGACGCCCCGCTGCGCCCGGAGGACTACGCCACCTACAGCGTGGTCTTCGAGGACGAACAGGTATCGCCGACCCAGATGGCCGCCCAGCTGTCGATGCCGCTGACCACCGTCGTCGACGCGATCCGGGTCATGGAGGCGCGGGGGCATGCCCGCAGGATCGCCAACCCGCGCGACGGACGGTCGTACCTCGTCGTGCTCACCGCCGAGGGCCAGCGAGCCCACGCCGAGGCCAACCGCCGCTTCGAGGTGGCCTACCGCGCCTTTGCCGATGCCCTGCCGACGGCGAAGCCACGGCCCGTCGCCAGGTCGCGGGTCTCCTGGCCGCGGCAGAGCAGGCAACCCACGCCACGATGGGCGCCAGAGGTCACAGTAGACCCTGATCGCCAGAGGCCGCCCTCCTGTCGCCTACCCGCCGGCTGACTCATAAGTGAGAACCGGCGGCCAAGAAAGGGGTCGGCGGCAAGCGGCCACGCACGGAATCGCGGGTGTGGTCGACCAGCGACTCTTCAGGACTCGGATATCAGTCAGAGGACGGGTAGCAGCGGGAAGGTCAAGGGAACCACGACTGGGGTGGAGACGTAGCCTCTTCGTGGCCCGACGGATCCGCTCGGTGGTCTGGCGCATCGGCATCCTGTACATCGACGTCGATCGCGTCTTGGTCGCCGAAGGCGCCGAACTTGGAGCCTTTGCCTGCGGCGTCACGGCATGGCGATGGCAGTAAGCCGGTGCTGGTACGCTGGTGCCGCCATGCACGCCCATCACGGCCGGCGTCCCGAGGACGCCTGGCTGTCCCGGATCTCGATCCAGAACGGCTGACTGCCCCTTCCCACACAGCGTCGGGGGGAAGGGGCGGGACTGACGCACGCGTCGTCCCACGCAGTTCGAGGGTTGTTCGAGATGCCGATGCCGCATCGCACATTCGCCCAGGTCGCCAAACGGCGCCTGGTCGGCAAGGAGGGCAAGGACCGGATCCGCGAGGTCCGGGCGCTGCTCGCGGAGCTGCCCGACTATCGCAACGGGCCGTATGCCGATCTCCGCAAGTGGTTGACCTCGGAGATCGAGGAGACCCGCGTCCGATCGAAACAGGTCCAGCGCGACTCGATCGCCGTCCGTCGTGAGGGAGCGGCCCAGGTCGCCCTCGTCGGTCCGCCGAACGTCGGCAAGTCGTCACTGCTGCAGGCCCTCAGCGAGATCCAGATCAAGACCGGCGACTACCCGTTCACCACGCTCCGTCCGGTGCCGGCGCTCACCCGGATCGGTGGCGTGCTCGTCCAGCTGGTCGAGATCCCGGGGTTGATCTCCGGAGCAGGCGACGACCGGGGTGGCGGCCGGGCCCTGCTGGGCGTGCTCCGGACGGTCGACGCGATCGTCTACTGCACTCGCGCCGGGGCCGACGACACGGAGCTCCGGGCGGTCATCGCCGAGGTCGAGGCGGCCGAGATCGACAAGCCCGCCATCCTGGCGGCGACGCGGGCGGACGAAGCCGAGCACGGAGCGGTGGCGCGGCTCGCGGCCGCGTTCCCCAACGTCGAGGTCCTCGAGATCTCGATCCTCGACGAGGCGACGCTGGACGCGTTCCGGGACGCCGTGTGGCGGCTGACCGGGCTCATCCGGGTGCGACTCCGCCACGACGGCGCCGTGGACGAGGAACCGCTGGCGATCCAGCCGCCGGCAACCGTGGCCGACGTGGCGGACCTGGTCCACCACGACCTGGCCGAGCGTGCCACCGGCGCCCGCATCTGGGGCCCCTCGGCCCGGTTCGACGGCCAGCGGGTCGGCCGCGACCACGAGGTTTGGGACCTCGACGTAGTGGAGATCCTCGACTGAGGTGGTGCCGGGGACCCCGGGCCCGTGCCCAGCCCGGGGCGCGCGGTAGCCTAGGCGGATGAGCGAGCCTGAGCCGCCCAGGCTGGTGGTACTCCCCGGGGCAAAGGCACCCGACGAGGAGACGGGGCAGGTCGAAGCAACCGCGGCGACCGGGACGCGGAGCGCGCTCGACCGGCTCCGGGCATGGCTCGGCCTGGGCGACCACGAAGCGGCGACGGCGGCACGGCTCGACGAGCTTGCGGCGTCGGGATTCCGGGTCCTCCACGACCGGCCACTCCCCGGTGAGCCGGCACGGGTCGCCCACGTCGTCATCGGGCCACCGGGCGTGTTCGTGGTCTCGACCAGGCACTACCGTGGCGAGGTCGCCGTCAGTGGCGGCGACGTCTACGTCGGCGGCTGGGTCCGCGGCGTCCTCGACCGGGTACTCCGACAGGCCGATGCGATCGGCCGGCTGCTCAGCACGGCCGGTGAGGAGGTGCGGGTCGTACCGATGCTCTGCATCCCCGCCGCACGGCTGCCGATCGGCGGCGCAGGAGCGCGAGGGGCGCGGGTCGTCAATGACCGCGGACTGACGGCGTACATCCTCCGCTCGCCACCCATCATGGACGCGGCCGCGGCCGACCGGCTGGCCACGATCCTCGACGCGGCGCTCGAGCCGGCGGCCCGCCAACCGGCCCGCTGACCCAGGCCCGCTAGCGCGCCCGCATCCTGTTGCCCTTGGCGTCGTGGGTCAGCTCGACGAGTCCGAGCGCCTCGAGGAGTGGCGGCAGGTACATGCCGAACCGCCCCCGGTAGCCCTTCCGCAGCCCGTACCAGCCACCGACCGGGTTCGACGGGTCGCGGCCCCAGGCCTCGACGGTTCCCGGCTTGGCGTCCTTCTGCTCGTCGGCCGCGCCGAGGTCCATCCAGTCACCGTGCGCGGTGAGCATGGCGTGGAGATCGTCGATCGCCCGGAGGTGGTACTTGAGCTGGGTCGAGCCCACCTGGCAGACGAGCGCCGGCGGATCCGCGGCCTCGTCGCGATACATCGTGTACTCGGACGTGCCGGGTGGCGTACGGAGCTGCCACGGATCCTCACGCGTCCCGCTGCCCTTGACCTCGGCCATGCCGGCAAACCTCCCCGTCGATCGTCCTTGATACAGGCACGCAAACGGTAACAGGTCGGTTACCAAACAACAACCGCCCGTCCCCGCTACGCTCCGCCGATGAAGGTCGGCCTCCAGATCAGCTCGTTCAGCTGGCCGGGCGGTCCCGAGGCCATTGGGCCGACGCTCGCCCGGATCGTCCGGGCGGCCGACGACATGGGCTTCGACTCGATCTGGCTGATGGACCACTTCTTCCAGATCCGGGGCGTCGGCCGGGTCGAGGAGCCGATGCTCGAGGGGACCACGGCACTCGGCTTCATGGCGGCGCACAGCAGCCGGGCACGCCTCGGGCTGATGGTCGGCGGCGTCCATTACCGGGCGCCAGGCCTGTGGGTCAAGGCGGCCACGACGCTCGACGTCCTGTCCGGGGGTCGAGCGTGGCTCGGCATCGGCGCCGGCTGGAACGCCGAGGAGTCGTCGGCCCTTGGCTTCCGGTTCCCGCAGCTGGGCGAGCAATTCGACCTGCTCGAGGACACCCTGGCGATCGCCCACGGCATGTTCGAGGGCGAGCGGGGGTCGGAGGGCCGGTACGTCGGCCGCCAGGTCAAGGCGTCGAAATTGCTCAACTCCCCGCAGTCGATCAGCCGGCCCCGCGTCCCGATCATGGTCGGTGGCGGTGGCGAGCGCCGAACCCTCAAGCTCGTCGCCCGGTACGCCGACGCCTGCAACGTCTTCGGCGGCCCGGTCGGCGTCCATCACAAGTACGAGGTCCTCCGCGCCCACTGCGGAGCGATCGGCCGGGACTACGAGGAGATCGAGCGGACGACGCTGCAGTCGGTCAACCTGGCCCGCCACGAACCGGCACGGATCGTGGACTGGTTCGGCGAGCTGGCAGACGCCGGCGCCCAGCACGTGATCTTCGACATTCACGGGATCGGCGACCCCGCGGTCCTCGATCGTGTCGGCGCCGACATCGTGCCGCAGGTCCAGGCCTTCTAATACTCCCCTGGGGTATGTGTTGCGTGATAGGATTAGGTCGATGAACGAGCGCTCTACCGGCAACGGGACCGACCAGCTGAACCCGTTCGGTGGGCTGGCGATCGATTTCGGTGCACCCTCGGCCGACGCGGTCCCGATCACCGGCGGACCCGGCACCGGCGGACCGTCCGACGCCGACGACGGGGTGGCCAAGCTGCTGATCATCGGCTCGGGCCCGGCCGGGCTGACCGCCGCGATCTACGCGGCACGGGCCAACCTGGAGCCGGTGGTCCTCGCCGGCTCGACGCCCGGCGGCCAGCTCACGATTACCAGCGACGTCGAGAACTACCCGGGCTTCCCGGAGGGCATCCAGGGCCCGGAGCTGATGAACCTGTTCCGCGACCAGGCAACCCGCTTCGGGGCGCGGATCCGGGACGTCGACGTCGACACGGTCGATTTCTCCGGGCGACCGTTCCGCGTCTGGGCCCGCGGCACCGAGTACCGGGCGGAGGCGGTCATCGTCGCCACCGGGGCGTCGGCCCTGTGGCTGGGACTGGAGAGCGAGACGCGGCTCCGCGGCCGCGGCGTTTCGGCCTGTGCGACCTGCGACGGCTTCTTCTTCAAGGACCGCGAGATCGCCGTCGTCGGCGGCGGGGACACGGCGTTCGAAGAGGCCACCTTCCTGACCAGGTTCGCCTCGAAGGTCCACATGCTCCATCGGCGCGACAACTTCCGGGCGAGCAAGATCATGGTCGATCGGGCACGGGCAAACCCCAAGATCGAGATCCACCCCAACACGGCCGTCGAGGAGGTTCTCGGCGACGCCAAGGTCGAGGGCCTGGTCCTGCGCGACACCGAAACCGACGAACGCCGTGAGGTCCCGATGGAAGGCCTGTTCATCGCCATCGGCTACCGCCCGAACACCCAACCGTTCCGCGACTGGCTCGACGTCGACGAGATGGGCTACCTGGTGATCCACGACGAGACACGGTCGAAGATCGATGGGGTATTCATCGCCGGCGACGTCCACGACCACCGATACCGACAGGCCGTCACCGCTGCCGCCGATGGCTGCAAGGCCGCGATCGACGCCGAGCGGTGGCTCGAGGCCCAGGGCATCACCGAGGCAAGCACCGCGACCGCGTGGTAGCCGGGCGCTTCGCGATCCTGCCCCGCCTGGGGATCGCTCCCTCCGTCGCCGACGTCGTTCGCGGCATGCTCGACGAGGCCATCGGCACCGGCGGGGCGGCGGCGCTCGATGCGGGCTGTGGCCGGGTCTCGGCGCTGCGGCCGTTCCGGTCCAGGATCGCGCGCTTCGTCGGCGCCGACCTCCACGAGCCCATCCCCGGGTCGCTCCCCCACCTCGACGAGTTCCGGGTGGTCGATCTCTGTGCCGATGCGGACGCGTTCGCGGCGGGCTCATTCGACGTGATCCTGTCGAGCTTCACGGTGGAGCACTTTGCCGACCCCGGCGCGGCGTTCCGCAACATGCGCGGCTGGCTCCGACCCGGCGGCCGGCTGATCATCACGACCGTCAACCGGCGCCATCCCTTCGTCGCCCTGTACCTGGCCCTGCCGGCCGGCCCGCGACATCGATTGCAGCGAATCGTCAAGGCGTCTGGCGCCGACGCCCACCCGCTGGTCGGGGCGTGCAACACCGTGGCCGCCGTCGAGGACGCCCTTCGGTCGGCGGAATTCGCCGAGGTCAACGTGCAGACGGTGGGGCACCTCGCCCGTGCCTGGGGCCGCCACCTCGTCACCTTTGCGCCGGGCCTGCTGGGCGACCTCGCGGCGCAGCCGTTCGAGGATCGCCGCTCGACGATCGTCGCCGAGGCGCGTGCCTGACCACGTTCGTCCACGATGCGCATCGGTCGCATCGCCGTGGCTGGTTGCAAGCGTGGCCAACCTCTTCGCGTCGCGGACCCAACCGCCTTCGATGCCCATTGGTCGCATCAAGACCGGCGCGGGGTGAGCGGAGTCTCAGGCACGCCGTGCTCAGGACCACCGGGTCAACCTTGGCGGCTCGCCGAGCAGCGGGTCGTCAAGGACGCCGAGGATCGCGGCCAGTCGCAGCAGGCCAAGGGCGCGGAGCTGGCCCCCCGCTCGAGGCGCGAGATGGTCGACTGGTGCACGCCGGCGCGGGCGCCGAGGGCTCGCTGCGACAACCCGGCCGAGCGGCGCATCCGAAGCACCAGCCGGCCGATGACCTCGAGCCCGATCGCAACCTGGGACTCGACGGGGTACGGACGGATCGGCGCCCACGTGCGAATGGGCGGCCAGACCTCCGGACAGCGGCGGTGTGGAACCTGACGGACGCAGCGTGCCGGCATCCGGGTATTCCAGCACGGCGCCATTCGCGCAAACCCATCCGGGACTTCACCGGCGATCAACTCGGGCCGGTGATGCGACCGATGGGCATCAGGCGGCGGCGCGCCCCTGCGTGGCGCTTCGACGCCGAGCGTGCGCACCCCGAAATCGATGCGACTGATAGGCATCACCGGAGGAAGACCGGCCGGAAGCCTGCCGGCGCGATGGATCGGGGTCCGTGATAGCGTCGGGCGGATGAGGTCGAGGCGATGAGCGGCAGGGGCGGGGGGTTCGGGCGCGTCGCCGCGACGGCGGGCGCCGGCATGGGCCGGGGTCGCGGCGGCGGTCGGGGGCCCTGGGCCGGCTTCGGCGGCGCTGAAGCACCGCCACCGATCCCCAAGGAGCGTCGCGGCCGAACGATCCGCCGGATCGTGGCCTTCTTCCAGCCCTATCGCTTCCAGGTCGGCGTGGTCCTCGTGGCGATCCTGGCCACGAGCCTCATCGGCCTGGTCAACCCGATCCTGCTCAAACTCCTGATCGACGATGCGATTCCGAAGCGCGATTGGTTCCTGCTCAACCTCTACGTGGGGCTGATGATCGGGCTGCCGATCCTGACCGGCGTCATCGGCGTCGGGCAGAGTTATCTCAACAACGTCATCGGCCAGAGCGTCATGCAGGACCTGCGGCTCTCGCTGTACACCCACCTCCAGCGGTTGCCGCTGCGGTTCTTCACCGAGACGCGGACGGGCGAGATCCAGAGCCGGCTGGCCAACGACGTCGGCGGCGTGCAGTCGGTCGTCACCGACACGGCGGCATCGGTGACGTCGAACATCGCGATCGCTCTCAGCACGATCGTGGCCATGTTCATCATCGACTGGCGGCTCACCGCGCTGAGCCTGGGCCTGCTGCCGTTCTTCATGTACCTGACGTTCCGGGTCGGAAAGGTCAACCGCGAGGTCCGCGGTGAAACGCAGGTCGCGATGGCCGAGATGACGGCAGCGACCGAGGAGACCCTGTCGGTGTCGGGCGTCCTGCTGACCAAGACGTTCGGTCAGCAACGGCAGGCGATCGACCGGTTCACGGCGCTCAATCGCGCGCTGGCCAAGCTCCAGGTCCGCCAGGCGATGGTCGGCCGGTGGTTCTTCATGATCATCGGCACGATTTTCTCGATCACGCCCGCGTTCGTGTACTGGCTCGCAGGCTACCTGGCGATCCAGGGCGACCCGACGGCACCCACGATCGGCGACATCGTCGCCTTCACCACCCTCCAGAGCCGGCTGTTCTTCCCGCTGGGCCAGTTGCTCAACGTCCAGGTCGAGATCCAGGGTGCGCTGGCGCTCTTCGATCGGATCTTCGAGTACCTGGAGCTCGACCCGATGATCACCGACGCGCCGGATGCCGTGGCGCTCAGCCAGCGCAGCGTCCGGGGTCGCGTTCGACTCCGCGATGTGTCGTTCCGCTACCCGACCGCGGCCGTGGCCGCGCCGACGCCCAGTGTCGAGGACCCCCCGGTCGTGCCCGCGATCGAGCTCCTCCAGCCATTCGGCCTGACCGATATCGACTTCCTCGTCGAGCCGGGTCAGCTGGTGGCGCTGGTCGGCCCCTCGGGCAGCGGCAAGACGACGACCACCTACCTGATCCCGCGGCTGTACGACGTGGACGCAGGGGCGGTCGAGATCGACGACCACGATGTCCGGGGCCTGACGCTCGCCAGCCTGGGCGAGGTCGTCGGCTTCGTGACCCAGGAGACCTACCTCTTCCACGCCTCGATCCGCGAGAACCTGCGCTATGCCCGCGCGGACGCGACCGATGCGGAGCTCGAGACGGCGACGCGCGCCGCGGCGATCCACGACCGGATCGCGGAGCTGCCCGAGGGCTATGACACGATCGTCGGCGAGCGGGGCTACAAGTTGTCTGGCGGCGAGAAGCAACGGATCGCGATCGCCCGAGTGCTGCTCAAGGATCCGCGGATCCTGATCCTCGACGAGGCGACGTCGGCCCTCGACACCGTGAGCGAGCGGCTCATCCAGGCCGCGGTCGAGCGGCTCATGGAGGGCCGCACGACGATCGCCATCGCCCACCGCCTGTCGACGATCCTGCGGGCCGACCAGATCCTGGTCTACGAGCGGGGCCGGATCGTCGAGCGTGGGACCCACGGGGAGCTGATCCAGCGCGGCGGGTTGTACGCCCGCCTGTACCACGAGCAATTCGAGTCCGAGGCGGGGCGCCCCCAGACGACGCTCAGCCCCACCTGACCGAGCGCGGTAGCATCACGACCGTGCGAGGACGAGGCGCGACGCTCCGGTTCGAGGGCGAATCCCGCTTCGCGGCCACCACCGACAGCGGCCGGACGCTGGTCTTCGGGGACGATCGTGACGCCAACGAGCAATCGCCGATGGAGCTGCTCACCACGCTGATCGCCGCCTGCTCGGCGATGGACGTGATCTCCATCCTCGAGAAGAAGCGCCAGGAGATCGATACCTACGCGATCCGCGTCGACGCGGAGCAGCGCGACGAGTACCCGCAGGTCCTCACGCGGGTCGATGTCGTCCACGACTTCGAGGGCCCTCGCGTCGGCGAGGCGGCCGTTCGACGGGCGATCGAGCTGTCAGCCTCGAAGTACTGCCCGGTCAACGCGATGGTGTCGGCGGGCGCGACGGAAGTCCATCACCGGTATCGGATCCGCAACCGCGCCGCCGATCCGGCCGAGATGGAGGGCGAGGTGATGGTCACCGGCCCCTACCGGCGAGCCGACGTCATCGATAGCTGATCGGGCTCGCGGCTCGCGGGACGAGTGGCGCCCGGCCGCGCGTCCAGATCCGGGTGACCACGTCGGGCACCCACCAGCGCAGGAAATAGAGCCGGCATCCCAGGCAGTAGCCGGTCACACCGAGCAGCCCCTGCAGACCGGCGACACCGAGGGCCAGCACCCAGCCGACCGCGGGAACCCCGGCGACGAATGCCAGCAATGCCGCGGTCAACGCGACGCTGCCGAGCGTCTGGGCGAAGCGGGGCGGGTACTCGTGCTCCGGTTCGGTCGGGCCGAGACGGATGGCCTTCACGATCCGCCGCCAGACCGCGCCATAGATCGACCAGCGCAGCCCGAACGCGGCGCTCGTGCCGATCGACAACAGGGCCAGGGCGACCCCGATCGGGGCGTTGAGCCAGAACGAGCCGACCAGGAGGAGCGCGGACGTGCCGGCCCCGAACCGGTGACCTCGGGGATCGATCATCCGGGCCGGCGGCAGGTTGGCCGCGGCCATGGCTGGAACGGCACTCGGCATCAGATTGGCTCCTGGCTGGCTGGGAGGCACATCCTACGACATGTCCTACTAATCTACTAGGGCTTCACCATCCGGCGCGGCCCGTGGGACGATTCACCTCCCATGACGACTCACTTCCTGCGTTTCCCGGTGCGCGCTGCGGTCGGCGTCGCGTGTCTCATCCTGGCCGCCTGCGGGCCGACCGGCCCGACCTCGCCGCCAGCGGGCTCACCGACGACCGGCGGGCCATCCGCAACGGTCACCGCTCCGACGACCGCGCCGCCCAGCGGACCGGCGGCGACCACGCCGGCTTCGTCCCCCCCATCGGCGGGACCGACGCCGACCACGGTGAGCACCCGCTATGACCATCCCGAGGACGTCACCGTCGGCCAGTGCTTCGACCCGGTCGACGACAAGGACGACGGCGTCCTGCTGGCCGCGATCCTGCGGGCCTGCAACGAGCCGCACGGCCTGGAGCTCTTCGGGCGGCCGGAGCTCAACTTCGACGCCGGCGCACCCTGGCCGGGTGACGAGATCGTCGATCCCTCCAGCGAGGACGCCTGTGACGCGCTGTTCCTCGAGTACGTTGGGGTCGCCTACCAGGATTCGAGCTGGTCGTATGCGTTCATCCGCCCGTCCGAAGCGACCTGGGCCACCGGCGATCGCGGGATCATGTGCCTCATCGAGGCGCCGGAAGGCGGGACGCTGACCCGCTCGGCGCGCAACTCGCAGGAGTAGGCCGCCGGCCGGCGGTTGCATGACTATGCATCGACTTGTATAGTCATGCGTCCCATGACCCCATCCTCCCCGTCAGCCCAACCGAGCCGGCCAACCGCGAGTGGCCCGGTGCGCCAGTGAGCGCGCGGCTCGGGACGGCGGCGGTCGCCGCGGATCGGCGGCCCGGCGAGCGGCGACGGGGTCGCGACGGTGACGGCTCGCCGCTCATCCGGGTGGCGATCGTCGGTGCCACGGGGTACGTGGGCTCGGAGCTGGTCCGGCTACTGGCCCGTCACCCGGACGTCGAGATCGTCGGTCTCGTCGGGCGGGACCGCGACCAGGAGCCGGTCGGCGCCACGCATCCACACCTGGCCGGCACGGGGCTCCACGTGGATGCGGGCCGACCCGAAGCTGACGCCGTCTTCCTGGCCCTGCCTCACGGCACTGCCGCGCCGATGGTCGCCGAGATCGTCGGCACCGGGGCCGCGGTCATCGACCTGGGCCCCGACTTTCGCCTCCGCGACCCGGCCGACTACCCGCGCTGGTACGGCTTCGACCACCCCCGGCGCGATCTCCTCAACGGCGCGGTCTACGGCCTGCCCGAGCTCCACCGGGATGAACTGACGGCACTCCGCGACGCCGAGGTGGCGATCGTGGGCTCGCCCGGCTGCTACCCGACAGCCACGTTGCTCGCTCTCGCCCCGCTGGCCCGGGCCGGGCTCATCGGCGACCTCGTCGTCGACGCCAAGAGCGGCGTGTCGGGTGCCGGACGCGAGGCCAAGGCCGAGATGATGTTCGGCGAGGTCAACGAGAGCGTGAAGGCCTACGGCCTGGGCGGGCACCGCCACGTCGCCGAGATCGAGCAGGAGCTGGCCGCCCTGGGGACTCGCATCGCGGTGGACTTCCTGCCCCACCTCATTCCGATGACGCGGGGCATCCTGTCGACCTGCCACGTCCGACCGGCGCGGGCGACCAGCCAGGCCGAGATCGACGACCTGTATGCGGCGGCCTACGACGGGGAGCCGTTCGTCTCGGTCGTGGCCGCGCCACCGGCGACGAAGCACGTGACGGGCAGCAACCACGTCCGGGTCCACGCCCGGTATGACGACCGGATCGGCCGGATCATCGCGATCGGCGTCATCGACAACCTGGTGAAGGGCGCAGCCGGACAGGCGGTCCAGGCCTTCAACATCGTTCACGGCCTCGACGAGGCGGCCGGTCTCGGGCAGCTGCCGCTCTCGCCATGACGGCCGTGCGACCGGAGGCCGCGGTCGATCCCCTCCTCCGTCCGCTCCCCAGCCGGCTCCCACCGGTAACCAGGGAGGCGGCGCTGCCGGCCGGGTTCCGGGCCGGTGGCACGGTAGCCGGGATCAAGGCATCCGGCCGGCCGGACCTGGCCATCGTGACGGCGGACCCAGGTCCGGCCGCCGTCGCTGGGGTGTTCACCGGGAACGCGTTCGCGGCCGCGCCGGTGCGGCTGTCCCGGGCAAACCTGGCGGCTACCGATCCGGCCGGCGGTGGGCGGTACGGCTGGACGTCCGGCGTGATCTCGACCAGCGGCAGCGCCAACGCTGCGACCGGAGCTGCCGGCCTGGCCGACCAGGCAGAGATCGCCCAGCTCTTCGCAGCGGCCCTCGGCACGACACCGGAACGGACGCTGGCGCTCTCGACCGGGGTGATCGGCACCCGGCTGCCCGTGGATCGAGTGCGGGAGGGGGTTCAGCGGTTGGTCGCGTCGCTCGGCGCCGATCCCACCTCCCTCGAGGCCGCGGCCGAGGCCCTGCGGACGACCGATTCGCGGCCCAAGCTGGCCACCGTGACCGTGAGCCTGCCGGATCCCGACGGGCTCGCCGTCCGGGCGGTCCGCGTCACGGGCATCGCCAAGGGCGTCGGGATGATCCACCCCCAGATGGCCACGATGCTGTCGATCGTCATGACCGATGCGAGCGCCGAGCCGGCCCTCCTGTACGACCTGCTCCGGGCGGCGACGGTCCGGACCTGGAACCAGCTCTCGGTCGACGGCGACACGAGCACCAATGACACGGTCTTCCTGCTGGCTTCCGGGGCCGCTGGGGCGGCGCCGCTGACAGCCGGCAGTCCGGGGGCGGACACCCTGGCTGGCGCGATCGAGGCCGTCGCCCGCGACCTCGCCCGCCAGCAGGCCGCCGACGGCGAGGGCGCGGCGACGCTCGTCACGTGCCAGGTCTCCGGCGCGGCCAGCGACGCCGATGCCCGGGCGGTCGCCCGCTCGGTGGTGTCGAGCAGTCTCGTCAAGGCCGCCGTCCACGGCCGCGACCCCAACTGGGGCCGCCTTGCCGGCGCGGCCGGCAACGCCGTGGCAGCACTCGATCCCGACCGGTTGCGAATCGCGATCGGCGGCCACCTCGTGTTCGACGGGCCGCTCGGCGGACCGGTGGCCTTCGATCGGGCGGCGGCGAGCCAGGCGCTGGCTGGGGACGAGGCGCTCTTCCGGCTCGACCTCGGGCTGGGCGACGGGACCGGCGAGGCGTTCGGCTGCGACCTGACCGAGGAGTACGTCAGGGAAAACAGCGAGTACACGACATGAGCGAAGTCCTCGTCATCAAATTGGGGGGGACCACGATCCAGGACCAGGCCCAGGTGCTGGCCGAAGTGGCCGCGGTCGCGCGTCGCCGGCCCGTGGTGCTCGTCCACGGCGGCGGCAAGCGGATCACCGAATGGCTCGAGCGCCTCGGTGTCCCGTCCCGGTTCGAGGGCGGCCTCCGGGTCACCGATCCGGCCAGCCTCGAGGTGGCCGCGGCCGTCCTGCGCGGCGTCGTCAACAGCGAGCTCGTTTCGGCGCTCCGCGACCATGGGGTCGACGCGGTGGGGCTGTCGGGCGTGGACGGCGGACTGCTCGTCGCCGAGCGAATCCCCGCCCTCGGCCTGGTCGCCCATGTCGTGGGCCTGCGCCGTGACCTGCTCGACGCAATCCTCGTCGGCGGGCAGGTCGCCGTGGTGGCACCACTGGCCCGCGACGAGGAGGGCCTGGTCTGCAACGTCAACGCCGACGACGCGGCCGCCGGCATCGCGGCCGGGCTTGGCGCCCGCCAGCTGGTGCTGCTGACCGACGTCGACGGCATCCGTGACGCCGACGGGCAGCGGATCGACACCCTGACCGTGGCCGAGGCGGAGGAGCTGATCGCGACGGGCGTGATCGCCGGCGGGATGGTCCCCAAGGTCCGTGCCGCGCTGGCCGCGCTCACCTGGCCGGGCACGGAGGCGGTCATCGCCGATTCGTCGGCCGACCGAGCCCTGGAGCGCGCCCTCGGGGACCCCACGTTCGGCACTCGCGTGACAGCGGGCCAGGCGGCCGGGGTGGGCGCCGCATGAACGGGATCGACAAGCGCGATCGGCAGCGGGCGATCCGCGAGCTCGTCGCCCGCGAGCCGATCGGCAGCCAGCAGGAGCTGGTCATTCGTCTCGCGGAGCGCGGGTTCCCGGCCACCCAGGCGACGGTCAGCCGCGACATCACCGAGCTCGGGCTGGTCAAGGTCACCCGCGCCGACCGGCACGTCTACATCTCGCCTGCCGATCTCGCCGCACCGAGCGGCCCGGTGACGTCCGACGAGCGCCTGCGGCGGATCCTGGAGGACATCCCGGTCACGGTTGGGCGGAGCGGGCTGATCCTGGTCCTCACCGGGACGCCCGGGACGGCCAGCGTCGTTGCCCAGGCGATCGACGAATCGACGCTCGACGAGCAGGAGGGGACGCTCGCGGGCGACAACACCCTGCTGGTCCTCTTTGCCGATGACAGCCGCCTCGAGCGCTGGCTCGCGCGGTTCCGTGGGATCCAGGCCCTGCCGGTGGCGGTGGCCATCGAGGAGGGTGCTCCATGAAGAAGGTCGTCCTCGCCTATTCGGGCGGGCTGGACACGTCCGTCGCCGTCGCCTGGCTGCGCGAGCAGTTCGAGGTCGAGGTGGTCACCCTGACCGTCGACGTCGGGGGTGGTTCGTTGCGCGAGGGCGTGGAGCGCCGGGCGAGGTCTGCCGGCGCGTCACGGGCGTACGTCGTCGATGCGCGCGAGCGCTTCGTGACCGACTTCGTGTGGCCGCATCTCCAGGCGAACGCCCTGTACCAGGGCGCGTACCCGCTGGCCACGGCTCTGGCCAGGCCGCTGATCGCGCAGCTGCTGGTCGAGGTGGCGCGGAGGGAGGGCGCCGATGCCGTCGCCCACGGCTGCACCGGCAAAGGCAACGACCAGGTCCGGTTCGACGTGGCGGTCCATGCCCTCGACCCCGGGCTGGAGGTCGTGGCACCGATGCGCGTCGGGATGGGGCTCACCCGCGACCAGGAGATCGACTACGCCGCCGAGCGCGGGATCGAGATCCCGATCACCAAGGCGTCGCCCTACTCGATCGACGTCAACCTGTGGGGCCGCTCGATCGAGACCGGCGTCCTCGAGGACCCGTGGGTCTCGCCGCCGGCCGATGTCTACGAGTGGACGGTCGACCCGTCCGCGGCACCCGAACCGGTCGAGATCCTCCTTGCGTTCGAGGGCGGCGTCCCGGTCGCACTGGATGGTGAGCGGCTCGGCCCGGTTGCACTGGTCGATCGTGTTAGCGCGCTAGCAGGGCAGCACGGTGTGGGCCGGGTTGATCATGTCGAGGATCGGCTCGTTGGGATCAAGAGCCGCGAGATCTACGAGACACCGGCGGCGGCGGTCCTGCATACCGCCCATCGCGCCCTCGAGGGCCTGACGCTGACCAAGGACACCCTTCGGTTCAACCGTCTCGTGGCCGACGAGCTCGCCCGCCTGACCTATGACGGGCTGTGGTTCAGCGCCCTCCACCGCGACCTCCGCAGCTACGTGGCCAGCTCCCAGCGGGTCGTGTCCGGCGACGTCCGGATCCGGCTCGATCACGGGTCGGCCGCCGTTGCCGGCCGCCGCTCCCCGCTCAGCCTGTACGACAAGAACCTGGCGACTTACGACGAAGGTGACGCGTTCGACCATGCCTCGGCGGTCGGGTTCATCGAGATCTTCGGCCTGCCGCTCCGCGTCGAGGCGGCACGCCATGGCGCGGTCGGGGCACACCACGGGGCGGCGTGGGCGTGGACCGATCCGCTCCTCGATGGGCTGCCAACGACGATCGCGGATCCCGAGGAAGCCGTCGCGCCGGTGGGTTGACGGCACTCGTCAGCGGCAGCCGGGAGGAGTACTTTTCCGGTCGTGGAACCAGCGGCCGACGAACCGGCCACCCAGCCGCCGCAGGACGACGCGACCACCGCCGAGTGGCGGATGATGCTGACCGGCGCGGATCCGGAGCTGCCGAGAGCACGGTCCTGATCTTCGTGTCGGCCGGACTGGTCGCGTTCGCGATCCATGAGTTCGGTGAGGCGCACCTGATCTCGAATTCGGGCCGTCGCGTTCAACCTGAACGGCGTGCTGCCGGATTCGAGCCCCCTCGGCAACGTGCTGCGGGGCCTGTTCGGCTATCGCTCGGCGCCAACGCCGCTGGAAGCGATCGGCTACTTCGGCTACCTCATCCCGCTCCTGCTGCCGTTCGTCCTTGACCGGCCGGTCGTCCGCCGTCCGGTCGCCGCCTAGACCACCGCTCTCCGGCACCAGCCAACCAGCCCCATCGTTCGGAGGATCCTCATGCGCCCGTTGCTGTCCCTCGCCCTGGTTCTTGGCCTCGCCGCCGTCCTCGCCGCCTGCGGCGGGCCGGCCGGCTCGAACGCTCCACAGCCCTCCGCTGAGGGCGTGGTCAACGTCGATGCCAGCGAGTACAGGTTCGCCCCGGCGGCCATCTCGGTCCCGGCCGGGGCGGTGACGTTTCGGGTCCGCAACGTCGGGGCCATCGAGCACGAGTTCGAGATCTTCAAGGGCGAGGCGGTCGTCGATGAGATCGAGGGCCTGGTGCCCGGCCTGGTCAAGGACCTGGCGGTCACGCTCGAGGCCGGCGACTACACCTACGTCTGCAAGCTCGCCGGGCACGAAGAAGCCGGGATGAAGGGAACCCTGTCCGTCACCGGCGGCTGACGCCACCGCCAACCGGCATCGTTCGGCACCCGAAACGACGGGCGTAGCACCGTCCCAACTGCCGTCGACCGCGGCGGCCGACGCCACGGATGCGCCATCATCGAGGCGTGGCCACCGTCAGCCGCCCCGGACCCGCGCGCCGGCTCCGCGAGCTGTCGTTCCTGCACGAGTTCGCCCAGCTGGCGACATTGGCCCGCGACTGGGACGAGCTGATGCGGACCGTCGTCGAGCGGACGACGGAGGCGATGGGCGTCGAGGTCTGCTCGTTCTACCTGGCCGATCGCGAGGGTCATCGGCTGACGCTGGCGGCGACCAACGGACTCGACCGGACGCAGGTCGGCCAGGTCAGCCTGGCATTCGGCGAGGGCATCACCGGGCTGGCGGCCGCCCGCCGGCGGCCGGTTCAGGTGGCCGACGTGACGGTCGACCGCCGGTTCCGCTGGGTCCGCGGATTCGACATCGCAGGCCTCCACGCGATGCTGTCGATGCCGCTCGTCTGGCACGAGCAGGTCGTGGGCGTCCTCAACGTCCAGGCCGAGACCGTCCGCCGGTTCCGGGCCGACGAGGTCGCATTCCTGCGCACGATCGCCGCGCTCCTGGCCGGAATCGTCGAGAAGGGCCGGCTCCAGGCGGAGGTGGAGGCGCGACTGGCGTCGCTCACCGCCCTCGACGCCGCCCGGGCGGAGCTGCTGAGCGTGGTCACCCACGAGCTCCGGACGCCGCTGTCCGTCGTCCGGGCCTACGTCGATCTCCTGGCCGATGCGGCGGCGGCGGGTTCGGCGATCGCGACCGGGGCACCCGGCGGCGATCCCGGGAGCTGGCACGATCGCGCCGTCGAGCAACTGTCGCGACTGGACCGGCTGGTCGACTCGATCCTCGCCTCGGTCCGCGGCGAGGGCCTGACCGGGCTGGCCCGCGAGCCGTTCGACGTGGTCCGCTCGGCGACCGAAACGGTCGAGACGCTGCGGATGCTCCTCCGGCCGCACCCGATTCGCTGGTCGGCGCCGGCCGAGTCGCTGCTGGCCATCGGCGATGCGGCGCGCTTCCGGCAGGTCCTCGAGCAGCTGCTCGAGAACGAGGCCAAGTACGCACCACCGGGCGATGGCGTCAGCATCGGCGCCTGGCGGGAGGCGGACGAGGTCCGGGTCTACGTCACCGACGACGGACCGGGCGTCCCGGTGGCCGACTGGGAAGCGGTCTTCGAGCCGTTCGTCCGGGCGGCGGGCGGCGGGCGCGTGGGCCGCGGCTCGGGGATCGGCCTGTTCGCAGCCCGCCGGCTGATGGACGCGATGGGTGGCCGTGTCTGGCTCGAGGCCAACGGCTACGGCGGCAGCCGGTTCGTCGTGGCGCTACCGGCCGGTTGACCGCGATGCGGCCGGTCGCATCGTTCCCCGGATCAACCAGCCGAAGACCCCGATCGCGACGACGACGAGGGCCACGGTCAAGGTGAGCCGGGCGGCGCCCTCGCCGGTCGCCGCGGTGGGGCTCGTGTCCGGCGGCGACGCCACGCCAACGCCTGCCAGTACCGGAACCGGGGACGGCTGACCCGAAGACGCCCCGGACGGGCTCGGCGCAGGCGTTGCGGCCACCGGTGTCGGGCCGCCACCCGCTGCGCCGGCGGATCCCGGCGAGCCCGCGGCGGCCACTCGGATCGTGCCGCGCATCTCGGGGTGGAAGGCGCAGACGAAGGCGAACGTCCCTGCAACGACGAAGCGGCGCTCGTACGACGCGCCCGCGGCGATCAACCCGGAGTCGAACGAGCCGTCCTCGGCGGTCACGGTGTGCGGGGCGGCACCGCGGTTCGTCCAGCGGATGGCGCTGCCGGCCACGACGTCGAGGGCCACCGGGTCGAAGGCGAAGTCGACGATCGACGCCGCGCTCGTGGTGGCGCCGGGCGCCGGCGGCTCCGCGGTGGGGCGTGGTGTTGGCCGGGGCGTCGGTGTCGGGGCGGGTGCGGCACCGCTGCCGCCGCCACCACCGCCGCCGGTGACCTCCACCCGGCCGGTCATCTCGGGATGGATGGCGCACAGGAAGGCGAAACTGCCGGGCGTCGGGAACCTCTTGGTGGCTCGGGCGCCCGGATCGAGCACGCCGGTGTCGAAGGCGCCGCCCCCCGCGGTCGCGGTGTGCTCCCGATCGTCGTCGTTCAGGAACGTCACCGAGCCGCCGGCCGCGATCGTCAGGGTCGACGGGCTGAACGACCGGCCCGCCATGTGGACCGTCGCCGAGGTCGGAGCCGCCGGAATCGGGGTGCTGCCCGGGCCCGGCGTGGACGTCGGGTCCGCGGAACCATCCGAGCCACCGGTCGCGACGACGATCGTGCCGTGGAAGTCGGTGTCGTCGCGCTCGCGGTCGTCGAGGTAGGGATACGTCCCCTCGACCGCGAAGACGAAGGTGAACGACTCTGTCGGCTCGAGGTTGCCGGAGTCGAACTCCACGGGGCCGGAGCGTGACCGCATCCGGTACCGGTTCTCGGACTCGTTGACCCAGCGGACGGCCGTGCCGGGAACGATCGTCAGCGTCTTCGGGTCGAGCGACTCCCGGATGTGCACGGTGACGGTGGCCGCGCCGGCGGCCGGCGCGGCGAGGGTCAGCAGGCAGGCGGCCAGTGCGAGGACGACGGGGACGCGGGCGGCGGCGAGCGCGCGGGGACGGGACATGCAGGACTCCGGGCTGTGGGGGCATGCGGGAAGACGGGGAGCCAGTGCTCCATCCTCCTGAGGCCGCCCGCGGCCGGAAGGTTTCAGCGAGGCGGCGGTCAGGCCGTCACGACCCTCGTCGCGCTCTGGCGGAGGTGGGCGTAGCCCGGCTTGACGACCTCGTTGATGACCCGCAGCCGCTCGTCGAAGGGGGCGAACGCGCTCTTCATCGCGTTGATCGTCAGCCACTCCATCTCGCCCAGGTCGATCCCGAACGCCCGGTCCAGCTCCGCGAACTCGGTGGACAGGGTTACGTTGGACATCAGCCGGTTGTCGGTGTTGACCGTGACCCGGAACCGAAGCCGGCGAAGAAGCTCGATGGGATGCTCCTCGACCGACGCGGCCGCCCCGGTGTGGACGTTCGAGGTGGGGCACATCTCCAGCGGCACGCGCCGGTCGCGGACGAACGTCGCCAGCCGGCCGAGGGCGACCGAACCGTCATCCTGGACGTGGATGTCGTCCACGATCCGGACACCGTGACCGAGACGCTCCGCGCCGCAGAACTGGAGCGCCTCCCAGATCGACGGCAGCCCGAAGGACTCGCCGGCGTGGATCGTGATGTGGAAGTTCTCGTGGCGGATCCGGTCGAACGCCTCGAGGTAGCGGGTGGGCCGGTAGCCCGCCTCCGGGCCGGCGATGTCGAAGCCGACGACCCCGGCGTCACGCCAGCGGATGGCGCACTCGGCGACCTCGAGCGATCGCGCGAACTGGCGCATCGCGGTGACGAGGACCTTGATCACGATCGGCTTGCCGGCTGCCGCCGCTCGCTCGGCGCCGATCCGGAAGCCTTCGAGGTTGGCCTCGACCACCTCGTCGAGGGTCAGGCCCCGCTCGACCGAGAGCTCGGGTGCGTAGCGAACCTCGGCGTAGGCGACGCCGTCGGCGGCCAGGTCCTCTGCGGCTTCGGCGGCGACGCGGATGATCGCGTCCTTCTCCTGGAGCACCCCGACGGTGTGGGCGAACGTCTCGAGATAGAGCTCGAGGCTCTTGCGATCTGCTCCCCGGCGGATCCACGCCGCCAGCTCGTCCGGGTCGCTGGTCGGCAGTCCGTCGTACCCGAACTCAGCCGCCAGGTCCACGATCGTCGCCGGCCGGAGGCCACCGTCGAGGTGGTCGTGGAGGAGCGCCTTCGGCGCCTGGCGGATGGTCTCGATCGGGAGCAACGGGCCGCCCTCGTGCTGCGTTGGCGGATGGTACCGTGCCGGCGATGACCGAGTTTCCGACGCCGGGCACGACCCTCACCCGCCTCCTGGTCGTGACCGACATCGACCGGTCGCGGGCCTGGTACCGCGACGTCCTGGGGGCCTCGGTCGAAGGCGAGTACGAGGGCTCCTGCGTCCTCCGGGTCCTGGATCAGTGGCTGCTGCTCGTCGTCGGCGGCGCGCCGACGGCCGACAAGCCGACGGTCACGTTCGCCCCGCCAGACGATCCCGATATGGTCAGCGCGGAGCTGATCTTCGGCGTCCCGGACTGCCACGCCGCGCACGCCGAGCTGAGCGCACGGGGCGCCATGTTCCTTACGCCACCGTTCGAGTATCCGTGGGAGATCCGGGCCTTCTTCCGCGACCCGGACGGGCACCTGTTCGAGATCAGCCAGCGCCGACGCTGACGCGGGACGACGAACGGCCGGCGGCCCGAAGGCCGCCGGCCGAACGACGCGCGCTGCGTTCGCGAGCTACGCCGCGTCACCGTTCCCACGGCACGAGACCGTCGGGTTCCAGTCGTCGAAGACGCCGCGCGGATTGCCCTTCCAGATCCAGGCGTGGAGCTCGTAGAAGTCGGGCAGCCCGTAGCGGTTGCCGGCCGGGATCGACGAGAACGTCCGGCCGAAGAGCTGGGGCGGGTTGGGGTGCAGCGCATCCCAGTCGGCCTTGAAGACGACGTACTCGACCGCGACGAGCCGCAGCGTGCCGTTCGGCCGCGGCTCATAGACGAAGACCTCCGGATCGAGGGCACTGATCGACGGATCGAGCACCTTGTCGACGTTGGCGTAGTGCTGGCCCATGGCCGCACCCAGGCCCTCGTTGTCGGTACAGACGTAGAACTCGCCGTAGCCATCCGGCAGGGCCGCCACGTCGTGGTACTGCTGCGTTGCCTGGCGGACGCCGGCCAGCGGGTCGCCGGCCGTGGCGAACGAGAGCGGCACGGCCAGGGTCAGCGCGGCCAGGCCGAAGATGGCGGGAACGAACCGTCGGCGTCGCATCACGCCACCTCCGATGTGATCTCGTAGACCTCGGGCGTCGGGTGACCGGCCCGCTCGTGGATCCGCATCACGGCCTCCCTGGTCGGGCCGGTGGCGAGGCAGAAGACCTTGCCGGCCTCCGCGTCGAGCCACGCGTGCTCGTAGGTCACGCCTTCCTCGCTCTCGATCGCCTGGTCGCGGCGATGCGCTTCGGCGAGCTGCTCGCCGGTGACGCCGAAGAAGCCGTTGTGGACGTCCATGAACTTGGCCATCTAGACCTCCCTGTGGACTGGTGCCGCCCTGAGAGCGGCCGCACCCCTGACGATCGGTTGGTGGCGGCTCCAGGTCATCGGTCGTGTGACCGATGGACGGTCCCGGCAGGAACCTCCAACGTCGGTCGCTCACCGGAGCCTTCATCCGACGGGGTGTAGAAGTACGGGTCGAGCACCGTCACCCTGGTGATCCGCTCGACGGGCAGCCGGTTGCGTTGAGCCGCCTTGCGAATCGATTCCGGATTCGGTGCGTCGTACAGGCAGAACGTCCGGCGCCGGTCATCGCTGACGTACGAGTGGACCCAGGTGACCCCCAGGTCCTCGTTGACGCCGACGACGCCACGGCAGACGGCCACCCCGGCCTGCCCCAGCGGCACCTCGAGTCCGTCGCGGAACACCCGCTCCACGATGTATCTCGGCACCAGCTTCACCTCCGTCGCTTCCCGGCCGCCACGGCCGTGTCCGGAGGTTCGACGACGACCGATGCCGTCACATCGGTGGTGACTGCCTAATCTGGCGCCGTCAACTGCCCGTTCTGGAGGTGGATGCCCAGGGCGGCTGCAGCGCCGGCCGCGTCCGCGCGTCGCGCGACGCCCAGCTTGCCGAGCACCGCCGAGACGTGGTGGTCGACGGTCCGGGGTGACAGGAACAGCCGGGTCGCGATGTCGTGGTTCGGCAGGCCACCGACCAGGAGCGAGAGCACTTCGAGCTCGCGGGCCGTCAAACCGGCAGGATTGGCGCGCGTCGTCTGACGGCGGCCACGCGGAATCGTTCGCGCTCCGAGCTCACGAAGCCGGCGCGCGGCGAGTGCCTCGGCGGGCCTGGCGCCGAGCCGGTCGAACGTCGCGTGTGCTTGCTCGAGGGCGGGGACGTCGTCGGCGTCGAGGAGCGCTCGGGCCGCCTCGTACGGGCAGTCCAGCGCTGCCCACGCGTCTGAGGCTTCACGCCACTGACCCGCCAGCTGGAGCCGCCATGGCTCGGCGGCCTCGGAGACGTCGCCGACGTCGCGTCCGGCCTGGCTTCGCCACCACGACAGCTCGCCGATGTGCCACGGGTGATGCTTCGCCCGGGCCAGATCGATGACCGCTTCGGCCTCGTCCGCGGCCCGCTCCGGGTCGCCCTCGAGCCAGGCCAGCTCGGCCCGGGCGGCGCGGACCGGGCCGACCCGCTGGAGCGTTGCGGTCTTGGCGGCCGACTCGAACGCCTCGTCGAGCGCCGTCCGTGCGTCCGGATCGCCCCGTCGGGCCCGCAACCGGCCGACCGCCAGCAGGGTCATGATCCGCCCGATGGTCGTGTACTCGTGGCGGGCGAGCACGCTGGCGGCCAGGGCCCCGGCGTCCGACCAGTGACCCCGATGCATCAATGACAGCGATCGCCACGCCTCCAGGTACATCCGCTGCGCGTCGAGGTCTCGTTCGATCGCGAACCGGATGCCGGCCTCGAAGTACGGTTCCGCCTCGGCGAAGCGGTACATCTCGCCGAGCGCCGAGGCCATCACGCTGTAAGCCGACGCGGCAAAGCGGTGGTTGCCGGACTCGAGCGCCAGTCGCAGGCTCGTCTCCAGGTCGGCCCGGCCGCCATCGGTGTCGCCCAGGAGGATCCTTGAGGCGCCGACCGTGTTCCAGGCCAGGATGACCTGCGAGGCGCAGCCAGGATCGTCACCCCCGATTGCGATTGCCCGCCGACCGAGCTCGATCGCCTCGGCGTTGTCGCGGTCGAGCATCCGAAGGTAGGCCTGGGCGGAGATGGCATCGACCTTTGCCGGTCCGTCGGGGATGCGCCCGGCGATCTCCATCGCCCGTCGCGAGGCGTCCTCGGCATCGGCGTTCCGGCCGGCGCCGACGAGGATCCTGGCCATCTCGGCGAGCGTTACCGCCTCCCGTGGGGCGTCACCCAGCCGGCGCCAGATGTCGACCGCCTCGGCCAGCGCGCTCAGGCCGACGTCGTAGCGAACGATGGCCGTCTGCTGGATTCCGAAGTCGAACAGCAGCGCGGCGCGCTGGACGGGTGGAAGGTTGCCGGCGACCCGGACGGCCCGAGCGTACTGGGCCGCCGCCTCGCGGTGCGAACCCGCGATGACCGCCTGTCGTCCGGCCTCCGGGGCGTAGCGCAGCACGGCGTCGCGATCGGCGGCCCCTTCGGCGTGATGGGCCAGCCGGGCGAGCGGCACCTCCCCCTCGGGCTCCGCCTCGAGGGCAGCGAGGACGCGGGCGTGGAGACCGATCCTGGCCCAGGGGTCAATCGCCTGGAGGATCGCCTCCCGGGCGACCTCGTGCCGGAACGCATACCGCTCGCCGGTGGCGACCAGCAGGCCCTTGGCGAGGCACTCCTCCGCGGCAGCCACGTCCACCACCCGGCTGAGGAGCGCCGGGTCGACGAGCGGTCCGATCACCGCTGCGGCTTCCAGTGTCCGGCGCGCTTCCGGCGACAGCCGGGCCGCTCGAGCGAGCACCGCGTCGCGGACGGTCGGTGGGATACGGGCCGGGGCGCCGGCGATGACCTCCGTGACGTAGAACGGGTTGCCGCCGGTCAGCCGGTGGAGCTCCACCGGATCGAGGTCGGTGTCACGCGCCAGTTCGCCAACCGAGGCCACCGACAGGGCTTCGAGCGGGAGCCGGCGGACGGCCGGCGATGTGGCAAGGTCGCCGACGACGACCCGCAGTGGGTGCTGGCGGCCGACCTCGTCGTCGCGATACGTCCCCACCACCAGGGCCCGCGTCGAGTCGATCCGCCGACCAACGAAGCGAAGCGCGTCCAGGGTTGCCTCGTCGGCCCAGTGCAGGTCGTCGACCAGGACCACGACGCCGTCCGTCCGTTCGCGGAGCGAGGCAAGCAGCGCGCCGAGGATCTCGTCGCGCGGGGCTCCGGACCGGATGAGCCCGGCGAACGACGGATCCAGATCGTCGGCGATGTCGACGATTGGGCCGAGCGGCCGCGGCGTCGAAAGCGGATCACAAGATCCCATCAACACAACGACCCCGGGCGGCACCGATTGCCGGAACCTGGCAAGGAGCGAGGTCTTGCCGATCCCCGCCTCGCCTTCCACGAACACCAGCCGGCCCCCTGTCTGCGTCGCCTCGGACAGCAGCCCGGTGAGCACCAGGAGCGGGGCATCGCGCTCGAGCAGCCGCATGGGCCGATCCTAGACCACCCTTGCGGCGCACTGACGCGTCGACCGCGTACCCTTGCGGTCGATGGGTGGCCTGCCCGCTACAGCCGACAGCGGCGGTGTCAACTGGCAGCTGGACCTCGAGCGGGATGGGTTGCTCCCGGGTCAGCTCGCCCGTGGCCACCTGCGGATTCGAGCCAGGCAACCGATAGAGGCCCGCGGCCTCCTGATCGCGCTCGTCGCCACCGAGCAGTGGCAGTTCACCCGGACCGACACCGATTCCGAGGGCCGAACCCGAACGGAGACGGTGACCCGGCGCGAGGAGCTGCGACGCGTCCCCGTCCAGCTGCTGGGGCCGACCGCCCTGGCCGATGGCGAGACCCGCGACTTCGACGTCGAAATCCCGGTCCCGCCGCTCGGGCCGGCGTCACTGGACGCGACCGTCAGTGCCCTGTCCTGGGAGATCGAGGCGAAGCTCGACATTCCCAACGGGCTGGACTCCTCCCTCGTGGTCCCGGTGCGGGTCCTCCAGCCGACGGCACTGCTGCGGGCGGGCGTCGTGCGGGTTGGCCAGTTCGCGCTCTACGCCGCGGCCGATTCGGCAACCGACGAGGCGCGGGCCACGCTGGAGCTGGACCCGATGCCGCTCTGCCTCGGGGCGCCGTTCCGCGGCCGGCTGACGATCGAGACCGACAGCCCGATCAAGGTCCAGGAGGTCCGCCTCGAGCTCCGGGTGAAGGTCAAGGCGACGGTCCCATCGGGTCGCGACGAGACCGTCACCGCGTGGGTCGGCCAGCTGGCCGGCGAGGGCACGTTCGGCGGGGGCTCGCAGGTCCTCGAGCTCGAGGGCGCATTGCCGGCCCGCGACCTCCCGACAATCGAGCTGCCCCACGGCAGGACCGATGCCGAGTTCCACGTGATCCTGGCGAAGGCGTGGGCCCGCGATCCGCACCTCGTCCGAGACGTCGCGGTCTGCTCGACGACCGAGCTCTAGCCCGAAAGGCGCGACCGGGCGGCTCGGAGCGCCTCCGCCACCCGGGCCGGCGCCGTGCCACCGACGACGTCCGCGGCGGCCAGGGCGGCATCGACCGAGGCGGCTTCGCGCACGATCTCGACGATCCTGGCGTCGCGGAGGACCACCGCCTGGCCGGCGGATTCGAGCGCTGCCCGGATCCGGCCCTCGTCCAGCTCGGCCAGGGTGACCGCGTCGGCCTCGGCGGCCGCCACCAGCCCGCCGACGGCGTGGTGGGCATCGCGGAAGGCCATGCCGCGGCGGACCAGGGCATCGGCGATCGAGGTGGCCGTCGTGTACCCCTCCTCGGCGGCCTCGCGCATCCGCCCGGCATCGAAGGTCAGGGTCGCGATGAGCCCGGCGAGGACCTGCAGCGACGACTCCCAGGTGCGGACGGCGCCGAACAGCGCCGGCACCCCCTCCTGGAGGTCGCGCTGGTAGGCGAGTGGCAAACCCTTGAGGAGCGCGAGCTCCGTCGTCAGGGCGCCGATGACCGCCGCCGCGCGGCCCCGGACCAGCTCTGCCGGATCGGGATTTCGCTTGTTGGGCATCATCGAGCTGCCGGTCGAGAAGGCATCGGCGACCCGGATGAACCCGAAGCGAGGGTTCGACCACCAGGCGATCTCCTCAGACAGCCGGGACAGGTGGACCATCCCGATCGCCGCCGCGGCGACGACCTCGAAGACGAAATCCCGATCGCCGACGGCGTCGATCGAGTTGGCGGTGACGCCGTCGAAGCCCAGCTCGCTCGCGGTTGCCGCGCGGTCGAGCGGGTAGCCGGCTCCGGCCACCGCCCCGGAGCCGAGCGGCGAGACGTTGGTCCGGCGGCGGGCGTCGGCCAGCCGGCCGCGGTCGCGCTCGAGCATCTCGACGACGGCCAGCAGGTGGTGGGCCAGCAGGACAGGCTGGGCCGGCTGGATGTGGGTCGTCCCGGGGAGGATCGCCTCGCCGTCCCGCTCCGCTCGATCCACCAGTGCTCGTTCGAGCCCCACGATCGCCGCATCGAGCCGGTCGATCCCCCGCCGGACCCAGAGCCGCAGGTCCGTGGCGACCTGGTCGTTGCGCGACCGGCCCGTGTGGAGCTTGCCCGCCAGCGGCCCGATCCGATCCTGGAGCGCGGCCTCGAGGTTGAGATGGACGTCCTCGAGCGCCGGGTCCCAGGCGAGGCGGCCCTCGCGGACCTCGCCGAGCAGGGTCTCGAGGCCGGCGACCATCCGGCCAACCTCGTCGTCGGTCAACAGGCCGGCCCGGCCCAGGCCCCGGACGTGGGCGACGGAGCCGACGAGATCGTCCTCGGCCAGCTCCCGGTCGACGTCGATCGACCGGGTGAAGTCGGCGACCAGCGGATCGGTCTCGTCGGCGAACCGGCCGCCCCACATCCGCATGCTGCCTCCTCTCCCTGTGGGCCGCATCGTACCCGTCGTCGGCGGCGGTCTCGGGCCGATGCAACCGGATCGGACGTTCCGGTGTTGGCCTAGCCGTCTAGGCCAACAACGGATATGATGCCCAGATGCTCAACCGCTCGAACCGCGCCAACTGGCTCATCTTCATCGCCCTCGGGTTCATGTGGGGCAGCAGCTACGTCTTTATCAAGATCGGGGTCGACGACGGCTTGCCGCCGCTGACGCTGGTCGCGCTGCGGCTCTTCTTCGGGTTCCTCGTTCTCGCCACGGTGGTCCGGCTTGCGCGCGAGCCACTGCCCCGCAGCCCGCGCCAGTACGGCCACCTGCTGGTGATGTCGGTCATCAACATCGTGGTGCCGTTCTTCCTGATCACCTGGGGCGAGCAGTCGATCGACTCGGCGCTGGCGGCAATCCTGAACGCGACGGTACCGCTGATGGTGATCGTCCTCGCCCCGCTGGTCCTCCCCGACGAGCACGTGACCGTCAACCGGCTGCTCGGCCTGGCGATCGGCTTCGTCGGCGTTCTCGTCCTGTTCGTCCCCGACCTTGGCGTGCTCGAGGGCAACCAGCTGCTCGGCTGGCTCGCGCTCATCGGCTCGTCGATCAGCTATGCGATCGGCAACGTCTACTCGAAGCGCAACGTGAAAGGCCTCCGGCCGATGATCCCGGCCCTCTTCCAGGTCACCTTCGCGCTGGTGATCAGCGGGATCCTCGCCCTCATCGTCGACCGGCCGATCGGGCGGGTCGCGGTCACCCCGGAAGGCCTCCTCGCGGTGGTCTGGCTGGGCGTGCTGGGCTCCGGGCTGGCCTACCTGGCCTACTTCCGGCTGCTCCGGGACTGGGGCGCCACGAGGATCGCCCTCGTCGCCTATCTCCTGCCGGTCTTCGGGATCGCGCTCGGCGCGCTTGCCGGCGAGCCGATCACGCTCAACCGCCTGGCCGGGACGGCCCTGATCATCGGTGGCGTGGCCCTGGTCAACGCCCGCTGGGGCAACCGGCCGCTGTTGCGCTCCGTCGCGACGCGAAGCGCTCCCGGTCCGACCGCGCCAGGCACCGCAGCCGAGCGGCGCTAGGCAGCGAGCGGGCGCCGATCCGCCGTCGTCAGGCGGGCCAGGCCAGCAACACCGCACCCACCACGATCACCGCGCTCGCGACGATGCGTCGGGTCGCATCGGCCCGATCGGCGGCCTCGCGGAGCCGGATGGCTCCCCAGCCCGCCGCGACCACCGCCGCAGACTCCCGCAGCGGCGCCACCGCGGTCAACGGCGCGACGCTCAGGGCCACCAGCACGAGCAGGTACGCCGTCAGCGTGAAGACGCCGACGACGGCGGCGCTACGGAGCTGGCCCGGCGCACCACTGCGCAATGGCCGCCGCTCCACGAACCGCAACCAGCCGACGAGCAGGATCGCGGTGGTTGGCCACAGGATCGCCGCGTACAGGAGCGGCGGGACGAGCCGCGTGCCGGCCCGGTCGATGGCGGTGTAGAGGGCGATCGTCACGCCGGTCAGCAGCGCGAACAGGATCGCCGAGTCGCGACCGGCGGACCGCGACGCCGCCGACAGGGCCCGCCACGGCCGCTGA
The DNA here is from genome assembly GCA_963728605.1 of uncultured Chloroflexia bacterium. Taxonomy (GTDB): domain Bacteria; phylum Chloroflexota; class Limnocylindria; order Limnocylindrales; family CSP1-4; genus JACDAV01. Next base: position 68,890 of record CAVSKS010000001.1, on the reverse strand, counting down.
AGCGCCAGGAACCCGATAACGAGGCAAGCCACCCCCAGCCAGCCCGTCCACGTCAGCCGCTCGCCGAAGACGGCCACGCCAACGCCCACCAGGAGCAGCGGCGCGACGCCCCGGGCGATTGGGTAGACCACCGACAGGTCGCCCCGCCGGTAGGCCGCCGCCAGGAACACGAAATAGGCCGTCTCGACGACACCCGATCCAAGGCCCAGGCCGATCCCCAGCGGCGGCAGCGTGGGCCGCCCGATCAGCAGCCAGGCGACCACCCCGATGGGCACGATCAGGAGCGACGCCGCGAGGATGCCGACGGCGCTCATCCGGAGCTGGTCGTCGGCCGTCTTGATTCGGACGTTCCACGCCACGTGCAGGACAGCCGAGCCGACCACCAGGCCGATGACGAGTGGGTCCACCGGCCGCGTCAGTCCCAGCCCGGGGCACGCCGGATCGAGGCCCCGTCACCACCGAGTGGCAGTCGCCGGCCGGCGAGGAGCACGGCAATGGCGGTCGTGATCGGCACGGCCGCGACGATGCCGATGCTGCCGACGACCGCCTTGCCGATCTCGACCGCGACCGCTTCACCGCTGGCCGTCAGCAACGGGTCCTGGCGACCGGCGGCGAAGAGGACCAGCAATGGCAGCGACGCCCCGACATAGGCGAGGACCAGCGTGTTGACCGTGGCCGCGATGTGCGACCGGCCGACGTTCATGGCCCTTCCGAACAGCTGACCGCGGGAGGCCATCGGATCGGCCTCGAAGAGCTCGTGGACGGTGGCCGCCTGGGTGACGGTGACGTCGTCGAGGATGCCCAGCGCACCGAAGATCACGGCGGCGAGCAGGAGACCGCCAAGGTCGACGTCCGGTTGGAAGCCCAGCAGGAACACGACCTCCTCCGATCCCTGGAACGGGCTGAACTCAGCAACCGCGGTGAAGACCGTCGCCAGGCCGGCCGTCAGGGCGAGGGCGATGAACGTCCCGGCGGCAGCCGCGATCGTCGACCGGCGGGCGCCCTCGGTCAGCAGGAACGTCGCCGCGGTGACCGCGGTCGCCGCACCCACGGCCAGTGGAATCGGCTCCCAGCCGGCGAGGAGCAGCGGCACCACGACCTTCACGATCACCCCGAGGGTCAGGGCCAGGGCGAGCAGCGAACGGACGCCTCGCCAGCCGCCGACGACCACCACGGCGACCGCGAAGGCCGCCAGCAGGAGCGCGATGGCCGGGATCCGCCAGTGGTCGGTGACGCCGACGAACTCGGAGTCCGGCTCGGCGGTGACCGACACCACGACCTCGTCGCCGACGTCGTACGACGGCTTGTACACGTCCGTCGTGGGGACCTGGATGAAGCCCTCGATCGTCTGGCCGGCCCGGGGCCCGCTCAGGACCTCGAGGCGGACGTCGGGGCCCGGCACCTGCGGATCCTGGGGCAGGAAGGCGACGATCCTGCCGCGGGCCAGTTCGATCGGCAGCAACTGGGTGGGCGGCGGGCTCAGGTCCGGCAGGAGGGCCAGCCCGACGAGCAGCAGCAGGCCGCCGACGATGGCCCGGATGTTGCGCTCCAGGGATGCCCAGATCCGGTCCCCGAATCCGCCGCCGGTCACATCCCGATGGGGTGCCAGACCGTTTTCATCTCGAGGTACGAGGCGATCCACTCGGGCCGCTCGGCCGCGCGGGCGTCCGTCCAGTCGAAGCGAGCCTCGTTCACGGTCCGCGGCCGGCGGGCCAGGCGCTTGACGCTGTCGGCGGCGATCGTGTCGACCTCGGTCCGCATCGCGTCCGGCACCCCCCAGGTGTCGAGGGCGTCGACGTCGACGTGGCCGGCGAGCACGGCGATGAGCTCCTTTCGGAGGCCGGTGATCAGGTTCACCACCCCACCCGGAACGTCCGACGTGGCAAGGACTTCGGTCAGCGTGACCGCCGGCAGTGGCCGCGCCTCCGAGGCCAGGACCACGACCGTGTTGCCGGCCACGAGCGGCGGCGCCAGCCGGCTCACGAGGCCCAGGAGCGACGACGTCTCCGGGGCGACGACGCCGACGACGCCGGTCGGCTCCGGGATCGTGAAGTTGAAGTACGGCGCGCCGACCGGGTTCGATGAGCCCAGCACCTGGGCGATCTTGTCGGCCCAGCCGGCGTACCAGACCCAGCGGTCGATCGCGGCGGCGACGACTTCCGCCGCGCGGGCGTCGCGCAGCCCTTCGGCGGCGGCCACTTCGGCGGCGAACTGGTCGCGCCGGCCCTCCATCAGCTCCGCCACCCGGTAGAGGACCTGGCCGCGGTTCATCGCCGTCTTGCCGGCCCATCCTTCGGCCGCCTTGCGGGCGGCCCGGACCGCGTCGCGGAGGTCCTTGCGCGAGCCCCGCACGGCATTGGCGAGCGGCGTGCCGTCGGCGGCCCGGATCACGTACGAGCGGCCCGATTCCGAGCGTGGGAACTCGCCGCCGATGTACAGCTTGTAGGTCTTCCGAATGGCGATCCGCGAGTCCGCCGCGCCCGTCGCCGGTCGTCTACGCACCGCGCGCGTACTGGACGCGGTGGTCGTGGTCTGGCGGGCCATCAACGGCACCACGGTCGGTCATCCACGCACGTCGTGCGTAGGTGACCAGGATTCGAAGCATCAGGAGCGTCCGGCGCCGTGGCGGTCATGTCGAACACGCACCGGGTGCGTAGATGACGCGGGACCGCCACTCAGCGATCCTCGAGGCGGACGTAGGCGTGGAGCCCGTGCATGCCGCCCTCGCGACCGTAGCCGGACTCCTTGTAACCACCGAATGGCGACGTCGGGTCGAAGCGGTTGAAGGTGTTGGCCCACACCACGCCGGCCTTGAGCCGGGACACCATCGCCAGGATCCGGCTGCCCTTCTCCGTCCAGACGCCGGCCGACAGCCCGTAGGCCGTGTTGTTGGCCTTCTCGATTGCCTCCTCCGGCGTTCGGAAGGTCAGCACCGAGAGCACCGGTCCGAAGATCTCCTCCTTGGCGATCCGGTGGCTCTGGGCGACGTTGGTGAACAGGGTGGGCCGGAAGAAGTAGCCCCGCTCGGGCAGGTCGCAGGCCGGCTGGTACATCTCGGCACCCTCGGCCGTGCCGGCTTCGACGAGCTCGGTGATCTTCTCGAGCTGGTTCTTCGAGTTGATCGCGCCAACGTCGGTGTTCTTGTCGAGCGGGTCGCCGACCCGGATCGTCGACAGGCGGTCCTTGAGCTTGTCGACGAGCTGCTCGACGATCGACTCCTGGGCCAGCAGGCGCGACCCGGCGCAGCACACCTCGCCCTGGTTGAAGTAGATCCCGTTGACGATGCCCTCGACGGCCTGGTCGATGGCCGCGTCCTCGAAGACGATGTTGGCGGCCTTGCCGCCCAGCTCGAGGGTCAGCGCCTTGTCGGTCCCGGCGACGCCCTTGGCGATCTTCTTGCCGATCTCCGTCGACCCGGTGAAGGCGACCTTGTCGACGCCGGGATGGCTGATGAGGTGCATGCCCATCTCACCGGGGCCAGGGACGATGTTGACGACGCCCGGCGGCAGGTCGGCCTGGCGGCAGACGTCGGCGAAGAGGAGCGCGCTGAGCGGGGTCGTGGACGCCGGCTTCAAGACCACCGTGTTACCGGCCGCCAGCGCCGGCGCGATCTTCCAGGCCAGCATCAGCAGCGGGAAGTTCCACGGGATGACCTGGGCGGCCACGCCCAGCGGGCGGGCGACGCGACCGGGGAAGGCGTACTCGAGCTTGTCGGCCCAGCCGGCGTAATACCAGAAGTGGGCGGCCGCAAGCGGCACGTCGACGTCGCGCGACTCCTTGATCGGCTTGCCCGAGTCCATCGTCTCGAGGACCGCGAACTCCCGGGACCGCTCCTGGAGCAGGCGGGCGATCCGGAACAGGTACTTCGCCCGTTCGCGCCCCGGGAGGGTGCCCCACGATCGGCGAGCGGCCTTGCGGGCGGCCCGGACAGCCTTGTCGATGTCGACCTTGGTCGCGCGGGCGATCTGGGCCAGCGGCTCCTCCGTCGCGGGGTTGACGCTGGTGAACGTCGAGCCGTCACTCGCCTGGATCTCGCGGCCGCCGATGAACAGGCCGTAGCGTTCCTTGACGGTGACGACGTCACGTGACTCCGGGGCCGGGGCGTACTCCCACGGGATCGCCTGACCGTCGCCCAGCCCCCAGCTCGAGGGCGCATCGCCGTTCCGGCGGGTCAGCGCCTTGGTCTCGGTCGTCATCGCGGGTCATTATGGCACCGCCCGCTTTGCCGACCGGAGATCGCCGTTGCGCAACCTGCTGCCCATCGCGCTTGCCGCGCTCGTGCCGCTGACGCTGTTCGGCTGTTCCACGGAGCCTCGACCGAGCGCCGAGCCGGTGAGCCCGCAGAGCGGCTGGACCCGCCGCGCCCCCGCATCGCTCGCCCTGACCGAAGTCGCGGTCGCGACCGACGGCCGGGTGGTGTTCATGGCCGGCGGCCTGACCGCCGACGGGCAGGCCACGACGAGCGTCACGACGTTCGACCCAAGGTCCGACATCTGGCGAACGGCGCCCGAGCTGCCCGAGCCCATCCACCACAGCACGCTCGTCATGGTCGACGGCGCCCTGTGGATCGTCGGCGGATTCGACGCCGGCGGCCAACCGACGGCGGCCGTCCGCTCGTCGCAGGGCAACAACTGGCGGGACGAGGCGCCCCTCCCCGCCGCGCGGGGAGCCGGAGCCGCCGCGTGGGACGGCGATCGCCTCGTCTATGCCGGGGGCGTCGGGCCGGGCGGCGTTACCTCCGATGTCCTGGTCCTCGAGGACGGTGCGTGGCGCCGCCTCGGCAACATGGCCGAGGGTCGCGAGCACCTCGCGGCCGCATCGGACGGCGCCGGCGCGGTGTACCTCCTGGGCGGCCGGCAGGGCGGACTCGATGGCAACCGGGCCACCGTGGAGGTGGTCGTCGGCGACCAGATCCGCAACCTCGGCCAGCTGCCGACGCCGCGCGGTGGCGTGGCCGCGTTCTGGTGGCCGTCGCTGGGCGCCTGCCTCGTGGGCGGCGAATCACCCGGCGGCACGAACCCACAGGTCGAGTGCATGGCGCCCGATGGGACACTGACCTCGTTGCCGAACCTCGGCGAGGCACGCCACGGCCTGGGCGCGGCCGTCGTCGACGGCGTCGTCTACGTCATCAGCGGCGGGACCGAGCCCGGCCTCTTCGTGAGCGATACGGTGGAAGCGCTGACCCTGCCCTAGCGCCGGCGGATGGCCGGGCGCACGATCGCTACCAGCAGTCCAACGACCGTCGCCAGCACGACCAGCAGCGGCGCCAGGTCCACGGTCAGGACCGACCCGGCGAAGGACGCGGTCGGCGGCGGGGTCGGCGCCGGTGACGTCGGCGGGGAGGACGGCGGGGACGACGGCTGGCCGCCCGCCACGACGAAGTCGTACACGACGACGAGGACGCCGTCGCCGTAGACCGACGTGTCGAAGTCGAACGAGATGCCGTCCTCGAATACCTCCTGGGCCGGCGGCTCGATCCCCTTGCTGACGCTGCGCACCTCGGCCCAGCCGAAGGCATACCCGTCAGGGAACGTTTCCTGGAAGACGTCCACCTGCCCGTCGATCACGGTTGGCCACTGGCGCGCGATCACACCGGCGCCGGCGCAGACCAGCGTCGTCGAATTGCAGGTGGTCCCACCCTCGCCGGGCTCCGTGTCGTCGAGGGTCAGCTCGCCGCCCTCGTCGATCAGGGTGATGGCCATCTCCGGGAAGAGCAGGGCGTCGCTCTCCCACTCGTAGCCGTCAGGCGGATCGGGGAGCTCTGTGGCCACGGGGATGCACGTGCCCTCTGGCGCCGCTTCGAGGTCCTCCGGCGACTGGATCTCCGCTGGGCAGGCGAACTTGGCGATGCTCACCGAGCCGACATCGACCGCGCCCAGCTGACCGCGGATCGCCCCGTCCTGGTATTCGGCGTTGTGGACGTTGACGTAGTAGCCGGCCGGATCGTCGACGATTGCCTGGAGGGTCGCCTCGTCAAGGCCGTCGACGCAGTCGTCCACCTCACCGGCCGTCGGCGTGGGCAGCGTGACCACGACGCCACCGGCGACGCCTTCGGCGCCGGCGTGGATGTGCGCCGCCGTCGGCTCAGCGATCTCCTCGACGGCGATGTAGGCACACACCTGGCCGCCGGCCGGATCGATCCGCAGCTCGGCGTAGCCGAGCCCGTCGGGGTCGCCGGGTCCCGGCACCTCCTGGTCGCCGCTGAGGTCGGCGATGTGGATCGTCTCGGCCGCGACCGCGGCCGGGAAGACCAGCAACATCGACATCGCGACCAGAACCGCCCCGAGCATGGCCACCAACCGCCGGACCGTGTGCATGTTCAGCCTCCTCCATCGCCGTAGACCGCCAACGGTACGCGCCGGGTCAACGCCGGCCCGGCTTGGGTACCCTGCCCGAACGTGGAACGCCTCGCCGATACCCCGGAACTGCTCGACGGGCCGCTTGCCGGCCTGGACGACCAGGGCGACCTGGCCGGCAACCTGCGCGACCTCCGGCGGGTCAATCGACTGCTCGGAGGCATCGCCCTCAGCGCGCGGGCCATCGAGGCGCTGGCACCGGCGGCGGGTCCGCTCACGTTGCTCGACGTGGGGACCGGCGCGGCCGACATCCCCGTCGCCCTGATGGCTTCCTGGCGGCGACGCGGCCGGCGGCTCGAGGTGACGGCCGTCGAGGATCGCCGGGAGGTGCTCGACGCCGCGCTCGCGATGCGGCCAGCCCTTGCCGCCATCGACGGTCTCCGCCTCGAGGTCGCCGATGGCCGCCACCTCCCCTACCCCGACGGGGCGTTCGACGTCGCCCACGCCTCGATGGTCCTCCACCACCTCGAGCCGGCAGATGCCCTCGCGCTGCTGCGCGAGATGCGCCGGGTCGCATCGCGAGGCGTCGTCGTCAACGATCTGTCGCGCGGCCGCCTGATGTGGCTGGGCGCGTGGCTGCTGACCCGGGTCGCGACCGGCAACCGCTTCACCCGGAACGACGCCCCGCTGTCGGTTCGGCGGGCGTACACGGCGGCGGAGGTTCGTGAGCTGCTGATCGAGGCGGGGCTGCGGCCTGTCCATGCGAGCCACGGGTTCGCCCGGCACCGCTACGCGCTGGCGGCGGTGGCAGCGTGAGCCGAGTCGACGTTGCGGTCGTGGGTGGAGGTCCGGCGGGGGCGATCATGGCCGGTCGGCTCGCGGCTGCCGGGCACGACGTGGCGCTCCTGGAGCGCGCGCCGGAGCCGCACTGGCGGGCCTGCGGCGTCTTCAGCTCACCGGCCAGCGTCCACGCGCTGCGACGCGTCGGGCTCGACGCCGCGACGCTCGGCGCGCTCGCCCGGCCGATCCCGGCGATGCGCGTCGAGACGCCGGGCGGGGCGACCTTCCGGTTGACCTATGGCGACGACGGCTCGCCGGCGATGCCGGCCGTCGGGTACGACCGGGCGGCACTCGACGCAGAGCTCCTCGCCCTGGCCCGTGGCCGAGGCGCGACGGTCCGGACGGGCGTGGTCGTGACCTCGGTGCGGCTGCCCGTCGACCCCGGCGGTCCGTCGATGCTGGCGCTCCGAACATCCGCGGGCGATGCGGCCCTCGACGCGACCGTCGTGGTCGGCGCGGATGGCATTCGCTCCACCGTTGCCCGGGCCGCCGGCGTCGTCCGGCGGGCACCCCTCGGGCCGCGCGTGGGGCTCACCTGGCACGTCGCCGATCCGCGGCCGGACGAGCCCCGGGACGCCCGGATGATCGTCCTCGACGGCGCGTATTGCGGGCTGGCGCCCGTACCGGGTCGCAGGGTCAACGTCGGCGTCGTCCTCGCGTCTGTCGCCTGGCGGGAGCGCCTTGCCCGCGACGGGGCCGCGGCCGTGGCACGACGCGTCCTGGCGGCGGTTCCCCGGACGGCGGACGACGCGACGGACTGGACGCAGGCCGAGCCATGCGACGCCATCGCGGGTGCCGCGCCGCTGGGCCACCGCGTACGGCGCCGGGCCGGCGACGGCTGGCTCCTCATCGGCGACGCCGGTGGCTTCCTCGACCCGTTCACCGGCGAGGGGCTGCACCGGGCGATCGTGTCCGCCGAGCTGGCGTCCGAAGCGGTCGCCCGGCACCTCTCCGGGGCACCCGGCGCGCTGGTCGCGTACGACCGGCAGATGGCTCGGCGGTTCGCGACCAAGGACCTCGTCACCCGCGTCGTCCAGGCGTTCCTCGCGAGCCCGCCGACCTTCGAGTACACCGCTCGGCGGCTGGCGTCCCGACCCGCCGTCCGTGAGACGATGGGCCTCGTGATGGGCGATCTCGTGCCGGCGCGGCGGGCCCTCGACCCGCGCTTCCTGACGGCCCTCCTCCGACCGTGACCGAGACCGGCCGGATCCCCGCAACGCCGCGGGAGACGGCCGCCGCCGGACGCACGAGGCTGGGTGGCTACGCCCTGTGCGTCGACGACGGTCGGATCCTGCTCAGCCGCCTCGCCGTGGTCGAGCTCGAATACGGGGCCTGGACGCTGCCGGGCGGTGGCGTCGACTTCGGCGAACACCCGGATCGGACCGTGATCCGCGAGCTCGAGGAAGAAACCGGGCTGGTCGGCGAAATCGACCGCATCGGCGGGGTCTTCTCGCACGTCTATCCGGACTCGCCGGCGGCCGACGGCGGCGATCTGCACTTCCTGGGGATCCTGTACTGGGTCCGGATCCGCGGCGGCAAGCTCCGCAACGAGGTGGACGGCAGCACGGATCGGGCGGCCTGGTTCAGCCGCCGCGAGCTCGACGGCCTGCCACTCGTCGAGATCGCCCGCTACGGCATCGAGCTGGCCTTCGACCAGGCCCCGGCATGAGATCGGCGATCTCGATCGACGTGGCGGCACCCGCCGACCTGGTCTTCCGCCTGGCGTCGGATGTCGAGCGCTGGCCGGTCCTGCTGCCCCACTACGTCGCGGCGGCGGTCGAGTCGCGCGAAGCCGACGGCGCGCTGGTCGCCCGGTTCGTGGCCCGCCGACCACTCGTGCCGGTCCTCGGCCTGGGATTGCCGGTGGCGTGGCGATCACGGACGTGGAACGAACCGGACGCCCGCCGGCTGCGTTTCCAGCATCGTGGTGGCGCGACGAACGGCATGGACGTGACCTGGCGCATCGAGCCGGCGGAGGGCGGCGCGAGGGTCACCATCGAGCACGACTTCCGGCCCCGCGTCCCCGGCTGGGCGTGGCTGATCGACCGCGCCTTCACCCGCCCGATCGCCGCCCGGACGCTGGCCACCTTCAAGGCGCTCGCCGAGGCCGTGGCGGGGACACCGTCATGAGCGAGCCGCGCCGGGTGTGGATCACCGGGATCGGCGTCGTCACCCCGATCGGGACCGGGTTGACCGCGTTCGCGGCGGGCCTGCGCACCGCTCGATCGCCGATCAAGCGGATCGACCGCTTCGATCCGTCCGCCTTCCGGTCGCAGGTCGCCGCCCAGATCGACGACTTCGATCCGCTCGACCACATGGATCCCAAGACCGCTCGCCAGCTCGAGCGCTTCAGCCACTTCGGGCTCGTCGCCGGCCGGCTGGCGCTGGCCGATGCGGGCCTCGTCCCGAGCGCGATCAACATGCCGGAGCGGGAGCGGATCGGGATCTACCTCGGCAGCGCGCTCGGCGGGATCGCCTATGCCGAGGGCCAGCACGAGCGGTTCATGGAGCGTGGGATCAAGGCCGTCGCCCCGAACCTCGCCCTGGCGGTCTTCGGTGGCGCAGCGCCCGCCAACCTGGGCATCGCCCTCGACGTCCGCGGTCCGATCCTGTCGACCGCCAATTCGTGCGCCTCGGGCGCCGTCGCTCTGGGCGAGGCGCTCGGCGCGATCCGGGCCGGCCAGATCGACGCCGCGATCGCCGGTGGCGCGGAGGTCCCGCTCAGCCCGCTGGCCTTCGGTGCGTTTGACATCATCCGGGCCCTGTCGCCGGGTTCGAACGACGATCCCGAACATGCCGCCCGGCCGTTCGATGCCCGCCGCGACGGGTTCGTGATGGGCGAGGGTGTCGCCCTCCTGGTCCTCGAGGCCGCCGACGTCGCCCGTCGTCGCGGCGCGGAGCCGTACGCCGAGCTGCTTGGCTACGGCGCGACGTCGGACGCCCACCACATGGTCCAGCCGCGGGCCGACGGGCTGGAGGCGGCGCGGGCGGCATCGATCGCCCTCGCCGATGCCGGCGTCGAGCCGGACGAGATCGACTACGTGAGCGCCCACGCCTCGTCGACGCCGATCGGCGACGTCGCGGAGGCGCGGGCCCTCGCCAGGGCGCTGGGCGAGCGGGCAGCAAGCGTGCCGGTGAGCGGAACCAAGGCCCTCTACGGGCATCCGCTGGGTGCGTCGGGGGCGATCGAGGCCGCCATCTGTGCCCTGGCCATCCGCGACAGCTGGGCGCCGCCCACGGTCAACCTCGAAACCCCCGACCCCGAGACCGACGCCCTCCTCCCGGGCCTCCTCCGCGAAGGCCGGGCGGGCACCTACCGGCGGGTGCTCTCGACGTCGTTCGGGTTCGGCGGCCTCAACGCCGCCATCGTCCTGGGTGCGCCCTAGCCGATCGTGCCGGGCTGAAGGGCCGGATCCGGCCCGAGGTTGCTCGCCGCCTCGGCGCCGTCGGCGGACATCGGGGCCGCGGCCCGGATCTGCTCGATATCGGCAACGATCCGGCCGCCGAACGCCGCCAGCACCCGACGAGCGCCGACGACCTGGCCGCTGCCCACCCGTGCCGCGACGACCGTCAGGGCAACCTCCGGCAGCGTGGGCAAGCTGAGCGGTCCTGTCCCGATGCTCGCGGCCTCCAGGCTTAGGCGCCGACGGAGCGCCTCGCCCGCATTGTCCGCGACCTCCTGGTCATCGAACACGGCGGCGATGACGCGAGAGCCGACGGCCGGCGGGGCCTCGCCGGCTCGCCGCGTCCGACCGCCGCGACTGGCGATGGCATCGACCAGCGGCAGGTCGCGCTCGAGCATGACCCAGCTCCCACCGAGGCGGACACAGGGCAGTCGATCCGCGGCGCACCACTGACGCAACAGCTCGGGGTGACGGCCGGTTCGAACGGCAACCTGGCTCAGGGTCAGGTACCGGGGTTCGGAGGTGGACATGGTTTGGCGTACCCAATCAGCAGGCAGGCGACCGCGTCAGACTAGCACGCGATCGGGCGTGTCGGTGTCACGCGCGCGATGGGCCCCACCTGACGCGTCCGTGCGAGCCCCTGCGGGCGGCACAGACGGCGGTTGACACGACCCAGCGCGCAAGGTGGCGGCATGGACAATCCCACGACTGCCGACGAGGTCGTCATCCAGCACCGCCACTCGAACACCGAGCTGCCGATGGCCCCGGTCGAGGACAGTCGGGTGGATGGCCTCCGGGTGCGGCAATTCAGCTGCGAGTGCGGGTTCGGTGCCGCGATCCTGTCGCGCAACGACCCCGACGAGCCGGGCCCGAGCTGGCCGATCCCGTTCGGCCGGACCGCGCGACACTAGGCCGCGACGCCTAATCCAGCGTGAAGTGGTCCGGTCGCTGGTAGCGGCCCGAGCGCTCCTTCTCGATCTGCATCAGCACGTCGTTGAGCAGGCTGGACGCGCCGAAGCGGAACCAATCGGGTGACATCCAGCGAGGCCCGAGGGTCTCGTACAGGACGACGAGGTACTGGATGGCCTCCTTGGCCGTCTTGATCCCGCCGGCCGGCTTCATCCCGACCTGGCGGCCCGTCGCCCGCTCGAAGTCCCGGATCGCCTCCAGCATCACCAGCGTCACCGGCAGGGTGGCGGCAGGCGTCACCTTGCCGGTCGAGGTCTTGATGAAGTCGGCTCCGGCCGCCATCGCCAGGACCGACGCCCGCCGGACGTTGTCATAGGTCTCCAGCTCGCCGGTCTCGAGGATCACCTTGAGGTGCACCTCGCCCACGGCTTCCTTGATCTCGACGACCTCCTCGAACACCGACCGGTAGTCCCCCGCCAGGAACGCACCGCGGTCGATGACCATGTCGACCTCGTCGGCGCCGGCGGCGACCGCGGCCTTGGTCTCGGCCACCTTGATGTCCCGGAAGGACTGACCGGAGGGGAACGCCGTGGCGACGCTGGCCACCTTGACCGTCGAGCCGGCGAGCGCGTCCTTGGCCTCCGCGATGAGGGTCGGATAGATGCAGATCGCGGCGACGCTCGGAATCGTCGGATCGCCCGGTTGCGGATGGACGCCCTTCGCGCACAGCGCCCGGACCTTGCCTGGCGTGTCCTTCCCCTCGAGGGTCGTGAGATCCATCATCCGGATGGCGAGATCCAGGGCCCACAGCTTCGATTCACGCTTGATCGATCGCCGCTTGAGCGAATCGACCCGCTCCTCGACGCCCCGATGGTCGACCGGCGTCACCCGGGCAAGGAGGCTGCCGAGCGAACCGGGCCGGCCGTCCCAGGCGCGGACGAGCTCGTCGGCCCGTTCTCGGGCCAGGGTGTCGGGACGGTGGACAGTCGCCATGGGACGGTGAGGATACACCGGGATTCGATGCCCTCCGACCGCGTACGCTTAGACCGATGAAACTCCGTCACGCCTTGGCCGCCGGTCTTGCCCTGTCTGCCGCGTTCCTGCTGCCCGGCGCAGCCGGCGCCGCGGACCAGACGGTGCTCATGGACGGTGGCCATTTCGTCCCGCCGTCGGTCGAGATCACCGTCGGCGACACCGTCACCTGGACCAACCGCGACGCCCTGCTGCACGACGCAGCGGGTGATGGCTGGACGACGGAGCAGCTCTTCGACGACGACAGCGACAGCGTGACCTTCGACACGGCCGGGTCCTTCGACTACATCTGCACGATCCACCCCTCGATGACCGGCACGGTCGTCGTCCAGGCCGCCGGCACCGGAGTGACACCGACACCACCACCCGGAGACGCCGCTACCGTCACGCCTGCCGGTTCGGGGTCGGTTGTCGGAGCCGCCATCGTCCTGGCCGTCGCCGGCATCGGCCTGGCCATCGGCCTCCGCCGGACCGCCGCGAGGCGCTGACCGCCGCTTCCGCGAACCGATCGGGTCATTTCCGACGTACCTCCCGCCGAAGCCACCCGAGCCCCCAGGGAGGAGTTGCATGTCCCCGCAGCCCGCCATTCCTGCGCGCCGTTCGAGCCGTTTCGTCCTGCGACGCCGTGCCGCGGCCGCCGGCGCCGGAACCCTCCTGGCGCTCGCGATCGCATCGGCGCCGGCGGTACTCGCCGCCGATGCGGACGTGGACATCGCCGCATTTGCCTTCGACCCGGCCACGGTGACCGTCACTGCCGGTGACAGCGTCACCTGGACCAACAACGACACCACCGCTCACACCGCAACCGGGGCGGGGGGCGCGTTCGACACCGGCTCGATCGCGGTCGGCGACACGGCCAGCGTGACCTTCGAGACCGCTGGAACGTACGACTACGTCTGCACCATCCACCCGACGATGACCGGTTCCGTGGTCGTCGAAGCCGCCGCCGGGGCGAGCGCGCCACCGACCGATGCGGCCGCCGACGCAGGCGCGACGAGCGTGCCGCCGGCCTTCCTCATGGTCTTCGCCGCGGCAGCCATCGGCGCCGTCGCAGCCATCCGCCGGCTCGCACCGGAGCGCCGCCGCGCCGGTTGATCACCGGGCAGACACCCGGCCGGCTTGCTCCAGGAGGCCGCGTCCGCCCTGATCGGACGCGGCCTCCCCTCCCCTCCGAACGTGGTTCGGGTGACCGGCTACCATCGGCCAGCGATGACCGACCAGCTGTCGCTGCGGCTCGAGACGGACCTGCCGAACCTGCCGGAGACGCTCCGGCCGATGCTGCCGCGGCCGCTGCCTGAGCCGTTCGACTCCACCGACCACCTCTTCGAACCATCGTGGGGCGGCCTGCGGGCCCTCGCGTTCATCGGCCCGGCCGCCGTGGCCGGTGGCGGCGACGTCCGGCTGGTGGACGGCGATGGCCGCGACGTCGGCGCGCGGCTGGTCGAGCTGGCCGGCCTCGCGGTCCGTGTCGATGCCCGGTCGGCCGTGCTCGACGGCGAGCTCGTGGTCGTCGATGCCGCCGGTCGCGCCGATCCCGCCGAGCTGGAGCGCCGGATCCGGGGCCTGCCCGGCCGGCCGGTCGCCTACCTGGCGTTCGACGTCCTCCACGTCGACGGGCGGTCCCTGCTGTCGATGCCGCTCGGGCGGCGTCGTGACCTGCTCCGGCGGATCCTCCGGCCGGGCGACGAGGTGGTCGCCGTGCCCGCGATCGCCGCCGAAGGCCGGGCCCTGTTCGACGCCGTCTCTGCCCAGGGGATTGCCGGCGTCATGGCGCGCCAGCGGACGAGCCCTTACCTGTCGGGCGTCCGAAGCCGGCTGTGGCGGTTCATCGCCGCCGGGAACCGGCCCGCCGTCGAGGAGGTCGCCGCGGAACCCGCCGACGGTCCGGCCAACGCACCGGTCATCGCCCTGATCCGGCGGCTGCCGCTGCTGTTCGACGAGGACCAGTAAGGGTCCCCGGCGGATCGCGACCGCGCGCTAGCGGGACTCCACGACGGCCGCGACGATGGCCCGCAGGCCCGGCCGCTGGCCGTACAGCAGGACACCGGCCGCGTATACCCGGACCGCCACCACGGACATGATCGCGATCGCGCCAACGAGGAGTACCAGCGACAGGGCCACCTCGGCCGCACTGGCCCGCCCGATGGCCACCCGGGTCAGCATCGCGAACGGGCTCCAGAACGGCACGAGCGACGCGATTCGGATGATCCCGCCGGCACCGCCGGTCATGGCGAGGATCGCCACGAAGAAGCCGCCGATCGCGACGACGTTGAGCGGCAGGGCCAGCATCTGGAGGTCCTCCGCCCGGCTGACGAGCGAGCCCGCCGCGGCGAAGACGAGGGCATACAGCAGGAAGCCGAGGACGAAGTACACCGCGAAGGCCACCAGCAGGCCCACCGACAAACCGGAGAGCGACGGGGCGAGCGACGGGCCGGGACCGAAGAAGGCGGTCGCCAGCCGATCCTCGATCAGGATGCAGAACAGCGCCGGGGTGATGACGAGCAGCGCCTGGGTCAGCCCGGCCGCCCCGATCCCGACTACCTTGCCGAACACCAGCTGCCGCGCCGATGCCGCGCTGATCATCACCTCCATGACCCGGCTGGCCTTCTCGCCGACGACGCCGGCGGCGACCCACATGCCGTAGATCACCAGGATCAGGAACGTCAGGAAGACGAGGACGATCGCCACGATCCGGCGGCTGGCGAACTCCGCGCTGCTGACGGACGCGGCCGTCCCACCACCGCCGGTGGCCCGCAGCAGGTCGATCGTCGGCTGGGCGAAGCCACCGCCAGGGTTCAGCGCCACGTAGTCGAGGAACGCCACTCCGAACATCGCGGTGCTGAGCAGGGCCAGCTTCTCGTCGCCGATCGTGTCGCCGGCGTGGAAACCGAAGGCGAGGCCGCCATCGGGCCTGCGGGACAGGACGATGGCCGCGCCGAGGTCGGCATCGGCGACCGCTGCCACCGCGGCGTCGACGTCGGTCCGGCGGACCAGGTCGAACGGCCGGTACTCGGTGCCGGTGCTGTTGAGCAGCGGGTCGAGGATGCCCACCGCCCGCCGGGCGAGGTCGTCGTCGGCGGTGACGACGGCGATCCGCGTCACTGCCCCCCGGTCGACGGCGCGGGCCATCAGCGGCGCGAGGGCCACCAGGACCCCCAGCGACGCGAGCAGGACGGTGGTCAGGACGAACAACCGGCTGCGGACCCGCTCGCCGTACTCGCGGCGAGCGATGATGGCCGTGTTCGGCAGGATCGGGTCGAGACGGCTCATGCGGCCGGCTTCCCGGCTTCGGCCGAGGACGCGAGAGGCTCGTCGGCGGTGACCGGATCGAGGTGGGTGGCGGCGAGGTGCAGCTCGTCGTCTGCCGGCCGTCCGACCAGGTCGAGGAAGACCTGCTCGAGCGACGGATCGGCGATCTCGAAGTGCGTCACCTGGAGGCCGCGGGCGATGGCGGCGGCCAGGACACGATCCGGTTCGGTGCCGGCATCGAGCTCGATCTCCGAACGGTCGATGCCCGGCCGGATCAGCCGGGCGCCGGGTACGTCCGACAGCCAGTCGAGCCGGTGGTCGCCGGCCACACCGAGCAGGACCATCCGGCGGCCGGTTGCGCGCTTGACCTCGCGCAGCGTCCCACCGGTGACGACCCGGCCGCGATCGACGATCGCGAGCGACTCGCACATCTGCTCGGCGACCTCCATCTGGTGGGTCGAGAAGATCAGCGTCTTGCCCCGGTCGCGGAGCTCGAGGAACGCCTCCCGGAGCAGCGACACGTTGACCGGGTCGAGCCCGGTGAACGGCTCGTCCATCAGCAGGATCTGGGGGTCGTGCAGGATCGCCGCCAGGAACTGGACCTTCTGTTGGTTGCCCTTGGACAGCTCCTCGGCCCGACGATCTGCGAAGTCCGGGACGCGGAAGCGGGCCAGCCAGTCGCGGACCTCGCGGGCGGCACGATCGGCCGGCATCCCGTACAGCGAGGCGAAGTAGACCAGCTGCTCGAGCACGGTCATCCGCGGGTACAGTCCCCGCTCCTCGGGCAGGTAGCCGAACGTCCGGCGCGGCAGGTCGCCGGTGGGCGTGCCGTTCCAGTGGATCGTGCCGCCGTCGGCGTGGAGGACGCCGAGGGTGATCCGCATCGTCGTCGTCTTGCCGGAGCCGTTGGCGCCTAGGAACCCGAATACGCGGCCCGGAGGCACCTCGAACGACAGGCCGTCGAGGGCGACGACCGACCCGAAGCGCTTGGTGAGGCGGTTGATGACCAGGGACATTCGTTCCGCAGGATATCCGCCGACTGGATGGGCCGCCGATGACCCGATGGTCCCGCGTCGGCCCACGGCTCCGGCGCGGCGAAATGTCGAATTGGCGGCCGGGTCGTCGTCGCTACGGTGAGACCACATAGCCAGGAGGATCAACCGTGCAGTTCCTGTTGCTGCTCTGGGGCGACGAAGCCGCGGAGCTCGCCCTCAGCCCGGAGGAGGGCCGGGCCATGGTCGACCGGCACATCGCGTTCGCCCGCGACCTCCGCGAGCGCGGCGTGATGCTGGGCGGCGACGGCCTGACCCCCAGCCGCGAGGGTGCCGTCGTCCGCGGCAAGCACGTGTCCGACGGTCCGTTCATCGAGACCAAGGAGCAGATCGGCGGCTACTACCTGATCGAGGTCGCCTCGCGCGACGAGGCGATCGACATCGCCGGCACTGTCCCGGCCAGTCCCGGGATGGCGGTCGAGGTGCGTCGGATCCCGGAGTACTGAGCGTTCCGGGCGCGGCCGTACAATCCCCTCGTGACCGACGCCGCGACCCTCTCGCCAACGACGCCACGCACGATCCACGCCGACCGCGAAGGCCGCCGCCTGCAGATCGAATGGCGGGATGGCCACGCCACGACGTACGCCTTCGTGCCGCTCCGCTGGCTGTGCCCGTGTGCCTTCTGCCGGGGCGAGGCCGGCCTGCCGGGCTGGCTCGACAGCCGGCCAACCCTGACCGACGAGCAGACCCAAATGGTCGACATCCACCTGGTCGGCAACTATGCCGTCGCGCCGGAATGGGGCGATGGGCATCACACCGGCTTCTACACGTTTGCCATGCTGCGCGAGCGCTGCCCATGTGACGATTGCGGGGCCCGTCGCGTCATGGCAGGTGATCCTGAGGCACGGAGTGGGCACCTGAGCCACGAACGACACGCCCCGGATGGGCCCAACACGACCGCCGCCACCGCACCACACGAGGAGACCAGATGATCGTCGCCACCACCCCGTTCGTAGCGGGCCATCGCGTGACCGAGACGAAGGGCCAGGTCTTCGGCCTCGTCGTCCGGAGCCGGGGCTTCGCCGGCAACTTCACCGCCGGCCTCCGGTCGCTCGTCGGTGGTGAGATCAAGGAGTACACCCAGCTCCTCGAGGACACCCGGCGACAGGCCATCGACCGTCTCGTCAAGAACGCCTCGCTGATGGGCGCCAACGCGGTGATCTCGATGCGCTTCGACAGCTCCGAGCTGGCGGGGACGATGTCGGAGATCGTGGCCTACGGGACGGCCGTCATCGTGACGCCGGACAGCGGCGCCCCACAGGCCACGGAGTAGGCGGTGGGCGGCTTCCCCTTGATGCGGGGCCTGCTCTTCGGCGTCGGGGCGCTGTTCGTCCTGGCCGGCTTCGCCAGCATCTCCATGGGTCCCCAGGTGGCCGAGGCCGGCTTGTGGCTCGTCCTCATGGGCGGCTTCCTGATGGTCGTCGCCGTCCTCGAACGGGTCCGCTACCGCTCCGAGGCGGCCGAGCAGACCAACGCCCCGACTGGGCTCGGCGGCGGCGAGACCGAGCCTGTCGAGCCCCGATTCCGGCGGACCGAGGAGGTCTTTGTCGATCCGACCACGGGCCGCCAGATGCGCGTCCTGGTCGATCCGCGGACCGGCGAGCGGCGGTACATCGCGGAAGCGTGATGGGATCGGAGTCCTACCCGGGGCGATAACGATCGGGTGCTATCCTCGTCGGCCCGCCCGCGAGGAACCTGTTCCGCAAGATGGCCGTTCGCAGCGCCGACAAGACCCGACCCTCGTCCGACCGGCGGAAGGACGGCACGCGCCCGTCACGCAACGGCAAGCACTCCCGCAACGGCACCGGCCGGCGGTCCACGCAGCCCTTGCCGTATCTCAACCGCGAGCTCGCCTGGCTCGAGTTCAACGCCCGCGTCCTCCACGAGGCCCGTGACGAGCGGAACCCGCTGCTGGAGCGGGTGAAGTTCCTGACGATCTTCGCCGGCAATCTCGACGAGTTCTTCCAGGTCCGGATCTCCGGCCTGCGCCAGCAGGTTCAGGCAGGTTCGGTGAAGACCTCGCCGGACGGCCGGACCGCGACGGAGCAGATCGATGCCTGCCGGGCGCGCGTGCGCGAGCTCGTGGCGGAGCACTCGGCGATCTACGTCGACATCCGGCGGCAGCTCGCCGCTGCGGGGATCGAGATCGTCAAGTACGCCTCGATCCCGGAGCACCACGAGACGCTCCGGCAGCGGTTCGTCGACGAGATCTTCCCCGTCCTGACGCCGCTGGCCGTGGACCCCGGCCATCCGTTCCCCTACATCTCCACGCTCAGCCTGTCGATCGCCGTCGGTCTCCGTGACCCGGAGACCGGCGAGCGCCGCTTCGCCCGGGTCAAGGTCCCACCGGTCCTGCCGCGGCTGATCGAGATCCAGCCCCAGCGCTACGTCCTGATCGACCAGGTGATCGAGGCCAACCTGGACCTGCTCTTCTCGGGCATGGAGATCCTCGAGCACCACCTCTTCCGGGTCACCCGGAACGCGGACCTGGCCCTCGAGGAGGACGAGGCCGACGACCTGCTGATGGCCATCGAGGAGGAGCTCCGGCGGCGCCGCTTCGGCGAGGCCGTCCGGCTCGAGGTCGAGCGGTCGATGCCGGCCGCCACCCGGCAGCTGCTGCTCCGCGGTATCGGCGTCAGGGACGAGGACTGCTTCGATATCCGGGGCATGCTCGATCTCACCGGGCTCCTCGAGATCGTCGACCTCGATCGCCCCGACCTCCGGGCACCCGCATGGTCGCCCGTCACACCTGTCCGGCTCCTGCCACCCGACGAGGACGAGCCGGCCGACGTCTTCGCCGCCATCCGGGCCGGCGACATCCTGGTCCACCACCCGTACGAGTCGTTCGTCGCCTCGACCGAGCGGTTCATCTCCCAGGCCGCCGACGACCCGGACGTCCTGACGATCAAGATGACGCTCTACCGGACGTCGGGCGATTCGCCGATCGTGCGGGATCTCATCCGGGCGGCCGAGCGGGGCAAGCAGGTCGTCGTCCTGGTCGAGATCAAGGCCCGCTTCGACGAGGAGGCGAACATCGTCTGGGCCCGCAAGCTGGAGCGGGCGGGCGCCCACGTCGTCTACGGCCTGGTCGGGCTCAAGACCCATTCCAAGACGGCGCTGGTCGTCCGCCGGGAGGGTTCCGGCCTGCGCCGGTACGTGCACATCGGGACCGGCAACTACAACCCCAGGACGGCCCGCCTCTACACGGATCTCGGCCTCCTGACCTGCCGGCCGGAGCTGGGAGCGGATGTCACCGACCTGTTCAACGTCTTGACCGGCCTGTCACGGCAGCAATCCTTCCGGGCCCTGCTGGTCGCACCGCTGAGCCTGCGCAGCCGGTTCCTGGAGCTCGTTGACCGAGAGATCGCCCACGCGGCGAGCGGTGACGAGGCTCGGATCGTGCTCAAGCTCAACGCCCTGGTCGACGTCGAATGCATCGAGGCGCTGTACCGGGCCTCGCAGGCCGGCGTCGAGGTCGAGCTGATCATCCGCGGTGCGTGCTCGCTGCAGCCGGGAATCCGGGGCGTGTCCGACCGGATCCGCGTCCGATCGATCGTCGGCGAGTTCCTCGAGCACTCCCGGATCTTCGGCTTCGCCAACGGCGGACTCCCGGAGTGGTACATCGGCTCGGCCGACCTGATGGACCGCAACCTCGACCGTCGGGTCGAGGCCGTCTGCCCCGTCGACGATGCCGAGGCGCGGGCGCGGCTGGCGTCGATCGTCGAGGACCTGCTGGCCGACGACCGCCGGTCGTGGCAGCTGGGCCCGGACGGCACCTGGCAACGGACCGAGGCGATCGAGGGCCGATCGGGAACCCTGGATGCCCAGGCCGTCCTGAAGGAACGGGCACTGTCCTCCGGCCAGGTCGCCGCGACGCCGCACCGGCCCCACGCCGGCACCGGCTCACTCGACCCGCGAGCATGACCTCGGAAACCGCCGGACCCGGGAGCTCGGCCACCGGCCGCCACGTCGAGATCGAGCACAAGTTCCGGCTCAAGACCGTCGCCGCCGGTGAGCGATACCTGGCAATGGACACGCTCGGCGGTCTCGCGGCCGCCGCTCGGACCAAGACAACCCAGCTCGAGGATCGCTACGTCGACACGGCCGATGGCGCGCTGGCGCGGTCGGGCTTCGCGGCACGGCTGCGAGTGATGCCGGCGTCGACCATCGTCTCGATCAAGTCGACGAACCGCCGGACGGCAAGTCGCGACCCCCATCGCCGGGAGGAGCTGGAGGGCCCGGCGGACCGGACTTCGGGTCCGCGGGACTGGCCGGCGTCCGATGCCCGGTCGCTGATCCTGGAGCTGTGCGGCGACGCCCCGCTGGTCGAGCTGGTGACGATTCGACAGCTTCGGCGCCGGCGGCTGTTCCGGGACGCAGAAACGACGGTCGAGCTGAGCCTCGACGAGGTCGATGTCGTGGCCCGGAGCCAGGTCGTCGACCGGTTCGTGGAACTGGAGGCGGAGCTGGTCAAGGGCGACGAGGACCGCCTCGAAGCCGTCGCCGACGAGCTCCGCGGCGATGCCGGGCTCAACGCCGCGACGACGTCCAAGTTCGAGTCGGCCCTGGCCGCCGTTCGGTCCCACGTCCGCCGCCACGGCCCGGTCCCGGAGGTCACGCCCGACGAGGCCGGCGAACCCGACGAGCCCGCCGAGCCTGGGACGCCACCATCCCCGGCCCCGGCCGCCGAGCCGGCAGCCGCCGAGCCGGCAGCCGCCACCAACGGCAAGTCACGCGGCGGAGCCAGGCGCGACGGGGCGGCCAAGCTGGTGGTCGGCAAGGCGCCGGGCGTGGCGGCCGACGATGTCGTGGCCGAGGCGGCTCGCAAGGTCCTTCGCTTCCACTTCGCCCGGATGCTCGCCCGGGAGGCCGGCACGCGCGACGGCGCCGACGCGGAGGAGCTCCACGGGATGCGGGTCGCGACGCGGCGGATGCGCGCTGCGTGGCGCGTCTTCGGGGAGTCCTTCCGGCCGGACCGGACGAAGCGCTACCGGAGCCGCCTGCGGGACATCGCCGGACGGCTGGGCGCGGTCCGCGATCTCGACGTCCTGATCGAGGCCGCCCAGGCCTACCGTCTCGAGCAAGCGGCGGACGAGGCCCGGGCGCTGCGTCCCCTCTTCGATGCGTGGGCCGGCTATCGCGACGACGCCCGACTGCTGCTCATCCGCGAGCTCGACGGGGACGGCTACGCCCGCTTCGTCGAGGACTTCCGCGTCTTCGTTCAGACCGAGGGCGCCGGTATCCGGAGCGTGACCCCGGTCGAGCCCCACCACATCCGGGACACGATGCCGTCACGGGCGTGGGCCGCCTTCGAGCAGCTGCGCGGCTACGAGCCGGTCCTCCGCTGGGCGGACGTCGAGACGCTCCACGACCTCAGGATCGCGGCCAAGTGGCTGCGCTATACGATCGAGTTCGTCCGGGAGCCGCTGGAGCCCGATGCAACGGCGCTCGTCGCTCGGGTCGTCGTCCTCCAGGATCACCTCGGGCTCATGCATGACGCCGACGTCGCCGCGTCGATGGCCAGGACCTTCCTCGTCGAGCGGTCGTCCGGCGTGACCGCCACCCAGGCCGCCGCCATCGGGCGCTACCTCATGTCAAGCGAGCGGGAGGTCGCCCGCCTGCGTCGCTCGGTTGGCCGGCCCTGGCGAGGTGTGGCAGGACCGTCGTTCCGCAACCGCCTCGGACGGGCGTTCGCCCGGCTGTAGGTCCGTTCGCCGCCTCGACAGCCGGCTACCCGGTCGAAGCTGATGCCAGCTCGGTGAGCCGTGAGCGCCAGTCGGGACCAGCCTGCGCCACGGCCAGGATCGCCCCCTCGCGGATGCTCGCCTCGGAGACCTCCGCGCTCCGAAGGTGGTAGTGCTCCAGGATGGCGAGCACGATCGCCGCGCCGGCCGTCAGTGTCCTGGCGCGGGCCGGCCGGATGGCGTGCCGAGCCGCCGCGAGTTCGGCGGGCTCCGCGGTTATGGCAACCAGGGCGGCATCGACACGAGCCCGGGTCAGGCGACGATCGCGCACCGCCGCCGGGACGAGGCGGAGCAGGTTGGACGCCGTGCCGCCCACCAGGATTGTCTGGCGGGGACGGGCGTCCGGCGCGCCGGCCACGAGCCGGCGGGCCTCCGCGAGGAGTGCCTGGACCTCGTCCGGCGTGGGCGGATCCGCGATGACGAACCGGGCGGTGAGGTTCGCGGAGCCGACCCGGATCCCATGGGCCAGCGGTGGCTTGCCGGGAGCGGCGATCACGAATTCCGTGCTGCCGCCGCCGACGTCCACCACCAGCAACGCCCCGCTCGGGCGGCGGCCGGCCGTTGCCCCCAGCAGGGTCAGCAACGCCTCCTCGTCATGGCCCAGGACCTCGATCGTCAGGCCTAGCTCGGTCGCAACGGCCCGGACCGCGACCGGCGCGTCGGTTGCCCTACGGAGCGGTTCCGTGGCGACGAGGGCGATGGGCCCGGCGCCAGCCTGCCTGGCCCGCTCGACGTACGTGCCAATGGCCGTCACGAGCTCGCTCATGAGGGGCGCTCCAAGCGCGGCCCGCGAGGCCACGGCCTCACCGAGACCGAGGAAGATCGATTCGTCGAGCAGCGGCTCGAGCCGCATCCCTCGGACCCTTGCGACGAGGAGGTGGACCGAGTTCGACCCGATGTCGATCGCGGCGGCCACCATCGGACCCGGCGGCGGGTGGCGCTCCACTGGAGCGGCGAGTCCGGGAACCGAGCCGGATCAGGCGGACGGCGCCTGGCCCGAGGTTCGGCGCCGTCGCGGCCCGGGAGAAGCAGACGTACGCGGCGTCGCCTTGGCGGCCGGTGCCGGCTTGGTGGCGCGATCGGTCGTCGCCTTGGCCGGCGCGACGGAGGTCGCCTTGGCGGCGGCTGGGCGACGCGCTGACGTCACGACCTTCCTGCCGGCAGCCGGCCTGGTGGTCTTCGCAGCGGGCTTCCGCACCGGCGTTGGCGCTGCGGCCGCGCCATTCGATGGAGCCCCGTCGTTCGGGGTCGCGGCCCCAGGTTCGAGAGCCTCCGCCAGCTTCGATCGGAGATCGGCCAGCCTGCTCGAAGCCTTGGCGAGCTGCTTGCGGCGGCGACGCTCGCGCTTGGGCCGGCCCGCAGCCTTCTCCAGCTGGCGCTGTCGCTTGGCTTCTTTGGCAACGGCCGCATCGAGATCCTTCTCGAGGCGAGCCACCTTCCTGGGCCCGGCCGGTTGGGCGGCTTGGGCCGCGGCGCCGCGGTTTGTGGTTCGGGCCATCGCATCCTCCTGTGGCTCCCCGGATCGGAAGAGTCTGGCACGCGGCTGTTAACGCGCGTCCATTCGCCACGAACGCGCGCTGCAATACGCCCGCAATGCCCGTGCGATCGGGTTGATATGGGCACGAAAGCCCTGGTGGAGTCTAGTTCGGGCCATGGGGGCTGGCCTCGTGCCCCTTGGACCTCGGTCCATGGAGGCTGGCCGCCTTTCCTTCTTTCCCGGCCGGATATGGCCGCGCGCCTCGCTGCACCAGTGAAGGCGCCGAGCGGTGGCCCGTTCTCGTCAGTCCCTGGGTTCGGCGGCGCTCGCGACGGCGCTGGTGAGCAGGATGAGCGAATCGGCCTCCGCCCGCACGCGCCAGGACAACGGTCCCTCGATCGTCGTCAATCCGCCCGGGTCGAGGTCGACGGTCATGTCGTCAACCTCCGCGGTCACCCGACCGTCGAGCACCTGGATGGCCAGGGTGTCGTCAACGTCATTGCCGAACTCGGCGCCGCGGCGGAGACAGATCAGGACCACGCGCATCCGGTCCGTGGTCGCCACCGTTCGGGCGTTGCGGTCGCCGGTCTGCCACTCCGGCTCGGCCCGGAGCGATCGGCCCTCTTCGACCAGATCGACGCGGACCGGTCGAAGCAGCGGCCGGGGTGGACGGGTGTCGCTGCCGGTCGTGACGGCTGCGTCCGGTGTCCCTGCCGAGCCTTGTCCGGGCATCCGTAGTACCTCCTGGACTGGTGATCGCCGCTGTCAGGCGACGGGGGCCATCGCCTCCCGCGAGAGGATCTCGATCACCGCGGAGTGGAGGTCGCGGGTGGTGATGTCGCAGCGGTGGATCTCCGATCGATGGCCGGCAGTCGGTCCCGGACCGACGAGGATCGACTGAAGGCCGGCACGCCGCGGGCCGCAACGCTCGGGATCGATCGTGAGGAACCAACCGCGACCGCTGGAGTCCACGCGATCGGACTGGCTGACTGCGGGGAAGCCGGGCGGCAGGTCGATCGACCGATCCGTGACGAAGACCAGGTCGTGGCCTGTTTCGGCCAGCGTCTCGAGCGCTGCACGCGCACCGGAGGCGAGGGTGGACCCATCGACGGCGCCGGAGCCGGGCAGGCTCAGGACAACATCCGGATCGAGGTAGACGCGCGCCAGGCCGGAGCCGGCGTCGCGCGCGGATGGCTGTCGGGCATTGGGGTCAATGGCGGTCATGGTCGCCAAGTCTCGATGCCGACCGCACACAGGCGCAGAAGCGGCTGGAAGGGTCCCGTTACAAGCTGCCGACAGCGATGCATCGGTCCTGACATGCCCCGTCGGCTGTGCAACCGGACTGCAAGCGAATGTTGCCCGGAGTGTTGCCTGCACGGAGGATTCGGACGTCTACCTTGTGGCCCGGATCGACACCACGTCGATCAACCAGGACGGACAGCCAGATGCTCCAGCAACCAACGACCTTCGCGACACCGGAACGACGGAGCGGCGCGTCTGCCACGAGCGTCCGGACCACGTATCGCGGCCTTCGCCGGATGGGCTGGTCCGAGACCGAGGCGAGCAGCATGGCGGCCCACCTCGCCGGCCTGACACCGTCGCGAACCGGCTGGCAACTGCGAGAGGTCGAACGGCTGCTCTTCATCCGGGCACTTGTCGACGACGGGCGCATCCCCTCCTGATCCTTCCCGCTCCTGATCCCATCGGGCTCCTCTGACGAGGAGCCCGTTTTTTCAGTGCGGCTCGACCTCAGCCGTTCTGGCCGGCCTCCCGGACGTCATCGTCAGATGCTCGATCGCCCTGCCGGTGGCCGGCGGGTGACCCCTGCTCGGCTTCGCCACCACTCGTCTGGGTCGAGTGAGCGGCGACCCGCTCGTCCTTGGGGCCCAACCCACCGGGGATCGTCTCCGTCGCCCGCTCCGGTTCGCGACCGATGTAGGCGCCCGGATCGGCCTCGTCCTGTCCCTGGCTGTCCTCGCTGCGTTCCCGATCGTTCATGGTCCTGCTCCTTCGAGTGGTTTCCGACCAGCGTTCGGGGGCCATGGCTTCGGCAGCGCGGCAAACGCTCGGTCACGCATCGCAAGGGCGACACAGCGAGCCCGTTAACAAAGCCTTAACCGACCGAAAAGGGACGGTTGACCCCCCGACTCGAGCCTGAGGTCGTCAGAGGACCCGAGCGGCATCCGAGGCCGCCATGCCGCACGACGCGGCGCAGCTCGTTGGAGGAGTGATCGAGTGACCATGTCCGTCACGCGGCGCGTGAGCGCCCTCGCCCTTGTCGCAGCGTTCGCGATCGGGGCCTGCACGGGGGCCAGCCAATCGCCGAGCAGCAGCTCGACTGCCTCGAATGGCGGGTCGCAGCAACCCACATCCCAGGAACCGAGCGGGCCTGCGCTGCCCGAGTGCCTGTCCTTTGCCGACATCTACGCGCTGGTCGGACCGGAGTCGGACGAGGTCGCGAACTGGTCCGACGCCGCAACCATCGCCGGCGAGCTCGGATCGAGCACCGAGTTCCCGGAGGGGGTCGGGATCACGATCACGGCTCCGGGCGAGGAGTCGGGCACGTTCGACAGCTTCGTCGAGCTGGTGCTCGCGGACTCCATCGAGGAGCGCGGCCAGCCCGAGGACGCCACGACCCGGCTGACCCAGTACACCTCGAGCTCCAACGACACGGCGATCATCGAGGGCATCGCCAACACCACCGGCTCGTTCGGCTGGGTGGGCTTCGCCTTCTACGAGGAGAACCTGGATCGCGTCCGGGCCTTCAACATCGCCGAGGAGCCGGACGGCGACTGCGTCGAGCCGACCGCCGCGACGATCGCCGACAACACCTATCCGATTTCCCGTGATCTCTACATCTACGTCAGCAAGGCCAAGGCCGAGGCCAATCCCGCCGTCGTCGCCTATGTCGACTTCTACCTCGCCGACGGGACCATCGACGGCGTCCTCGAGACGGTTCCGTACGTCCCGCTCGGTGACGCGCTGGCCGACTCCGTCGCAGCGTGGGAAGCCGGCAAGCCGGCCACGGCGGCCGATCCGAACGGCACGATCTTCGTGACCGGATCGTCCACGGTCGAACCGATCTCCGGCGGCGTCGCCGAAGCCTTCAAGGCCGCGAACGGTGGGTTCAACTACACCGTCGAGGGGCCCGGCACCGGTGATGGGTTCGCCAAGTTCTGCGCCGGCGAGGCCGACATCGCGGACGCCTCCCGTCCGATCCGCGACGACGAGAGCGAAGCCGGTGCGTGCGCGGCGGCAGGGATCGAGTACATCGAGCTCAAGGTCGCCATCGACGGCATCGCCGTCCTCACCCAGAAGTAAGCCCCCTCCTCCATAGCGAACGGGTCGGGCCAGCTCGGAGGCTCGGCCCGTTCGCCTATCCTCTCATCCAGGAAGCGGAGCCCAGGATCGACCGATGACCCAGGCACAATCCGTGATCCCGCTCGGGATTGCCCTTCGCGGCAGCGCCGGCCGCCGGCGGCGCGAGGCGCTGGTTCGGGCCATCCTGCTCGGCGCCGGATTGGCGTCGATCGTGGTCAGCGTCCTGATCGTGCTGACCCTCGTGTTCCAGGCCTGGACGTTCATCTCCCAGGTCGACTTCAGCAAGCTGCTCGCCATCGGCTGGTTCCCTCGTCGCGGGTTCTTCGACATCCCCACGCTGCTGATCGGGACCTTCGAGGTCACGATCATCGCCCTCCTCGTTGCGGCGCCGATCGGCCTGGCCAGCGCGATCTTCCTGGCGGAGTACGCCTCGCCACGGGCCAGGCGGATCGTCAAGCCGGTCCTCGAGATCCTGGCCGGCATTCCCAGCATCGTCCTGGGCTACTTCGCGATCACGGTCATCAATCCGGGACTCGTCCAGGCGCTGCTTCCCGGTGCGCCGGCCTTCAACATCCTGGCCGCGAGCCTGGCGGTGGGAATCCTCACGATCCCGCTCGTCGCCTCGGTCGCCGAGGACGCGATGCGGAGCGTGCCGCGGTCGCTCCGAGAGGCCTCCTACGGCCTGGGCGCCCGGCGGATCACGACGAGCATCCGGGTCGTGTTTCCGGCCGCGATCTCCGGGATCGTGGCGGCCCTGATCCTGGCCGCCAGCCGGGCCATCGGCGAGACGATGATCGTCGCCCTGGCAGCGGGCGCCTCCGGCGGCGGAACCCGCCACCTCAACCCCGCTGAGCCGGGCCAGACGATGACCGCGGCGATGGCCTCGCTGGCGATCGGCAGCGACCAGGCGCGTGGCGACAACCTCGCCTTCCCCAGCCTGTTCTTCGTCGGCGCGCTCCTGTTCGCGCTGACGCTCGGCCTCAACGTCATCGGCGACGCGTTCGTCCGCCGAACCCGCCAGCGCTACTGAGGTAGGCCCAGTGTCGACCATCGGCTCCACCGCCGCAGCCGCCACCGTCCATCGATCGCTGCGGGCGCAGCGACCGGACGTCTGGGGCAAGGTCTTCTTCGTCCTGCTGCTCCTGAGCCTCCTGTTCTCACTGGGAATCCTGGCCGTCCTGCTGTTCGACGTTGCCGCCCGGGCGATGCCGGTCTTCGAGACGCGCGGGATCGGCTTCCTGACGAGCCCGCTGTCCGCCGATCCGGCCAAGGCCGGGATCGCCCAGGGGCTGGCTGGCACGTTGACCTTCATCGTCCTCGTGCCGCTGCTCGCCTTCCCGCTCGGGATCGCGACGGCCGTCTACCTCGAGGAGTACGCGCCGGACACCCGCCTGACCCGCCTGATCTCGGTCAACATCCGGAACCTGGCCGGGGTCCCCTCGGTGGTCTACGGCCTGCTCGGGTTCACGATCTTCGTCGGCCTGTTCCGGTTCCTGGGCAACACCACCGCGACCAATCTCCTCGCCGGCTCCCTGACGCTGAGCGTCCTCGTCCTGCCGATCGTGATCATCACCTCCGCGGAGGCCCTGCGCGCCGTCCCGAGCGCCATTCGTGAGGCCGGCTACGGCGTTGGCGCGTCACGCTGGGAGGTCACCCGCAAGCTGGTCCTGCCGGCGGCCGCCCCGGGCATCCTGACGGGGACCGTGTTGTCGCTGGCTCGCGCCCTGGGCGAAACCGCCCCGCTGCTCCTGGTCGGCGCGGTGATCGGCGGCTTCTCGACCCCGGAGGGCTCGGTCATCGACTTCCTGAACGGGCCGTACACGGCGCTGCCGGTGACCGTCTTCCAGTGGGCGAAGGAGTCCCAGGACGCGTTCCGCCAGCTCAGCGCCGCCGCGATCATCATCCTCCTTGCCGTGACCCTGTTCGCCAACGCCGTCGCGATCCTGCTCCGCAACCGCTTCGAGCGGTCCTGGTGATGACCACCACCGATGGACCGAAGGGAGATCCCATGCCAACCACCGTCACCGTGCCGCCCGACTCGCCAGCCGCCGGTACGCTCACGCCACCGGCCGGGGGCGTGGCCCTGAAGATCGACCGGGAGCCCGGGCCAGGCACGACCGACGGCGAGACGCAGGAGCCCGCCGTCTCGCTCCACGACGTGTCCGTCTACTACGGCACGTTCCGGGCCGTCAAGCACATCACCTTCGACGTGCCCCCGAACGCCATCACCGCCCTCATCGGCCCGTCCGGCAGCGGCAAGTCGACGCTCCTCCGGGCGGTCAATCGGATGAACGACCTCATCCCGGGCACGCGAACCGAGGGCCACGTCCTGTACCACGGCGAGGATCTGTACGGCGACCGGGTGGATCCCGTCGAGGTCCGGCGGCGAATCGGGATGGTCTTCCAGAAGCCCAACCCGTTCCCCAAGTCGATCTTCGACAACGTCGCCTTCGGTCCGCGGATCAACGGCTACAAGGGCAACATGGCCGAGCTCGTCGAGCAGAGCCTCCGCCGGGCGGCGATCTGGGACGAGGTCAAGGACAAGCTCAAGCAGTCCGGGCTGGCCCTCTCTGGCGGCCAGCAGCAGCGGCTGTGCATCGCCCGGGCGATCGCCGTCAACCCGGAGATCATCCTCATGGACGAGCCCGCCTCGGCGCTCGACCCTCGGTCGACGCTCCAGATCGAGGAGCTGATGGCGGAGCTCAAGCGCAACTACACGATCATCATCGTGACCCACAACATGCAGCAGGCCGCCCGGGCCTCGGACTTCACGGTCTTCATGAACATGGGCGAGGATCGGGCCGGCTACATCGTCGAACGCGACCGGACGATCGATATCTTCACCAACCCGAAGAACCAGCTGACCGAGGACTACGTCTCCGGTCGGTTCGGATGAGCGCGGCGGGAGACTTCGCCATGACCGACGAACCTGGAACCACGCCCCGCGTCTCGGACGCCTTCGCCGGCGTCCTCGACGACATCGAGCCGGGTCTCGGGCTGGATGCGCCGCGGCCGGTCGCGCACCCGATCCACGGGCACCGTCAGACGTTCGACCGCGAGCTCCAGGAGGTCAAGGACAACGTCCTCCGGATGGGCTCGCTCGTCGAGGAAGCCATCCTCGCCGCGATCGACGCCCTCGTTCGCCACGATGCCGATGCCGCGCTCGCGGTCATCATCGCCGACGCCGGGATCAACGAGGTCCAGCGCAAGATCAGCTCGATGATCACGGCGACGATCGCGACCCAGGCGCCGGTCGCCCGGGACCTGCGGTTCCTGCTGACCCTCGACCACGTGAGCTACGAGCTGGAACGGATGGGTGACCACGCGGCCAGCGTCGCCAAGCAGGCCCGGAAGCTGGCCGCCGAGCCGCCGCTCGAGGGCTACGTCGACCTGCCGAAGATGGGCGAGGCCTGTGCCCAGCTCGTGCGCGGCATCCTGCGGGCGCTGGTCGACATCGACGAGGTCCGGGCCCGCGAGGTCGCGGCCCAGGACGACGAGATCGACGCCCATTACCACCGGATCTTCGACGATGTCCTCGAGTTGATGCGGGCCGATCCGGGCAATGTGGACCGCGGTGCGAGGATCCTGTTCGCGGCGCACTACCTGGAGCGGATCGGCGACCGGTCCACGAACATTGCCGAAGACGTGGTCTTCCTTGCCACGGGCGACATCGAGGACCTCAACCCGTGAACGCCGCGCCGATCCGAGTGCTCTTCGTCTGTACCGGCAACTCCGCCCGGTCGCAGATGGCCGAGGCGTTCCTGCGGCGCGAGGGCGGTGACCGGTTCGAGGTCTTCAGCGCCGGCACCGAGGCGCGCGGCGTCAACCCGATGACGATCCGGCTCCTTGAGCGACTGGGCTTCGAGACCACTGGGTTGCGGTCCAAGTCCGTCGACGAGTTCCTGGGCCAGCGGTTTGACTACGTCGTCACCGTCTGCGACCGGGCCAGGGAGAACTGTCCGTACTTCCCTGGCGGCGGCGAAACCATCCACTGGGGATTCGACGATCCGGCCGAGGCCGAGGGCTCCGAGGCGGAACGTCTGGCGGTCTTCGAGCGCGTCTTCGGCGAGATCTCGATGCGGATCCGGTCGTTCATCCCGGCGGTGCTCCAGCGGCGCGCTGCGCCGGCCGGCCAGGGCTGATGGACGCCGGCAAGGCCGTCTCGCTCCACCTGCTGCGCCACGCCGACGCCGGCGATCCGGGTGCCTGGGGAGGCGACGACGCGGCTCGCCCGCTATCGGAGAAGGGACTTCGCCAGGCCGAGCGCCTCGGGCGTCACCTGGGGCTCGCCCGGTTCGAGCCCGACCTGATCCTGAGCTCACCCAAGGTCCGGGCGGCGCAGACGGCAGAGATCGTCGCCGCCGCGTTGGGCCGTCGAGTCGTGATCGACGACCGGCTCGGCGAGCCATTCGGACTGGCTGAGGTGGCGGCCATGCTCGACGACCACGATGCCCCACGGCGACCCGTCCTCGTCGGCCACGATCCCGACTTCAGCGAGGTCCTTGGCGGGTTGGTCGGTGCCCCCACGATCTCCATGAAGAAGGGGGCGATTGCGCGGGTGGACCTCGCGGCCAGCGTCACCGCCGGCGGCGGTGTGCTCCGCTGGCTGCTGCCGCCGGACCTGCTGCCCCGGAGCTGATCGGACGGCCCTAGTTGGCCGTAACCCCCGGCGCGATCGCGCGGCTGCGGGTTCGGGTCAGTTCCGACACCGGGATGAGGCCGCCGGCGCCGGTGACGAGGCCACCGGCGATTGCCGCCAAACGATCGAGCGCCGCGGGCTCGAGGGTGTAGAAGATCCAGCTGCCGCGTCGTTCGGACCGGACGACGCCCGCCTCGCGGAGCACCTTGAGGTGGTGCGAGACCGTCGGCTGGCGGACGTCGCAGCAACTCGTGAAGTCGCACGCGCAGACTTCGCCGTCCTGGGCCAGCTGCCGCACGATCGCCAGGCGGGTCGGGTCGGCCAGGGCCTGGAGGAGCTGGATCTCGGGGTCGACGGGGCGCTTCATGCCGCCATACTATCGACGAACTTCGATATTGACAAGCATCGATCTGCCAACTACATTGATGGGGATCGATATTGCCAAGGAGACGCCCCCAATGGATCCCTACGCCAACGGCATCGCATGGATGATCGAAGCCCCGCTCCGCCGGCGCGAGCAGCGGGAGCTGGCCCACCGCCTGGCCCTCCGCAACGCAACATCCGACGGCCGGTCAGGCATCGGTGACCGGATCCGGAACCTGCTCTCGGGTTCCGCCCGCGACACCGCCCCGGTTGACTGCTGCACCAGCCCCAGCGCCGCCTGACCGGCTCGCGCATCACCTGAGAGGACCGCCCGATGACCGAGACCGCGCGCATCCACGACGAGGTTCGCGACAAGTACGCCGCGGCGGCACGGGCCGCGTCCAGCCGGGGGGCACAGCCGGCGGCCGAGTCGTGCTGTGCTCCTGGCAGCGTCGGTGACTGGGGCGACGCCCTCTATTCGATCGACCAGCGGGCGTCGTTGCCCGAGGCGGCCGTCCTCGCCAGCCTCGGTTGCGGCAACCCGACGGCGGTGGCCGAGCTCCGCGAAGGCGAGACGGTCCTTGACCTGGGGTCCGGCGGCGGGATCGACGTCCTCCTGTCGGCGAGGCGGGTGGGACCGACGGGCCGGGCGATCGGCCTGGACATGACCGACGAGATGCTCGAGCTGGCCCGCACCAATGCCACTGCGGCCGGGGCCAACAACGTCGAGTTCGTCAAGGGCACGATCGAATCGATGCCCCTCGCCGCGGACGCCGTCGACGTCGTCATCAGCAACTGTGTGATCAACCTGGCCGCCGACAAGGGCGCCGTGTTCGGCGAGATCGCCCGCGTCCTCCGCCCAGGCGGCCGTGTCGGCGTCAGTGACGTCGTCGCCGCGGACACGCTGACTCCCGCCGAGCGGGCCGAGCGGGGTTCGTACGTCGGCTGCATCGCCGGCGCGCTGTCCTTCGCCGAGTACCACGCCGGCCTCGAGGCCGCCGGCCTGCGCGAGATCTCGATCGTCCCAACCCACGGCGTCGGCGACGGCCTGTTCAGCGCGATCGTCCGGGCGGTCAAGCCGGCCGATTGGACACCGGCGGTCGTTCGGGCGCCGTCGATCCAGCTGCCACTGGCCGTCCTCGACGGCCCGGCCGCGCCCTCGGGGTGCTGCGGCGGGACCGGCTGCTGCTAGGCGGCTAGGCGGTCGGCAGTGCCAGGTCCTCGTCGGCCGAGAGCGGGAACGGCAGGGCAATCGGGTCGGCCGCGAGGCGGCTGCGACCGTCGGCGTCGAACCGATCGAGGCCGAGGTCGGTCACGTCGATGAGGTCGGTTCGGCCGGTCATGGCCAGGTCCGCCGCGACCCGCGCCACGCCGGGGCCCCACATCATGCCGTGGCCACCGGCGGAGGCGATCGTGACCCCCTCGATCGGCGTTCCGTCCGGCAGCAGCCCCGGACCCAGGATCGGCAGGTGGTCGGGGGTGTAGTCGATCGTCGCCGCCCAGATCTTGCGGATCCCGAGCCCGCGCGCGGATGGGACGAAGCCGTCCAGCCTGGCGCGGGACCGCTCGTACCAGTCCCAATCGACCTCGCGGGCGACGCCGGGCGGCTCATCCGGGTTGCTCCAGCCGAAGAGCAGCCCGCCCTCCTCCTGGCGCCAGTAGAGGCCCTCGCCGATGTCGAAGACCATCGGCAGGGGTGCGCCACCGAACGCCTCGCTGGGCTCGAGGACGCAGACCGTATGGCGGGCCGCGCCGGCCGGAATCCGGAGGCCGGCGACGCGGCCCACCGCCCGCAGGCTCGGGCCGCCGGTCAGGATGGCGCGGGCCGTCTCGATCGGGCCGTCGGACGTCAGGACGGCCGCCAGCCGCAGGCGACCATCGGGGTCGGTTGCCGTTCGGATGCCGGTGAACGCGGACCCCTCGCGGAGCTCGACGCCCGCCGCCTGCATCGCCATCGAGTAGGCCCGGACGTTGCGCGGCGGATCGATGCAGCCGTCGGTGGCGAGGTAGCTGCCGCCGCGATGGCCGCGGGGTGACAGCGTCGGGTTGAGGCCGGCGGCCTCCGCTGCCGTTACCCAACGGACCGCGAGACCCTCGGCCTGCTGCATCGCCACTCGCTCGCGGCCGTGCTTCTCGTCGTCCTCGGTCACGGCCAGGATGAGGTAGCCGAGCTCCCGAAAGCCCGAGTCCGTGCCGATCAAGTCGCGCTGGCCACGGTAGAAGTCGATCGACCAGCGGCCCAGGGCGACGGTTGCCGCCGTTCCGCCCTGGGCCCGGACGATGCCGGCGGCGCGCGAAGACGCACCCTGGCCGGCAAGGCCCTGCTCGAGGACGACGACCCGGCCAGCGCCGTCGCGCTTCGCGAACCAGGACGCCCAGCCACCGATCGTGCCGGCACCGACGACCACGAGATCGGCTTGCTCGCTCACGCGGCGACGATACGCCGCTGGCACCCGCTCATCGCCGCGAGTTTCGTCATTCGAGCGCCGATCCTTCCACGCAGGCGGCGATCACCCCCAACGAGGCGAGGCGATCCGCGACCGCCGGATCGGTGACGGTCCAGGCGGCAACCTCCAGGCCCGCCGCCCGAGCGCGCCCCATCGCCGCCTCGTCGATGGCGTGCCACTCGACGGCGATCGCGGCACAGCCCAGGTCGTCGGCCTGGGCCAGCGTCCCCGGGGAGAGATCCATGGCGTTGAGCCAGCGCGTCCACGACGGCCGAAGCCGGCCGACCCCGCGGAGCGGTCCAAGATCGAATGACGAGATGGCCGCGTTCGCCAGCCCTGCGCCCCGCGCGGCTTCGAGAGCCTCGACGACCGCGTCGACGCCGGGATCCGCTTTCAGCTCCACGTCGAGGAACGCCGACGCGGGCACCGCCGCCAGGACCTCCGCCAGGGTTGGCACGCCAGCCTCGGCCAGCTGAACGACCGTCAGGTCGGTGACTCGCTCCGGGCGTCCCTGGACCCGGGCCAGCGTCTCGTCGTGGAGCAGCACCGGCACGCCATCGGCGCTCGCCCGGACGTCGAACTCGACGCCGTCGCAGCCCGGCACGCCGAGCGCGGCCACGATCGCGGCGAGCGAATTCTCGGCCGCCCGACGCCAGTCGCCGCGGTGGGCGAGACGCAGCATCGGTCCGTTCAGCCGACGTTGACCCAGGCCGACAGCCCGTAGTGGTCGGACGGCCACAGGCCGGGATCCTCGGGGTCGGGCCGGTCGAAGGTGACCGTGGCCGACTCGACCAGGATCGCCCCGCGGACGAAGATGTAGTCGATGCAGCCCTCGCTGCCGGTGTCGTCGATCATCGGCGCGACGATCGGGGTCCGCCACGTCTTGTCCGGCTCGCGGCCATTGGCCTCCGCGTACGCCGACCGGAAGCCGGCCTCGAGGACCATCGAGTACGTCCGCTCGTCGGGGTGGGCGTTGAAGTCGCCCATCAGGATCTGGGCGTCGGTCGGCGGGGCCGCGTCGAGCCAACGGACGATCTGGTTGACCTCGTCCATCCGCGGCTCGGGTTCCTCGGGCGCATGGTGGAGGTGGGTGACGACCACGAGCAGCCCCGAGCCGCCAGGCAGGTCGACAACGCAGCGCAGCGACGCGCGCTGCATCCCCATCTCCAGCCGCTCCGGGTCGCGGGCGACGAGCGGCTCCTTGACCAGCAGCGCGTTGCCGTATTCGGGCCGACCCGCCCAACCACGGACCGAGCCGTAGCGGCCCTCGCCGGTGGCGCCCAGGACCCGGTCCTGATGCATGATGTAGACGCATTCCTGCAACCCGAACAGGTCCGGCTGGAGCGTGCCGAAGTCGGCGGCCAGGAGCGGCAGCCGTTCCCACCACCGGTCGGCCAGGTTCCGGATGTTCAGGTTCCCCACGTGCAGGCGGTCGGTCATGCCGTCAACTCCCTTGCGATTGGCAGGGCGAACGAGAACGTCGATCCCCTGCCCTCCTCCGAATTCGACCCAGATCCGGCCGCCGTGCTGCTCGACGACGTGCCGCGCGATCGACAAACCAAGCCCGGTCCCGCCGCCGCGGACGCGGGCGCGATCGACCTTGTAGAAGCGCTCGAACACCCGTCCAAGGGCGGAGCGTGGGATCCCCACACCTTCATCCGCCACGCTGGCGATGATCTCCGAACCGTCCTCCCGGACGGCGACCGTGACGTCACCGCCGGTAGGACTGAACTTGATCGCGTTGTGGAGGAGGTTGACGAACACCTGGCCAAGACGCGCCTCGTCGCCCCGGACGGGCGGCACCTCGCCCGCTGCATCCACGCGGAGGGCGACGCCCTGGCGCTCGGCGAACAGCCGCAGCCGGTCGGTCGAGGCGATGGCAACGCCGGCCAGGTCAACGTCATCGAGGTGGAGGACCGCGGCCCCACTCTCGATCCGGGACAGGTCCATGAGCTCGCCGACCATCTGGGCGATGTGGCCGGTCTCCTCCTCGATCTTGCCGATCCGCTCGCGCATCCGGCCGGGAATTGCGTCACCGGCCTCGTCGGCCTCGCGGGCCAGCGTCTCGGCCAGCAGCCCGACCGTGGTCAGTGGCGTTCGCAGCTCGTGCGACAGGTTGTCGATGAATTCGGCCCGGATCTGCTGGAGGTGCCGCAGCTCGGTCACATCCTCGAGCACGACCCAGACCCCGCTGACCGGCGACCGGCGAGCGCGGACGATGAGCTTCGGGCCGTCGGCGTCGCGGACGGGAACCTCGGCGGTGGCGGACCCAAGCCGACGCGCGGTGTCGACCACGTGCTCGACCCGTCGGTCGACGAAGGCCTCGATCACGGTCCGGTTGACCATCGACGCCGGTGGCCGGCCCAAGAAGGCGTGGGCGGCGGCGTTGGCGTGATCGATCCGCATGTCGTCGCCGACGTGGACGATGCCCACGGCGATGAGGTCGGCCAGGTAGGCCGCATCGCGACGCTGCTGGCCGGCGTCCCATTCCGCGGTCTCGGCCCGCTCGACGAGACCCCGGATCCGGGCGGGGATTGCCGATGCCTCCGCATCCGGCGTCCCCGCGACCTCGCGAACCTCGTCCAGGGCCCGGCCCCGGGCGAGCGACTGGCCGAGCACGATGGCCAGCAGGACCGCCTGCAGGCAGATAAATGCGAGCACCAGCCAGTCCACGGAGCGAGGATGGCACAACTGCGTGCGCTACCCTGTGTCCGCAATTGCGCCGCGGTCCCCGAGCCCCGCGCGCGCCACCTGGAGGATCCCCGTGCGCCTGCGCCTGATTCCCCGCGAGGAGCGGTTCTTCGACCTGTTCGTCGAGGACGCGGCGAACGTCCTTGGCGCCGCGCGCCTGCTCGAGGCGATGCTCCGCACGTATGACCAATTGGAGCGCCGGGCGGGCGAAATCCGGGATGCCGAGCACCGCGGCGACGAGCTCAGCCACAACATCGGCCGGCGGCTCGAGTCGACGTTCGTCACGCCGTTCGACCGGGAGGACATCCACGCCCTGATCAGCGCCCTCGACGACGTCCTCGACTACATCGAGGAAGTGGCCGACACGTTCGTCCTGTACGGGATCGACGCGCCGACCGCCGAGGCCGTCCAGCAGGCCTCCATCATCGTCCGCCAGTGCGAGCAGCTCCACGAGGCGCTCGCCCACCTGCGCGGGTTCAAGGGTTTGGAGAAGTACTGGATCGAGGTCCACCGCCTCGAGAACGAGGGCGACCGCCAGTCACGGGCGGCGGTATCGGGGCTGTTCCGCGGCGAGCAGGATCCGATCGACGTGATCAAGTGGAAGGACATCTACGCCCTCCTCGAGACGACCGTGGACAAGTGCGAGGACGTCGCCAACATCATCGAGCGGATCGTCGTCAAGCACGCCTGAGGGCGGCGACCAAGCGTGCCACCAATCCGTCAGCGGGCGACCAGGACCAGTGCCGCGAGGTTGAGCACGAGGGCGACCAGCATCACGACCGTGAAGTAGACGGCGTGCCGGACGGCACTTGGCTGCTCCGGGAGGTTCGGGTCGTCGAGGATCCGGGAGTGAGCCGCCTGAGCCGCCTCACGCATCATCCGCGCCGCCCGATCGTCCCGCCGCCCGTCGTCCTTGCCGGCCATCAGCCCTTCCGCGCCTCCAGGGCCTCGACCTTGTGAAGGATCTCCGTCAGCTGGTTCTGCATCTTTTCCTGGTCGTCGCGGGACTCGGGGCTCTTGCGGTGGATGAGGAAGGTCGTCAGGACGACGAAGGCAAAGAGCTGGAGGAACTCGGACTGCCAGTTCTCGAAGGTGGCCTGGAGCCAGCCCCAGGCGTAGCCACTGGGACCGAACAGCAGCGCGATCTGGCCATGCTCCTGCTGCTCGGCGACGAACTCGACCCAGCCGGCGACGCTCTGGATGAGCCACGAGACGATAAAGAACGCCGCGAGGGTGATACTCAGCCCGTAGTCC
Source organism: uncultured Chloroflexia bacterium (assembly GCA_963728605.1). Lineage (GTDB taxonomy): Bacteria > Chloroflexota > Limnocylindria > Limnocylindrales > CSP1-4 > JACDAV01. The sequence goes on along the minus strand of CAVSKS010000001.1, from coordinate 30,172 downwards.
CGAAAGAACGCCCGCACGGTCGAATGGGACCGCGTCCTACCTATCAGGCGCGGAAGCGCGCCTCGCGCGCAGCCCGACAGCCGCCTATCGGTCGGTCCTGAACGCCGAAACGCCCCGGCCGATGACCGGGGCGTTTGGCTTGCGCTGGCTGGTTCAGCTGGCTGGCGTCAGCCAGACGGGGTACTCGCGGATGCCCTCGGCGCTGCCGTCCTTGGCCGAACCGAACCACACCCGGAGCGTGCCCCACTGCGGTGAGCCCACCGCGTACGGGACGTTGACCTCGAACGTGCCCCGCGGCTCGCAGCCGGATCCGCAGGTCGCCATGGCGGGCTCCTCGTAGAGCGTCTCGCCGGAGGCGTCGATGAGGGTAATGATGAACGTCGCTTCGAACACCTGGGCGTTGCCGGTCACCCGACCGGGGTTGCCGAACGCGGCGCCCCACGCCGGTCGATCGACCCAGATATCCGGCAGCAGCGACTCGTAGTCGACCCGGGCCTGCGGACCGTCGAGGACGATGCCCTCGCCGCCGAAGACGCTGACCGTCTGGCCGTCAACCCGGAAGACCACTGCATCGACCGTCGGGAACTGGGTCAGGGTGTAGACGACCTGGGCGAGGCGACCCATCGTTGACGCGCTGCCGCCGCCCGATTCGAACTCGCCGGACAGGTCGACGGTGGCGACGCCGTTCTCGATCGTAAGACCGAGCAGGCGGGTCCCATCGGGGATCGCGCTTGCGATCCCGGGGGACGCCGCGCTCTCGTCGGCCGACGGGCCCTCGAGGAGCGCCTCCATCGATGCCCGGGCGACGGCCACGGTGGCCGGAACCTGGCGGAGGACCGGGACGAGACCTTCGGAGCCGGGCTCGCCGGCGAGGATGAAGTAGGCCCGAACGATCGTCGTCTCACCCGGATCCTGGGACGGCAACGGGGTGCCGCCCGGATTCGGTGTTCCGGCGGGGGTCGACGGCTGCGGCGTCAGGTCCGGGCTGCCCTGCGGGATCGACGGTTCCGGCGAGCCGCCCGGGGGCAGCGTGCCGAGCCCGCCGCTCGAGGGCGTGCACGCGGCGACGAGACAGATGGCGAGGGTGGCGGTGATGAGGCCGAGATGGCGGTTCATGGTATGGACTCCCGTGTGGCGGTCTGATGGCTCTCAGCTTCGATCCACCCGTTTGCCGTGCCATCGCCGCCGGGTAACGGTTCAGTCACAGGCACCCGAAGCTCGAACCGGGTGCCACCGCCGTCCCGGTTGGCCGCCCGCAGCCGGCCACCCAGGAGCGCGGTGTGCTCCGCCGCGATCGCCAGGCCCAGGCCGCTGCTCCCGCCGTGACGGGACGGATCGGCCTTGTAGAACCGGTCGAAGATCCTGGCCAGTCGGTCATCAGGGATGCCGGGGCCGCGGTCGGCGACGGTGATGACCGCGTCCGGGCCATCGCGCCCGAGCCTCACTTCGACCGCCGAGCCGGGCGCATGTTCGCGGGCGTTGTCGAGGAGGTTGCCGAGGATCCGTTCGAGGCGCCGGGCGTCGGTGGCGACCGTCATCGGCTCCGCGGGCAGGTGGACCTCGGCCTCGGGCAGTCGGGCGGCGGCAACCGTGCGCACCAGCCTGGCGAGGTCGATCGGCTCGCGGCGCAGCTCTTCGGCCGAGGCATCGAACCGTGACAGCTCCATCAGCTCGTCCACCAGGGTCCGGAGACGGGCGACGTCGGCGACCAGCAGCTCGCCGGTCCGGCGGGCGTCGGTTGGCAGGTCGCCGAGGTGCTCGCGGAGGATCGACGCCTCGGCGACGAGCGCCGTGACCGGTGTGCGCAGCTCGTGCGAGACGTCCGCCACGAACCTGCGGTTCTGGGCCTGGGACGCTTCCAACCGGCCGATCGTCTCCTCGAGCGTTACCGCCATCCGGTTGAACCGCTCTGCCCACGAGCCGAACTCGTCGGTCGAAGTCACCGGCACGCGGGCGGAGAAGTCGCCCCGCTCGATTCGTTCCGCGGCCCGTCCGGCGGCCTCGACCGGGGCGAGCACGCCGCGGGCCACCCATCGGGCGGCGACCAGCGCGAGCAGGGTGAGGAGCAAGGCTCCGCCTCCCAGCGTGAGCCGCAGCTGGGCGAGGGCATCTTCGATCCCGCTGACGCTCCGGACGAAGTAGAAGGCGGTTTCGGTGCCCGGCAGTCGGCCGCCGGTGATCAGGCTAGGATCGGTGTTGAGGGTGGCCCACTGGAAGGCGACCTGGTTGGACGCCACGGCCGAAGCGAAATCGGCCGACAGGAAGCTGTCGATGTCGCTGGCCTCGCCGCTGGGGGCGATGATCCGGATGCCCCGGTCGCGGAACGTGTCGACGAGTCCGCTCTCCGCGAAGGTGCTGCCCTCGAGGGCCTGCGGGATGAGCACGGCCAGATCGAACCGCGCCTGGGCGAAGGCTTCCTCCTTGGCGCCCTCGCGAAGCCGGTAGTCGACGAACAGGTAGGACCCGACGCCGAGCACCGCAGCGGTCACGACGACCAGGGTCACCAGCGTGATCGTGAGCCGACCGCGTACGCCGCGCATCGTCGCCTGCCCTAGCGGGCGGCCTTGTAGCCGGCGCCGCGGACCGTCAGCAGCAATGTCGGGTTGGCCGGCTCAGGCTCGACCTTGGCTCGCAGGCGTTGCATCGCGACGTCGACCAACCGGGAGTCGCCCAGGTAGTCGTAGCCCCAGATCCGGTCGAGGAGCACGTCCCGGGTCAGCACCTGGCCGGCGTGGCGAGTGAGCTCGACGAGGAGGTCGAACTCGGTTCGCGTCAGCGGGATCTCCTCGCCCTCCCTGGCGACCGTCCGGCCGGCCACGTCGATCGCCAGCGGGCCCAGGTGGAGGCGGTCGTCATCGTCGGTCGGCCCGCGTCCCGCCCGTCGGAGGGCGGCGCGGACCCGGGCCACGAGCTCCGGCACCTCGAACGGCTTCTTGACGTAGTCGTCGGCACCCGCTTCGAGGCCGACGACTACGTCGATCGTGTCGCCGCGCGCGGTGAGCATCACGATCGGGACCGTCGACGTCCGGCGAACGGCCCGGCACAGCTCCAGGCCGTCGATCCGGGGCAGCATCACGTCGAGCAGCAGGAGATCGAACGATTCCGCCCGAAAGCGGTCGAGGCCCTCCTGCCCGTCGGCGGCGGTGGTCACGGTGAAGCCGGCACCGCGGAGCCCGATCGCGGTCACCTCGCGAATCGACGGGTCGTCCTCGACCAGCAGGATCCGAGCGTCCAAGCAATCCCTCCGCGGCGGCTTCGTGGCGGAAGTATCGCAGCCGCCTCAGCTCCGACGGACGGTCGGCCCGGCCTGGGGCGCGGATTGCCGCCCCGTGCCAGGATCGCCGGTCGCGGCGGTCCACGGGGCGACGAGCGACGCGAACTGGGTGGCGGAAAAGCCGTGGCGCAGGACGAAGGCGTGGGCGGTGCGGGCAAGGAGCCGTTTCGCGCGGGCGGCCACGGGACGGTCGAGCTGATCCAGGGCGGCCGACGCCCGCACGGCGGCATCGCGGCCGGCAAGCACGCTCGAGACCCGCAGGCCTTCGTCCTCCTCAGGGTCGAGGCCGCGCGGCCACGGATCATCCGGGATCCGCGCCCGGCCGCTGGCGCGGACCATGCTCCGGACGTCGTCATCCGTGAGCTCCCCAGCCCGGGCCAGAAACCGCTCGACCGACGGGGTGTTCGGGCCGTAGCGCGGCTGGTCGATGGCGGCCTCCCAGCCGCGCATCAGGCGATCGCGGGCGCGGCCGCGCGACGGCTCGGTCAGGTGCTCGTCGAGGAACGGCCCCAGGACCAGCTCGTGGGCGGCGGACAGGACGGCGTCGCGGATCGGGCCGTTGGCCCAGTCCGCGGCCTTGAGGGCGGCCCTCACCCGATCGTCGAGCGAGTCGAGCAACCGCTGCCGGTCCGGGGCGAGGAATTGATGGATGCTGGCCACGAAGGCGATCGAGTTGGTGTCGGCTACCGACAGCCGGTCCAGCTCGTCACGGTTCAGGCGACCGACACGATCGAGGAACCGCTCCAGCGCCTGGGCAGGGTCCACCGGAGCCCGACGGACGACTGGCCGGCCCGGTGCTCGTGGCGATCTCGGCTGTCCATCCGACCAGGCGCCCATCGTCGGCCGTCGGCCCGGACGTCGCGCCTGGTCGTAGCGGGCCCGAAGCTCGGGGTTGCCCAGCCAGTCATGGGCGACGTTGATCCGCTTCGCGAGCTCGAGTGCTTCGTTGCCCGCAACATCAGGATGGTGGCGCTTCAGCAGCGCCCGCCAGGCGATCTCGATCGCCTCGAATGACGCTTCGGGCGGCACCTCGAGACGAGCGTACAGGTCGTCGGTCGGGACCATGGGCCGCGGCATCGGCAGATCGTCCCAGATAAGTGCCCGCCAAGCGCTCTCTGCCACCGTGCTCGCGTATGGACGACGTCACGATCGGCCGAGCGCTTCGGGCCCTGCGTCGGAAGGCGAGAATGACGCAGCGGGACCTCGGCCACCGGGTGGGTCTATCGCAGTCGGCCATCTCCTTGATCGAGCGCGGGCATTGGGACGCACTGGCGATTCGGACTGTGCGTCGCGTCTTCGCTGTCGTGGACGCCCGGCTGGAGGCCACCGTGACCTGGCGTGCCGGCCTGCTCGATCGACTCCTCGACGAAGGCCACGCAGTACTGGTCGGAAGGATGACCGAGCTGCTGCGTGCGGCGGGATGGTCGGTTTCGGTGGAGGTCACGTTCTCGGCATTCGGGGAACGCGGTGCGATCGACATCCTGGCCGTCGATCCTGTGGCTCGTGTCGCTCTCGTCATCGAGATCAAGACCACGCTCAACTCGATCGAGGCGACTGTTCGACGGCTCGACGTCAAGGCGCGGCTCGCGAGTGGGATGGTTCAGGATCGGGAGGGCTGGCGACCGACGGCCGTGGGGCGGCTCCTCGTGATCGCGGATACGAGCGCGAACCGTCGCCGCGTGGCCCGTCACGCATCGACCCTCACGGTCGCCCTTCCCGCGCGGGGAGCCTCGGTACGCCAGTGGCTCCGACGACCCGAGGCCGGCATCAGCGGCCTCCTGTTCCTCGCGAATAGCGACCCGAGTGGTACGGGCAGGCGGAGTCGATCGTACCGGGGCTGATTTGCGCCCCACCTGCCACCCGGGTTGGTAATCGCCCGGAATTGCCGCCAAACGACGACCGCGTACCACGGCGATTCGTAAACGCCGAAAACCCCGGAGCAGGCGGTCATGGATCCTCGTGTTCCCTGCGAATAGCAACCGGAGTGGTAGGGACTCGCGGGATCGACCGACTCGGGGCGGATTCGGGCGCCACCTGCCACCGGGGTTGGTAATCGCCCAGGAATGCGTCTGGTCCGGGACCGCGTACCACGGGGATTGGTAATCGCTGAAGGGCGCGGGGCGGGCCCGGGCCCGGGGCCGGACGGCGGCTTAGGCGGGAACAGCCTCGGAGCCGGTGAGCATCGCCTCGACGTCCTCGATCGGGCGCGTCTCGCGCGCGCCGGTGGCACGGTCCGTGACCTCGATGCCGCCCGCCGCGAGCGAGCGAGGCGAGACGGTCAGGATCGTCGGCATGCCGAGCAGCTCCGCGTCGGTGAACTTCACGCCCGGGGACTCGTCGCGGTCGTCGTACAGGATGTCGCGCCAGTAGCCGGCACCCTGGGCGGCGCCGTGGAGCCGCTCTGCAACCTCGGTCACTCGCGGATCCTTGTTGGCGCCGATCGCTACGAGGTGGGCTGCGTACGGCGCGACTTCGGCCGGCCAGACGATCCCCTTGTCGTCGTGGTGCTCCTCCACGACGCAGGCCACGTTTCGACCGACGCCGATCCCGTACGAGCCCATGATGATCGGGTGCTCGGTGCCGTCCTCACCGAGGTAGGTCGCCCCGAAGGCATCGGTGTACTTGGTCCCGAGCTTGAAGATGTTGCCGACCTCGATCCCGTTGCGGAGGGTGAGCGGCTTCCCGCAAGTCGGGCACGGATCGCCCGCCTGGGCGTTCGTCAGGTCGGCCACGACGTCGGCCTCGAAGTCACGCCCGACGTTGACGTTCCGGTAGTGGACGCCCTCGCGGTTCGCGCCGGCGACGAGGTTGGGCGATTGGAGGACCAGCTCGTCGACCGCGACCACCGTGTCGGAGGCCCCGATCGGCGAGCCGTAACCGGGCTCCATCCCCGCTGCCCGGATTTCTTCGACCGTCGCGGGCCGAAGGCCCGTCGTCGCCCCGACGGCGTTGACGAGCTTGGTCTCGTTGACCTCGGTATCGCCCCTGACGATCGCGGTGATCAGTCGGCCGTCGCCGGTCTTGAAGAACGTCGCCTTGGCCGTGCGCGAATGCTCGATGCCGAGGAATTCCGCGAGGGTCACGATCGTCGTAGTGCCCGGCGTGGCGATCTCCTCGCGCGGTAGCGGCTCCTCGGCCGGCGGCGTCGCCCGGGGGATGACCGCCACCTGGCGGTTGGCGGCGTAGTCGCACGACTCGCAGAGGACGAGGACGTCCTCGCCGGCCGGGTTGAGGACCATGAATTCGTGGGCCAGGCTGCCGCCCATCATCCCGACGTCGCTGCTGACCGCGATCGTCTTGAGCCCCAGTCGCTCGAACGTCCGGGTGTACGCCGCGTGCTGGTCCCAGTAGCTCTTGTCAAGGCCCGCCTCGTCCCGGTCGCAGCTGTAGGCGTCCTTCATCACGAACTCGCGGACGCGGATGAGTCCACCCCGCGAGCGTGGCTCGTCGCGCCACTTGGTCTGGAAGTGGTAGACCATCATCGGCAGCTGGCGGTACGACTTGACGATATCTGCCAGGAGCAGGCCGACGACCTCCTCGTGCGTCATGGCCAGCACCATGTCCCGGCCGGCCCGATCCTTGAACCGCCCCAGCTCCGGCCCGATGGCCTGGTACCGGCCCGACGCTCGCCAGACGTCCGCCGGGTGGACGACGGGCATCTCCATCTCCTGGCCGCCGATCCGGTCCTGCTCCTCGCGGATGATCTGCTCCACCCGGTCGTTGACGCGCTTCCCGAGCGGTAGCAGCGAGTAGATCCCGGACCCCAGCTGGCGGACGTAGCCGGCCCGGACGAGCAGCCGGTGGGACGGCATCTCCGCGTCCGCGGGATCGTCGCGGAGGGTGCTGAAGAAGAGTTGGCTCAGGCGCATGCGGCGAAGGATAGCGGTGCGACCGGGTCTCCACGGCGGACCCTCCTGCCCCTATCCTTCGCGACGTGCTCGAAGGCTTCACGCTGCTCCTGGTGGTCGTCCTGGCGCTGGCCGTGGCCTTCGACTACATCAACGGCTTCCATGACACGGCCAACGCGATCGCGACGTCGGTCTCCACTCGGGCCCTCAAGCCGGAGCAGGCGATCCTGCTGTCGGCGACGGCCAACTTCGTCGGCGCCCTGACGGGCACGGCCGTGGCCAAGACGATCGCCTCCGGGCTCGCGGTGACACCGGAAGGCCACGACGGCCAGCTGATCGTGGCGGCGGCCCTCGTTGGGGCCATCGCCTGGAACCTCCTGACCTGGCGGCTGGGGATTCCGTCGTCGTCTAGCCACGCCCTGATCGGCGGGTTGCTCGGCGCGGTCGTCGTGTCCGTGGGGCCGGGGAACATCCTGATCGACGGCGTTCGGGACAAGGTCCTCGTCCCACTCATCCTGTCGCCCGTGCTGGGGATCCTGATCGGGTTCACGTTGATGGTCATCCTGCTCAACGTGTTCCGTCATGCCCATCCACGGACGATGAACGACCGGTTTCGACGCCTCCAGATCGTGTCCGCGACCTACATGGCCTTCAGTCACGGCTCGAACGATGCCCAGAAGACGATGGGCATCATGACCCTGGCCCTCTTCAGCGCCGGGGTCGTCACGACGACCGACGTGCCGCTGTGGGTGATCATCACTGCCGCCACGGCGATCTCCCTCGGCACCGCGGCCGGTGGCTGGCGGATCATCCGGACGATGGGTCAGCGGGTCGTCAAGCTCGACCCGGTCCACGGCTTCGCAGCCGAGACCACCGCCGCGACCATCATCTTCGGCGCGTCACATTTTGGGATGCCGGTCTCGACCACGCACGTGATCTCGAGCGCGATCATGGGCGTCGGCGCAAGCGACCGGTTCTCGGCCGTCCGCTGGGGCGTGGCCGGCAACATCGTGACCGCCTGGATCCTGACCATCCCCGCATCCGCGGCCGTGGCGGCCGTGTCGTATTTCGTTCTCAGCTTCGTCCTCTAGGGGTCGCGCTCAGCCCAGCTCGAGCCAGCGGCTGGCGTAGGCGACCCGGACGGCGCTCAGCGTGACCCCGCTCTCCGGCGGCGGTCGGAGGTGGAACGCCTCCCGCGAGAACGAGGCGGCGAGCGCGTCCCGCGTCCGGATCGGTCGAAGGTGGGACCGAACAAGACCGACCTCGCGAGCGAATGCGGCTGTCGCCCAGCGGCGGGGCTGGCGCGCCGGGTGGCTGAGCAGCGAGACGAGATAGCGAGCGTCGAGGGCGAGTGCCTGCGCCGGGGAGAGCGGTGCCTCGGCAACCGGTGGCGATTCGACGATCGTCATGGCCGAAGCATCGCCGTCGCCCATCAACGCGGCACCAACGGATCGTTAATTGCGGCGGAGCACGTACCCCACTCCACGGACCGTCTCGATCAGCCGGGGCGTACCCGGATCCTCCTCGATCTGGCCGCGCAGCCAGTGGACGTGGACGTCGACGGTCCGCGTCTCGCCGGCGTAGTCGTAGCCCCACACGTGTTCGAGGAGCTGGTCGCGGGTGAACACCTGGCCGGGATGGCGCAGCAGGAACGCCAGCAGCTCGAACGCCTTGGGTTTCAGCGGCAGGTGGCGGCCATCCCGCAGCAGCCGGTGGCCGGCCAGGTCGACCTGCACCGCGCCGAGGTCGACCACCGCCGGGACGGCGTCGCTCACCTGCTGTTCGCTGCGTCGGAAAAGGGCCCGGATCCGGGCCGACAGCTCGCGCAGCGAGAACGGCTTGGTCACGTAGTCGTCCGCGCCCAGCTCGAGGCCGACGACCTTGTCGAGCTCCGAATCCTTGGCGGTGAGCATGACGATCGGGACGCCCAATTCCTGGCGGATGATGCGGCAGACCTCGATCCCCGACAGCTCGGGCAGCATCAGGTCGAGCAGCACCAGGTCGGGTCGTTCTGCACGAAACTGGGCCAGGGCCTCACGCCCATCGGCGGCGGCGACGACCCTGAATCCGTCCGCCTCCAGCGCATCGACGACCGTCTCGCGCAACGTGGGCTCGTCATCGACGACGAGGATCGTGCGTGCCATCCAGCACGAGGATAGCCACCGCCGCGTTAACGCGATGTGAACGCGAAAATCCGGACACTCCGTGGCATGTTCCAGCCGCACCATGGACGTGACCGGAGGTACGAATGCTCAGCGAGATCATCAACGCCCGATTGGACCACGCCTACTGGGCCGCGGACCGGATCATGGCCGCCGCGGAACGCCTGCCCACGGCCCGCTACGCCTCCGACGAGACGGCGACGGTCCGCGGCCTGCGGGCGACCCTGGTCCACGAGCTCGACGTGGCCCTGAGCTGGCGACTGCGACTGCAGGGCGAGCCCGAGACGCGCTGGAGCGCGGAGCTCGATCCGGTCGACTTCCCGACCGTCGCGGTCCTGCGCCAGCGTTGGCGTGAGGAGGAGGCGCTGGACCGTGCCTGGATCGGCGCGATGTCCGATGCGGAGCTGCTCGCGCCGATCTCGATCGGCGACGGACCGACGCCGTTATGGATGTACGTCGAGCACCGCTTCGGGCATACGAGCCAGCAGCTGGCGGACGCCGCGTCGATCCTGACTGCCGAGGGCCAGTCACCGGGCGATCTCGACTTCCTCGACTACCTCGATGCCGTCCGGGCGCGCGACCGGGAGCTGGCCGCCGTCGGCGCCTGAGCCAGACCGGACGACTAGCCCGAGGCGACCGGCCGCTGCATGTAGAACTCGGTGAACGACGAGCAACGCCCGTCGTCGTCGAACTCCAGCAGGAAGGCGTTGTGATAGAGGGCTCGCTCCGTCGACCGTGACGCGTCGGTCCAGTAGCGGCTCCAGCCGACCGCAACGGCGCGGTTCCCGTCCACGGCGAACGGCTCGTAGCGGGCCTCGTAGGTGCCGTCCACATCGCGAGTGCTGGACCCGCCGGTGGGATCGACCCAGCCGCGGACGATTGCCTCGCGACCACGGAGTACCTCGTCGCCGTCGTCGTAGGGGTGGTAGCGGTAGGTCGCATCGGCGCTGAACAGGTCGCCGATATCCGCACCGTCATAGCTCAGCCAGGCGGCGACGTAGCGGTCGAGCCAGGCCTGCACGGCGGCGTGGTCCATGGCCCTAGCCCGGGACCTCGGCCCCGCGGAGGGTGTCGATCGCCCGGTCGAGCCGGTCGAGGGTCCGGTCGAAGCCGAGGGCGACCATCGTGTCGAACAGCGGCGGCGTCGCGGTCCGGCCGGTGATCGCCACTCGGATCGCCATGAACAGGTCGCCCGCCTTCCAGCCCCGCGCTTCGACGAGGGCCCGCAGCGGAGGCTCCAGCTCGTCGGCCTCGAAGCTGACCTGGCCGACCGCGGCGATCGCCTCGCGAGCAGCGGTCAGCCCCTCCACGGTGGTCGCGGCGTCCCACCGCTTCGGGACCAGCTGGGTGGGTTCGACCTCGATCTGGTTGACGTACAGGAAGCCGATCAGCTCGCCGACCTCGCCCAACCGCGGCAGTCGCTCCTGGATGACCGGCAGCAACGCCCGGATCTCCTCGTCCGAGGGCATCCAGTCCGTCCGGCCGGCTGCCACCTCCGCCTCCAGGAACGGCCGAAGGCGGTCAATGAGCTCGTCGGGCGGCAACCGGCGGATCCACTGGCCATTGAGCCATTCGAGCCGCTCCCGATCGAACCGGGCGCCACCCTTCTGGACCTTGTCGATGTCGAACCTGGCCGAGAGCTCGTCGAGCGAGAGGATCTCCTCCTCCGTCCCCGACGCCCAGCCGAGCAGCGCCAGGTAGTTGACCAGGCCCTCCCGGATGAAGCCCTCGTCGCGGTAGTCGGAGATCGCGGTCTGGCTCTTGCGCTTGCTCATCTTGGTGCCGTCGGCGTTGAGGATCAGCGGCAAGTGGGCGAAGACCGGCTCCGGGTGCCCGAGCGCCCGGAACAGCAGGATGTGCTTGGGCGTGTTGGACAGGTGATCCTCGCCCCGGATGACGTGGCTGATCTGCATTGCCGCGTCGTCGACGACGACCGTGAAGTGGTACAGCGGCGTGCCGTCCTGCCGGACGATCACGAGGTCGCCGCCGAGCGCCGACGTGTCGATCTCGACGTGCCCCCGAATCAGGTCGTCGAACGCCACGACGCCTTCTCCGATCCGGAACCGCAGCGCGAAGCGACGGCCCTCGGCCTCCCGGGCGGCCCGCTCCTCGGGCCCCAGCCGGGCGCACCGGCCCACGTAGCGGGGCGGCTGCCTTGCCGGCTTCCTGCGCCTTGCGGTCGGCGTCGAGCTCCTCTGGCGTGCAGTAGCACGGATAGGCCTGGTCACGCTCGCGCAGTTCCGCCGCCGCCGCCGCGTACGTGTCGAGCCGCTGCATCTGACGATACGGCGCGTATGGTCCCCGGGCGCCCTCGCCGGCGACCTCCGGACCCTCGTCCCAGGTGATTCCCAGCCAGTGGAGGTTGTCGAGGATGTCCTTCTCGTAGGCGATCGACGATCGGGCGACGTCGGTGTCCTCGAGACGCAGGATGAACGTGCCGCCCGTCCGTCGGGCGAACAGGTAGTTGAACAGCGCCGTCCGCCCCGTGCCGATGTGCAGCGGCCCGGTCGGACTCGGAGCGATCCGGACGCGCGGCGCCGTCATCGGGTGGTGGCCCGGAGGCGTCGCGCGCCGACCAGCGCGAACAGCACGCCGACGATCATCCAGACGACCGCGACCTGCGTCCCCTCAATTCCTTCGATGGGCGACGACCGGGCGAGGTCAACAGGGCCGATGATCTCCGCCGGCGGCCCGAATGCCGCGCACGGGAAGAACATGCTCTCGACGAGGCACGGTCGCGTCTCGGGCATCGCGCTCGAGACCAGCACCCAGACCATCGCGAGGGGCAGCACCGGCAGCCACAACCGAAGCAGGCGGATCATCGGACCAGGTTGACCGTGTGGAACAGCGCCGGATCGGCCTCGCCAGGGAGGACCCGCACCAGCGCCGCGGGTCGCAGGCCCAGCGTGGCCCGCCCGAGCGGTCCCTCCAGCGTCAGCGAATCGAGCGATTCCGAGTTGGCGAGGATCGTGATCGGCGCACCCGGCCGGAGCCCGCGCGCCTCGAGGTACGACAGCAGGCCCTTGTCCTCTTCGGCCTCCTCGGTGATCCGGTAGATCGTTGCCCGTTCGCCGGCCGCGACCGTGCTCAGCGGGACGCCGGCCGGCCGGCGGCGGGCCGTCTCGGCGTCGATGGGGTTGCCATGGGGGCACGTCTCGGGATGCCCGAGGAGCTCGTCGAGCCTGGCCTCGACCCGAGGCGAGATCGCCCCCTGGAGGCGACCGGCCTCCTCGTCCGACTCCGCCCAGCCCAGCCCGACCACGGAGCTCAGCAGCCACTCGCAGAGGGCGTGGCGGCGGAAGATCCCGTCGGCCGCGGCCCGGCCGGCCTTGGTCAGCAGCAGCTCCCGGCCGTCGGCCTGCTCGACGAGGCCATCGGACGTCAGGCGGCGGAACATCTCGCTCGCGGCCTGGGTCGTGACGCCAAGGTGCCGGCCGACCTGTGCGGCCGTGATCCGGCTGCCGTCGCCGGCCATCACCCGCAACGCCAGGAGGTATTCCTGGGCGGCGCTGGAGAGGTCGCTGGCGTCGTGGCGTCGGCTGCTCATGCACGGATCGTACGCGAGCGCCCCGCGATCGCGAACGTAACGCCGCCGATCCAGCCCAGGATCAGGAACGCGGCCAGGACGAGCGCGGCCACCTCCGGCTGGCGGGCGCCGCCGCTGGCGCTCAGCAGGATCGTGCCCGGGATCGCGGCGACCAGGGCACCCAGCGTCCCCACCGACGCGATCGCGGCCAGCCTGGGGACGAGGAGCAACAGGCCCACGATCACGAGCTGGCCGAGCCATGTGCCGAGGGTCAGGGCCTCCGTCGGGCCGGTGCAGACGGCCGCAAACCGGCTGCAGCCGCTGGATTCACCCAGCCACCAGGCCAGCACGAGCCCGATCGGCGGCCAGCCCAGCAACGCCACCGCAATCCGCGCACCTGCTCCGCCGGACAGCCCGGGGAGTGGCAGGTACGGCTGCGGTTCGGCCGGCGCCACGCCACCGGCAGGTGGCGGCGACTCCGGCGCCGCCGCGGCCGGCGCTCTGTCGGCGGCCGGCATTGCGCCCGACCAGTCGGCCGCGGCACCACCACCGACGGTGGTTCCCGGCTCGGCGTGGGCGGTCCCCGATGCCGGAGCCGGCTCGCCGTCGAATCCGCCGGTCGCCTTGCCCGCCCGCCGAGCCCGGGCCTGGTACTCGGGGCCGTGCTTGCGCGGGTCGGCGTACTCCTTGGGGTTGATCGTCCAGTACGTGCCGCTCGACTGGCCGTACCACGATGCGCCGGACCACTCCCGGTCGAACGGCTCCGCGTCGTCGTAGCTCGTCGAGCCGGGCGTGGCCTTGTCGCGGGCCTTGGCGCCGCCTCGCGTCCGGCCGCGGCGCGATCCCGGCGGGGGCGTGCCGGGCTCCGAGGGACCTGCGCCCGGATCCGCGGTTCCGGCGCGACCGCCGGCGCCGGGCGTCCCCGCCCGCCGCCCCGATCGCCGCGCTCCGCGTGCCTGCCACGCCTCGCGCGTCGCATCCGCGCGCCATGGCTCACGACGGGACGGACGCTGTCCATCGGTTGCGGCCGGCGTATCGCCGGTCAGGCGCTCGTAGGCGGCCTGGATTGCCAGGAAGCGGGGCATCGCGGTCGGTCCGGCGGCGTCGGGGTGGAAGGCCTTGGCGAGGCGTCGGTAGGCACGCTTTACGTCGGCCTGGGACGCCCCAGTCTCCAGCCCCAGCACGGCGTATGGATCGCGATCGAAGGCCATCGGCACCAGCGTGCCCTATTTCCCGGCGGGGTGCCGGGCGACCATCCGGTGATCGGCGGGGTCAGCGAACCAGTTCGCCCACCGGTGCCAGCTCGAACTCCGGGATCGCCTCGGCCGCGGCGCGCCCGTGCGGGTCGAGGATGACCGGACGGTGGTAGCGGGCCAGGACCCGGAGCGCCTGCCCGTCGATGACGCCGGCCTGGCGCAAGGCCTCGACCGAGGCGGCCCAGGTCCCCCGGTCATACCCGTCGCCATCCTCGATCTTGATCGCCATCCCGCCGTGACCATTTCCGCCGGGGCGGGCGGCGGCGAGGATCGCCACGCCGCGCAGCGCCTCCATCCCGGACTTGCTGATCAGGCGATCCGGCAGGGCTTTCATGAGCGAGGTATCGAGGCGCTCACGGCTGCCGCCGACCATCTCGGGGTGGGCCAGCATCGCGTCCCGGACGATCGTCAGGGCGGGCGCCAGCGAGGCACGCGGGTCCGACTTGGCCACGGCAGAGGGCTCGGCGAGCAGCGCGTAGGCCCGTGCGACCTCGCGCAGCGGGAAGGCATAGGTCAGCAGGCCGCAGCCGTCGATCGCGGTTCGCAGGCGATCCGGCGCCACTCCGAAGGCCCGGCCGACGACCGCGCGGTAGGCGACCTGCGAGGGGTGCTCGGGACGCCAGTAGTCGGTGGGGTCCCAGCCGTGGAGACGCGACAGGAGGATCGAGACCGAATGCTGGCCCGAGCACATGTGTCGGATCGGGCCGGCCTTCTCGCCGTCGCGTGCCAGGCGGGCCGCGGTGAGGGCGTCGAGCGGCATGCCCTCGGCGCCGCAGGCGAGCAGCGTCTGGCTGACGTTGGCCCGCCGGAACAGGCCCTGCAGGGTGCGGACGTGCAGGTCCTCGCCCGAGTGCGAGCTGGCCATGATCGCGATCTCAGCCGTCTCGAGCTGGAACGCATCGATGCCGCCGGCCTCAATGAGGGCGACCGCGCCGAACGGCTTGACGCAGCTCCGGAGGGTGACGAGCCGGTCCTGGTCGCCCAGGACGCGGACGGTGCGGCCCGCCCCGTCGACCTCGACGATGTCGCCCCGGTGGACGCTCTCCTCGATGCCGTTGCGGACCTGCCGGACCAGGATCGGCGCGGCCTGGCGCGGCCGCCCCGAACGACCTGCCGGGCGGCCCTCCGCGCTGGTGGCGGGGCCTGCGGCGGTCCGGCGACGATTGGGTGTGGCTGGCGCGGCCAGGGGGCCTCCTGCACGGGCGTCGCGACTTGAAGTACGACCGGATCGGACGGGTCGAACCACGATCCGTGGGCACCCGTTCCGCGATCCGACTGGTCCGTTCCGGCCGTGCTCGCGACGCTACTGCGCGCGATCGATCGGCGTCAATCGGGATGATGCCCTCGGATGCCACTTGGTGCTGCGGACCGGGTCATGCTGGATGCTAGGATGCGCGCGGCGCGGGACGTTGGGGTCCCGCCCGGACCGCGCGGTCGGCCTGCGTCGCGGCCGCGCCCCGTCGAGGGAGTCGCCACTTGTCGATGCCCGCCACGCTCCACGTCACGACCCACCCTGCGGCCCTCCACAAGCTCGCCATCCTGCGCGACGAGCGGACGGAGCCCAAGAAGTTCCGGGAGATCGTCCGCGAGCTGTCGTGGCTGCTCGGCTACGAGGCCCTTGCGGACGCCCGGGTCAACCCGCTGACCGTCCGGACCCCGATCGAGGAGACCGAGGCCCACGAGCTGGGTGATCGGATCGGCCTCGTCCCGATCCTCCGGGCCGGGCTCGGGATGGTCGACGCCATGCTGGAGCTGATGCCGACGGCGCAGGTCTGGCACCTGGGCCTGTTCCGGGACGAACGCACGCTCCGGCCGGTGGAGTACTACAACAAGCTGCCCGACTCGGCCAGCGTCGACCTGTGCCTGATCCTCGATCCGATGCTGGCGACCGGCGGCTCCGCCACCGCGGCGATCGAGGTCCTCAAGCGATGGGGCGCGGTCACGCCGGTCCGGATCAAGCTGGTCAACCTGATTGCCGCACCGGAAGGCGTCGCCGCCGTGTCGGCCGCCCACCCGGACGTGGAGATCCATTGCGCGGCGCTGGATCGGCAGCTCAATGAGAAGGGCTACATCATGCCGGGGCTCGGCGACGCTGGGGACCGCCAGTTCGGGACGGGCAAGACCGCGGAGGACGAGGGGTGAGGGCTCGGGGGGCCGTCCTGGTCGCCGCCGTCATCGTGGCGGCGTCGGTCGCCGCGTGCGGCGAGCCGCAGATCCTGGGCAGCATCAAGATCGATCCGACGCCCATCATTCTCAGCCCCGGGAACGCCGCTCGCCTTGCCTTTGCCGAGACGGTCCTCGCCGACGAGCTGACCTACCACGCAACGATCAACGGATCGCTTCACGGCGCCGGCAACATCGTCGACCTCGATGGCACGATGGACGCCGCCGGCCAGGACTACCAGATCGCCGTGGCGTACGACTTCCCCGATGATGGCCAGGGTCGCACCGGCTACGCCAACCGCCTCGTCGACGGCGTGGCGTATGTCCGGCCCAGGGGCGGCGCGTGGACCGAGGATGGCGAATTCACGGGCGACGAGACCAACAATCCGTTCGCCTTCATCGACAACGAGCGGGAGATCAAGTTCCTCAAGACGGAGGTCATCGGCGGGCGCACGTTCCACCGCCTGCGGTTCGAGACCTCGCTGCTCATCACGCCACGCCAGGTCCCGTCCGACAACCTGACCCAGGAGCGGATCGTCCGATCGTGGTTCGAGCTGACCGTCGATGACGACGGGGTGCCGCTCGACGGCCACTGGCGGCTCGAGGGTCGCGGCCGGGTGAGCGGCCAGCTCCAGGAAGTCATCATCCAGGCCGATCTCGTGTTCAGCAAGGTTGGCGAGGCGATCACGATCTCCGCGCCGTGATCGCGATCGTCCGCCGTCCGGGCGCCGCCGCGCTGGCCGCCGCCGTCCTCGTCTCGCTCGTCGGCGTTGCCTGCGAGGCGGCACCCGCGGCGCCGAGCCGGCCGCTGGCGACGATCAGCCTCCCGCCGACGCCCACCCGCCCGCCCACGCCGCCACCGACCGCCTCCCCGGCTGACGCGGCGATCGAGGCCTTCGTCGCGCTGGTGAGCGCCGACGACTTCTCCTACGTGGCCTCGATGGACGGCCGATCCCGGCACTCCGCGGACATTCTGCCGGTCGATGGTTCGCTGTCGGTGGCCGGCGCCAACTCCCGGCTCGTGGCCACCTTCGTCTTCCCCGAAGCGGGCGGCGAGGCGGAAATCGACGTCCGCGTCGTCGACGGGGCGACCTGGTATCGCGAGGTCGGCTTCGACTGGGAGCGGCTCGGCGAGCTGTCCGACGAAGAGGCCCCGAACCCGTTCGCCCTCCTCGAGGACGTGGACGACGTCAGCCTGGTCGAGACGCTCGGCGGCGACACGCCGCGCTACCGGGTGGCGCTGGAGGGCATGATCGTCCATCCCGGGTTCATCCCGGCAGTGAACCTGAGTGACGAGGACGTCGATCGGACCGAGCTCGCGGTGGTGATCGACGACGCCGGCCGGCCGCTCGAGGCCAGCTGGGAGCTCCGCGGCAAGGGTCGCGTGTCGACGCAGCTCCAGGAGATCGTCATCGAGCTGGACCTGGCGTTCTCGAAGCTCGGCGAGCGGATCACGATCAGCGCGCCCTGAACGGGCGCCGCTCGAACCGGAAGAATCGAACGGGCCGGCCGCAAGGGCCGGCCCGTTGGCTTGCGACTCGTTCGGGTTCGGCTAGTTGCCGCCCTCGGTGACTTCAACGGTGCCCTTCTGGAAGTTCGCACCGTTCTTGTCGCCAGTCGAGGCCGACCCAGGCCTTCTCGACCAGGTCGTTGCGGAAGGCATCCGCCGCCGGCGCCGCGGTGAGAACCTTGCCCTCGAGGGCGACGGCAATCGTCTGGTCCCACAGCGCCTGATCGGTGAAGCCAATGCCCTTCGGCGACGGCCAGATGAGCGCGTTGACCTCGTTCATCTGCCAGGCCTGATGGCCCGCGCCGAGGGTCGTCCCCGCGGCGAGGACGTGCTCGACGCACTTCGCCGAGTTGTCGCGGCAGAACATCCAGCCCTTGAGGGTCGCCCGCAGGAATTTGACCGCGATGTCCTCATTTCCGGCCTGGGCGAGCCAGGCCTTCCGGGCGAAGACGGCGTCCTGGAGCATTGCCGTCCCGACCTCGTTGTAGTCGATGACGTTGAGGTCCTCGGGCTGGTACAGCTCACCGGTATCGGGGTTGACCGCCTCGAGCACCTGGGCGTACTCGTTGTACGTCATGGCCTCGGCGACGTCGATCTCCCGGTTGAGCAGGGCATTCATGTTGAAGTCCTGGATGACCTTGGTGTAGTCCTCGTCGACCTCGAGGCCCGCCTTCCGGGCACCCGCCACGACCTCGTGCTCGTTGCCGAAGTCCCAGACCCCGACCTTCTTGCCCTCGAAGTCCGCCGGCGAGGTGATGTTGCTCTCCTTCCAGGAGACGGACAACGTGCCCGACCGCTGGAAGATCTGGGCGATGCTGACGAGGTCGCACTGTCCGGTCTGGACGGCCTCCAGTGCCTTCGGCACCCAGCCGAGGGTGAACTCGGGGCCGCTGGTCCCGCAACCGACCGTGATGTTGGCGACGTTCGGCCCGCCGTCGACGAGCTCGACGTCGAGGCCCTCCGCCGTGTAGTAGCCCTCGGCCTTCGCGGCGATCTCGCCCGCGAACTGGGCCTGCGGCACCCACTGCAGCTGGACGCGGACCTTGGTTGCCGCCGGCGCGGTGCTGGCACCCGGCGTGGCCGTGCAGCCTGCGGCCACGATGGCCAGCGACGGCGAGCACGCGCCGCCCACTTCCTCGAACGAATCATGTGGCGCTCCTCCTCCTCGAAACCTGGCTGTCTCGGCACCAGGATGTCCCTGCGCCGGGCAAGTCTACGACTCGGCGACCCGCTGGGATGCGTGCCATGGGATCACGATCCGCTCGGCCGCCAGCGCGGCAAGGTACATGACGATCCCCGACGCCGCGGCGACCGCGATCGCCGCCCAGGTGATGTCGAACCGGAGCCGGCTGGAGCTCTGGACGATGACCCGGCCGAGGACGTCGCTCGAGCCGCCGAAGTACTCGGCAACGACCGCGCCGATGAGCGACAGCGTCGTGCACACCTTGAGGGCGGTGAAGAAGATACGGCAACGCGTTCGGGATGCGGACCTTGCGGAGCACCTGGCCTTCCGACGCGGCCGAGGCCTGCATGAGCTCGATCGCGGCGGGCTCGACCTGGGTGAGCCCTCGCGACACGTTGATCAGCATCGGGAAGTAGACCAGCAGGATCACGATCGCCATCTTGGCGAAGGGGTTCAGGATCCCGAACCAGTTCGACATGATCGGCGCCGCGGCGATGATCGGAACGGCGCTGGCGCCAACAGCGATCGGCAGCACGCGCATCCCGTACCCGGCGCCCAGCGCGAGACGGCGAACGCGGTCAGGACCCCGAGCGTCACGCCGATGACGAGGCCGCCGAGGGCCTCGTAGAGGGTGTTGCCAGCCGCCGTCTGGAGCGTCTGCCACTCGGCCCCGAACGCGGCGGCGATGGCCGTCGGGCGGGGCAGGATGAACTGGCGCAGGTTGAGCGCGGCGACGACCACTTCCCAGAGGATCAGCACGGCGAAGAAGACCACGATCGCCGGCGCCTGGTAGCGGACCTGGCGGGCCAGCCGGACGGCGGGCGACGCCTGGGCGCGGGGCGAGAAGCCGCTGGCGGTGCCGGCGGTCATCCGACCGCGCCCTCGGCCATCGTTCGCTCGATCGAGCGCGGTGCCGCTGCGCTCTCCTGCGGCCGGCGACCGCGGAGCGTCTCCCTCACCTCGGTGATGAGCTCGAAATAGCGCGGCGTCTCGCGGGTGTCATCCGTCCGGGGCCGCGGCAGGTCGACGTCGATCACCCTGACGATCCGGCCCGGCCGGGGCGACATCACCACGACCCGGGACGACAGGAACACGGCCTCCGGGATCGAATGGGTGACGAAGACGACGGTCGTGCCGGTCTGCTGCCAGATCCGCTGGACCTCCGAGTTCATCCGCTCGCGGGTCATCTCGTCGAGCGCCCCGAACGGCTCGTCCATCAGCAGGATCCGCGGCTCGAGGGTCAGCGCCCGGGCGATCGACACCCGTTGCTGCATGCCGCCCGACAGCTGGTAGGGGTAGTGGCGGGCGAAGTCGCGCAGCTCGACGAGCTCCAGCATGTCGCGAACCCGGCGGTCGCGCTGCGCCTTCGACATCCGCTTGATCTCGAGCGGCAGGGCGACGTTGGCCTGGACCGACCGCCAGTCGAACAGGACCGGCGCCTGGAAGACGATCCCGTAGTCGCGATCCAGGCGCGCCTGGCGGGCGGGCTTGCCGTTCACCGTGACGGTCCCGCTGGTCGGGGCGATGAGGTCGCCGATGAGGCGCAGCAGCGTCGACTTGCCGCACCCGGACGGCCCGATCAAGGAGACGAACTCGCCGGTCGCGATGGTCAGGTCGATGCCTTCGAGCGCCGTCGTCCGCCCGCCGGCCGAATCGAAGACCTTGTTGACGCCCTCGATCGCAACCACCGGCGCGGTCAACTCGGGCTCGCGCTCACGGCTGCCTGCCTGGGTCACGAGTCCCTCCCGCTCATGGCGCTCATCCGGCGGCTGCTGCCGGACGGCCGCGGAGGACCACCAGCTCGGCGACCCGGATCGCCAGGAAGAACGTCAGGCCCAGTAACCCCGAGGCCAGGATCGCGGCCCACAGCTTTTCCGGGGCGCTGCCGTACTGCTCGTTGAAGTTGAGGATGGAGCGGCCGAGCCCGAACTGGCTGCCGCCCGGATTCCCCTCGCCCACGATCGCGCCGACGATGCTGGCCGTGGCGGCGATCTTGAGGGCCGCGAACAGGTACGGCAGGGATGCCGGCATCCGCAGCTTCCAGAAGATCGTCCAGCGCGACGCGGCGCAGCTGCGCATCAATTCGAGGGCCCGCGGATCCGGGGAGGTGAGGCCCCGGATCTGCGCGATCGTCACCGGAAAGAAGGTGAGGTACGACGCCACCATCACGATGCCCACCAGCCCGTTGCCAAAGGCGAAGGCGATCAGCGGTGCCAGGGCCAGGATCGGGATCGTCTGGCTGGCGACGATGTAGGGCATGAACGCCCGCTCGGCGAGCTTCGAGTGAACGAACACCGCGGCCAGCGCGAGCCCCAGCAGGGCGCCAAAGACGAACCCCAGCGCCGCCTCCTGGCCGGTATGGATCGCCGCCCCAACCAGGAATTGGGCGAGGCTCTGCGTCTGCTGCCGCTGGACCGGGGCGGCAAGCGCTCCCCAGATCTCCCAGACGTGGGGCAACGAGAGGTCGTTGACGATGGTCCACTTGAAGGGCGGCCGGTACACCGTCTCGACGCCGTTGGCATCGCGGAACCGCCACGGGTCCCCGCCCAGCGCCTTCGCCCCCTCCCAGACGCCGAGGAGGAGCACGACGAAGAGCAACGCGATGGCGATGCTGCGCAGGATCGAGCGGGCCGGCGAGCCGGCGGCCGTGCGCCGCGGCCACGCCGGGTCCCTTCGGCCGGGTCCACGCCGATCGTCACGCCTGAACGTCCGGCTACGCGGCGACGGCCTGGTCGGCGATGTCGAGCGCCCGGTCGATGACCTCGAAGCCCTCCGCGAGCTGCTCCTCGGTGATGCACAGCGGCGGGTTGGTATGGATCGAGTTGTTGGCGACCATCGTGTACAGCCCGTTGTCCCGGAAGAACTTGGTGATCGCCTTCATCTCGTCGCTGGTGCCGTTGAACGGAGTCAGCGGGGTGAACGGGTCACGGCTCCGGACCAGATCCAGGATCCCGAACAAGCCCAGGTTGCGGTGGGCGCCGACCGACGGGTGCTTGGCGTACAGCGCCTCATGGTGGCGGCGCATCACGTCGCCCAGCCGGGCGGCGTTGCCGAGCAGGCCGTCCTCCTCGTAGACGCTGATGGTCGCCAGCGCGGCGGCGCACGAGACCGCGTGGCTCGAGTAGGTCAGGCCGCCGAAGTACATCTTGTCCTGGAACGCATCGGCGATGGACCGTCGCATCGCCACCGCACCCAGCGGCAAGTAGCTGCTGGTCAGGCCCTTCGCCATCGTCATCAGGTCAGGAACCACGTCCCAGTGGTCGATCGCGAACCAGCGGCCCGTCCGGCCGAAGCCGGCCATCACCTCGTCGGCGACCATCAGGATGCCGTGGCGGTCGCAGATCTCTCGGACGCCGGCGACGTAGCCATCGGGCGGGATCAGGATGCCGTTCGTCCCCACGATCGTCTCGAGGAACACCGCGGCGATGGTGTGCGGACCCTCGTACCGGATGACGTCCTCGAGGCCCTGCAGGCTCTCGGCCACCGGCCGCGGCTCCTTCTCGCCCCAGCGGTGCGTGTCCGGGTAACGGACCACGCCGACCAGCCCCGGCTCGTTGGCCCAGCGCCGGGGATCGCCGGTCAGGGTCATCGCGCCGAGCGTTGCGCCGTGATACGACCGGTAGCGTGCCAGGATCTTGTGGCGCCCCGTGACGTGACGAGCCATCTTGATCGCGTTCTCGATCGCCTCCGCCCCGCCGAGGGTGAAGAACACCTTGTCGAGGTCGCCCGGCAGGATCTCCGCCAGCTTCGCGCCCAGCCTGGCCCGGGCCTCGGTCACGAACAGCGTCGGCTGGACGTACTGGACCTTCATCGCCTGGGCGGTGATCGCATCGATGACCCGGCGATCGCCGTGGCCGATGTTGACCGACATCAGCTGGCTGTTGAAGTCGAGGATCCGGTCGCCTTCGGGGGTATAGAGGTAGACGCCTTCGGCCCGGTCGATGGCGATCGGGTTGACCGCACCCTGGGCCGACCACGAGAAGAAGGTGTGCTCGCGCGAGAGGGCGACGATCTGCTCGCTCGTCATCGCGCCGGCGGCCGCACCGATGCTCATCGAACCACCTCCATCAGGGCGCCGATCCAGCGCCCGCCCCGCCCCTCGAGATCGAGCCGAGAGTACAGCACGGATCGCGCCTACCGGCTCGCGGTTGCCGTTTGCCCGACCGCGCGAGCGCAACGCAGGATCGCTTCGACGGACGCGTCCACGTCGGCCTCGGTCGTGCTCCAGTTCGAGACCGAGATGCGCACGTAGACCCGGCCCTGCCACGTCGTCCCGCCCAGCCAGCACGTCCCGTCCCGCTGGACGGCTTCGACCACCGCCCGGGTGCGAGCGTCGGCCGAAGCGTCGTCGTCCCCCGGCTCGGCGAACCGGACCAGGACCTGGTTGAGGACCACCTCGTTGCGCACCTCCACGCCGGGCTGACCCGCGAGGGCATCGGCAAACCGGCGGGCGAGCGCGCAGGAATGGTCGAGCAGATCGGCCAGGCCTCCCCGGCCGAGGGCCCGGAGCGCGGCGTAGACGGGGAAGCCACGAGCGCGGCGCGACGACTCGGGCACCCAGTTGTAGTTGTCTCGCTCGGCGCCGGCCGTCTCGACGTAGTAGGCCGCCCCCAGGGTCATCGACGCGTGGTGCGAAGCGGCGTCGCGCACGGCCACGATCCCCGAGTCATACGGCACGTTGAGCCACTTGTGCGAGTCGGTCGTCCAGGAGTCGGCCTCGCCCACCCCGTCGACGAGGTGGCGGAGGTTCGGCGCCGCCGAGGCCCACAGGCCGAAGGCCCCATCGACATGGGTCCAGCCACCGCGCTCGCGAACGGCGGCGGTGATCTCGGGCAGCGGATCGAACGCCCCGGTGTTGACGTTGCCCGACTGCGCACAGACGATCGCCGGCCGGCCGAGCCGGGCGAGTGTCTCCCGGAGGGCATCCGCCCGCATCCGTCCCTGGTCGTCGACTGCCACGCGCTCGACCCGGTCCCGTCCCATGCCCAGCATCTGGAGGGCGACGTGGATCGTCACGTGGGCTTCCGCGCCCACCACGACCGGGATCGGCGGTGCGCCGAACATGCCATCCCGCTCGACGTCGATGCCCTCCCGGGCGAGCAGCGCGTGGCGAGCCGCGGCGAGAGCCGTGAAATTGGCCATCGTCGCCCCGGTCGTGAACCCGACGCTCGTTCCGTCGGGCAGGCCGAACAGGTCCACCAACCACCCGGCACAGATCTCCTCGACGACGGCCGCAGCCGGCGACAGCACGTACAGGCCGGTGTTCTGGTCCCACGCCGAGGTCAGCCAGTCCGCCGCCAGCGGCGCCGCCTGCGACCCCCCGACGACGAAC
This sequence comes from uncultured Chloroflexia bacterium, assembly GCA_963728605.1. Lineage (GTDB taxonomy): Bacteria > Chloroflexota > Limnocylindria > Limnocylindrales > CSP1-4 > JACDAV01. Next base: position 5,918 of record CAVSKS010000001.1, on the reverse strand, counting down.
CCGAAGTAGCGTGGCCCGGCGCTGCCCACGAGACCCGCGTCGGCCTGCCGGGCCAGCGACTCGATGACGGCCATGGGATCCGTTCTGCCATCCGGCAGGGTGTCGTCGAAGGCCTCGCGGAGCTCGGCGACGGGGACCGGCCGGGCGACCGGGCGTTCGGGCAGGGTCTCCAGGAAGGTCGTCGCGAGCTCGAGGGTGCGGCGAAGGGTTTCGGTGGTCGAGGTCACGGTGGTCCTCCCGGGGTGGGCTGATCGGAGCAGGGTAGCGGGGCGGCGGGCGCTTGACACGCTAACCGGTGTAGTAGACGATACTGGTTACATTCCCCCAAGTCCCTGCTCGCTGGAGGTGAGAACCCGTGGATCGCGCCGGATTTGCCCGCTGGCTGGACGCCTACCGCCACGCCTGGCGTTCGAACGACCGGGCCGACATCGAGGCCCTGTTCAGCGACGACGCGCAGTACCGCTACAGCCCGTATGGCGACCCGGAGGTCGGCGCCAGGCAGATCGCCGATGGCTGGCTCGAGCAGCCCGACAGCCCCAATTCGTGGGAGGCCGAGTACCGGCCGCTGGCCGTCGATGGCGACACGTTCGTCGCGATCGGCGAGAGCCGCTACCCGGGCAAGGCCACCTCGTACAGCAACATTTTCGTCTGCAAGTTCGACGACGCCGGCAAGTGCCGGGAGTTCACCGAGTGGTGGATGGAGAAGAAGGCCGAAGCGGTACCGGCCGGCGGCTGATCGCCCAGGAGCCGGTGTCAGCCGATCGCGCTCGATGCCGGCGCCGCCTCCGCACCAGCCGAGTTGGGAGCCTCCACGACCACGCTGAGTGCTCCCGGCCGGACCTCGAACTCGATCGGGGTGACGCCGAGGTCGTGCGAATCGACCCGGCAGGGCAGTGGATGGACGCTGCTGACCTGGATCCGCTTCGAGCGGTAGGTCGAAACCTGCGGTGCATAGCGATAGCGGCCGAAGGCGATCGACAGCAGGTGCCGGATGAGCTGCCACTTCGAGAAGCGGCGGAAGACGCGGACGTCGAACCGGCCGTCGTCGAGCCGGGCGCCGGGGGCGACCGTCATCCCCGCCCCGGTGAAAGGCCCGTTCGAGACGGTCACCATCAGCGCCCGGGTTCGGACGGTCCGATCGTCCAGCCGGATCTCCATCCGGGCCGGGCGGTATCGGATCGCGACCCAGATGGTGCGCACGACCGACGACCACTTGGCCTCGTCAAACCGCTGCGCCTCGCGGAAGATCGCGGCGTTCATGCCCACCGAGCCGGCCTCGTAGAACGTTCGACCGGCTGCCTCGCCGATGTCGATCGGGCGGACGGTGCCGTTGGCGATGATGGCCGCGGCGGGCTCGAGCTCACGCGGAATGCCGAGCATCCGGGGGATGTTCATGATCGTGCCCAACGGCAGGATGCCGAGCGCGGTCTCCGTCCCCAGCAGTGCGTCCGCGACCCGACCGATCGTGCCGTCGCCGCCGGCCGCGACGACGATGTCGTAGCCCGATGCCGCAGCTTCGCTGGCCTGAGCGATGGCCTCTTCCGGCGTCCTGGTTTCGACCAGTTCGTCGCCGAGGCCATGGCGCGCCAGGAGGTCGAGCATCTGCTCCCGGGTGAGCCGCAACGCCGTGACCCGCGATTTCGATCCGGCGGTCGCGTTCCAGATGACCCTGATGCGGCGCGACGGTCTTGTCATCAGCGCGCCAGCCACCGCTCGACGTCCTCGCGCGGGCCGGCACGGCGCTTGACCCGGCGGTAGACCTCGATCAACCCGATCAAGTAGCTGGTCCCCAGCAGGTACGACGCCGAGACGTCGGTCGCCCAATGGTGGCCCTGGTAGATCCGGCTCGGGCCGACGAGGGCGACCAGCCCGGCCAGCGCGGCGACGATCGCGCGGCGGAACCCGCGCGGACGGATCAGGGTGTGGGCGAGATAAGCGGCGAAGCCGTACGTCCCGACATAGGTGATGACGTGGCCGCTGGGGAAGCTCGATCCGCCGAGCGGCGCCGTCACCACCCGCAGGTCCGTACCGGCGATCGGCCGTGGCCGCTTCATGAACGCCTTGACGAGCGTGGACAGCCCGCCGGTGCACCAGCCCAGGAAGAGGAACGCTGCCTCGATCCGGAACCGCAACAGCCACAACGCGGCCATGATCGACGGCGGCATCAGGCGACTCTGGGGCGGGAACCCCGGCCACGAGGCGACGGCCATCAGTCGGTCGAGGAGCGGATGGTGGCGGCGCTGCAGCCGCAGGGTGATGGCCAGGTCCGCCGCCTCGCTCCGATGCGTCCGCACGAGCCCGAAGATCGCGAGGAACCCGAACAACCCGGCAATCGCGGCGGCGGTCGCTCCACGCCCCCGGGCGAGGGCAGTGCCGGTCGGCAGCGTTTCGCGACCTGCCGCGCGAGTAGCCGTCCGGGTCGCCTCCGCGCCCGCCTCGACGGCGGCCACGACCGGAGCGGGAATCGTGGCGGCAGGAGATGGCGAGCTGGTCATCGCCCGAGTGTCCGTTCGGCCGATGGCGAGACGCCTCTCGCGACCCATCGGCGCAAGTGCCAGTCCCCTTGCAAACGAAGCATCCGACGGTGGGTCGCCGGTGTACCCTCTCAACCTTCCGACTTCGCCGACTACCGATTGAGTGAGGGTCGAGATGCCGCGCATCGTCCGAGGAGCGCTCCTGCAGGCCAGCTGGACCGGCGACAAGGAGTCGATGATCCAGAAGCATGAGCAGGCGGCCCACGAGGCCTCGAAGCAGGGCGCCCAGGTCATGCTCTTCCAGGAGCTGTTCTACGGGCCCTACTTCTGCCAGGTCCAGGATCCCCAGTACTACTCATACACGGAGCTGATCCCCGACGGACCCACGACGGTCCGGATGCAGGCGCTGGCCAAGGAGACCGGGATGGTCCTGGTCGTGCCGATGTACGAGGAAGACGGGACGGCATCGGGGATCTACTACAACACCGCCGCGGTGATCGACGCCGACGGCACGTACCTGGGCAAGTACCGCAAGACGCACATCCCCCACGTCAAGGGCTTCTGGGAGAAGTTCTATTTCCGGCCCGGGAACATGGGCTATCCGGTCTTCGAGACCGCGGTCGGCAAGGTCGGCGTGTACATCTGCTACGACCGCCACTTCCCCGAAGGCGCCCGGGCACTCGGCCTCAACGGTGCGGAGATGGTGTTCATCCCATCGGCCACCTCACGCGGCCTCAGCGAATACCTGTGGCGGATCGAGCAGGTCTCGCACGCGGTGGCGAACGGCTACTTCGTCGGCACGATCAACCGGGTCGGGATCGAGAAGGACATCGGCGACGACGACTTCTACGGCCAGTCGTACTTCGTCGACCCGCGCGGCCAGTTCATCGGCGAGCTGGGCAGTGCCCACGACGAGGAGCTCATCGTCCGGGACATGGACCTCGACAAGATCACCGAGGTCCGCCAGACGTGGCAGTTCTACCGCGACCGCCGGCCCGACGCCTACGACGACCTCGTCCGACCCTAGGGTCGTGGCGGCAAACGACCCGGAGGCGCGCAGCCGGATCGTCGCCGATGTCATCCGGCGGCTGACGGCCGCGCTGGCCGCCCGCGACGGCGAGACGGTCGTGTCACTGCTGGCCGACGAGGTCGTCTACCACTTCCCGGGCGACAACCCGGCGGCCGGCACGTTCCGCGGCCGCGACGAGGTGATGGCGTTCTTCCGGCGCTTTCCCACGTTCCTCGACGGCCCACCGTCAGCCGACACCCACGACGTCCTGTCGAGCGAAGCGCACGGCGCCGATCTCACCACGTTCAGCGCCACCCGCGGCGGCCGAAGCCACAACTGGCGGGCGGTCCGGATCTACCACCTCGACGGGGACGGGATCGCCGAGATCTTCGTGACGATCGAGGACCAGGCCGCCTTCGACGCGTTTCTGAACGGGTAGCATCCACGGGCCCTGGTCCATCTGGCGCGCGTGCGGTAGGACGATCGGCCCACCCCGGGGCCGACTGTCGGGTCGCATCCCGGGCGATCATCCAACCCTAGATTTCGCGGCATGTCTACGCGCGTGCCCTTCACTGGCTCGGCGGGGTCGACGCGCGCGTTGCGCGCGCATCCGGTCGCGGTCCTCGTGACGCTGGTCGCGGCGCTGTCGCTGGTTGCCGGCGGAATCGTCGTCCTCCGGATCAGCGAGCAGATCACCAATGAGGCCGACACACGCCTGGCCGGTCATGCCGGCGACCAGGCAGCGGCAGTCGACGACGTGCTCGCTTCGGCAACCCGCGACCTCCGACTGGCGAGCCGCAACATCGTCTTCGCCGACGCGCTGCGGTCACCCAGCACGGCTCTCGAGGGCAGGCAGCGAGCAATGCTCGAGCGTGCCATCCAGTACACCGGCCAGCGATATGCCGTGGACGAGATCTGCCTGATCCGCCGCGATGGCGTCGAGATGGCGCGGTACAACGGCGGCGCGATCGCCGCGGTCGAGGACCTCTCGCCAGACGAGAGCCTGAACAACCCGGCCTTCGCCCCGGCCCTTGCCGTCCCCGACGACCACGCAATCCGTACCGATCCCTACATCTCTCCGGACAGCGGACGCTGGGTCTTCGGCCTCGCGACCCCCATCATCGACGCTGACGGCGTCGGCGGTCTTCTCCACTTCGAGCTGCCGATCGCCGCATTCGGCGAGGCCCTCGAGAGGCATCCGTTCGGCCAGGCAGGGTCGACGTTCGTGCTGACCAACGACGGTCGCCTCCTCGTCCACCCGGACATCGTCCAGTTCCGGGCGGCCGCGGGCCTGCCCGCCGATCCCGACACCGCCGACTTTCCGATGGCGGTGGCGCGGGGTGGCGACGGCTGGCAGGCCGCGATCGGCCACATCCTCGAAGGGTCGACGAGCGGTCAGTACGAAACGGCATCTGGCGCCGTTCGTTTTGAGGCACGACCCATCCTCGATGGCACGGCCTATGCCGTGACGGTGAGCCCGACAACCGAGCTGTACGCCGACGTCAATCGCGCCCAGCTCAACCTGCTGGTGACGGTTGGTCCGCTCGCCATCCTGATCGTCGTCCTGACCGCGTGGTTCGGGCGGCGCCTGTTCAGCTCCAATCGCCGCCTGGCCCAGGCGATGCAGGCGAGTGCGGAGCTGGCCTCGATCGTCGCCTCCGCGGACGACGCAATCCTGTCGGTCGACCGCAGCGGCCGGATCGTGACCTGGAATGAAGGCGCGGAGCGCGCCTTCGGGCTATCCAAGTCGACCGTGGTCGGGACACCTGCGGTCGACCTGTTCCCGCCGGATCATCAAGAGGAGGCCGGCCTCCACCTGGACGCGGTTGCGCACGGCGAGAGCGTCGACCGTTTCGAAACGGTCATCCGGTCGGTGACCGGTGAACGCATCGACGCGATGCTCACGCTGTCGCCCGTCCGGACGATCGACGGGGACCTGGCAGGCATGTCGGTGATCGCGCGCGATATCTCGGCTCGCAAGCGCCTCGAGGAGCAGCTCGAACACCAGGCCCTCCACGACTCGCTCACCGGCCTGCCGAATCGGGCACTGTTCGGTGACCGCCTGGACCATGCCCTCGCGCGCCGGCGTCGCCCGGTCACCACGATCGGCGGGGCGGCGATCGGCGTGCTGTTCATCGATCTCGACGACTTCAAGGTCATCAACGACACGCTCGGCCACAAGGTTGGCGACGAGCTGCTCGTCGAGGTGGGCCATCGGATCCAGGCGGCCGTCCGGCCGGGCGACACGGCGGCTCGACTCGGCGGCGACGAATTCACCGTCCTGCTCGAGGACCTCACCGACCCGGGCGAAGCCCGCGCGGTTGCCAACCGGATCCTCGAGCACCTTGCCACCCCGTTCCGGCTCGACGGCCACGACGTCGTCATCGGCGCAAGCATCGGCATCATGCTCGGCGACAACGACAGTGGCACCCCGG